>NZ_CP061714.1:1457744-2915489 GCF_014764385.1 Luteimonas sp. MC1825 | reverse complement strand
CCCGGTGCGCCAGGGCGCGCCGGCACGCGATTTGACCTGCGCCCGTCGACGCGCCTAGAATCTCCGGTTCTTTCCGCCGCGTCAGCTAGAGCGACCGACACCATGGCCACCAAGCGCACCTTCCAACCCAGCAACCTCAAGCGCAAGCGCGACCACGGTTTCCGTGCCCGCATGGCGACTGCCGACGGCCGCAAGATCCTTGCCCGCCGCCGCGCCAAGGGCCGCGCGCGCCTCACGGCCTGACGTTGCCTGGCGGCCGCTTCCGCTGGCCGCCATTGTTCCGCTTCGCATGAACCTCCGCTTGCCCCGCCAAGCGCGTGTCCGCGTGCGTGCCGAATTCGACCGGGTGTTCCAGGACGGCCGCCGCACGGCGACGCCGCTGCTGGCCCTGCACGTCCTGCGTGATGGCGCGCCCGCGCGCCTCGGCCTGGCCGTGTCGCGCAAGGTCGATCGCCGCGCGGTGGCACGCAACCGCATCAAGCGCGCGCTGCGCGATGAATTCCGCCATGTCCGCGCCGCATTGCCGGACGCGGCGTTCGTCGTGGTGGTGCGCCACGGTGCCTCCAAGGCGGCGCCGGAAGCGCTGCGCGAAGCCTTCCGCGATGCGTTGCGCCGTGCCGGCGCGTTGCCCGCACCTGACCTGACCGGCACAATGCCCGCCGCCCCCCTTCCCGCCATCCCAGCGCCGCGACCTGCCGGCCAATGAGCATGCCTGCCCGATGAACCAGACCCGCACCTTCCTGATCTTCGCCTGGCTGATGGTGGCGACCCTGCTGTGGATGGAGTGGGGCAAGGAGCAGCGCGCGCCGGTTCCGGTGGCGGACACCACCGCCGCGATCGCCGGCCCGGATGCCAGCATCCCCGGAGCGCCGCCCGCGGCGGCGGTCCCCGGTGCGGTGCCGGTCGCACCCGCGGCAGCTGCGGCCGGGGCGATCCCGGGCATGGGCGCCACCCCGGCGCCGGCGACCGCCGGCCTGCTCCAGGTGCGCACCGACGTGCTCGACCTCGCGCTGCGTGGCGGCGTGGTCGCACGCGCCGACCTGCTGGGGTTCCCGCAGACCCGAGATGATGGCAGCGCGCCGGTGCGCCTGTTCGATGACGCGCCGGCGCGGTTCTTCGCCGCGCAGAGCGGCTGGGTCAGCCAGGGCAACGCGGCGCCGACACACGAGGCCGGCTTCCAGCCGGAGTCCGCGCAGCTGCAGTACCAGCTGGCCGCCGGCAGCGACACGCTCGAGGTGCCGTTCGTATGGCAGGGCCCGGACGGCGTCAGCATCCGCCGCGTGTACGTGTTCACGCGCGGCAGCTACGCGATCGACGTGCGCGACACCGTCTACAACAAGAGTGCCGCGCCCTGGCAGGGCCACGTGTACCGCCAGCTGATCCGCCTGCCGCTCGCGGTCAAGGCCGGCTGGACCAACCCGGAGTCCTTCAGCTTCAACGGCGCCACCTGGTTCAGCGCCACCGACGGCTACAGCCGCCGCAAGTACGCCGACTTCATCGATGACGGCCCGCTCAACCAGGTGCAGACCGGCGGCTGGCTGGCGATGCTCCAGCACCACTTCTTCAGCGCCTGGATCCCGCAGCCGACCGACGAGGTGACCGTTTCGCTGCAGTCCACGCCGGGCGCCGGCGGCGTGCCGCTGTACCTGATCCGCGAAGTCGGCCCGGGCGTGATGGTGGCGCCGGACGGCCAGGCCACCACCAGCGCGCGCCTGTGGGTCGGGCCCAAGCTGGTCGGCCAGATCAAGGCCCAGGGCGTCCCCGGCCTGGACCGCGCGGTCGACTACAGCCGCTTCTCGGTGTTCGCCTTCCTCGGCGAAGGCCTGTTCTGGATCCTCAACAAGCTGCACGGCCTGTTCCAGAACTGGGGCTGGTCGATCATCGGCCTGGTGATGCTGGTCAAGCTGGTGCTGTACCCGCTGTCCAAGGCGCAGTACCAGTCGATGGCCAAGATGCGCAAGTTCCAGCCGCGCATCGCGCAGCTCAAGGAGCGCTACGGCGACGACAAGCAGAAGTTCCAGGTCGCCATGATGGAGCTCTACAAGAAAGAGAAGATCAATCCGGTCGGCGGTTGCCTGCCGGTGCTGCTGCAGATGCCGATCTTCCTCGCCCTGTACTGGGTGCTGCTGGAGTCGGTGGAGCTGCGCCACGCGCCATGGATGCTGTGGATCCAGGACCTGACCGCGCGCGACCCGTACTTCATCCTGCCGGTGGTCAACATCGCGGTGATGTGGGCGACGCAGAAGCTGGCGCCGATGGTCGGCATGGACCCGATGCAGCAGAAGATGATGCAGCTGATGCCGCTGGTGTTCGGCGTGTTCATGGTGTTCTTCCCGGCCGGCCTGGTGCTGTACTGGGTCACCAACGGCTCGCTGGGCCTGCTGCAGCAGTGGTGGCTGATCCGCCGCTATGCCGACAAGCCGGTGAAGCCCGGCGACTCCGGGACGGCGGTCGCGAAGAAGTGACGCCGTTGGCCGGCCCGCGCCGCCATGCCTGAGGCCGCGACCGACACGATCGTCGCGGTCGCCACCGCGTCCGGTGCCGGCGGCATCGGCATCGTGCGGTTGTCGGGCCCGGCGGCCACCGCCATCGCGGCCACGGTCTGCGGGCGCACGCTGCGCCCGCGCCATGCGCACCACGCACGCTTCCATGACGCCGCCGGCGAGGTGCTCGACGACGGCATCGCGCTGCTGTTCCCGGGCCCGGCCAGCTACACCGGCGAGGACGTCGCCGAACTCCAGGCGCACGGCAACCCGGCGCTGCTGCAGGCACTGGTGGCGCGCTGCTGCGCGCTGGGCGCGCGCATGGCGCGGCCCGGCGAATTCACCGAGCGCGCGTTCCTCAACGGCCGCCTCGACCTGGCGCAGGCCGAGGCCGTGGCCGACCTCATCAACGCCGGCGACATGCTCGCCGCGCGCGGCGCGCGACGGGCGCTCGACGGCGCGTTCTCGCGCCGGGTGGAGGCGCTGGCCGACGCGCTGGTCACCATCCGCGTGCATGCCGAAGCCGCCATCGACTTCGCCGACGAGCCGCTCGACACCCTGGGCGGCGACCTGCTGGCCGCGCGCCTCGCCGGGGCCCGCGCCGCGCTGGCCGCGCTGCTGGCCGCGACCGAACGCGGGCGGCGCCTGCGCGATGGCCTGCACGCGGTGATCGTGGGCCCGCCGAATGCCGGCAAGAGTTCGCTGTTGAACGCGCTGGCCGGCAGCGAGCGCGCCATCGTCACCGACGTCGCCGGCACCACGCGTGACCTGCTGCGCGAATCGCTGCGCGTCGACGGTGCCGAACTCATCCTCGTCGACACCGCCGGCCTGCGCGAAGGCGGCGATGCGATCGAGCGCGAAGGCATGCGCCGCGCGCGCGACGAGCTGGCGCGCGCCGGGCTGGCGGTGGTGGTGCTGGATGCGCGCGATCCCGACGCCGGCCGCGCCGCGCTCGACGCCGCGCTTGCCGGGGTGCCGGAGATCCTGTGGCTGCACAACAAGGCCGACCTGCTGCCCGCCGATGCGCCGCCGCCGGCCGCGGGCGTGCTGCGCGTGTCGGCGCGCTCGGGGGCCGGACTGGAGGCCCTGCACGCGCGCCTGCGCACGGCGGTGCTGGGCGAGCCGGCGGCGGGCGAAGGTGAATTCACCGCGCGCGCGCGGCATGTCGAGGCGCTGGGCCGCGCCGCCGGCCACCTGGAGGCCGCGGCGGACGCCCTCGCCGGCGAGGCGTTGGACCTTGCCGCCGAGGCGCTGCGTGTCGCGCACGGGGCGCTGGGCGAGGTCACCGGCCAGGTCGGCGCGGATGAACTACTCGGTCACATTTTCTCGCGCTTCTGCATCGGCAAGTAGCGCAGGCGGCGCCGACGGCGCCCGGGAGTTGACAAACGGCCGCGCCTGTCGCGTGCTACGCACACGTGCGCGCCCGCGCACCAAGGGGGAGTTGAACCGATGTCCGTGACAAAACATGCGTTCCCGCGCCCGGTGGTCTACCGGCTCGCGCTGGGCGTGGCACTGATCTGTGCCCTGTCGGCCTGCAAGGGCGACGAGGCCACCACCAACCCGCCGGCCGCCGCGGTGACCGGCGAGCAGGCCGCCGCCGCGGCCGCGGCCGCGACCGAAGGCGCCGCCGCCGAGCTTGCCGCGCTCAGCCCCGACGAACTCCGCGCCAAGGCGCGCGCGGCGTACGCCGAGAGCAAGCTGTACGCGCCCGCCGGTGACAACGCCATGGAGTACTACCTGGCCCTGCGCGAGAAGTCGCCGGGCGACGCCGCGGTCTCCAGTGCGCTCACCGACCTGATGCCGATGGTGGTGATCGCCACCGAGCAGGGCCGCGACCGCGAGGACTTCCTCGAGGCGCGCCGCCTGTCGGCCCTGATCGAAAAGGCCGACGCCAACCATCCGTCGCTGGCGCGCCTCAAGGCCTCCATCACCGGGGCGGAGGAAGTCGCCACCCGGCGCGTCGCCCAGCAGGCCTTGACCGCCGAGCAGGAAACCGCGCGCCAGGAACAACTGGCCGCCGACCGTGAGCGCAGCCAGGCCGAGGAGCAGCGCGTGGCCGCGCAGAAGCTGGTCGAACAGCAGGCGGCCGCCGCCCGCGCGGCGACCGAGGAAGCCGCCGCCACCGCGCGCCGCGAGGAGCAGCGCGTAGCCGAGCAGCGTGCCGCCGAGCAGCGCGCGGCCGAGCAGCGCGCCGCCGCCGCAAGGCCGGCCGCGGCCACCACGCCGGCCGCCGGCACCGCCCTGCGCGCGCTCAGCACGCCGGCACCGCGTTATCCGGCCGAGGCGCTGCGCGCCGCGCAGTCCGGCGAGGTGCAGGTGGAGTTCACCGTGTCGCCGGACGGCAGCGTCACCGATGCGCGCGTGGTGCGTGCCAACCCGCCGCGCGTCTTCGACCGCGAGGCGGTCGCCGCGGTCCGGCGCTGGCGCTTCGAGCCGGTCGCCGAGCCGGTCACCACCCGCCGCACCATCGCGTTCAATCCCGGCGGCTGAGCCGCGTGGCGTGACGCAGGAAAAAGCCCGGCGCAAGCCGGGCTTTTTTGTGGTTCTTTCCCGACTGGCGGAAAAGCGCGGGGCTGGTGTTAGCGGCGGGTACCAAGGCCCTTGAGGACTCATGTCCCCCGGCGCTGGCCTGGCGGCCAGCGCCTCCTCCTTGACTTCGCCCTCAAGGGCCTTGGCACCCGCTCCGCCGCACTACGCGGTTGTTGCGGGAGCCAAAGCCACAGCCCCCCATCTCGCGAATGTTGGCTGTACCCGCAGCCAGCGCAGAGCCCCGAAGTGGCCGGGAGGGCTTCGCGGGGAAGTAAAGGAGGAGGCATCCGCCGCCAGGCGGATGCCGGGGGACATGAGCCGCGAAGCCCTCCCGGCCACCACAGGGGCCCAACCAAAAAAAGCCCGGCGCAAGCCGGGCTTTCTACAGGCGGGGGTGCGGCCGTCAGGCCGAGATCGCCAGCTTCTCGCGGTGGTACAGCCGCGCGGCGAGCAGCCACAGCACCACCCCCAGTCCGAAACCCGCGCCGAGGTAGGTTCCCCATTCCAGTGGCGTGATCCACTCGCTGCGCACCAGCTTCAGCAGCATCTGGTTCTGCGCCAGGAACGGCACCGTGAACTGCCACAGCGCGTTCTTCACCGGGTTCACCATCAGCACCACGGTCGGCACGATCGGCAGCAGCATCAGGATGCTCATGTAGCTCTGCGCCTCCTTCACCGACTTGACGCTGGCCGCGATGAGGGTCAGCAGCGTGGTGCCGATCAGCACCATCGGCAGCAGGACCAGCAGCATCTGCAGCATCATCGGTGTCGACACCGAAACCAGCTGCATCGCCCGCGGCGCAAGCGCGAAGCTCAGCTTGAACGCCACCAGGATCAGCGCCAGGCTGAGCATCCCGAACAGGCAGGCGGCGAGGATCTTGCCGCTCATCAGCGCGCTGCGCGAGGCCGGCGTGGCCAGCAAGGGCTCCAGCGACTGCCGTTCGCGCTCGCCGGCGGTGACGTCGATCACCAGGTAGGCGCCGCCGAGGAACGCGCTCAGGATCAGCAGGTACGGCAGGAACGCCAGCAGCATGCCGCGCCGCGCCTCGGGCGTGGCCACGTCGCGCTGCGCCACCAGCACCGGCGTGGCCACCTCCGGGCTCAGCCCGCGGCTCACCACGCGCAGCGCACCGAGCTGCTGCCCGTACTGGGCGAGCGCGGCCTGCAGGCGGCCGACCGGGATCTGCGAATCCTGGCGCGACGAGTCGTAGATGATCTCGACCATCGCGCTGCGGCTCTCGCGCCAGCGCTGCGGGTAGTCGGCCGGGATGCGCAGCACCACGTCGTGCTCCTGCTGGCGCACGGCGGTGTCCGGGTCGGCCGGCGGCGGCAGCGTGCCGATGTTGCGCGTGCCGAGGTGGCGCACCAGGTTGGGCGCGTGCTCGGCGCCGATCACCGGCAGCTCCAGCGTGGATTCCAGCTGCGTGCGCGCGCGCTTCTCGGCCATCGAGCCGATGCCGAGGATCAGCACCGGGAACAGGATCGGCCCCATCAGCAGGCCGAGCATCACCGTGCGCCGGTCGCGGAACAGGTCCATCAGCTCCTTGCGCGCAACGGTGAACAACGCGTTGTTGGTCAGGCTCATGCGGACAGGCCCTCCTCGGTGCCGATCAGCTGGACGAAGGCGTCCTCCAGGTTGTCTTCGCCCGCCTGCGCGCGCAGCTCGTCGGGCGTGCCGCTGGCACGCACCTCGCCGTTGGCGATGATGACGATGCGGTCACAGAGCGCGGCGACCTCCTGCATGATGTGGCTGGAGAAAATCACGCAGCGGCCCTCGCCGCGCAGCTGCTGCAGGAACGCGCGCAGGCCGCGGGTCGTCATCACGTCCAGGCCGTTGGTGGGTTCGTCGAGGATCACGTTGCGCGGGTCGTGCACCAGCGCGCGTGCGATCGCGGTCTTGGTGCGCTGGCCCTGCGAGAAGCCTTCGGTGCGCCGGTCGAGGAAGTCCTCCATGCCCAGCGTCACCGCCATCGCCGCGATGCGCGCGGCGATGGTGGCGTCGTCGAGGCCATGCAGGCGCCCGAAGTAGGCGATGTTCTCGCGCGCGGTGAGGCGCTTGTACACCCCGCGCGCATCCGGCAGCACGCCAAGGCGGCGGCGCACGGCGGCGGCGTCGCGCCGCGTGTCGAGGCCGTCGATGCGCACTTCGCCGCGCTCGGGCGACATCAGCGTGTAAAGCATGCGCAGCGTGGTGGTCTTGCCGGCGCCGTTGGGCCCGAGCAGGCCGGTGATCTCGCCGTCGCGGGCGGTGAAGCTGACCCCGCGCACCGCGTGCACCGGGCCGGTCTTCGACGGGAAGCTCTTGTGCAGGTCGTGGACTTCGATCATCTCAGGGCTCCCAGCCATAGTTGCCGGCAAACGGCGGCTCGGCGGCGAGGCGCTCGAGGCAGGTGGCGTCGATGCCGGCGGCATCGGCGCGCTCGATGAACTGCGCGAACAGCTTGGGCATGCAGCCCACGCCGAGCACCGCGTGGCCCTGGCCCGGGGCGACCAGGTGGCGGCCGTTGGCAAGGTGCTTCACGACCTCCTCGCCGTAGCGCGGTGGCGTGACCGGGTCGTACTCGCCACTGATCGCCAGCACCGGCACGTCGCCGCCCAGCGGCGTACGGAAGTCGTCGGCGCGCGGGGCGACTGGCCAGGCGGCGCACTGCGCCTGCATCAGTTCCACCATGTCGTTGCCGAGCACGCTGCTGCTGTCGCGCGGGTCGGGCCTGAGGTCGGCCGCGTCCTCGCCGCACATCACCGACAGCTGCATGCCGTGCGCGATCATGTCGCCGAGCGACGCCACCAGCAGCCGCGACTGCGCCATCAGCGGCTCGTAGCGGCCATTGGCGGCCTCGTGCAGCAGCAGCGGCAGGGTGGATGCCGTGGCCGGCTGGTAGGAGAACATGCGCAGCAGCGCGGCCAGGTCGCCGAACTGCGGCGCCTGGGTGTGCCACCCGCCGTCCACCGGGTCGCGGAAGCGCACCTCGGCGAGGTTGCCGGCCTGCAGCGCGGTGCGCACCGCGGCCAGCTGCGTGGTCGGGTCGCCGAGGTTGGCCAGGCAGGCCTTGTCGGCGCGGCAGCGCGCGAACTGCGCGGCCAGCGCGTCCTCGAGGTTGCGTGCGTGCTCCTGGCCCAACGCCAGGCTGTTGGGCACCACGCCGTCGATCACCACCGTGCGCACCTGCGCCGGGAACGCCTTGGCGTACTGCTGCGCCACGCGGGTGCCGTAGGACACGCCGACCAGGTTGGCCTGCGGCGCACCGAACGCCGCGCGCACCAGGTCGAGGTCGCGGACGTGGTCCATGGTGCCGTAGCGGCGCAGGTCGCTGTCCTTGGCCAGCGTGTCGCGGCACTGGGCGGCGAACGCGCGCATCGCGTCGGGGCTCATGTCGTCTGCGGGCCCGAACGCGTTGTCGCCCTCGCCGTCGCTGCAGCGCAGCGGGTGCGAGCCGCCGGTGCCGCGCGCGTCGACCAGCAGCACGTGGCGGTTGCGGCGCACATCGGAGAACGCCGGCGCCACGCTCGGGTAGGACTCGAGCGCGGACTGCCCGGGTCCGCCGGCGATCATGAACACCGGGTCGGGCTCCGCCTGGCCCTTGGCCGGGATCCACGCCACCGCCAGTTCGATGCGGCGGCCGTCGGGCGCGGCATGGTCCTCGGGGACCTCGAAGCGCGTGCATTGCGCCTCCACGGCGGTCGCGCCGACCGCGCTCAGCGAGCAGGGTTCGAACGCCAGCGTGCCGTGGCGCATGCGCCCGTCGGCCAGCGCGCCCTCGACGCCGCCACCCGTCTGCGCCGTGCAGCCGGCGGCGAGCGCCGCGGCCAGCAGCGTGGCGATGGTCATTCCACGTGTACTCATTCGGGATCCTCGGGAAAGAAAATGGCTTCGATGGTCGATGCGAACAGCCCGGCGATGCGGAACGCGAGTGGCAGGCTGGGATCGTACTTGCCGGTCTCGATCGCGTTCACCGTCTGCCTGGAGACCTCCAGACGTTCGCCGAGCTGCGCCTGTGACCAGCCGCGCCCCTCGCGCAGTTCGCGGACGCGGCTCTTCACCGGTAGCGGCGCGCGGTGATGCAGGCGAACACGCCGTAGGCCAGCATGTACGCCGGCAGCACCAGGATCAGTGCCAGGCCGGTGTCCACCCGCACCACGCCGGCGAGCGCCAGCAGGCCGAGCGAGAAGCTGCCGAGCGTGAGCACCAGTGACGCCTGGGCAAAGGCCTCGAGCTGGATCCGGCGCTGCATCTCGTCGCTGTCGCGCACGAAGCGCAACACCGCCCTCGCCACGAACACGATCGGCACCGCCGGCAGCAACGCCAGCAAGCCACGCGCCCAGGTTGCATCGACCGCGCGCAGCGCGTACATCGACAGGAACAGCACCACGACGTAGGCCGCCATGGCCGGGATGAACTCGCGCCGGTAGCGGCGTTCGATGGATTGCATGGTGGATCCCCGTGTCAAGTTTGCTTGACATGGAGGATGCGGCGCGCCGCGCCTGGTGTCAAGCGAGCTTTACACGTCGGCGCGCAGCCACGCGCTACTTGCTGCTGACGTACTTCTCGCGACGGATGCGCGGCACCGGCAGGCCGTGGCCCTTGAGTGCCTCGAAGCAGGCGTCGACCATGTCCGGGTTGCCGCAGAGGTAGGCGATGTCACCCTCGGCCGATGGCGCGAACTCGTCGATGAACTGCTGCACGTAGCCATGGCGCACATCGGCATGCGCCTGCGCCGAGCCCGGCGCCGGCAGCTCGCGCGAGAAGCACGGCACGAAGCGGAACCCCGGGTGGCGCCCGGCGAACGCGCGGAATTCATCGCCGTACAGCAGCTCCTGCGGGGTGCGCGCGCCGAACAGCAGCACCACCTCGATGCCGCGCGCCGCCATTGCGTCGGCCAGCTGCGGCAGCATCGCGCGGTACGGGGTGACGCCGGTGCCGGTGGCGATCAGCAGGTAGCGGCGGTTGTCGTCGGCGGGCTGCAGGCAGAAGCGCCCGAACGGGCCGCTGGCCTGCACCGTGCCGCCTTCCTGCAGGCTTTCGAACAGCGAGGTGGCGGCGCCGCCGGGCACGTAGCTCACCGCGATCTCCACGCTCTCGCCGGCATCCGGCACGTGGTCGCGGATGGTGGCCAGCGAATAGCTGCGCTTGGTGGCGGTGCCGTCGGCGTAGTGGAAGTGCACCTGCACGAACTGGCCGGGGATGTAGTCCAGCGGCGCGCCGTCATCGCGCACGAAGGTCAGGTGCGCGACCGACGGTGCCAGCATGCGGCGGGAAACGAGCTTGAGCGGGAATTGTGCGGGCACAGCGGAACAGACCATTGCCGGGCCTCGACCCGCAGGGCTCCTATAATACCGCCCCGCCGCATCCGGCCGCGGCCAGGACCCACGATGACCCAGTCCCCCATGCCCGCCGGCGACCACGCCGCCCTTTCGGTGCGCGACCTGCGCAAGACCTACGACACCGGTGTCGAGGCGCTGAAGGGCGTGTCGCTGGATGTCGCGCCCGGCGATTTCCACGCCCTGCTCGGCCCCAACGGCGCCGGCAAGTCGACCCTGATCGGGATCGTCTCGTCGCTGGTCAACCGCACCTCGGGCGAGGTGCGGGTGTTCGGCGTGGACCAGCAGGTCGAGCGCGCGCGCGCGATGCGCCTGATCGGCCTGGTGCCGCAGGAGCTCAACTTCAACATGTTCGAGAACCCGCTCGACATCCTGGTGAACTACGCCGGGTTCTACGGCATCCCGCGCCGCGAGGCGCTGCCGCGCGCGCAGCGCGAGCTCGACCGCGCGCACCTCGGCGGCAAGGCGAAGTCGATGGCGCGCACGCTGTCGGGCGGCATGAAGCGCCGGCTGATGATCGCGCGCGCCATGATGACCAACCCGCGGCTGCTGATCCTCGACGAGCCCAGCGCCGGCGTGGACATCGAGATCCGCCGCGGCATGTGGCAGTCGCTGCGCGAGATCAACGCCGCCGGCACCACCATCATCCTGACCACGCACTACCTGGAGGAAGCGGAGAACCTGTGCCGCAACCTCGCGATCATCGACCACGGCCGGATCATCGAGCACGGGCCGATGCGCACGCTGCTGTCCAAGCTCGACGTCGAGGGCTTCCTGTTCGACGTCGACGGCATGCTGCCGACGGCGCTGCCCGAGATCCCCGGCGCGGCGGTCACCGCGATCGACGCGCACACCCTGGACATCGACATGCCGCGCGCCATGGACCTCAACCGCGTGTTCGCGGCCCTCGACGCCTCCGGCATCCGCGTGCGCTCGATGCGCACCAAGTCGAACCGGCTGGAGGAGCTTTTCGTGCGCCTGACCGGCGACCCGGTGGTGCCCGCCACGCCGGCCGCGCTGCCCGGAGCGGCGGCATGAACGCCCTCGACCCCGCCGTGGCCGAGGCCGGCACCCTGCGCCCCAACCTGGTGGCGCTGGGCACCATCGCGCGCCGCGAGGTGATGCGCATCCTGCGCATCTGGAGCCAGACGCTGGTGCCGCCGGCGATCACCATGACCCTGTACTTCCTGATCTTCGGCGGCCTGATCGGCTCGCGGATCGGGACCATGGACGGCATCGCCTACATGGACTTCATCGTGCCGGGCCTGGTGATGATGAGCGTGATCCAGAACAGCTACGGCAACATCTCGTCGAGCTTCTTCGGCGCCAAGTTCGGACGCCACGTCGAGGAGCTGCTGGTCAGCCCGATGCCGCCGTGGGTGATCCTCGGCGGCTACGTCGCGGGCGCGGTGCTTCGCGGGGTGATGGTGGGCGTGATCGTGCTGGGCATCGCCATGCTGTTCACCACCGTGCGCATCCCGCACCCGTGGGTGACGGTGAGCACGGTGCTGCTGGGCGCGACGATCTTCTCGCTGGCCGGCTTCGTCAACGCGGTGTACGCCAAGAAGTTCGACGACGTGGCGATCGTGCCGATCTTCATCCTCACCCCGCTCACCTACCTCGGCGGCGTGTTCTATTCGGTGCGCCTGCTGCCGGACTGGGCCGAGGCCGCCACCCACGCCAACCCGATCTTCTACATGGTCAACGCATTCCGCTACGGCCTGCTCGGGCAGAGCGACGTCCCGCTGTGGGTGGCGTATGCGCTGATGCTGGGCTTCGTGGTGGCGCTGGGCGCGTTGAGCCTGTGGCTGCTGAAGCGCGGAGTCGGATTGCGCAGCTAGCGCGTCGCAGGGGGCGCGTTCACGCGCCCGCGGGCTTTTTCCCCGACATTTTCCGCGCGTTCCAAACGATTGCATCACCAGGTCCGGGCAAACCCCTCAAGACCTGCGGGAGATGTTGCGCGAGCCTTGGGCACCGGAATCGTCCGGCACGTTCATTCTGGAGAACACCCATGGACGTCCGCACCAGCCTCGCCACGCTGCTCCTTGCCGCTGCCATCGCGCCCGTCGCCGCGCAGGAGTCCATCCCGTCCCTGCCGGCGGTCAAGGCCGAAGCGCTCCGCTACCTGGCCGATTGCGACCATCGCGTCCTGCCCACCCAGCGCGAGGTCGGCGAATGGACCGGGCAGCACAACTTCAGCCAGGTCTACGACACGCGCCTCCAGCTGATGGCCGAGATCGGCCGCACCTGCGAGCAGCCAGGCATCGAGCAGGTGCAGGTGGTGACGCGCGACGATCCCGCCCCACGCCAGCTGGAGCTGGTCGCGATCAACGGCCAACGCCCGGATTGACAGCTGAAGACGGTCTCCATGATCTGGTAGGTTTGCCCGCTGCCGCGCGCGGCACGACCGGACCACGGAGATCACCATGCAGGAAACCAGCCGCACCACCCGCACCACGTTGCTGTTCGCGATGCTCGCGCTCGCCGCCACGGCATGCGACCAGTCCACCGACGGCCCCAGCGTCGCGGAGGCGACGCAGCAGGCGCAGCCCTCGGATGCCGGCGCGCAGCCGGGCGACGCCGCCGTGGCCGGCGCGATGGACATCGACATCGCGTCCGTGCCGGACGGCGCGGCTGCCGCGGGCGAGTCCGCCGGCTTCGACATCGCCGCCCTGCCAGCGTCGACCCTCGAACTGGGTGCGTTTCCGTACTTCACCATTCCCGCCGGATACCGCGAAACACCGCGCCAGAGCCGCCGGCTGGCGCATGGCGAGGCGGCGTTCTGGGTCGGCGACCGCTTCGAAGTCGTCGAGGGCGAGGTGCATGCCGTCGGCATGCGCGTGGCACCGGATGCGGGCAAGGATTTCTCCGCCACCGAGGTCGCGCGCAACATCGAGCACGTGGTGACCGCGGCGGGCGGGGTGAAGGTGTACAGCGGCGAGGAGCCGTCCGACGCGCGCCAGGACAAGGCGATCCAGGCCGTGATGCGTGACTATCCGCCCGAGGCCAAGTGCCTGGTGATGCATCCGGTCGATGTCTACGTGCTGCGGCGCGACGACGGCAACGTGTGGGTGCGCGCGTGTTCCGGCCGCCACTTCGCCGGCCTGATCGTGCTGCGCGAGCGCGCGCTGGTGCCGACGTCGGCGCTGCTGCCGGCCGACGCGCTGCGCGCGAAGATCGATGCCGACGGCCGGGTGGCGATCCAGGTGAACTTCGCCGTGGACAAGGCCGACATCCTGCCCGCGTCGCAAGCGCAGGTGGACCAGGTGCTGCAGCTGCTGCGCGACGACCCGGCGCTGCGCCTGTCGATCGACGGCCACACCGACGCCAGCGGCGACGCGGCGCACAACCAGCGCCTGTCCGAGGCGCGCGCGCGGGCGGTGGTGGCCGCGCTGGCCACGCAGGGCATCGGCGCCGACCGCCTGCAGGCGAAGGGCCACGGCCAGTCGCAGCCCGTGGCCGACAACGCGACCGAAGAGGGTAAGGCCAGGAACCGCCGCGTCGAACTGGTGAAGCGCTGAGGCGTTACCGACGCATGAAGTGCGCCGATGCGGCCAGCCGTGCACCAGGCGGCCGGATCGGCTTCAGTCGCGCGCGGGCAGCCGGAAGAACGCGCGCGTGGTCGCCGTGGCGTTGGCCGCGGTCACTGCCACGTCCTCGCCACGGTCGCGTGCGAGTTCTTCGACGATATGGCCGAGGTGCATCGGCTCGTTGCGCCGGTCCTTCGGCATCGGCTTGAGCGAGCGCGGCAGCAGGTAGGGCGCGTCGGTTTCCACCATCAGCCGGCTGGCGGGGATGTTGGCCACGATCTCGCGCAGGTGCTGGCCGCGGCGCTCGTCGCACAGCCAGCCGGTGATGCCGATGTGCCAGTCGCGGTCGATGCAGTCGAACAGTTCCGCGCGGCTGCCGGTGAAGCAGTGCACCACGGCGGCGCCGATGCGGCCCTCGAACTCCTTCATGATCGCGACGAAATCGGCGTGCGCGTCGCGCTGGTGCAGGAACAGCGGCTTGCCGGTGTCCACCGCGATCTCCAGCTGGCGCTCGAAGGCCTTGCGCTGCGCCGGGCGCGGCGAGAAATCCCGGAAATAGTCGAGGCCCGTCTCGCCTACCGCCACCACTTCGGGATGCGCCAGCAGCGCGCGCATCTCGGCATCGCACTCGGCGGTGTAGTCCACGGCATGGTGCGGATGGACGCCCGCGGTTGCAAACAGCTCGCCGGGGTGCGCGCGGGCGAGTTCCAGCGCCATCGGCGAGTGTTCGCGGCTGGCGCCGGTGACCACCATCTGCACGACGCCGGCGTCGCGCGCGCGCGCCATGACCTGGTCGCGGTCATGGTCGAAGCTGTCGTGGGTGAGGTTGGCGCCGATATCAATCAATTGCATGGCGACATTGTAGGCCGCGTCCCCCGCCCCGCCCCTCCCTGCCCAGCTCCCTTCGCGCCTTCGCGCCTTCGCGAGAAAAACCCGGATCAACATCCACCCCACCCCCTATCCTTTGCGCGTGAACAACGCTTCGTTTCCCATCGACGACCTGCTTCCCGCGATCCGCGCCAGCCTCGCCGACCACACCCGCCTGGTGCTCGAGGCGCCGCCGGGCGCGGGCAAGACCACGCGCGTGCCGCTGGCGCTGCTCGATGCGCCGTGGCTTGCCGGCCAGCGCATCGTGATGCTGGAACCGCGCCGCGTCGCCGCACGCGCCGCGGCGACGTTCATGGCGGCGTCGCTGGGCGAGGAGGTCGGGCAGACCATCGGCTATCGCATCCGCTTCGAGAACCGGGTGTCGGCGGCCACGCGGATCGAAGTAGTGACCGAGGGCATCCTCACGCGCATGCTGCAGGACGATCCGATGCTCGCCGGCGTGGGCGCGCTGCTGTTCGATGAATTCCACGAGCGCCACCTCGCCGCCGACCTCGGCCTGGCGCTGGCGCTGGACGTGCAGGCGGGGTTGCGCGAGGACCTGCGCATCGTGGTGATGTCGGCCACGCTGGACGGCGAGCGGCTGGCGGCGTTCCTCGACGCGCCGCGGCTGTCGAGCGCGGGGCGCAGCTACCGGGTGGACATCGCGCATTTCCCGGCGCGGCGCGACGAGGTGCTCGAGCACCACGCGCGGCGCGCCATCGAGCACGCGCTCGAGCGCCATCCCGGCGACGTGCTCGCATTCCTGCCCGGGCGCCGCGAGATCGCGCGCTGCGCGGCGGCGCTGGAATCCGGCGCCGCGCTCGCCGCCGCGGGCGCCGAGGTGCTGGCGCTGCACGGCGAGCTCGCCATCGAGGAACAGGCGCGCCTGCTGCGCCCGTCAACGGAAGGCCGGCGGCGGGTGGTGCTGGCGACCAACATCGCCGAGTCCAGCGTCACCCTGCCCGGCGTGCGCGTGGTGGTGGACAGCGGGCTGGCGCGCGAGCCGCGCTACGACCCCAACAGCGGCTTCAGCCGGCTCGACGTGGTGCGCATCGCCCAGGCCTCGGCCGACCAGCGCGCGGGCCGCGCTGGTCGCGTGGCCGAGGGCTGGGCGTACCGGCTGTGGCCGGAATCGCTGCGCCTGGAAGCGCAGCGCCGCCCGGAGATCGCGCTGGTCGAACTGGCCGCGCTGGCGCTGGAGCTGGCCGCGTGGGGCAGCGACGCGCTGCGCTTCGTCGACCCGCCGCCGCCCGGCGCGATGGCGGCGGCGCGTGACCTGCTGCGCCGGCTGGGTGCGCTCGACGGTGGTGCGATCACCTCCAGCGGGCGGCGCATGATCGCGCTCGGCACGCATCCGCGGCTGGCGGCGATGCTGCTGGCCGCGCCCGACCCGGCGGCGCGCGCGCTGGCCTGCGACCTGGCGGCGCTGGTCGAGGCGCGCGACCCGCTGCGCGTGCGCAGCGATGCGATCGCAGCGCGTTGGCGTGCGTTGGCCGCGTTCCGCGAGCGCCGCGTTCCGGCCGATGCCAACCGCGGCGCGCTGGCGACCATCGATGCCGCCGCGAAACAATGGCGCCGTCGCCTGCGCTGCGATACGCCGGCGCCGCGCGATGTGCCCGCGCACGCGCTCGGCGACCTGCTCGCCCACGCGTTCCCCGATCGCGTTGCCGCGCGCCACGGCAGCGACCTGCGCCGCTACCAGCTGGCCAACGGCCGCATGGCGCGGCTGGCCGATGACAGCGCGCTGGTCGGCGAGCCATGGCTGGTGGCCAGCGAGCTGCGCTTCGAGGCGCGCGATGCGCTGCTGCTGCTCGCCGCGCCGGTCGACGAGGCGCTGCTGCGGCGTGATTTCGCCGCGCGCTTCAGCGACCGCGACGAGACGCGCTGGGATCCGGCGCGGCTCGCGCTGGTCGGCGAGCGCGTGCGCCGCTTCGACGGCATCGTGCTCGACAGCCGCGTGACCGGTCGCGTCGAACCGCAGGCCGCCGCGCAGGCGCTGACCGATGCGGTGCGCGCGCTTGGTCTGGCCGCCCTGCCCTGGAGCGACGGACTGCGGCAGTGGCGCGCGCGGGTGCGTGCGCTGCGTGCCTGGCAGCGCGCGTTCGATCTGCCCGGCCCGGTCCTGCCCGAGCTTGACGACGAGGCGCTGCTGGCCGGCCTGGACCACTGGCTGCGGCCGGCGTTCGCCGGCAAGTCCAGACTCGATGCGCTGGGCGCCGACGCGTTCGCCGGCGCGCTGCGTGGCCTTATCGACTGGGCATCGCAGCAGCGGCTGGATGCGCTCGCGCCGGCGCGCATCCTGGTGCCGTCGGGACAGGCGCGTGCAATCGAGTACGCGGTCGACGACGACGGCACGCCGCAGACGCCGGTGCTGGCGGTGAAACTGCAGGAGCTGTTCGGCTTGGCGGATACGCCACGGATCGTCGACGGCCGCGTGCCGTTGCTGCTGCACCTGCTGTCGCCGGCCGGCCGCCCCCTGCAGGTGACCGGCGACCTGCGCGGCTTCTGGGACCGCACCTGGCCCGAGGTCCGCCGCGAGATGAAGGGCCGCTATCCCAGGCACCCGTGGCCGGAGGATCCCTGGAACGCCACGCCGACCCATCGCGCGCGGCCCCGCCAAGGCTGAATCGCCGTTGTTCCGATCACGCCGGCGCGACACACCCGGCAACAGACTTGCCGCATCCTGTTCCGCCGGCCGATTGTCCGCCGGCCCACGCAACGAGGCTCCCATGCACAAGCGCCATCATCTCCGCGACACCCTCCCCGACAAGGCCATGGAACTGGTCGGCCAGCTTGGCGAAGGCCTGCGCAACGTCGTACCGGCAGGCGCCGGCAAGTGGCTGCAGACCGGCGCCGCGATCGGCGTCGCACGTACCGGCACGCGTGCCGTCAGCCACGTGGTGCGTCGCAACCCGGTGGCGGTCGCCGCCGCGGCCGCCGGCATCGGCCTGGTGCTGTATGCGGTGCGCAGGCACCGCAGGAAGGCCGAGGCCGAGGCCGCGATCGAAGGCAAGTCGCGCCGCATCGAGGCCAAGCGCGGTGCGCCGCGCAAGCGCGCCGCCAACGCCGACGGCGTGGTCGCCGCCAGCGGTGCCGACGGCGACTGAGGGTCCAGCCGCGGTCAGGCGGTGGCGGCTTCCGGCAGTTCGATCACGAAGCAGGCGCCGCCACCCTCGCGGTCCTCGTACCAGAGCTGGCCACCGGCACCACTGACGATCTGCTTCGCCAGCGACAGTCCCAGCCCGCTGGAGGCGCCGGCGATCGCCGGATCATCGTGGGCCAGGCGCACGAACGGACGGAACAGTTCGCGCTGGCGATGGCCCGGGATGCCCGGGCCGCGGTCTTCGACCCGCAGCTGCCAGTAGCCCGGCGCGCTGGCCGGTGCCGACAGCTCGACGTCGCTGCCCGGCGCGTACTTCATCGCGTTGCTGACCAGGTTCTCGGCGACCTGGCGCAGCACCACCGCGTCCATCGCCACCATGGCGTTGCCGACCGGAGTGGCGCGCAGCTGGCAGCCGCGGTCCTCGAACTGCAGCGCGTAGCGGCCCATGATCCAGTCGACCACGTCGCCAAGTGCTGCACGCGCGTCGACCGGCTGCTCGTCCTGGCGGCGCGCCTGCGCCTGGGTTTCCAGGTAGCGGCGGATGTAGCCGAGGCCATCCTCGGCGCTGTCGCGGATCATCTGCAGGTAACGCGGCACGCGCTCGGGGCGCACGCTGTCGGCCAGCAGCATGTCACTGGCGAACACCACGCTGGACAGCGGGTTCTTCAGGTCGTGGGCGACGAGGTTGACGAGCTCCTGGCGTTCGCGGGCCACCCGCTCCAGGCGGTCGCGCGCCAGCTTCAGGCCGACGTGCGCGTTGACGCGCGCCATCAGCTCCTCGGGAATGAACGGCTTGGTCACGTAGTCCACCGCACCGGCGCCGAACGCGCGCAAAAGCAGCTCGCGGTCCTGCGCGGCCGTGAGGAACACCACCGGCACGCGCAGCAGCGCGCGCTCGCGGATTTCGGCCATCACTCCGAAGCCGTCCATGCCCGGCATCATCATGTCCAGCAGCACCAGGTCCGGAACCTGCGCCTCGACCATGGCAAGCGCAGCCGGCCCGTTGTCGGCCACGGCGACCTCGTAGCCATGGCGCGCCAGCAGCGCGCTGACGACGCGCAGGTTGGCCTGCTGGTCGTCCACGACCAGTACGCGGCCCTGTGCTGTGAACCCTGTTGGCATGATCGTCCCGTCGATCCGTTGCCGGTCTGGCGCGTGAATACGCCGCGGCCGCGCCGTGAAGGTAGCAGAATCCCCGCGGCGCACGGCAAGCTTCGCGGTGCTGCGCGGCGTGCCATGCAGGGTCACGCTGAAGCGTTCAGGCGAAGGGCGCGGCCACCGGGACATCGCGCCAGCTGCCGGGTGCGAGGTCGCCGAGCCGCTGTGCGCCGATCGCGATGCGCACCAGGCGCAGCGTGGGTAGCCCGACCGCGGCGGTCATGCGTCGCACCTGGCGGTTGCGGCCCTCCGAGATACGCAGCTCCAGCCACGCATCGGGCACGGTCTTGCGCACGCGCACCGGAGGATCGCGCGGCCACAGCGGCGGAGGCGCGTCAAGCAGGCGCGCGTGCGCGGCACGGGTCGGCCCGTCGCTGAGCGTCACGCCGGCGCGCAACGCGTCAAGCTGCGCGGGCGACGGCGCACCCTCGACCTGCACCAGGTAGGTCTTGGCCAGCTTGTGGCGCGGATCGGTGATGCGGTGCGCAAGCGCGCCGTCATCGGTCAGCAGCAGCAGGCCCTCGCTGTCATGGTCGAGGCGGCCGGCCGGATACACCGCGGCCGGCAGGCCGAAGCCGGCCAACGTGGGCCGCGGCGGCGTGCTGCGGTCGGTGAACTGGCACAGCACGCCATGGGGCTTGTTGAACGCGACCAGCACTACTTCACGAAGCGCAGGGTCATCCGGTCGCTTTCGCCGATCGCCTGGTACTGCTGGCGGTCCTCGGCGTCGTGGCGGTTGGACGGCGGCAGCGTCCACACGCCGTTCGGGTGGTTGCGGTCGTCGCGCGGGTTGGCATTGATCTCGCTGGAAGCGTCGAGGCGGAACCCGGCGGCTTCGGCCATCGCGATCACCTGCGCCTGGCCGACGTAGCCCGACTTGTCATTGGCCGGGACGTCCGCCAGGGCGCGGTGCTCGACCACGCCCAGTACGCCACCCGGCTTCAGCACCGCATGGAAGGCCTTGAACATGCCCTCGGCCTGGCCCGCGCTGCGCCAGTTGTGCACGTTGCGGAAGGTCACCACCGCGTCCGCCGAGCCGGGCGCGCCCAGCACCGGCGCCGCCGGGTCGTAGGCCACCACGCGGGCGCGCGAGAACTGCGCGGGCGCGGCGGCAAAGAGCGCCTCGAGCCGGCCGCGGGCGGTGTCCTGGTAGGCGCGGCCGGAGCCCGCCGGGAGCGCGGCGGGGTCGACCACGGCGGCGATGTAGCCGTTGCTCAGCCACGGCGCGAGGATCTCGGCGTACCAGCCGGCGCCGGGCGTGACCTCGATGACGGTCTGCCCGGTCTCGATGCCGAAGAAGGTGAGGGTTTCGCGCGGGTGGCGGTACTGGTCGCGGGCGACGTTCGCCGCGGAACGCCAGCTTCCGCCGAGTGTTGCATCGAGCAGCGGATCGGGCGCGTGTTCGCTGACCGTGGCCGGCTTGGCCGTGGAGGCGTCGGCGCCAGGCTGGGCGGTGGCACAGGCGGCGAGCAGCAGCAGCGGCAGCAGGGCGGCGCCCTTGCGTAGGGTGGACATCGGCGTGCTCCAGGAGGGCGGGTCCGCAAGCCTAACCGGAACCCGCACGATGAAAAGGCCCGGCACAGGGCCGGGCCTCGGGGTCATGCGCGGAGGCGGATCAACGCACTTCGTATTCGCGCGTCTGCACGACCGCGCCGTTGAGCAGGATCTCCACCTTGTAGCGGCCCACCGGCCAGCCGTCGGGCTTGCTGACCTGGAAGGCGGTGTTGCCGGTACCGGTGAAGTCGAAGTCGCGGCTCAGCTCGTCCACCAGCTGGCCATCCTCGAACGACCAGCGCGCGGTGAGCTGGCCACGCTGCGGCGTGCCCGGGTCCGACGAGGTGGTGGCCACCGAGGCGTGGATGGTGTCGCCGGTGGCAAAGGTGGTGGCCGGCGCGGTGACGCGGTTGTTGGCATCGACCGCGGTGCCGAGATCGACCGAGGTCACGCTGACCGTGGCCACGGGGGCGGGCGCCGGCATCGTCGCCGGGGCCGGCGCGGCCGGGGGCGGGGTGACGACGGCGGGTTCGTCCTTCTTGCAGCCGGCCAGGGCGAGCGTGCCCAGCAGTGCCGCGGCCAATGCGGCATGGATCGGGGTGCGCATCATGTGGTGGTTCTCCATGGGGTTCTGGGCATGCGGTTCGGGGCTTGGGGCGGGTGTCGCGCGGATCAGGTGTCGGCATCCGCCGGCGGGATCTTCAGCACCTGGCCGGGCTGGATGCGGTCGGGATCGTCGAGCTGGTCGCGGTTGGCCTCGAAGATGCGCCGCCACTGGCCGGCCTTGCCGTACTGCGCCTTGGCGATGTGCGAGAGCGTGTCGCCCTTCTGCACCGTGTAGCTGGTGCCGCCCACCACGGCCTCGGTGGAGGACACGGATGACTGCACGTTGCCGAAATCGGCGCCGCGCGGGGCCGGTGCCTCGGTGCTGCCGACGGCGCTGCGGACGTTGGAAAAGTCCGGCTTGCCCGGTTTGGCGGCGGTGGCCGCCTTGCGGTCCCGATTCAGCGACAGCGATGCCGGATCGTTGGGATTCTGCGGATTGCTCATGCTGGGCTCCTGTGCCTTGCAGCGCGGAGGTTCACACGGCCGTTGTTAAGGGAACATCGCGTCTTTGTGAGCGTCCAGGCGCCCGCCGGACGGCGTGGTGTGCGCGTTTACTGACGTGGGTCGCGCCGCGCCGCGGGCGGCGACAGGCCCGGCGTGGCCCGCCAGGGATTGATGTCCAGGCCACCGCGGCGCGTGTAGCGGGCTTCGACCGACAGCTGCTGCGGACTGCACTGCGCCATCAGGTCCACGAACACCTGCTCCGCGCACTGTTCGTGGAAACCGGCGTGCTCGCGGAACGACACCAGGTAGCGCAGCAGGGCGGCGCGGTCGATGCGCGGGCCGCGGTAGGCGATGCGCACGCTGGCCCAGTCCGGCTGGCCGGTGACCGGGCAGTTGGACTTCAGCAACTGCGAGCGCAGGGTTTCCTCCACCACCTGCCCGGGCGCGCAGGCCAGCAGCTCCGGCGCCGGATGGTCATAGGCGTCGATGGCGACGTCCACGCCGTCGATGTCGATGCTGGCGGCGTCGTCGCTTGCGGTGGCCATCGGCGGCAGGCCGAAGCCCACCGCCACCGCCGCGCCGGCCGCGGCGGAGAGGTCGGTGGTGATGCGTGCGTGCACCTCGGCGGCATCGGCGAAGCGCGTGCCGTTGAAGGAGTTCAGGTACAGCTTGAGCGATTTCGATTCGATCAGCCGTGGCGACGCGGCCGGCACCAGGAAGGTCGCGGTGGCCACCGCCGGCTTGCCGCGCGCGTCCAGCCACGAGAGCTCGTAGGCCTGCCAGCGATCGTGGCCGTCGAACGGCAGCGTGGCGCCGATGCCGAGCGCCGCGCGGCCGGCGTCGCGGGCGATGGGGAACAGCAACGTGGCGTCATAGACGCGCGGATAGGCGACTTCGCGGCCCAGGGGGAGTTCGATGGTCATGGGCGCATTATCGCCCCTGGGCTCAGCCGCCGCTGGCGGGCACGCCCTCGCCGTGCAGGTAGTCCAGCGTCAGCTGCAGCATCGCGCGCATGCCCAGGTCGAGCGCCGACTCGTCGAGGAAGAATTCCGGCGAATGGTTGCTCGGCGCGGTCGCGGGGTCCTGGCCCGCCGGCGTCGCACCGACGAAGAAGAACAGGCCGGGCACTTCGCGGGCGTAGAACGAGAAGTCTTCGGCACCCATGTTGAGCGGCATGTCGACCAGGTTGCCGGGGCCGGCCACCTTCTCCAGGCTCGGGCGCATGCGCGCGGTCAATGGCGGGTCGTTGGCGGTGACCGGATTGCCGTCCTGGTCGGGAACGTTCGCCTCGACCGTGGCGCCGTGCGCGGCGGCGACCTTCTCCGCCACGTTCGCAAGGTCCGCGAACACCGCATCGCGCATGCCATCGTCGAAGGTGCGGATGGTGCCCACCAGCTCGACCTGGTCGGGAATGATGTTGTAGCGGATGCCGCCCTTGATGGCGCCGAAGCTCACCACCACCGGCTGCCTCGAGATGTCCTGGCGGCGGCTGACGATGGTCTGCGCGGTGCCGATGACATCCGCCGCGGCGACGATGGGATCCACCCCGCCCCAGGGCCGCGACCCGTGCGTCTGCCGGCCCTTGACCACGATGTTGAAGCGGTCGGACGCGGCCATCGTCGGCCCGCTGCGCACGCCGAGCTTGCCGGCCTGCAGCGTCGAGAACACATGCAGGCCGAACACCGCGTCCGGCTTGAAGTCGCGGAACACACCCTGCGCCAGCATCTCCTTCGCGCCGCCCTTCTCGTCGTCCGGCGGGCCTTCCTCGGCGGGCTGGAACACGAACAGCACCTCGCCCGGCAGTTCGTCGCGCATCGCCACCAGCGCCTCGGCGACGCCCATCAGCACCGAAGTGTGCGCGTCGTGGCCGCAGGCATGCATCACGCCGACGGTCTCGCCGCGGTAGGTGGACGTGGCCTTCGACGCGAACGGCAGGCCGCTGGTCTCTGTCACCGGCAGTGCGTCCATGTCGGCGCGCAGCGCGATGCGCGGCCCCGGCTTGCCGCCTCTGAGCACGGCGGTGACGCCGGTGGTGGCGATCCCGGTTTTCGGCTCCAGGCCCAGCGCGCGCAGGTGGTCGGCCACCAGCGCCGCGGTGCGTGTCTCGCGGTTGCCGAGCTCCGGGTACTGGTGGAGGTCGCGGCGCCAGGCCACGACCTTGGCGCCGAGTTCCGACGCGGCTGCGGCCACTTCCGGCCGCTGCCCGTCCTGGGCATTCAGCGGCAGCGCCAGGCCGGCGAGGACGAACGACGAAAGCAGGATGCAGGCGTTGCGTGACATGGCGCGTTCTCCCCGGGCAGTGCGCCGATGGTAACCGGCGGACGGCAGCCGTCAGAACGCCTCGTCGAAGGCCACTTCGCCCTCCACGCCCACCTGGTAGGCCGAGACCCGCCGCTCGAAGAAGTTGGTCAGTTCCTGCACGTCCTGCAGCTCCATGAACGCAAACGGGTTGCGCGCGCCGAAGTGCCGCGGCATGCCCAGCTGCGCCATGCGCTGGTCGGCGCAGTACTCGAGGTACTGGCGCATGTCCTTCAACGACAGCCCGGCCACGCCGCCCGACAGCGTGTCCTCGGCGAACGCGTACTCGCACTCCACCGCCTCGGTCATCATTTCCACCACCTGCGCGCGGAACGCGTCGTCGACCAGGTCCGGTTCCTCCTCGCGCGCGGTGCGGATGACCTCGAACGCGAATGCCATGTGGCAGCTCTCGTCGCGGAACACCCAGTTGGTGCCGCTGGCCAGGCCGTGCAGCAGCCCGCGCGAGCGCAGGTAGTACACGTAGGCGAACGCGCCGAAGAAGAACAGGCCTTCGATGCAGCCGGCGAAGCAGACCATGTTGAGCAGGAACTGGCGGCGCTGCGCGCGGGTCTCGATGCGGGTGACGCCCTGCAGCGAATCGATCCACTTGAAGCAGAACTCGGCCTTGCGGCGGATCGAGGGGATGTTCTCGACCGCGGCGAAGGCACGCGTGCGGTCGGCGGGATCGGGCAGGTAGGTGTCGAGCAGGGTGAGGTAGAACTGCACGTGCAGGGCCTCCTCGTACAGCTGCCGCGACAGGTACATGCGCGCTTCCGGCGCGTTGATGTGCTGGTAGAGGTTGAGCACCAGGTTGTTGGACACGATGGAATCGCCGGTCGCGAAGAACGCGATCAGGCGCTCGATCAGATGGCGCTCGGCGGGGCCGACCCTGGTCTTGAGGTCGGTGGTGTCGAGCGAGAAGTCGACCTCCTCCACCGTCCAGGTGTTGCGGATCGCGTCGCGGTACATCTCGTAGAAGCGCGGGTAGCGCATCGGCCGAAGGGTGAGTTCGAAGCCGGGGTCGAGCAGCAGCCGGGGGTGGCGCGTGGACATCATGGTGTTCCTCGGGATACGGGCGGGCTTGCGGAGTCGCGTCTGCACGGCCTACTGGCAGGCCTCGCAGCTCTCCGGGTTCTCCAGCGAGCAGGCCACCGCCTCGGCCGGTGCGTACTCCCGCGGGGCCGGCGCCTCCGCGTCCATGCCAGCCAGCGTCGCCTTGGCGATCTTCGTGGCCGGCCGCGAGCGCAGGTAGTACGTGGTCTTGATGCCGCGCTTCCAGGCATGCATGTACATCGACGACATCGCGCCGATCGACGGGCTTTCCATGAACAGGTTGAGCGACGCGGACTGGTCGATGAACGCGCCGCGGTCGGCGGCCATGTCGATCAGCGAACGCATCGGCACTTCCCAGGCGGTGCGGTAGATCGCGCGCAGCGCCTCCGGCACCTGTGCCAGGCCCTGCACCGAACCCTCGGCGCGCTTGATCGCGTCGCGCACCTCCGGCGTCCACAGGCCGAGCTTCTTGAGTTCCAGCACCAGGTGGCGGTTGACCTGCAGGAAGTCGCCGGACAGCGTCTCGCGCTTGAACAGGTTGGACACCTGCGGCTCCACGCATTCGTAGCAGCCGGCGATCGAGGCGATGGTGGCGGTCGGCGCAATGGCGATCAGCAGCGAGTTGCGCAGGCCGTGCTCGCGGATGCGCGCGCGCAGCGCGTCCCAGCGCGCGGTGTCGGCCGGGACCACGCCCCAGGCGTCGAACTGCAGGTCCCCGGCAGCGGCGCGGGTGTCGGCGAACGCCGGGTGGCGGCCGCGTTCGATCGCAAGTTCGCAGGACGCTTCAAGCGCGTGGAAATAGATCGCTTCGGCGATGCGCGCCGACAGCGCGCGCGCCTCGTCGCCGTCGAACGGCAGGCGCAGCTGGAAGAACACGTCCTGCAGGCCCATCACGCCCAGCCCGACCGGCCGCCAGCGCAGGTTGCCGCTGCGCGCGGAGTCGATCGGATAGAAGTTGAGATCGATCACCCGGTCGAGCTGGCGCACCGCGAGGCGAACGGTCTCGCCGAGCCTGTCGAAATCGAAGCGCGGGCCGTGCCCGGCATCGGCCTCCAGATGGTGTGCAAGGTTGATCGAACCCAGGTTGCAGACCGCGGTCTCGCTGTCGGATGTGACCTCGAGGATCTCGGTGCACAGGTTGGACAGATGGATGACGTTGCCGGCCCGCGCGGTCTGGTTGCTGGCGCGGTTGCACGCGTCCTTGAACGTCATCCAGCCGTTGCCGGTCTGCGCCAGCGTGCGCATCATGCGCGCGTACAGCTCGCGCGCCTTCAGCGTGCGCACCGCCTTGCCGTCGGCCTCGGCCTGCGCGTAGGCGCGATCGAACGCGTCGCCATGGAGGTCGGTGAAGTCGGGCACCACGCGCGGATCGAACAGTGACCAGTCGGCATCCGCCTCCACGCGGCGCATGAACAGGTCCGGGATCCAGTTCGCCAGGTTGAGGTTGTGGGTGCGCCGCGCGTCGTCGCCGGTGTTGTCGCGCAGTTCCAGGAACTCCTCGACGTCGGCATGCCACGGCTCCAGGTACACGCAGGCCGCGCCCTTGCGCTTGCCGCCCTGGTTGACCGCGGCCACCGACGAATCCAGCGTCTTCAGCCACGGCACGATGCCGTTGGAGTGGCCGTTGGTGGAGGTGATCAGCGAGCCGCGCGAGCGCACGCGGGTGAAGCTCACGCCGATGCCGCCGCTGAACTTGGAGAGCTGCGCGATCTCGCCGTACTTGCGGTAGATCGACTCCAGGGAATCCTTCGGCGAGTCGAGCAGGAAGCATGACGACAGCTGCTCATGGGTGGTGCCGGCGTTGAACAGGGTGGGCGACGAAGGCAGGTAGTCGAGGCGGCCCATGCGCCGGTACAGCGCAAGGGCCTCGGGTACGTCCTCGCTGAGCGCGCAGGCGATGCGCAGGAAGAACTGCTGCGGCGTTTCGACCACCTTGCGCGTGTGCGGGTGGCGCAGCAGGTAGCGGTCGTACAGAGTGCGCAGGCCGAAGTAGTCGAAGCGCAGGTCCAGCGACGCATCGATCGCGTCGTTGAGCTTGCGCGCGTTGGCCTGCACGAAGCCGAGCAGGCGCGCGTTGATCAGGCCGAGTTCGTGGCCGCGTGCGACCGACTGCGAGAACGCGTGGATCTCCTGGCCGGCGACCTCCTTGGCGATCACGCCGGCCAGCAGGCGCGCGGCGAGGCGGCTGTACTCGGGCTCTTCCGCGGTCAGCATGGCCGCGGTGCGGATCGACAGTTCGTCGAGTTCGCGGGTGCTGGCGCCGTCGTACAGGCCGGAGATGGTGCGCGTGGCGACGCGCATCGGGTCGACCGCATGCAGGCCGTCGGCACAGCGCTGGACCGCACGCACGATCTTGTTGAGGTCCACCGCCTCGTCGGTGCCGTTGCGCTTGAGTACGCGCATCGTGGTGGCGGTGGGCGGCGGGGTGAGCAGGAAGCCGTCGGGGCTGCCGGCCGGTGCCGCGGGCGCGGCGCCGGAGTGGTCGTGTTCGGTCATGGCGTTCGCCTTGTACAAAGTGGCGCACCTGGCCATCGCTCCCTCGGGCGGCGGCCGGAGGCCTGGCGTCGCCAAGGGTCCGGTGTCGGTGTCGCAACGGCCGCGACGCACCCGCGCGGGCGGATGGGCGGAGCTGCGTCACCGGCCATCTCCCCCCGGAGATTCCACGGCCGGCACCGCGCGGCGTGCTTCGCGCGGCTGTCGGCAGGTCTTCGGACTCGTGGACACGGCGACGGAGGTCCGTCGCCACCTACTTGCCGCTGCTTCCCGGGGCGCGTGCCCCAGTGCATGTCGCGACTTCGTTTCCACCTACCGCTGCGGGGCAGTGCCGGCCTTGGCACACGTTCGAAGAACGCGCGCCGCACCGGCTTCCCTTTTCATCCCGTGGCGCAGGCCGCGGGAACCGACCGGCACAACATAGTGGGGTCGATGAGGGAGGTCAATACAATATGTCGTGGCCTAGTCGCGGTGCTCGCGCGCGAGGTACTCGGCGCTGCGCATCTCCACCAGCCGCGATGCGGTGCGCTCGAACGCACCGCGCAGGCGCTCGCCGGCGTACAGCGCAGGCGGTGCCGCCGCGGCGGTGCACACCAGGTTGACGTTGCGGTCGTACAGCTCGTCGACCAGCGTGACGAAGCGGCGCGCGGCGTCGTCGCGCGTGCCGTCCATGCGCGGGATGCCGCCGAGCAGCACGGTGTGGAACTCGCGCGCGATCTCGATGTAGTCGGCGGCCGCGCGCGGACCCTCGCACAGCGCGGCGAAGTCGAACCAAACCATGCCCTTGCAGCGCGCGCGGGTGGCGATCTTGCGGCCCTCGAGTTCGATCGAGCCGTCGCGGTGGGCATCGTCGCCGCCGAGCGCGTGCCAGCGCGTCTCCAGCCAGGCGTCGCCGCCGTCGTCGAGCGGCGTGCGGTAGACCGGTGAGCGGGTCAGTTCGCGCAGGCGGTAGTCGGTGTCGCTGACCAGCTCCAGCACGTCGCAGTGCTGCTCGAGCAGCGCGATCGCCGGCAGGAAGCGCGCGCGCTGCAGGCCGTCGGCGTACAGCCCCGCGGGCGCGATGTTGGAGGTCGTCACCAGCACGATGCCTTCGGCGAACATCCGCTCCAGCACGCGCGCCAGCAGCATGGCGTCGCCGATGTCGCTGACGAAGAACTCGTCCAGCACCAGCACGCGCAGCGAGCGCCGCCATTCGGCCACGATCGTGGCCAGCGGATCGCGTTCGCCGGAATGCTCGCGCAGGCGCTGGTGGACCACGCGCATGAAGCGGTGGAAGTGGGTGCGGCGCTTGCCGTTGCCGCCCCGCGCGCCGGCGTCGAGCTTGGCGACCGGCAGCGGCAGGTGCTCGTAGAACTGGTCGACCAGGAAGGTCTTGCCGCGGCCCACGCCGCCCCAGAGGTAGAGGCCCCGGGGCGCGCGCTCGCCGGCGCCGAGCAGCCGCGTGAGCAGGGTGCCGCGCCGCCGCGCGAGCAGCGCCGCATGGACGCGGTCGAGCGCCGCGAGTGCCGGCTGCTGGGCCGGGTCATGGCTCCAGTCGCCGCGTTCCACGCCTTCGCGGTAGGCCTGCGACGGCGACATCCCGCCGCCGCCGTCAGTCATTGCCGCCCGGCAGGTGGCGCCGCACGCCACTCTTGATCGCGCCGCGCAGGTCGATCAGCTTGCGATGGAAGAAGTGCGAGGTGTCGGGCATGCGCACCAGCTCGGCCTTGGCCTTGCGCTTGGCCAGCCAGGCATAGACCGCATGCGGATCGACGATCTCGTCGGCCTCGCCCTGCACCACCAGCCACGGCATGGTCGGCAGGGTGATGGCGTCGAAGTTCCAGCTGCGGCCGACTGGCGGCGCGATCGAGACCAGCATCGCCGGCCGCAGTTCGGCCGCCACGGCGAGGCTCACGTAGGCACCGAAGCTGAAGCCCGCCAGCCACAGCTGGTCGGCCGGGCGCTGCGCGCGGACCCAGCCGGCCACCGCGCGCAGGTCGTCGCGCTCGCCGTCGCCCTGGTCGAACGCGCCGGCGGACTGGCCGATGCCGCGGAAATTGAAGCGCACCGTGGTCACGCCCAGCTCGCGCAAGGCGCGCGCCGCCATGGTCACCACCTTGTTGTGCATACTGCCGCCCTCGGTGGGCAGCGGGTGGCAGACCACGGCCACCGCCGGCACCCGGTCGACGTCGTCTTCGGGAATGTCGACGGCCACCTCGAGCGCACCCGCAGGGCCCGGCAGCAGCAGGGCGCCGGAGGCATCGGGGAACGCGGGCAGGGGGCTGGTCATGGGGGAATGATAGGTCCTGGCGCTCAGGGCGTGCGCAGGCGCAGGTCGACGACCACCGGGTCGTGATCCGAGCTTCGCCATGGTTTGACTGCCTGTTCGCCGCCATTGATGGCCTGTTCGGCGGCGTTGTCTGCTTCGTCGGCATTGCTGTGCCACGCGGAGGCGGACAGCAGGCGCGCGGCCAGCGCCGGGCTCAGCAGGGCATGGTCGAGGCGGCCGGCCTGGGCGTCATAGACATAGGTGTACGCCGGGCTGGCGGGCGCGCGGCCGCTGGCGGCGAAGGCGTCCTGCCAGCCGGCGGCGATGAAGTCGCGCACCGGCTCCTCCATCGCGTAGGCATTGAGGTCGCCGAGCACCGCGACCAGCGTGCTGCCGCTGCCGGTGGGATCGCCCGCCAGCCAGTCGCGCAGCTGCGCCCCCGAGGCGCGGCGGGTCGCGTTCCAGCACGACTGGCCGTCGCCCTGGTCGGCATCGCCGGCGCTGGCGTCGCGGCAGCCCTTGGACTTGAAGTGGTTGGCCACGACCACGAACGCGGGGCCGTCGCCGGCGCGGAAGGCCTGCGCCAGCGGCGCGCGGCTGAGTGTCGCGAACGGACCCTCGGCGCGCGTGGCCGGCGCGCCCATCGGGCGCACGCGGTCGGCGCGGTACAGCAGGCCGACGCGGATCGGGTCGCTGCCCGGGCCTTCGCCGGCATCGACGAAGCGCCAGCGCGCGCCGCCCGGGTCGAGGGCGGCGACCAGCTGGGCGAGGCTGGAGCGCGCGTCGTAGCCGTCGTTCTCGACTTCCAGCACCGCGACGATGTCCGCGTCCAGCGCGGCTAGCGCAGCTACCAGGCGCGCCTGCTGCGCCAGGTATTCGCCGGGGGTGCGCGCGCCGCGCGCGGTCGGGAAGCCGCCGCCCGCGCCGTCGCCATTGAACAGGTTCTCGAGGTTGAGGCTGGCCAGGCGCAGCTCGCCGGCCCGCGGCGGCGGCGCGGGGCGCGGCGCCGGACGCAGCGCCGGCAACGCCGCGACCTCCAGCCGCGGGCCGTGCTCGCCGACGCGCAGGGTGCCTTCGACGCCATCGACGATGCCGCCGGCGCGCCAGTCGGCAGGCGCCACCTGCGCCGTCTCGCCCAGGGCCAGCACCAGGCTGCGGCGGCGGTTGCCGGCGGCCAGTGCCTTCGCGTCCACGCCCGGCGTGGCGACTTCGGTGGGCGCGTACAGGCGGCCATCGAAGGCCACCACGACCTCACCGTTGCGCGCCAGGCGATGGTTGCCACTGACCATCAGTGGCGCGGCGATGCGGATCCGCTGGCCGTCATGCACCCGCCAGTCCGCCGGCGGTGTGACCAGTACGCTGGCCGCGTCGGTGGACGCGGGGCGCGGCGCGATGCTGCCGCATCCGGCGGCGGTCGCCAGCAGGACCGCGGCGAACAGCGCGCAGGGAAGGGACTTGGACAGGCTGCGCATGGCGACTCCGGCGGGGTGATCGAACGATCGTGGTGGGGCGGAAACGACAACGCCGCCCGGAGGCGGCGTTGTTGGCAGGCGGGTCCCGCTTACTCGAGGTTCGCGACCATCCAGTCCACGGTGGCGATGACCTGTTCGTCGGTCAGCGCCGGGTTGCCACCCTTGGCGGGCATCATGCCGGCGTTGCCGGTGAAGCCCTCGATGGCGTGGCGATGCAGCATGTCGGCACCCTGGGCGATGCGCGCCGCCCAGGCCGCACGCTCCAGCTTGGGCGCGCCACCGGCACCGGAGCCGTGGCAGCCGGCGCACAGGTTCTGGTTGATCACCGCGCCGTCGAGCGTGCCGCCGTAGGCGACCTGCGCGGTGGCGGCGGCAGCCGCGGCGGCCGAGGCCGCGGCCTGTGCGGCGGCACCGGTCGAGCCGGCATACACGGCGCTGATCGGCGCGATGCGCTCCGCGGTGCGCTTGGAAATGGACGGGTCGACGTCCACCTCGAGGCTGTGGTGCAGGAAGTACGATCCCACCATCAGGCCGAAGGTGACCAGGGTCAGGAAGAGCAGCACCAGGGAGAATTTCTTCAGGAAATCGAGGTCGTAATTGCGCACGGAGCACCTTTCGCGCGTGGCGGGCGGCCACAGCTGGGCCGGATTATAGAACAGAGCCCATGCCATTGCCGCAGCGCCGGGGCCCGCGCTACCGTGGATGCGGTTGTGCTCTTTCGTGCAGGCAGGATGCTATGCCCAAGACAGTGGCGCCGGATGGTGCCAAACCCCGGCCCACGCCGCCGCAGCGACGCACGCAGGCGCAACGCCGTGACGAGACGCGCAGCCGGATCCTCGTGGCGGCGGTCAACGAGCTGACCAGCAAGGGCTATGCCGGCTTCCGCGTCAACGAGGTGGCCATCGCGGCCGGCGTGTCGAAGGGCGCGCAGACCCATCATTTCCCCACCAAGCAGAGCCTGGTGATCGCGGCGGTGCGCCGCGCGTACGAGGATTCGCATGCCGGCAGCATGCGCCTGGTCGGCGCGATCAGGCCGGGCAGCGATGTGTTCGCGGCGCTGGTCAAGGATTCGGAACAGTTCTATCTCGGCCCGACCTTCGCGATCTCGATCACCATGATGGGGCTCGGCGACTACGAGCCGGAGCTGCGCAGGCAGGTGCAACTGGTCTCGCGCAGGTTCCGCCTGCCGATCGAGGGCGAGTGGCTGCGGGCCTTGTGTGCGTCGGGCATGCCGGAAGACACCGCGCGCACCGTGCTCTATCTCACCCACAACATCTATCGCGGCATCGTGATCCGCCGCCTGATGCGCCATGAGCCAAAGTACGCGCGCTACTCGACCAGCGCCTGGGCCAGGCTTGCCCGCGGGCTGATCGAATCCGGGCTCGGCAAGGTTGCAACGCCGGCGTGACGCGGCTGCATGGTGCTCGCGCGTGGGGCCCGTGCGAAGGCCGGGGATGCCGCGAATGGTGCGCCTGGAGGGATTCGAACCCCCGACCAATGGCTTCGGAAGCCACTACTCTATCCAGCTGAGCTACAGGCGCGCAGTGCGGCATTTTCCACTATCGCGCCGCGCGAAGCGAGCGCCCGGCCGGAACGCCCCGGTGACGGAGCCAGCGCCGTCGCATCGGCACCCGGCGGTACCATGCCCGCCATGTCCTACGAACGCTTCGACCCGCAACCCGCCACCACGCCCGGCTGGCGCACGCGCCTGGGCCTGTACTGGCGGCTGATGCGCGCCGACCGCCCGATCGGCTGGCTGCTGTTGCTGTGGCCGACATGGTGGGCGCTGTGGATCGCCGCCGAGGGCGTGCCGCCGCTGTGGACGCTGGTGGTGTTCAGCGCCGGCGTATGGCTGACACGCGCGGCCGGCTGCGTGGTCAACGACTACGCCGACCGCTGGCTGGACCCGCATGTCGAGCGCACGCGTGGGCGGCCGATGGCGACCGGCGCGGTTTCCGGGCGCGAGGCGCTTGCACTGTTCGCGGTGCTGATGCTCGTCGCGTTCGCGCTGGTGCTGACGATGAACCGCCTGACCATCCTGCTCAGCGGGGTGGGGCTGTTCCTGGCGGCGACCTACCCCTATCTCAAGCGCCACACGCACCTGCCGCAGGTGTACCTGGGCATGTCCTTCGGCTGGGGCATCCCGATGGCGTTCGCCGCGGTGCAGGGCGAAGTGCCGGCGGTGGCCTGGGTGCTGTACGTCGCCAACATCTTCTGGTCGACCGCCTACGACACCTGGTACGCGATGGTCGACCGCGACGACGACATCAAGGTGGGCTCGAAGTCGACCGCGATCCTGTTCGGTGACCTCGACCTGGTGGCGCAGGGCGTGCTGTACGCGCTGGAGTTCTCGGCGCTGGCCCTGGTCGGACGGCAGGCGGGGCTGGGCCGGTTCTATTGGGCGGGGCTGGGCGTCGGCCTGTTGCTGGTGGCGTACGAGTTCTGGATTGCCCGCCATCGCCAGCGCGAGCCCTGCTTCCGCGCGTTCCTGCACAACCACTGGGTGGGCATGGCGGTGTTCGCGGGCATTGCCGCGGACTTCGCGTTGCGGCGCCCGGGCTGAGCGTCGTGGAACGCGCGCCCGCTCCGCCGCCGCCACCCGATCCCGTGCAGCGCCCGTCGGCGCTGTCGGCCATGCGCTATCCGGTATTCCGCAAGGTCTGGCTGGCCAGCGCCTCGTCCAACTTCGGCGGCATGATCCAGTCGGTCGGCGCGTCGTGGCTGATGATCTCGATCGCGGAGTCGGCCGACATGGTCGCGCTGGTGCAGGCTTCGATCGCGCTGCCGGTGATGCTGTTCTCGCTGGTGGCCGGCGCCATGGCCGACAGCCTCGACAGGCGCAAGATGATGCTGGGCGCGCAGCTGTTCATGCTGCTGGTGTCGGTGGCGCTGGCGCTGTGCACCTGGTCGGGGCTGATCACGCCGTGGCTGCTGCTGCTGTTCACCTTCCTGATCGGCTGCGGCGCGGCGTTCAACGCGCCGGCCTGGCAGGCGTCGGTCGGCGACATGGTGCCGCGCGTGGAACTGCCGGGCGCGGTGGCCCTCAACAGCATGGGCTTCAACATCGCGCGCAGCGTGGGGCCGGCGCTCGGCGGCGCGATCGTCGCCGCCGCCGGTGCCGCCGCGGCATTCGCGGTGAATGCCGTCAGCTACATCGCGCTGATCGTGGTGCTGGCGCGCTGGCGCCGGCCCGCCGAGCCACGCCTGCTGCCGCGGGAAACCCTGGGCGTGGCGATCGCCGCGGGCATCCGCTATGTCGCGATGTCACCCGCCATCCGCACCGTGCTGGTGCGCAGCGCCGTGTTCGGCGTCGGCGCCAGCGCGGTCATGGCACTGATGCCGCTGGTGGCCAGGGACCTGGTCGCCGGCGGCCCGCTGACCTATGGCCTGCTGCTCGGTGCGTTCGGCGTGGGTGCGATCGCCGGCGCGATGGGCAGTGCGCACCTGCGCCAGCGCCTGACAACCGAGTCGCTGGTCGGTTGTGCCTGCGTTGCCTTCGCGGTGGCCGCGGCAGGTGCGGCGATGAGCACGTGGCTGCCGCTGACCATGGCGGCGCTGCTGCTTGGCGGTGCGGCGTGGGTGCTGGCCATGTCGACCTTCAACGTCACGGTGCAGCTGTCCACCCCGCGCTGGGTCGTGGCGCGCGCGCTGTCGCTGTACCAGATGGCGGCGTTCGGCGGCATGGCGACCGGCAGCTGGCTGTGGGGTTCCGTGGCCGCGCGCGACGACGTGCGCACGGCGCTGCTCGGCGCGGCGGTGGCCATGCTCGCCTGTGCGGCGCTTGGCCGCTGGCTGCCACTGGCGAAACTGACCGAACTCAACCTCGATCCTTTGCGCCGCTGGCAGGAGCCCGCCACCGCGGTCCCGGTGCAGCCGCGTACCGGTCCGGTGGTGATCACCATCGAGTACGTGATCCGCGAACAGGACGTGCTGGAGTTCCTCGGTGCAATGGCCGAACGCCGCCGCATCCGCCGCCGCGACGGCGCCCGCAACTGGCGGGTGCTGCGCGATCTCGCCGATCCGCAGGTGTGGATCGAGCGCTACGAGACATCCACCTGGCTGGAGTACATCCGCCACAACAGTCGCCTCACCCACGACGACGCGACCATTCCCGAACACCTGCGTGCGCTGCACCAGGGGCCGGGGGCGCCCCGGGTGCGGCGGATGATCGAGCGCCAGACCTCCGCGCTGCACACGGTGGCCAGCGCCGGGTCATCGGCGATCGGCGAAACGCTGATCGATCCGAACCGGTCCCCCTAGGTGCGGCACCCGGCGCGCGGCGCTCACGGCACCCGGGCCGCGACCCAGGCGTCGACCCGGGCCACGCCGGCCCGGCGCAGGGCGATCGCGGCGGCATGCAGGGTGGCACCGGTGGTCATGACGTCGTCCACCAGGGCGACGTGCCGCGGCAGCGCGCCGCCCGACGGCTGCGCCGCGAATGCGCCACGCAGGTTGCGCCGGCGTTCGTCGGCATGCAGCCGCGACTGCGGCGTGGTGGCACGCGCGCGCAGCAGCAGGCCGTCGCACAGCGGCAGCGCCAACGCGCGCCCCAGCGGCCGTGCCAGCTCCAGCGCCTGGTCGTAGCCGCGTTCGCGCAGGCGCGCGCGGTGCAGCGGGATCGGCAGCAGCGCATCGGGACGTGGCAGCGATGCGAACGCGCCGGCCATCGCCGCCGACAGCAGCCGGCCCGCGGCAAGGTCGCGGTGGAACTTGAAGCGCGGCAGCAGCCGGTCGAGGGGGAAGGCGTAGACGAACGCGGCGTGGGCGGCATCGAGCGGGGGTGGCTGGCGGAGGCAGGCGGCGCAGGGCGCGGCCGGTGGGCCAGGCGCCGCGCAGCGCGGGCAGGCCAGGCGGTTCCACGGCAGCGCGGCGGCACAGGGCTGGCACAGGTCGCGCCGGCCGTTGGCCAGCTCGCCGCAGACGAGGCAGCGCGGCGCCCACAGGCTGCGGCCCATGCGCGCAAGCCAGCCGTCAACCGCGGTGGCCGGGCTGCGGTTGACAGGCGCAGGCATGGTTTCCAGACTGCCGGGTCCGCAATACGTGCGCCCTCAGGACTCCGCCATGCCCGACGTCAGCGACTTCCGCGCCAGTGACGCCGCCATTCCGCGCCACGACTGGTCGCGGAGCGAGGTCGAGGCCCTGCTGGACCTGCCGTTCACCGAGCTGCTGCACCGCGCCTCGAGCGTCCACCGGCTGCATTTCGATCCCGCCGAAGTCCAGGTCAGCACCCTGCTGTCGGTGAAGACCGGTGGCTGCCCCGAGGACTGCGCCTACTGCCCGCAGGCGCAGCGCTACGACACCGGCGTCGACGCGCAGAAGCTGATGGAAACCGAGGCGGTGATGGAGAAGGCGCGCCAGGCCAAGGCCGCGGGCGCCTCGCGCTTCTGCATGGGCGCGGCGTGGCGCTCGCCGAAGGACCGCGACATCCCCAAGGTCGCCGAGATGATCGCCGGCGTGAAGGCGCTCGGCCTGGAGACCTGCGCCACGCTCGGCATGCTCACCGGCACGCAGGCGCAGGCGCTGAAGATGGCCGGGCTGGACTACTACAACCACAACATCGATACCGATCCCGAGCACTACGGCAACATCATCCACACCCGCGAGCTGCAGGACCGCTTCGACACGCTCGGCCACGTGCGCGATGCCGGGCTGAAGACCTGCTGCGGCGGGATCGTCGGCATGGGCGAGTCGCGGCGCCAGCGCGCCGGCCTGCTGCAGACGCTGGCGACCATGCCGGCGCACCCGGATTCGGTGCCGATCAACCGCCTGGTGCAGGTGGAAGGCACGCCGTTGCACGGCACCGCCGAGCTCGATCCGTTCGAGTTCGTGCGCACGATCGCGGCGGCGCGCATCCTCATGCCGAAGTCGATGGTGCGGCTGTCCGCCGGCCGCGAGCAGATGAGCGACGAGCTGCAGGCGCTGTGCTTCGCCGCCGGTGCCAATTCGATCTTCCACGGCGACAAGCTGCTGACCACCGGCAACCCGGATACCGCACACGACGAAGCGCTGTTCGCGCGCCTCGGCCTGCGCGCGATGGCGGTCACCGTGGACGCACCCGACCATGACCACGGCGGCACCGTGCATGCCGACATCGTCGCCTGCCAGCCGCGGAGGCAGGCCGTTGGCTGAGCAGCGCCCCGACCTGCGCCGGCGCGTGCAGTCGCTGCGCGCGGACGCACTGGCCGACGACCTGGTGCGGCGCCGCCGCGTGGTGGGCCGCCGCGACGGCGTGCGCCTGGAAGTCGACGGCCGCTGGCTGCTGAACTTCTGCGGCAACGACTACCTCGGCCTGGCCCAGCAGTTCCAGGTCGTGGACGCGCTGCAGAACGCGGCCTCGCGTGACGGCGCCGGTGGCGTGTCCTCGCACCTGGTCTGCGGCCACCACGTGGCGCATGACGCGCTGGAGCGCGAGGTCGCCGACTGGCTTGGCACCCCGCGCGCGCTGCTGTTCGGCAGTGGTTACCTCGCCAACCTCGCGGTGCAGCAGGCGCTGCTGGGCGATGACGATGCCTGCGTGCAGGACCGCCTCAATCACGCCAGCCTGATCGACGCCTCGCGCCTGGCCGGCTGCCGCCTGCGCCGCTACCCGCATGCCGATGCCGAAGGTGCGCTGCGGCAGCTGAAGACCGTGCCGGCTGGCGCGGCGATGCTCGCCACCGACGGCGTCTTCAGCATGGACGGCGACGTCGCGCCGCTGCGCCAGCTGGCGCTGGCCGCGCGCATGCAGTCGGCGCTGCTGTATGTCGACGATGCGCATGGCGTGGGCGTGCTTGGCCCGGGCGGGCGCGGCAGCGTCGCCGAAGCGAAGCTGGGCGTCGAAGAAGTGCCGCTGCAGCTGGCCACGCTAGGCAAGGCGCTCGGCGGCTACGGTGCCGTGGTCGCCGGCGATGCGGATCTCATCGAACACCTGGCCGGTACCGCGCGGCCGTACCTGTACACCACCGCGCTGCCACCGGCGCAGGCCGCGGCCTCGCTGGCCGCGGTCAAGCTGGCGCGCCGCGAGCACTGGCGCCGCGACAAGCTTGCCGCGCACGTGCAGCGCTTCCGCGACGGTGCGCGCCGCGCAGGCCTGCAGCTGCTGCCGTCCGACACCCCGATCCAGCCGGTGCTCTGTGGCGGCAACGCCCGAGCGCTGGACATGGCCGCACGCCTCGAGGCCGACGGCATCTGGGTGGCCGCGATCCGCCCGCCGACGGTGCCCGAAGGCCGCGCACGCCTGCGGGTCACGCTGAGTACGGTCCACCTCGACGGGCAGGTGGATGCGCTGGTGGAGGCGCTGGCGCGCGCGCGCGACCACGTCGACGCGTTGCACCTGGCCTGATCGGCGTGCCGGCGCATGCGTCCGCCCCCAGCCGCCCGCTGGCCGCCGTCGGCATCGGGCTGGCATCGGCCCTGTTCTTCACCATGACCTACGTGCTCAATCGCGCCGCGGTGGGCGGGGGCGGTGACTGGACGTGGACGGCGGCGCTGCGCTACCTCATCACCTTGCCGCTGCTGCTGCCGCTGATGCCGTGGATGGGCGGCATGGGGCCGGTGGGGCGCGCGCTGCGCGCGCATCCCTGGGCATGGCTGCGCTGCAGCGCGATCGGCTTCGTGGCGTTCTGCGTGCTGCTGACGTTCGCGGCGTCCAGCGGGCCGTCGTGGCTGGTCGCCGGCACCTTCCAGTTCACCGTGATCGCCGGAATGCTGTGCGCGCCCTTCCTCTACAGCGATGCGCGCCGGCGCATCCCGCGGGCGGCACTGCTGGTGGCCGCGCTGATCTTCGCCGGCGTGCTGCTGCTGCAGGTCGGCTACGGCGGCGGCGCGATCGACCGCGCCGGCTGGATCGCGCTGGCCTGCGTGCTGGGCGCGGCATTCGCCTATCCGCTCGGCAACCGCCTGTTGCTGCTGCACCTCGAGCGCAGCGGCGAAACGCTCAACGCGGCGCAGCGCGTGTTCGGCATGACGCTTGCCAGCCAGCCGCTGTGGTGGCTGGTGGCGGCCTGGGCCTGGACGCGCAGCGGCGCGCCGCCGATGGACCAGGTCTGGCTGGCCGCCGGCGTGGCGCTCAGCGCCGGCGTGATCGCCACCATCCTGTTCTTCCAGGCCACCGGCATGGTGCGCAACAACCCGACCGCGCTCGGCGCGGTCGAGGCGATGCAGGCCGCCGAGCTGCTGTTCGCGATCGGCATCGGTGCGTGGCTGCTGGGCGAGCCGCTGCCGGGCGCGCTTGGGCTGTGGGGCGCCGCGCTGATCGTGGCCGGCATCGTCGCCTTCGCCTGGGTGGTGGCGCGGCCGCAGGCCGGCAGTCCGCGCCGTGCGCAGGCACTGCGCGGGGACAAGGGCGCATGAGCGGCGAGCTGCACATCGAAGTCGTGGGCCAGGGCGCGCCGCTGGTGCTGCTGCACGGCTGGGCGATGCACGGCGGCGTGTTCGCGCCGCTGGTGGCGCGCCTCGAGGACCGCTTCACCCTGCACGTGGTGGACCTGCCCGGGCACGGCCGCAGCCGCGACAGCGCCGTGGCGCTGGAGCCGGAAGCCTGCGCCGCCGCGATCGCCGCGCGGGTGCCGGTGGCGCCGTGGCTGGGCTGGTCGCTGGGCGGCATGGTCGCGCTGCACGCCGCATCCACGCGCCCGGAGCGCGTGCCGGCGCTGGCGATGGTGTGCTCGGCGCCGCGCTTCGTGCGTGACCCGGAGGCCGCCGGCGACGACGACGGCCGCTTCGGCATGTCGGCGGAGATCTTCGCCGGTTTCGCGCGCGGCCTGCGCGAGGATTACCACGGCACGCTCGACCGCTTCGTCGCGCTGGAAGCGTTCGGCTCGGACGACCCCAGGGGCGAGCTTCGCGCCCTGCGCGCGGAACTGTTCGTGCGCGGCGAGCCGCCGGCGGCGGCGCTGGCCGACGGCCTCGACCTGCTCGGCAGCGTCGACCAGCGCGCCCTGCTGCCGACGCTGCGCGTGCCCAGCCTGTGGCTGGCCGGGCGCCGCGATCGCGTGGTCGACCCGCGCGCGATGCGCGCGGCGGCGGCGCGCACGCCGGGCGCGCGCTTCGTCCAGGTCGAACACGGCGGCCACGCACCGTTCCTCACCCATGCCGACGAAGTCGCGGCCGCGATCGCCGGATTCCTTGATGCCGTCGGTGCGATGCCCGGGCAAGTTGCGATCGACCGCGCCGCATCAGACTCCGAACCAATGCCATGACCGACACCTTCGATACCCGCCAGGTGCGCCGCGCCTTCTCGCGCGCCGCCGCCGGCTACGGCGCCGCGGCGGCGCTGCAGCGCGACGTGGAAGCGCGGCTCATGGAATCGCTGGAATATCTCGGCGAGCGCGTGCCCGACACGGTTGTCGATGTCGGCAGCGGGCCAGGCAGCGCCGCGCTGGCGCTGCGCGCGCGCTGGCCGAAGGCGCGCGTGCTGGCCGTCGACCTCGCCCTGCCGATGCTCCACCAGCTGGCGCCGCGCCGCGGCTGGAACCCGCTGCAGCGCCGCATCGACCGCGTCTGCGCCGATGCGCGCCTGCTGCCGCTGGCCGACAACAGCGTCGACCTGCTGTTCAGCAACCTGTGCGTGCAGTGGGTGGACGACCTCGACGCGCTGTTTGCCGGCTTCCGCCGCGTGCTGCGCCCGGGCGGGATGCTGCTGTGCTCGACGTTCGGCCCCGACACCCTGCATGAGCTGCGTGCGGCGTTCGCGGCGGCCGACGACGAGGCGCACGTGTCGCCGTTCGTGCCGATCGCGGGCTTTGGTGACGCGCTGATGCGGGCGGGCTTCCGCGATCCGGTGCTCGACCGCGAGGTCGAAGTGCACGGCCACCATGACATGCCGGCCCTGATGCGCGAACTGCGCGCGCTGGGCGCGACCAATGCGCTGGCCGGCCGGCGGCGCGCGCTCACCGGGCGCGGGCGCTTTGCCGCGGCGCAGGCTGCGTACGAAGAGTGGCGCGGCGCTGACAACCTGCTGCCGGCCACCTGGGAAACAATCACCGCGATGGCCTGGTCGCCCGCGCACGGCGCGCCGATCCGCGAGGCCGGCGCCGAGATCGCGCGCTTCCCGGCGAGCGGCATCCCGGTGCGCCGCCGCACCGCGTGAGCCGCGGGTTCAGCGAACGCACACCGGCGCTGCCTACACTCCGCGGATGAGCAACCACACATCCCGCAACATCGCGGTGCGCAACGCGCGCGTCGCAACCGGCACCCTCGCCGCCCGCGCACCGCGCCGGTCGCTGCGCCGGTTCGCCGGCCACGCCGCCGTGGCCGTGCTGCTGGCCGGCGCCGCCTCAACCGCCAGCGCGCAGCGCTACAACATCGACCTGTCGCGGATCGATGCCAGCCAGGTGCTGGCGCTGGGCGAGGACGTGCTGCTGCGCGCGCCGGATGCGGCCATCGACCGGCTGTTCCATGCCGTGCACGCCAGTTCGCGCCTGCCCGATGAATCGCAGGCGCTGTGCGCGCTGTTCGAACCCGACGCGGCGCGCGATGTCCCCGCGTTCCAGCGCACGGTCGACCGCCTCGGCAGCGCCAGCCGCGAGCGCTTCGCGCTCGCCTTCACCGACGTCGCACTCGCCGGCCTGCAGGGCCAGCCGCAGCCCTATGATCCGGTGCAGGCGCGGCAGGTACTGAAGTCCGCGGCGGTCAGCGCGACCTTCCTGCATGACGGCTTCATGGCCGGGTTGATGTCCGAAGGCCGCGATGCCGCCAGCCGCGAGGCGCGCTGCCGTTCGTTCCGCTGGCTGGTGGGCGTGCTGGTCGACGTGCCGCTGGCCGAGCGTGCCGCGGCGACCCGCTGGCTGCTGCGCGAGGGCCTGACGCTGGTGTCCGCGGCGCCCTGAGCGGGCAACCTTGCCGCCTACTCGGGCTTGACCACCAGGTCGCGGTGGAAGAAGTACACCTCGCGCGCCAGGAACCGCCACTGCGTGCGGAAGCTGCGGAAGCGGCTGCTCGGCGTGGGCGAACCGAGCGCATCGATGCCGAGCCGGCGGCACAGCCGCAGCGCGCGCGCCATGTGCAGCGGGTCGCTGACCACGATCACGCGCTGCAGCCCGTGTTCGCTCAGCACATCGCGCGCCTGCGCCAGGTTCTGGTAGGTGGTGCGCGACAGGGTTTCGATCAGGATCGCGTCGCCCGGCACGCCCTGGCGCAGCGCGTAGGTGCGCGCGACCTGCGATTCGGAGAAGCGCGCGCCGCTGCCGTAGCCGCCGGTGAACAGCAGGGTCGGCGCGAAGCCGCGCTCGTAGAGCGCGATGCCGTGGCGGATGCGCTCGGTGAACACCGGCGACGGCCGCGTGTCGTAGGCGGCGGCGCCCAGCACCACGATGGCATCGGCCGGCCCGGCCTGGTCGCGGCCGCCCACGTACACGATCCACGCCGCCACCCCCGCCAGCCACAGCAGGCACAGCAACACGAGGCGCGGCAGCCAGCGGAAGCCGTGCCGGCGCGGCTGCCGCCGGCGCGCGGTGCGGCGTCGGCTCATGCGAGCCACGGCAATGCGTCGAGATCGACGTTGCCGCCCGACAGCACCACGCCCACGCGCTGGCCGGCGAAGCGCTCGCGCTGGCCGAGCACCGCGGCCAACGCGATCGCCGACGACGGCTCGACGACCTGCTTCAGGCGCTGCCACAGCAGGCGCATCGCGGCGATCGTGTCGGCATCGTCGACCAGGATGACCTCGGCACCATGTTCGCGCAGCAGCGCGAAGCCGGGGGCGCCCAGCGTGCCGCGCAGGCCGTCGCAGACCGTGTCCGGCACCAGGCCGGTGACCCGCTCGCCGCGCGCCAGCGACGCCTGCGTGTCTGCGGCGCCACGTGGCTCGGCCAGTACCAGGCGGCAGTCCGGTGCGCGCGCGGCCAGCGTGAGCGCGGTACCCGCGGCCAGGCCACCGCCGCCCACCGGCACCACCACGGCGTCGAGCGCGCCGGCCTCGGCGAGCAGCTCCAGCGCCGCAGTGCCTTGGCCGGCGATCACCATCGGATCGGCGTAGGGGTGGACCAGCGTCGCGCCGCTGGCGGCCTGGATGTCGGCGCAGGCCACCTCGCGGGCGGCGATGCCGGGCGCGCAGCGGTGCAGCACCGCGCCGTAGCCGGCGATCGCCGCCAGCTTGGTGCGCACCGCATCCGCCGGAACCACCACGTGGCAGGACAGGCCGCGGGTCGCCGCGGCCAGCGCCAGCGCGCCGCCGTGGTTGCCAGACGAGTGGGTCACCACGCCGCGTGCGGCCAGGGCTTCGGGCAGTGACCACACCGCATTGCAGGCGCCGCGGAACTTGAACGCGCCCGCGCGCTGCAGGTGCTCGGCCTTGAACGCGAGGGTGCAGCCGGCTACGGCATCCAGGCCGCGCGAGCGGAACACCGGCGTGACGCAGGCGTGCGCCGCGATGCGGGCGGCGGCGCCAAGCACGTCGTCGAAGCTGGGCAGGGCGTCGGGCATGTCGCCAGATTAACCGGGATGACTGAGCCGTTCAGCTGAATTCCTTGCAAACGGGGGTGGGTTAAGCGCCAATTCAACGGCTTGGGCCGACTCTGGTCCGGCACACCTGCAGGGGAATGGTCATGATCCGCAAGTTCCTTCTCGCCGCCGGCGCCGCGCTCGTGCTCGGCGGCTGCGTAACCGGCTACGGCTACAGCGGCCACGGTGGATACGACGCCTACGGCGATTACTACCACGGCGGCGGCTCCAGCTACGGCTATGGCGGCTACGGCTACGGCGGCTACGGGTATGGCGTGCCCTACGGCGGCTTCGGCTACGGCGCGTACGATCGCTATTACGGCGGATACGGATCGCCGTGGTACGGCGGCGCCTCGTGGTACGGCTGGCCTGGCTACGGCTATTACCCGCCGTACCGCCCGCCACACCGTCCACCGCACCAGGGGCGTCCGGATCGGCCGGATCGGCCGGGCATGGGCATTCCCCAAGGTCCGAGCCAGTCGCAGGCGCGACCCGTGATCCGCGACGGCTGGCAGACGCGACCCGGGCGCACGATCACGCCCACGCCCGGACGCCTGGGCGCACCGGCCCCCGTGGACCGGCAGCCTTCGCGCATGCGTGAGCGCCCGCTGCAACGGCCGGCGCCGGACCCGCGCGCGTCGCTGCGGATGCCGGAGTCCCGGTTGCAGGCTGGCGGCGCCGAGGCTGGCGGTGCCAGGCTGCGCGCGCCGGCAATGCGTCAGCGCCCCGACGCGATGGCGATGCCGGCACCGGCGGCACGGCAGCAGGCGCCGGCACGGCGCGCCATGCCGTCGCGCCAGGTGGAGCGCAGCGGCACGTCGGCTGCGCGACCCGCCGTGCGCGCGCCGGCGCGTGGCGCGAGCGAGCGCCGCAGCACGCGCGAGGTGCTGACCGAGGCCCCGTAACGCGACCTGCGTCGCGTCCTTGAAACATATTGCCGCTTGCAAAGGTGGCCGCCATGGTCGCAAGCTAGGCCAACTGACCCGATGCGTCGCTTTGGGACGTAATTTGGTCTGACGATTGTCGACACCCGGCGGGGGATCCCGGATCCCCCCTGTTCCGCTCCCGCCGGGCGTCGGCGCCTCACCGGCGCCACTGGCCCGTTCTCCGGCCAAAAAAACGGGGCCGAACGTCCCCCGACGTTCGGCCCCTTCGCTTCCCCGGAATGCGCCTGGCCAGCCCTGTTCCAATCTCCGGCCACGTCCCTTCGGGGTCGTTGGCCATTCCGGGTGCGCCAGAACAGAATGCAGGTTGCGTGCCAACTTTCCGCGCGCGCGTGTACACGCCACGGGCAAACGCGATAATCGCGACATGCATCACGACTTCCATCGCTACGACGTCATCGTCATCGGCGGTGGCCACGCCGGCACCGAAGCCGCGCTGGCCTCCGCACGCGCCGGTGCGCGCACCCTGCTGCTGACGCACAACATCGAGACGGTCGGTGCGATGAGCTGCAACCCGGCCATCGGCGGCATCGGCAAGGGCCACCTGGTGCGCGAGGTCGATGCGCTTGGCGGCGTGATGGCACGTGCGGCGGATGCCGCCGGCATCCAGTGGCGCCGACTCAATGCATCCAAGGGCCCGGCGGTGCGCGCCACGCGCTGCCAGGCCGATCGCGCGCTGTACCGCGCCTTCATCCGTCGCGCAGTGGAAGCGCAGGCCAACCTCACCGTGTTCCAGGCGGCGGTCGACGACCTGGTGATCGACGCCGGCAGCGTGCGCGGCGCGGTCACCAACACCGGGCTGCGCTTCGATGCGCAGGCGGTGGTGCTGACCGCGGGCACCTTCCTCGCCGGGCGCATCCATGTCGGCGAGACCCAGTACTCCGCCGGCCGCATGGGCGACCCGCCGGCGACCACGCTGGCCGCGCGCCTGCGCGACGGCCCGTTCGTGGTCGACCGCCTGAAGACCGGCACGCCGCCGCGCATCGATGGCCGCAGCCTCGACTACTCGGTGATGGTGGAGCAGCCCGGCGACGACCCGCGCCCGGTGTTCTCGTTCATGGGCTCGCATGCCGACCAGCCGCGCCAGGTGTCCTGCTGGATCACGCAGACAACCGAACGCACGCACGACATCATCCGCGCCGCGCTGCACCGCTCGCCGCTGTATTCCGGGCAGATTGAAGGCACCGGCCCGCGCTACTGCCCGTCGATCGAGGACAAGGTGGTGCGCTTCGCGGAGAAGGCGAGCCACCAGGTATTCGTGGAGCCCGAAGGGCTGGACGTGGCCGAGATCTACCCCAACGGTATCTCCACCTCGCTGCCGTTCGACGTGCAGCTGGCGCTGGTGCGGTCGGTGCAGGGTTTCGAGCGCGCGCACATCACCCGCCCGGGCTATGCGATCGAATACGACTTCTTCGACCCGCGCGGCCTCAAGGCCACGCTGGAGACCAAGGCCGTGGCGGGGCTGTTCTTCGCCGGCCAGATCAACGGCACCACCGGCTACGAGGAAGCGGCCGCGCAGGGCCTGCTCGCGGGCGCCAATGCGGCACGCCTGGTGCATGGCCATGACGGCTGGTCGCCACGCCGCGACCAGGCCTACATCGGCGTGCTGGTGGATGACCTGATCACCCACGGCACCGTCGAGCCGTACCGCATGTTCACCTCGCGCGCCGAGTACCGCCTGCAGCTGCGCGAGGACAATGCCGACCTGCGGCTGACCGCGCTCGGCCGCGACCTGGGCCTGGTCGACGACGCGCGCTGGGACGCGTTCGCACGCAAGCGCGACGCGGTCGCGGCCGAAACCGCCCGGCTGGGCGCGTTGCGGGCGTCGCCCAACAACGCGACCGGACGCGAAGCGGTGGCCACGCTCGGCATCGAACTGAGCCGCGAATCCAGCGCGCTCGACCTGCTGCGCAGGCCCGAGCTCGACTACGCGCGGCTGGTCACGGTGCCGGCATTCGGGCCGGCGGTGGCCGATCCGGCCGTGGCCGAGCAGGTCGAGATCGAGACCAAGTATTCCGGCTACCTCGAGCGCCAGCGCGAGGAGATCGCGCGCCAGCGGCGCAGCGAGGACACCACGATCGACCACGCGTTCGACTACACCGTGGTCCGCGGCCTGTCGTCGGAACTGCGCCAGAAACTGGAGCAGGTGCGGCCCGGCACCATCGGCCAGGCGCAGCGCATCCCGGGCATGACTCCGGCGGCGATCTCGCTGTTGCTGGTGCACCTGGAGCGTCGCCGGCGCGTGGCTTAACGGCAGGCAACGGTGGACGCGCGATGCGGCCGCCGCCACCTTGATCACGGTTCCGCCGTTCCTATCTCCGCCACTGGCGGGCTGACGTGCCCGCCCGGCAACAACGGAGGAGAACATATGAACCAGATCAGCCGCCAGCGCGACCAGTGGCCGCGCGCCCAGGACCCGATGGGCCAGCTCTTCGACCGCCTCTTCGGCGGCAACCTGATGGGCGAAACCGGCAACGACGAGTCGTCGGTGGTCACCAGCCAGTGGGCGCCACGCGTCGACATCAAGGAAGAACACGACCGCTTCGTGCTCTATGCCGACATTCCCGGCGTCGACCCCAAGGACATCGAGATCCAGATGGACAAGGGGCTGCTCACGCTGAAGGGCGAGCGCAGCAGCGTGACCCGCGAAGGAGGCGAGCAGTTCTCGCGCATCGAGCGCAGCCACGGCATCTTCCATCGCCGGTTTGCACTGCCCGACAGCGCCGATCCGGACCGAATTTCGGCGAGCGGCGAGCACGGCGTGCTCGAGATCGTCATTCCGAAGCGGCCGGAAACCACCCCGCGCCGGATCCAGGTGGGTGCACGCACCACGACGCAACAGAACGGCGGATAACGCCGCGCCAAGGCCAGGGTCGGCCGGCATCCGCGGCTGCGGGTGCCGGCCGGCGGCTCAGTCCGCGCTGCGCAGGTTCTGTGCGCCGCTCAGAACTTCCACGTCGCCCGCGCGTACACGTCGTCGTCCCGGCGCGGGCCGGCGGCGCTCGCGGGCAGGTCGATCTCCTCGCGGCGGCGGATGCGCGCGTCGATCTGCCAGGCCTTCGAGGCCTGCCACACCCAGCGCGCCTCGAGCAGCTCGTCGTTGGGGCGGAAGTCGCTCGACAGCAGCCAGCCGTCGGCAACGCGCCCGTAGACGATGCCGAAGTCGTGGTCGGGCAGCACGTCCATGAAGCTGAAGGAGGCCTGCCACGACAGCGCGTCAGCCTCGCCGGTGCCTGAATTGACCGCCTCGCGGCGCGGCGTGTCGGGCGCCCAGCCGATCTCGCCACCGAGCCGGAACTTCGTGCCGCCCTGGCCCAAGGGCCATTCGGCGGCGGCCTTCGCGGTCACCGCCAGGTAGTCCTCCAGCGCCGGGTCGGCGAGGCCGTTCGTGCGCAGCGCGGATGGCAGCCAGGTCAGCGTGACCATGCGCTGCACCACGGGGCCGACGGCCGTCTTCGATTCTGCCGCCACGAACAGGCCGGCGCGCGCCGCCATCGGCGAAGTCCAGCGGGCGGCGCAGCGCGCCTGTGGGCCCGCGGCGATCGTTGTGCCGCGCGATCACGTGCGTGGTCCAGTCCTGGCCGCGCCACTGCCACCAGGCGCCATCGGTCCAGGTGATGTCGAAGTTGGTGCTGTCGTTCTGGTCCAGCGACTTCTTCATGATGTCGTCGATGGCGAACGCGGCCTGGAAGCGGCCCAGGCGCAGGCTCCAGGGCGATTCCGCCGCACGGTATTCGAGGTAGGCCTCGTCGATGGTCGCCTGGCCATCCTCGAGCCCCTGTGGGCCCGGCGCGTAGCTCCGCAGCCAGAATTCCGCGTCGTCCTGTTCGCTGTCCAGGCGTGCGGCCACGCGACCGCTGGCGTGCCAGCCGCCGCCGAGCTCGCCGCGCACGCGAAAGCGCACCCTGGCGCGGACGCTGTCGGCGTCGGTGGTGGCGCCGCTGCGGGCGCGCGTTTCGGAGCCGACGTAGCCGAAGCGGACGTCGCCGCTGGTTTGCCACGCGTCGCTGGCCTGCGCGCCGCCCGCGGCGAGTGCCAGGGCGAGCGCCAGGGCAGTGCGTCCGGCGTGACGCGCCGGGGTTCGCCGGGCGAGCCGGCCTTGAATCGCGTACACGTTGTCGATCTCCAGGCCATGCGGGTGCCGGGGCAGGGCGGAAACAGGCTGCGCCGGATCGTGGAGAAGTATGGATACCCGCCGGCCGCGGGGCCTTGACCCGCATCAATCAGGCGCAGGTCGCGCGTGGCGCGGCGCCGCGCCATCAGGCACCGATGCGCCGGCCTCAGCCGGCGTCGGGGTGGCGCTCGAGCCAGCGGGCCAGCCGCTCGCGGTAGTACTGCAGCTCGTCGCTGTAGCTGTCGTTCACGCACGGATCGCAGCCGCTGTCACAGCAGTCGCTGGGGAGCGGCGGCTCGGGCGGTACCGGGCGCGGGTCGCGGTCGGGGACGGGGACGGGGACGGGATGGAGCGTTTTCATCGCGCGCCATTGTCCCACGCGGCACCGGGGCGAAGACCGCGCAGCGCTGAACAAGGCGTGCCAGCCGCGTGCATGCGGCACGCGCGCATCCGCCATCCTCAGCCGCGCTTGGCGCGGGAGAAGGCGTCGGCCAGCGCGCTGTTCGCGGGCGGGGCATCCGCGCGCGTCGCGCCGCCGTTGCGTGGGCCATTGCCAGGTCCGCCACCACCGCGCGGGCCCGTGCGCGAGCGGGGATCGCGGGCACCGCCATCGCGGCGCGCGTCCTGCCGTTCCTCGCGCGGCGCCGGCGCATCATCCAGCCGCCGCGTCAGCGCGATGCGCTTGCGGGCCACATCGACCTCCAGCACCTTCACTTTCACGATGTCGCCGGCCTTGACCACTTCGCGCGGGTCCTTCACGTAACGGTCCGCCAGCGCCGAGATGTGCACCAGGCCGTCCTGGTGCACGCCGATGTCGACGAAGGCACCGAACGCGGCGACGTTGCTCACCACGCCCTCGAGGATCATGCCCACGCGCAGGTCCTTGATGTCCTCGACGCCGTCGGCGAAGGTCGCCGCCTTGAACTCCGGGCGCGGGTCGCGGCCGGGCTTTTCCAGCTCGCCGAGGATGTCGCGCACGGTCGGCTCGCCGAAGCGCGCGTCGGTGAACTGCGCGGGCTTGAGCGTGCGCACGAAGGCGGCATCGCCGATCAGCGCCTTCACCTCGCGGCCGCAGGCCTGCACCATGCGCTCGACCACCGGATACGCCTCGGGATGCACGGCGGAGGCATCGAGCGGTTCGTCGCCGTCGGCGATGCGCAGGAAGCCGGCGCACTGCTCGAAGGTCTTCTCGCCCAGGCGCGGCACCTTCAAGAGGTCCTTGCGGCGCTTGAACGGTCCGTTGGCGTCGCGGTGCGCGACGATGTTGTCGGCCACCGTGGTCGACAGCCCCGCGACGCGCGCGAGCAGCGCACCCGAGGCGGTGTTGACGTGCACGCCGACCGCGTTCACGCAGTCCTCGACGCGCGCATCCAGCGCGCGCGCCAGCCGGTACTGATCGACGTCGTGCTGGTACTGGCCGACGCCGATCGCCTTGGGCTCGATCTTGACCAGTTCGGCGAGCGGATCCTGCAGCCGCCGCGCGATCGACACCGCGCCGCGGATCGACACGTCCAGGCCGGGGAACTCACGGGCCGCGGTCTCCGATGCCGAATACACCGACGCGCCGGCCTCGCTGACCACGATCTTCTGCAGCTTCAATTCCGGCGCGGCCTTGATGACGTCGGCGGCGAGGCGGTCGGTCTCGCGCGAGGCGGTGCCGTTGCCGATCGCGACCAGCTGCACGCCGTGCTCGGCGCACAGCTTGCGCAGCACGTGCACCGACTGGTCCCACTGCTTGCGTGGCTCGTGCGGATAGATCGTGTCGGTGGCGACCAGCTTGCCGGTGGCATCGACCACCGCGATCTTGCAGCCGGTGCGGATGCCCGGATCGATGCCGAGCACCGCCTTCGGCCCGGCCGGCGCCGCCAGCAGCAGATCCTTGAGGTTGTCGCCGAACACGGTGATCGCCTCGGCCTCGGCCTTCTCGCGCGCCTGCGCGAACAGGTCGAGCATCAGGTGCAGCTGCAGCTTGGCGCGCCACGCCAGGCGGCAGGCATTGAGCAGCCAGGCGTCGGCGGCGCGGCCCGCGGCGCGGATGCCGGCGCGCAGCGCGACGCGGCCCTCGGCGTAGGCGTTGCCGGCCTCGACATCGCTGCCGGGTTCCAGCTCGATCTGCAGGAACTCCTCGCGGCGGCCGCGGAACAGCGCCAGCAGGCGGTGCGAGGGGATCTTTGCCAGCGGCTCGGCGTGGTCGAAGTAGTCGCGGAACTTCTCGCCGGCCGCCTCCTTGCCCTCGGCCACCTTCGACCGGATCACGCCTTGCGTCGACAGCCATTCGCGCAGCTCGCCGATCAGCGCCGCGTCCTCGCCCCAGCGTTCGATCAGGATTGCGCGCGCGCCTTCCAGCGCGGCCTTGGCATCGGCGATGCCCTTGTCGGCATCGACGAAGCGCAGCGCGAACTCCTCCGGGACCTGCGTCGGGTCGGCCAGCAGGCCGTCGGCCAGCGGCTCAAGCCCGGCCTCGCGCGCGATCTGCGCGCGGGTGCGGCGCTTGGGCTTGTACGGGAGGTAGAGGTCTTCGAGCCGCGCCTTGCTGTCGGCGGCGTCGATGTCGGCGCGCAGCGCGTCATCCAGCTTGCCCTGCTCGTCGATGCTGGCCAGGATCGCCGCGCGCCGCTCCTCGAGCTCGCGCAGGTAGGCCAGGCGCGTTTCGAGGTTGCGCAGCTGGGTGTCGTCGAGGCCCTCGGTGGCCTCCTTGCGGTAGCGCGCGATGAACGGCACGGTCGCGCCGCCGTCGAGGAGCGCCGTGGCGGCGTCGACCTGGGCGGGGCGGGCGCCGATCTCGTCGGCGATGGTGGCGGCGATCTTGCGCGCGAGCGCGGGCGTGATGTCCAGCGTCGTGTCCTGCATGCAGCGGCTGCACAGCGCCGCGGACCGGTGATTGTCCCCCGCGTCGCCGGTGCGCGTAACCCGTTGACAGCGCCGGCCGCTCAGGCCTTGCGCACGACCTCGTCGGCAGCGCCGCGGCGCCGGCGCCACGGCAGCGGCAGGCCCAGCAGCATCAGTGCCGCCCAGGCGAGGCGGCTGGAAACCGATTCGCGGTCGGGCGGCAGCAGGCGCGCGTCGTCGGCGGCCGCCTCGGCCGCGTCGGTGGCCTCGTCTTCGGCGGTGTCGAGCGCGTAGGCGCCGGCATCGAGTTCGGCGAGCACGCGCCGGGCGTGGATCGCCTGCGCGTCGGGCACCCGCAGGCGCATGCCGCCGATCGCCAGCCGCCATTCCCAGTTGGCGATCGCGGTGCCGGTGTCGTCCAGGCGCGCGTCCAGGCCCTCGGCCTGCAGCAGCCCGCAGGCGAGGTGCGCCTCGAGCGGATCGCTGTAGCTGGCGACGGTGGTGAACATGGTGCGGCCCACGGTACGCTGCGGTGATGCGCATCGCCATCCTCGCCCTTGCCGTGCTGGGCCTTGCCGCCGGATGTGGCGGCGGGGCCGAGGCTCCCGCCGCTGCCGCGCCGTCGTCGGGCATCGATCCCGCCGTGGCGCGCGTGGTCGAAGACTGGCCGCTGCCGGCGACGCAGCCGGGCTCGGCGCTGCCGGACCTCGCACGCGCCGCCGATGGCCGCCTGCTGCTGGCGTGGACCAACTCGCAGCCCGGGCGCCGCCACATCCTCCAGTTCTCCAGCTACCACCCCGGCGACCTGCGCTGGCAGACCGCGCCGGTCACCATCGCCATCGGCCAGAGCATGTTCGTCAACTGGGCCGACACGCCGCACATCACCGCCACCGCCGACGGCACGCTGTGGGCGCACTGGCTGCAGAAGAACGGCACGGCGCCGCACGCCTACGACGTGGCGCTCAGCAACTCGCGCGACGGCGGCATGCGCTGGAGCACGCCGTTCAGCCCGCACGACGACGGCACCGCCAGCGAGCACGGCTTCGTGTCGCTGTGGCCGCAGTCGCCCGACAGCCTCGGCATCGCCTGGCTGGATGGCCGCAACAGCGCGGCGGCGGCCGCCGGCGGGGACGCGTCCGGCAGGGACGCGGTTGACGCCGGCCACGCCGATGCCCACGGCGCGGTCGCGGGAGGCGCGATGACCCTGCGCGCCGCCGTTTATGGCCCCACGCTGCGCCGCAGCCTGGATACGGAGATCGACGCCAGCGTCTGCGACTGCTGCCAGACTTCGGTGGCGGTGACCGCGCGCGGACCGCTGCTGGTCTATCGCGGCCGCACCGCGGGCGAGGTGCGCGACATCATGGCCACGCGCCTGATCGGGGATGCCTGGATCACCCCGCTGCGCGTGCATGCCGACGACTGGACCATGCCGGCCTGCCCGGTCAACGGCCCGGCGGTCGCCGCCGAGGGCGACTCGGCGGTGGTGGCCTGGTACACCGCGCCCGCTGGCGTGGTGCAGGTGCGTGCCGCGTACAGCGATGATGCCGGCACCACGTTCGCGCTACCGGTGGAACTCGACCGCGGCGAAGCGGTGCAGGGCCGCGTCGATGTCGCGCTCGGCGACGGCCAGGCCTGGCTGCTGTGGCTGCGCGAGGACGGCGACGGCCAGTCGCTGTGGCTGTCACGCCGCTCGCCGGACCTCGCCACCGAATACCAGCGCCTGCAGGTGGCCCGGGTCGCCGGCCGCGGCCGCGGCACCGGCTTCCCGAAGCTGCAGGTGGCCAACGGCGTGGCGCACGTGGTGTGGACCGATGTCGTCGACGGCGTGGCGCAGCTGCGCGGGGCACGCGTGCTGGCACGCTGAGCGCGCGTGCGGCAGTCGCGCCGGGGTCTCGCCTCAGCGCTCGTGGCGGTAGTTGATCGAGCCGCGGCTTTCCAGCGTGCTCGATTCGATCTCGATGTCGAAGCCGCGGCGCAGCAGGTACTTCAGCGTCAGCACCTGGCCGGTGCCGAGCAGTGACACGCCAAAGCCGACGTACAGCCGCGGCGACAGCTGCTTGCCCACGCCCAGCACGCTGCCGCCGAGCGCGCGCGACTGCATCACCCCGGCGTCGTCCAGGCCGATCTGCTTGCCCAGCTGCGAGGCCAGCAGGCTGCCGCCGGCGTTGAGGGCGGCGGAGGCGGCGTCGAGGTCGCGCGCCTGGCTGCCGCTGAGGCTCGACAGCGGCCGGCCCAGCGCAAGGTAGGCGAGCGCTTCGGCTTCATCGCTGGCGGGATCGGTCCAGACCCGCGCGCGCGGCGCCGAGGCGCGGCCGTCGACGTCGATGCCGGCGGTCACCTCGCCCACGCGGCGCTCGGCGCGGATGTCGAGCACCGGGTCGGCCACCGGCGTGTTCGACCACTCCAGTCGCCCGCGGGTGATGTCGAGTTCCTGGCCGTAGGCCTCGTAGCGGCCACCGACCTCGAGCATGCCGTCGCCGGTCATTTCGCGGCCGGCGCGCGAGCGCACGCGCAGGCGCCCGTCGAGGGTGCCTTCGAGGCCGAAGCCGTTGAGCGTCACGTCGTCGCCCATCACCAGCGACAGGTCGAGTTCCATCGCCATCGCCGGGCCCTTCCCGGGGTCCACCGGGTCGAGGATGACCACGTCGGGCGACGTGGAGACGCCGTCGCTCAGGCGCTCCAGGTCCATGTGCGCGCTGGGTACGGTCACCGTGCCGGTGACGCGCAGCGGCTGGCGCGCGGCGTAGCGCACTTCGATGTCGGGGCTGGCGACGGCGCGCAGGTCGCGTGTGTCGGAGACCAGCACGTCGTTGCCGCGCACGCGCAGCAGCAGCGGTGCGTCCGCGTTCCGCCAGCCGAGGCTGCCGTCGATCGCCAGGCGCCCGCTGCCACCGGTGCCGAGCGTGCCGGTGATGCGCGCCGAGCCGTCGGGCAGGGCATCCAGCCGCGCGCTGCCGTCGACGATCGCGATGGCGAGCGCCGGCAGCTCCGCGTTGAAGCCGCTCAGCGCCGCCTGGCCGCCGAGCGCGGGCTGCGCACGCGTGCCGCCGAGGCGGATGTCGGCGGTCAGCCTGCCGGTGGGCGAGACGATGTCGGGCGAGAACAGTTCCATCCAGGTGAGCTCGCTGGTGGCCAGCGCGATCTCGCCGTCGAGCGGCGCATAGGCGTCCCAGCCGGTGCGCAGGCGCGCGTCGATGCGACCGTCGCCGTTGAACGCGCTGCCGAGCGTGGCGTCGATGCGGTTGGCGTCGAACGTCGCCGCCAGCGCCAGGCGCTCGTACGACAGCACGCTGCGCCGCGCGCCCGGCCGCGTGCGCAGCGCGCCGCTGGCCGAGGTGAGGTCGACATGGCCCTGCCAGGCGCGGCCTGCCGGACGCAGGCGGCCGTCGAGGTCGACGTTGCCGTCCAGCGCCCAGGGGCGGCCGTTGTCCTGCTCCGGCAGGTACGGCAGCGCCAGCGCCAGCGGCAGGCCTTCGCCGCTGACCGCCAGCCCCTGGCGTGGCCAGTCGGCGCTGGCGCACAGGTTGCCGCCGGCCGTGGAGGCCAGGCAGGTGCGCGACAGCGTCCAGCCACTGCCGGCCTGCGCGAACGTCGCCGGCGCCTGCAGGCGCCAGCTGGCACCACGTGCCGGCGCGGCATCCAGCGATGCCAGCGCGCCGCGCCACTGGCCGCTGCCCGCGCGCTGCGCGCTGCCGGCCAGCGTGATGCGACCGATCTCGCCCTGTGCTTCGGCGTCGAGCTCGAGGTCTTCGACCGCGCCGCGCGCGCGCACCGCGAGGGTGTCGAACGCGATGCCGGCCTGCAGCCCGCCGGCATCGATGGCGAGTTCGCCACCACCGCCGCGCCAGGGCAGCTGGCCCTGCAGGCGCAGGCGGTCGGCGCGGTAGTCGCCGTGGCGCAGGCCGGTACCGGTCAGGTCGGCGCGGATGTCCGGCGCGGTGCGCGCGCCATTGACGGCGAACGTGCCGCGCAGCTCGCCGGACGCACCGGGCAGCAGGTCGTCGAGCCGCAGCGGGCTGAGCGCGCCGTCGACGGTGATGGTGTCGGTGAGGCGGCCGCTGGCGTCGATGCGGCTGGCGCCGACGGTCAGCGCGGCCTCGCCTTCATAGCGTGCCTCGGCGGCGGCGCTCGCCGCGCCCTGCATCGCGAAGCGCGCGTTGCCGGCCAGGCGACGGCCGCGCAGCTGGCCGCCGAGGTCGCGGGCGTCGACGGTGATGTCAAGGCCACCATCGCCGCGGGTGGTGCCGGTGCTGGCGATGCGCCCGTCGATGGCGCCGTCGAAGGCCGGCATGAAGTAGCCGGGGTCGAAGCCGGCGAGGGTGGCGTCCAGCGTCCAGCCCAGTGCCGGTGCCCATGTCAGGTCGCCAGTGCCGTCGAGGCGTCCGCCGGGCATGCTCGCGCGCAGCGTCTGCAGCTGCAGGTGGGCGTGATCGCCGCGGCCCTTGAGCTCCAGCCCGGCGGACTGCGTGCCGCGTTGCAGCGCCGCGGTACCTGTCAGCGCCCAGGCATCGCTGCGCCCGGCGATGCCGAAGTCGGCATCGCCGCGCACGGTGGCCGCGGGGTCGGCGCTGGCGCCGGCTTCGGGTGTCGGCGCCCACGACAGGCCGCGCGCGATCACCGCGTAGCGGAACGTCGCCGCCCGCGGGTCCTTGAAGTCGCCGCGGCCGGTAACGGTGACGCGGCCGTCGAACACGTCCAGCACCAGCGGCTCGAACGCCAGCACCTGCTCCTCGAGGCGCAACTGCGACGGCTGCAGCACGGCGCGCAGCGTGCCCTGCGCCAGCCGCCCCTGCAGCGTGGCCGAGCCGCCGGTACCGTCGGCGCGCAGGTCGAACGACAGCGGCGTGGCGCTGCTGCCGGTGCCGGTGAGCAGCGCCAGGTCGAGCTGCTCGCTGGCCGCGGCCAGCGACCAGCGCGGCGCACCGGCGCCGCGCAGGGTGAGGCGCGCGCGCAGCGGTGCCGGGGCGTGTCCGGTCAGCGCGATGTCGAGCGCCGCCACGTCGCCGCGTGCCACCAGCCCGAAGCGCGGCCGGGTGCGGCCGGCGGGTGCCGGCAGCAGCGCGGACGCGGTCAGATCCATGCGGTAGTCGTCGCCCGGCGCGTACTCGCCGCTGGCGGCGAAGCGGCCGCGGTCGCTCTCCACCACCACGTCGCCCAGCTTGAGCGCGCCGCGCCGTGCATCCAGGCTGCCGCGCAGCGTGGCGACGTCGACCAGCGCCTCGCCGCCGCGCAGCACGCGGAAGCCGTCGACCGCGATCGCGTCCGCCTGCAGTCCGATCGGCGGATTGACCTGCGGCAACACCTCGGGCCACTGCGGCAACGAAAACGGCTCGTCGACAGCCGGCGGCAGTTCCAGCACCGCGTCCTCGACTTCCAGCCGGTCGAGGCGCAGCAGGCGCCCGAGCAGCGGGCGGATGTCGGGGTCCAGGGTGACCCGGCGCGCGCTGAAGCGCAGCGCGCGTGGCGCAGCGCAGCCGCCGTAGGGCACCTGTTCGCCGTCCATGTCCGGGCAGACCAGCTGCTCGAACACCACGTCATGCATGGTCAGCGGGCCGGATGCCGGGCCCTCGGCCGCGCGCCAGGCGAGCGTGGTGCCGGCCGGCAATCGCGCCACCACCTGGGCGAGCAGGAAATCACGGCCGCCGAACGTGGACAGCAGCCAGTACCCCGCCACCAGCAGCAGCACCACCAGCGCCGCGGTGCCGATTGCACTGCGCCGTGCCAGCACGCGCATCCGCGCGCGGCGGCGCGCGCGCAGTCCGGCGATGCGCGCCTCGCGGTCCTCGCCGGTCACGTCGGGTGCCTGCGCCATGGCTACAGGTCCGCGCCGATGTTGAGGTGCAGGGTGAAGGGTGAGTCCGGATCGTCGAGGCCGCGTGCGATGTCCAGGCGGAGCGGCCCGACCGGCGAGCGCCAGCGCAGGCCGATGCCGACGCCGGTGCGGATGTCGGGTGAGCTGTCGTAGGCGCTGCCGGCGTCGACGAACGCGGCCACGCCCCAGCTGCCGCGGAAATAGTGCTCGTATTCCGCGCTCGCGGTGAACACGTGGCGCGCGCCGAGCGCGAAGCTGTCGTCATCGGCATCGACCACGCGCGGGCCGACCTCGCGCCATTCGTAGCCACGGACGCTGCCGTCGCCGCCGGCGTAGAAGCGCAGGCTCGGCGGCATGTCGACCAGCGCGCTGGTCGACGTCTGGCCGAACTCGCCGCGCAGGATCAGGCGGTCGAGGTCGCCGAACCCCAGGTACCAGTGCCCGCGCGCGTGCACCTGGGCGAAGCTCGCCTCCGAGCCGAGGCCCTCGGCGCCGCCGCGCAGCAGCAGGTGGCCGCTGTAGCCGCTGCGCGGGAACAGCGGGTCGTCGAGGTCGACGTAGCTGGCGCGCAGCGAGGGATAGGTAAAGGTGGCGTAGCGGTACAGCGCCGGCGTGCCGGGATCGTTGTCGTCCTCGTATTCGTACGCCCAGCGCTCGCGCAGTGCGTGCACCGCGGCGACCAGGTTGAGGTTGCGGTTGTACTGGCCGCTGCGGCTGGCCACGAACTCGACGCGACGGGTGTCGATGTAGTCGGTCTGCTCGTCGGCGGCCTGCAGGCTGGCGGTGTACCAGCCGTCAAGCCAAAGGAAGGCCGGGATGCGGTACTGCAGGGTCAGCGTCTTGCGCTTGCGCGCGTAGTCGAGCTGCGCCAGCGCCTTGTGGCCGCGGTCGTTGACGTAGCGGCGCTCCAGGCCGAGGCGCACGCCCGGGCCGCTGTCGGTGCCGTAGGACAGGCCGGCCGTGTACACGTCGCGCTTGGCGGGCGTGAGCACCACGTCCACCGGCACCGCGCCATCCACCGCTTCCTCGATGCGCGGCTGGATGTCGATGCGGCTGAAGTAGTCCAGCCGCGCCAGCGAGGTGCGCAGCCGGTCGAGGCGGCCCTGGTGGTAGTAGTCGCCCTCGTTCCAGTACATCAGGCGCTCGAGCAGGTCGTTGCGCACCACCGCCCTGGGCTGCTGCAGGAAACGCGTCGCGCCCATGTCGTAGCGCGCGCCGCTGGTCCACACCAGTTCGATGTCGGCGGCGTGATCGGCGCGGGTGACCTCCACGCGGCGCGCGGAGAAGTCGGCGTCGAAGTAGCCGCGCTCGGCGAGGCGGCGGCTGATGCGCGTCTTGCTGGATTCGTAGGTCGGGTGGTGGAAGATCGAGCCCTCCCGCGGCAGGAAGGCGTCGAGCTCCTCTTCCAGGTAGCGGTCGTCGTGGCCCTCGCCAAGGATGGCGATGTCGGCGCGGCGCACGCGCACCGGCTCGCCCGGTTCCACGGTGATCACCACCGCGACCGGGCCGCGGCTGTCCGCGCCGGCCCCATCGCCGGCGCGCACCTCGCGCGCCACCGTGGCCACGCTCTCGGCCTCGTCTTCGGGCGGGGCGGCGGTATCCAGCACCACCCGGCGGGCGCCGTCGCGCTCGCGTTCCACCACGATCCGCGGCGAGTAGTAACCGAATGGCTCCAGCGCCTCGCGCGTCTCGTCGCCCGCGGCGCGCAGCATGTAGCCGAGGCGCCGCGCCGTGACGTCGCTGCCGATCGCGCCGCCCAGCGACAGCGCCGTGCGCACGTTGTCCTCGAGCTCCTCGTCCAGGCCGCGGATCTCCACCGACGACACCTTCACCGCATGCGCAAGGCCGCCGATCGACAACAGGAAGACGGCGATGGCGGCGCGGGAGGCTGGATGCATCGCGCGAGGATACCGGTCCGGCGTCAAGCCACGATTAACGGCGCCGGGCGTCAGCTCGACAGATGCTCGATCGCGGCCACCGCGCCCAGGCGCGCCGACAGGCGGCCAAGCAGGGCGAGGCGGTTGTCGCGCAGCGCGGTGTCGTCGACGTTCACCATCACCTCGTCGAAGAACGCGTCCACCTGGGGGCGCAGGCGCGCCAGGCGCTCCAGTGCCGCGACGTAGTCGCCGGTGGCCAGTGCTGGCGCGGTGTCGGCCTCGGCTTCGGCGACCGCTTCGGCCAGCGCGCGCTCGGCGGGCTCGGCGAGCAGCGACGCATCGACCTGGTCGGGGCGGGTGCCCTCGGCCTTCTTCAGGATGTTGCCGATGCGCTTGTTGGCCGCGGCCAGCGCCTCGGCCTCGGGCAGTGCCGCGAACGTGCCGATGGCGGCGATGCGGCGGTCGAAGTCACGCAGCGATGCCGGGCGCAGCTCGGCCACCGCGGCGAAGTGCTGCGGCGGCACGCCGCGGTCGGCGTAGTAGCCGCGCAGGCGCTCGAGGATGAAGTCGTAGAGCTCCGTGGCCAGCGCGTCCGGCGCCGGTGGTGGCGCGGCGGGTTTGCCGGCCTTGGCCGCGTCGCCACCGGCGTCGGCTTTGGCGGCGAGCTGCGCGGCATCGACCGCCGCCATGCCGTCGACCACGTGGCGCGCCGCGAGCGCGGCCAGCGCCGGCAGGTCGAGCTCCAGCCCGCTTTCGATGACGGTACGCGCCAGGCCCAGCGCGGCGCGGCGCAGGGCGAAGGGATCCTTGTTGCCGGTCGGCTTCAGGCCCGCGGCAAAGCCGCCAGCCAGGGTGTCGAGGCGCTCGGCGATGGCCAGCACCCGGCCGGCCGCGGACGGCGCGATGGCGTCACCGGCATGGCGCGGCTGCCAGGCCTCGTCGATGGCATGCGCGAGCGCGAGGCGATCGTCGTGCGCGAGGTCGTCGAGCGAGGCGTCCTGCATCGCGTAGTAGCGGCCGGCGATGCCCTGCAGCTCGGGGAACTCGTTGACCATGCGCGACTGCAGGTCGGCCTTGGACAGCAGCGCCGCGCGTGCCGCCAGATCCGGATCCACGCCCACCGGGCGCGCGATGTCGCGCGCCAGCGCCGCCACGCGCGCGGCCTTGTCGGCCACGCTGCCCAGCCGCGCCTGGAAGGTCACGCCCGCGAGGCCGGCATTCATCGACGCCAGGCCCTGCTTCATGTCCTCGACGAAGAAGAACCGCGCGTCGGCGAAGCGCGGGCGGATCACGCGCTCGTATCCCTTGCGGATCTCGGCCTCGTCCTTCGATTCGATGTTGGCGATGCCGATGAAGTGCTCGCCGAGCCGGCCATCGGCGTCGAGCACCGGAAAGAACTTCTGGTTGGCTTCCATGGTCGCGATCAGCGCCTCATGCGGCACCGCCAGGAACCCGGCGTCGAACGAGCACGCGACCGCCTTGGGCCACTCCACCAGGCATTCCACCTCGGCGAGGTTGCCGGGCTCGATGCGCGCGCGGCCGCCGGCCGCCGTGGCCGCGGCCTCGACCTCGGCAACGATGCGCGCGCGGCGCTCCACCGGGTCCACCAGCACTTTGGCCGCGCGCATGGCGTCGACGTAGTCGCCCGGCTGGCCGATCCACACCGGCCGGTCATGCATGAAACGGTGGCCGCGGCTCATGCGGTCGGCATCGATGCCGAAGGCCTGGGCGGGCACCACCGCGTCGCCGAGCAGCACCACCAGCCAGTGCACCGGGCGCGCGAACGCGTGGCCATGCGCGCCCCAGCGCATCGGCTTGGGGATCGGCATCGCGGCGAGGGCGTCGGCGAGCACCGCGGGCAGCAGGTCGCGGGTGGCCGCGCCGGGCGTGACCGCGCGGTGCACGAAACGCTCGCCCTTCTGGTCGCTGGTGCGCTCGAGCGCGGTCCAGTCGACGCCGGCCTTCTGCGCGAAGCCCTGCAACGCGCGCGTCGGCTGGCCGTCGGCGTCGAGCGCGATGTTGAGGTACGGTCCCGGCACCTCGCTGGCCTGTTCCGGCTGCAGCACGGCCACGCCGTCGAGCAGTGCGGCGATGCGCCGCGGCGAGTACAGCGGGCGCGCGCCGGCCGTGAACGCGATGCCGCGGCGCGTGAGCGCATCCTGCACGCCGGCGAGGAACGCCTGCGCGAGGCCGGGCAGTGCGGCGACCGGGAGTTCGTCGGTGCCGAGTTCGATGAGCAGCGGTGCGGTATCGGTCATTGCTGTGCCTTGGTGCGTCAGGCGGCCGAAGCCGGGGCCTGCTTGAGGTCCGGGAAGCCCAGCTTCTCGCGCTGTGCGTGGTAGCTCTCGGCCACCGCCTGCGACAGCCGGCGCACGCGCAGGATGTAGCGCTGGCGCTCGGTGACGCCGATCGCGCGGCGCGCGTCGAGCATGTTGAAGCTGTGGCTGGCTTTCATCGCCTGCTCGTAGGCCGGCAGCGGCAGGTCCAGCGCGACCAGCTTCAGTGCCTCGGCCTCGCAGGCGTCGAAGCGGTGGAACAGCTCGGCGACGTCGGCGTGTTCGAAGTTGTAGGTGCTCTGCTCGACTTCGTTCTGGTGGTACACATCGCGGTAGGTCACCGGCGTGCCGTCGGGGCCGTGCGTCCACACGATGTCGAACACGTTGTCGACGTTCTGCAGGTACATGCACAGGCGCTCGAGGCCGTAGGTGATCTCGCCGAGCACCGGCCGGCACTCCATGCCACCCGCCTGCTGGAACCAGGTGAACTGGGTGACTTCCATGCCGTTGAGCCAGACTTCCCAACCGAGGCCCCAGGCACCCAGCGTCGGCGACTCCCAGTTGTCCTCGACCAGGCGCAGGTCGTGCACCAGCGGGTCCACGCCCAGGCTCTTCAGCGAGTCGAAGTACAGCTCGACGATGTTGTCGGGGCTGGGCTTCATCGCCACCTGGTACTGGTAGTAGCGCTGCAGGCGGTTGGGATTCTCGCCATAGCGGCCGTCGGTGGGGCGGCGGCAGGGCTGCACGTAGGCGGCATTCCACGGCTCCGGGCCCAGCGAGCGCAGGAAGGTCGCGGGATGGAAGGTGCCGGCACCCACCTCCAGGTCGAGCGGCTGGATCAGCACGCAGCCCTGCGCGGCCCAGAATTCGTTGAGCCGCTGGATCAGCTGCTGGAAGGTCGGTGCGGTCATGCGCGTTCGGTGCCCGTGGAAAGGCCGCGTGGCGGGGCGCGCTAGTATAGCGGCGCCCCCGCACGCCCCCATGCGGATGCCGGAGCGATGTTGCAGCCGCCTTCTCCCTTTCGCGAACACGCCGCCACGCCCTCGCCCGCACGCCTGCCGCAGGGGCGCCTGGCACTGGAGCCGGTGCTTGCCGCGCTGGTCGCCGACGGCCTGCTTGCGGAGAACGATGCCGAGCGCGCGCGCACCGCGTCGCGCCAGGCGCGCGCGCTGGACGGCATCCATCCGCTGGTGCTGCTCGCCAACCTCAAGCTGCCCGCGCGCGTGCCGGTGGGGACCGACCTCAGCCTCGAACGGCTGTCGCAGTGGCTGGCCGGTGTGTGTGGGCTGCCCTACCTGCGCATCGATCCGACCCGCGTCGACGTGGCGGTGACCACGGCGCTGGTATCGCAGGCCTACGCGCGGCGCCACCGCATCCTTGCCGTCGAAGTCACCCCGACACACGCGGTGCTCGCGACCAGCGAGCCGCTGGATACCGCCTGGTTGCCGGACCTGCAACGCCTGCTGCGCCGCGAAGTCTCGCTGGTGGTCGCCAACCCGCTCGACATCGGCCGCTATGCGATGGAGTTCCACGGCGTCACGCGCTCGGTGCGCGGCGCGCGCGACAACCGCGAGGGTGGCGACGCCGGGCTGCCGAGCTTCGAGCAGCTGGTCGAGTTGGGCCGCGCGGGCGACGTCAACGCCGACGACCAGCACGTGGTGCACATCGTCGACTGGCTGCTGCAGTACGCCTACGAGCAGCGCGCCAGCGACATCCACCTCGAGCCGCGGCGCGAGGCCAGCCAGGTGCGGTTCCGCATCGACGGCATGCTGCACAAGGTGTTCGAACTGCCGCCGCCGGTGATGGTGGGCGTGGTGAGCCGGGTCAAGGTGCTCGGGCGCATGGACCTGGCCGAGCGCCGGCGCCCGCAGGACGGGCGCATCAAGACGCGCTCGCCGGGCGGGCGCGAGGTCGAGATGCGCCTCTCCACCATGCCCACCGCGTTCGGCGAGAAGTGCGTGCTGCGCATCTTCGACCCCGATACCGCGTTCAAGCCGCTCGAGGCGCTGGGTTTCGACGCCGGCGAGGCCGCGGCCTGGAACGACCTCACCACCCGTCCGCACGGCATCGTGCTGGTCACCGGCCCGACCGGCTCGGGCAAGACCACCACGCTGTACTCGACGCTCAAGCGCCTCGCCACGCCGGACCTCAACGTGTGCACCGTCGAGGACCCGATCGAGATGATCGCGCCCGAGCTCAACCAGATGCAGGTGCACAACGCCATCGACCTGGGCTTCGCGCAGGGCGTGCGCACGCTGCTGCGCCAGGACCCGGACATCATCATGATCGGCGAGATCCGCGACCTCGACACCGCGCAGATGGCGGTGCAGGCCTCGCTGACCGGCCACCTGGTGCTGTCCACGCTGCACACCAACGATGCGCCCTCGGCGGTCACGCGCCTGCTCGACCTCGGCCTGCCGCATTACCTGATCGCGTCCACGCTCAACGGCGTGCTGGCGCAGCGCCTGGTGCGCACGCTGTGCCCGCACTGCAAGGCGCCGGCGGAGGTGCCTGCGGACGACTGGCGCGCGCTGCTCGGCGAGGGTGCGCGCATCCCCGAGGGCACGCCGTTCGGCCCGGTCGGCTGCCTGGAATGCCGCAACACCGGCTACTACGGCCGGGTTGGCCTGTACGAACTGATGCCGGTGTCACCCGCCCTGCGCGCGAAGATCAGCGCCGACATGGATCTCGCCGGCTTCGCCCGCGCGGGTGCCGCGGAAGGCCTGCGCACGCTGCGCATGGCCGGCGCCGAGAAGGTCGCGCAGGGCCTCACCACGATTGCCGAGGTCGTCTCGGTGCTGCCGCCGCGCGAGTAGCGGCGTGTCCATGGATCAATGCCGATGAGTCGCCGCCACGCCCCCTTCCTGGTCCTCGAGACCGGCCGCCCGGTCGCGTCGATGCGCCGCCACGGCCGCTTCCCGCACTGGATCCGCACCGCGGCGGGGCTCGCGCCCGGCGAAGTGACGGTGGTCGACGTGCAGGCCGGCGCCACGCCGCCGTCGCACCGCGGCTTTGCCGGGATCCTGGTCACCGGGTCCGGCGCGATGGTCAGCGACCGCGAGGACTGGAGCGAGCGCAGCGCCGACTGGCTGGGCACCGCGGCGCGCGCCGGTACCCCGGTGTTCGGCATCTGCTATGGCCACCAGCTGCTGGCGCACGCGCTGGGCGGCGCGGTCGGCGACAACCCGCGCGGCCGCGAGATGGGCACCGTGGCCGTGGACCTGCACCCGCAGGCGGCGGACGACCCGCTGTTCGCGGGCCTGCCGCCGACCATCCTCGCCCAGGCCACGCACCTGCAGAGCGTGCTGGCGCCGCCCGACGGCGCCACCGTGCTGGCGGCGTCCGCGCTCGACGATTGCCACGCGTTCCGCTGGGGCGATGCGGCCTGGGGCGTGCAGTTCCACCCCGAGTTCAGCGGCACCCACATGCGCGGCTACATCCATGCCCGCCGCGATGCGCTGGCCGGCGAGGGCCACGACCCGGTGGCGGTGCGCGACGCGGTCAGGGCGGCACCGCGCGCGCGCGACGTGCTGCGTCGCTTCGTGCGCCACGCGCGGCGCGGCGGGGCCGTCGGGCAGGCGGCCGTCCAGTAGAATGTCGCCTGCGTGGCGACCGCCACGGATACGCTGGGAACGGGGAAAGGCATGACCACGCGCGCGATGGGCCCGATTGCGGGTTTCGGCTGGCTGAAGCAGGCGATCAACCAGGGGGGTGGCAATCCGAAGGCGGTGTTCGGCGGCGCCGGGCTGCTGATGCTGGTCGCGCTGGTGCCCACCCTGGTGCAGATCGTGGTGCAGGGTGGCATGGGAGCGGTCAGCGCGACGGCGACCGTGGGGCTGCTCGGCTTTTCGGTGCTGTATTCGCTGCTGGTCATGGGCCCGCTCTTCGCCGGCTACCTGCGCCTGCTGCACGCCAACGAGTCCGGCGCGCCGGTGCACGCCACCTCGATCTTCCAGATCTTCCAGGCGGGCCAGGGCGCGGGCCGGGTGATCGGGGTGCTGCTGCTGGTGCTCGTGCTCGGCCTGCTGCTGTTCGGTGCCATCGCGCTGGCGTTCGGCGGCGACTTCTTCGCCGAGATGGCGGTGGTGATGCAGGCGCTGGAGTCGGCGGAGCCGGGCGAGGCACCGGTGATCCCGGCGCTGCCCAGCGGCACCGGCACGCTGTTCGCGCTGCTGTTCATCGTTGGGGTGTTCTTCAACGGCGTGTACTCGCTCGCCCTGGGCCAGGCCGCGCTGGGCCGCGCGGGCGTGGGCCAGTCGCTGGCCGATGGCCTGCTGGGCGCGCTGAAGAACCTGTTGCCGCTGCTGGTGCTGACCGTGGCGGTGCTGTTGGCCGGGCTGATCGCCCTGTTCGTGCTGGCGCTGGGCGTGGCCCTGCTCATGGCGCTGGGTTCGTTCATCAATCCGGCGCTGGGCATGGTGCTGGCGGCACCGCTGTATTTCGCGGCGATGGTCGCGCTGTACGTGGTGATGTTCGGCGTGATCTATGCGATGTGGCGCGACATCTGCGGTGGCGGCGTGGACACGGCGGCCGGCGGCGGGCACGAAGTCGCCGCCTGACCCGCCGGCTCAACCCGGCGCGCGCTGCAGCGCGGCGCGCAGCACGCCACCCGCCGCCGAGACCAGCCAGATATTTGCCGCGAGCGTCGCGGCCGCGAGCAACCACAGCCATGCGCCTGCCCAACCGGGCATGCGCGCCGGTGCGTCGTCGGCCAGGCACACGCGCGTCCGGCTGATGCGGTCGTGCAGCGCGGCATGGCGCGGCGGCAGCGCCGCCAGCAGATGGCCGAGGTTGAGCGTGAGCCAGGACAGGCCGCCGGCGAGGAAGCGCACCAGCAGGGACATGATGCCCGGCGGCTGGCCCGCCGCATCCACCACGCGCAGGCCGAGCGCGCGCTTGCCGGGCGTCGCCTGCCAGGGCGTGCGCTCGAAGCCGACGCACCACGCCAGCCAGGCGACCACGAACGCCGCCAGCGGCGGCAGCAGCATCGCCGACAGGGCCGACTCCACCCCGTGTGCCGCGGCCAGCAGTTCCGGGTCGCGCAACCAGCCCTGGGCCAGCGCAAGCGGCGACTCCAGGGTCTGCAGCGCGTCGGCCATGCGCAGGGCGGTGGCTTCGAGCAGCGTGTCGGTCGCGGCGCCGAGCGCGCCGATCGAACGCCGCAGCGGGTTCCAGACAACGCCCAGCACCGGCAACGCGACCAGCGCGGCATCCAGGCTCCACGCCGCGGCGCGCCGCCAGAAGCCGGCGGGTCGCATCAGCCGCTGCCGTCGCCCGCCGCGGGCGCGCGTCGCGACACCGCGCGCGCCGCCAGGATCCCCGCCTCGTACAGCAGGCACATCGGGATCGCCAGCATCAGCTGCGAGATCACGTCCGGCGGGGTGATCACCGCCGCCAGCACGAAGATGCCGACGATCGCGTAGCCGCGCGACTCGCGCAGCTGCGCCGGCGTCACCCAGCCCAGCAGCACCAGGATCACCAGCGCCACCGGCAGCTCGAAGCTGATGCCGAACGCCAGGAAGATCACCAGCACGAAATCGAGGTAGGCGTTGATGTCGGTCATCATCGCCACGCCCTCGGGCGTCACCGCGGTGAGGAAGCTGAACACCGACGGCAGCACCACGAAGAACGCGAACGCGCAGCCGGTATAGAACAGCAGCAGGGACGTCGCGAGCAGCGGCAGCGCCAGGCGCTTCTCGCGGCGGTACAGACCCGGCGCCACGAACGCCCAGGCCTGGTACAGCAGCCACGGCATGCTCACCACCAGCGCGGCGAAGAACGCGAGCTTGAGGGGAGCGAAGAACGGCGAGGCGACTTCGACCGCGATCAGGTGCGCGCCTTCGGGCAGCTTGTCGATCAGCGGCTGCGCCAGCCACGCATACAGGCGGTTGGCGAACGGCAGCATGGCCAGCAGCGCCACGCCCAGCCCCATCAGTCCGCGGATGATGCGCGCACGCAGCTCCAGCAGGTGGTCGAACAGCTGGCTTTCGCCGCTATCGGTCTCCGCGGACATGCGCGTCTCCCGCGGCAGGGGGCGCGTCGCCGTTGCTGGCGCCCGGATCCGACGCGTCGTCTCCGCGCACCGGCGCGTCGTGGGCGACGTCGCGTGCGGGCCCGTGCGCATCCGCCGGCTCCGGGTCCGCGTCGGCCGCCGCAGCGGGCGCTGCGGGGTGTGCCCACGGCTCGATCGCGTCGCTGACTTCATCGCGCATGCGTTCGAAATCGCGCTGCATCTCGTCGCCGCCGGCGCGCACGCGGTCGCGCAGGCTGCCCGCGGCTTCGCGGGTCTCGTGGATGCTGCGTTTCAGCTCCTCGGCGGCGAGTTCGCGCTCGAGTTCGGACTTCACCGAATACCACTGCGCACGCGCACGGCGCACCCATAGCCCGGCGAAGCGCGCCGCCTTGGGCAGCCGTTCGGGGCCGAGGACCACCAGGGCGACCACTGCGATCAGCAGCAACTCGCCAAAGCCGAGGTCGAACATGTGTGCGTTCGCGAAGCGCCGGCCCGGGGGCTCAGCGCTTGACGCTGTCGTCGTGCTGGTCGGGGGCCTTGTCGCTTTCGCGCGACTGGTCACTCGGGCGCGACTGGTCGCCGAGCTGGCCGGCCGGCTTGTCGTCGTCGTCGGACATGCCCTTCTTGAAGCCCTTCACCGCTTCGCCCAGGTCGCGGCCGGCGCCGCGCAGGCGCTTGGTGCCGAAGATCAGCAGCACGACCACCAGCACGATGATCCAATGCCAGATGCTGAAACTGCCCATGCTGCTCTACCTGGAATGCGTCGGGCGCTCAGGATAACAAGACGCCCCGCGCGACGCGTGCCGGCGGGGCGTGCGCGCTCACCAGCCCGGTTCGGGGAGCGGCTCGGGCAGCGATTCGGGCAGCGGCTCGGCAAGCACCGGGCTGTCCTCGACCGGTTCGAACGCGGAAGGCGCCGCCAGCGTGTTGCCCGCGTCGATGGGCCGGGTGTCGACCACCGCGGTGCCGGCAGCGGCCGGCAGGGTGGCCGGGGCCGTGCGGGGCGCGCCCGCGGTCGTGCCGCGGTTGCTGCGCGCCAGCGCGGTGGCTTCTTCCAGGCGGTCGCGGAAATCCACGACCGCGGCCGACGGCTGGCCCCTGGCACGGCCCTCGAAGATCATCCGCGGCGTGGTGTCGCGGCCGTAGACGGACTCGTTGGCGGAGTCGTCGATCGACAGCACCGCGCCGTCGAGCGCCACGCCGGCGAACAGGCCGCGCGCGCGCGACCACGACCAGATCTCGGCCTTGAGTTCGCCGTCGGTGGCGGTGGAGGCATTGCGGCCGAGCGGGCCGGCAGCCACCGCGGCGTCGGCGCCGAGGGTGAACTTGCCGTTGACGATCGATTCCAGGCCGCGGTCGCTGCGGAACACCAGCACCACGTCGGCCGACTGCACGCCGGCCTGGAAGCCGATGCTGCCGCCGGTGAGGGTCACGAAGCTCGGGTTGGACCAGGTGCCGTCGGGATTCTTGACCGACATCAGCCCGCGGCCGCGGCGGCCGCCGAGCACCAGGCCGGCCTTGATGGTGTCGGGCACCACCACGATCGCGCGGGCCTCGTCGAACAGCTTGTCCGGGATCCCCGACTCCGGGATCTGCTGGATGTCGGTCAGCACGCGCACGGCGTTCAGCGCGCGCGCATCCTGGTCCGGCCCGGCAACGGCGGGCGCGGCGACGAGGGCGAGCGCGAGCGCGGCGGCAAGCGCGGGCAAGCGGAGCTGGTTACGCGTGGCGGACATGGCGGACTCCGGAAAGGGATGGCACGAGGATGCGGCGGGCGACGCACGATGTCGACCGCGTCGCGCAGGCCGTCAGGCTATGCGCGCGGCGATGAATCGGCGATGAGGCGGCGAACCCGTAAACTGCAGCCTGTTGCCGAACGCCACGCGCATCCCGCGAAGCCATCCCCCATGACCGAATCCCATCCCGCCGCCAGCGACACGCTGTTGCTGGTCAATCTCGGTACGCCCGCCGCGCCGACGCCCGAAGCGATCCGCACCTACCTCGGCGAATTCCTGTCCGACCCGCGCGTGGTCGCGCTGCCGCGCTGGCTGTGGCAGCCGATCCTGCGCCTGGCGGTGTTGCCACGGCGCTCGAAGGCGGTCGCGCACAAGTACGAACAGGTGTGGATGGACGGCGGCTCGCCGTTGGCGGTGCATACGCGCCGGCTGGCAGAAGCGGTGCAGGCGCGCATGCCCGGCGTGCGCGTGGTGCACGCCATGCGCTACGGCGCGCCGGTGCTGGCCGACGCACTCGCTGCCGTGCGTGATGCCGGTGGACGCGCGCTGGTGCTGCCGCTGTATCCGCAGTACTCCACCACCACCACCGCCTCGGTGGTCGACGTGGTGGAGCGGGTGATGCCGGCCGCGCAGGCGCGCGTGGTGGACGAGTATTCCGTCGATCCCGGCTGGGTGGGCGCGGTGGCCGCATCGATCCGTGCGCACTGGCAGGCCAACGGCCGCGGCGAACTGCTGCTGTTCTCGTTCCACGGCATTCCGCAGCGGCTGGTGGATGCCGGTGATCCCTACGAACGCCAGTGCCACGCCGGTGCACGGGCGATCGTCGCCGCGCTCGGACTCGAGGATGGCGAATGGAAGACGGCGTTCCAGTCGCGCTTCGGCGCGGGCGCGTGGCTGAAGCCGGCGACCGACGCAACCGTCCGCGCGCTGGCGCAGGCGGGCACGCGCCGCGTCGACGTGGTCTGCCCCGGTTTCTCGGCCGACTGCCTGGAGACGCTCGAGGAGATCGCGATCCAGAACGCGGAGCTGTTCCGCGAACATGGCGGCGAGACACTCGCCTATATCCCCTGCCTCAACGACGCGCCGGCGCATGCGGACGCGATCGCGGCGATCGCCGCGCGCGAACTGGCAACCTGGCGCTGATGGAAGCCTTCGAACTCGACGTGCCGTTGGGGAAGGTGCGCGGCCTGCGCGCCGGAACGCCCGGTGCGCCGCCGGTGCTGGCGCTGCATGGCTGGCTCGACAACGCCGCGAGCTTCATACCGCTCGCACCGCACGTTTCCGGCGTGGACCTGCGCGCGGTCGACCTGCCCGGGCATGGCGCCAGCGACCACCTCGGCGCGGGCGCCGACTATTCGTTCGCCGGTGCCGTGCATTCGGTGCTCGACATCGCCGACGCGCTCGGCTGGGCGCGCTTCGCGCTGCTCGGCCATTCGATGGGTGCCGGTATCGCCAGCCTGGTGGCGGCGGCGTGCCCGGAGCGGGTGACGCGGCTGGTGGCGATCGAGGCGCTGGGTGCGCTCTCGGAAACCCCGGACAACACCGTGTCCCGGCTGCGCCAGGCGGTGGGCGCGACGCGCGCGCTGCCCGCCAAGCGCCTGCGGGTGTTCCCCGACCTCGAAGTGGCGGTGCGCGCGCGCATGCAGGCCAACGGCCTCACCGAGCCGGTGGCGCGGCTGCTGGTGGAGCGCGGCGTGGTGGCGGTGGAGGGTGGCTGGAGCTGGAGCAGCGATCCGCGCCTGACCCTGCCGACCATGGTGCGCATGACCGAGGCGCAGGTCGACGAGCTGGTGGCCGGCATCACCTGTCCGACGCGGGTGGTGTTCGCCGACCCCGCGCAGGCCTACCTGCCCGATGCGCTGCGCCGCGCGCGCGCAGCGCGCCTGCCCGATGGCGACGTGACCATCATCGCCGGCAGCCACCACCTGCACATGGAAGACCCGCAGGCGGTGGCCGACGCGATCGGCGATTTCCTGCTCCGCTGAGCGCGGCGCGGCGCGTCAACGCGTGGCGGCGCCGTCGCCCGACAGCAGCACGCGCAGCGCCGCCTTGAGCTGGCGGCCCTCGCTGCGGAAGTAGTCGCGCTCGGCGCGCCAGCCCGGGCAGCGCGCCTCGACCTCGTGCCAGAACGCCGGGGAATGATCGGCGCGCAGCAGGTGGCAGAGCTCGTGCACCAGCACGTATTCGAACGCGGAGGGACGGCCGAGCACCAGCGCCAGGTCGAGCGCGAGCGTGCCGTCCGGCGCCAGCGAACCCCACTGCGAGGACATCGGCTTCAGGCGCAGGCGCGCGGGCGCGCGCGGCAGTCCGGGCAGGTAGCCGGGCAGCCAGCGGCCGACGTCGGCGCGCGCTTCGCTCTCGTAGAACTCGCGCAGTGCGCGGCGCAGCGCGGTGCCGCCGCCACGCGCGGTATCGCGGAACACGAGGCCGTCGGCATCGCGCACCACGCAGGCGAAGCGTCCGCGCTCCCAGCGCAGGGGCAGCAGTTCGCCCCGCAACGGAAGCGTGTCGGTGACGCCGCGCTGCAGCGGCGTGATGTGGTCGATGGCGTGCGCGCGCAGTTGCGCCTGCAGCCAGTCGCTGTGTTCGCGCAGGAAGCGCTCGCCCGCGTCCAGGCTGGCGCGCGGCGGGAGCGTCAGGCGCGCTCCGCGTTCATCGACCGACAGGCGTACGCGGCGCGCGCGCGGATCGCGCACGCGCAGCACATCAATGGAGCTGCCATCGTCCATGGCGAGCGCGACGGTGTCGCGCTGGACGTTGCGGGTGCCCGGTGCAATGGACTTCGGAAGCAGCAGGCGGAGCAGGGACGACATGCGCGCATTCTACCGGTGCGCGCACGCAACGCGCACGCGCGCCGGATGCGCGCGCGCCGTTGCGATGCACGCGTTCAGGCGTCGACGCGCGACAACTTGAGCGCGGGCTCCAGCACTTCGAACAGGCGGCGCACCTCCGCCGACATCAACGCGAACTGCGCGTCGAGTTCGGCGCGCTGGTCGGCGCGGTCGCCGCTGTCGAGCTGGTCGACCACGCCGTCGAGGAACTTCAGCTTGCGCACCACCAGGTCTTCGCCGAGCACGAACGACACGTGGTCGTCGAGGGTGAGCGCCAGGCGCGTGACCTGCTTGCCGGCCTCCAGGTGGTGGGTGATCTCGTCGCTGCCGAGGTCCTGGCGCTGGCACTTCACCACCGCGCCCTTGTCGTTGGCGTCCTTCATCTCGCATTCCTCGCCAAGCGCCAGGCCGTCGGGAAGCGCCTCGCCGGCGATCCAGCCGGTGAGCACGCTGCGCGGCGCGACTTCCGCGTTCAGCGGCAGCGCCGGGAAGCTGCCCAGCGCCTCGCGAAGCTGCGACACCACCGCCTCGGCGCTCTTGCGCGACGAAGAGTCGACGATGCACAGGCCGTTGCGCAGGTCGATCATCGCGTCGGTGCGGGTCGGGCGCACGAACGCGCGCGGCAGCAGTTCGTGCACCAGGTCGTCCTTCAGGCGCTTGCGCGCGCGGCCGCCCGGACGGCGGCCTTCGCGTTCTTCCAGCTCGTCGAGCTTGCGCGCGAGCATGTCGTTGACCACCGCCGACGGCAGCAGGCGGTCCTCGCCGCCCACGGCGACCCAGATGGCGTCGGGCACGCGGTGCGCGAGCGCTTCGGTGTCGCGGCCGAGCGGCGCGACGAAGCCGCGCGAGGAGAGTTCCAGCGGGCCGACCGGCTTCAGCGGCTGCGCGGCGAGCGCGTCATCGAGTGCGGCAAGATCGAGCGAGGTGGGGAAGCGGAACAGCGTGAGGTTGCGAAAGAACATGCGGGGGCAATCCAGGATCGGTGTGTCGGGGGCAATGGCGCGTCGTTCCCGCATGTGCGGGAAGCCGGCCATCGTGCGTGGGGTCAGTGCTCGGTACGGGGTGCGGGCCCGGAATCGCCGCGGCCGAGGGCGGCGAAGTCGAACAGCGCCGGGTCGCCCAGTTGCGCGGGGCGGACGTCGCCCAGGGCGCGCGCGATCTGGTCGATGCGGCCGGGCGACGCGCGCTCCCAGTCCGCCATCATCCGCTGCACCTGCACGCGCTGCAGGTTCTCCTGCGAGCCGCACAGGTTGCAGGGAATGATCGGGAAGCGCATGGCGTCCGCATACGCGGCGATGTCGGCCTCGGCCACGTAGGCCAGCGGGCGGATCACCACGTGGCGGCCGTCGTCGCTCAGGAGCTTGGGCGGCATGCCGGCGAGCTTCGCGTGGAAGAACATGTTGAGGAAGAACGTCGCCACCATGTCGTCGCGGTGGTGGCCCAGCGCGATGCGCGTGAATCCATGCTCGGCCGCGTGCGCGTACAGCGCGCCGCGGCGCAGGCGCGAGCACAGTGCGCACATGGTCCTGCCTTCCGGCACCACGCGCGCGACCACCGAGTAGGTGTCCTGCTCGATGACGTGGAAGTCCACGCCGCGCGCGCGCAGGTAAGCGGGGAGCACATGCGCCGGAAACCCGGGCTGCTTCTGGTCGAGGTTGACCGCGGTGAGCGAGAACGACACCGGCGCCTTCTTCTGCAGCTGCAGCAGGATGTCCAGCAGGGTGTAGCTGTCCTTGCCGCCGGACAGGCACACCATCACCCTGTCGCCGTCCCCGATCATGCCGAAATCGGCGATCGCGCGGCCGACCTGGTGGCGCAGGCGACTGGCCAGCTGCGCTGCCGGTGCGTCGGCGCGCGGCTTGCGCGGGGTCGGGGCGGCGAGGGACAGGACGGTACTCATCAGCAGGCCATTCTACCGGCTGCCCACCGTCGGGCCGCGGCCGTCGCGCCGGCGCCGCCCGCCGTGTAATCTCGAGCGCAGATGCATCCGCCGGACACCACCGAACTGGCCCGCCTCACGCAACGCCTCGTCGCGCTGCGCGTCGAACACCGTGACCTCGACCTGGCCATCGAGCGCCTGCACATCGACATCCAGACCGATGAACTGGTCCTCAAGCGCCTGAAGAAGCGCAAGCTGCAGATCAAGGACTGCATCGAGCGGATGGAGTCGGCGCTGATTCCCGACCAACCCGCCTGAGCCGCGGCGGGCCGTCACCAGCGCAGCGTCAGGGCAGCGCTGCTGCGCCAGTAGCGCCAGACATCGGCGTCGAGGTGCCGGCGCCCCCGCGCCGCCGATAGTGCGCGCCGGTCAGCGCGCGGGCAGGTCGTCCGTCGCGGCGGCGGGCTCCGGCGCAGCCGGGCCCGGCTGCGGCACGGGTTTGACCGCCTCGGGGCTGATCTTCTCGATGGTGTGGCGCAGCTCGCGGCCGAGGATGACCTTGGCGTCCTTGGCCCAGGTGTCCAGGCGCTGGTCGAAGGCGAGCTTGCTGTTGTGGTCCAGCTTCACCAGGCCGAGCTCGCGCAGCTTCTGGATGAAGCCGCGGAACAGCGTCTTGTCGAAGAACTCCGGTGCCGCCGGCGCGTACAGCAGGCTCAGGCGCTGCGCCGCCAGCTGGCACAGGGTTTCCAGTTCGCCGGTGCCGAGCGCGCCGGAGCCGTTCTTGGCCAGCACCGAAATCGCGATGTAGTAGCGCTCGAACGCCTGCTGCAGCGGATGGCCGAGCGCGCGCAGGCGGAAGACCTCGTCGGACTGCCCCGGGTGGCGGGCGAGGATGCCGCCGTCGTCGTCACCGACGCGCTCCAGCAGGCCCTCGCGGATGAACAGCGCGATGGTCTGGTCGATGCGCGCGGCAAAGCCGTCCTCGTCCCAGGGCAGGAACAGTTCGCCCTGCAGGAACGGGTACATCGCGCGGCCGATGCGCAGCAGGCTGTCGCGCGCCATGCGCCGGTTGTGCAGGAAGCAGCACGCGATCCACGCCGAAGCAGTGAACAGATGCACCACGTTGTTGCGGAAGTACGACAGCAGCACCGCGGTATCGCCGTTCACGCGCAGCACGTCGCCAAGCGGATGCGCCACGCGGTGCAGCACACCGATCTCCTCGCCGTGGGCGATGATCTGCTCCGGCGCGTGCGGGGTCACGGTGACCAGCGGGCTGTAGGGCACCTCGGCCAGCAGCTTCTTCGACAACACGATCTGCGCGACCAGGTCGGCCTCGCCCATCGCGTGCTTGGGCGTGGACAGCAGGGCCAGCGCCAGCAGGTTGATCGGGTTGACGTCGGCGGCGGCGTTGACGCGTTCCTGGATGCGCTGCGCGGTGGCATCGACCGTGGTCGACAGCCAGGCGGGTTTTTCCTCGTCGGGCAGGGGCTTGCCGTCCCAGGCGGCGGCGTGTTCGGCCAGCATGTCGGCGAGCGCGATCGGCTGGCCGAAGTTCACCACCACTTGGCCGTAGTTCTGCCGCAGCACCTTGGGGATGCCCCACAGCAGGGCCCAGATGGACTCGCCCTGCTTGGGCTTGCCGGACAGCTCGTCGAGGTAGCTGTTGCCCTCCATCAGCTTCTCGTAGCCGATGTACACCGGCTGGAACAGCACCGGCCGCGTCGGCTGGCGCAGGAACGCGCGCACCGTCATCGCCACCATGCCGCCCTTGGGTTGCAGCAGGCGCCCGGTGCGCGAACGCCCGCCCTCGATGAAGTACTCGATGGAGTAGCCGCCGGCCACCAGTTGCGCCACGTACTCCGTGAACACCGCCGAGTACAGCGCGTTGCCGCGGAAGCTGCGGCGGATGAAGAACGCGCCACCCTTGCGCAGGATGGTGCCGATCACCGGCAGGTTGAGGTTGATACCCGCGGCGATGTGCGGCGGCACGATGCCGCGCGTGTACAGCAGGTAGCTGAGCAGCAGGTAGTCCATGTGGCTGCGGTGGCAGGGCACGTAGACCACTTCATGGCCCGGCGCCGCGGCCTTGAGGTTGTCGAGGTGGTGCACCAGCACGCCGCGGAAGATCCGGTTCCACACCGTGGACAGCAGGAAGCTGGCGGAACGCACCACCGGATGCGCGTAGTCGGCCGCGATCTCGTAGGCGTAGCCGTGCGCCTTCTTCCAGGCCTCGGCCTGGGCCTTGTCGCCGGGCGCGCCCTCGCGCCGCGCCTGGTCGGCGATCGCGTCGCGCACCGGCTGCGCGGACAGCACCTTGTCGACCAGCAGGCGGCGCGTGGAGAGGTCCGGGCCGATCACCGCCGCGCGGATGCGGTTGAAGTGCGTGCGCAGCACGCGCGAGAGCTTGCGCACCTCGCGTTCGGCATCGAGGCCTTCGGCGATCACGCCCTGCAGGTCGATCGCCGGCGAGAACCGCACCAGGGTGTCGCGGCCGTTGAGCAGGATCGCCAGCAGCCTGCGGAAACGGCCGACGATGGTCCAGTTCTCCGAGAACAGCACCGAGAACCAGCCGCTGTTCTTGTCCGGCGAGCGCCCGACGAAGATCGACACCGGCACCAGCTGCACGTCGAGGGAGGGATCCAGGCGGTGCGCCGCGAGCAGGCGGGCGAGCGAGTCGGAATGGTTCTTCTTCGGCGGCTTCGGCTGCTGGGTGGCGATCTGCGTCGCCAGCGCCAGGGCATTGCCGGCATTGCGTCGCGACAGCGCCACGTAGGCACGCTTGCGGCCCAGCGGATCGCCCGGCAGCGGCCGCAGTGGCGATGGCAGGCCGGCCTCGCGGCAGGCGCGGTCCAGGATCAGGGCGTTGGACAGGCCGTAATCCTCGAGGACATAGCAGACCAGGCGTGTGTCGATGCCGGCGCCCGGGGACGCCGGCTCGATCTTGAGCCCGATCCATGGCGCGAGCACGCCGCCAAGCAGCCGCGCCCGGAGCGAACGCTGCGCACGCGGCGCGGCGCGCGGGCGGGCGGGGGCGCGCAGCACGTCCGCATCGCCGGGCTGCACCGTGTCGCGCGCGTCGCTTCCGTGGCGTGTGTCCGGCGCGGCGGCAGCGGGCACGGGATCCTCCTGCGCCGCAGCGCCGGGGACATCCGTGCTGTCGGGCCTTGCGGGCTCCGGGCTGCTGTCGAACAGGGAAGGTTGGTCAGGCATCTTCGGCATTATGCCCAAGCGCGCCGATCGCCCGGTCGCCCGCGTTCAGGGTGCGGCGGCCGGGCCGTCGGGCAGCGGCGCGGTCCGCTGCGGGCTGGCGGGGCGGGCCGGGACGCCCGCGGCGGCCTGGGCGTGGCGCAGGAAGTCGCTGACGTACCACTGGCCACCCAGGCGTTCGACCGGGATCAGCGCATCGATCGGGTCGCCGGCGAGCAGGTAACGCAGGCGGACCTCGGCGTAATCGCCGGCCTGCATGTGCAGGCTCGCCTCCAGCCCGTCCAGGCTGTCGTCAAGGCCCAGCCCGTAGCCGGCGAGCACCGCCTTCGCCTCGCCACTGAAGCGGCCGATGCGACGCAGCGTGGCGTCCATGCCGAGCGCCGACCAGGCCTCCTTGTCGGCGTTGCCCAGTTCCGCCGCACGGGCCGCGGCCGCCAGGCGCGCGATGGCCGCGTGCGCGCGTGCGCGGTCGGCCAGCGGCGCGCGTTGTGCCCAGCGTGCCGCGGCGGTCACCAGCTGCGCGTAGTGGGCGCGTTCGGCGGGGCTGAAATCACCCTGGTGATCCACGTACTGAACGCCGAACACCCCGAGCGTGGTCGCGGCGGCGCGGATTTCACCGCCCGCACCCGAGAACTGGCGGTCGAAGTCCTTGCGCAGCGCGGTGTCCGCGTCCGGCGCGGCGAGCGCGGCGAGCACCGACGGGATGCGGTCATTGAAGGGCAGCTCGTCCAGCGGCCAACGGCTGCGGCCGTCGCGCCAGGCCCGTTCCAGGCGGGTGTGCAGCGCGGGAGGCACGGCGTCACGCGCGAAGGCGGCAAAATCGTTGTCGCGCAGGTGCCGGCTCAGCAGCTGCACCGCCAGCACCGGACGACTGGTATCGCCGCGCCCAGCCGCCGTGGCGGGTGCCTCAGCCGCGGGCTTGCAGGCCGAGACCGCGCAGGCCAGCGCGGCGGCTGCGAACACGCGCAGCAGGATGGTTCGTGGTGGCGGCACGTGGCGTCCCTCCCCGGAAGCTGCTGGCATCTTGGCCGCGCGCCGACGCCGGCGGCAAGCGCGGACGGCTCAGAGGTCGCGCACGACCCAGCCATGCGGGTTGGCGGCGGCGCCGCTGTCGATGGCCGCCTCGGCCACCCTGTCGGGCGGGTCCCCGGCGGCCCAGGCCGCGGCAATCGCCGCCAGGCGCTCGCGGGTGACGCGCGTGTAGGCGCCCTCGAGCTCGTTCTGCGCGTCGGCGGCGAGCTTCTGCGGGTACAGCGTGCGCGCATCGTCGCTGCGGTTGAGCATGGTGATCATGCGCGCCAGGCTGTTCCGGAACGTGTCTGCGGACAGCGCCGTGCGCTGGGTGCGCTGCAGGTGCCAGACCGTGAGGTATTCGACCGGCCCCAGCATGCGCCGTGGCGTGGCACCGAAGAAATGCCCGGACAGCGCGCTGGCCGCCATGGGCGCGCCATGGTCGGGGAGGCCGGTCGCGCCCCACGAACTCAGCGCGCCGCCGGGGAGGTCCATGCGCCGCAGGGCGGTGCCGAAGGTCTCGGCGAGGATGCGCTGCGCGCGCTCGTCGTCGCTCTCCGCCACCACCCCCACCAGGCGCAGGAACAGCGGGTACTGCTCCTCGCCCAGCCGGCGCACCAGGCGCTTGAGCACGGCCAGCCGGTACTCCGGATCGGCGTGCGCGGCCAGCGCCGAGACCAGGCGGTCGGCCGCGGTCCGCAGGGCGGCCGGGGTGGGCAGGGGATCGGTCATGGCGCCGGCATTATCACGGCCTGGCGCGGCGGGCAGCCAGTCGCCGCCGTGCACGGGATTCAGGCGAAGGCGTCGAGGACGGCGTCGACGGCGTGTTCGGCGGCCTGCGCCAGCGGCATGCCGCCCAGGCTCGCCTCCAGCGCCAGGTCCCCGGCCAGCAGGCGGTCGTGGCCGGACTCCCACGCCGGGGCATTGAGCATGTACTCGCCGGCATCGGCCTGCGGGGTCGGTGCAACCTCGGCTTCGACCAGCGGTACGGTGCCCTGGACCTCATGCGCGTCCCCGCCCTGCTGGCGACGGAGGTCGTCGAGCGGGCTGTCGATCCGGTGCAGGGCGGAGGCGACGTCGAGGCGCGAATCGGGGCCGGTGATGCTCATTGCGCTGCGTGGAACCTGCACGGACGAGGGGCGATGCCGGAACTCTACGCCCCCACCCCGCGCATGCCAGCTCGGGGCAACCCTAGATGGCGCGGGCCTGGCGGGCGCGCATGGTAGCGTGCACCGGCACTGCAGGCAGGGAACGGGATGGCGAAGGACCAGGGCGCCGACAAGACCGAGCAGCCCACTTCCAAGAAGCTGCGTGACGCGCGCAAGGACGCCAACGTCACCAAGAGCAAGGAGCTGACCAGCACCGTGCTGGTGCTCGGCTGGCTGGTGGGCGCGTGGATGATGCTCGACTTCATGTGGGACCGCATGCGCCAGCTGTTCGAGGCCAGCGTGGCCTCGATCGGCCGCCCGTTCGCCGAGGCGCTGCCCGATGTCGGCATGCTCGCCGTCTGGACCCTGCTGTGGCTGTGCCTGCCGCTGCTGCTGCTGGCGGTGTTCCTGGGCCTGGTGACCGAGTTCCTGCAGACGGGGCCGGTGGCGAGCATGAAGAAGCTCACCCCGGACCTGGCCAAGCTGAACCCGGTCGAGGGCATCAAGAAGATGTTCTCGATGGACAACCTGGTCGAGCTGGTGAAGGCGTTCTTCAAGAGCGCAGGCCTGATCTTCATCGGCGGCTTCGTGCTGTACGGCATGCGCCACAGCCTGCTGCTGCTGCCGCATGCCCCGCCCGAGGCGATGGCCACCGCGATCTGGCACGGCCTGCTGCGCATCGGCATCTGGACGATCTTCGTGTTCTTCTTCGTCTCGGTGCTCGACGCCTGGTACCAGAAGTTCTCCTACCTCAAGCAGCTGCGCATGAGCCGCCGTGACATCCGCCAGGAGGTCAAGGAGAACGAGGGCGACCCCTACATCAAGCAGCGCCGCAAGCAGTTGCACCAGGAGTGGTCGCAGCAGACGATGCTCAATGCCGTGCGAGGATCCAATGTCGTCGTGACCAATCCCACCCACATCGCCGTCGCGCTGCAGTTCGAGCCCGGGGTCAACGACCTGCCGGTGGTCGTCGCCAAGGGCGAGGGCCACCAGGCCGAGGAGATCAAGCGCGCCGCCGAAGAGGCCGGCGTGCCGATCCTGCAGAACATCCCGCTGGCGCGCGGGCTCAACGAGAAGGTCGCGCTGGACGAGTACATCGGCGGCGAGTTCTTCGACGCCGTGGCCGAGGTGCTGCACTGGGCCGAGGGCATCCGTCGCGGCGACTGAGCCCGGCGGCGCGGGTCAGGTCAGGTGCCGAAGGCCTGCTGCAGCACGCCGAGCAGATGGCGGTTGCTGCCCAGGCGCTCCAGCACGATCTCGATGTACACGCCCAGCAGCATCAGGATCAGCGCCGTGGCCAGCCAGGCCTTGATCGGGAGCGTCAGCGCGAACACGTTGAGCTGCGGCGCGTAGCGGTTCACCAGCCCGAACGACAGGTCGATGATCAGCAGGATCACCATGATCGGCGCGGCCATCACCAGGACCGCCGTCATCATGTAGCTGAACTGGCCGACGAACAGGTTCATGCCGGCGGCCGGCAGGTCGGGGAAGTACGACGTGACCGGCCACAGCAGGTAGCTCGACATCAGCAGGTCGAGGAACACCAGGAACGCGCCGCTGGCCATGAACAGCCACGCTGCCAGCTGCGACAGGAACTCGCCGTGCACGGTGACGGTGTGGCCCTGGATGGGATCGAACACCGACGCCATCGACATGCCGACCTGGGTGTCGACCACGTTGCCGACCGCGCCGATCGCCCAGAACACGATGCCGAAGCAGAAGCCGATCGCCACGCCGATGAACAGCTCCTTGAGCACGATCACCGGCCACTCGGCCGCGCCCAGCGACTCCATCGGCATGCCGGCCAGCGCGACGGGCAGGGCGATGATGGCCAGGCTGACCATGAAGCTGTTGCGCACCATCGCCGGCACCGTCTGCTGGGTCATCAGCGGCAGCACCACGAACGCGCCCACCACGCGCGGCAGCGTCAGCGCGAGCGCCAGCAGGGGATTGCCGAGAAAGTCGAACACGCGCTACTGCCGCACCAGTCCCGGGAAGTCGCGGAAGATCCGGTCGGCGTAGCTGTACAGCGAGCCGCCGATCAGCGCCGCGGTCACGAACAGCATCAGCACGATCGCCAGGAACTTGCAGGCGTAGGCGAACGTCTGCTCCTGCAGCTGGGTGGCCGCCTGCAGGAACGCGATCACCAGCCCCACCAGCGCCGCGGCGCCGATCGGCGGCCCCGACAGCAGCATGGTCAGGAACAGCGCCTCCCTGGTGAGCTCCAGGACCTCGTTCACTACCAGGCGCTCCCGTAGGTCAGCACCAGGCCGTGCACCAGCTTGGCCCAGCCGTCGATCAGCACGAACAGCAGCAGCTTGAACGGCAGCGAGATGGTGGTCGGCGAGAGCATCATCATGCCCAGCGCCAGCAGGATGTTGGCCACCACCAGGTCGATCACCAGGAACGGCAGGAAGATCAGGAAGCCGATCTGGAACGCCGCCGCCAGCTCGCTGACGGTGAACGCCGGCACGACCACGATGAAGTCGTCGACGTCGAGCTCGTCGCGGCGCTCGGCGGGCATCAGCCGCTGCGCGCTGCGCAGGAAGAACGCCCGCTCGGCATCGTTGGAATGGTTGATCAGGAAGCCGCGCAGCGGCTCCTTGCCGGCATCCAGGATGCCCAGCATGCGTGCCGCATCCATCGGGCCGTCGGCGGCGGGCTTCGCTGCCGGCGTGCCGACCGGGGTTACCACCACCGGCCCGCCGTCGCCGGCCTGCGCGTCGCCGCTTGCGTCAGGCTCGCCGGCGCCGGGTTCCTCGCTGCCGTTGCGCACGTTGGCGAACAGCGGGCCGCGCCGCGGCGCGGGTGGCGCCTGGGCATCAGGCTCCGCGGCGCCCTGTGCGGCCGTGCCGGCGGCGATCGCCTCGGCCTCGGCACGCAGCGCATCCGCCGCGGCCGGGCTGGCGGGCGGCGGTTCGGCCGCTGTGGCCGCGGGCGCCGCCGCGGGACCGCCCGCCGCCCGCTCCGCGCGGAGGCGTTCCAGTTCGCGGTTCGCCGCGCGCTGCGCGCGTCCCGCCGCGCGTGCCTCCAGTTGCGCCTGCACCGATGCCGGCGGCGGCTTGCCTTCCATGTAGGCCGTCACCGATGCATGCGTCTCCAGCAGCACCGGATGCATCACGTAGATCGACAGCACGATCGCCAGGCCGTTGATGACCACGTTGGGCGGCACCTGCTGCAGGCCGAGCGCATTGCGCAGCAGGCTCAGCACCACCACGATCTTGGTGAACGAGGTCACCATCACCGCGACAAAGGGTGCGAGGCCGATGAACACCACGGTGACGAGAACGACCGCGGGGGAGAACGTGGTGAAGTCCATGCCCGGTCAGCTCCAGGACACCAGGCGCACGCCGAGGGTGTCGCCCACGGCGACCAGTTCGCCGCGGCCCACGTCGCGGCCGTTGGCGCGGATCGCGACGTTCGCGCCCTCGAGCGCGGTTGCCAGCGGGAAGACATGGCCGGGCTGCAGGTCGGCGAGTTCGCCGACGCTCAGTTCGCTGCGGCCGAGTTCGAACTCCAGGCGCACCGGCAGGCGCCGCGCGGGGTCGGCATCGGCCGCCGTCGGGCTGCCCTCGTGATCGGTCATGGTGCTGTCCTCCTGGTACATGGCGGTCGGGATAGGTGTGCCGCGCACGGACCAGCCGCCGGCGGCCGGGGCCAGCGGCCAGTCCTGGCCGGCGGCGCGCGCGATCACGTGGGGCTGGCTGCTGCGGCCGGCGACGATCACGTCGCCCGGGCGCAACGCGCGCCAGTCGCCAGCGGAAAGCGGGGGCGCCGCGAGCAGCAGCGATACCGCGACCGGCAGCGCGCGCCAGCGCCCTGCGCCCTTCGGCGGCTCGCCGTCATGCGCGGGTTCGGCGCGGGCAGCCAGACGGTGCAGCCAGGCGGCGGGCAGCCACAGGCAGGCGCGGGTGCGCGCCGGCGGCGCCGCGGGCGCCGCGTCGTCCGGCAGCGGCGCATCGTCCTCGATGGCCACGTCCAGCCACAGCCCGGGCGCGGCCAGCGCTGTCGTGGCGTCGCCGGGGGCATCATCCACCACCGGCAGCAGCGACACGCCCAGCCATTCGCTCAGCCGCATCAGCAGCGACTCGTGGGCCAGGCTCCAGGCGAGCACGCGCGCGCGGCCGCTGTGGTCGCTCCAGCGCATGCGGCCGTCGTCGGCGTCGCCCGCCGCACCCTCGACGTGCAGCGCCAGGCGCGTGCCCTCGGCGTCGATTTCGAACGCGGCGCTCGGCGCGCGGCCGAAGCCCACCTCGACCGCGCTGCGGTCGGCGAGCATCCACCAGCGCGGTTCGGCGAAGAACGCGCGCAGCGCGTCGGCCACCGGCGCGTCGAGCACCGGAAGCAGGCCGCGCGGTGAACGTGCCGCGACAACCGCTGCCGGCACGCGCACGGCGTCGCCGGTGCGCGCGCGGGCCTTGCGCGCGCCGCGCTCAACCGTGGCCAAGCGCCACCTTCATCAGCTCCGGCACGGAGCGCACGCCCAGCTTCGCCATCATGTTCGCCCTGTGCAGTTCAACGGTCTTGATGCTGATGCCGAGGATGTCGGCGATGATCTTGTTGGGTTTGCTGGCCACCACCAGGTCGAGCACCTGGCGTTCGCGCGGGCTGAGCCGGGCGAGCAGTTCGCCGGCCATCGCGCCGCCGCCATTGCCGCGGCTGCGTGCCCTGGCCAGCGCGGTGCGCAGCGCGCCGACCAGCGCCTCCTCGCTGAACGGCTTCTCGAGGAAGTTCGACGCGCCCTTGCGCATCGCCTCGACCGCCAGCGGCACATCGCCGTGCGCGGTCACGAACACCAGCGGCAGGTGGATGCCGCGGCGGATGAGTTCGTCCTGCAACTGCAGCCCACTCATTTCCGGCATGCGGATGTCCGACACCAGGCACTCGGCGACGTCGCCGTGGCGATTGCCGGCATAGGCCGCCAGGAACGCCGCGCCGGAGGCGAATGGCAGCACCTCGTAGCCGGAGGTCTCCAGCAGCCAGGCGGTGGAATCGCGGAATCCGTCGTTGTCGTCGACCAGGTAGACACGCGTAGCCGGCATCCTCATCCCCTTCCGTCCGCGATCGGCAGCGTGAAGCCGAACACGCTGCCACCGCCGTCGCGCGGCTCGAAGAACAGCCGCCCCTCGTGGTATTCGATGATCGAGCGGCAGATGGCGAGCCCGATGCCCAGCCCGTCGCTCTTGGTGGTGAAGAACGGCGAGAACAGCTGCTGGCCCTGCTCCGCGCTGAGGCCTTCGCCCCGGTCGCAGACGCGCACCTCGACCTCGCCGTCCAGATTCACGCGGCCTTCGATGCGCAGCCCGCGCTTCGCCGCCGGCACTTCGCGCATCGCCTCGATGGCGTTCTTCACCAGGTTCAGCAGCACCTGCTCGACCATCACCCGGTCCGCGTAGACCGCGGGCAGGTCGGGCGCCAGTGCCAGTTCGATGCGCAGTTGCTGGCGGTCCGCCTCCAGCCGCAGCAGCTCGAGCACGGTGCCGGTGATCTGCGCCAGGTCGCGCGCGTCGCGCCGGGGTTCGCGGGCGCGGATGAACTCGCGGACGCGCGAAATCACCGCGGCGGCGTGCTCGGCCTGGGTGCGCGCGGCCAGCAGCGCGCGCTCCACCTGCACCGGTCCGCCGGCCTGGTCCACCAGGCGCAGGCTGCCGTTGAGGTAGTTCACGATCGCCGCCAGCGGCTGGTTCAACTCGTGCGCGAGCATCGCCGCCATTTCGCCCACCGACATCAGCCGGGACGTGAAGAGCAGCTTTTCCTGGCGGCTGCGGTGCGAATCCAGCGCCTCGATGCGCGCGCTGATGTCGACCGCGGTCAGCAGCGACAGCGGCTCGCCGCCGGCATCGGATTCGCCCCAGTGCAGGGCATACCAGCGATTGCTGTGCGCGGCATGGACTTCGCGCGGCGCGGCACCGCCGCTGCCGCTGTCGTGGTCGTCGTCGCCGAGTTCGGCGAGCAGGCGCGTGCGATGCACATGGCCAGGCAGTCCGCTGAACGCGTCACGGTAAGGGCTGTTGCTGGCGAGCAGCCGCCCGTCGCCTCGCGCGAACGCGGCGCAGGGCACCGGGATCGCTTCGAGCAGGGCCGCGACCGCGCCGTCCGCCGTCATCGCGCGCGCATTCCACGGCGCTGGCGGGTGGGAGCGCTGTTGTAGGCTGACGCCGCGCGTCCCGCGCCAATCCCCAGGGCCTTCCATCCCGCCATGTCCAAGCGATCGCTGACTGCCATACCCGCCATCCTGTCCCTCGCCTGTGGCCGCGCCATGTCGGCCGAGCCCGTGGTTGCCGATGCCGCGCCCGCCGCCTCGTCCTTCGGCGCCGAACTGATGGCCATCCTGCTGCCCCTGGCCTTCATCATCGTGGGCCTGCTGGTGGTGCTGCGCCTGCTCCGTCGGCGCTATGGCCTCACCGGTCCCGATGCCCCGTTGTCGATCCTGCAAATCCTGCCGCTCGGGCCACGCGAGCGCCTGGTGCTGGTGAAACTGCGCTCCGGTCGCGTATTCACGATTGGAGTCAGCGCGCAAAGCGTGAACTTCGTCACCGAACTGGACGCGGACGACGTCGCGCCAATCGATCCGGCGACCACGCCGCAGACCTCGATCAAGTGATGCACCGCACTGGCGAAATTTCCGTGACGGCAAAATTACGCCTCAATTACAGCGGCTTGCGTTCACTTCACTGAATCGGCAACGCCTTCGCCGCCATCGCGTCCTGCAATATTTCCCACGTTGCTCTTGTGTCGAGACTATCGTAATTTGCCACAAAGTGACGCATGGGGTCAGTGCGATGTGGCGAGGGCGATGCATCGATAACAGCGGACGGACGCACGGCAGTTGCACGCCGGTTGCGCGCCGTGCGTGGTGCGCGACATGCGTGCGCTGATCGGCTCGCTGTTCGCGGCACCGGGCAACGCGGCACCGCGCGTCAAGCTCGGCTACAGCGACATCATCCTTGCGTTCGCGGCGGTGATGATCATCAGCGTGATGATCCTGCCGCTGCCGCTGGTGGTGATCGACGCGCTGGTCGCGGTCAACATCTCCATCGGCTTCGGCCTGCTGCTGCTGGCGATCTACATCCCCACGCCGGTCGCGTTCTCCAGTTTCCCGAGCGTGCTGCTGCTGACCACGCTCTTCCGCCTGGCGCTGTCGATCGCCATCACCCGCTCGATCCTGCTCGATGCCGAAGGCGGCCACATCGTCGAGACCTTCGGCAGCCTGGTGGCCGGCGGCAACCTGGTGGTCGGCCTCGTGGTGTTCATGATCATCACCGTGGTGCAGTTCATCGTCATCGCCAAGGGCGCCGAACGCGTCGCCGAGGTCGCGGCGCGCTTCACCCTTGACGCCATGCCCGGCAAGCAGCTGTCGATCGACTCCGACCTGCGCTCCGGGCTGATGGACAAGGACGAGGCCAAGCGCAGGCGCCGCCTGCTGGAGTCCGAGAGCCAGCTGCACGGTGCGCTCGACGGCGCCATGAAATTCGTCAAGGGCGACGCGATCGCCGGCATCGTCATCATCATCATCAACCTGCTCGGCGGACTGGCGATCGGCGTCATGCAGCGCGACATGTCACTGGCCGACGCCACCCGCACCTACAGCATCCTGACCATCGGCGACGGCCTGGTCTCGCAGATCCCGGCCATCCTCGCGACGATCGCCGCGGGCCTGGTGGTCACGCGCACCACCGGCGAGGTCGACGACCGCCACCTCGGCGACGCCATCACCCGCCAGGTCAGCGGCCAGCCGCGCGTGCTGCTGATCACCGGCCTGCTCGCGTTGCTCATGACGCTGGTGCCGGGTTTCCCGAAGATGGTGTTCGCCGCGCTCGGCGTCTCGCTGCTTGGCATCAGCGCCTGGCGCTACCGGCACGGCTTCGTGGTGCTGCGCCGCGCGTTCCGCGTGCCCGAGGACGAAGTCGCCGAGGCCGACCGCCTGCCGCCGGTCGACGACCTGGCGCCACCCGCGCCGCTGCAGCTCGAACTGTCACCGGCGCTGCTCGCGGCGACCGGCAAGGACGCGCTGTTCGCACGCGTGGCCGGCGTGGCGCAGCGCATGCGCGAGGAATACGGCGTGCCTGTCCCCGTGCCGCAGTTGCGCGTCTCCGAAGCCCTGGGCCCTGGCGAATACCGCCTGACCGCGTTCGGCGCGCGCCTGGCGGCGGGCCACCTGCGCATGGACGAGGACTTCCGCCGCGCGGCCGTGCCCACCGACGGCAATCGCCAGCCCGGCTTCTTTCCCACGCTCGCCGGTGACTGGGTCGCCCGCGGCGAGGCCGGCGCGCTGGCACCCGACGACCTGCTTGCATCGCATTGCAGCGCCGCGCTGCAGCGCCGCCTTGGCGGATTCATCGGCATCCAGGAGACCGCCAACCTGTTCGCGCGCATGCAGCGCGACTACCCGGACCTGGTCAAGGAAATGCTGCGCGTGGTCGCGCCGCAACGCGTCGCCGACGTGCTCCGCCGGCTGGCCGAGGAAGGCGTGCCGGTGCGCAACCTGCGCGATGTGTTCGAGGCGATCACCGACGTCGGCGGCCGCGAGAAGGACGTGGTGCTGCTCACCGAATACGTGCGCGTCGCGCTCAAGCGCGAGATCGCTGAACGCCATGCCGATGTCGAACGCACGCTGCACGTGTTGCTGATCCATCCGGAACTCGAGGACAAGCTGCGCCAGTCGGTGCGCGTGGCCGGCGGCGCGAGCCAGCTGGCCATCTCGCCCGAGCTCGCCGCGCGGCTGGGCAACGAAGTGCGCGCGCACCTCGCCCGCCAGGCGCCCGGCGTCCAGCCGGTGCTGCTGTGCTCGCTCGATGTGCGCCGCCACCTGCGCAAGCTGATGGAAGTCGATTTCTTCGAGCTGCCGGTGCTGTCGTACCAGGAACTCGCACCCGACCTGCGCATCGTGCAGGCCGGGCAGGTCAACGCATGACCGTCGGGCTGCTCCGCCGCCGGGCAACGATGCAGTCGCAGGATGGAAGACGGGAGGGTCGGCAATGAACGTGGCACGGGACAACGGGACGGAGGGCGGGGTCGACAAGGTGCTGCGCGTGGTCTCGGGCCTGCATGCCGGTGCGCTGCGCCCGCTGGCGGCGCGCGAGATGATCCTCATCGGCAGCGGCGACGACTGCGACATGGTGCTCGCCGACGCCGGCGTGGCCAACCACCACGCCTTGCTCAGCCTCGTCGATGGCGCGTTCTCGCTGCGCGCGCTCGACGCACCGCTGCATGTCGGTACCACCATGGTCCACCCCGGTGATCCGGTCGAGCTCGACCGCGTGCAGCGCGTGGGCCTCGGCGAGGCGGCCATCGCGTTCGGCGCCGCGGACGATCCCGCGTGGGAGCTGCTGGTGCCCGGCGGGCTGGGGCCGCGCGCGCTGGCCACGCCGGCGGCCACCCCCTACCTGCGGCGCCTGCCGGCGGTGGCCGCAGTGGCCGTGCTGTCACTGGTCTCGCTGGCGATTTTCGCCGCGGTCATGCCGGCCAGGCCCGAACCGCCCGATCCGCGCGAGCAGTTGCAGCGCCTGGTGCCCGAGTACGGCATCGATGACGGCCGTGCCAATCTCGACCTGCAGGGCGGGCTGGTGCTCACCGGAACCGTGCCCGACGCCGCCACGCGCGAGCGCATCGCGCGCCGAATCGCCGACGACAACATCGACGCCAAGCTCGAGCTGCGCACCGGCGACGACATCGCCGGCGACGTCAGCGAGATCCTCCGCGGCCAGGGCATCAACGCGCGTACGCGCTACCTCGGCAACGGCGACGTCGAGGTCAGCGGCCGCTTCGAGGACGAGGCCGCACTGCGCGCCGCGTCCTTCTCGCGCGCCATGCGCGAGGTCAAGGGCGTGAGCCGGGTCATCCCGGTGAACGTGGCCGAGCGCAGCGCGGCGGCGAGCGCGCCGGCGGTGCCGCCAAAGCCCGTGCGCATCCGGGTTGCCGCCATCGTGCGCGGCGCCGATCCGCACGTGCTGTCCGGAAAGGGCGACAAGTACCCGGTTGGCGCGGAACTGCCCGGCATCGGCACGCTGGTGTCGATCACCGAGAACAGCGCGCACGCGCTGCGCGCCGACGGCAGCCTGGAAAAGCTCGCCGTCGAACGCGCGCCGCGGCCGGACGAAGAGGTGTCGGAGCCGCAGGATTTCTCCAACGTGCGCGGCGAGGTGTCGTCGATGCGCATGTAAGCCGCGGGCCGGCTCCGGGAAGGCCGGCCCGATCCATCCGTAGTCCAACGCAGCACAGATCACAGAGAGAGGAGAGAACCATGACCAATGTCACCGGAAATGCGGGAATCGGACAGTTCATCGCGGGCGCGGCGGTCACCGGCGGCGCCGGCGGCATCCGTGGCGGTGCGTCGGCCGGCGATCGCGGCAGCTGGTACGAGGCGATGTCGCGTGCCTGGGGCCAGACCCTGGATTCGCAGGCGTCGGTGATCACCGACATGTCGGCCAACATCAGCGGCGGCGACGACCAGCCGTCCTCGATGGTGCAGCTCACCGCGGCCAGCCTGAAGATGCAGTTCATGTCCAACAACGCCGCGACCTCGCAGAACAGCGTCGGCCAGGCGCTGGAAACGCTGGGCAAGCGCCAGTAACCGAGGCATCCGGGTGCGTGCCGCCGGTGGCTTCGCCACCGTGGCAGGTTCCCGCGAATGCAGCCCAACAGGAGACGGAAATGATCGAAGCCATCCAGGTGGCGGCCATGGACCCGACGCAGGCAGCCGGCAATGCCGCTGCCTCCGCGGGCGGTGGCCAGGCCACGGCAACGCCGTACGACGTGCGCGATTTCGCCGCGTCGCTCGAGCGCACCGGCGGCGTGCAGCCGCAGCAGCAGGCGACGCCGGTGGAACTGCCGCCGGCGCAGGCGTCCGAGGGCACGCGCGCGCTGATCGCCGCCATCGACAACCTCAACACCGGTGCCGCCAACATCAACGCGCTGTCGCAGACCATGAGCGGCAACATCGCCGAGCTCACGCCCGGGCAGATGATGGAAATGACCATGAAGTGCCATCAGTTCCTGTTCCAGGCGGAGATGACGTCCAACGTCGCCAACCGCACCTCGGACGGCATCCAGCAGCTGTTCCGGCAGCAGGGTTGACCCAGGAGGGCATGGCATGAAGTCCCACGACCGGCCGCGCGCCCTGCGCGCGGCCCTGTTCGCACTCGCGGCCGGCGCGATGCTCGCCGCCTGCGGCGGCAAGCCGTTGTACAGCCAGCTCGACGAGGGCCAGGCCAACCAGATCATGGGCGCGCTGATCGCCGCGGGCATCGATGCCGACAAGAATCCGTCGCCGTCGAAGACCGGGTGGGAGGTGCGTGTCGCGGCCTCGGACTTCCCGTACGCGATGCAGATCCTCGGCGCGCACGGCCTGCCACGGGCGCAGTTCGCGACCACCTGCGAGGTGTTCAAGAAGGAAGGGTTTGCGTCGTCGTCCACCGAGGAACGCGGGCGCGAAGTGTGCAGCCTGCAGCAGGAGCTGTCGGACACGCTGACGCGCTTCCCCGGCGTGGTCGACGCGCGCGTGCACGTCACGCTGGCCGAGCGCGACCCACTGGGCGGGTCGAGCCTGGATTCGTCGGCGTCGGTGGCGATCTTCGAACAGGCGGGCGCCAGCGTCCGCGACCGCGAGGCCGACATCAAGTTGCTGATCAAGGACGCCGTGCCCGGCCTCACCGACATCAACAAGGTCACGGTGAAATTCGCGGCCGCGCCGCCATTGCCGGCGCGCACCGCGCAGGGGGCCGTGGCACTCTCGGCGGTCAGTCCGCTGACGCTCGGCATCGCTGCGGCGGTCGTCCTGCTGCTGGGCCTGCTGGTCGCGTTCTGGGGCCGGTTGCGCGGGACCACGCAAACCGCCAAGCCCGTCGACCAGGTCTGGAACGGCTGAGGCATGGCCTCCAGGGCGCTGCTGGCGGATATCGACCCGGGCTGGCTCGCCGATGGCGACACGCTGCTTGATGCGGAGCTTGCCGCGCGCGCCCGCGACAGTGCGCTGGGACGGCGCATGCTGGCCGCCTGGCTGGCCGACGGCCCGGCGGCGGCGCTGTTCGCGCCGGACCCGGGCCGGCAGCCGGACCTGGTGCGCATGCGCTGGCCGCGGCAGCGCCTGGACGCGCTGCTGCGCGACATCGGCGTGCTGGCGCATGCCCCCGCGATCCGCGCCGAAACCGGTCGCGAGCCGGTGCGGCGGCTGAAGGCGGCGCTGGGCAACAGCTACCTGCTCGCGCTGGACCGCACCGTGTGGGACGGACACGTCGAACGCGCGCGGCAGGCGGCGCTTGCCTCCGCGCTTGCGCACGCGCTCGCCGCCGCCACGACCGCGGACGGTCCGCAGCCGCTGCACGCGCTGTTCGATGCCCAGGGCCGCGCAGAACTGGTCGCCTGGGCGCGGCGCCGCGATCCGGCGCTGGCCGACTGGTGCCAGCTGCTGCATCCCCCGGGTCCCGCGCCGGTGGCCTGGCTGCCCGAAAAACCGGTGCTGCGCATCTACACGCACCACGACACACGTGCCGCCTGACCGCGGCCCACAGGATCCCGGATGAGCGCAGACGCTTCAGCCATCGCCAGCAGTACGCCCGTCAGCGCGACCGTGGGCGCAGGGCCACGCGCCGGTGCCGGCGTGGGGGTGTTCGAACGCCGCCAGTTCGAGCGCTCGCTGGGTGCCGGCGTCGTGCCCGCCCAGGCCTGGGCGCGGCTGGAGGAACTCGACACCTTGCTCGTCCGCGTCAACGCGCTCTACGACGAGGCCGCGGCCGAGATCGAGGCCGCCCGCGAGCAGGGCCACGCCGCGGGCTACGCGGCCGGCGTCGCCGCGGCCGAGTTGCAGATGACCGGACAGCTCGCCGCGCTCAACGAGCGGCGCGCACGGGTGCTGGGCGAGGCGTCCGGGCGCATCTCCGAACTTGCCTGCGCGATCGTCGACCGCATCGCACCGGGCTTCGACGCCCGCAGCGTGGTGCCAGCGCTGGTGCTGCAGGCGGTGGAGGCCGCGCAGGCCGAGCAGTTCCTGCTGATCCGCGTGCACCCCTCGGTGCGCGAAAGCGTGGCCGCCGGCCTGGGTGCCGTGCGCCAGGCGCATCCGGCGGTCGGGGTGATCGAGCTGGTCGACGATCCCAGCCTCGAGCCGGCCAGCTGCGTGGTGGTGTCGGAGGCCGGCGAGGTCCGCGCCGGCGTGGCGCAGCAGATCGAGGCGATCCGCGCCGCGCTCGCAGGCAGTGCCGCGCATACGGCGAGGTCGGCGCAATGAGTTCCGCCAGGTCCGCAAAGCCGCTCGCCGGCCTGGCGGCCCACGGCGCGCATGATCCGCTGTTGCATGCCCTGGCGCAGGTGCAGTCGATCGAACGCGTCGGTCGCGTGGCCGAGGCTTACGGCACGCTGATCCGCGCCACCGGCCTGAAGGCCGCGATAGGCGAGCTGTGCGAACTGCGCAATGCGCGAGGCGACGGTGATCCCACGTTCCGGCTGGCGGCTGAAGTCGTCGGCGTGTCCAAGTCACACACCCTGCTCACCCCGCTCGGCGCACTCGACGGCGTGTCCGCGACCACCGAGGTGTATGCCAGCGGCCGGCAGGCCTCGGTGCTGGTCGGCGACGGCCTCCTCGGCCGCATCCTGGACGCCCACGGCGAGGCCATCGACGACCTTGGCCCGACCGGCGCCAGCCACGAGATGCCGATCTACGCCGCCTCGCCAAATCCGCTGGCGCGCAACCTGATCGAACGCCCGTTCTCCACCGGCGTGCGCGCCATCGACACCACGATGACCGCGGGCGAGGGCCAGCGCATCGGCATCTTCGCGGTCGCCGGAGGCGGCAAGAGCACGCTGCTGGGCATGCTGGCGCGCGGCGGCGATGCCGACGTCAACATCATCGTGCTGGTCGGCGAGCGCGGCCGCGAGGTCAACGAGTTCATCCACGACAACCTCGGCCCCCAAGGCCTGGCGAAGTCGGTGGTCGTGGTGGCCACCTCCGACCGGCCGGCGCTCGAGCGCAGCCGCGCGGCCTGGGTGGGCACCGCCATCGCCGAGCACTTCCGCGACCAGGGCAAGCGCGTGCTGCTGCTGGTCGACTCGGTCACCCGCTTCGCCCGCGCCCTGCGTGACGTGGGCCTGGCGGTCGGCGAGCCCCCGGCGCGGCGCGGCTTTCCGCCATCGGTGTTCAGCGCGCTGCCGCGGCTGTTCGAGCGCGCCGGCAACAACCACATCGGCTCGATCACCGCGTTCTACACCGTGCTGGCCGAGGACGAGGACGGCGGCGACCCGATCGTCGAGGAAGTGCGCTCGATCCTCGACGGCCACATCGTGCTGTCGCGCAAGCTGGCCGCGGCCTATCACTACCCGGCGATCGACGTGCTCACCAGCCTCAGCCGCACCATGCCGCGCGTGGTCGACGGCGCGCACCAGCGCGCGGCCGGCCAGCTGCGCAAGCTGCTGGCGAAGTACCAGGACATCGAGTTGCTGATCCAGCTGGGCGAGTACAAGCGCGGCACGGATCCCGATGCCGACGCCGCCATCGAGAAGATCGGCGCGATCCGCAAGCTGCTGCAGCAGTCGTCCACCGAACTCGTGCCGTTCGCGCAGTCCGCGGACGCGCTTCGGAAACTCTTCGCGTGAAGCGCTATCCGCTGCAGACGCTGATCCGCCTGCGCGAGCACCGCACGGAGGCCGCGCGCCAGCTGGTGCTGGAGCGCCAGCGCGAGGCGCAGGCCTGTCGCGACGCCTGCCTGGGCGTGGAGGGCGAGATCATCGCGCTCGACTTCGAGCAGCGCCAGCAGCGCGGGCGGATGCTCGACGCGCCGCCGGCAGGCGTGCCGTGGCCCGCCGCGCTGGCGCAGCGCGAGACGCACATCGACCTCCTCGGCGAGCAGGCCGAAGCCGCGCGCCAGCGGTTGTTCAAGGCCCAGGACATCCTGCGCGCGGCGGAAGTCGCGCTGGCCGATGCGCGGACCGCGTACTTCCGCGCCAAGGCGCGCGTGGATGCGCTGGAAAAGCGCCGCGACGTGTGGCGCGGCGAACAATCCGCCCTCGCGTCGCGCCAGGAGGAAAGCGCCACCGAGGACCTGCTGCAGGCACGCCACCTGGCGGGCGCTGAGGCGAACAGGAGACCGGCATGACGATTGAACGCAGCAGCTCGACTTCGGCGTCGGATGCCGCGCGCAGCCGCGAAGGCGGCGAGACGACCCGCGACGTGCGCCCGCCGGCGCAGCCGGAGCACATCGAGCGCTTCCGCCATGCGCTGGACCAGGTGCGCGACAACGGCAAGGGCGGCCAGTCCGATGCCACCGCCAGCGCGGCGGAGCCTGGCGAGGAGGGCGCGCGCGTCGACGAAGGCCTGCGCATCGGCGGTCGCGAGGGCCACGGCCACGAGCAGCGCCAGGACAGCGGCCACGGCGACCAGGCCGAAACCACCCTCCTCGATCCGGCCCTGCTGTGGCAGGCGCAGAACGCGCTGCGCGGCGAGGCGCCGCAGGCGATGCCGGCGCCGGTGGGTGCCAGCAACGCGGTGATGGACATGATCGAGCGCCACGTGCGCCAGCTCGCGATCGGCGACGGCACGCGCGACGCCGCCGGCGATGGCCAGGTGCTGCTGCGCATGTCCGACGCCACGCTGCCCGGCACCGACCTGCTGCTCACGCGCGTCAATGACGGCTGGGTGCTGCGCGCCGACGTGCGCTCGCGCGCCAGCCATGACGCGATCCGCGAGGCCGGCCCGGAACTTGCGCGGCGCTTCGCCGAGCGCAACCTCGGCACGCTGCGCGTGGAGTCGCACTACACCGGCTGAAGCCCGCCATAGGGTCCGACCTAGCTGGCGTGCACGCCCGCCCACGCCTGTAATCACCGCATGCGCGGCAACGCGCCCCGGAACACAGGAGCATCCGCATGGTCGGCCCGGTATCCGCGAACACCCAGAACGTCGTCGGCGATCGCACCAGCCCCGGTGGCTTCGACTACAACCGCATCAGCGGCGTCGAAGGCAACCGCAACGTCACGCCGGAGTTCATCGCCCAGGTCGAGGCCATGGCGCAGCGCCTCGGCACGCAGCCGGAATACCTGCTGGCGGTGATGAGCTTCGAAACCGGCGGCAGCTTCAGCCCTGGCGTGCGCAACGGCGCCGGCAGCGGTGCCACCGGCCTGATCCAGTTCATGCCCAACACCGCGCGCGAGCTGGGCACGTCCACCGACGCGCTGGCGCGGATGAGCGCCACCGACCAGCTGCAGTACGTGGAGCGCTACTTCAACAACCGTTCCGACCCCGGCGAGCTCGACACCCTCGAGGGTGTCTACACCACGGTACTGTACGGAAGCCCGCGACCGGACCCGAACGCCACGCTGTTCAGCGAGGGTGGGGCGGCCTACCGCATGAACTCGCCGCTGGACACCAACCGCGACGGCCGCATCACCGCAGGTGAGGCCACCTCGTTCGTGCGCGCGCGGATCGACGGCGAAGCGCCGCCGCCGCGCGACACCGGGCCTGCCCCTGCGCCGGGCGGCGAGGCGCCCGCGCCTTCGCCATCCGCGCCGGGCGGCAGCGTCACGGTGCGCAGCGGCGACACGCTGTCGGGCATCGCGGCGCGCAACGACGTGTCGCTCGATGCCGTGCTCGCGGCCAATCCGCAGATCCGCAACCCGGACCTGATCTATCCCGGCCAGACCGTGCACCTGCCAGGCGGCGGTGGCCGGGACGTCACGGTGCGCGGCGGCGACACGCTGACGGGCATCGCTGCACGCAACGGCGTGTCGCTGGACGCGGTGCTCGCCGCGAACCCGCAGATCCGCAACCCGGACTTGATCCATCCCGGTCAGCTGGTGCGTATCCCAGGTGGCGGAACCCCGGCACCCGGCGGCGGCAACGCGCCCGCCCCGGCGCCAGGGCAACCGCCCTCGGGCGATGTCCCGACGTACGCGCCCTACACCGTGTACAGCACCGGGAACGCACCTGCCATCGCGGTGCAGGGCCCGGACCAGATGCAGCCCCACCACGACTACCAGACCGCGCAGCGCGGTGGCCAGACGCTGGAAGTGCGCGACGTGGTCCTGCACCGCAACGGCCAGTCGCAGTCGCAACAGGCCATTCCCTCGCCGATTGCCGGCACCGTGGTGTCGGCAGGCCCCATGGGCAATGCCGGCAATGCGGTGGTGGTGCGGGGCGACCAGGGCCAGCTGGTCTACATCTTCCACATGTCGAGCATCGACGTGCGTGCAGGGCAGCGCGTCGACTACGGGCAGGACCTGGGCAACCAGGGCTCGACCGGCAACTCGACCGGTCCGCACGTGCACATCGAAGCCTCGAGCGCGACCATAGACCGCTGGGTCAACGACCTCCTCGACGGACGCTTCGACGGGCGCAGGCAGTAGCCGGCACCCGCCGTGGTCTGGCGCATCAGGGCGCGTGCCATGCTGCCGGCATGACCGCATCACGTACATGGCCACTGCGGCTGCATCCGTGGCGCGCGGCGCCGGTGATGGCCTGCGTGCTCGCGCTTGGGTTCGCCGCGGGCTGCGAGCGTCCCGCCGCCGCGGATCCGCAGCCTGCCGCAGCCCGCATCGCTCCGTCGGATTCCGTCGGGCTGGACGGGCCAGTGCGCATCGAGGCCCTTGATCCGCGCCCCGGCACCCAGCTGCCTGCGGACATCGCCCGGGCCCTGTCCAGCGACGCGCGCGTACTCGATTGCGCGGAGGGCATGCATGCGGGCGGGTCCGCGTTCGCGCCCGACTGGGTCGTCGCGCGGCGCGTCGACCTCGACGATGACGGCCGCGACGACTGGGTCGTGCACGGACGCCATCGCTGCCTGGCTGCTGGCGATGCAGCCGACTGGTGGCTCTACGCCGACGACGGGACACGGCGCCGGCTGCTGCTGGCGGCCGGCCGGGCGCGTGCGATGGAACTGCAGGCGCCGCGCAACGGCGGGTTCCGCGACGTGGTGTTCCAGCGTGACGGCGGCGCCGTGCGCGCCAGCTACCGGGGTACGGCGTACGTGTTCCCCGCGCTGCAGCGCACCGGGGCCACCCCGGGCACGGGCACGACGCTCGACGCCGGGCGGGCCACCGCGTCGCCTGCCAACGGCGCGCAGGTCATGCAGACCGTGGCCGGGCGGCTCGAGATATCACCCGCCGGCACCGGCACGCACGGAGACGCCCACGTGGTGCGGCTCGATGGGCGGGAACTGCTGCGCACCGGTGCCGATGGCGCATTCGCCGATTTCCCGCTGCCGCGCCTGGTCGCGCGCTATCGCGCCCTCGCGCCGTTCGATGAAGTGCTGGTGTTCCAGCAGCACATGTACGGCAACGCCTGCAGCGGCGGTCCGCTGTGGATGCTGGGATTGCGGCGCGGCGGGGCGGCGGTGCGTTCCGCGCCCATCGACTACTGCGGCGGAGGCGACCCGGTGCTCCAGGCCGACGGCGCGGCGCTGCGGGTCACCCTGCCCGGCGCGCCCGCCAGCGGCGTGCATGCGGGCCAGGCGCCGCAGCGCTGGGAGTTCCGCGCCGGCGAATTGCGCCGGCTCGATACGCCCTGATCCCGGCGTGCGGGGGCACGCCGCACATGCGCTCGCCTGGAATCAGGCGTGCGCCGCGCGCCGGCGCACGCCGCGCCAATCACCGCGCGCCAGGCGCAACTCCAGTGCCGGTCGCCCGCGCTGCATCACCTCGCCGGCCGGGACGAAGCCCAGGCGCATGAGCAGCGGCGGCACCGAACGGTTGGCGGGATCGCACCGCCCGACCAGCGTCGGCAGCCGCAGGGTTTCAAACGCGTGCGCGCACAGCGCGGCGCCGCCTTCCAGCGCATAGCCGCGACCCCAGGCGCGCGGCAACAAACGGGTTCCGATTTCCACCTCGCCAGGTGCGAGCTCCGCCATCAGCGAGAAGAAACCGAGGAATCCGTGCGCGTCGTCGGCGCGCCAGACCCCCAGGCCGGGCCGCTCGCGATAGATGCGGTTGGCGAGGTCGACCAGCGCGCACGCGCTGGCGATGTCGTCGACCGGCGCGTCCAGCAGCGCCTGCGTCACCCGCGCGTCGCGGCCAAGGCGCTGCAGGTCGAACACGTCGGCGTGGCGCAGCCCGCGCAGGGTCATCCGCCGCGTGTGCAGGAACGGATCGCCCGGATGGTCGCGTGTCGACATGCGCCGAGTATGCCGCGCCCTCCCCGCGCCCGCGGAGGCGCTCAAGGGTGCGCCCTAGGTGGGGCGCGCACCAGCTTGGCGCGTGGCCGGCGATGCGGAAACTGCCACCTGTCCGGCGAGATCCCCCGGGCATATCCCAACCAGGTGAGGACATGACATGGGCAGTCAAATCGGTTCAATCGTCGGCGGTCTCGTCGGCACCTTCTTTGGTGGCCCCGCCGGTGCGGCCATCGGCCAGCAGCTCGGCTCCTGGCTCGGCGGCATGATCGGTGGCGAAAGCGGCGGCGCCGAAAGCGGCGGATTCGACTTCGGCTCGATGTTCGGCAACGCCTATTCGGGCGGATTCGACTTCGGCTTCGGCGCGGGGGGCGGCTGAGCGATGCAGGCCGATGGCGCACCGCGCACCCGCGAGGAACTCGTCGAACGTCTCGGCGACCTTCGCCGGCAGGGCATCCTCGACACCGCGGAAGAAGATCGCCTCCTCCGCCATTACGACGAGTTGCTGCGCGACGTGCACGACGAAAAGGCGCGGCTCGAGCCGGAGTACAACCGGCGCGTCCGCGAACAGGGGCTGGAGCCTGCCAATGCCTGGCTGCGCGACGCCGCACAGGACCTGGGGCGCCGGCATGGTGAAGCCACGCGCGTGATCACCGACCAGTTGCGCGTGGTCACCGGCTGATCGGCAGCCGGCGGCCCGGAGGTGCCGGTGGACGCTCGCGACCCCTTAGGGTTGGCCCCAGATTGTTGCGCAATGCGAACTCCCTACACTCGATCCAGACAGCCAAGCAGCTCCGTGCCCCGCCCACTTCGAGACGATCCGATGGCCCAGCGTCCGCCCCAGCGTCCGACCTTCCAGCAGCCCGCGGCATTTGTCGCCGGTGCCGCGCTGGAAACGTCGCCCGCACCGGTGGCCGCGCTCGACTCCGGCATGGAGGAGCTGCTGCGCCAGTTCGAAGAGGCGCTGCACGAGCTGGAGAACGACCCGTCGATGGATCTCGCCACCCGCGGCCTGCTGCGCGACCAGTTCACGCAGGCCATGCGCGACATGCGGCACGGCAGCGACACGGCGCTGGAGATCCCCGACCGGGCCATGTGGATGGATGCGCTCCAGGCGCTCCAGGCCAGCGGCGCGGTTGCAACCGACCAGGTCGACGAGCTCATCCGCCAGGTCAACCAGGCGTTGCAGCCGCTGCAGCGTCGTGACACGCGCATCGCGCTCGAGTTCAGCCGCCGTCTGCGCAGCGAGGGCGAGGAAAAGGCCCTGGCCTGGTTTCGCACCGAGACCGCGAAGAACAGGGCCGAAGAGGGTGAGTCCGTCCCGGCCGTTGTTCCTCCCGTCGCGACGGTGTCGCCGATATTGCGCGGTGACGTGGTGAACTCGCGCTCGCGGCGGCTTCGCGGACCTCCGTGAGAAGAAGGTTTCACGGCCTGCGGGCCGGCTGGACCCTTCAACTCGCGTCAAAGAACATCCACGGAGATCACCATGAGCATCGAAGGCAACTTCAACTTTTCTTTCAACGCCACCGCGCAGAACGATCGCGCGTCCGAGGCGCAGAATGCGCGCGCCGGCGGCAGCAACGGCGGCGGCTGGCTGCTCGCGATTGCACTGACCATCGGCAAGATCGCGGACGCGATGGGCGAGCGCATGCTCAAGCTGGCGGAGAAGATCGATACCCTGCAGGCCAAGCAGGCCGACGACCCGAAGGCGGTCGACGCCGAGACGGGCGACGGCCTGACCGAGCTGAACGCCCAGCTGCAGGTCCTCGGCCAGCAGCTCGGCCAGATGCTGCAGATGCTCTCCACCATCGTGAAGACCATCGGTGAAGGCAACAAGGATCTCGCCCGCAAGCAGTAAGGGTTCGCAGGCTGGTCCCCGACGCCTCCGGCTTTGCCCGGGGGCGTTCGGCATTTTGCGGAGGCAACTCATGAACCTGTTCACGCGCAGTGCGGTCGCCATCGCCATCACCTGCGCCGCCGGCTGCGGCAACGCCGCGGAGCGCGCGGCCACGCCATTCACGGGCTCCTATGCCGGTACCGTGAGCGCCCGTGTCGCGCAGGGCCATGGCAAGGCGCAATCCGGCACTGCCAGCGCCACGTTCGCGCCGTCCGGAGGGCGCGACCGCCTGGAGGTGAAAGCAAGTATCCGGCGCGCCAATGATTCCGGCTTCGTCGTGCACGGCCGCCCGGTGCACGGTGGATGGCAGGGCCGCGGCGGTCCGCTCAGCCTGGTCGTCGATCGCGCTGGCCGCATCACCGGTGGTGGCATCGAGAAGGGCCACCGGATCGGGTTTTCCGGGCAACTTGACGCGGCGCGCATGACCCTGACCGTCGAGACCGTCCAGCTGGCGCCGCCCGGCGAGCGGATCGTGTTCGAGTACCGGCTGACGCGTCCTGCGCCGGCCGGGCAGGTCGGCGCGACGGCGGCCGGGCGCGCCCAGGCGGCCGGTGCCTGCAGGCGGCGGGTGTGGAGGACGCGCAACGTCGCTGCTCCCGGCGGCGGCATGGTGATGACCCAGGTTCCCCACTGCCTCGATTGAGCGGCGCGGCGTGCGGGCTTCAGTCGACGCTGTCCACCCGCGACGCGCGCGCGCGGCCGCCACGCGCCAGGTGGCGCGCGAACCACCACGCGCCGCCCGCGGCCACCAGGCCTGCGATCGCGAACCCGCCGCTCCAGCCTCGACCCGACACGGCACTGGCGGCGCTGCCGCTGCCCGACGGCAGCAAGCCCACGATGGCGAAGGCCACGCAGCCGTAGGCGATGATCGCCAGCAACCAGAACAGCCACTGCATGGCGGCCGCCTGGAGTTCGCGTTCGACCTCCCGCGCATCGCGACCCGCCCCCGACGTGCGGCCCTGCGCGCCCATCGCCACCAGCAATGCCGACAGGCTCCCGGGCAGCGCGCGCCCACCGCGCCGCAGCCTGCGGCGCTGCGGGCCTTCGCCGGTGTAGGTGCCGCTCATCGATTCCGCGCGCACCGCCTGGCCGCGGTCGGCGATGGCGAGGCCGGCCACGTTGCGTGCGTCCGCGCCCTGGGCTGCCGGCAGCGCCGGTGCCGTGGCCGCGGTGGCCAAGGTGGCCCCGACCGCGGCGGTGGCCGCTGCCGCGGCCGCAAGCGTCGACGCCGACGCATTGCCCGGCAGCGTGGCCTGCAGGGGACCCGCCGCGTCGGCACGCGCCAGCCCCGCGGGCAGTGCGTCGCCGCGGGCAAGCGGCTGGACGGGGAGGCCCTCGCCGCGTGGTGGCGTGGCGGCATGCAACTGGCCAGCATCCGCGCGCAGCGGCAGCGCTGCCTGCTGTGCGAGATCGCCGCGCGCCTGCGCCGCCGGCATGGCGCCGGCGGCCTGGGCGACTGCCACGCCGGTCGTCGCCACGCCGGGGAGTTGTGCGGCCAGCCCCGTACCGCTGCCCGGCAGGCCCGCCATCGCGGGCTGCGCACCCATGGCCATGGGTGCCGCGGCTTGCGCGCCGTGGGGTCCGTGTCCGTGGGCGTGCCCATGGCCCTGCGCCGCGTGCGCGGGTGGCCCCGGAGGCGACCCGCGCGGCGGCAGCGCATTGGCGAGTCCCTGGGCGACGTCCAGGCTGCCCTGGATCACCTGGCCCGGTGGAGCCGATGGTCCGTTGCCAGGGTTGGGCCGGTCCAGGCCCGGCGGAATGTGGCCCGGCAGCGCGCGTTCGACACCGCGCGGCCCGGCCGGCAGGTCCGGGATACCCGGAATGGCGCGCGGAACACCGCCGGGCATGTCGCCGCCCTTGGGTGGGCCAAAGCCGCGGTCGCCCGCCCCCGGATGCGGGCCGCCGTGATGGTGGAGGGGGCCGCCCGCGTTGTGCGGCCCGCGCCCCGCCATCGGGCCGCGGTTGAGGAGCGCCTGCGCGTTCGCGTGCACATTGTCGATGAGGGACATCGCGCGCCTCCGGCGTCGGCCATGTCGCTGCCGCTGCGGGCGTGGACAGATCCCGAGGCTAGGCGCCGACCGTAGCGGGCACACCCCGGGGCAAACCCTAGGTCGGGCGGCGGCACCATAAAAAACGGGAGACCCTGGGTCTCCCGTAAAGCCGGCCGAAACCGGAGGACTGTGTTGTGGCCAAGGCAGGTTACCTGCTGGTACAACCTGATGCAACGCTTGAGTTTATGGCATTCAAATGATTGATTTTGTTACCTGTCGAGCAGGAGCGCATCACGCTTTGCCGCACGCCGCACCGTGCGCGGCTGGCCCCAGGCGTTGTTGAACAGTGCCGGTTCCCAGGCGCCGTAGGTCGGATTGGGCAGCACCCACCAGCGGTCGCCGAACCAGGCGCGGTATTCCGCGTGCAGCGCTGCGTGCGCCTGCGGCGTGTTGGCCGGCGCCTCGACGAAGTCGCCCAGCTGGTCGCCGAACTGCATCAGCACGCGATAGCCGCGGCCGGCCAGCTGGCGGCGGCAGGTCTTGCCGGAGCCCTTCTGCTCGCAGCCCTCGACCACGGTGCCAAGCCCGAGGAACACGCTGTCGTCCTTCACCGGAAGGCCTACCGCGCGCAGGTTGGCGAGGGTCGCCGCGTGCAGGGCCTTGTCGCGGTTGGAGAGGTAGATGACGGTGACGCCCTTGGCGTGCGCGGCGCGCGCGAACTCCAGCACGCCCGGCACCGGCTTGGCCTTCTCCTCGGCGACCCACTCGGCCCAGGTGGCGTCGTCGTACTCCAGGCCATCCCGGACCAGGCGCGCCTGGTAGGGCGAGTTGTCGAGGACGGTCTCGTCGATGTCCATGACCACCGCGGGCGGCAGGGCGGCGATGGACGCCGCGTTGCGGCGCTCGCCCGGCACCAGGGCATTCCAGTCAGGGGTGGCCAGCGCGGTATCCAGGCGTTCGCCCGCGGCGCGGAACACCGTTTCCGACAGCGCCCGGTATTCCACCGAACGTTGCACCCAGAGCACGGCGTTGAGGTTGTCGTCTGCCGGCACGGCCACCTGCGCGGCAGCCGGCGTGACGGCGGCGGGCGCCGTGCCCGGGAGCGGTGCCGTCGTCGTGCAGGCGCCCAGCGCCAGCACGGCGGCGAGCAGGGTGAGCGTGGGCAGCGTGCGGCGCATGGCGGGACCTGGCGGGTGGAGGGCCGCCGAGTCTAGCCGACACCGGCGAACGCACCGTTGCCCGTCGCCCCGCCGATCAGCCGTCGAGCATCGCCCGGATGGCGGCAAACCCCACCTCCGCGCGCTCCTTCTTGCGCGCCGCATCAGCGACCGGATCGGCGCCGTCGCGCTGCAGTTCGGCGGCCGGCAGTTCGTCGATGAAGCGGCTCGGCTTCAGCCGCAGCCGCTCGCCCCAGCGCTGCGCCTCGCGCGAATGCGACAGCCACAGCTGCTCCTTGGCGCGGGTGATGCCCACGTACAGCAGGCGGCGCTCCTCGTCGATGCGCCCCTCCTCGATGCTGGCCTCGTGCGGCAGCGTGTAGTCGTCGACGCCGACGATGAACACGTAGCGGAACTCGAGGCCCTTGGCCGCGTGCAGGCTCATCAGCCGCACCTGGTTGCCGGGATCGCCCTTGTCGGCGTGGCTGAGCAGCGCCAGCGATGCCGCCAGTTCGCCCGGGCCCGCGCCGCCGCGGGCGCCCTCGAACCAGTCGGCCAGTTCGTCGAGGTTGCCGCGGCGGATGCGGAACATCTCGTCGCTCTTGCACTCCGCGCGCAGCGCGGCGAGGAGCCCGGAGCGCTCGTTGAGCGTGCGCACGAGTTCCGAGGGCGTGAGCCGCGCGGCGTCGCTGCGCAGCCCGCGGATCAGGTCGGCGAACCCGGACAGCGACGCCGCGGCGCGCGGGTGCAGCTGCTTCAGCAGCCCGATCGATTCAATGGCACGCGACATCGGCTGTCCGGCCTGCTGCGCCAGGCCGGACAGCTTGGCCAGCGAGGTCGCGCCCACGCCGCGGCCGGGTGACTGCACGGCGCGCAGGAACGCGGAGTCGTCGTCCGGATTGGCCAGCAGGCGCAGCCAGGCCAGCGCGTCCTTCACTTCGCCCCGATCCAGGAACGCGGTACCGCCGGAGAGGTGGTAGGGCACGCGCAGCATCTGCAGCGCCTTTTCCAGCAGCCGCGACTGGTGGTTGCCGCGGAACAGGATGCAGAACTCGCTCCACTCGGCGTTGCGCGCGGTGTGCAGGAACTGGATCTCGGCGGCCACGCGCTCGGCCTCGTGGGTGGCGTCGCGGCACTCCCAGATGCGGACCCGCTCGCCGTCGGCCTGCGCGCTCCACAGCGTCTTCGGGTGCTCGTGCGGGTTGTTGGCGATCAGCGCGTTGGCCGCGCGCAGCACGCGGTTCGAGCAGCGGTAGTTCTGCTCCAGCTTCACCACCCGCAGCGCCGGGTAGTCGACGCCGAGCTGCGAGAGGTTCTCGGGGTTGGCGCCGCGCCAGGCGTAGATCGACTGGTCGTCGTCGCCCACGCAGGTGAAGTTGCCCTTGTCGCCGGCCAGCGCCTTCAGCAGGCGGTACTGGGCGTCGTTGGTGTCCTGGCATTCGTCGACCAGCAGGTAGCCGATGCGTTCGCGCCAGCCCAGCGCGCAGTCCGGATCGCCTTCAAGCAGTTCCACCGGGCGGCGGATCAGGTCGTCGAAATCGACCGCGTTGAACGCCGCCAGCCGCGCCTGGTAGAGCTCGTACACAATTGCCGCTTCGTGCTCGGGCGTGGACCGCGCAATGGCACGTGCCTGTTCCGGCGACAGGCAAGCGTTCTTGGCGCGCGACACCAGGCCCTGCATGGCCTGGATGGCGTCGGGCTTGGCGCCGGGCATCAGGTCCTTGAACTGCGCCAGCGAGTCGTCGGAATCGAAGATCGAAAACCCGCGGCGCAGGCCGGCGCGCTCGTGCTCCACCTGCAGCATGCGCAGGCCGAGCGCGTGGAAGGTGCAGATGGTCAGGCCTTCCGCCGCATCGCCACGGATGCGCCTGCCAACGCGCTCGCGCATCTCCTTGGCGGCCTTGTTGGTGAAGGTGATCGCGGCGATGCGCTTGGCCGGGTAGCGGCCGGACGCGATCAGGTGCGCGATCTTCTCCACGATCACCCGCGTCTTGCCGCTGCCCGCGCCGGCGAGCACCAGCAGCGGGCCTTCGCAATGGTCGACGGCCGCGGATTGTTGGGGGTTGAGGCCGTGCATGGAAGGTCCTGGGCGGCTGGCGAGTTTACCCCGCGCGTCCGGGGGCGCCGGCGCTAGAATTCCGCCATGGCCAAGCTCTACTTCTACTATTCGGCGATGAATGCCGGAAAGACCACCACCCTGCTGCAGTCCGCGCACAACTACCAGGAGCGCGGCATGCGCGTGGCGATCCTGGCGCCGCGCCTGGACAACCGCGCCGGCAGCGGCCGCGTCGCCTCGCGCATCGGCCTGAGCGCCGACGCCGTGGGCTTCGACCCGGGCACCGACCTCGAGGCCTGGGCGCGCGCGGACATCGCCGCGAGCGGCAAGCTCGACTGCCTGCTGGTCGACGAGGCGCAGTTCCTGACCCGAAGCCAGGTGTGGCAGTTGTCGGAGATCGTCGACGGTCTGCGCGTGCCGGTGCTCTGCTACGGCCTGCGCACCGACTTCCGCGGCGAGTTGTTCGAGGGCAGCCAGTACCTGCTGGCCTGGGCGGACGAGCTGCAGGAGATCAAGACCATCTGCCACACCGGCAGCAAGGCCACCATGACCGTGCGCGTGGACGCGCAGGGCCACGCCGTGCAGGACGGGCCGCAGGTCGAGATTGGCGGCAACGAACGCTACGTGTCGGTGAGCCGTGCCGAGTACAAGCGCATCGCGCGCGGCGAAGGCCGCATCGCGCCGTTGCAGCAGTCGCTGCCGCTGGGCTGATCGCGCGGCTCAGGGCGCCGTCGCGCCGGCCTCGCACGCCCGGTGCCAGCGCGCGATCTCGCGTGCCACCACGCCGCCTTCGGGCTGCGCGACGGCGACCGCCTGGCCAAGCGCGAGCAGCGCCGCCGACGCGTCACCGTGCTGCGGCCCGGCGCAGCGGACCGCCGCCGCCGTGGCGCGCGCGCGCCACGCGATCTTGCGCAGTTCGATGTCGGATTCCGGCAGCGCACCGAGATGGTCGAGCCGCGCCATGGCTCCGGGCACGCCCCGCCCGGCCTCGAAGGTGGCCAGCGCCAGCTCGGCGCGCCGTGACGCTGGATGTGCGGCGCCGAAGGAGCTGCTGGTGAGCGCCACCGCCCGGCGCAGCGCGACCAGCGCCTCCGCGTCGGACCCGCGCGCCGCCGCGACCTCGCCGATCATCCGCCAGGTATTGCCGACCTGTCCGTGGCCGGCGCCGAACACGGCCTTGCGCAGCACCAGCACCTCCTGGAGCACTGCCGCCGCCGCATCGCTGTCGCCGGCCTCGTGCAGCACCTGCGCCTGGTTGAACAGGCCGCCGGCCAACAGGCCCTGGTCGCCCTGGCGGCGCCAGATGGTGTTGGCCCGACGCAGGTCACGCAGCGCGCCATCCAGGTCGCCGCGTTCCCAGGCCACCACCGCGAGGCTGTTGTAGTTGCGGGCGACGTCGCTGTGGTCCTCGCCCAGCCGCGAGAGCAGCCAGGCCTGCGTGTCGCGGAGCGCGGCATCGGCTTCGCCGATGCGCCCCTCGTCGACCAGCAGCGCGGCCAGCTGCCGGCGCACGTCGATGGTGGCCCGGTGCTGGCTACCGTGGACCTCGAGCGCCAGCGCCAGTGCCTCGCGGCAGTCACGCTCGGCCGCGCCCACGTTGCCGAGCTCGCGCTGCAGGGCGCAGGTGCGGCGCAGGATCTCCACCGCCAGCGGATGCCGTTCGCCCACCCGGGCGCGCAGCATGGCCAGCGCCGTGCGCTGTTCGCGCAGCGCCAGCGCGCTCTGCCCCGCAGCGGCGCGCAGCCCGGCCAGGTCCGACAGGTCTTCGACCACGCCCGCGTCCTGGCCGGTGGCATTGCGGCGGATGGCCAGTGAACGCTGGAACCCGGCGCGCGCGGCGTCCAGCTGCCCGGCGTCGCGCAGGCAGCGCGCCAGCTGGGCGTGGAATGCGGCGGCCTGCAGGGGCAGGCGCTCCTGTTCGCGGCGGGCGAGGGTCCGCCAGGGGTCCATCTCCCTGATGCATCGCGATGTCTGGCCGAGCAGGCGACGGGTCCGCCCCATGTCGGTGACCGCCTGCAGCCGCAGGCTGGCCGGGGGGCTGTCGAGGGCGTCGATGATCGTCGCCTGGCGCTCCTGCAGCGCCAGCGCCTCGACGTAGTCACCCAGGCCCGAGCGCAGGCGCGCGATCACGCCCAGCAGCTCGGCGCGCGCCACCGGCTGCTGCGCGAGTTCCAGGTCGCCGCGGCGCACGCCGTCCTCCAGCAGCCGGCGGATGTCGAGCGGCGCGCCGTCCGGCGCGGCGCTGGCGTTCTCGAACAGGCCGACCATGAAACTCTGCAACGCCTGTGCGCGCGCGGCCTGCTGCACCGCCTGCTGCGCCTGCCAGCCGACGATGCCCAGCGAGGCGACCAGCACCACGCCGATCGCCGCCACCGTGGCCAGCGTCCAGCGGTGCCGCCCCAGGTACTTGCGCACCCGGTACGCCAGGCTGGCGGGGCGCGCGTGCACCGCCTTGCCCTCGAGGTGGCGGCGCAGGTCGAGCGCGAACGCCTCCACCGAGGGATAGCGGTGCTCGGGTCGCTTGGCCAGCGCCTTGAGCACGATGTTGTCGAGGTCGCCGGCGATCTCGCGCGCCTGGCGGCGCAATTGCGGCGGCGTCGCCGAGGCGTCCTCGGCGCGCCGCTGCAGCGCCGCCGACGGCCGCGTGGGATCGACCGCCAGGATCGCCTCCTCCCACTCGGCATCGCTCTGGCGCTTGAGGCGGTAGGGCTTGGCGCCCACCAGCAGCTCGTACAGCACCACGCCGAGCGAATACACGTCGGTCATGGTGGTGACCGGCTCGCCGCGGATCTGCTCAGGCGCGGCGTAGTGCAGGGTGAACGCGCGCAGGCCGGTGCGGGTGTTGTCGGGCGCGGCATCCGGAGTGTCGAGCAGCTTGGCGATGCCGAAATCGAGCAGCCGCACCTCGTCGAGCGGCGTCACCAGGATGTTCGAGGGCTTCAGGTCGCGGTGCACGATCAGGTTGGCATGCGCGTGGCTGACCGCATCGCAAACCTGCAGGAACAGGCCGATGCGCTGGCGGATGGTGGGCGAGCGGGCGCGGCACCAGTCGGTGATGGGCTCGCCGTCGACGTATTCCAGTGCAAGGTAGGGCTGCTGGTCGCTGCTGATGCCGGCATCCAGCAGGCGCGCGATGTGCGCGTGTTCCAGCCGCGCGAGGATCTGCCGCTCGCGGGTGAAGCGCAGGCGCAGGTTCGGATCGGCCAGGCCGGGGCGCAGCAGCTTCAACGCCACGCGGCGCTGGTACAGGCCGTCGGCGCGGCTGGCCAGCCACACCTGGCCCATGCCGCCCTCGCCGATCATCCGTTCCAGTTGATAGGGCCCGACCATCGCGCCGGTGCGTGCATGCGGCAACTGCGACACCACCGGCTCGGCGAGGAAGTCCTCCTGGCCGTCCTCCAGCGCCAGCAGTTCCTCGAGTTCGGCGGCCAGCTGCGGGTCGTCGTCGCGCAGCGAGGCCAGGCTTTGCGCACGCGCGCCTGGCTCGAGTTCGATCAGTGCATCGAGCAGCGGCGACAGGCGCTGCCAGCGGTCGGCATCCATCGCGCGGGCCCGGTGCCGGTCAGTCCACCTTGAGCGACGCCAGCAGGTAGATCCTCGCCTTCTGCCAGTCGCGGCGGATGCTGCGCTCGGAGCGATCCAGCAGCTCCGCGATCTCGACCTCGGACAGCCCGGCGAAATAGCGCAGCTCCACAACCTGCGCCAGGCGCTTGTCCACGGCGGCCAGGCGCGTCAGCGCGGTGTCCAGGGCCAGCGTGTCCTCGTCGAGGCGCAGCCCGCCCTCCACGTCATCCGGCAGGTCGGTCACGCGGTGCAGGTCGCCGCCGCGCTTCTGCGCCATGCGCTGGCGGGCGTAGTCCACCACCACGCTGCGCATGGCCGAGGCGGCGTAGGCGAAGAAGTGGGCGCGGTCGTCGAACTGCGCTTCGCGGCGGCCGATCAGCTTGAGGTAGGCCTCGTGCACAAGCGCGGTGGCGTCGAGCGTCTGCCCGTACTGGCCGGCCAGCTGGCGCCGCGCCATCGAGTGCAGTTCCTGGTACAGCGTGGCCAGGACGCGATCCAGTGCGCCGCGGTCCCCGCCGCGGGCGGCATCCAGCCACAGGGTGATATCGGCGGTGTCGGACATGGCGCTCCCCTCGGAGCGGCGATCATAGCGCCTCGGCTCAGCCATGGCGCCTCGGCTCAGCGCTGGCAGTGGCCGCACCAGACGGTGGCCCGCTGGCCCACCATGGCGTGCCGCAGCGGCCGGCCGCAGCGCAAGCAGGGTTCGCCGCCGCGGCCGTACGCCGACAGTTCCTGTTCGAAGTAGCCGGGTGCGCCGTCGGGCGCGAGGAAATCCCGCAGCGTGGTGCCGCCGCGGGCGATCGCGCGCGCCAGCACCGCGCGGATTTCAGCGGCGATGGCGGCATAGCGCTCGCGCGACACGCGCCCGGCGGCGCGCATGGGCGACACGCCGGCGGCGAACAGGGCCTCGGCCACGTAGATGTTGCCCACGCCCACCACCACTTTCTGGTCCATCAGGAACGCCTTCAGGGCGACCTTGCGGCCACGGCTGCGCGCATACAGGTAATCGCCGTCGAATCCGTCGCCCAGCGGCTCCGGGCCCAGCCCCCGCAGCAGCGGGTGCAGCTCGCCGGCCGGTTGCCAGAGCAGGCAGCCGAAGCGGCGCGGGTCGGTGAAGCGCAGGATGCGCTCCGGCTGGCCCGCGTCATGGGATAGCGCGATGTCGAGATGGTCGTGCAGGCGCGGTGGCGTGTCGGCGGGCAGCACGCGCAGGCTGCCGGACATGCCCAGGTGCAGCAGGGCGCTGCCGGCCCCGGTGTCGAGCAGCAGGTACTTGGCGCGGCGGCGCACGCTGTCGATGCGCTGGCCCGGGAGCAGCGCAGCCACCTCGGGGGGGATCGGCCAGCGCAGGTCGGGCCTGCGCAGCACGACCGCACGCACCCTGCGGCCTTCGAGGTGCGGCGCCAGGCCGCGGCGGGTGGTTTCGACTTCCGGCAATTCGGGCATGCCGGCAGCGTGGGGGCGTGCCTGGCCGCGCACAAGTTGTTGACGTGCAACGTGAACACGCGCATCGATGCGCCGCCCCGGGGCTGGAAATCACCCTGCCGGAACCGCATCATGGCCCGGTACACCCCACGATGATCGGTGCCATGCCTGCTTCCCTGCTCGACTTCCTCGCCGGCGGACTCGTCCAGTCCGGCTTCTGGGGCCTCGCCCTGTACATGCTGGTCTGCACGCAGCTGACGATCTTCGCGGTGACTCTGTTCCTGCACCGCAGCCAGACCCATCGCGGCGTGGATTTCCATCCCGTGGTCAACCATTTCTTCCGTTTCTGGACGTGGCTCACCACGTCCATGATCACCAGGGAATGGGTGGCCATCCACCGCAAGCACCACGCCAAGTGCGAGACCGAGGAAGACCCGCACAGCCCGATGCACAAGGGCATCAAGGAAGTGTTCTGGAAGGGCGCCGAGCTCTACCGCGAGGCGCGCACGCACCGCGCCGACATGGAGCAGTACGGCCGCGGCACCCCCGACGACTGGCTGGAGCGCACGCTCTACACCCCGCACGCCACCATGGGCCCGGTGCTGCTGTTGGCCATCAACGGCGTGCTGTTCGGCGCGGCCGGCGTCGCCATCTGGGCCATCCAGATGCTGTGGATCCCGTTCTGGGCGGCCGGCGTGGTCAACGGCCTCGGCCACTGGTGGGGCTATCGCAACTTCGAGACCACCGATACCGCCACCAACCTGTCGCCCTGGGGCGTGTGGATCGGTGGCGAAGAGCTGCACAACAACCACCACGCGTTCCCGAGTTCGGCCAAGTTCGCGCTGCGCCGCTGGGAAGTGGACATCGGCTGGATCGCGATCAAGTCGCTGGAGAAGGTCGGCCTGGCCAAGGTGCTGCGCGTGGCGCCGTCGCTTGACGTGCGACCCAACATCAACGCGCCCGACACCGACACGCTGAAGGCGCTGCTGGCGCTGCGTTTCCAGGCCATGACCGACTACCAGCACCACGTGCTCGCCCCGGCGCTGCGCGAGGAAGCCCGCGCGGCCGGTGCGCGGTTGCGCGCGCTGCTGCCGCGCAAGCTGCGCAAGGGACTGGTCGACGACGGCCGCTGGCTCGATGACGCTGCCCGCGAGCAGCTGCGGCACTGGGTCGCCGAGCGTCCGCGCATCAGCACCGTGGTGGAGTATCGCGCGCGCCTGGCCGCCCTGCTCGAGCAGCGCGGGCACGACGCCGCGGAATCGCTGGCCAACCTGCAGTCCTGGTGCCGCGAGGCGGAAGCCAGCGGCGTCCGCGCGCTGCAGGAGTACTCGGCGCGGCTGAAGGGCTACGCGCTGCAGCCGACGCGCGCCTGAGCCTGCGCCCGGCCATGGCCGACTGCATTCCCGCAAGCAACAAGCCCGGCCGGCCACGGCCGGGCTTTTTCGTGGCTCTTCCCGCACTCGCGGGAAGCCCCTGCAAAAACCCCTTTTCGACACCCGCCAGCGTGCTTTGCGCCGCACTGGCCGCCTGGGCCGCGCCGGCGATGGCGCAGGTGACCGCCACCAGCGACTACCTGGCGCGCATGGATACCGATGCCAACGGGCGCGTCTCGCTTGCCGAGTACCAGGCGTGGATGAGCTACGGCTTCGACGGCATGGACCGCGACGCCGACGGCGTGCTTTCGCCCGCGGAGTTGCCGGGTGGCAAGGGCAAGCCGGTGCTGCGCAGCGAGTACCTCGCGCGCATCGCGCTCACGTTCAACCGCCAGGACGTCGACCGCAACGGCAGCCTCGACGCGCGCGAGCTGAGCGCGCCGCCGCAGTAGTCCGCCACGCCGCGCAAGTTCGCGGCAAGGCAAACCGCGATCCCACACATGACAACGCCGGCACAAGGCCGGCGTTGTCGCGGAGCGTGGCGCGCTTACTTGTGCTGGTCGGTGTAGGTGTCTTCCCTGGTGATGTCGAGCTTGTAGGTCTCGCGCAGGAACAGGGAGCCGATCACGAACGTCATCAGCGCGATCACGATCGGATACCAGAGACCGTAGTAGATGTTGCCGGTCGCGGCCACCAGGGCGAAGGCGATGGTGGGCAGGAAGCCACCGAACCAGCCGTTGCCGATGTGGTACGGAAGCGACATCGAGGTGTAGCGGATCTGCGTCGGGAACAGCTCGACCAGCCATGCCGCGATGGGGCCGTAGACCATGGTCACGTAGATCACCAGGATGCTCAGCAACAGCAGCACCATCGGCTTGTTGATCCGTGCCGGGTCGGCCTGGCCGGGATAGCCCGCTTCGGTCAGCGCGCCGGTGAGCCCCGTGTTGAACGTCGCGGTGCTCGCCTTGAACGCGTCGCCGGCAAGCCCGGTCCCCTCGAAGCCGTCGATCGGCGTGTCACCGATCATCACGCGCGCGACGGTGCCCCGCGGTGCCTCCTGCACGCTGTACGGCACGCCCGCCTTGGCCAGGGCCGCGGTGGCGATGTCGCAGGAGCTGGTGAACTTCTTCTTGCCGACCGGATCGAACTGGAAGTTGCAGGTGTCGGGGTCGGCGATCACCACCGCCGGCGATTCCGCACTGGCCTCGGCCACGGCCGGATTGGCGTAGTGGGTCAGTCCCTTGAAGATCGGAAAGTAGGTGAGCGCGGCGATCAGACAGCCCGCCATGACGATCTTCTTGCGCCCGATCTTGTCCGACAGCCAGCCGAAAAAGACGAAGAACGGCGTGCCGATCGCGAGCGCGCCGGCGATCAGCAGCCAGGTCGTCGTGCTGTCGACCTTGAGCGACTGGGTCAGGAAGTACATGGCGTAGAACTGGCCTGCGTACCAGACCACCGCCTGGCCCGCGGTCGCACCGAGCAGGGCGAGCAGCACGATCCTGCCGTTCTTGCTGAAGAAGCTCTCGGTGATTGGCGCCTTGGACGCCTTGCCGCTCTCCTTCATCTCCTTGAACAGCGGCGACTCCGACAGCTGCATGCGGATCCACACCGAAATGCCCAGCAGCACGATCGACAGCAGGAACGGCAGGCGCCACGCCCACTCGTTGAACGCCTCGACGCCGAAGAACTCGCGCACGCCCAGGATCACCATCAGCGACAGGAACAGGCCGATCGTGGCGGTCGTCTGGATGAAGCTCGTGTACAGCCCGCGCTTGCCGTTGGGCGCGTGCTCGGCGACATACGTCGCCGCGCCGCCGTACTCGCCGCCCAGGGCCAGGCCCTGCAGCATCCGCAGCACGATCAGGATCACCGGCGCCGCGATGCCGATGCTCTCGTAGCTGGGCAAGAGGCCGACCATGAACGTCGACAGGCCCATGATCACGATCGTGACGAGGAACGTGAACTTGCGCCCGATCATGTCGCCGACGCGGCCGAACACGATCGCGCCGAACGGGCGCACCGCGAAGCCGGCCGCGAACGCCAGCAGCGCGAAGATGAAACCGGTGGTCTCGTTGACGCCGCTGAAGAACTGCGCGGCGATCACCACCGCGAGCGAGCCGTACAGGTAGAAGTCGTACCACTCGAACACCGTCCCCAGGCTGGACGCGAAGATGACCTTCTTGTGGCCTGCGGTAAGCGGCTTGCCTGATGGCAAGGGGGTTGCTGTTGTCGTCGACATCGTGGTGTCCCTCAGAAGGTGTACTTGATGTGGGTGTGCAGGCGGGTCAGGTCACCCTCGCGGTCGTCCTCGAGGAAGCGCTGGCCGAAGATCAGCTCCGCACCGACGTCGAGCTTCGGGAACGGCGAATAGATCAGGTTGGCGTGGAACGAGTGCGCGGCTTCGGTCACCCCGAAGCCGGTGATGGCCTTGTCGTTGTCGAACTCCGCGCGCGAGTACATGAGGTTGCTGCGCAGCTTGGGCGTGTAGGCGTGGCGCCAGGCGACGAACGCGCCGTAACCGTCGAGTGCGTCGAGGTCGCCGCTGGCGTCCACCACCACGTCGCTGCCGAGGCCGAACGCCAGGTAGCGGCCGATGCCCGAGCCGGCGTTGACCGCGTAGCGGATGTCGTCGCTGGGCCCCATGTTGAAGCGGCCGGAGACGCTGACGGCCGCGCCGGTCGCGGTCTCGTCCAGCCACTTGAACTGGCGCAGCAGGCCGGCAACGCTGAAGTGGCCCCAGTCGCCCTTGGTGGTCCAGCGCGCGGTGAGGTCGGGCAGCACATTGTCGCCGGTGTTGAAGCGCGCGCCGGCCGCGAGGTACGGCGTGACCGTGGTCTGCGGGTTCTCGATCGACACCGACCACGGACCCTTGGTGTAGCGCAGCTGGGCCTGGCGCACGAAGATGGTGCCGTCGGTGGGACCGACGAAGTCGACCGCCTCGGGCAGCGCCGCCACGTCCATGAAGTTGGACCAGGTCTGGCCCGCCAGCCATTCGTTCCAGCTCACGTAGGCATGGCGCAGCGCCACGCCGTAGGTGTTGGTGGCGGTCTCGTTGCCGAGCAGCGCATTGCTGCCGCCGCCGAACATGTCGGCCTCGATGTAGGCCTTGACCTTCTGGCCACCCTCGGTGACGTGGTCTGCGCTGAACCAGAAGCGCGAGAACTGCGCGTGCTGGTCGGTGTAGGCGTCGCCGCCGTCGGCACCCGGGCCGCCCACCGGGATCGCGGACGGCAGGTAGAACAGGCGCCCGGCCGAGCCGTCGGCGATCCGCCCGTCGCTGGTGTCGGTGACCATGGTGTCGAACTTGATGTTGCCGCCGTAGGAGAACGTGGTGCCGGCGTTGGCCGCGGTCATGATCGGCGTGGTCTGGATGCGCGGCTTGCCGTCGGCGGGCGCGGTGCCCGCCTGCGCGCTGCGCACCTCGGTCACCTCGGCGCGCGTCTCGGCCACGGTGGTCGCGGTCTGCTGCTGTTGCGCGAGCAGCTGTTCGACCATGCGTTCGAGCTGGGCCACGCGCGCCTCGAGCTCCTGTTCCTTCGCGGTTTGAGCGAGCGCCATCCCCGGCGCCAGCAGTGCGACCAGGACCGCTGTCGCGAGCAGGCGCCGAGGCGCCTTCGCAACAGGCCCCGGCCTGTCCAACAAGGTCCCACGTGGGACAGGCATTGCGGTCATGTTCCCCTCCGGAAGTGACGCAGCACAGGTTCGCCGCCGAGTGGACGGTCGCCCGCAGACTGAGCGACCCCTTGCACGCCGCATATTCGCCATTGGTCGAATACAGGGCGCAGCGCGACGAAGGTCTAAGGCCGTGGGCGTTGCGATGCGGCACACTTGTGCTTCGACGTTCCACCGGTGAACCGCCATGTCCGACCCGCAGACCGTGTATCCCGTCTCCGACGCCTTCGCCGCCGACGCTAATGTCACCCGCGCCGACTACGAGCGCGACTACGCCGAGTCGATCCGCGACCCGGATGCCTTCTGGGCGCGCATCGCCACGCGCCTGGAGTGGATGACGCCGCCGACGCAGATCCGCGATGTCAGCTTCGACCGTGAGGATTTCCGCATCCGCTGGTTCGCCGATGGCGAACTCAACGTGAGCGTGAACTGCCTCGACCGCCACCTCGCGACGCGCGGCGACAAGACCGCGCTGGTGTTCGAGCCCGACTCGCCGGGTGGCGACGCGCAGCGCGTCAGCTACCGCGACCTGCACGCGCGCGTGTGCCGACTGGCCAACGCGCTGCGCAACCTCGGCATCGCCAAGGGTGACCGCATCACCATCTACCTGCCGATGATCGTCGAGGCCGCGGTGGCCATGCTCGCCTGCGCACGCATCGGCGCGGTGCACACGGTGGTGTTCGGAGGCTTCTCGCCGAACTCCATCGCCGATCGCATCGGCAACTGCGGCTCGAGGCTCGTGATCACCGCCGACGAAGGCCGGCGTGGCGGCAAGACCGTGCCGCTCAAGGCGAATGTCGATGCCGCGCTGAAGATGCCCGGCACCACCACCGTCGAGACCGTGCTGGTGGTGCGCCACACCGGCGGCGCGGTGGACATGCAGATGCCGCGCGACCGCTGGTACGACGCCGTGGTCGACAGCCAGCCCGACACCTGCGAGCCCGAGCGCATGAACGCCGAGGACCCGCTGTTCATCCTCTACACGTCGGGTTCCACCGGCAAGCCCAAGGGCGTGCTGCATACCACCGGCGGCTACCTGCTGTTCGCGGCCTACACCCACGAGTGCGTGTTCGACCTCAAGGACAGCGATGTCTACTGGTGCACCGCCGACGTCGGCTGGGTCACCGGCCACAGCTACATCGTCTACGGGCCGCTCGCCAACGGCGCCACGTCGCTCATCTTCGAGGGCATCCCCAGCTACCCGGACGCCTCGCGCTTCTGGCAGGTCATCGACAAGCACAAGGTCACCATCTTCTACACCGCGCCGACCGCGATCCGCGCGCTGATGCGCGAGGGCGATGCCCCGGTGAAGGCGACTTCGCGCGCGTCGCTGCGCCTGCTGGGCAGCGTCGGCGAGCCGATCAATCCCGAAGCCTGGCGCTGGTACAACGATGTCGTCGGCGACGGCCGCTGCCCGATTGTCGACACCTGGTGGCAGACCGAGACCGGCGGCATCATGATTTCGCCGCTGCCCGGCGCCATCGACGCCAAGCCCGGCGCCGCCACGCGGCCGTTCTTCGGCGTGCGCCCGGCGCTGGTGGATGCCAGCGGCGAGATCATCGAGGGCGAAGGCGAGGGCAACCTGGTGATCCTCGATTCCTGGCCGGGCCAGATGCGCACCGTGTACGGCGACCACCCGCGCTTCATCGAGACCTACTTCAGCACCTATCCCGGCACCTATTTCACCGGCGACGGCTGCCGCCGCGATGCCGACGGCGACTACTGGATCACCGGGCGCGTCGACGACGTGATCAACGTCAGCGGCCACCGCATCGGCACCGCCGAAGTCGAGAGCGCGCTGGTCTCGCACCCCAAGGTCGCCGAGGCCGCGGTGGTCGGCTTCCCGCACGACATCAAGGGCCAGGGCATCTACGCCTACGTCACCCTGGTGGCGGGCGAGGCCGAGAGCGACGCGCTGCTGAAGGAGCTGGTGGCGCACGTGCGCCGCGAGATCGGCCCGATCGCCTCGCCCGACTTCCTGCAGTGGGCCACCGCGCTGCCCAAGACGCGCTCCGGCAAGATCATGCGCCGCATCCTGCGCAAGATCGCCGAGAACGCGCCGGACCAGCTGGGCGACACCAGCACGCTGGCGGATCCGTCGGTCGTCGATGCGCTGCTCGGCAACCGCCGGCAGCCGTGACCTGACCCAGGCCCACCGCCCCCATGACCGAAGCACCCCCCGCCACGTGACCACCCTGCTCATCGCCGACGACCACCCGCTGTTCCGCGAGGCGCTGCGCGGCGTGGTGGCGCGCGTGCTGCCCGCGGCCACGCTGCGCGAGGCCGACAGCGTCGAGGCCCTGTACGCGATGGTCGAGGCCGAGGCCGACGCCGACCTGCTGCTGCTCGACCTCAACATGCCCGGCGCGCACGGCTTCAGCGCGCTCGTGCACCTGCGCGCCCAGCACCCGGAGCTGCCGATCGTGGTGGTGTCGGCGCGCGAGGAACCCGACGTGATGCGCCGCGCGCTGGACCACGGCGCGATGGGCTTCATCCCCAAGTCGGCTGATGCCGGCACCCTCGGCCAGGCCATCACCGCCGTGCTCGACGGCGACCGCTGGGCGCCCGCCGCGGCGCGCGCGGCGCCGGCCGCCGGCGCCGACGAACACGACGCCGCACGCCGCGTCGCCGACCTCACCCCGCAGCAGTTCCGCGTGCTGCAGATGCTCGGTGCGGGCCTGCTCAACAAGCAGATCGGCTACGAGCTGGGCGTGTCCGAGGCCACCATCAAGGCGCACATGACCGCGATCCTGCGCAAGCTCGGCGCCAGCAACCGCACCCAGGCGGTGCTGGTGGCCGGCAGGCTGGCGTTGGACCCGGGCAGCATCAAGCCGCAGCCGGACGAAGCGGTCTAAGCTTCGTACACGTTCGAGATCGACCACGCGGCACCACATTGATCGCCAGCTGCCGAGCCGGAGCTGGATGCGCAAAGGTGGCACCCACCATCTCGACGACGCCTACGCGTACGACGGCAACGGCAACGTCACCTCCATCGTGGACAACCGGCTCGGCGGCAGTGGCCGGCGTACCCGGACCATGACCTACGACGGGCTGGACCGGCTGCAGGCGGTGGCCTCGAACATGTACGGGACGGCGGGGGCGACCTACACCTACAACGTGCTCGACGACCTGACCCGGGTGAAGATCGGCGGCACGGCGGCGCGCGACCACTACTACTGCTACGACAACGGGCAGCTCACCAGCATCAGGACGGCGGCCTGCAGCGGCGGAGGGAGCACGGTGCACGGCTTGGGCTACGACGTACAGGGCAACCTGGAAAACAAGGACGGACAGCACTACCGGTTCGATTACGGCAACCGGCTGCGCGAAGTGGACGGGGTGGAGCGCTACCGCTACGACGCCCACGGGCGGCGGGTGCTGGCGATGCAGTTCGCGACCGGCACGGTGCTGTCCATGTATGGCCAGGATGGCCGGCTGATGTACCAGAAGAGCGACCGTACAGGGCAGCAGAGCGACTACCTGTACCTGGGCGGAAGCCTGGTGGCGATCCGGGACGAGCCGATCGGCGGTGGTGCCGCAACGCTGAAGTACCAGCACACCGATGCGTTGGGGAGCCCTGTAGTCGTGACGAACGAGGTCGGCACGGCGTTGGAGACGACAGAGTATGAGCCGTACGGGAAGGTGCTGAACCGGCCGGTGCATGATGGACCGGGGTATACGGGCCACGTGGAGGATGCAGCAACGGGATTGGTGCAGATGCAGCAGCGCTATTACGATCCTGGCGTTGGGCGGTTCCTGAGCGTTGATCCGGTGACGGCATACAGCAGCCCCGTGGTGCAGTTCAATCGGTATCGGTATGCAAACAGCAATCCCTATCGATTCATCGACCCGGATGGAAGATGCGCTAGAGCCACCGGCTCTATGATTTGCGGCGGCGCAGCTGGCATGGCAGCTATGGCGACCACCGCCAAAGCAGTTCCGACGGGCGCCCGGGCAGAATCAAAAACTTTATCCGGGGTGCCAGCTGCCGCAGATCGAAATGACCAGAAGATCGTCGGGAATGTGAACAAAGGAATAGAAGGAGCGCGCGGACGAATTGATAGGGCGAAAGACCCAGTTCTGAATGGCGCTTGGAACTCAACAGAGTAGAAATGGAATCCCACTGATCCGGAACTATCGGGTGAGAAGACCGCGGCATATGTCAACCCCGCGTTGCCGCAAGTTGTGAATGTCGGAAGGTACTTCGGGAGATTTGCAGATAGTACGCAGATGTTCGACTACCACAATGCCTCCTTTGTCGGCGTCTCTAGTGCGTTGACATTCGCGGCGCTGCACGAGTTTGCACATGTCGTGCAGGCGGGGGTTGGAACACCGGGTGCGGTGCGTGAGCGAATGGCGAACGGGTTCGCGTATAGAAGAATTCACTTCACGGAGCGAGGAAATTTCGAATGCGATGGATGCATGGAGTAGCATCTCTTGTGGCAGCTCTTCTTTGCATGTCCGGCGGTGCCCGTGCGGGGGCGGACGTCGAGGATGCCGGGGCTGACAGGGTTTATCTGTACTCAACGCCACGTCATACGGACGGCATGGATGCTGTTATCAGCTCTCGACGACGGACCATGAGGCTTGGTTCTGACATGGTTGCTTTGCGGCCGTGCGAGGTGGCTGGGACTGTAGAATGTTTGAAGTCGGATTACTTCAATCTCCAAGTGCCAAGAGCAATAGATATGCCCTGGTGGTTCGACGGAGAGTTCGGCTTTACGTACTTGGGCAAGCAACGGGTTTCATTCGGCGGGGCTACTGAGGTTTCAGTCATAGCTTCATTTCAGCGCCAATCGATGTTCTTGTTTTACATAGACCAGGATGCCGGACTAATTGGCTGGACGCATGTTTCAAACGTCTTGGGCATACCAGAAAGCTATATTCTGGAAGTCAAAGTACCAGATGGAGTGAACTGAGTCGTCCTTGGTTTCGTAGATGCCTCAGAGACTGATTCTGAATTGCGGAATCAGTGATCTGGCGCGCAATAACTTGCATAGGATGTGGGAAGGCTCCCTCCGCAAGTACGTAACGTGATGATGATGCGGTAATACCTCCATCAGTTTGTCGACCGCACAAAGAATCGCGCGCTAGACAGTACGCCGCTAACCGGCTCTAGAGACTAAACCCCGCGTGCGCACTCCGCTGCGCCGCCAGGAACGCCCGCAGTGACGCCGGCTTGATCGGCTTGGTCAGCACCCGGTAGCCGCGCGCGCGCGCGGCGCGCTTCACCTGGTCGCTGCCGTCGGCGGTGACCAGCGCGCCGGGCAGGTGCGCTGCGTGCTCGCGCAGCGCGTCGAGCGTGTCCAGGCCGTCGAGGCGGTCGTGCAGGTGGTAGTCGACCAGCAGCACGTCGGGCTCGCCGGCCATCTGCGCCAGCGCCTGGTCCACGGTGCTGGCGCGCAGCACGTCGATTTTCCAGCGCCCCAGCAGCACCGCCATGCCGGCGAGGATGTCGGGGTCGTTGTCGACGCACAGCACGCGCATGCCCGCCAGCGAATCGGGCAGGCCACCGCCCTGTACGGGTTCGGGTGTCGGCTCGGCATGGGCGGCGCGCGGCACGCGGATCGAGAACATGCTGCCGCGGCCGGTGCGCGAGCGCACGTCCAGCTGGTGGTCGAGGACCGCCGAGATGCGCTGGCAGATCGACAGCCCGAGCCCCAGGCCCTGTTCGTCCCAGCTGCCGGGGTGCTCGAGGCGGAAGAACTCTTCGAAGATCTGCCGAAGGTGGTAGTCGGGAATGCCCGGCCCGGTGTCCCAGACCTGCAGTTCCACCTCGTCGCCACGCGGCCGCGCTGCGAGCACGATGCGGCCCTCGCGCGTGTAGCGCAGCGCGTTGGCCAGGAAGTTCTGCAGCACGCGGCGCAGCAGGCGGCGGTCGCTGCGCACCGGCAGGTGGGCGCCGTGCACGCGCAGGTCGATGCCGCGGGCCGCCGCCAGCGGCGCGTACTGCGCGACCAGTTGCTCCATGAGCTCGGTGGCGTCGAAGTTGGCGAGCTGCGGCTGCAGCGCGCCGGCGTCCAGGCGCGAGACGTCGAGCAGGCCTTCGAGCAGTTCCTCCGCGGCGCGCAGCGAGGTGTCGACGCGTTCGGCGAGGTGGCGCTGCTCGGCGACGGTATCGCTTTCGCGCAAGGCCGAGGCGAACAGGCGCGCGGCGTTGAGCGGCTGCAGCACGTCGTGGCTCACCGCGGCCAGGAACCGCGTGCGCGACGCCTGCGCGGCTTCGGCTTCGCGCGTGCGTTCGGCGACGCGCTGTTCGAGCGTCTCGTTGACCTCGCGCAGCGCGCCTTCCACGCGCTTGTACTCGGTGACGTCGCTGTAGCTCGTCACGTAGCCGCCGCCCGGAAGCGGCTGGCCGCGCATCTCCACCACCTGGCCCGATGCGCGCACGCGTTCGAATACGTACGGCGAGCCGGCGCGCATGTAGTCGACGCGCTTGGCGATCTCCGCTTCCACGTCGGGGTTGCCGCCGCCGAGCTCACCGCGCAGCGCGTTGTAGCGGATCAGGTCGGCGACCGGGCGGCCGACGTAGAGCATGCCGTCGGGGTAGCCGAACATTTCCAGGTAGCGCCGGTTCCACGACACCAGGCGCATGCCGCGGTCGACCACGCTGACGCCCTGGTCCAGGTTGTCGAGCGTGGCGGACAGGATCGCGCGGTCGAAGCGCAGGTCCTGGCCGGCCTCGTCGAGCACGGCGACCACTTCGGCCACGTCCATGCCCGAACCCTTGAGCGCACTGGTCAGCACCAGCCGCGCCGAGGACGCGCCGATCGCCGCCGCCAGCAGGCGCTCGGTGAACTGCACCCAGCTGCGGTCGGCGGCGGCGGCGGGCTGCAGGTCGCGCGCGCTGGCCAGCGCGTGGTCGTCGAAGGCGCGGCGCGCGGTGGCTTCACCGACGATGCGCCCGGCGAGCGTCAGCAGGTCGCCGACCAGCACGCCGCTGTGCGACACGCCGCTGCCCAGCGGCTCGCGCGCGGTGGAATACGGATCCAGGAACGGCGCGGTGCGCAGGCGCTCCTCGAAGCCCGGGCGCCAGCGCGCCGACACCAGGAACAGCGTGCCGATGTTGACCAGCAGCGACCAGAACGTGCCGTGGGTCAGCGCATCCCAGCCGGCCAGGCCGAACATCTGCCGCGGGCGCAGCCAGTCGATGCCGAACGGGCCGGCGACCAGCCACGTGCCATCGAACCAGCCGGCATCGGTCAGCGTGGGCAGAAGCAGGGTGTAGACCCACATGCCGAAGCCGAGCAGCAGCCCCGCCTCCACGCCCTGGCGGCTGGCGCCGCGCCAGTACAGGCCGCCGATCAGCGCCGGCGCGAACTGCGCCACCGCGGCAAACGACATCAGGCCGTAGGCGGCGAGCGTGGTGTCGCTGCCGCTGACCCGGTAATAGCCGTAGGCCATCGCGGCGAAGCACACGATCGCCACGCGGCGGATCCACAGCACGGTGGAGGCGACGTTGCCGCCGTGGCGCTGCGCCCAGCCTCGCGCCAGCAGCGGCGGCATCACCAGGTCGTTGCTGACCATGGTGGCCAGCGCCACCGAGGCCACGATCACCATGCCGGTGGCCGCCGAGAATCCGCCCACGTAGGCGAACAGCGCCAGCATGTCGTTGCCCTCGGCCAGCGGCAGCGCCAGCACGAAGGTGTCGGGCGCGACCGCGCCGTCGCTGCCGAACATCGCCACGCCGGCACCGGCGATGGGCAGCACCGCCGCCGAGACCAGGATCAGGTAGCTGCCGAACATCCAGCGCGCGCGGCGGATGTCGGCCACGTTCACGCATTCCACCACCGCCACGTGGAACTGGCGCGGCAGGCAGATGATCGCGGTGAAGGCGAGCAGGGTCTGGCCGATGAAGCCCACCGGCGGCGCGTTGTCGACCAGCGCGCGCGTCGCATCGGCCAGCGGCAGGTTGTTGGCGCCGAGCCAGCGCATCGCGAACACGCCGACGAAGATCAGCGCCACCAGCTTGACCATCGACTCCAGCGCGATGGCCAGCATCATGCCCGGGCGGTGCTCGGTGGCGTCCACCTGGCGCGTGCCGTAAAGGATCGCGAACAGCGCCATCAGCACCGCGACGTAGATCGCCGGGTCGCCGATGCGCGCCATCACTTCGTCGCGGCCGCCGCCCAGCACGTGCAGGCTGAGCGTGACCGCCTTGTACTGCAACGCCAGGTACGGCACCGCGGCCAGCAGGGCGATCAACGTGACCAGCGCGGCCAGGCGCTGCGAGCGGCCGTAGCGCGCGGCGATGAAGTCAGCGATCGACACCGTGCTCTGCGTCTGCGCGATCAGCGCCAGGCGCTCGAGGATGCGCCAGCCGAACAGCAGCATCAGCAGCGGGCCGAGGTAGATCGCGAAGTAGCCGACGCCGTTGCGCGCGGCGGTGCCGACCGCGCCGTAGAAGGTCCACGACGAGCAGTACACGGCCAGCGACAGGCTGTAGACCATCGGCCGCAGCCAGCGGCTGCCGGCGCGCAGGTGCACCGGATACCGGTCGCCCCACCACGCCACCGCGAACAGCAGCGCGGCATAGCCGAGCGACACCAGCAGCAGCATCCAGCCAGGCAGCATCCGCGTCCCCTCAACCCGATGCCGGAGTGTAGGCGCACAACCGGACAGGCGCGCCACCGGCCCGGGCGGCGCCCACGAAAAAGCCCGCCTTGCGGCGGGCTTTTCCTGGAACGGGTCGGCGGGACCTTACTTGATCTTGCCTTCCTTGTAGATCACGTGCTTCCGGACGACGGGATCGTACTTCTTGATCTCCATCTTGTTCGGCGTGTTCTTCTTGTTCTTGTCCGTGGTGTAGAAATGCCCGGTGTTGGCCGAGGAGATCAGACGGATCTTGTCGCGCTTGCCTGCCATTGTCGTGTGCTCCTCAGACCTTTTCGCCGCGGGCGCGGAGATCGGACAGGACGACATCAATGCCGTTCTTGTCGATGGTGCGCATGGCGGCAGCGGAAACGCGCAGCTTCACCCAACGGTTCTCACTGGCGACCCAGAAGCGGCGCTCGTGCAGGTTGGGGAGGAAACGACGACGGGTTTTGTTGTTGGCGTGCGAGACGTTGTTGCCGCTCTGCACGCGCTTGCCGGTCACCTGGCATACACGGGACATGACGCACCTCGATGGTGTTGGTTGCACCCCATGGCCTGGGGAACGGCGGCCCCGGCACACCCCTCGGGGGATGCCACGCGATACGGGTCTGCAGGCACTGCCAGGGCGCGCCGGAATCGCATTTCCGGGCCGCCAGGACCTTCCATAGGGAAGGCGGGCGCAGCGAGCCGGGCATTTTGCTGCAAACCCGGGCTGTTTTGCAAGGCATGGGCCATCTGGCTGCGAATGCCACCCCAGCCGGGTGGCGGCGGGGAAATGCCTAGCGCTGCGCGCGCAGCCGCTCCAGCACGCCGTCCAGCGTGTCCAGGTCGCTGTAGTGGATGACCAGCCGGCCCTTGTTGCCGCGGCCGTGGGCGATGCTCACCCGGGTGGCCAGCGATTCGGACAGCTCGGTCTCCAGCGCCGCGATGTCGGCCTGCGGGCGCGCCTTGCCGGTGGCGGCCTTCTTGCGGCCATTGGCCGGCACGCGGCCGGCGGCGAACTGCTGGGCGCGGTGCTCCACCTCGCGCACCGACCAGCCGTGCTCGGCGGCGTCCGAGGCCAGCTTGCTGGCCAGCTCCGGCGACAGCGTCAGCAGCGCGCGCGCGTGGCCCATTTCCAGGCGCTTGGCCTCGAGCAGGGCGCGGATGGCGGGCGGCAGTTCCAGCAGGCGCAGCAGGTTGGACACCGCCGCGCGCGACCGGCCGACGGCTTCCGCGGCCTGGGCGTGGGTAAGGTCGAATTCGTCGATCAGGCGCTGCAGCGCCTGCGCTTCCTCGAGGGGGTTCAGGTCTTCGCGCTGGATGTTCTCGATCAGCGCCATCGCGACCACGGTGCGGTCGTCGACCTCGCGCACCACCGCCGGGATCTCGGCAAGCCCCGCCTGGCGCGACGCGCGCCAGCGGCGCTCGCCGGCGATGATCTCGTAGGTGCGGTCGGGCAGCTGGCGGACCACGATCGGCTGGATCACGCCCTGCGCCTTGATCGATTCCGCCAGCTCGGTGAGCTTGTCGGGGTCCATCGAGCGCCGCGGCTGGTACTTGCCCGGTGCCAGCGCATCGACCGGCAGCGTGCGCAGGGTGTCGCCGGGGCGCGCCTCGAGGACCGGCGCTTCGGCGGCCTTGGGCCCGAGCAGGGCTTCCAGCCCGCGTCCGAGGCCGCGCTTCTTGGCCGCACCCTTCGCCGGCGCGTTCTTTGCAGCGGTCATGCCGCCTTCTCCTGTTGGTCGCGCTCGCGCTGGCGGCGCAGCACCTCGCCGGCCAGGCCGAGGTAGGCGATGGCGCCGCGCGAGCCGCGGTCGTAGCCGACGATGCTCTGTCCGTGGCTGGGGGCCTCGGCCAGGCGCACGTTGCGCGGCACGATGGTGCGGAAGACCTGGTTGCCGAAATGGCTGACGAGTTCGGCCGAGACCGCATTGGCGAGGTTGTTGCGCACGTCGAACATGGTGCGCAGCACGCCCTCGATCTGCAGTCCCGGATTCAGCTTGCCCTTCAGCGCCTCGATCGTCGCCAGCAGCGACGTCAGGCCCTCGAGCGCGTAGTACTCGCACTGCATCGGCACCAGCACGCTGTCGGCGGCGGTGAGCGCGTTGAGCGTGAGCAGCGACAGCGCCGGCGGGCAGTCGATGATGATGTAGTCGTATTTCGGTCGCAGCGGGTCGAGTGCGCGCTTGAGGCGCTGCTCGCGGCCTTCCTCGTCCATCAGCCCGATCTCGGCCGCGGTGAGGTCGGTGTTGCCGGGCATCAGGTCGAAACCTTCGGGCGTGGCGACGATGGCGTCGGTGGCGCTCGACTCTTCCAGCAGCACGTCGCAGGTGGACGCGGCCACCTCGCGCTTGTCGATGCCGCTGCCCATGGTGGCGTTGCCCTGGGCGTCGAGGTCGACCAGCAGCACGCGCTGCGGCGTGGCGGCGAGCGCGGCGGCCAGGTTGACGGCCGTCGTGGTCTTTCCGACGCCGCCCTTCTGGTTGGCGATGGCGATGATGCGGGCCATGGGCTCCGGCTGCCTCGATGCAGCGAATACGACGGGGATCCCCGGCCACACCCCGGCCGGGTCGGTGATTATGCCCCGCCCGGGCCCGCGCGTCGCACCACCACGAGGTGGCGTTCGGCGTCAAGGCCGGGAACGGCGAGCGGATGCACCGCTTCAAGCGCCCAGTCGCCCGTCAGCGCGGCGATCTCGGCCTCGGGCCGCGCGCCCTTCATCGCCAGCAGGCGGCCTTCCGGCGTGAGCAGGTGCCCGCCGGCGGCGAGGATGTCGGGCAGGGTGGCCATGGCGCGCGCGGTGATCGCGTCGAATGCCCCCGGCTGGTCGACCGCCTCGGCGCGGCATTCGGCCACGCGCGCGTTCGCCAGGCCCAGCGTGCGCACCGCCTCGCGCAGGAAGCGTGCCTTCTTGCCGTTGGATTCCACCAGGGTGACCTGGAGCGCGGGCAGCGCGATCGCCAGCGGAATGCCGGGCAGGCCGGCGCCGGTGCCGAGGTCGGCCAGGCTGGCGACGTCGCGCACATGCGCGTGCATCGCCAGCGAATCGAGCAGGTGGAGCGTGACCATGTCGCCCGGGTCGCGGATGGCGGTCAGGTTGTAGGTGCGGTTCCAGCGCGCCAGCAGGTCGAGGTAGGCGGACAGCGGCGCGGCGAGCGCCGGCGCGAGGTCGAGGGCTTCGAGCCCGGTTTCGAGCGCGGCGTAATGGCGGGGATCGGTCATGCCGGCATTGTAGGCGGCGGCCCGGGGCCAGCGTGCCTCAGGGCCAGCGCGGGCGCCAGGCGACGGTGGCCAGGTAGTCCGGCGCGGGGCGGAACGCGTGCAGCGTCCAGTCGCCGGGTGCGCCCAGTGCCGGATCGCAGTCGACCAGCGCCCAGTCATCACCGTCGGGCGCGAACACCAGGCGGTGCAGGCCGAACGACAGCCCCTGGCCGTGCGCCTTCAGCACCGCTTCCTTGGCGCACCACAGCCTGACGAATGCGCCCTCGCGCCGGTCGTCGGGCAACGCCGCAAGCGTGGCCGCCTCGCTGGCGGCGAAGAAGCGGTTGGCGAGCACCTGCGCCTTGGGCCGCGGACGCTCCAGCTCGAGGTCGATGCCGATCCGCACGTCGGCCGCCAGCGCCATCAGCAGGCCGTCGCCGCTGTGGCTCCAGCTGGCGTCGAACCCGCCGTGGCCCGCGCCCAGCAGCGGCCGGCCATGCGTGTCGCGGGTGATCTCCAGCGACGCGGGCAGGCCGCCGAGCTGTCCGGCAAGCCAGGTGCGTACCAGCGGCTCGGCGGGCGCACCATGGCGGTAGGGCTGCCAGGCGCAGCGGACGGGGCCGACCTGGAGCTGGCCGGGGGCAAGCGGCATCGGTGCGCTGATCCTTGGGGACTCGGGTTGGCCAGCGTAAAGTAACGGCGTGGTTGCATGGGCTTCGGCCGCGAACAGGGGGCGCTCGCGCGCCAGGGAGTATCCAGCGACATGTCGGCTGTCATCGAGACCCATCCGCGGCAGCCAGCCGCCGGCGCCCAGGCGACCCCGCTGGCGGTCGGCGCACCCGGCCGCCCGGTGGCGTTTGGCGCGGGCGGCAGCGTGGCGCAGGCGGATTTCGTGGCCGAGGCGACGGCGCTGGCGGCCCTGCTGCCGGACCGGCCGTACGCGGTGAACCTGTGCGAACACCGTTACGCGTTCCTGGTGGCATTCGCCGCTGCCATGCTGCGCGGCCAGACCACGCTGCTGCCGCCATCGCGCACCCGCCACGCGATCGACGAGGTCCGCGCCCACCACCCCGACAGCTACTGCCTGGGCGACAGCGATGCCGCCGGCTACGAGGCCATCGCGCCCCTGCCGCAGTACCTGCGCCTGCCCGATCCCCTGCCGCGCGCCGCCCACGGCGGCGACATGCCGCAGGTGGCGGGCGATGCCACCGTCGCCATCGGCTACACCTCCGGCAGCACCGGTGCGCCCAAGGCCAACCACAAGACCTGGCGCAGCTTCGCGGCCAGCACCGCCCAGAACATGGCCGCGCTCGCCGACCTGCTGCCGGCCGGGGCCACCGCGCACATCGTGGCCACGGTGCCGCCGCAGCACATGTATGGCATGGAGATGTCGGTGCTGCTGCCGCTGGTCGGCGGCGTGGCGGTGCACGATGCACGGCCGTTCTTCCCGGTCGACATCGCCGCGGCGCTGGCCGCCGCGCCGCTGCCGCCGCTGCTGGTCACCACGCCCGTGCACCTGCGCGCGCTGGTCGAATCGGGCATCGCGCTGCCGCCGCTGGCCGGCATCGTCGCGTCCACGGCGGCCCTGCCGGTGGAGCTTGCGGTCGCCGCGGAAACCCGCTTCGGCTGCGAGGTGCGCGAGCTGTTCGGCTCCACCGAGACCTGCATCCTCGCGCGCCGGCGCACCGCCTGCGAGGAGGAGTGGACCCTGCTGCCCGGCGTCGAGCTGCTCCCCCGGCCCGACCGCACCATGGTCCATGCCGCCCATCTCGCCACCGCCGTGGCATTGGCCGACATCGTCGAACTGCGCCCCGGTGGCCGCTTCCGCCTGTGCGGGCGGCAGTCGGACCTGCTGGAGATCGCCGGCAAGCGCGCTTCGCTCGGCGACCTCACGCGCCGCCTGCTGGCGATCCCCGGCGTCGTCGATGCCGCCCTGCTGCAGCTCGATCCGGACGCCTTCGGGGTGCGCCGCCTGGCCGCCGCCGTGGTCGCGCCAGGGCTCGATGAAGCCGCCATCCTCGCCGCGCTGCGGCAGGCCGTGGATCCGGTGTTCCTGCCACGTCCGCTTCGCCTGGTGACGGCGCTGCCACGCAACGAAACCGGCAAATTGCCGCGCGAGGCACTGCTCGCCCTGCTCCAGCACGGCGGTGCCTGGGCCCCTCCACAGGGCCTCGCCGCTACGCAGTCGTCACGCGACCCCCGGGAAACTGCGCCGGCGCCGTCCCTCTTCACGGGTTCGGCCCCCGTGACCACCTGGAGAATCGAATGAATTTCATCATCTACCTGATCGTTGGTGGCATCGCCGGCTGGCTCGCCAGCATGATCATGCGCACCGACGGACAGCAGGGCCTCCTGCTCAACATCATCGTCGGCATCATCGGCGGCTTCCTGGGTGGCTGGCTGCTGCCGGCCATCGGCCTCGGCCTGGGTGGCGGCTGGATCGGCTTCCTGATCACTGCGCTGATCGGCGCGGTCATCCTGCTGGCCATCGTCAACCTGTTCCGCCGTGGCAGCGTGCGCTGACCTGACCAGGTCGGTGTGAAAAAGGCCCGGCATTGCCGGGCCTTTTTTTGTGCGTTCAAGGCGCCCCGGGTGCCGACGCCCTTGAGGGCTCAACCGCCCAGGCGCACCCAGGCCGGGGCGTGGTCGCTCGGACGCTCCCAGGTGCGCGGCTCGCGGTCGATGCCGCTGGCCACGGCCTCGGCGCGCAGGGCGTCCGACACCAGCGTCAGGTCGATGCGCAGGCCCATGTCGCGACGGAATGCCGCCTGGCGGTAGTCCCACCAGCTGAACACGCCGGCCTCGTCGTTGTGCAGGCGGAACGCGTCATGCAGGCCGAGGGCGAGCAGGGCGCGCAGCGCAGCGCGCTCGGCGGTGGAGGTGAGGATGTGCCCCTCGTTCCAGACCGCCGGGTCGTGCACATCGCGTTCGTCGGGCGCGATGTTGAAGTCGCCCACTACCACCAGCCGCGGATGCTGCGTGCGTTCGGCTGCCAGCCAGTCGCGCACCGCCGCCAGCCAGCGCAGCTTGTAGGCGTATTTCTCGGTGCCGACGTCCTGGCCGTTGACCACGTACAGGTTGACGATGCGCACGTCGCCGACCGTGGCGGCGATCACCCGCTTCTGCTCGTCCTCGAACCCCGGGATCCCGATCTGCACATCGGCGGGCGCCTGGCCGCGGGCGAGGATGGCCACCCCGTTGTAGGTCTTCTGCCCCGAGAACACGCTGCGGTAGCCGAGCGCGGCCAGCGCGTCGTCGGGGAAGCGCGCATCGTCGAGCTTGGTCTCCTGGATGCCGACGACGTCCGGCGCGGCGTCCTTCAGCCATTGCTCGAGGTGCGGCAGGCGCACGTTGAGCGAGTTCACGTTCCAGCTGGCGATTTTCAATGCGGGGCTCCGGCGCGCGATGGCGGCGACTATAGCCCGGGCTAGAATGCGCGCATGAGCCTCCGACCCTACCGCGGCCAGTTCCCGCGCCTTGGCGTGCGCGTCTATGTCGACCCGGCCGCCACCGTCATCGGCGACGTCGAACTCGGCGACGACTGCTCGCTGTGGCCCGGCACCGTGGTGCGCGGCGACGTCAACGTGGTGCGCATCGGCGCGCGCTGCAACCTGCAGGACGGCGCCATCGTGCACGTCAGCCATGCCGGACCGCATTCGCGCATGGACGGCTATGCCACGGTGATCGGCGACGACGTCACCATCGGCCATGGCGCGATCATCCACGCCTGCCGCATCGGCAACGCGGCGCTGGTGGGCATGGGCGCGATCGTGATGGACGGCGCGGTGGTCGAGGACAACGGCTACGTCGGCGCCGGTGCGCTGGTTTCCCCGGGGAAGGTCGTGCGCAGCCGCGAGCTGTGGCTCGGCAACCCGGCGCGGCTGGTGCGGATGATCGACGATGCCGCCGTGGACGGCCTGCTGTACAGCGCCGCGCACTACGTGCGCCTGAAGGACGAGTACTTGGCGGCCGGCTGAGCGGCTGCGTCGCCGGCCCGCTGCGCGGCGCTCAGTCCGCGGTGATCAGGTGGTTGTGTTCGGCACGCAGCTCGCCGTAGATCTCGTCGGTCTCGGGTTCCACGCCGTGCCAGCGCGCGAAGCCCAGTGCCGCCTGTTCCACCAGCATGCCCAGGCCGTCGACCACCGCGTGCGCGCCGCTGGCGCGCGCCCAGGCGAGGAACGGCACCGCCGCCTCACCGTAGTTCAGGTCGACCGCCGCCATCCGCCGCCCGACCAGCGAACGCGGCAGCCCCATGAGCCCGGTATTGCGCGCCGCCGACGTGGCGTTGACCACCAGTTCGAACTCGCCCAGCGATCCGATATCGGACAGGTGCCGCGGGTGCACGCGCCCGGGCTGGCCCAGGCCGTCGGCGAGCGCGTCGGCATGCGCCGAGGTGCGGTTGACGATGAACAGGTCGCCGATGCCGGCATCCAGCAGCGCCGGTGCCACCCCGCGCGCCGCGCCGCCGGCGCCGATCAGCAGCGTGCGCCGCGCGCGCAGGTCCAGCGCATGGCGCCCGGTGAGGTCGCGCACCAGACCGTCGCCGTCGGTGTTGTCGCCGTGCCAGGTGTCGCCGTTGCGCACCAGCGTGTTGACCGCGCCGGCGCGGCGCGCGCGTTCGGTGACGTCATCGCACAGGTCGAGCGCCAGTTGCTTGAGTGGCAGGGTGACGTTGGCACCGGCGCCGCCGCGCGAGGCGAACGCCTGCAGTGCGTGACGGAACCCGTCCGCATCGGCGTCGATGGCCACGTAATCCACCGGAATGCCGGTCTCGCGCCCGAAGGCGGCATGGATGCGCGGCGAGAGCGAGTGCGAGACCGGGTGCCCGAATACCGCGTAATGCTTCATGCCATGCCTCCCTGTTGCCTTGGCGATGCCGGCCGCAGGCGCGTCCGGGCGTTTGCTCCGAGTCTACGCCGGCCGCGGCGCGGCCTGCAGCCTGTCGGCCCCGCGCATGGTCAGCCCTCGCGCAGCCAGCGCGCGGCGTCGAGCGCGAAATAGGTCAGCACGCCGTCGGCCCCGGCGCGCTTGAAGCCGAGCAGCGACTCCAGCACGCAGGCGCGCTCGTCGAGCCAGCCGTTGGCGGCGGCGGCCTTGAGCATCGCGTACTCGCCACTGACCTGGTAGGCGAAGGTCGGCACGCCGAAGCTGTCCTTCACCCGGCGCACCACGTCGAGGTAGGGCATGCCCGGCTTGACCATCACCATGTCCGCGCCTTCGTCGAGGTCTGCCGCGACTTCGCGCAGCGCCTCGTCGCTGTTGCCGGGGTCCATCTGGTAGGTGCGCTTGTCCGCCTTGCCGAGTGCCGACGCGCTGCCGACGGCGTCGCGGAACGGGCCGTAGAAGCTCGAGGCGTACTTGGCGGCATAGGCGAGGATGCGGGTGTGGACGTGGCCGTCCTCTTCCAGCGCGAAGCGGATCGCGCCGATGCGGCCGTCCATCATGTCGCTGGGCGCGACCACGTCGGCACCGGCGCGCGCGTGCGACAGCGCCTGGCGCACCAGTGCTTCCACGGTTGCGTCGTTCGTGACGTAGCCGCGGTCGTCGACCAGGCCATCCTGGCCGTGGCTGGTGTAGGGGTCGAGGGCGACATCGGTGATCACGCCCAGCTCCGGGAAGCGCGCCTTGAGTGCGCGCACCGCGCGCTGGCAGAGGCCTTCGTCGTCCCAGGCCGCGGCCGCATCGAGCGATTTGGCATCGGGCGCTGTGACCGGGAACAGCGCCAGCGCCGGCACGCCGAGTTCGCAGGCGGTCTCCGCGTCGCGCAGCAGGTCGTCGATCGACATGCGTTCGATGCCGGGCATCGAGGCGATCGCCGCGCGGCCGGCGGGCTCGTGCACGAACACCGGATAGATCAGGTCGTCGGCGGTCAGGGTGTGCTCGCGCATCAGCCGGCGCGAGAACGCATCGCGGCGCATGCGCCGGAAACGGGTGTCGGGATAGGCCATGGCGGGATTCTACGCCGCGGCAGGGCGGCGCATCGCGGCCCATGAAAAAGGCCGGCGCCCCCGAAGGAGCGCCGGCCCTGGAACGACCTCAACGCGTGACGCGAATTACAGCGAGCACTTGCGCAGCGAGGCTTCCGCGCTCGCCGGGATGGCACCGACCGAGCGCAGCTTGGCCACGAACGGAGCCAGGCAGGACGCGAGGCCGGCCTTGTTCTTGATCGTGCTGCTGCACATCGCAGCCGCCGCCTGCAGGTTGGCACCACCGACCAGCCCGATGACGTCGGCGTCGAACACCGGCACGCCGGTGTCGCAGCGTCCATTGCGGGTCGCGGCGTTGCCCTGGTTCAGCGTCCAGCCCATGTCCGAGTACAGCGCGGGCGTCAGGTCGAGGCGCAGGTTGCCGTCCAGGTCCTGGTTGATCGACGGCTCCATCAGCGCGTTGGGCGCATGGCTGACGTCGAAGTGCGAGAACGTCGAGCCAGTGGCCAGCACAGCCGGGGAGTACAGGCGCGCACGGCCCTGTGTATCGGAGCCCGCGAAGGAACCCGGGACGGCCTGGAGCGCGGCGTTGGCGTTCGGCAGCACGGTCTTGATGGCATTGCCCGCCGACAGCGCGACCATGATCGTCGGCACCGTGGCATTCACCGAGGGATCCTCGGCCATGCCCGCGATAGCCTCGACGTTGTTCGCCACGATCACCGCGATCGCGCCGGCGTTCTGGGCGTGGTTCGCCTTGATCTCGAACGCGCAGGTGCCGCGGTCGACCAGCGCGACCTTGCCGGCGTACGCACCGGCCGGCGACGCCACGCAACCCTGCGAGGCGTTGGTGGGGCTGCCGTCATTGACGAGCACGATCGCGCCGCTGAAGTTCGCCGGCGTGGGCGTGGCACCGAACGCGGCCGTGCCGTAGTCGTACTGCGCGGTCAGGCCACCGGAAACAAACAGGCGCACCAGCGGGCCCAGTGCATCCGGCACCTGCGAGGTGACTTCGTCGCCGGTCCATACCAGCGCGTCGGACTTCGCGGCAGCCACGCGCTCGGCGTTGGTCATCGCGTTCCAGGCCTTGCTGGTGGCGTTGTCGTAGACGAAGGACGAGTAGATGTCGGTGAAACCGCTCTGCGGCGCGCCCGTGGTCAGGTTGTGGAAGCCCTGGAAGTTCAGGCCGTGGCCGATCTCGTGCATCACCACGTCGAGGAAGTTGATCCTCCCCGCCGGGGTGTTGCCGTCCAGGCCGTAGTACCAGCCGGAGTTCTCCAGGCAGCCCGGGGTGCCCAGGTTGGAGTTGAAGTTGCTGTTGATCTCGTCTTCGGTGGGCGACAGGTTCTCGCCGGCGATGGCGTTGGCGAGCGCTTCGCCGTACCAGGTGGCCGGCACGGCGCCTTCGAAGTCACGCTGGATGAAGCGCGCGCCGGCGGAGCCGAGAACGCCGCTGGCGGCCTCGCAGGCCAGCGGGGTGAACTGGGCGCGCACGCGGATGTCCACGTCGCTTTCCAGCACCGCGCCCCACAGGTCGGCCGCGAACTGGTACACGATCTGGCGCTGTTCGCCGACCGTCTTGCCGGGGTTGTTGCCGACCGGCACCGCCGGGGTCGGATCGTTGAGGCCCACGCCAGCCGCGTTCATGTTGACCGGGATGATGGTCGCGGCCTGGGCGGTGCCGATGGCGGCCACCGAGGCGACGGCCAGTGCGCACGCAAGCAAAGTCTTATTCATGGGCGGCGCCCTCCGTGGCGGGGGCGTGGTCGCCGTGGGTGATCACGATGCTGCCATCGGCCTGCTGGGTGGCGATGACATTCGACATCATGTCCTCGGACACCTGCATGCTGACGCGGCCATCGGGATGGCGGCGCATGGTGCGTTCGGCTTCGGCGCGGGTCTTCGGGCCCGGCTTGGCGATCGACATGGACGTATCGGTCCGCATGCGGCTCGCGGCGTTGCGCAGCGCCGCCTGCTCGGACGCGGTCGGCGCGCGCAGGCGGCCGGTGGCGGGATCGATGGCAACGGTAACGCCGGCAAAGCTGCCGGTGGCATCGGAGTCGGTCACGGCCGGCTCGGACGCATGCGCGGCAAAACCGGCGGTCAGGCCGGCCAGCAGCAACAGGGTGGGGCATTTCATCAGGGCGATCCTCGGAATGGAGGCGCGCGGGATGCAGTGGTCGATGCCACCGTCCCCCCGGCGGTGCTCCTTGGTCAAATCAAAGAGTGGATGCAGCAGGCAGGTCGATGTCGTCTGGCCCGGCCCGAGTCTGCATCTTTTTTTCCCCGATCATCAATCTTGCAGCGCAACAGAACGCCACGGTATTGTGAGCGGCTGCCTGTTCAGGATGTGACCGGGAGCACCGGGCTGCCGTGCACGCCGTCGATCTCGACGGCCAGTTCGCGCCGGCAGATGGCCGCGTGCAGCAGCACGCGCGGCACGGTGTCGCCGAACCGGCGCTCAAGCGCGGCGGCCACCACCGGCAGGTCCGCGCGGTCGCGCACGTACACCTTGAGCCGCGTGCCGTCGCCAAAGCGCGGCGGCAATCCCGGGCAACGCGCGCGCGCGCTCGCCAGCAGCGCGTCGAAGTTGGCGAAAGTCTCGTCCACCTGCGCCAGCAGTTCGCCTTCGTGCATCGAGGCATGCCCGACCACGGCGGCCGTGCCCGACAGCAGCAGCGGCATCGCGCTGCCGTCGGCGGCCAGCATGGCGCGGGCGAAGCTCGGCGGCTGCGGGCCGTACTGGCGCGGGTAGTGGTAGGCGCTGACCTGGCGCGGGTTTTCGACCGGCGTGCCGGGCGCGTGCGCGGCCAGCCAGTAGACCTGCACCACGCGCGCCTCGTCGCAGCGGCCGATGGCGGTGGCCGCCGGCAGCGCGCGCGCATCGAAATCACCGAGGCCGCCGGCGCGACCGATGCAGAACGCGCGGTAGCGTTCCGCGTCGCCCTGGCCGACGGTGATCGCGTCGATGTAGTTCCAGATGCGCAGCAGGTGCGGCGTGCGGCTGTCGCGGGTGAATGCCACCAGGCGCGCGTAGGCATGGCGCGCCGCCGCCTCGATGCCGCCTTCGCCTTCGTCCACCTCGATGGCGCCGAACAGCAGCTGGCCATCGCTCGCCCACTGGATGTCGCCGTCGCGGCCACGCATCACCGGCGCGTTGGCGCGCCAGACTTCGTACGGCGCATCGCCATGCGGCTCCAGCGGCACGCGCAGGTAGCGCGGATCGGCGAGCGCCTGCGGGACGTCGGCACCGAAGCCGAACACCGCCAGCGTGTCGTCGCCGAGCAAGGCCCCGGGCGCATCGGCGTGGACGTAATCGACGGCGAGCCGCGGGGCGGCGGGCGAGGCATCCGGCAGGTGGCTCATGGATTGCCGTCCTGCAGCGTGTCGCCGCTGAACTGTTCATTGACCTGGCGGCGGCGCCGCAACCACCCACGCAGGGCCTGCGGCGCGATCGCCACGGCGTTGGCCGCGTACAGCAGGCGGAACACGCGCAGCCGCCGCAGCACGCGGCGGTTGTCGAACACGTCGCCGGCCAGCATCGAGACCACGGCCTGCTCGAGCTGCAGCGTATTGCGCGGATTGGCGAACAGGCGCTGCATCACCGGCGTGGTGAAGCGGTGGATGAACCACGTGAAATGCCGCAGGCCGCCGCGCAGGTGCCGGTCCATGGCGCGCTGCAGGGCGCGCTCGCGCGCCGGCTCGCGCAGGCTGCCGTCGACGACGTCGGCCGCGTGCTCGGCGCTCTTCATCGCCAGGTACACGCCGGCCGAGAACACCGGGTCGATGAACGCGAACGCGTCGCCGGCCATCACCCAGCCGGCGCCGGCCATGCGGCTGCAGCCATAGGAATAGTTGCCCGTCGCATGCACCGGTGCCACGCGCTCGGCCCCGCGCATGCGCGCGGCAACCGACGGCGCCAGCGCCAGGGTCTGCATCAGGAAGTCGTCGTTGTTGCCGCGGCGTTGCTTCAGGTAGGCCGGGTGGCACACCGCGCCGACGCTCATCACGTCGTCGCGCAGCGGGATCAGCCAGCACCAGCCGTGCTCGAAGCGGTCGACGGTGACATTGCCGGCATCCAGCCCCGGGCGGCGCTCGACGCCGCGGAAATGGCTGAAGATCGCCGCCGACTGGTGCTGGCGGCTCTTCTGCTTGAGCTTGAGCTTGCGGCCGACGAACGTGTCCCGGCCGCTGGCGTCGACCACGTAGCGCATGCGCACGCGCAGCATGCTCCCGTCCGCCTGGCGCGCGCGGGCACGCGCCGGCCGGCCGGCTTCGAAGTCGACCGCTTCCACCTGCGCCTGTTCGCGCGCGTCCACGCCGTTGTCGCGCGCGTGGCGGAACAGCAGCTCGTCGAACTCCTCGCGCTTGACCTGGAACGCATGGTCGAAGCCCGCGTCGAGCGCGCGATCGAAACGGAACACGTTGGTCCTGCCCGACGCGTCCTGCACGGTGAAGTCCGCGCCGCGCTTGTGCACGCCGATCGCGCGCACCTGCTCCAGCACCCCGAGCCGCTCGAGGATGGGCATGTTCATCGGCAGCAGCGACTCGCCGATGTGGAAGCGCGGGTGCAGCGCCTTTTCCAGCATCAGCACGCGCCAGCCGCGCCGGGCCAGCAGGGTGGCAGCGGTGGAGCCGGCGGGGCCGCCACCGATCACCAGTACGTCGGTGTCGATGTCGTGCGTGGAGGCGTCCGTGTCTTCGATCGTGTTCGGCATTTCGCGGCGCTTGGCGGCCATGCGATGATTGAGGGGCGCAGATGATAGCGTGCCGCCAGCCAGAGGGCCGGCGTGCAACGGTCGCCACGACCCAGCCGCCACCGGAATCCGCAGATGTCCAGCCAGACCGCCGCCGAACGCGAACTCGCCGAACTCCTGGTCGAAAGCCTGAACCTCGAGGACGTCGATCCGGCCGCCATCGACCCGGAGGCGCCGCTGTTCAACACCGGGCTGGGCCTGGATTCGATCGATGCGCTCGAGCTCGCGCTGGCGGTCGGCAAGCGCTACGGCTTCCAGCTGCGTTCGGACAACGAGGAAAACCTGCGCATCTTCGCCTCGCTGCGCGCGTTGTCGGCGCACGTCGAGCAGCAGCGCACCTGAACGCGCGCGCTGCCGCGGGGACGACGTCCATGGTCCTCGGCCTGCAGGTGGTGATGGCGGTCGCGTACGCACTGTTGGCGCATGCCGCCAGCGCCACCGGCGACGGCCGCTTCGCCTACGCGGCGCTGCTGTCACTGGTGGTGATGATGCTGGCAGCCGGCATCGCCGCGCGCCGCGCATGGGCGTGGCTGCTGCTGCCCGTGTCGCTCGCGGCCTGCCACGCGCTGTACCTTGCCGGCCTTGCCGGGATGCCCTTGCTGCTGGTGCCGGTGGCGTTCGTGGCGCTGGTCGCCTGGGTGTTCGGGCGCAGCCTGCGCTCGCCGCACGGTGCGTTGATCACCCGCATCGTGGCCGCGCTGGATGGCTCCACGCCGGCCACGTTGGCACCGGACTTGCTGTCCTACAGCCGCGGCCTGACGGCGGCCTGGGCCTGGGTGCTCGGCGGCATGGCGTTGGCCAACCTCGCACTGGCGCTTGCCGCGGAGCCAGGTGGCCTGCTGGCCAGCCTGGGGATCGCGCCGCCGGTGTCGATCACGCTGGAGCAGTGGTCGCTGTTCGCGAACCTGCTGACGTATGGCGTGGTCGGCGGGTTCTTCGCGATCGAGTTCATGTACCGCAACCGGCGTTTCCCGGGCCGCTATGTCAGTTTTCTCTCGTTCCTGCGCCAGATGGCGGGGTTGGGCCCGGCGTTCTGGCGCGACTTCCTGCGCTGAACGGCGGACGCGCCTGGCGGCATTGGTATGCTTTGCCGATGCAGACCCGCGTCGACAACATGGAAGTGGCCGAACCGGCCGCGCTTCGCCTCGCCTGGCGTACCCACAATGCCCTCGGTTTCGTGTTCATGCTGGCCTGGACCGCGGGCTGGATCAGCCTCGCCCTGCTGCTGCTGGGGCTGACGCGCCGCCGCGACCTGGCGCTGCGGATGGCCGCGCGCGGCTGGGCGCCCACGCTGATCGCCGGTGCCGGCGCGCGCCTGGAGGTCGAGGGCGCCGAGGACATCGACTGGTCGCGCGCACGCCTGCTGGTCGCCAACCACCAGTCGATCATCGACATCTGCGCACTGTTCCGCGCGGTTCCCGTGCCGCTGCACTTCCTGCTCAAGCAGGAGATGGCGCGGGTACCGTTCGTGGGCTGGTATGCGCGCGCCTGCGGGATGCTGTTCATCGAGCGCGACAACCCGCGCTCCGGACCCCTGCTGCGGCGCCAGGCCGCAGCCCTGCTGCGCGACGGCCACAGCCTGTGCCTGTTCCCGGAGGGCACGCGCAGCCGCAGCGGCACGGTGGCGCCGTTCAAGGGCGGCGCGTTCCAGTCGGCGATCGATGCCGGCGTGGAGGTACTGCCGGTCGCCATCGAAGGCGCCAGCGCGGTGCTGCCGCCCGACCGCATGTTCCGCGTCCGCCCGGGGGTCATCCGCGTGCGCATCGGCGCGCCGCTGCCGACCAGCGGCGACACCGGGCCCGTCGCCCGCCAGGCCCTGGCCGATGCGGCGCATGCCTCCGTGCAGGCGCTGCTGCGCCGCCCGTCCTGAGCGCATCCCGCCACGCCATGCAGTTCGTCGTCGCGCCCACCCATCCGTGCCTGCCGGGGCACTTCCCCGGAAACCCCCTGGTGCCCGGCGTGGTGATCCTCGACCACGTGCTGGCCGCCATCGAACACGGGCACGTGCCCCTGGGGGCGCTGCGCCTGCCGCAGGTCAAGTTCCTCGCACCCTTGCTGCCGGGGGTCGCGGCGACGGTGGTGTTCGATGGCGCGGCGCCGCGCTGGCGCTTCCGCGTGCTGGCCGGCGACGTGCTGGTCGCCACCGGTGAGGTGGTGGCGGCATGACCCGCCACTGGAAGCAGCGCAGCGAAGGCGGGGGCCGCGTGGCCCTGCGGCTGCTGAGCGCCATCAGCCGCCGCGGCGGGCGCGGACCGGCGCGGCTGCTGCTGTATCCGATCACCCTGTACTTCCTGCTGCGCCGGCGCGAGGAACGCCGTGACTCGCGCGCCTATCTGACGCGGGCACTGGGCCGGCCGGCGCGGTTGCGCGATGTGGCGCGCCATATCCATACGTTTGCCGCCACGATCCTCGACCGCCTGTTCCTGCTGGTGGGCGATACGCGCCGCTTCGACATCGGCATCAGCGGGCTGGGGCCCCTGCACGAGGTGCTCGACCGCGGCCAGGGCCTGCTGCTGTTCGGCTCGCACCTCGGCAGCTTCGAGGTGTTGCGCGTACTGGGCCGGCAGCGCCCGGATGTGCAGATCCGGGTGGTGCTGGACAAGGCGCACAGCCCCGCGGTCACCGCGCTGCTCGACGCGCTCAACCCGCAGATCGCGTCGTCGGTGATCGATGCCAGCCAGGGCGGTCCGGCGATCATGTTCGAGATCCAGCGGGCGGCCGCCGAGGGCGCGGTGATCGCGCTGCTGGTCGACCGCACCCAGCCGGGCGAGCCGTCACTGCCGGCATGCTTCCTCGGCACGGAGGCCCAGTTCCCGCTGGCGCCGTGGCAGCTGGCCGCGGTGCTTGGGGTGCCGGTGCAGCTCGCCTTCGGCCTGTACCGCGGCGGCGCGCGCTACGACCTCGTGTTCGAAACCTTTTCCGACGGCCTGGCCATCCCGCGGCGCGAGCGTGCCACCGCGCTGCCGGCGCTCATCGCGCGTTACGCATCGCGCCTTGAACATCATGTCCGCGATGCGCCATTCAACTGGTTCAACTTCTACGACTTCTGGGGCGACCGTGAGCACGATCGAAGCCTGCAAGACACCACGCCCGATCCCGCGCCCGGCACCGGGCCCGGGCGCGACGCCGCGCCCGACGCGCCGGTGGACGCTGCTGCTGCTGGCGGCGTGCGCGCTGCTCCCGGCACTGCCGTGCTTCGCGCAGCCGGCGGCGGTCGATAGCGCCTGGATCCTGGCGCGGCTGGCACGGCCGGCGCCGATGCGCACGCCGTTCGTGGAGGTGCGCGGTTCGGCGATGCTGAAGGCCCCGCTGCGCATCGAGGGCGTCTACGCGCGCCCCGACGCCGACACGCTGGTACGCGAGGTCCGCGCGCCGTACGTCGAGACCACCACCATCCGCGGCGGCCGCGCCACCATCGTGCGCGGCAGCCGCGCGCCGCGCAGCTTCGCGCTGTCGCGCGCGCCCGAACTTGCCGGGCTGCAGGCCAGCTTCGGCGCGCTGCTGGGCGGCGACACCGCGGCGCTGGGGCAGAGTTACCGCACCACGGCGAGCGGGAGCCGCGAGGACTGGACGCTGGTGCTTGCGCCGCGTGACCCCGCGTTGGCTGCCACGCTGCGCGACATCACCCTGCGCGGCCGCGGCGCGGAGCTGCGCTGCATCGAGACGCGGCCGATCGATGGCGAGCTGCAGCGCACGCTGCTGGCGGGCGCGGCGCGTTCGGCTGGCGTGGGTGCCGACGCGGCGACGCTGGCCGCGCTCTGCCGCCAGCCCGGCGCCGGCACGCAATGACGCCCGCGCGCCGCACCGCGCTGGCCCTGCTGTGGCTGGCGGCGCTGGCGCTTGCCGGCTGGGTGGTGGGCCAGCAGCTCACGCTGAGCGGCGACCTGCGCCGCTTCATGCCGGAGCCGCGCACGCCCGCGCAGAAGCTCCTGATCGACGAACTCGGTGACGGCCCCGGCACGCGCCTGCTGCTGCTGTCGCTGTCGGGCGACGACCCCGAAGCGCTGGCCGCGCAGTCGCAGGCACTGGCGGCCACGCTTGCCGCCAATGACGACTTCGAGTTCGTCGCCAACGGCGGCGATGCCAACCTCGATGCCATCCCGGAATCGTTGCGCGCCTACCGCTACCTGCTGACACCCGGCTTCGATACGCAGCCGCTGGACGCCGCGTACCTTGCCGAGCAGCTCGACGAACGCCTGCAGGATCTCGGCTCGCCGGTCGCTGCCATGATCGAGCCGCTGCTGCCGTCCGATCCCACGTTGGAGCTGCTGAAGGTGGCCGAGGCCTGGCAGCCGGCCGCGGCGCCGTCGCGGATCCACGGCGTGTGGTTCGACCGCGCCGGCAGCGAGGCTCTGCTGCTGGCGCAGACCCACGCCGGCGGCTTCGATCCCACCGGCCAGCAGCGCGCGTACGACGCGGTGTATGCCGCGTTCGACGCCGCCCGCGGCGGCGCACCGTCGCAGCTGCGCATGACCGGCCCGGGCGCGTTCTCGGTCGAGATCGGCGGCCGCACCGCGCGCGAGGCGCAGTGGATCGGCGCGATCGACAGCATCGCGTTGATCCTGCTGCTGTTGGTCGCGTATCGCAGCTGGCGCGTGCCGCTGCTCGGCGTGCTGCCGCTGGCCACCGCCGGGCTCGCCGGGCTGGGTGCCGTGGCGCTGATGTTCGAGGCCGTGCACGGCATCACCGTGGCGTTCGGCTTCACCCTGATCGGCGTGGTGCAGGACTATCCGATCCACTTCTTCAGCCACCAGCGCGCCGGCCTCACCCCGCAGCGCAACGTGCGCCAGCTGTGGCCGACGCTGGCCACCGGCGTCATCGCCACCTGCATCTCGTACCTGACGTTCCTGTTCTCCGGCGTCGACGGCCTGCGCCAGCTGGCGGTGTTCACCATTGCCGCGCTCGCGGCCGCGGCGCTGGCCACGCGCTACGGCCTGCCGCCGCTGGTCGACCCGTCGCCGCGCGACACAGCCGACTTCCCCCGCGTGCAGGCGCTGTGGCGAGGCATCAACCGCCTGCCGCGCCCGCGCTGGTCGCTGCTGGTACTGGCCATCGCCTGCGTCGCGGTGCTGGCGACCGTGCGCACGCCATTCTGGGAAAACGACCTCTCGCGCCTGACGCCGGTGCCCGATGACGCAATGGCGCTCGACACCCGGCTGCGCGACGAGCTCGGCGCACCCGACGTGCGCTACGTGCTGGTGTTGCGCGGCGCCGATGGCGATGCCGCGCTGGCCGCGGCCGAAGCCATCCACCCGCGGCTGGATGCGCTGGTGGCGTCGGGTGCGATCGACGGCTACGACAGCGCGGCGCGTTACCTGCCGTCCGCGGCCACGCAGCGCGCACGCCAGGCGCGCCTGCCGGACCCGCCCACGCTGCAGGCCGCGCTGGCGACCGCGCTGCGGGATTCGCCGTTCCGCGAGGACGCCTTTGCGCCGTTCCTGGCCGATGTCGAACACGCACGCACCGCGCCACCGCTGCGCGCCGCCGACCTGCGCGGTACGCCGTTGGCTGGCAGCGTGGACGGCCTGCTGCTGGAAGGCGAAGCCGGCGCCACGGCGCTGGTGTCGCTGAGCGGCCTGGCCGATCCGGCCGCCGTGGCGCGCGTGGCGGCCGACGCCGGCGGCGAGCTGCTCGACATGAAGGCCGCGTCCGAATCGCTGGTCGCCGAGTACCGCGGCCGCGTGCTGGCCGCGCTGGCGATCGCCGCGCTGCTGCTCGCGGCGACGGTGTGGATCGCGCTGCGCTCGCCCAGGCGCGTCATACGCGTGCTGCTGCCGATGGCGCTGACCACGCTGGTGGTGCTGGCGGTGCTGCGCGGTCTGGGCGTGGAACTCAACCTGTTCCACCTGGTGGCGCTGATCCTCGCCGCCGGCCTTGGCCTCGATTACGCGCTGTTCTTCGAGCATGCCGGTGACGACCGCGCCGACCAGCTGCGCACCCTGCACGCGGTGGTGGTGTGCAGCCTGATGACCCTGCTGGTGTTCAGCCTGCTGGCGCTGTCGTCGATCCCGGTGCTGCGCGCGATCGGCAGCACGGTCGCGCTCGGCGTGCTGTCCAACTTCGTGCTTGCGTTGCTGGTGTCGCGCCACGCGCCGGCGGAGGCGCGCCGGTGATCACGCGCCAGGAGATCCTCGCGCTCATCCCGCACCAGGGCGCCATGTGCCTGTGGGACGAAGTGCTCGACTTCGACGCCACCCGCATCCGCCTGCGCGCCGGCAACCACCGCGATCCCGCGCATCCGCTGCGCAGCGGCGACATGCTGCGCGCGGTGCACCTGTGCGAGTACGGCGCGCAGGCGATGGCGGTGCACGGCGGCCTGCGCGCGCGCGCATCCTGTGGCGATGCCGCGCGCGCCGGCATGCTGGTCGCGCTGCGCGGCGTGGAGCTCCACTGCGCCCGCATCGATCACCTGGCCGGCGCGCTGGAGTGCGAGGCCGAGCTGCTGATGGAAGGCGAGGCCAGCCAGCAGTACGCGTTCCGCATCCACCATGCCGGCGTGCTGCTGGCCGAGGGGCGCGCGGCGGTGATGCTCGCGGACGCCGCGGCGATGCCGCGATAATCCGCGCATGAACACATCCAACCACGCTCCACGTCGCGCGCTGGTCACCGGCGGCAGCGGCGACCTCGGCGGCGCGATCTGCCGGCAGCTGGCCGCGGCCGGCCTGCACGTGGTCGTGCACGGCAATGCCAACCTCGCGCGTGCGCAGGCGGTGGCGGATGCGATCCGAGAAGCAGGCGGCAGTGCCGACGCGGTCGCCTTCGACGTTGCCGACGGCGACGCCACGCGCGCCGCGATCGACGGCCTGCTCGCCGGCGGCCCCGTCCAGGTGCTGGTCAACAACGCCGGCATCCACGACGACGCACCGATGGCGGGCATGTCCGACGCGCAGTGGAAGCGCGTCATCGACGTCTCGCTGCACGGCTTCTTCCACGTCACCCAGCCGCTGCTGCTGCCCATGGCGCGGACGCGCTGGGGGCGCATCGTCAGCGTGTCGAGCGTCGCCGCGGTGCTCGGCAACCGTGGCCAGGCCAACTACGCCGCGGCCAAGGCCGCCCTGCATGGCGCGTCGAAATCGCTGGCGCGCGAGATGGCGTCGCGCAACATCACCGTCAACGTGGTCGCGCCGGGCGTGATCGCGGGACGCATGGCCGAGGCCGCGTTCGCGCCGGAGCTGGTAAAGCAGATGGTGCCCGCGGGACGTGCCGGTACCCCGGACGAAGTGGCGGCGGTGATCGCATTCCTGTGCTCGGAGGCGGCCAGCTACGTCACCGGCCAGGTGATCGGCGTCAACGGCGGCATGGGCTGAGCGACGGAGGCCGGCGACCGCATCCTGCGGCCCGCTGACGCAGGGTTCATCATCGCCGGCGGATGATTTCCATCCATCGCCCGCGCAGGTGCCGCCATGACCGCCACACACGCATTCCGCTTCGCCGCTGCCAGCGCCGTGTTGCTGCTGGCCGGCTGCGCGTCCTCGCACATCCTCACCGGCACGCCGCGCGCGCCGATCGATCCCGCCCAGGTCCGCGTGTACTACGGCGCGCCGCCGGTGGCGTTCGAGGAGGTCGCGATCCTGGAAACCAGCAGTGGGGCATTGACCTACGGCGAGCAGAACAAGACCAATGCGGTGCTGCGCAAGCTGCGCGAGGAGGCCGCATCGCTGGGCGCCAACGGCATCCTGTTCCAGGGCACCGCCGACGGCCATGGCGGCAGGGGCGTGAGCGTGGGCGCCGGCGGCGGGCGTTTCGGTGGCAGCAGCCACACCAGCGCCGGGATCGGAGTCAGCATCAGTCCGCGCCAGAAGCTGGGCCGCGGCGTGGCGATCTACGTGCCAAACCCGCCGCCGCTGCAGGCGCCGGTGGCACCGACCCCCGCGCCCTGACCAGCGCATCGTGACCAGCGCGCCCTGACCGGCGTGCGCTGACCGACGGGATCAGCCGGGGGTCGACCGGTCCGCCACCGGCACCGTGCCATCAGCGGCAATGGACGGGGCGCGCCGCCCCAGCGACAGGCTGAGCAGTGGCCCGGTCATGACGGTGGTCAGGATGGCCATGACCAGCAGCATGGTGAACAGGTCCGGGCCGATGATGCCGGCGTCGAGGCCGACCTTCATCACGATGAGTTCCATCAGCGCCCGCGCGTTCATCAGCGATCCCACCGCGAAGCTCTCGCGCCAGCCGTGGCCGGAAAGTCGCGCGCCGATCGCCCCGCCCAGCACCTTGCCGAGCACCGCGACTGCCAGGATCAGCGCCATCGCGCCGAGGCCCGCACCCACGAACGCGTCACGGGTGGTGTTGAGCCCGGCCAGGGCAAAGAAGATCGGCATCAGTACCACGATCGCCAGGTACTCCACGCGGTCGATCAGCGACCTCAGCAGGCGATCGTCTCGCGGCAGGCACGCACCGAACAGGAACGCGCCGAAGACCGCGTGCACGCCCAGCCATTCGGTGACCGCGGCGCAGGCGAAGGCGCCGATCAGCAGCGCCGCCAGCACCATCAGCGACGGCACGCCATCGGCGGCGTGGGTGCGCAGCAGCCAGCCGTACAGCGGACGCAGCACGCCGAACACCAGTACCGCCATCAGCGCCAGGCCAACCGTGGTGCGGATGAATCCGGCATAGCCGTCGCCGGCACCGACCATGGCCACCACCAGCGCCAGCATCACCCAGGCCAGCACGTCGGCGATCGCCGCGCCGCTCAGCGCCAGCCGACCGAGTGGCGTGTGGGTCATGGCGCGTTCCTTCAGGATGCGCGCCAGGATCGGGAAGGCGGTGATCGACATCGCCGCCGCCATGAACAGTGCGAAGGGGAAGAACCCGACGCCCGGCGGGGCGTAGGCGTGCAGCCAGGGCGCGGCGGCGAAGCCGAGCGCCATCGGTACCAGCACGCTGGCTACGCCTACAAGGCCCGCGGAACGCAGCTGCGCACGCACGCCATTGGGTGCGCGCAACTCCACGCCGACGATGAACATGAACAACACCAGCCCGAGCTCGGCGAGCGAGGACAGGCCCGGGAGCGACTCCCGCGCGAACACCACCGCGTGGATGTCAGGAAACCAGGCGCCGAACACGATCGGCCCCAGCAGCAGGCCGGCCGCCATCTCGCCGATCACCGGCGGCTGGCCCACATGGCGCAGCAGCAGGCCGCAGGCGCGCGCGGTGGCGAGGATGATCACGAGCTGCAGGAGCAGGGGGCTGTGGTGCATGGTGGTCCTGGGATGCGGAGATCAGGCGGCGCCGTACCAGGCGGGTGCGAGCAGCGTTTCGCCGGCGGGTGACGGCGCCAGCAGCGCCTGCAGGCCATGGTCGCCGATGCCGGGATGCGAGCGCCGCGCCTGCGCGAGGATCTCCGCGGCCAGCTCGCCCATGCGCTCGATGTTGGCGGCGATGCGCGCGTCGAACGCGGCGTCGTCGAGCTGGTCGCACAGGCTGCGGTTGAGTTCGCGGAACCAGTCGATCAGGTACTGGTCGAGCTGGCGTCCGGGGCCGGCCGTCGCCGCCGGGCCGTTGCGCTCGCCCCACTCGCGCAGCAGCGGCTGCAGCGCGGCGTTGAGCGCGCTGCAGCGCTCGAACAACGGGCGCAGCCGCGCATACATCGGGATGTCGGCGATGCGCCCGGCGAAGAACACCGGCGCCAGCAGCGCCCAGTAGAAGGTGTAGTCCCAGATCACCTTGACCGGCATCACCTGCTCGTCGCCGAACAGCGGGTACTGGTCCTGGTAGAGCGTCATGGTATTGGCATAGAACGAGAAATACAGCTGCTCGTACAGCTTGGCGTGCTGCATGAACGCATCGCCCGCGCGGTCGCGCACCACCAGGTCGGTGATGTAGCTGTTGGCGATGGCGATGAAGTCGCTGCCGGGCGAGTAGAACGGATCCAGGAACAGGCCCGCCTCGCCGGTCAGCGCCCAGCGCTCGCCGAACACCTGGCGGCAGCCGTGCGAGAAATGGCGCAGGAAGCGGAAGTCCATCAGCGCGTTGCCGGCCGCATCCAGCGAATCGGCGACGCGTGGCTGGTGGCGGCGCAGCCAGTCCATCGCCTTGGCGTGGGTGTCCATGCCGTCGAGCGGATGCATGCCGGCGTCGCAGACGATGCCCAGCGAGTGCGCGCCCGAGGCCAGCGGGATCAGCCAGAACCAGTAGCCCGGGCCGCACATGTGGTTGGTCGAGCGCCAGCGGTCGGGCGGCGTGCAACGCGCGCGCCATTCGGGATCGTCGGACCAGTCGTTCGGGTCGATGATGCCGTCCACGCGCCACCAGGCGGCGTTGGCGTCATGGCCGTTGGCTTCGGCCAGGCCCAGCTGGCGCTTGAGGATCGCCGCGCGGCCGCTGGCGTCGACCACCCAGCGCGCGTGCAGCGAGTGCGTGTCGCTGCCGGTGGTCCAGGTGATGCGGTGGTCGCCGTCGCCTTCGCCCAGTGCCACCGTGCGCACCATGGCGCCATCGCGGAAATCGACGCCCAGCGCGCCCGCGCGCTCGCCAAGCATGTTTTCGAAGCGGCCGCGGTCGATCTGCCAGGAGGGCGTCGGCAACAGCTGGCTGACGCCGATTTCGGTGCAGCGGTCGATGTCGCGGCGCCCGTCGGAGAAGAAGAACCGGAAGCCGAACTTGCGGATCTGCGCCGCGTCGAGGTGCTCGCGCAGGCCCAGGGTCTCGGCGAAATAGTGCGCGCCGATCTCCACGGTCGACTCGCCGACCTTGAACGCGGCCTCCGGCGCCGGGTGGCTGCGCCGTTCCAGCACCGTGACCGAAAGGCCTGGATCCGCCTGGCGCAGCTGCAGCGCGAGTGTCAGCCCGGCCAGCCCTCCGCCGAGGATGGCGACGTCGACACGCGCTGCATCAGCCATCAGTGACGGCCTCCGGTTGTGCCGGCGCCTTCGGGCGCCAGCGGGGGAAGGGGGTCGCCGGCCACGTCATCGATCACCGGCGGCTGGCGCCGGGTCCGTGCGTATCTTGCGAGGAGATCACCGGGCTCGAGCACCTGCCGCGCCACGTGCGAGGTGATCGCCCAGAGGTCGCGCACCAGGCGGAAATGGCTCTTGCGGAACGCGAGCGGTGCATCGGCGGCCGCATAGCGCGTCTCGATGGGCACCGCGACGACCCGGGCGCCGCTGCGCGCGGCCGACACCAGCATCTGCGCCTCGAACACGAAGCCTTCGCCTGGCACGTCGGGCAGGGTGAACACCGCGCGCGGGTACAGGCGCTGGCCGCTCTGGCTGTCGACCACGCGGAAGCCGCAGGCCCAGCCCAGGCCCCAGTCGCCGAAGTCGTTGCCGATGCGCCGGTGCAGCGGCTGCGCTGCGCGCTTGCGCAGCCGCGCCCCGACGATCACGCAGCCCGGGTGGCGGTTGGCGGCAGCGATCAGGCGCGGGATGTCGGCGGCGTCGTGCTGGCCGTCGCCATCCATGGTCAACACCGCCAGCGCGCCCTGGCGCGCGGCTTCGGCGAACCCCGCGCGCAGCGCCGCGCCCTTCCCCATGCGCCGCGCATGGCGCAGCACCGTGACCGGCAGGTCGGCGATGCGGTCCACCGTGCCGTCGTCGGAGCCGTCGTCGACCAGGATCACACGCGCGGCCTGCGCCAGCGCACCCTCCACCACCTCGCGGATGCGCAGCGCCTCGTTGAGCGCGGGCACCACGATCGCGACGTTGTCGCGGCCCAGCCGTGACGGATCAGCCATGCGCCAGCTCCACGCGCAGCACGCGCCCGCCGCCGGCGTCCAGCACCACCAGGTCGCCGCCGGTGGCCAGCGCATCAAACAGCGGCAGCATCGGCGCCATCGCATTGCCGGCACCGCGCTGCGCGAGCGCGCCGCGGCTCGCGGGCGCCGTGCCGTCGGTGAGGGTGGCGCGCAGGCGCGTGCCCGGTGCATCGCCGTTGTCGGTCGACAGCACCAGCGCGGCACCCAGCAGGCCTTCGCTGCGCGATACCTGGCCGAGCGGCCCGACATCGGAGGTGTCGTAGGCGACCAGCAGCACCGCCGGATCGCCGCACGCCAGCTGGGAAAGTGCTTCCAGCAGGCCCTGCGCGAAGCTGGCGCGGTAGGCGGTGAGCGCCGTGGCCGGGTGCAGGCAGCCGGCGCCGATGGTCCAGTAGCCCGCGGCCGCGTTGTGCACGGAATTGTGGAAGCGCGTGGGCGACAACGCGCGCGGGTCGCTGACCAGCGTCGCGCACATGTAGTCGGTGATGCCGAGGTCACCGTGGGTGGAGGTGAACACCGAGGGCAGGTCGGCGGGAGCGCGACCGGCGGCATCGCAGGCGGCCTGCGCCACATCGAGGGCCACGGCGACCGACGGTGGCGCGCGGCGACGCTCGTTGGGCGCCAGCAGCCGTGCGACCGGCTTTCCGCCTTCCGCGCCGAGCGTGCCGGTGGCGGCGTGGGTGACGGCATCGGCCCAGCTCGGCAGCCCGTCCAGCCAGAAGCCGATGCCCTCGATGCGCGCGACGAGCGTACTCATGCGCGGCCGAAGACCAGTGCGCTGTTGTTGCCGCCGAAGCCGAAGGAATTGTTCATGGCGTAGCGGATGGTCGTGTCCTCGGCATTGTCGAAGCGTATCTGCGCGCCGCAGGCCTCGTCATGCAGGGTGCTGTGCAGGATGCCGGGCAGCAGGCCGTGCTCGAGCGCGAGCAGCGCGAACACCGACTCGACGATGCCCGCGGCGCCGAGCGTGTGCCCGGTCCAGCCCTTGGTGGAACTGGCGTGCAGGCTGTCGGGGAACAGCGCCGCGACCGCGCGTGCCTCGATGGTGTCGTTGGCCGGCGTGGAGGTGCCGTGCAGGTTGAGGTAACCGACCTCGCGGGCGGCGATGCCCGCGCGCGCCAGCGCATCGCGCATCGCCAGGCTGGCGCCCAGGCCGTCGGGATGCGGCGACGACATGTGGTGGGCGTCGCTGGATTCGCCGTAGCCGCGCAGCTGCAGGCCGCCGTGGCCGGCGGTGGCGCGCTCGAGCAGGGCGAAGCCGCCGGCCTCGCCCAGCGACAGGCCGTCGCGGTCGCGGTCGAACGGCCGGCACGGCGCCGACGACACCAGGCCGAGTGCGTTGAAGCCGAACAGCACGCTGCCGCACAGGGTGTCCACGCCGCCGACCAGGGCGGCATCCACGACCCCGGCGTTGAGCAGGCGCGCCGCCTGCGCGAACACCTTGGCGCTCGACGAACAGGCGGTGGCCACGGTCACGCAGGGGCCGCGCAGGCCGGTGGCGACGCGCACGAAGTCGCCGGGCGAATGCGGGGTATGCACGATCGGGCGCGTGAGGTCGGGCGGAAAGCGCGCCACGCCGTCCGCGCCGGTTTCAAGCCGCGCGTAGCCGTCTTCGGTCGCGCCGATGCTGGCGGTCGACGTGCCGATGACCACCGCCACGCGCTCCGCGCCATGGCGCGTGCGCGCGGCCGCCACCGCGTCGAGCAGGCCGTCGGCCTGCAGCGCCATCCACGCCAGCCGGTTGTTGCGGCAGTCCCATTCCGCCAGGGCCTTGGGCAGCGGCGCGTCCTCGAGGCCGTCGACCCGACCGATCCACGTCGGCAGCGGGTCGCGGCCGAAGTCGTTGGGCCGCAGCCCGCTGCGCCGTCCGCGCAGCGCCGCTTCCTGCGCGGCGCGGCCACGGCCGAGCGCGGTGGTGGCGGTGTAGGCGGTGATGGCCAGCGCCGGGATGGGCGACAGGGACTGCGATGGCGACACGGCGGGGGCTCGCGGACGGAAAGTCGCCGAGTATATCCACGCGCCCTGCAACGGCAGTGCGCAGGGGGCCCGTCCCCCGCGGCGCGGGGGGCGGGGTTCAGGACTATTTGCCGGCGTGGGCGGGGATGAATTGGGTGCGCACCGCGTCCGCCAGCTGATCCGGCGGCAGCAGGCCCTGGTCGAGCAGGAAGTTGTTGAACGCCAGGCGGTCGAAGCGCTTGCCCAGCGCCAGTTCGGTCTCCATGCGCAGCTCGAGGATGCGCGTGTAGCCGTAGAAGTAGGCGCCGGCCTGGCCGGGGGAGTTGAAGGTGTAGCGGTCGATCTCCTGGCGGGCCATCGCCGGCGACAGCACCACGTCGTCGAGCAGCAGGCGGTTGGCGCGTTCGCGGTCGATCAGGCCGAGGTTGAGCATCGGGTCGAGCATCGCCCGCGCCGCACGCATCAGCCGGAACTGCAGGGCGATCAGCTGCCCGTCGATCGGCTCATGCGGCACCATCTCGGCTTCCGCGTACAGCGCCCAGCCTTCGACGTTGACGGAGTTGAACGCAAACAGCGTGCGCGCCAGCGAAATGCCGCGCTCGACCATCGCGGTGAACTGCAGCTCGTGCCCGGGGCGGCCCTCGTGCGCGCTCAGCGTCCAGGCGACAGATGGATAGTTGAAGTCGTCATAGGCGGCCTCGGGACCCAGCGCCGGGTTGCCCAGCGGCAGCACGAACGTGCCCTGCTGCCCGGTGTTGCCGACCAGCGGCGCCGGCCGGAAGTGCGGCGCCGGCTGCGCGGCGCTTTCCGCCGGCGTACCCAGGCGCATCTGCATCGGGCGGTTGGGCACGTCGACGATGCCGTGCTCGCGGATGATCGGGTCGATGGCGTCGATCGCCACGCGGTACTCGCGCTCCAGCGCATCGTTGGGGATCACGTCGCGCTTCAGGGCGCGGATCACCTCGCGGTAGTCGCTGGCCGCGATGCCCTTCTCCTTCGCCACCAGCGTTGCGAGCTGCTGCATCATCGCCCGCGTTTCCATGAACTCCAGCTGCGCGCGCTGCACCAGCACCAGCGGGTCGATGTCGATGCCGACCTGGCGCAGGCGCTCGGCGTAGAGCTCCGGCGGCAGCTTCGTCTCGGTGCGCGCCTTCGGCAGTACGTCGGCACGTACCCAGGCGGCATAGGCTTTCGACTGCGCGTCGAGCGCCGCCAGTGACTCGTCCACGCCGTCGATGCCGTACTCGGCGAACTGCGCGCGGATCCCGGCGGCGTAGGTATCGACGTTCTGCAGCGCCTGTTCGACCTCGAGCTTCGTGGGGCGCAGCAGCGACGCGTCGCCGGCGCGCTCCTCGTAGCGCTGGCGGGCCTGGACCATCACCGGGGTGCTGCCTGGGGCCAGGCCCACGTAACGCGCCAGGCGCTCGCGGGCGTGTGCCTGGCGCTCGGCGGGGACCTGCTTCGAGAGCAGGCCGTTGATGCCCTGGAACACCAGCTGCGGCGCGTCGGCGAACGGCAACACCATCCGCTCCTGCAGCGTGCTGCTGGCGATCGCTTCGTCCGCGGCGCGGATCATGATCGCCAGGTCCTGGCGGACGTTGGCGTCGCGCTCCAGTTCCAGGCGGCGCTGCAGTTCGGCGCGCGCGGTGGCGGTGGCGGCGCGGAAGCGCGCGCCGTTGTCGGGGCCGAGGTCCGCGGTGAGCGTATCCAGGCCGGGAATGCCGAAGAACGAGAAACCCTCGGGCGCGAACTTCGCCTGGGCGTCGATCAGCACCTGCGCATGCTCGTTGCTGCGCGTCACCCAGGCCGGCGTTGCCGCGGTCGCCTTGGCCGGCGCGGGCGCGGGCGCGGGTGCCTGGGCGTAGGCAGTGGCCGGCGCGGCCAGCGCGAGCATGATGGCGAGGGCGAGGGTCTTCATGGCGGCGTGGATCCGTGCTGGAGAAGCGGCGACGCTAACCCCCGCTGCCGCGACCCGCAACGGGCCGCAGGTCATGGGTCCGTGTCAGGGTGCGAGGCACTTGCCGAGGAAACGCTCGGCCAGCCGGTAGCGATGCAGCGCATCGGCACCGCGCAGGCCGTGCTTGGCGCCGGGGTAGGTCATCAGCTCGAAGCGCGTGCCGCGCTTCTGCAGCGCCGACATCAGGCCGGTGGCGTTGCTGAAGAGCACGTTGTCATCGGCCATGCCGTGCACCAGCAGCAGCGCGTCGTCGCGGATGCCATCGAGGTGGGTGAACACGCTGGCGTGGCGGTAGCCGTCGACGTTGGCGTCCGGCAGGTCCATGTAGCGCTCGGTGTAATGGGTGTCGTACAGCGCCCAGTCGGCCACCGGCGCGCCGGCAATGCCGCAGCGGAAGTCGTCGGGCGCCTGGCCCAGGAGCATCAGCGTCATGTAGCCGCCGTTCGACCAGCCGTGCACGCCGATGCGCGCGCCATCCACCCAGGGCTGTGCGCGCAGCCAGGCCACGCCGGCGCGCTGGTCGGCCACTTCCACCGTGCCCTGCCTGCCGTACAGCGCGCCGCCGAAGTCGCGCCCGCGCCGCGGCGTGCCGCGGTTGTCGAGCGAGAACACCACGTAGCCCTGCTGCGCGAGGTACTGGTTGAAGAACGCATCGGCGCGGCCCGGCCAGGCGTCGAGCACGGTCTGCGCGGCGGGGCCGCCGTACACGAACACCACCACCGGGTACTGCCGGGCCGGGTCGAAACCGGCGGGCTTGACCACGCTGTAGTGCAGCGGCGTGCGACCGTCGGCCGCGGTGAGCGTGCCGAATTCGGTGGCCAGGTGCGCGGCGCGGTACGGCGCGTACGCATGCGCGGGATCGGCGAGGTCGTTGTCGACCAGCGCGGCGACCAGGCTGCCGTCGGCGCGGTGCAGGTCCATGCGCGGCGGCGTGCGCGTGTTCGACCAGCTGTCGACGTAGACGCTGGCGTTGCGCGCGAAGCTGATGGCGTGCGTACCCGGCTGCGAGCCGAGCGCCACGATGTCGCCGCCCGCCAGCGGCACGGCATACAGCGCCGACTGCGTGGGCGACGCGCGCCCGGCGATGAAGTACGCCAGGCCCTTGTCCTCGTCGACTGCGGCCAGGCGGTCCACCGGCCAGTCGCCGCGGGTCAGCTGCTGCATCGACCGGCCGTCCTCGGACGCGATGTACAGGTGCTCGAAGCCGTCTCGCTCCGACGACCACAGGAAACGTCCGTCGCGCAGGAAGCGCAGGCTGTCGTGCAGCGGCACCCAGGTCTTTGCGGTCTCGGTGGCCAGGGTGCGCTGGCGGCCACTGGCGAGCGTGGTTTCCACCAGCTCCAGCCGGCGCTGGTTGCGCGACTGGCGCTGGAAGGTCAGGCGCTCGGGGTCGCGCCAGTCGACGCGCGCGAGGTAGATGTCGGGGTCGGCGCCGAGGTCGATGCGCAGCGGCGCATCCGTGCCCAGCCGCGCCACGAACAGTTCCACGCGCACGTTGGCGTCGCCGGCGGCGGGGTAGCGCTGCTCGACGACTTCAGTGCGGTCGGCGTAGACCTCGTAGCGCTTCTGCACGGGAACGGGCGATTCGTCGATGCGCGCGTAGGCGATCGCCGAGTCGTCGGGCGCCCACCAGTAGCCGGTGTGGCGCGCCATCTCCTCGTCGGCGACGAACTCGGCCACGCCGTTGCCGATGGTCGCGCTGCCGTCATGGGTCAGCTGCCGCTCGCGGCCGTCGGCGAGGTCGATCACCCACAGGTTGCGGCCGCGGACGAAGCTGACATGGCCGCCGAGCGGCGACACCTTCGGATCGGTGGCGAAGCCCCCGCCGCTGGTGAGCCGGCGCACGGCGTCGGCGCCATCCCTGGACAGGTCGTACAGGTACAGCTCGCCGCCGAGCGGGAACAGCAGCTGGCGGGCATCCGGCGCCCACTGGTAGTCGACGATGCCCGACAGCGCGGCGATGCGCTGGCGCTCGCGGCGCGCCTTCTCCTCGTCGCTGAGCACTTCGGTGCCGGGCAGCACCACCGCGGAATCGACCAGCAGCGCGGTCTCGCCGCTGGCGACGTCATAGGCCCACAGGTCGAGGCGGTTGCGGTCCGTGTCCTTGCCGCGCAGGAACGTCACCCGCGAGCCGTCCGGTGCCACCTGCGGCTTCAGCAGGGTCGGCCCGGATAGTGGTGCGTCGCTGGTGATCGCCTCGAGCGTCAGCCGCGAGGCGGTGGGCGTCGCGGCGGCGGGCGGGGCGGCATGGGCGTGGGCGAAGGTCAGGGTCATCAGGGCGGTGGCCAGCAGCAGGCGCATCGGGGGCGTCCGGGAAATCGTGGAGGTGGCCATCATGCCGCAAGCCCGCGCCCGCGCCCGCCCCGCCCGCAGGCGAGGCAAGCGGCGCGGCGCGGCGCGGGTGCATTGTCAGTCGCGGCGCGCGCCCTGGCCGAACAGCTGCGCCTTCGCCGCGTCCGACATCGGCTTGTCGAGGTCCGGATTCACCTGGGCCGCCAGCGCGTAGGCACGCTGCGTGGCCGGGCGCGCGGCTATCGCGGCCTGCCAGCGGCGCAACTCGGCGAACGGCGCGAGGTCGATCGGCGCGCTGGTGTAGGGCGCGATCCACGGATAGGCGGCCATGTCGGCGATCGTGTAGGCGTCGCCGGCGAGGAAGGCGCGCCCGGCCAGGCGCTTGTCGAGTACCGACAGCAGGCGCTCCACTTCGCGGGTGTAGCGGTCGATGGCGTACGGGATCTTTTCCGGCGCGTAGACATTGAAATGGCCGTACTGCCCGGTCATCGGGCCCAGCCCGGCCATCTGCCAGAACAGCCACTCCAGCGTGGCGGCGCGGCCACGCAGGTCGGTCGGGAGGAACTGGCCGGTTTTCTCCGCCAGGTACAGCAGGATCGCGCCCGACTCGAACACGCTGAGAGGCGCGCCACCGTCCGCAGGCGTGCTGTCCACGATCGCCGGCATCTTGTTGTTGGGCGAGAAGGCGAGGAACCCGGGCTCGAACTGCGCGCCCTTGCCGATGTCGACCGGTCGGATGCGGTACTCCAGCCCGGCCTCCTCGAGGAACAGGGTGACCTTGTGGCCGTTCGGTGTCGGCCAGTAGTGGAGGTCGATCATGCGGGGCTCCTCGCGGTGGGGGAGTCGAGTCTAGGCCGGCAGCCTTCGCCGTTGCGCGCAGGGCGCCGCAACGCTGCGTCATGCCGGCGCCGGCAAGCGCCCGCTGGCGGGGCGCGCGCCACGGCGCTTGGCAGCGCTGCCGGCCGGCCGCTACGCTTCGCCGGTTTTTCCCTCGCCAAGGATCCCGATGTCACGACCCCCAGCGCCCAGGCTCGGCCTGCTGCCCCACCTGATCTTCAGTTCGCGCTGGCTGCAGCTTCCGCTGTACCTGGGCCTGATCGCCGCGCAGTGCGTGTACGTGTTCCTGTTCGGCAAGGAGCTGCTGCACCTGATCCAGCTGACGCCGTCGCTGGGCGAGCAGGACATCATGCTGATCGTGCTCGGCCTGATCGACGTGGTGATGATCTCCAACCTGCTGGTGATGGTGATCGTGGGCGGCTACGAGACCTTCGTCTCGCGGCTGGGGCTGAAGGACCATCCGGACCAGCCGGAATGGCTGTCGCACGTGAATGCCAGCGTGCTCAAGGTGAAGCTGGCCATGGCGATCATCGGCATCTCGTCCATCCACCTGCTGAAGACGTTCATCGAAGCAGGCACGCTCGGCAGCGGGCTGCCGTACTGCATGTCGGCGGAGGGCATTGCCGCGGTGGCCGCCGCGGCTGCGGCGGGCCTGAAGGGCAAGGCCTGCACCAACGCCACCGAGATGGGCGTGCTGTGGCAGACCGTGATCCACTTCGCCTTCATCCTGTCGGCGATGGGCATCGCCTGGACCGACAAGCTGATGACGGGATCCGCCAGCCGCCGCGAGCACGCCCATTGATCGCGGGCTGAGGCCTGGGAACCCACCACCTCACGTTGACATCACCGCGTTCAGCATGACTTCATGGCATCCCTCCCCGCCGGCGCCCGGACCTTGAACGGACCTGAGTCTTGAACGGACCTGCGGGTGCCTGAGGCCATCGGGCTGGCCGACGCGCGCCAGCGTCGGGCGTGGCGGGTCGGCGGCGCCCTGATCCTGTGCGTACTGGTGGCCGCGGTGGCAGTGGCCTGGAACGACCTGCGCGTGCGCCGCGAAGCCGGCGAGCGCTACGTGCAGGCGCTGGTGGACAGCCATGCGCGACAGGTGGCCGGGAAGGTCGACAGCATCGAGCGTTCCTTCCGCGGCCTAGCCGATATCCTGGCCGGGATCCGCGAGGTGGCCCCGGACATCGCGCCCGGGTTGGCGCGCAAGACGATGGCCGACATCACCGCGGGCAATCCCCGCCTTCGCGACCTGGGCGTCGAGACCACAGCCCCGGCCTGGCTGCCGCCCGGCGCGCACGCCACGCGCCACCTGTATCTGGGTACGCCTGGCTCCGGTCCCGACGGCAGCTGGGCAATGCCTCTCGCCATGCTGATTGGAACATCACCAAGCCACGCGCTGTGGCTGCGTGCCAACCTCGACACCGAGTTGTTCAGCGAACTGCTGGGCGCGCACGAACTCGGCAAGGGGGGGGTGGCCTCCGTGCTGACGGCGGATGGCATGCTCATCGCCCGCTCCGACACGGGCACCCGGCACGCCGGCCTGGACGCCCGCCACTCGCCGGTGTTCCGTGCGGTGGCGGCGGGCAACCCGCGCGCGATCGAATCGCGGAGCCGGATGGATGGCATCCGCAGGATCGTCGCCCACCGCGCGGTCGAGGGACGGCCGCTGCTGGCCACCGTCGGCATGACGCCGAATGCGCTGTATGGCGGCTGGTGGACCTTCATCGCAACGCTGGCGCTGGGCATGCTGCTGCTGCTGGCGGCATTCCTGGTCGGGATACGCTTCCTGCGCCGCGCGGCACAGCGCGAGTCGCGGATGCGGCGCAGCATCGCCGCCAACGCGCATACCGTGGGCCACCTGCGCGAGCGTGTGCGCGATGCCGAGGCGCAGTACCGCTTCCTCTACCAGCAGCACCCGCTGCCGGCATTCGTCTACGACCGCGAAACACTGGTCATCCTCGAGGCCAACGACACCGCGCTGCAGCAGTACGGCTACTCCCGCGAGGCGATGCTCGGCATGAGCGTCGGGGCGCTGCTCGGCGAAGGCTCGGTGGACGACATCCGCGCGGAAATGCTTGCCTACCCGCATTCCAACGGGCGGCGCATCTGGGTGCAGCGCCGGGAGGATGCGAGCACCTTCAGCGCATTGGTGTTCGCCCGCGACCTGGCGTCGTTCGACGAGCGGCCGGCGCGGCTGGTGCTGTCGCTGGACGTCACCGACCGCCAGCGCGCCGAGGCCAACCTGCGTCTGCTGCGGCGCGCGGTCGAAGCGTCGGAGGAAGGCCTGTTCATCGTCGAGGGCGCGCGGCGCGTGCTGGTGTACGGCAATGCCACGTTCGAACGGCTGACCGGCGTCGAGGCCGCCCTCGAGCCTACGGCCGAAAGCGCGGCCCGCAGTGCCATCGCCGATGCCGGCGCGCGCCAAGAACTCCTGGTGGGACTGGAGCGGGCCGAAGATGTGCGGGTGGAAGTGGCGGGCGTTGACAGCCAGCAGCTGCCGCGCTGGATGCAGGTGCGCATGTCGCCGGTGTTCGACGACGAGGGCAAGGCCACGCATTTCGTCGGCGTGGTCACCGACATCACCGCACGCAGGCGCGCCGCCGAGGAACTGGTCTTCCGGGCCAGCCACGACACGCTGACCGGCCTGGCCAATCGCGACCGGCTGACCGCCGCCATCGACGCGGCGCTCGAAGATGGCGACGGGCTGGTGGCGGTCTGCCAGCTCGACCTGGATCGTTTCGAGCTGATCAACGACAGCCTGGGGCACGATGTCGGCGACGAACTGCTGGTGCTGGTGGCGCGCCGCCTGGAGCGCGCCGCGGGCACCGGTGCGCAGGTGGCGCGGCTGGGCGGCGACGAGTTCGGCATCCTGCTGAAGTACCGGGACAGCGGCGAGGTACCGGCGCGCGTGGAAGCGCTGCGCGCCGCGGTGGCTGCCACCAGCGAAGTGCGCGGCATCGCGCTGCACGTGACGCCCAGCCTTGGATATGCCTGCCACCCCGGCGATGGCGTAGATGGCACCACGCTGCTGCGCGCGGCCAGCCAGGCTGGTGCGCAGGCCAAGCGCCTGGGGCGCAACCGCAGCGTCGGCTACCGGCCGGACATGGACTCGCAGGCCGGCAACCGCCTTGCCCTCGTGCAGGCACTGCACCAGGCGCTCGAGCGCGACGAGTTCGAGCTCGTCTTCCAGCTGCAGTTCGGCGCCTACGGCACCCCGCACGGGATGGAGGCGCTGGTGCGCTGGCGTCACCCCGAGCGCGGGCTGCTGGGCCCCGACGCGTTCATGGCTGCCTGCGAGGACTCCGGGCTGGTGTTGCCGCTGGGCCGCTGGGTGCTGCGCGAAGCCGCGCGCTGCTGGCGCCGGCTCGAGGCCTGCGGCTGGGGCGCGCTGCGCATGGCGGTCAACATCTCGGCGCTGCAGTTCCAGGAGCGGCTGGTCGAGGATGTCGCCCAGGTGCTCGCCCAGTACCGGCTGCCGCGCGGCGCGCTCGAACTGGAACTGACCGAGAGCGTGCTGCTGGCCAGTCCCGATGGTGCCCGGCGCGACATGGAGGCGCTGAGCGCGCTCGGCGTGTCGCTGGCGATCGACGACTTCGGCACCGGGTACTCCAGCCTTGCCTACCTCAAGCACCTGCCGCTGCAGCGCCTGAAGCTGGACCGTTCATTCGTGCATGACCTCGGGCGCGATCCCGACAACGAGGCGATCTGCATCGCGGTCCTGCGCATGGCGCAGGGCCTCGGCCTCCGCGTGGTGGCCGAGGGCGTGGAAACCCGGCACCAGCACGACTGGCTGCTGCAGCGCGGCTGCGAGGAGTTCCAGGGCTTCCTGCTGGCGCGTCCGGCCGCCTTCGACGTCGTGCTGGAGCGGCTCGGCGATGCGCCGTCGACGCGGACCGCGGGGGAAGCGGCCGGCCTCGCGTAAAATGCGCCGATGGATGTCTCCCACCTGCTCGACGGCCTCAACGAGGCCCAGCGCGAGGCCGTTTCCGCGCCTCCCGGCCACTACCTGGTGCTTGCCGGTGCCGGGTCGGGCAAGACCCGCGTCCTCACCCATCGCATCGCCTGGCTGAACGAGGTCTACGCGGTGCCGGTACACGGCATCTTCGCGGTGACCTTCACCAACAAGGCGGCGGCCGAGATGCGCCACCGCACCGACGCGCTGCTGCGCCACGGCAGCCGCGGCCTGTGGATCGGCACCTTCCACGGCCTGGCGCACCGCCTGCTGCGCCTGCACTGGCAGGACGCCAAACTTCCCGAGGCGTTCCAGATCCTGGATTCCGACGACCAGCTGCGGCTGGTGAAGCGCGTGGTGCAGCAGCTGGAGCTGGACGAGGCGCGCTTCCCGCCGCGGCAGATCGCGTGGTGGATCAATGCGCAGAAGGACGAGGGCCGGCGCGCGGCGCACATCCAGGACGGCCAGGACGAATGGTCGTCGGTGATGCTCAAGGCCTACGCGCTCTACCAGGAGCGTTGCGACCGTGCCGGACTGGTGGATTTCGCCGAGATCCTGCTGCGTGCACACGAGCTGCTGCGCGACACCCCGGTGCTGCTGGCGCACTACCGCCAGCGCTTCGCGCACCTGCTGGTGGACGAGTTCCAGGACACCAATGCCATCCAGTACGGCTTCGTGCGGCTGCTGGCCGGCGAGGCCGGCCAGGTGTTCGTGGTCGGCGACGACGACCAGGCGATCTACGGCTGGCGCGGCGCCAAGGTCGAGAACGTGCAGCGCTTCCTGCAGGATTTCGACGGCGCGCAGACCATCCGCCTGGAGCAGAACTACCGTTCCACCGCCAGCATCCTCGACGCCGCCAACGCGGTGATCGCGCACAACCCGCAGCGCCTCGGCAAGCGCCTGTGGACGGAGAGCGGGCAGGGCGACCCGATCGACCTGTTCGCGGCCTACAACGAGATCGACGAGGCCGAATACATCGTCGGTCGCATCCGCGAGTGGGTGCGCGACGGCGGCAGCCACGGCGATTGCGCGGTGCTTTATCGCAGCAATGCGCAGTCGCGGATCATCGAGGAGAAGCTGCTCGCCGCGCAGCTGCCCTACCGCGTCTACGGCGGCGTGCGTTTCTTCGAGCGCGCCGAGGTCAAGGACACGCTGGCCTACCTGCGCCTGGTCGCCAACCACGCCGACGACGCGGCCTTTGAACGCGCGGTCAACACGCCGGTGCGCGGCATCGGTGGCCGCACCCTGGACGAGGTGCGCATGCGCGCGCGCCGCGACAGCGTGTCGCTGTGGGACGCTTCGGTGCGCGAGGCACAGGCGGGCGGGCTGGCCGGCCGCGCGCGCAACGCGCTGGCGGCCTTCCATGCGCTGATCGCCGCGATCGGCGGCGAACTTGGTGACCTGCCATTGAAGGACAAGATCGACCACGTGCTGCTGCGGTCGGGCCTGCGCGAGCACTATGCGCGCGAGTCCAAGGGCAGCCTCGACTCGCGCGTCGACAACCTGGACGAACTGGTGTCGGTGGCGTCGCGCTTCGTGCGCGGCGATGACGACGACAGCGCCGGGATGGACGACCTGGTCGCCTTCCTGGCCTACGCCGCGCTCGAGGCCGGCGAAGGCCAGGCCCAGGCCGGCGAGGACGGCGTGCAGCTGATGACCCTGCACAGCGCCAAGGGCCTGGAGTTTCCGCTGGTGTTCCTGGCCGGGCTGGAGGAAGGCCTGTTCCCGAACACGCGTTCCATCGAGGAAGCCGGGCGCCTGGAAGAGGAGCGGCGGCTGGCCTACGTGGGCATCACCCGCGCGCGCCAGAAGCTGGTGCTGAGCCATGCCGAAACGCGGCGCCTGCACGGCCAGGACATGTACGGCATGCCGTCGCGTTTCCTGCGCGAGATCCCGCCCACCCTGATCAACGACGTGCGGCCGAAGGTGCAGGTGCAGCGGCCGCGCTACACGCCCACGCCGCGGCGTGACCACGGCCATGCGCTGGTCGAGGACTCCGCGGGCCTGATGGTCGGGCAGAACGTCATGCATGCCAGCTTCGGCGGTGGCGTGGTGACCGACATCGAGGGCGCCGGCGCGCATGCGCGCGTGCAGGTCAACTTCGACGACGTCGGCAGCAAGTGGCTGGTGATGGCCTACGCCAAGCTGCAGCCGGCGTGAGCGGGGACCGCCAGTCGCGCGGCGCGCGCGTCAGTCGCGGATGACGAAATCCGGCGACTCGTCCAGCGAACCGTCGGCCAGCAGCACCGCATGGCGCGTGCCATGCCGGTCCACCACCACCGGGATGGGATCCTGGAACATCGGCCGGCGCACGAACTTCAGCGTCCAGCTGAAATGTTCGAGCGTCTCCAGTGCCTTCAATTGTGCCGGGGTGAGACCGGCGCGCAGCGCGGCAGGCTCGTTGGCCCGCGGCTTGCGTCGCTCGCGACCGTACATGCGATTCCTGGGACATGGTTGCCGCAAGTCTGTTGCCCGCGCCTTGTACGCGGCGTGAAGCGGACCTGTGCGTGACGCCGGTCACGCCACGGCGGTCATGTGCTCGTAGAGGATGAAGCAGCCGATCGCCACCAGCAGGATGCCGCCGCCGATCTCGGCGCGCTTGCCGGCCAGCGCGCCCAGCACCCGACCCAACAGGATGCCCAGGGTCACCATCACCAGCGTGGTCAGCCCGATCACCGCGGCCACCACCAGGATGTTGACGTCGAGGAAGGCGAGGCCCACGCCGACCGCCATCGCGTCGATGCTGGTGGCCAGGCCGGTGGCGGCGAGCGCCCAGAAGCGGTGGTGGTGCCCGGGTGATTCGGTGACGGCGTCATCGTCGCGCAGTCCCACGCGGATCATGCGCAGGCCCAGCAGCACCAGCAGCACGAACGCGATCCAGTGGTCCCAGGCACGCACGTAGGGCGCCGCCGCATTGCCCAGTGCCCATCCGAGCAGCGGCGTCAGGCCTTCGATGACGCCGAAGATCAGCCCGGCGCGCAGTGCATCGCGCAGCCGCGGCGTGCGCATCGCCGCGCCCTTGCCGACGGCGGCGGCAAACGCGTCGGTCGACATGGCGATGCCGAGCAGGAGGATCGAAAGTGGATGCATGCGGGGTCCAGGGTCGGGCGTGCGGACAACGGCACGCGGCGTGCCCGACCCGGAGGTCGCACCTGCGTGCCGATGGTCTCGCCAACCTACTCCCCGACGGAACGCGGAATTTTACCACGCGGGAGGGTGATGCCCATCGACAGGTACACGCTGGTCAGGGTGTCGATGCCGAAATCGGCCGGTTTCACCCACTCCGCTGGTACGTAGAGCAGCCCGCCGCCGACCGGGATGGGCGCGGTGGGCACCAGCACCGTCAGGTAGATGCGGCCGTCGATGTGCACGGGTTCCGGGTTGGGCAGCAGGCCGAGCACTGCCACGCCGTCGCCGCCGAAGAAACACCACACCGGACTCATCGCCGCGATGTCCGCCTCCTGGCGATCGCCGATCACCGACACGAAACGGTCGGCCAGCGCGTACACGCTGCCGACCAGCGGGATGCGGCGCATGGTGCCGTCGAGCAGCGCCTTCATCGGCGCCTTCAGGCGCGACTGCACCAGCAGGCCGAGCACGTAGATGGCGACCAGCACGAGCAAAGTGCCAAACAGGTAGGCCAGCAGGGGGTGCGCCGCGAACCAGTCGCCGAACACGGTGAACGAACGGCCGAACAGGCTGCTCGGGCCGATGAAGCGGTTGACGATGCCCACCGCCCAGCCCAGCAGCACCACGGTCAGCACCAGCGGCAGCACCGCCAGCAGGCCGGTCAGCCAGGTGCCCAGCAGCGGATTGAGGCGCTTGCCGTCAGGGAGCGCCGCGGGCGCCGCGCCGCCGGCTGTCTTCAGTTCCACTCGAACAGTTTGAAGTAGACCGGGGACACGCCGTCGCGCTCGTCGTCGACGATGCCGTCGCCGTTGCGGTCGAACAGGTAGTACGGCGCGCCGCGCGACGGGATGATCTTCAGCGCGCGCAGGCGGCCATCGACGCGGTACTCGGTGACCACGTCGCCATTGGATTCGGTGCGGGTGGCTTCGACGGCATCGGCCGGGATCCCGGTCACGGGATCGCCCATGCTGGCGCATGCGCCAAGGGCCAGGACAACGAGCAGGGTGGTCGCAAGGCGCATGGCAGATCTCCCGGGACAGGCCGTGATTATGCGCCAGCCCCGCCTCGCGGCGACCACGTAGAATCCGCGGCATGACGCGCCTGGTCCTGATCGACGGTTCCTCCTACCTCTACCGCGCCTTCCATGCGCTGCCGCCGCTGTCGAACGCCGAGGGCGAGCCGACCGGCGCGCTGTTCGGCGTGGTCAACATGCTGCGCACCACGCTGAAGGAAAAGCCGGATTTCGTGGCCTTCGTGGTCGACGCGCCCGGCAAGACGTTCCGCGACGACATCTTCCCGGCCTACAAGTCCAATCGTCCGCCGATGCCCGACGACCTGCGCCTGCAGTTGCAACCCATGTGCGAGATCGTCGAGGCGCTGGGCCTGCCGATCCTGCGCGTGCCGGGCGTGGAGGCCGACGACGTGATCGGCACCCTGGCGCTGGCGGCCGCCGCCGACGGCATCGACGTCACCATCTCCACCGGCGACAAGGACTTCGCACAACTGGTGCGCCCGGGCGTGGCGCTGGTCAACACCATGAGCGGCAGCCGCACCGATTCCGCCGAGGCGGTGATCGCCAGGTTCGGCGTGCGCCCCGACCAGATCGTCGACTTCCTGGCGCTGATGGGCGACGCGGTCGACAACATCCCAGGCATCGACAAGTGCGGGCCCAAGACCGCGGCCAAGTGGCTGGCGGCCTATGACTCGCTGGACGGCGTGATCGCCAATGCCGCCGAGGTCAAGGGCAAGATCGGCGACAACCTGCGCGAGGCATTGCCCCGGCTGCCGCTCAACCGCACCCTGGCCACCATCCGCACCGATCTCGAACTGGGCCTGGAACCCGACGCGCTGCGCCTGCGCGAGCCCGTCACCGACACCCTGCGCGTGCTCTACCAGCGCTACGGTTTCGTGCAGGCGTTGAAGGAGCTCGATGGCGGCAACGCCGCGGGTGTGGTGCCGGCGCGTGCCGGGTTCACGCGCCCCGGTGCCGGGTTCGTGGCGCCGAGCGCGCCGGCGGCGCCGACCGATCCTGCGCTCGCCGCACCCGGACGCTATGAAACAGTGCTCGAGTCCGCGCAGCTGCACGACTGGATCGCGCGCCTGCGCACCGCCGGCCTGTTCGCGCTCGACACCGAGACCGACGCGCTCGACGCCATGCGCGCCAACCTGGTCGGCATCAGCTTCTGCCTCGAGCCGGGCCACGCCGCCTACCTGCCGCTTGGCCACGACTACCCCGGCGCGCCTGCGCAGCTGCCACGCGCCGAAGCGCTCGATGCGCTCAGGCCCCTGCTGGAGGATCCGGCGGTGCGCAAGGTCGGCCAGAACGGCAAGTACGACCTGCACGTGCTGCGCCGCCACGGCGTGGCAGTCGGGGGCTACGCCGAAGACACGCTGCTTGAAAGCTTCGTGCTCGATTCCGGGCGCGCGCGCCACGACATGGATTCGCTGGCGCGGCGTGAACTCGGCTACCAGACCGTCGCCTACGAGGACGTCGCCGGCAAGGGCGCCAGGCAGATTCCGTTCTCGCAGGTGGCCATCGACGACGCCACGCGCTACGCGGCGGAAGATGCCGACATCACCCTGCGCCTGCACCGCGTGATGTCGGCGCGGCTGGCCGAGGAGCCGGGGCTGGCGGGCGTGTACCGCGACATCGAGATGCCGCTGGTGCCGGTGCTGGCGCGCATCGAGGCCAATGGCGTGCTGCTCGACGGCGACGAACTGCGCCGCCAGGGCGCGGGACTCGGCCGGCGCATGCTCGAATTGCAGCAGCGCGCCACCGAACTGGCCGGACGTACCTTCAACCTGGACTCGCCCAAGCAGGTCTGCGCGCTGCTCTACGACGAGCTGAAGCTGCCGACGCTGGTGAAGACGCCGAAAGGCCAGCCGTCGGCCAACGAAGAGGCGCTGGAGGCGATCGCCGACCTGCACGAGCTGCCGCGCGTGATCCTCGATTACCGCAGCCTGGCCAAGCTGCGCGGCACCTACACCGACAAGCTGCCGGACATGGTCAACCCCGACACCGGCCGCCTGCATACCTGCTACCAGCAGGCCGGCGCCGCCACCGGGCGGCTGGCGTCGAGCGATCCCAACCTGCAGAACATCCCGATCCGCACCGAGGACGGCCGCCGCATCCGTACCGCGTTCATCGCGCCTCCGGGCCGCAAGCTGGTGGCCTGCGACTACTCGCAGATCGAGCTGAGGATCATGGCGCACCTGTCGGAGGACGCCGGCCTGGTCGCGGCGTTCGAGGCCGGTGCCGACATCCACCGCGCGACCGCGGCGGAAGTGTTCGGTCGCACGCTGGAAGAAGTCACCGGCGACGAGCGCCGCGCCGCCAAGGCGATCAACTTCGGGCTGATGTACGGCATGGGCGCGTTCGGCCTGGCGCGCAACCTGGGCATCCCGCGCGGCGAGGCGCAGGACTACATCGCGCTGTATTTCTCGCGCTATCCGGGCGTGCGCGACTTCATGGAGCGAACCCGCGCGCAGGCGCGCGAACAGGGCTACGTGGAAACGGTGTCCGGCCGCCGCCTCTACCTCGAATACATCAGCCGCGGCACGCAGCCGCAGCGCGCGGGCGCCGAACGCGCCGCGATCAACGCGCCGATGCAGGGCACCGCGGCCGATATCATCAAGCGCGCGATGGTGTCGGTGGATGAATGGCTGTCGGGGCACGTCGATCGCGCGCGGATGATCCTGCAGGTGCACGATGAACTGGTGTTCGAATGCGATGCGGATTTCGTCGATACGCTGCTGCCGGCGGTAGTCCAGCGCATGATCGGCGCAGCGGCCCTGCGCGTGCCGCTGGTTGTCGACAGTGGCATCGGCGACAACTGGGAACAGGCGCATTGACGCATTCAGGATCAGTGGCTGACAGCCCGCTAAACGCCCGCTGAATCCAACAGAAAGTTAACGAAGTTCTTCACGAACTATCAATGTGCGCGGTGGTCATATAGCCCGTGACAGATGCAAGGTCTGTCACTGATCACTCCCTCCCCTGGAGCTGATCAACCCCGGAACGACGGCTTCTCCCCGAGCCCCGTTCTCCAGCCCCGCCGGCCCCCCCTGCCTGCGGGGCTTTTTATTGCCCGCGATCCGGGATTCGTATGCAAGTACATTGGAGCCCGTGACGAGCCCGCCCTTGACCAACACCCTCGCGCTGATCGCCGATATCGGCGGCACCAACGCGCGCTTCGCGCTGTGCGACCCCGACGAACCGGTACCGCGCCTGCTGCAGTCGCAGTCGCTGCGCACGGCGGGGTTCGCCAGCCTGCAGCACGCGGCCGAGCATTATCTTGCCGGCCTGGGTGCGCGCCCGCGGCGCGCCGCGATCGCGCTGGCCTGTCCGGTCGACGGCGACGAGATCCGCCTGACAAACCGCGCCTGGTCGTTCAACCGGCACGAGTTGCGCGCCTCGCTCGGACTGGAGGAGCTGCGCCTGATCAACGATTTCGGTGCAGTCGCGCGCGCGGTGCCGGTGCTGTCGCCCAGCGGGCGCGTCGCGCTTTACGGGCAGGGGCACGACATCGCGCGCGGTCCGGTTTCCGTGCTCGGGCCGGGCACCGGTTTCGGCGTCGGCCTGCTGGTGGGTGACGCCACGCGAGGCTGGCATGCGGTGGAGACCGAGGGCGGACATGTCAGCTTCGCGCCGCTCGGCGAGGAGGAGCGCGCCCTGGCCGACTGGGCAGTTGCGCGGCACGGGCGCGTGTCCTGGGAGCGGCTGCTCTCGGGCAACGGCCTGGCCGCGATCGATGCGGTGCTGCGCCAGCGCGATGGCGAGGGCACTGCGGGCGTGACAGACCTGCTGGCCACTCCGGATTCGCCGCTGCGCGATCCCGCAGACATCGTGGCGGCAGCGCTGGATGGGCACGACGTGGCGTCGCGCCGCGCGCTGGCACGCTTCTGCGCAATCCTGGGCAGTGTCGCCGGCGACCTCGCCCTCGTGCATGGCGCGCGCGCCGTGGTGATCGCCGGGGGCATCGTGCCGCGCTTCATTCCATTCCTGCGCGCCAGCGCATTCCGCGAGCGCTTCCTGGCCAAGGGCCGGTTTGCCGCGTACCTGGAGCCGGTGTCCATCCAGGTCGCGACCCACCCCAATCCGGGGCTGCTCGGCGCCGCGATGGCGCTGCGCGAGCCGGTCGGCGACCACTGAGCCGCTGGGGTCCGACGCTCGCCCGGGAGGCCTGCGCCGCGCGCGTGCGTGAACGCGGCTCCTTCACGGCGCGCTGGAGACACTCAAGCCCCGTACGAAGAGTGCAGTGGCCATGCCCGACATGTTCGAACTCGCGATGCCCTGGTGGGAGTTCGTGCTGCGCGCAGTGGTGGTCTATTTCATCCTGCTGGCGATGCTGCGCATGTCGGGCAAGCGCACGGTCGGCCAGTTCACGCCGTTCGACCTGGTGGTCGTGGTGCTGCTGGGCTCGGCGGTGCAGAACTCGCTGATCGGGGAGGATTTCTCGCTGCCCGGCGGATTGCTGCTGGCCGCCACGCTGATCGCCTGCAACTGGGTGGTGGGCTTCGCGAGCGCGCGCAGCCGGCGGGTGGAAAAGCTGGTCGAAGGCAGTCCGGTGCTGCTGGCGCGCGACGGGGTGATGTTCGAACCCGTGCTGCGGGCACAGAACATCAGCCGCAAGGACATCGAGGAGGCCCTGCGCGACAGCGGCCTGCCCGACATCACCGGCGCCGCCCTGGTGACCCTCGAAGTCGACGGCACCATCACGGTGGTCCCGCGCAGCGACGGTTCGCGCTGAGCAGGCGCGAGAGCCTTATTGCCACGGATTTGCGCCCTCAGCCCGGGTCCGCCAGCCAGTCACGAGGGAGGAGGTAGTCGGCCAGGCGCGCTTCCGGGCTGCCAGGCTCGGGCTGGTAGCCGTATTCCCAGCGTGCCAGCGGTGGCAGGCTCATCAGGATCGATTCGCTGCGGCCACCCGACTGCAGGCCGAAGTGGGTGCCGCGGTCCCAGACGAGGTTGAACTCGACGTAGCGGCCGCGGCGGTAGAGCTGGAATTCGCGTTCGCGCTCGCCCCAGGGCATCGCCTTGCGGCGCTCCACGATCGGTAGCCAGGCGTCGAGGAAACCATCGCCGACCGCGCGCGTGTAGGCGAAGTCGCGCTCGAAGTCGTCGGCCAGGTCGTCGAAGAACAGCCCGCCGACGCCGCGCGTCTCGTCGCGGTGCTTCAGGAAGAAGTACTCGTCGCACCAGCGCTTGTGCGCCGCGTAGCGCGCCTCGCCGCCGAACGGCTCGCACAGCGCGCGCGCGGTGCGGTGCCAGTGCAGCACGTCGTCGTCGAAGGGATAGAAGGGCGTGAGGTCGAAGCCGCCGCCGAACCACGAGGCCACGGTGGCGCCATCGCGCTCGGCGCGGAAATGGCGGACGTTGGCATGGGTGGTCGGCAGGTAGGGATTGCGCGGGTGGAACACCAGCGACACGCCGACCGCGCGCCACGAGGCGCCGGCGAGCTCCGGCCGGTTGGCGGTGGCCGACGGCGGCAGGCGGGTGCCGGAGACGTCCGAGAAGCCGATGCCGGCCTGCTCGAACACCGCGCCGTCGCGCAGGATGCGGGTGCGCCCGCCGCCGGACAGGCCGCCGTCGGCGCTGTCGTCGGGCCGTGTCCATGCGTCCTCATGGAACCGGGCGGCGCCGTCGGCGCCTTCCATGGCCGCGCAGATGCGGTCCTGCAGGTCGGTCAGGTAGCCGCGGACGCGGTCGAAATCGTTCATGGCGCCATTGTAAGCCGCCGTGCCGGCGCCCTCAGGGCGCCTTGAGCGTGCGGTTGAACAACTCGAGGATGCGCCGGTACTCGTCGTACCAGGAGTCGGCATGCACGAACCCGTGCCGCTCCAGCGGATAGCTCGCCAGCTCCCACTTGTCCTTGCGCAGCTCGATCAGGCGCTGCGCCAGCATCACCGAGTCCTTGTAGAACACGTTGTCGTCGATCATGCCGTGCGCGATCAGCAGGTGGTCCTGCAGGCCTTCGGCGTACTCCAGCGGCGACGACTTCGCGTAGGCGCCCGGATCGAGCGCCGGCGTGTTGAGGATGTTCGCGGTGTACGCGTGGTTGTACTGCGACCAGTCGCTCACCGGGCGCAGCGCCGCGCCGGCCTTGAACGTGCCCGGCTCGCGGAACAGCGCCATGAACGTCAGGAACCCGCCGTAGCTGCCGCCGTAGATGCCGACTCGTTCGCGGTCTGCCTGCTTGTGCGCGACCAGCCAGTCGATGCCGTCGAGATGGTCCTCGAGTTCCGGATGGCCCATCTGCCGGTAGATCGCCGTGCGCCAGTCGCGGCCGTAGCCTTCGGAGGCGCGGAAATCCAGGTCCAGCACGATGTAGCCCTGCTGCACCAGCAGGTTGTGGAACATCTGTTCGCGGAAGTAGTTCGGATAGCGGTCGCTGACGTTCTGCAGGTAGCCGGCGCCGTGTACGAACATCACCACCGGGTACTTGCGACCCGGCTCCATCGTGGCGGGGCCGTAGTACTTGCCCCAGACAGTGCCGGCGCGGTGCTTCGACGGGACCTGCACGTATTCGGGCTGCAGCCAGTCGAAGCGCTTGAATTCCGCCGAGCGGGTGTCGGTGAGCTGGCGCGCGCTGCCGCCCGCGGCGTCCACCACCGACAGCTGCGGCGGCAGATAGCTGCGCGAATGACGCACCAGTACGTGGCTGCCGTCCGGCGAGGCGACGAAATCCTCCACGCCGTCGAGCGCGGTGATCTCGCGCACCGAGCCGCCGGCGGCGTCGACCTGGCAGACCTCGTAGTCACCCGGACGCGCGCGGTTGCAGAGGAACAGGAAGCTGCGGCCGTCGGCGGACAGCACCGGCATCGACGCCTCCCAGCGCCCCGAGGTCAGCGCCCTGGCACGGCCGCCGGACGCGCGATAGAGGTGTGACCAGCCCGACTCCTCGGACAGGAACCACAGGTCGCCGCCGTCGGGCATCCAGCCGAAGTCGTTGAAGCCCCAGTTGATCCAGGCTTCGTCGGTCAGCCGGTGCACCGGCAGCAGGCGCGCCTGCGCCAGGTCGACGGTGGCCAGCCAGCGGTCCTTGTTGTCCACCGCATGCAGCATCAGCGCCAGGCCGCGACTGTCGTCGCTCCAGCGCGCGCCGTCGGCGATGCCGTCGGGTCCGCCGGCCTCGAGGCGCAGCGCGCGGTTGCCCTTCAGCGGGTCCTGGCCCGCGGTCTTGCGCAGCGCGGCCAGCGGGTCGGCGCCGATGCCGGGCAGGCTGTCGGTCTTCAGCTCGCGCACCTGGCCATCGGCCACGGACACCAGCCACAGCGACTGCGGCGCGGGGTCGCCGCGGCCGACGCGGGTGCGCACGTCCTCGAACTCCTCGTAGCCGGATTCGGTGACGTACTGCGGCATCTTGCCCTTCTGCCCCGACTCGGCCCCCTTGGCCTGGGTGACCGCCAGCAGCCAGCGGCCGTCCGGCGACAGCGCGCTGCCCTGGATCTCGACGTCCTTGCCCAGGTAAGCCGGGGCCGGCGCGCGCGTGGGGTCGACGCGGCGCCAGGCGTCGGACTGTTCGCGCATTTCGTCGCGGCGCGCGCGTTCCACGCGCAGCGTCTCGATATAGCGCAGCTGGCGCTCGCGGAGTTCGTCGGCCTTGGGCGCGGTGCCCGGGGCGTCCTCGGCCTTGAGGGTCGCCGCCTGGCCGACGCCGGTCGCGGCGCTCCAGCGGAACCAGTCATTGCCGCTGCGCCACACCAGCGCGCCGTCGCGCGCCCACTGCAGCTGCGATTCCAGCGCCTCGCTGCGGGTCAGCTGCTGCAGCGCGCCACCGCGCAGGTCGCGGACGAAGACGTCGCCGTTGCGCACGAACGCCATGCGCGTGCGCGCGGCATCGTAAAGCGGGGCGAGCGCGTCGATCCCGCCGCGCGCGGCGCCATCGACCAGCGTCGCCGCGCCTCCGTCGATGGGCTGGGCGTATGTGTCGCGGACGTTGCTGCCGATGCGCTTGGCGCTGTAGTAGGCGGTGTCGCCGTCCCATGACCACCACATCCGCTCGACCGGCTGGCCGATCCAGTCGGGGTCGGCCATCACCTGGTGCAGGTCGAGCACCTGCGCGGGTTGCGCCAGGGCGAGGCCAGCCGGAACCGCGGCGAGCAGCAGCGACAGAAGCGGAGCGACGGAGCGATGGCGCATGGTGCGGGGACCCCTGGAACGGTGACGCGCCAGCGTATCAGCCAGCCGCGCCATGCCTGAGGGCCGGTGGTCATGGTGGTGTTCACATGGCCTGAACCGCGCTCGCGCCGGTTCGGCGCACAATCGGCGGCGGCGATGCGCCCGTCCGCATCGCGGAGAACGGCGTGGAGGCCCTGCTGCTGTCGCGGATCCAGTTCGGCTTCGTGATCTCGTTCCACATCCTGTTCCCGGCCTTCACCATCGGCCTGGCGCACTGGTTGGCGTTCCTCGAGTGGCGCTGGCTGCGCACCCGCGACACGATGTGGCGCGACCTGTACTTCTTCTGGCTCAGGATCTTCGCGATCTCGTTCGGGATGGGCGTGGTCAGCGGCATCGTGATGAGCTTCCAGTTCGGCACCAACTGGGCCGTGCTCTCCGAGCGCGCCGGCGCCATTCTCGGTCCGCTGTTGGCCTACGAGGTGCTGACGGCGTTTTTCCTCGAGGCCAGCTTCCTCGGCGTGATGCTGTTCGGCTGGAAGCGGGTGTCACCCAGGCTGCATTTCTTCGCGACCTGCATGGTGGCGCTGGGCACGCTGTTTTCGACCTTCTGGATCCTTGCCGCCAACAGCTGGATGCAGACGCCGCAGGGCCACGAGATCGTCGACGGCATGTTCCAGCCGGTCGACTGGCTGGCAATCATCTTCAACCCCTCGTTTCCGTACCGGCTGGCGCACATGGTGCTGGCGGCGTTCATCACCACGTGCTTCGTGATCGGCGGGGTGAGCGCCTGGTACCTGCGGCGCGGCGTGCACGAGGCGGAAGGACGGCGCATGCTGACATTGGCGGTGGCGTTCGCCGCGATCGCGCTGCCGCTGCAGGTGCTGGTCGGCGACCTGCACGGCCTCAACGTCGGCGAGCACCAGCCGGTGAAGCTGGCGGCGATGGAGGGCCACTGGGAGGCGGGCGAGCCCGGCGCGGGCGTGCCGCTGGTGCTGTTCGCCTGGCCCGATGCCGCCGCGGAGCGCAACCGCTACGAGCTTGCGGTGCCACGGCTGGGCAGCCTGATCCTCACCCACAGCTGGGACGGCGAGATCCAGCCCTTGAAGGCGGTGCCGGCCAGCGAACGGCCACCGGTGCTGCCGGTGTTCTGGGGCTTCCGGATCATGGTCGGGCTGGGCCTCGCGATGCTGGCGCTTGCGCTGGCCTCGGCGTTCGTCTGGTGGCGCGGGCGCCTGTTCGCTTCGCGCTGGCTGCTCGATGGCTGGCGGCTGCTCAGCCCGGCCGGGTTCATCGCCTTGCTGGCGGGCTGGTACGTGGTGGAGATCGGCCGCCAGCCGTACGTGATCTATGGCCTGTTGCGCACCAGCGAGGCGGTCAGCCCCAACATCGAGGCGGCGGCGGTGATGGCATCGCTGGCGACGTACGCCGTCGCGTACGCGGTGATCTTCGGCGCCGGCATCTGGTACCTGCTGGGCCTGGTGCGCAAGGGGCCGCAGCCGTTCGAGGACGCGCCCGATACCGAAGGTGGCGACAAGACGCCGGCGCGGCCGCTGTCGGTCGGCGACGACGACGATGCCGCGAAGGTGGGGCCATGAGCATGGAGACCTGGCTGCCGGTGGTCTGGTTCGGCGTGATCGGCTTCGGCGTGCTGATGTACGTGCTGCTCGACGGCTTCGTGCTGGGCCTGGGCATCCTCGCGCCGTTCGCCGAGGACAGCGACCAGCTCGACCACATGATGAACACCGCGGCGCCGATCTGGGACGGCAACGAGACCTGGCTCGTGCTCGGCGGCACCGCGCTGCTGGCGGCGTTCCCGAAGGCCTACGCGGTGGTGCTGTCGGCGCTGTACGTGCCGGTGCTGCTGATGCTGATCGCGCTGATCTTCCGCGGCGTGGCGTTCGAGTTCCGCTTCAAGGCGCGGCGCGCGAAGCGCTTCTGGGGCGGAGCGTTCGCCGTCGGCTCGATGGTGGCGGCCTTTTCGCAGGGCGTGATCCTCGGCGCGCTGGTCGAAGGCATGCCGCTGGAGGCGGGCAAGTACGTCGGCGGCATCTTCGACTGGTTCAGCCCGTTCTCGATGCTGACCGGCGCCGCGGTGCTGTTCGGCTACGCGCTGCTCGGCGCGTGCTGGCTGGTCCTCAAGACCGCCGGGCGGCTGCAGCTGGTGGCGCGCACGCTGGCGCGGCCGCTGGTGCTGGTGGTCGCGGTGTTCATGGGCCTGGTGAGCGCCTGGCTGCCGTTCCTCGATTCGCAGGTCATGGCGCGCTGGTTCGCCGACGGCAACTTCTGGTGGCTGGCGCCGGTGCCGCTGCTGGCGCTGGCCAACGTGTTCGCGCTGTGGCGCGCAACGATGCACGAGGGGCGCGACGTGCGGCCGTTCCTGCTGTCGCTGAGCTTCTTCCTGCTGGGCTTCATCGGCCTGGTGCTGGGCATCTGGCCGAACATCGTGCCGCCGTCGCTGAGCATCTGGGAGGCCGCGTCGCCGCCGTCGTCGCAGCTGTTCGTGCTCGGCGGGCTGGTGGTGCTGCTGCCGGTGATCCTCGGCTACACGGCGTGGTCGTATTCGGTGTTCCGCGGCAAGATCGAGGCCAACGCCGGCTACCACTGAACCTGCGCCGTCGCCGGGCACTCCGGTTCGCGGCTGCGGCGGGCTTCGCGGCACGGTTGCTTTATGCTGCAGGCTTCCGCCCCGGTGCGTCGATGCGCGATCTCCGCCGTCGGCACCAACCGACCGCAGACCCGTCGATGCACGCCTACGTCTACAAGAGCCTTCGCAAGGCCGACACCTATGTCTATCTCGCCGAGCGGGAGGAGTTCGAACGCCTCCCCGAATCGCTGCGCGCCGAACTGGGCGAGCTGCAGTTCGTCCTCGAGGTGGCGCTCGAACCCGGGCGCAGGCTTGCGATCGAGGACGCCGCGGTGGTCCGCGGCAACCTGGCCCTGCGTGGTTTCCACCTGCAGATGCCGCCGCGCGCCGCGCTGGATCCGATGACCGAGGATTGGGGCACCGATGCCTGAGTCGCCGCGCCCGCTGCCGCGCGCCGGCCTGCTGCTCGCCGCCGGCCTCCTGTCCACCGCCGCCACGGCGGTCGCGGCGATTGCCGTGCCCGCGGCGTGGCTGGCTCAGCCGCTGCTCGCGCTGGGCGTGCGCCAGTGGCGCGGCGCGCACGCGGCGCTGGATCCGGCCGCCCTGCGCCGTGACCTGCTCGCCCTGTTGCTGCTCTGGGCGCTGGCCTCCGGCGCCACCGCGCTGCTGGTCGGCTGGCCGTTGTCGGCGCTGCTGGCCAGTGGCGGCGCGTCGCTGGGCGCCGCGCTGGCACTGAGCGCGACGGCGGGCCTCGGGGTCATCGCGCTGTGGCGGCTGTGGCCGCTGTGGCATGCCGCCGAACGCGACGGCGGCGGCACGCTCGCCGCGCACTGGCGCACGCTGGACGACCGCGACGGCTCGAGCTGGCGCGGACTGCGGGTGGCGCTGGCGATCGCCGCCATCCTCGCCATCGGCCTGGCCCTGGGCTGGCCGGGCCTGGTGGCCGGCAACGCACGCTGGCTGCTGGCCGCGCTGGCCGCCGTGGCCTGGCCGGCGCTGCACTGGGCGCTGCAGCGCGCGGCCGCCCCGGACACGGTCGCGCTGGACGTGGTGGACATGCCCGAGCCGCATGGCACGGCCGCCGACCTTGATGACGGCGCGGATGATCCGGTGGCCGCGCTGTATGCCGCGGCCCGCAGCGGCCGCGTCGAGCGTGCGCTGGCGCTGCTCGAAGCCGGCTGCGATCCACGTGCGCTGCCGCCGGCCGACGAGCGCGACCAGCGCTCGCTGCCAGTGCTCGCCGCCGTGCTGCCCGACCTGCGCCTGCTGCGCGCGCTGATCGCCGGCGGCGTGGAACTCAACGCCGCCCACGCCGGCATCACCCCGCTGCTCGCCGCCACCCGCGACAGCTGGCACGGCCGGCCGGATGCGGTCACCACCCTGCTGGCCAACGGCGCCGATCCCCGCGCCGTCGACCGCGACGGCAACACCCCGCTGCACCATGCCGCGCGCAGTTCCGATCCGGGCGTGGCCGCACTGCTGCGCGACGCCGCCGCCGAAGTCGACGTGCTCAACAACGACGGCGTCACTCCGCTTGGCATCGCCTGCGCCAGCGGCAACTGGCGCCTGGCGCGCTTCCTGCTCGAGCGTGGCGCCAGGCCCGAGCCGGCCGGGGGCACTCCGGCGCTGCTCGCCGCCGCCGGTGGCGAGGACGACGACGTCGCCGGCGTCACCCTGCTGCTCAAGCACAAGGCCAAGGTGGACGCGCGCGATGCCGGTGGCCGGAGCGCGCTGCACGAGGCCGCGCTCGCCGGACACGCCGATATCGTCGCCGCGCTGCTCGAGGCCCACGCCAGCATCGACGCCCGTGATGGCGAAGGCCGCACGCCACTGCTCGACGCCGCGCGCGGCGGCGGCAGCGCCGCCTTCGAACTGCTGGCCACGCGCGGGGACGTGCACGCCATCGACGGCGCGGGACGCAACGCACTGCATCTGGCCTGCCTCGCCGAAACGGCGTCGCCGGCGCTGGTGAAGCGGCTGCTGGACCTCGGCGTGGCCACCGACGTCGTCGACGGCGGCGGCAAGCGCGCCATCGACCACGCCGCGGCCGCCGGCCGCTGGGCGCTGGTGGCGGCGGTGGATCCCGCCCACCCGCTGCCGGCCAGCGTGTTCGGCGATGATCCCGACGATCCCGCAGCGCCCGTCGACCGCGCTCCGCGCGTGGTGCTGCGCGGCCAGTTGCGCGAAGCGCGCTACGACCAGCTTGAGCCGCTGTTGCAGTTGGTCACCCCGGCGGAGCTCGGCGAGCTGCTCGTGGACGACGACGCCCCGCTTTCGGTGGAACGCATCGACTGGCTGCTGGCGCATGGCGCCGACCCCGATGTGCGCGTGGACGGCGGCGACACCGTGGCGATGCGCCTGCTGGCGCGCGGTCCCGACGCACTGCCGGCGCTGCAGGCCCTGCTGCGCGGCGGCGCCTCGGTGGCGGGCGCCGGTGGCCTGGCGCGATTCCTTGGCGCGTGCGCGCGCAGCGACCAGGCCGGCCGCGGCCTGGAGCAGTTCGCGCTGGAACTCGTCGACCAGGGCGTCGACGTGTTCGCGCCGTCGCCCGAGGGCGACCATGCCCCGGCGCTCGCGGTGCGCCTGGGGTGGATGCGCATGCTGGAGCGCCTGGTCACCGCCGGCATCGACCTCGACCTGCGCGACGCGCATGGCATGACCGCGTTGCACATCGCCGCCGCGCTGGCGCGCGAGCCGGCGCTGAAGCTGCTGGTGAAGGGCGGGGCCTCGCCTGAAATCCGCGCCGCCGACGGGCAGACGCCGCTCGGTGTCGCGCTGTCGGCGGGCCGGCGCGATCTCGCCGACTGGCTCGACTGGCGCGGCTGGCCGCTGCCCGGCCGCCCGCTGCGCGCCGGCGACCTCCCGGCGGCCGCCATGGTCGGCGACCACGACGCGGTGCGCCGCCTGCTCGACCTCGGCTTCGCGGTCGACACCGCCGACGCGCAGGGCTGCACCGCGCTGCTGCGGGCCGCCGGCGGCGGCCACGCCGCCACCCTAGAACTGCTGCTGCAACGCGGCGCCGACCCGCAGCGCGCGGCGCACACCGGCGCCACGCCGCTGTCGGCCGCGGTCAGCATGCGCCACGCCGAGATCGTCGAACGCCTGCTCGACGCCCGGGTCAGCCTCGAGCAGCGCCTGCCTGGCGAGGTCACCGTGCTGATGCTGGCCTCGGCGCTGGGCCTGCCAGACATCTGTGCACGCCTGTTGTCGGCCGGAGCCAACGTCCAGGCGTCCGACGCGCAGGGACTCACGCCGCTGCACTGCGCGGCGCTGTTCGGGTTCACCGCCCGCGACCGGCCGCGGCTCCTGGCGCTGCTCGACACCCTGCTGCTGGCCGGCGCCGAGCCCGGTGCGCGCGCCGCGGGTGGCGTGACGCCACTGCTGCTGCTGCTCGGTGCCCGCGCCGAGCCCGGGACCGCCTGCGACGAGGACGTGGTGCTGCCCGCCGTCGACCGCCTGCTCGATGAAGATGCCGAACTGGATGCCCACGACCCGCGTGGCTTCGGGCCGCTGCACCTGGCCGCGCTGCACGGCCTGTTGCGCATGGCCCACCACCTGCTGCGCGCCGGCTGCGATCCCGACCTGCGCGATGCCCTCAACCGCACGCCGCGCGAGATCGCGGTGATGCGGGGTTTCGTGGACGTGGCCGCGGAGTTCGCGCCACCGACCACCGGTGTGTCGATGGCGCGGTTCCTGCGGGAGCCGCGCTGATCCAGCCGGCTCCCGCGTCGTGCGCCGTGCTCAGCGCGCGGCGCGTGCCGGGGCCGGCGCGAAGAACCAGACCTGGTGGTCGCTGCCGTCGCAGGTGTACATCTGCACGCGGCGGCGCACCTTGCGCGACTGGTCCATGCACAGGCCGCCGATGCCGCGCAGCTCGTTGGCGGCGGTCGTGGCGAAGCGCTGCGCCGGCTGGCCGTTGCAGGCACTGAGTCGCAGCTGCACCGCGCCCGGCCGCGTGTCGCCGTTGGGCACGTCCACGCAGCCGCCGGTGGCCGGGTTGAGCAGCGAGCCGTCGGCGCGCAGCACCCAGCGCTGCGCCCCGCTGCCGTTGCAGGGCCAGGCGGCCAGCTTCGTGCCGCCGGCGAGGCTGGTGCCGGGTGCGTGCAGGCACTGGCTGGACAGCGTGGTGACCTGCGACGGCGGCGTGTCGCCCGCGCCCACGATGCGGTAGACCGTGCCGGTGAGGCTGGCGACGTACAGCTCGCCGAACACGTCCTCGCCGAACGCCACAGGCTGCCCCACCGCGCCCGCCGGGATCGGGCTCTCCACCACCGGCTGGCCGTTGGCGAATGTCACGGTGCGGATCGCGGTGTTGCAGTAGTCGGTGAAGAAATAGCGCCCGGCGAGCGCCGGCGATGCGCCGCCGCGATACACGCGCCCCCCGGTGATCGAGCAGTTGCCGGCCGAGTGCGAGGTGGTGACCAGCGGCGTGAAGTAGGCGCCGGTGCATCCGGCGGTGTTGTAGGGCTGGTCGCCCTCGTAGCACCGCCAGCCGAAGTTCAGCCCGGCGGCGGTGCCGGCCGGCACGAAGTTGATCTCCTCGCGCGCACTCTGGCCGACGTCGGCGATCCACAGGTTGCCGGTGACCGCGTCGAAGGCGATGCGCCAGGGGTTGCGCAGGCCCAGGGCGAAGATCTCGTCGCAGCCCGCGCCACCGTCGCCATCGGTGTACGCGTTGCCCGGCGGAATGCCGTAATGGTTGCCCGCCACCAGGTTGCAGTCGGGTGTGCCGCCGCCGCCGTCCACGTCGATGCGCAGCAGCTTGCCGAGCGGCCGCCCGGGATTCTGCGCGTTGTTCTGCGGGTCGCCGCCGCTGCCACCGTCGCCGGACGCGATGTACAGGTAGCCGTCGGGTCCGAACTGCAGGTCGCCGCCGTTGTGGTTGCTGTACGGCTGCTCGAACTCCATCAGCACCAGTTCGGAGGCGGGGTCGGCGACGTTGCCATTGGCGCCCACCGTGAAACGCGAGATGCGCGTGCGGTCCAGCGTGCCGGTGGGCGGGTCGAAGATGTAGTTGACGTAGAACCAGCCGTTGCTGGCGTAGTCGGGATGGAAGGCGAGGCCGAGCAGGCCCTGCTCGTTGCCGGCATCGTCGACGCGCGCGGTGATGTCGAGGAACGGCGTGGGCAGCAGCATGCCGTTGTCGATCACGCGGATGCGGCCCGGCTGCTCGGCCACGAACAGCCGCGCGTCGCCGGCATGGGTGATCACCACCGGCTGCGAGAGGCCGGTGGCGAAGATCGCGAGCGAGGCCTGGGCCGGCGGCGGCGGTTGCGGCGGCGGTGGCTCGGCGCTGCCGTTCTGCACCGTGACGCTGAACTGCCGGGTGCCGATGCCGTCGCCGAGCAGGTTCAACTGGCCGTTGCTCGAGTTGCCGGCGGCGTACAGGGTGACCGGGCCGTTCCAGGCCGGCGCCCGCCAGCGGAAGCTGAAGCTGACCGCGCCCGCGCTGAACGCCTTGGGCTGGGTGTGCGAAAGTTCGGCGCCAACCACGTGCACGTCGCTGCCGACCGCCTCGAAGCTGCCGGCGGCGCCCGTGGACGACACGCCGACGCCGCCGGTGACACCCGGGCCGCCGGCGATCGTCACCGTGTACTCGGCGACCGTGTTGGCATCCAGGGTCTGCGGGCCGCTGACCGTCACCGTGGGCGTCGCCGCGGCGGGCGCGTGGCATGCGGTGCAGGTGGCGCCGTTGTTGGTGCCGGGGTTGCCGGAGAAACCGTCGCGGCCGAAGCGGCTGGCGTCGGCGGTGCCGGCCCAGGCAAGCAGGACGGCGGCGAGGATGGATGCGCGGAACAGTCCCTGGGACATGCGGTACCCCGATGGTCGATCCCCTGTGTGGCCGAGTATCGCGCATCGGGGCGGACATCCGTCAACGTGCCCGGGGCCGATTGGCGCGCTCCACCGGCAGGCGATACTCTCGGCGCCAAGCCGGGCGTCGCCCGCCCGTGCAAGGTAAGCCGTGATCAAGCAATGGATGGCGTTGGGCGTGTGGTTGGCGTTGCTGGTGCTGGCGTCGAATGCGCCTGCGCAGACACGTGCCGCGATGCTGAAACAGGCGGAGGCCTCGATGCTGCTCACCGGTCGCATCGACGTGGCCGTGGATGGCACCGTCACGGCCTATTCGATCGACCGACAGGACGAGGTGCCGGAAGCCGTTCGCACTCATGTCGCCCGCAACGTCCCGCGTTGGCAGGTCCAACCGGCGACAAGCGACGGCGTCCCGATCGCCTCCTCGACGCGCTTCAGCATGCGGCTGGTCACTCGCCGTCACGATGGCGGGAACTACAAGATCAACATCGTCGGCGTTCATATCGACGACGAGCTGCCGTCAGGCGAACGCTTGACTGCGCCCAACATGGCGCCCCCGGTTTATCCGAGGCAGATCCTCGAGCTCGGCGGCACGGGTGTCGTCTACGTGCTGGCGAAAGTCGGCCTGGACGGACGGGTCGTGGACACGCATGTCGAGAGATTCAACCTGACGGTGCTCGCCAGGGGGCCGCTGGCGGGCCGCATCCGCGACGCGCTGTCGAAGGCCGCGTTGACGGCCGTGTCCGGTTGGTCGTTCCGCTTGCCTGAAGGCGCTTCGGAGGCGGGTCGCGACTACGTCGTGATCCGCATGCCCATCGAGTTCACGACCGGCGGGGAGCATGGCTACGGAGCATGGAAGGCCTACATTCCGGGCGAACACAGCCGGCCGGCGTGGGCGTACGGTGACGACGGCAACGATGCGCTCGCGCCGCAGCGCGCGACCTTGGCCGGCAGTGGGCTGCGCCTGGCATCCGCGCTGGAGCCCGAGGGCAGCTGAGTCGGCAGGACCTGCGGGGAAGGCATGTGTCCGGCCCGCGACGGCAGCGCAACCCGCAACGAAAAGGCCCCGCCATTGGCGGGGCCTTCCTCGGATTGCGTGGCGCGGGCCTCAGCGCTTCATCGAAGAGAAGAACTCGTCGTTGGACTTGGTGGTCTTCATCTTGTCGAGCAGGAACTCCATCGCCGCGATCTCGTCCATCGGGTGCAGCAGCTTGCGCAGGATCCAGATCTTCTGCAGCAGCTCCGGCTCGATGAGGTAGTCCTCGCGACGCGTGCCCGACTGGTTGACGTTGATCGCCGGGTACACGCGCTTCTCGGTGATGCGGCGGTCCAGGTGCACTTCGGAGTTGCCGGTGCCCTTGAACTCCTCGTAGATGACCTTGTCCATCGCGCTGCCGGTGTCGACGAGCGCGGTGGCGATGATGGTCAGCGAGCCGCCTTCCTCGACGTTGCGCGCGGCGCCGAAGAAGCGCTTCGGGCGGTGCAGCGCGTTGGCGTCGACACCACCGGTCAGCACCTTGCCCGAGCTCGGCACCACGTTGTTGTACGCACGCGCTAGGCGGGTGATCGAGTCGAGCAGGATCACCACGTCCTTCTTGTGCTCGACCAGGCGCTTGGCGCGCTCGATCACCATCTCGGCGACCTGCACGTGGCGCGCGGCCGGCTCGTCGAAGGTCGAGCTGATCACTTCGCCGCGCACGCTGCGCTGCATCTCGGTCACTTCCTCGGGCCGCTCGTCGATGAGCAGCACGATCATGTGCACGTCCGGATGGTTGTACGTGATCGCGCTGGCGATCTGCTGCATCATCATCGTCTTGCCGGCCTTCGGCGGCGACACGATCAGCGCGCGCTGGCCCTTGCCCTGTGGGGCCATCAGGTCGAGGATGCGGCCGGCGATGTCCTCGCTGCTGCCATCGCCGCGCTCGAGCTTGAACTTCTTGCGCGGGAACAGCGGCGTCAGGTTCTCGAACAGCACCTTGTTCTTCGACGCTTCCAGCGGCTCGCCGTTGATGGTGTCGACCACGTTCAGCGCGAAGTAGCGCTCGCCGTCCTTGGGCCAGCGGATGCGGCCACTCAGGTGGTCACCGGTGCGCAGGTTGAAGCGGCGGATCTGGCTGGGCGAGATGTAGGTGTCGTCCGGGCCGGCCAGGTAGCTGGCTTCGGCCGCGCGCAGGAAGCCGAAGCCGTCGGGCAGGATTTCCAGTACGCCGTCGGCGACGACGCCTTCGCCGTGGCGGGTCAGCACCTTCAGCAGGTTGAAGATCACATCCTGCTTGCGCGCGCGCGCCACGCCTTCGGAGATGTTCAGCTGCTCGGCGATGTCGAGCAGCTTCTGCGCCGGCATGCGCTTGAGGTCGGAGAGCGAGTATTGCGGGAAGCCTTCCGGGATGTTTGGCGGCGGCAGGCGGTTGGCCTGGTCGTTGCCGTTGTCCTGGGGCAGGCCGTCGTCGCGCTGGCGCGGACGGTCGCGGCGGTTGCGGTTGCGGTCGCGGCGGTTGCCCTGGCCCTGGCCCTGGCCTTGGCCTTGGCCCTGGCCGTGCTGGCGGTTGCCACCGTCCTGGCCCTGGTCGTCGTCGTCATGGCCGCCCTGACCCTGGCCGCCCTGGTTCTGGCCCTGGTTCTGCCCCTGGCCCTGGCTCTGGTTCTGGCCCTGGTGCTGGTGCTGGTTCTGCCCCTGGTTCTGCCCGCCTTGCCGTCCCTGGCCACCATCGGCGCTGGCAGGCTGCGGAGATGCGGGTGCGGGCGCCTGCGGCGGCATCGGCAGCGACGGCTGGCTGACGCCGACGGCCTGCGGCGGCGCCTCGGCGCGCGGTGCAGCCTGCGTCGCGGAGGTATCGGAAGAGGGGGAGTCGCCGGCCGTGGCCTTGGCGACGCGCGGCTTGCGCACGCGCTTCACGGCGCTGTCGCCGGAATCGGATGGAATGTCGGACAAGTGGGAATCCTCGCTTGCTGCGAGCGCGCCCGGGACGGGCGGCGTGAGTTGATGAGATGGGTCTTGCAGATGGGTGCGGCGCCTGTCTCGCGCCGGTGCGTTACCGAAACTAGCACCCCCGCGCCACGACGGCAAGCGGGGGTGCGGTGCCTCAGAGGGCCTTTTCGATCATCTGCGCAAGTTGCGGCTTGCCGACCGCGCCGATCTGGGTGTCCTGCACCTGGCCACCCTTGAACAGCAGCAGCATGGGGATGGACCGCACGTGGTACTTCATCGCCGTGGCACGGTTCTGGTCGATGTCGATCTTCACGACCTTCGCCCGGCCCGCATAGGTGTCGGCCAGCTCGTCGAGGGCCGGGGCGATCATCTTGCATGGGCCGCACCAGGGCGCCCAGAAGTCGACCAGCACCGGCTCGTCGGAGGCGAGGACGGTGGCGTCGAAATCGGCGTCGCTGGCATGGATGACGTGGTCGCTCACTGCTTTCTCCTGCATGGGGGGTGGCCGCGGGCCGGCCGGATCACGGCGATGGCGGCGGCGTTTGTGGTGCTAGACTGGGGCGATCCGCGGCCAGAACAAGGGCCGCCCCGGGGCCGGGTACCCGCTCCGGTTCATCGAGGGCAGTCTGCTTGGCTGCCGCCTTCCACGCAAGCGCGCGCGCCGCGCAGACTCCCTGACGAATGTCCGACAAGCCACTTACCGACCTCACCTTCTCCTCCTTCGACCTGCACCCGTCGCTGCTTGCCGGCCTCGAGACCGCGGGCTTCACGCGCCTCACGCCCATCCAGGCGCTGACCCTTCCGGTCGCGCTGCCCGGGGGTGATGTCGCCGGCCAGGCCCAGACCGGCACGGGCAAGACCCTGGCGTTCCTGGTGGCGGTGATGAACCGGCTGCTGACGCGACCGGCGCTCGCCGACCGCAAGCCTGAAGACCCGCGCGCGCTGATCCTGGCGCCGACCCGCGAGCTGGCCATCCAGATCCACAAGGACGCGCTGAAGTTCGGTCCCGAGATGGGGCTGAAGTTCGCCCTGGTCTATGGCGGCGTCGACTACGACAAGCAGCGCCAGATCCTGCAGGAAGGCGTGGACGTCATCATCGCCACCCCCGGCCGCCTGATCGACTACGTCAAGCAGCACAAGGTGGTGTCGCTGCACGCCTGCGAGGTCTGCGTGCTGGACGAGGCCGACCGCATGTTCGACCTCGGCTTCATCAAGGACATCCGCTTCCTGCTGCGCCGCATGCCGGTGCGCACCGAGCGCCAGACCCTGCTGTTCTCGGCCACGCTGAGCCATCGCGTGCTGGAGCTGGCCTACGAACACATGAACGAGCCGCAGAAGCTGGTCGTGGAGTCGGAGTTCATCACCGCCGCGCAGGTGCGCCAGAAGCTCTACTACCCGTCCGACGAAGAGAAGCTGCCGCTGCTGCTGGGCCTGCTGTCGCGTTCGGAAGGCGCGCGCACCCTGGTGTTCGTGAACACCAAGGCGTTCGTGGAACGCGTCGCGCGCGCGCTGGAGCGCGCCGGCTACCGCGTCGGCGTGCTGTCGGGCGACGTGCCGCAGAAGAAGCGCGAGAGCCTGCTGAAGAAGTTCCAGGGCGGCCAGCTCGAGATCCTGGTCGCCACCGATGTCGCCGCCCGCGGCCTGCACATCGATGGCGTGAAGTACGTCTACAACTACGACCTGCCGTTCGACGCCGAGGACTACGTGCACCGCATCGGCCGCACCGCGCGCCTGGGCGAGGAGGGCGACGCGATCAGCTTCGCCTGCGAGCGCTATGCGATCGGCCTGCCGGACATCGAGGCCTTCATCGAGCAGAAGATCCCGTCGGAACCGGTGACCGTCGAGCTGATGACGCCGGTGCCGCGCAAGCCGCGCGAAGGCGTGGAGCTCGAGCCCGAAGAAGGCGAGAGCGTCAGCGAGATCTTCCGCGAAGCGCGCGAGCAGCGCGCCGCCGAGGATGCGCGACGTGGCGGAGGCCGCAGCGGCGGGCCCGGCGCCGGTGGCCCCGGTCGTGGCCGTGCCGGCCCGCGTGCCGACGGCGAGCGCGGCCCGCGTCCGCCGCGTCCGCCGCGCGCGGCACCTGCAGTACCCGCCGCGACGACCATGGAGGCGTCTGCGATTGGCTCGCCTGATGTCGTCGCAGCCGCGCCCGCCGCAGCCGCGCCCGCCGCGACAGGATCAGCCGCACCGGCCGTGGACGCGACAGCGTCCGCGGCGCTGCCAGCCGCCGAGGGCGAGCGCGCGCCGCGCAAGCGTCGTCGCCGTCGTGGTGGCCGCCGTGTCGAAGGTGCCGAGGGCGTCGAGGGCGTCGCCGGGCAGGGCGGCCAGGCGCAGGCCCAGCCGTCCACGCATGCCGGAGCGAAACCGTCGCAGCCGCGCGCGCCGCGCCCGAAACCGGAGTCGCCGTCACACGCCGCGCGTCCGCAGTCGACCGCAACGGAGCCTTCATCGCTGCTGGGCCGCATCGGCCTCGGGCTGAAGAAGCTGGTCACGCGCGCGCCGCGCTCGCAGCACTGAGTACCGCGATGCGGTCGGGAATGGATGCCCGCGCGCACGCGGGTGCTTTGCGGGTACGACAGCGGCCATAATCGCTGGGCACCTCTTCCCGGAACCGCGACACGATGCCCGTCCTGCGCTTCGACAGCGTCTGCAAGCAATACCCCGGTGGCCACGTCGCGCTCGAGGACGTGAGCTTCGCCGTGGATGCCGGCGAGATGCTGTTCGTGACCGGCCATTCCGGCGCCGGCAAGAGCACCCTGCTGCGCCTGATCCATCTCTCGGAGCGGCCCAGCCGCGGCGCGGTGGTGTTCGGCGAGCGCAACCTGCTCAAGGTGCGTGGCGGCCGGGTGGCGCTGCATCGGCGCGAAGTCGGCGTGGTCTACCAGGACCACCGCCTGCTGGGCGATCGCAGCGTGCACGACAACGTCGCCCTGCCGCTGGTGCTGCGTGGCATGCGCCGCGGCGACATCGGCCGGCGCGTGCGTTCGGTGCTGGAACGCCTCGGCCTGGGTGCGCGCGGCACGGCGCTGCCGGGCCAGCTGTCGGCGGGTGAGCAGCAGCGCGTCGGCATCGCGCGCGCCATGGTCGCCGAGCCGCGGCTGCTGGTGGCCGACGAACCCACCGGCAACCTCGATCCCACCCTGGCCGCGGAGATCATGACGCTGTTCGCGTCGCTCCCGGAGCGCGGCACCAGCGTGCTGGTCGCCAGCCACGACCTCGGCCTGGTGAAGCGCATGAAGAAGCGCGTGCTGGTGCTCGACCATGGCCGGCTGGCCGACGACATCGCGCCGGAGGACCTGGCCGATGAGTGAGCCCATCGCCAGGCCCAGGCCGGAACGCGCGCGCTCCCGCATCGGCACGTGGTTCGACCACCATGCCTACAGTTTCGTCGCCAGCCTCGGCCGCATCTTCCGCCGGCCGTGGTCCACCGCGCTCACCATCGGCGTGATGGCGGTGGCGCTGGCGCTGCCGCTCGGGCTGTGGCTGGTGCTGGGCAACGTCGAGCGCTTCGCCGGCGACGTGCAGCAGTCGCGTCAGCTCAGCGTGTTCCTGAAACAGGACGTGACGCCCGACGCGGTCGCGGCGCTGGCCGATGCGCTGCGCGGCCGCGCCGATGTCGGCGACGTGGCACACCGTACGCCGGCCCAGGGCCTCGAGGAGTTGCGCGCGCGCGGCGGCCTGGGCCAGGCGATCGACGCGCTTGGCGAAAATCCGCTGCCGCACGTGCTGGTGGTCACCCCGGCCGGTGACGAGGCCATGCTCGCCGATTCCCTGCGCACCCTCCCCGAGGCCGACCTGGTGCAGCACGATGCCGGCTGGCGCCAGCGCCTGGACGGCTGGCTGCGCTTCGGTGGCCGCGTGGCCTGGGTGCTGGCCGCCCTGCTCGGCACGGGGGCGTTGCTGGTGGTCGGCAACACCGTGCGCCTGGACATCCAGTCGCGTCGCGACGAACTCGGTGTCCTGCAGCTGCTCGGCGCCAGCGACGGCTTCATCCGCCGCCCGTTCCTGTACCTCGGCGCGTGGTACGGCCTGGCGGCCGGCGCGCTGGCGCTGGCGCTGCTGACGGCGGCCGGTGCCGCGCTGCGCCTGCCACTCGCCGACCTGGCGGCGAGCTATGGCAGCGGGTTCGGGCTGGTCGGCTTCACTGCGCGCCAGGCGCTGGTGGTGCTGGCCGGAACGACCGCGCTCGGCTGGCTTGGCGCGGGCGCCGTCACCGGCCATTTCCTGCGCCAGACGCGCCCCACCGACACGTGATGGACGCGTCGCACGACATCCGCCATCTGGCCGCAGGCGCCCAGCGCGTGATGGTGGTGGACGGCTCCCGCCTGGTGCGCAAGCTGATCGGCGACGTGCTCCGCAGCGAACTGGTCGACGTGGACGTGGTGGCCTGCGCCGGCCTTGCCGATGCGCGCGCCGCGCTGGCGGCGGCGCCCATCGACCTCGCCACCACCTCCCTGGTGCTGCCCGATGGTGACGGCCAGCAGTTGGCCGAGCTCGTGCGCGCCGCGGCGGGCCAGCGCTACGTGCCGGTGATCGTGGTGTCCGGCAATGCCCAGGCGCACCTCGAGGGGCGGCATTTCAGCGACGACGTCACCGATTACTTCGACAAGTCGCACGGCCACCACGCGCTGGCGGAGTTCATCCGCGGCTACGTGCAGCCGCAGCCGATCCCGGGCGCGCGCGTGCTCTACGTCGAGGACAGCCGCACCGTGGCGCTGGCCACCTCGCGCATGCTCAAGGCGCAGCAGATGGAGGTCGTGCACGTGGTGAGCGCCGAGGCCGCGATCGACTGGCTGCGCGCGCGCCGCGACGCCGGCGACGGCCCGGGCGCCGACCTCGTGCTCACCGACGTCTACCTGAAGGGCGAGCTGAGCGGCCACGACGTGGTGCATGCGGTGCGCCGCGAGCTGGGCTGGTCCAAGCGCAAGCTGCCGGTGCTGGTGATGACCGGCGACGCCAATCCCGACAACCAGACCGCGCTGCTGCGCGACGGCGCCAACGACCTGGTGCTCAAGCCCATCGAGGAGCGCCTGCTGGTGACCAAGGCCCTGTTCCAGCTGCGCCTGGCGCGCACGCCGGAATCCACGGTATTCGGCGCATGATCGACGGACGCGGGCGTCTCGCTCCCTCCTGGAAGGCGCACATCGGTGACTACCTGGAACGCGACGACATGCAGGCGCTGGCCGACTTCCTGCGCACGCGCAAGGGCGCCGGTGTCCAGGTGTTCCCGCCCGCGGCCGAGATCCTTGCCGCCTTCGACGCCACGCCCTTCGAGGACGTGCGCGTGGTGATCCTGGGCCAGGACCCGTATCCCGGCGCGGGCCAGGCACACGGGCTGTGCTTCTCGGTGCGTCCGGGCGTGTCGGTGCCGCGGTCGCTGCTCAACGTCTACAAGGAAATCCAGCGCGACCTGGGTATCCGCCCTCCGGACCATGGCTGCCTGCTGCCCTGGGCGCGGCGCGGCGTGCTGCTGCTCAATTCGGTGCTCACGGTCGAGGCCGGCTGCGCCGGTTCGCACCAGCGCAAGGGTTGGGAAGGCTTCACCGACCACGTGGTCGACGTGCTCAACCGCGAGCGCGAAGGCCTGGTGTTCATGCTCTGGGGGGCCTATGCGCAGGCCAAGGGCAAGGTCATCGATGGGTCGCGCCACCGGGTGCTCCGGGCCACCCATCCGTCGCCGCTGTCGGCGCACCGGGGCTTCCTCGGCTGCGGCCACTTCTCGGCGGCCAACCGCTACCTCGTCTCACGTGGCGGCACGGCCCAGGACTGGTCGTTGCCGCCGTGCCAGGAGACCGCCATCGCATGACGTCCGCGCCGCTGCTGATATCGCTGCACATGCCGAAAACCGCGGGCACCAGCCTGGCGCAGACCCTGCGCGTGGCGTTCCCGGACCCCGGCGCCTGCCAGACCGAATATGTCGACCAGCCGATGCAGTACTCGCGCTGGTGCCGCCGCTTGCGCGCACTGCGCGCCGGACTGGCCGGCCGGGGGGCACTGCCGGACAACCTGACCTGCGTGCACGGCCATTTCCTGCCGGTGAAGTTCCGCATCGCGGCCGGCGCGCGCGCGGTGCGCTACGTCACCTGGCTTCGCGAACCGGTGGACCGGCTGGCCTCGCACTACCACTACTGGATCCGCGACTACGACGGGCTTGACCCCCGCCAGCCGCTGCGCAACCGGGTGCTGCGCGAACGCTGGTCGTTCGAGCGCTTCGCCCTCGGCGCCGAACTGCGCGACCTGTACCACGAGTACCTCTGGCGATTCGATCCGGCCGGCTTCGACTTCATCGGCATCACCGAGCGTTACGACGAGGACCTGCAGCAGATGGCGCGGCGGTTCCTGGGCGGTACCGCGGTGCCCGCATCGGCGCTGGTGAACCCGCTGCGTGGCGAGTCCGGATACGCGATAAGTCCGGGCCTCCGCCGCCGCATCGAGGCCTACCACGCCCGTGACTTGGCGCTGTACCGCCGGGTCCTGGCCGGGCGCCGCCTCTGAGCCTGGGCACGCGGGAGGCTCAGCGGGGCCGGTGAAGCCTGCATCGGTGGACACGATCAATTAGATTTACGTCCATTCATACGCTGAATGGAACAGTAGGGAACTCCTGCCGCGATCAGCAGTCGTATCCGGCCACTGCTAAGATCACTGCCATGACTGCAATCACAGCGACCGCTCTTGTCCCCAACAGCCTCCCGATCCCCAGCGCCCTGGGTTCGCTCGAGGCCTACATCGGCGCCGTCCACCAGATCCCCGTCCTCACGGTCGAGGACGAGCAGGCGCTGGCCCACCGTTTCCGCGACCAGGAAGACCTGGATGCCGCGCGCGAGCTGGTGCATTCGCACCTGCGCTTCGTGGTGCACGTGGCGCGTGGCTACAACGGCTACGGCCTGCCGCTCGGCGACCTGATCCAGGAGGGCAACATCGGCCTGATGAAGGCCGTGAAGCGCTTCGACCCCGAGGTCGGCGTGCGCCTGGTGTCGTTCGCGGTGCACTGGATCCGTGCCGAGATGCACGAGTACATCATCAAGAACTGGCGCATCGTCAAGGTCGCCACCACCAAGGCGCAGCGCAAGCTGTTCTTCAACCTGCGCAAGAGCAAGAAGCGCCTGGGCTGGTTGAACGCCGAGGAAGTGCGCATCGTGGCCGAGAACCTCAACGTCTCCGAGCGCGAGGTGCTGGAGATGGAGTCGCGCCTGTCCGGCCGCGACGTCGCCTTCGATGCGCCCTCCGACGACGACGACGACGACCATGCGCCGCCGTCCCCGGCCGCCTACCTCACCGCGCGCGAGGATGATCCGTCGCAGGCGTATGAGCGCCAGGACAGCGAGGACAACCAGCTCGCCCTGCTGCGCGAGGGCCTGGGCCGGCTGGACGCGCGTTCGCGCGACATCATCAAGCGCCGCTGGCTGGATGACGACAGCAAGGTCACCCTGCAGGAACTGGCCGACGAGTACGGCGTGTCGGCCGAGCGCATCCGCCAGGTGGAGGCCAACGCGCTGAAGAAGATGAAGGCGCTGTTCGCGGCCTGATCCGCGCGTTCGGCAGTCGTCGTGCATGAGGCCCGCGCAAGCGGGCCTCTCACCATTTGAACAGCACCAGGCTCAGCGCCAGCACCGCCATGCCGGCGACCAGGCCGTACACGGTCTCGTGGCCTTTCGAATAGCGCTTCGCCGCGGGCAGAAGTTCGTCCAGCGCCAGGAACACCATCACGCCGGCGATGATGCCGAACACGCTGCCGAAGACCGCATCCGACAGCCACGGCCGCAACAGCGCATAGCCGATGATGGCGCCGAGCGGCTCGGCCAGGCCCGACAGCAGGCAGGCGCCGAAGGCGTAGCCCTTGTTGTTGGTGGCGAAGTACACCGGCACCGCGATCGCGATGCCCTCGGGCACGTTGTGGATGGCGATCGCGAACGCCAGCGGCAGGCCCACGCCGGGGTTTTCGAGGGTGGCGAAGAACGTCGCCAGGCCCTCCGGGAAGTTGTGAGCGGTGATCGCCAATGCGGTCAGCAGGCCGACGCGCTTGATGTAAGCGGCGTTGTGCTCGCGGAAGAACGGATCGTCGACCTCGAGCCGCTCGTGCGGGTTGGGCACCAGGTGGTCGACCAGCATGATCAGGCCCACGCCGGCGAGGAAGGCGAAGGTGCCGTAGGAGTAGCCCAGGCGGTCGCCGTAGCTCTGGCTGAAGGACCACACCGCCTTGTTGAGGATTTCCGACAGCGAGACGAAGACCATCGCGCCACCGGCAAACGCCAGGCCGAACGCCAGCAGCCGGGCGTTGGGCCTCTTCTGCGCGAACACGAACAGGCTGCCCAGTCCGGTCGCAAGGCCCGCACCCGTGGTGACCGCCAGCGCGATGAGCAGGTTGGCGGTGGGGATTTCCATGGGTGCTGGATCCTGGGCGGTCGCGCCATCCTAGCCGAAGCCCCCGCACGCGGATACGCGGGCATCGCGGCGCGTCGGGCATCATGCGCCATCGCGCCGGGCGCGCTCCAGGGACAACCGACATGGCCGAACACGAGAAGCGCATCGCGGTGCTGATCGACGCCGACAACGCGCCGGCGGCGAAGATCGACGCCATCCTCGCCGAAGTGGCGCGCCATGGCGTGGCCAACGTCCGCCGCGCGTATGGCAACTGGAAGAGCCAGCACCTCGTCAGCTGGGAGAAGTGCCTGCACACCTACGCGATCCGCCCGATCCAGCAGTTCGCCTACACCACGGGCAAGAACGCGTCCGACATGGCGATGGTGATCGACGCCATGGACCTGCTGTACGCCGGCAACCTCGACGGCTTCGCGATCGTGTCGTCGGACGCCGACTTCACGCCGCTGGTGATGCGCCTGCGCAATGACGGCGTGGCGGTGTACGGCTTCGGCCAGGAGAAGACGCCGGAGCCCTTCGTCAAGGCGTGCTCGACCTTCCTCTACCTGGAAAAACTCGGCACGCCGGATGAGGACAGCGGCGACGCCCGCCCGGCGCCGTCGCCGGCGCAGCTGCAGCACGATGCCGACCTGGTGCGCCTGCTGCGCGGCGCGGTCGACGCCACCCAGGGCGAGGACGGCTGGTCGAAGCTGGGGGCGGTCGGCAGCCATGTCGGCAACCAGGGCTCGTTCGATTCGCGCAACCACGGGTATCGCAAGCTGAGCGACCTGATCGAGGCGATCGGCCTGTTCGAGGTGCGCCGCCAGGGACAGGTGATCGAGGTGCGCAACCGCAGCGGGCACGGCGGCCGCCGCGGCGCATCGAAGACGGTAGCAAGCGCCGGGGTGGCCGTGTCCGAAGCCAGGACGGAGCGCGCCACCAGCGCGCCGGCCAAGACGGCCAAGGCCACAAAGGCCGCCAAGACCACCAAGGCCAGCGTCCGGCCGGGCCGGGGTCAGCCTGGAGCCAAGGGCTAGAGCCAAGGGCAACTCTCGCGAAGCGGGGAAGATGCGCGAAGGAGGGCAGGCAAACTTCCGGGTTCAATAAAGGTCGACGGGATCCACGTCGAGCGACCAGCGTACGCGGCGCGCTTCGGGCAGCGCGTGCAACGCGGCCACGCCGCGATCGAGGAGCTGTTGCAGCGCGCCGCGTGACGGCGACGACAGCAGCAGCTGCGCGCGCTGCATGCCGGCACGGCGCGGCATCGGCGCCGGCATCGGCCCGAGCAGGGCGATGCGGGTATCGTCGCCGGCGGCCTCGGCCAACAGCGTGCGCGCGGCTTCGAGGAACGCCGCGGGCGCGGCCACATGGGCGGCCTCGGCACGCAGCAGGGCGAGGTGCGTGAACGGCGGGAAGCCCGCGGCCTCGCGTTGGCCGAGCTCGGCATCGGCGAACGCGCGGTAGCCACCGTGCACCAGCACCTGCAGCAGCGGGTGTTCGGGGTGATGCGTCTGCAGCAGCACTTCGCCGGCGCGCTGCGCCCGCCCGGCGCGGCCGGAGACCTGCACCAGCAGCTGGGCGAGCTTCTCGCTGGCGCGGAAATCGGCCGAAAACAGGCCTTCGTCGATGCCGACCACGCACACCAGGGTGAGGTGCGGCAGGTCGTGGCCCTTGGCCAGCATCTGCGTGCCCACCAGCACGCCAGGCGTGTCGCCGAGCTTCGCGAGCTGCTGCTCCAGGCCGTCGCGGCGGCGGGTACTGGCGCTGTCGATGCGCAGCACGGGCACGTCGGCGAAGCGTTCGACCAGCAGCTCCTCGATGCGCTCGGTGCCCACGCCCTGCGGCTGCAGGGCCAGTCCGGCGCAGTCCGGGCAGGCCAGCGGCACCGGCTGGCGCGCGCCGCAGTGGTGGCACTGCAGGCGCCGGCCGGCGCCGTGCACGGTCATCGCGCTGCCATGCTCGGGCGTGCTGCAACGGCGGCAGCGCGCGCTCCAGCCACAGTCGTGGCACAGCAGCACCGGCGCATAGCCGCGACGGTTCTTGAACACCAGCACCTGGCCGCCGGCATCGAGCGCGTTGCGCGCGGCCTGCAGCAGCTCCGCGGACAGCCCGGCCTGCAGCGGCCGCTTGCGCACGTCGACCACGCGCACCCGCGGCGGGCGTGCGTTGCCGGCGCGGCTGGCCAGGCGCAGGTGCGCGTAGCGGCCGGCGCGCACGTTGTGCAGGGTTTCCAGCGATGGCGTGGCGCTGCCCAGCAGCACCGGCACGTCAAGCGCCTTGCCACGCACGAGCGCGAAATCGCGCGCGTGGTAGCGGATGCCGTCCTGCTGCTTGTAGCTGCCGTCGTGCTCCTCGTCGACCACGATCAGGCCGGCCTCGGGTAGCGGCACGAACACCGCCGACCGCGTGCCCACGATCACCCGCGCCTCGCCGCGCCAGGCGGCCGCCCAGGTGCGCGCGCGCTCGCCGTCGGACAGGCCGGAGTGCAGCGCGTGCACCGGCACGCCCAGGCCGGCGCGGAAGCGCGCCAGCATCTGCGGGGTCAGGCCGATCTCCGGCACCAGCACCAGCGCCTGCCGGCCGCGCGCCAGGCAGCGTTCGGCGATCGCCTGCAGGTAGACCTCGGTCTTGCCGCTGCCGGTGATGCCCTCCAGCAGCACCGGCACGAAGCCGTCGGCCTCGCGCAGGGTGTCCAGCGCCGCGGCCTGCTCGGCGTTGGGGGTGTGTGCGGCGACCGTCGCCGGCACCCGGGTGGCGGCCGCCACCGCGAGGCGTTCGGCCAGGCCGCGCTTCTCCAGGCTGCGCGCCGCGGGGCGCCAGCCGTCCACGGCGTCGTCCAGCAGGTCCTCGGCGACCGGCCCGGCGCGCAGGCGCTCCGCCACCAGGCGCGGCCGGCTGCCACGCCGCAGCCCGTCGAGGGCCGCGTCGCCGGCCGGTGTCAGCTGCCAGGCCCAGGCGTGCGTCGCCGGCAGCGCCTCGCCGTGGCGCAGCGGCGCCGGCAGGGCGGTCGCCAGCACTTCGCCGAGCGGTGCGTGCACGTAGCGCGCCAACCAGCGCGCCGAGGCCAGCAGTTCGCCTTGGAACAGGGGATCATCATCGATCCACGCGAGCGCCTCCCGCAGCGCCGGCGCGTCCGGCTCCGCGGGCCCGGTGGCAGCCACCACGCCGACCAGCTCGCGTGGCCCGAACGGCACGCGGATCCGGCGCCCGACATCACCCGCCGAGACCGGGCCACCCGCCGGCGCGCGGTAGTCGAACAGGCGCGGCAGCGGCAGGGGCAGGGCGATGCGCAGGACGTCGTCGGGCATCGCGACAGTCTAGCGATCCGCCCCCGGGGGAGACCGTTGGCTGCTTGCGACCCACTGTTGTCACGTAATTGACCTTTCGGTCGCAAGCCTCGGATGTCCAAGGCTTTTCTGCTTATCCACACGATCTGTGGATAACCCTGTGCATGCAAGTCGAAGTGGGGCGTCGAAAGCCCGTGAACGCGGCATTAAGCGGGGGTTGGCGCATTTTTCACCATTCCCCCAAAAGGCATGCCAATCAACAACTTGGTCGTGAAACATGGCTCCGGAAATTACTGCCGGTTGACGGCGGGCCGCTGTTGTGACGTTCCCGTGACCGCTGTGCACAACCTCCATCGGGGCAAAACGCTGCAGGACAGCGGTGGAACGTGAATTGTGCGCTTCGTCAAGGGTCTGGGGTGCCCGTGGCATCGGTATGATGCGGCCAGCCATGCAGCGAGTCCGATGACAGCACGCCCCCCGCACGACGCCGCCGCGGTACCCCCCGCACTGACCGCCTTCCTGCGCGGCGTTGAACGCCGCGGCGCGGTATTCGCGCACCTTCTGGCAGGCTCGCAGGCGTCCGGCGACGCCGCCCTGGCGGCCACCATGGAGGTGTTCCGCGCCGAGGCCGGCCGTACCGCGTTCGGGGACTGGCCGCGGCGGTTCTGGTCGCAGTTGCTGGCGCAGCCGACGCTGCGCCAGCCTCCCGCCGAGCCCGCCTGGGAGCCCGGATTCGAGTGGCTCGCGCAGCTGGGCCACGGGCCGCGCGCCGCCCTGCTGCTGCGCCTGGTGGCGGGCCTGGCGGAATCCGACGCCGCCGCCGTGCTTGGCATCGCCCGCGGGACCTACCGGCTGGGCCTTCAGCGTGCCCTGCCGCACAACGCCGACGGCAGCGCCGACCTGGCCGCGTGGCAGGCGCTGGGCGCGGCCGCGCAGGGCATGTTGCGAGGCCTGCCGCCGGATCGCCTGGCGCACCTCGCGCACGTGCGCGAGGAGGCGATCGCCGCCCCCGCCGCGGGTGCCAGGCGACGGGTGGAGTTGGAAGTGCCGGCCGGGCCACGCCACCGCGCCGCGCTGTGGGGCATCGCGCTGCTGACCCTGCTCGCATTCGCGGCCACCTTCTGGCCGGGGTTCGGCGGCGGCGGATTCGCCGGCGGCGACGGGCCCGAGGGCATCCAGGTCGAGGCGCTGCCCGCCGCGGCAGCGCCCGCGGCCCGTTATCCCGACGCCGACGCCCTCGCCCTGCACCCCGATCTCCGCCTGCTGCTCGACGCCGGCAGCGCCGGTCCCGAGGCCATCGACCCCGCCTTCCATGCCTGGTTCGCCGCGCAGCACGCAGCCGCCAACACCGCCGACGGCTCCCCGGGCGCGCCAGCCCGCACCGTGGGGGGCGTCCAGGGCCAGATGGTCGAACCCGACCTGCACAGCGAGACCGACGATGCGTCGCTGTAGCGCCTGGGCCGCGCTGGTCGTGGCGCTGTGCCTGCCGCCGGCCCCGGCCGTCGCCCAGGCCCCGCCGCAGGCAGCCGAGGTCCGGGACGCGATTGCGGCGCTCCCGGCCCAGCGCCGCGCCGAAGTGACCGCGCTGCAGCGCCGCCTCGACGCGCTCTCGCCGGCCGAGCGCAGCGCGCTCCAGGCGCGTCGCGACGCCTGGGACGCGCTGCCGCCCGCCGAGCAGGGCGCACGGCGCGAGCGCTGGCTGGCCTGGCAGGCGCTGCCGGTTGCCGAACGGCGCCAACTCCGCGATGCGGCGCAGGCCTTTTCCGCGCTCGACGCCGACACCCGCGCCGCCTGGCGCGCCCGCTTCGACGCGCTCGACGGGAGCGAGCGCCGTGGCTGGCTGCTTGGCCCGGCATTGGGAGCCGATTACGCCCGCCTGCATCCTTTGATCGCACAGGTGCCGGGCCACGAACGCGCGCCGCTGCTGGCGGCCTTGCGGGCACTGCCCGCCCAGGCGCGCGACGACCTGGCGGTGCTCGCCGTGCGCACGCCGCCGCAGGCGCGCGAGGAACTGCGGATCGCGCTGCTGGCCACGCCGCCGGCCAGCCGTGCCGCGTGGCTGCGCCGCCAGGTCGCCCCCTGAGGGCGCGCTACACCCGCACCAGGCCGGCGATGGCGACGAACGCCGCGGCGAACGACAGCAGCACGCTGTACGAAATGCCCAGCACGCTGAACTTGAACAGCGTCGCGATCCAGCCCTGCCCGTAGATCCGTTTCTGCATCAGCAGGAGATAAAGCGGCATCCACGCCCACAACGCGCCTTCCACCACCAGGAACGCCGTGTGGCCCGCGCCCGGCTGCGGCGCCAGCCGGCGCTCCAGCGCCGCGACCACCAGCACCAGCAGCAGCGCCAGGCACAGGAAGGCATGGCTGTGCAGGGCGATGATGAGGTGTTCCATGTACAGCCGGTGCCTGAACAGGTAGGCCAGCTTCAGCATCAGCGCGAACACCGGCAGCAGCAGCATGAGCGCCGTGGGCGCCGCGCCCAGCGCCGCGTCCTTGAAGAGGTCGGGCTCGGCACGCACGCGGGCGATGTTGCGCTTCGCGCGGCCGGCCTGGACGTTGAGCCAGTCGTTGGCGAATCCCGGCAGCCAGGCCAGCTGCAGGCGGTTGTGCACCGGGTCCCAGGGCTCGCCGTCGAACCACAGGGCCGGACCTTCCTCGTCAACCTGCGGTGGCGGCGGCGGGGTGCCGTCGCGCTTGGCCTGGCGCAGCGCCGTGATGCGGTCGCCTGCGGCCTTCCCGATCGCGACTTCCAGCGCGACCAGGGCCGGGTCGGGACCGACCGCCGGTTGTTTGCCGCGGCGCGCCTCGCGCGCCTCGAGCAGCGCCGCGTCGCGCCGCGTGCGCACCTCGTCCACCGTCATCGCCTGCGCGACGGCGTCCGCCTGCGGGGTATCGGTTTCGATGATCACCGCATCGCCGAAACTCAGCAGCAGTTGCGCCACGAAGAACGTGACGATGGCGAGGAAGAAGAACAGCCGCACCGGGCTGACGTAGCGCACGCGGCGGCCCGCGAAGTACTCGATGCTCAGGTGCCCCGGGCGCGCGAACAGCGGCCACAGCGTGCGTGGCGTGCGCGAATCGAGGTCGAAGACGCTGTCGAGGAAGTCGCCGACCAGGCTGCTGAAATGGCGCACCAGCCCGGTGACCGGTTGCCCGCAGGCGTGGCAGTGCGGGCCGAGCAGGGGCGTGCCGCAGTTGCCGCAGGTCGCGCCGGGTACCGGTGCGGCAGGCCGCGGCGCGGACTGGACGGACGTGTCGTTGCCGGCGTCGGTCATGGACTTCCCTCGTCTGGCACTAAGATAGCGACCCGCCGCGACCCGGCGCCAGCACCCGGCCCGTCGCGCCGCGGGCGGCGCACCCCCGCGTCGCCCTCCCTTGGGTCCCTGTACGCATGTCAACGCCATCGCCCGTGCATTTCCGCCACGAAGTGCGCAGCACGGCCGTGCTGGCGCTGCCGCTCGTCGCCGGACACCTGTCGACCGGGCTGATCGGCCTGGTGGACAGCGTGATCGCCGGTCACCACGGCACCACCACGCTTGCCGCGGTGTCGGTGGGCACGGCGATGTTCTGGTTGCCGATGATGGTGCCGATGGGCACGCTGATGGCCGTGCCGGCGCTGGTGTCGCAGCTCGACGGCGCCGGGCGGCGCGACGAGATCGCCGCGCTGTTCCGGCAGGCGATGTGGCTGGCGCTGGCCCTGGGCGTGCTGCTGTTCGCGTTCCTGAGCGTCGCCACCCTGGCGCTGGAGCCGATGGGCATCGACCCGGCGATCCGCCCGGGCGCGCGCGATTTCATGCACGGCATCCGCTGGGGCATCCCGGCGCTGACGCTCTACTACGCCATGCGCTACCTGAGCGATGGCCTGCACTGGACCCTGCCGACCATGCTGCTCGGCTTCGGCGGGCTGCTGTTGCTGCTGCCGCTGGGCTATGCGCTGGCGTTCGGCGCGTTCGGCATGCCGGAGATGGGCGCCGGCGGCCTGGGCCTGGCGTCGGCGATCATGATGTGGGCGCAGGCGCTGGCATTCGTCGTGTACCTGGCGCGCGCGCGGCGGTTCGCATCGCTGGGGCTGTTCGCGCGCTTCGATCCGCCGCGCCGGGCGCCGATCACCACCCTGCTGCGCACCGGCCTTCCGATCGGCGTGACCGTGGCCATGGAGGGCGGGTTGTTCATCGTCACCGCGCTGCTGATCGGCCGGATCGGCCAGCTCGAGGCCGCCGCCCACCAGATCGCCATCAATGTCGCCAGCCTGTGCTTCATGATTCCGTTCGGCGTGGCCGAGGCGACTACCGTACGCGTCGGCCATGCCGTTGGCGCCGGCCGCGGCCGCGACGGGGTGCGCCGCGCGGCATTCGCCGGCATGGTGCTGGTGCTCGCCACGCAGGGATTTTCGGCGCTGCTGCTGTTCCTCGGCCACGACATGGTCGCCGCGCTGTACACGCGGGACGCCGCCGTCGCCGGCCTGGCCGGATCGCTGCTGCTGTTCGCGGCCTGCTTCCAGTTCCCGGACGGCGTGCAGGTGCTGTCCGCGGGCGCGCTGCGCGGCCTGCGCGATACCCGCGTGCCGATGTTCCTGGCGGCGTTCGCCTACTGGGGCGTGGGCATGCCGCTGGGCGCCGGCCTGGGCCTCGGCCTGGGCATGGGGCCGCGCGGCATGTGGATCGGGCTGATCGCCGGCCTGCTGGTCGCCGCGGTGCTCATGGCCGCGCGCTTCCTGCGCACATCCGGGCGGATCGCGGCGTCCGGCCCAGTGACCGATGGCGGGTGACGACGGCCATCGGCAGCGGTGATACTGGCCGCAGCCACTTCCAACGCCTTTGCAGAGCACGCCATGTCAGCAACACACGCCACCACCCCTCGCCGCCGCGGGCCGATCACCCGCGTCGTCGCGGGTGCCTGGAACGCCCTCGATTTTTCCCGCCGGCTGGTGTTCAACCTGCTGTTCCTGCTGCTGGTGATCGTGGTGCTGTTCGCGCTGGCGACGGCCGAGCGCGCGCATCCGCTGCTTGACCGCACCACCCTGGTGATCGCGCCGGAGGGCGCGCTGGTCGAACAGTTCAGCGTCGATCCCGTCACCCGCAGCCTCGGCAGGATGACCGGGCAGGACACCGCCGAAGTCCGCCTGCGCGACCTGCTGCTCGCGCTGGAGTCGGCCAAGGACGACAAGCGCATCGAGCGCGTGCTGCTGCGCACCGACCGCATGGCGTTCTCCGGCTACGCCTCGCTGCGCGAGGTGGCCGCTGCCGTCACCGAGCTGCGCGCCGCAGGCAAGCAGGTCGTCGCCTTCGGCGAGTACTTCGACCAGGCGCAGTACCTGCTGGCCGCGCAGGCCGACGAGGTCTACATGGATCCGCAGGGCGGCATGGTGCTCGAGGGCCTCGGCCGCTACCGGCAGTACTACCGCGAAGGCCTGCAGGACAAGCTCGGCGTCGACATCCACCTGTTCAAGGTCGGCGAGTTCAAGTCCGCCGCCGAACCCTACGTGCGTGATGACGCCTCGCCCGAATCCAAGCAGGCCGACCTGTTCTGGATGAACGATATCTGGCAGCGCTTCCTCGGCGACGTGGCGCGTGCGCGCAAGCTCGACGCGGCCACGCTCGCGGCCGGCATCGACACCATGCCGGCCGGCATCGAAGCCGTCGGCGGCGACCTTGCCCGCTATGCGGTCGAGCAGAAGCTCGTCGACGGCCTGAAGACGGTCGAAGAGCTGCAGCTGCTGCTCGCCGAACGCGGCGTGGCCGACGAGGACAGCGACAGCGGCGTGCGCGAAATCACCATGGACGCCTACCTCAAGCACGTCACCAGCCCGCTGGCCGATGCCGACGCGCGGCCGCAGGTCGCGGTGGTGGTGGCCGAAGGCCAGATCATGGGTGGCCAGCAGAAGCCGGGCACCGTGGGCGGCGAATCGACGTCGTCGCTGCTGCGCGCGGCGCGCGACGACGAGAAGGTCAAGGCGGTGGTGCTGCGCGTGGACTCGCCGGGCGGCGAAGTCTTCGCCTCCGAGCAGATCCGTCGCGAGGTGGTCGCGCTCAAGGCCGCCGGCAAGCCGGTCGTGGTGTCGATGGGTGACCTGGCCGCGTCCGGCGGCTACTGGATCAGCATGGATGCCGACCGCATCTACGCCGACGAATCCACCATCACCGGCTCGATCGGCATCTTCGGCATGTTCCCGAGCATCCCGCGCACGCTCGAGAAGATCGGGGTGCACACCGACGGCGTCGGCACCACGCGTTTCGCCGGGGCGTTCGATCCCACGCGGCCGCTGCAGCCCGAAGTGGGGCAGGTGATCCAGAGCGTGATCGACAAGGGCTATCGCGAGTTCACCGGCAAGGTCGCCAGCGCGCGCAACCGGACGGTCGAGGCGATCGATGCCGTTGCCCGCGGCCGCGTGTGGAGCGGTGCACAGGCGAAGGAGCGCGGGCTGGTGGACGAATTCGGCGGCCTGCGCACCGCGGTCGCCGACGCCGCCAGGCGCGCCGAACTCGGCGATGCCGGCAAGTGGCGCCTGCGCTACGTCGAAAAGCCGCTGTCGCCGTTCGAGAGCTTCGTGAGCGGATTCGCGAGCAGCCGCGCCGGGCAGTCGCTGCTTGGCCGCAGCGAGTTCGTGCATGGGCTGCTGGCCAAGGCGCTGCCGCAGGCCGAACAGGAACTGCGTTTCGTCGAGCAGACCCTGTCCCGCGGCGGCAATCCGGTGAAGGCGGTCGTGCACTGCTTCTGCATGCCGTGAGCGGCATGCACGGCACGCGCTGGCGGCTCGACGGACAGCTCGCCCTGGTCACCGGCGGCAGCGCCGGCATCGGCCGTGCGATCGCGGCCGAGCTGCTCGGCTTTGGTGCGCGCGTGCTGATCGCCGCGCGCGACGGCGACGCGCTCGAAGCCGCGCGCGACGAACTTGCCGACGAGTATCCCGATGGCGAGGTCCGCGCCTTCATCGCCAACGTCGCCGACGACGAACAGCGCCGCGAGCTGCTTGACTGGGTGGAGGACCAGGGCGAAGGCCTCAACATCCTGGTCAACAACGCCGGCGGCAACCTCGGCAAGCCCGCCGTGGACTACACCGAGGACGAGTGGCGCGAGATCTTCGAGGTCAACCTGTTCAGCGCGTTTGAACTCTCGCGCTACGCGCATCCGCTGCTCGCGCAGCACGCGGCCAGCAGCATCGTCAACGTCGGCAGCGTCTCGGGGGCCACCCACGTCCGCACCGGCGCGCCCTACGGCATGAGCAAGGCCGCGATGCACCAGATGACGCGCAACCTCGCCTGCGAATGGGCGGAGGACGGCATCCGCGTGAACTGCGTGGCGCCCTGGTACATCCGCACGCGCCGCACGTCGTCCAGCCTGTCCGACCCCGACTACCTCGACGAGGTGCTGATGCGCACGCCGATGGGGCGCATCGGCGAGCCCGAGGAGGTCGCAGCGGCGGTGGCGTTCCTGTGCCTGCCGGCATCGGGCTACGTCACCGGCGAATGCATCGCGGTGGATGGCGGGTTCCTGCGCTACGGATTCTGACGTCGCCGAGGCGGGCGCGACGCCGCGCCGCGCACGATCCGGGGCATCGCGACGGACCTGGGCCGAACGTGAACGCGACACGCTGCGTTCTCCTGCGGAGCCGGGGCGGGTTGCTCCATACTTGCGCCTGCCCCCATCGCACAGGACCGTCCATGTCGCACTGGACCCGCGAACAGCTCCACCAGATCCTTACCGAGGCGTTCGGCGCCGAGCGCGTCGCCACCCTCGACGACACCGAGACCACGCTGCAGGTCGTGCTGGCCGATGCCGGCGACCTCGAGGTGACCCTGGTCGCCAGCGAACACCAGGTGTACTGCTCGACCCCGCTGGTCACCGGCGCGCAGGTGCGCGACCGCGCCGCGTTCAACGACGCCTGCATGCGCCTGAACCCGATCAACCCGCTGTCCAATCTGGGCCTGGCCACGGTCGACGGCCAGGACGTCTACGTCGTGTTCGGCGAGCTGTCGGCGGACTCCACCGCCGAGCAGATCGTCCACGAGATCCGCACCCTGGGCGTCAACGCCATCGACGCCATCGAAACCCTGCAGACGTACCTGGTGACCGCATGAGCATCCTCGCCAAGATTTTCACCCTGTTCCGCGGCACGGCCAACGAGGCCGGCCAGGCCGTGGTCGACAAGAACGCCATCCGCATCCTCGACCAGGAACTGCGCGACAGCACCTCGGAGCTCGCGAAATCGAAGCAGGAGTTGACCAAGGTGATGGCGCAGCGCCAGCTGGCCGCCAACCGCGGCAGCGCGCTGCTCGACAAGCGCCGCGAATACGAAGGCTACGTGCAGGGCGCGCTGGCCAAGGGCGACGAGGGCCTTGCCCGCGAGGTCGCGACCAAGCTGTCCGACGTCGAACGCGACCTGCAGGCCGAAGCCGAAAACGTGCAGAGCCTCGACAGCAGCATCGGTTCGCTGAAGACCGCGATCCGCAGCACCGAGACCCAGCTGACGCGCCTGAAGCAGCAGATCGACACCGTCAAGGCGACCGAGGCCGTGCAGCGCGCGCAGTCGGCGGTGTCGGCGCGGCATTCCGGCGCCAACAGCAAGATCGGCACCGCGCTGGACTCGCTCGAACGCATCAAGCAGCGCCAGGAAGAGCAGGGCGCGCGCTTCGAGGCCGCCCACCAGCTGGAGCAGGAAACCGGCGACGGCGACCTGAAGTCGCGCCTGGCGCAGGCCGGGCTGGTGCACGACGCGTCCAACGTCGACGGCATCCTCGAGCGCTTCCGCAAGCCGCAGGACGCCATCGTGCTCGACGGACCGGCCTCGGCCGACGCGCAGAAACTGCTGGCCGCCGAGTCGCTGTTCGACAAGCGCAAATAGGTCGCGTCGTGGGCTTGCTCGACAGGCTGCTTGGACGCCGCCCGGCCGCGCCGGCAACGGCGTTGCCCGGCCCGGGCGAGCTCGCGCATGCGCCGCCGCTCGGCCTGCGCGTCGGTGGCCGCCTGCAGTTCGACCGCACCATGTACGGCGTCGCGCCGGGCGTCATGACCGAAGAGCTGCCCGGCGGCTACCAGGGCGTGCCCTGCTACGGCCACATCGACCTCGGCGACGGCTACGCGCTGCACCGCTTCTACCTCGACGACGATGCGTTCCTGCAGGTCAGCACCGTCGGCGGCGACGTCGACGGCATCCAGGGCTTCGTCTTCCACGAGACGGTGAACCCGCCGGACAAGGCCGCCTTCCAGCGCTTCGTGATGGACCACGCGCACCTCGGCGCGGCCGGCATCGACTACGCCGGCCACCGCTGGATGCGCGCCACCGAAACCACCGCCGGCGACGCGCGCATCCCGGCGATGGTCTACGACGAGGTGCTGTACCGCCACCATCCGCCGCGCCACGACGACGACCTCACCCACTACGCGATGCTCTACAGCCGCGACGTGCCGGAACTGTCGCGTCGGGAACTGCTGCTGGTCTCCGCCGAGGATTCCGGCCCGTCCGACTTCAGCATCACCTATTCGGTCGGCGTGGAACTCACCATCGCCGACCTCGACATCACCTGAGGCGCCGCGGCGCCGACCACAAGGATCCACGATGCAACAGGCCATCACCCTCGACAGCTTCGTCGCCTTCCTCACCTATTTCGGCGCCGGCCTCGGCGTGCTGTTCGTCGCCGCCGCGATCGTGCTGCTGGTGACCCCGCACAGCGAGATCAAGCTGATCCGCGCCGGCAACACCGCGGCCGCCATCGCCTTCGGCGGCAGCCTGGTGGGCCTGGCGCTGCCGGTGCATTCCGCGATCAGCCATTCGGTCAGCCTGCTCGACGCGCTGATCTGGGGCCTGGTGGCCGCGGTCGTGCAGGTGCTGGCGTTCCTGGTTGCCCGCATCGCCAGCGGCACGCTGTCGAAGCAGATCGACGACAACGTGGTCTCCGCCGGCATCTTCAGCGCCGCCATCGCGATCAGCATGGGCCTGGTCAACGCCGCCGCGATCACGCCGTGAGGAACCTGCAATGAAGAAGCGATCCAGCAACCTCCGGCTCACGCTGATGGCGGTGGCGATGCCCATCGGGCTGGCGGCCTGCGAGTCCGAGCCCACCGGCGTGGTGCTCAATTCCATCGACGACTGCCGCTCGCAGCAGGTCGACGTGGCGCAATGCGAAACCGCGTACCGCGACGCCGTGGCCAAGCATGCGCAGGTCGCGCCGCGCTACGAGGACGCGATGCAGTGCGAAAGCGACTTCGGCAGCTGCCAGCCGGTGCGCGAGGAAGGGCGCACGTACTACTCGCCGCCGATGGGCGGGTTCCTGCTCGGCTATGCGCTGGCGGGCGGCTTCAGCAACACCGGCGCGCGCCAGGTGGCGGGCGGCGCGCCGCTGTACCGCGACTACCGCGGCGGTGGCTACAGGAATGCCGGTGGCGATGCCGTGAGCCGCCAGACGGGGCCGGTCACCGGCAAGCGCGGCAGCATCGCCACGCCGGCGCGCGCGATCACCGTGTCGCGGGCCGGCTTCGGCTCGCGGGCGGCGGCGCGCGGCACGTTCGGCTCGCGCGGAAGCTGACGTGCGGCGCATCGCGATCGCGCCGCGCGCGGACTGGAAGCAGCAGGCCGAATCGCTCGGTTTCCGCTTCCACACCATCGATGGCGCGCCGTACTGGGACGAGTCGGCGTACTACGCCTTCAGACTGCGCCAGGTCGAGGACGACATCGAGCAGCCCAGCCAGCAGATCCACGACATGGCGATGGCGCTGGTCGACGAGGTTGTCGGCAGCGAGGAGTTGCTGGCGAAGCTGCACGTGCCGCCGCTGTACTGGGACTGGATCGCGTCGTCGTGGCGCAACGGCGACCCGCATCTTTATGGTCGCATCGACCTTGCCTACGACGGCCGCGGCCCGGCGAAACTTTACGAGTTGAACTACGACACGCCGACGTCGCTGTACGAGTCGGCGTACTTCCAGTGGCTGTGGCTGGAGCAGCAGCTCGCGTCGGGCGCACTGCCGGCCGGCAGCGACCAGTACAACGGCATCCAGGAGGTGCTGTGCGAAACCTTCGCGACGCTCGCGCTGCAGCAGCGTATCGGCGCGCGCGTGCACTTCGCCGCGGTGCGCGAGTCGGAGGAAGACCAGGCCACCGTGCTGTACATGCGCGACTGCGCCCACCAGGCGGGCATCGACACCGCGCTGGTCGCGGTCGAGGACATCGGCATCAGCGCCGACGGCTGGTTCACCGATGCCGACGACAACGTGATCCAGACGCTGTTCAAGCTCTACCCGCTCGAGTTCATGATGGAAGAGGAGTTCGGGCCGAGCCTGGTCGCCAACACCATGCAGCTGCTGGAGCCGCCGTGGAAGGCGATCCTCAGCAACAAGGGCGTGCTGCCGCTGCTGTGGGAGCGCCACCGCGGGCATCCCAACCTGCTCGAGGCGCGCTTCGAGACCGTGCAGGGCGAGGTGCCGCCGCCGGGCTTCGTGCGCAAGCCGCTGTTCTCGCGCGAAGGCGCGAATATCGACATCGTGACTGGAGACGGGGCGCGCATCAGCACGCCCGGCCCGTACGCGGACGGCCCGGGCATCATCCAGGCCTACCATCCGCTGCCGTGCTTCGACGGCAACTATCCGCTGGTCGGCAGCTGGATCGTGGCCGACCGCGCCTGCGGGGTCGGCGTGCGCGAGGACGCGACCCTGGTCACCCAGGACACCTCGCGCTTCGTGCCGCATGCGATCGTCGAGGACCCGGACGGGCGGGCGGCAGCGGGCGTGATCGAAGCCTGATCCAGCGCGCCATCACCGGGCGCGCGGCGCCTGCCCCGCGAATGCCATCAGCCGGCAGGCACGCCGCAGCTGGTGTCGGCGAGGATGGTCGCCACGCGGGAGAATTCCTGCTGCAGGGGTCGCCGGTCGTCGCCGCGCGCGTAACGCCACGACGACTCGATCTCGCGCCCGCGCTGGCGCCAGCCGTCGCAGGCGGCGCCGTCCGGAATGCGCTCGCACTGGTCGTAGGTCATCTCGCAGGCCGCACCCGCGCCGCGGTTCGGGTCGCCGTCATGGCCGACGGTCTGCAGGCGCACGCAGCGCGGCTTGGGTTCGGCGGCTTCGCTGATGTAACTGTCGTTGTCCGGCGTGTTGCAGCGGTAGATCGGCGGCGGCGGCAGGCGGTCGGCGTCGGCGATCGCCGCCGGCGCGGGCAGGGTCGGGCGCGGCTGCGCCGGCGGCGCGGTCGCGGTCGCGGCGGCCGTGGCGGCCTCCGCGCGGGTGGGTGGGGGCACCGGTTCGGCGCGCGGCACATAGGTCGGCATCGCCGGCGGTGGCTGCACCACCGTGCGCTCCTGGCGGCTGCCCTTGGGGCAGGGTTCGTCGTTCTGCACGGTGAGCGCGCCGCTGGCGTCGGTGCAGCGGTAGATCACGACCTGCGGCGTGGCGGACGTGGCCGGCAGTGCGGCGAAGAAGGCAAGCAGTGCCGCCAGGCCCAGGCGGCAGCGGGTGGTTCGAGGCATCAATACGTCCTGCAGTCGCGGTCGATGCGGGCATTCACCCCGCGCTCTTCAAGCCGCAGGGTATCGCGCTCGCGCTGCTGCGCGTTGAAGAAGCGGCGGCGGATGTCGTCGCGACGGTCGCGCAGGCGGTCGCAGGCTTCGGCTTCCGGCAGCACATGGCACTGGTCGCGCTCCCAGGTGCCGGCGCCACCGCCGGGCCATGCGTGGGCGTCGTGCGGCGGCGGTGGCCGCGGACCGGGGCTGCCCGGATCCGGGCGCGGCGGGTCGTGCGGAATGCTGATCCGGCTGACGGGGGGTGCGCTGAGGCCGTTGCCCGCCGGCGTGGTCGCGCCGCGACGGCCGACATCGCCGCGTCCACCGATCGCCACGGGCCAGCCCTGAGTCCACAACGGGATCCAGCGCGGGTCGCCGTCCCCGCTCTCGCTTTCGTAGGTGCTGCCGTCGGGGCGCACGCATTCGTAAAGCGGTTGCGGCGGTTGCGACACCACGTAGCGCACCACCGGCGAGGCGGCGGGCACCGGTGCCGGCGTGCCCGGGGCCGCCGCAGGCCGCGCGCCGTCCACCGGTCGCGCCATGCTGCGCGTTTCCTGGCGCTGGCCATCGCGGCAGGGCACGTTGCCGATGCTCACCTGGCCGCGGGCGTCCACGCAGCGGTAGATGGTGACCTCGTCCTGCGCCGGCAATGGCGCAACGGCGAAGCCGGCGAGCAGGCCCAGGATGGCGGCGGCAAAGGGGGCGGCGCGGTCCATGGCCCCATCCTGCGCCCGTGCCGGGGCCGTTGGAAGGAGGTGGTCGCCGCCATGCCGCGATGGTTCAGCCAGCGCGCGCGTCGCGGCGCCCGACCGGCCCTGCGGAGCTCAGTCGCGCAGGCCGGTACCGCTGCAGGCGTCGCGGATCGGGGTCGGGCGGTCCAGCCCGCCGGTGTCGCCGTCGAGCACGGCGTCCACGGCGGCGAACAGGGTGGGGTCGCCCTCGGCCCGCGTGCGCGGGGCCGGGGCACCGCCCGGGTTGGCGCTGGTCGAGACCAGCGCGCCGCCAAAGGCGCGGCACAGCGCGGCGACCTGCGGATGGGCGCTGACGCGCACGGCGACGCCGTCATGGTCGCCGGTGATCCAGCGCGGCACGCGGCGGGCGGCGGGCACCACCCAGGTATGCGGGCCGGGCCAGGAGGCGAGCACCGCGTCGCGGCGCGCGCCCGGCAACGCCTGCCAGTCGACCAGGCCGTCGAGCTGGGCCGCTTCGGCGGCGACCAGGATCAGGCCCTTGCCGACCGCGCGCTGCTTGAGCGCCAGCAGCCGCAGCACGGCGGCTTCATTGAAGGGATCGCAGCCCAGGCCCCAGACCGCCTCGGTCGGGCAGGCGACGATGCCACCGCGACGGAGGGCGTCGGTGGCCCGCTGCAACTGGACGCGGTCGTTCATCGGCGCCTCCGGCACCCGGGGTCAGAACGGCGCGTCGTCGCCGACGGCCGCCGCGGTCCGGGCGGCGGTCTTCGCGGCGGGTGCCTTCGCGGTCGCGGCTTTCCTGGTGGCGGCCTTCTTCGCCGGTGCCTTCTTCGCGGCGGTCTTGCCCGCGGCCGCCTTCTTCGCCGTCGCCTTTTTCGCTGCCGGCTTCTTCGCAGGTGCCTTCTTCGCCGGCGCCTTGGTGGCGGCGGCCTTCTTCGCGGCCTTCTTGGCAGGTGCCTTCTTGGCGGCGGTCTTCTTGCCGAAGCCCTTGCGCATCGGCTTGCCGGTTTCTTCCATCAGTTGCACGACTTCATCGAAGGTCAGCGAGGCGGGCTCGCGGTCCTTCGGGATCTTGCCGTTGAGCTTGCCGTCGCTCAGGTACGGCCCGTAACGGCCGTTGAGCACCTGGATGTCACTGCCTTCGAACTGCTTGATGATGCGGTTGCGGGCGATCTCTTCCTTCTCTTCGATCAGGAACACCGCGTGCGCGAGGTCGATCGTGTACGGATCGTCCTCCTTCTTCAGCGATGCGTAGACGCTGCCGCGCTTGGCGAAGGGGCCGAAGCGGCCGACGCCGACGCTGACTTCCTCGCCCTTGTCCTCGCCCAGGGTGCGCGGCAGGCGGAACAGGTCGATGGCGTCCGCGAGCGTGATGGTGTGCATGCTCTGGCCGGGGCGCAGCGAGGCGAAGCGCGGCTTCTCCTCCTCGTCCTCGGCGGTGCTGCCGATGGCGGCATACGGCCCGTAACGGCCCAGGCGCACGCTGACCGGCTTGCCGGACTTGGGATCCGTGCCAAGTTCGCGGGCGCCGGTGGCCTGGCTGCGGTCGACGCTCTCGGTCTTCTCGTCCACCAACTCCTTGAACGGGCCCCAGAACTTCTCCATCAGCGGCACCCACTCTTCCTCGCCGCGGCTGACCGCGTCGAGCTCGTCCTCGAGCTTGGCGGTGAAGTCGTAGTCGACGTAGCGGGTGAAATGCCCGCTGAGGAAGTTGGACACCGCGCGGCCCACGTCGCTGGGGCGGAAGGCGCGGCCTTCCATCTCCACGTACTTGCGGAACTGCAGGGTCTGGATGATCGAGGCGTAGGTCGACGGGCGGCCGATGCCGTACTCCTCCAGCGTCTTCACCAGCGACGCTTCGGTAAAGCGCGGCGGCGGCTGGGTGAAGTGCTGGTCGGCGTGGATGCGGTCGACCGGGACGCGGTCGCCGAGCTTCATCGCCGGCAGCTTGCGGCCTTCGTCCTCGTCGTCCTTGCCCTTGCTGTCCTTGCCTTCCTCGTAGACGGCCAGGAACCCGGGGTCGACGACGGTGGTGCCGCTGGCGCGGAAGCCGTGCTCGCTGCCGGCGGCGAGATCGACCGACACGGTGTTGAGGATCGCCGGCACCATCTGCGAGGCCACCGCACGCTTCCAGATGAGTTCGTACAGGCGGCGCTCGTCGTCGGTCAGGAAACGCGCGACCTGCGCGGGGGTGCGCAGCGCGGAAGTCGGGCGCACGGCCTCATGGGCCTCCTGCGCGTTCTTCGACTTGGTCAGGTAGACGTTGGGCTTGTCGGGCAGCGCCCCGGTGCCGAAGTCGCGCGCGATCACGTCGCGGATCTCGCCCAGTGCCTCGGCCGACAGGCTGACCGAGTCGGTACGCATGTAGCTGATCAGGCCGACCGCGCCCTCATCGCCGATCGCCACGCCCTCGTAGAGCTTCTGCGCCACCTGCATGGTGCGGCGGGTGGTGAAGCCGAGCTTGCGCGAGGCTTCCTGCTGCAGCGTGGAGGTGGTGAACGGCGGCGCCGGGCGGCGCTTGCGCTCCTTGCTGGCGACGTCGGTGACGTGCAGCGCGCCCTGCGCGGCGGCCACGATGCGCCGGCGCGCGTCCTCGGCGGTGTCACCCTCGGTGATGGTGAACTGCTCGAACTTCTTGCCGTCGAGCCTGGTGAGCTTGGCGGAGAAGGCCTGGGTGGGGTGCGCGCACTCGGCCTCGATGGTCCAGTACTCGCGGGCGACGAAGGCTTCGATCTCTTCCTCGCGCTCCACGATCATGCGCAGCGCCGGCGACTGCACGCGTCCGGCGGAGAGCCCGCGCTGCACCTTGCGCCACAGCACCGGCGACAGGTTGAAGCCGACCAGGTAGTCGAGCGCGCGCCGCGCCTGCTGCGCGTCGACCAGGTCGCCGGCGATCGCGCGCGGCTTGAGCATGGCTTCCTTGATGGCCCGCGGGGTGATCTCGGTGAACACCACGCGGTGCAGCTCCTTGCCCTCGAGCAGGCCGCGTTCGCGCAGGATCTCGGCGATGTGCCAGCTGATGGCCTCGCCCTCGCGGTCCGGGTCGGTGGCGAGGTAGATGCCTTCGGCGGACTTGGCCGCCTTGGCGATCGCCTCGACGTGCTTCTCGTTCTTCTCGATCAGGTCGTAGCGCATCCGGAACCCGTCCGCCGGATCGACCGCGCCCTCCTTGGGCACCAGGTCGCGCACGTGGCCGTAGCTGGCCAGGACGGTGAAGTCCTTGCCGAGGTACTTGTTGATCGTCTTGGCCTTCGCGGGCGACTCGACGATAAGGAGATGCTTGGCCATCGCGGGGGTGGTTTCCGGGTGCGGCGCGGGCGCCGCGACTAGCGGTTGAGGGGAGGCGTAGAACACAACGCCCGCGGCGCGGGCCACGGGCGTTGGGATTGCGGTCTCTTTCTAGTGGATGCCGGGCAGGGCGCGGCTGTCAAGCCGGATCCCGCGGCCAGGCCGGGCTCAGTGCACGGTTTCAGGCTCATCCACGAACATCTGGGTTTCCATCCACGCATAGGCGGCTTCGGACCCGGGCTGGTTGAACAGCACCATCAGGACCACCCATTTCAGGTCGTCCAGGTCCAGCTCGTCCTGGTCCAGGGCCATGGCGCGGTCCACGACCAGCTCGCGCTGGTCGGCGTCGACCACGCCGTGCTGCTCCAGGAACAGCAGGAAGCCGCGGCATTCGACATCCAGCTTGTCGAGTTCGCGCGGGGCGTACATGCGGGTGGGGCCGTTGGCGCGGACGACAGGCGACACGGGGCGTTGCGCGGCGAGCGCGTCGAGCCAATCAAAGGCCTTGCTGGTCTCGGCGGGGCTGAATCCGGCCTGGAGCAGGCCGCTCTGGAGGGAGTCACGGTCACGGATGAGATCCGCGTCTTCGGTGAAATAGTGCTCGAAGAGATAGAGCAGGACGTCCAGGATGCTTTCTTTCATTACCCCCGGCCTGCGCCCGCGGGCGCGTTACTGACAAGACTTTCGGGAATACCGTCCGTGTTCGACCGTGACGCGACCCTCAAGCTCCATGAGCAGCAGCATGGAGGACAGGTCCGCGGCCGTCAATCCGGTGCGCAGGCCCAGTTCATCCATACCGGTTGGGTCGTGACCCAGTGCCTGCCACAAGCGGTGGTGTTGATGGCTGGCGGGCGGGTCGTGTCCGGTCGGCGCCTCGCTGGCGCTCCCGGCCCCTGACATGGGGCTGGCCAGGCGACCGCGCAAGGCGTCACCGAGCACGGTGGCCAGCGGAGCCAGCGCGCCGACGACTTCGGCGGGGGTTTCGACCAGCGCGGCACCCTCGCGGATCAGGCGGTGGCATCCGCGCGCCATGGGGTTGTGGATCGAGCCCGGCAGGGCGAACACCTCGCGGCCACACTCCGCCGCCAGCCGCGCGGTGATCAGCGCCCCGGAGCGCCATGCCGCCTCCACCACCAGCGTGCCCAGCGTCAGGCCGGCCAGGATGCGGTTGCGCGCCGGAAACGCGCCCTTGTTCGGCGTGCTGCCCGGCGCGTGCTCGCTGATCACCGCGCCCGAGGCGGCGATGCGGCCGTACAGCGCGGTGTTGCGGCGCGGGTAGGGGTCGTCGATGGCCGTGCCGAGCACGGCCAGGGTGCGGCCGTCCGCCGCGGCCAGCGCGCCGAGGTGTGCGGCGGTGTCGATGCCGGCGGCCAGGCCGCTGGCCACGGCCAGCCCCGACGTCGCCATGGCGCGCGCGAAGTCGGAGGCATTCTTCAGCCCACCCGCGGTGGCCGTGCGGCTGCCCACCACGGCGACGCCCGGATGCCAGGCCAGCAGCGGATCACCGGCGACGAACAGGGCCAGCGGCGGGCTGGCCACGCGCCGCAGCAGTGCCGGATAGTCGGGGTCGTGCCAGCCGACCACATGGTGCATGGGCATGGCCAGCCAGGCCTGCGCGAGCGCCACCTGGCCGCTGTCGGCACGCCCGGCAAGCACGGCGCGCTGCTCCCGATCGAGGCCGGCAGCGCGCCACGCGTCAGGCCCCGCGGCGAGCGCGGCGGCCGGGTCGCCATGCGCGTCCAGCAGCGCGCGCCGCGGTGCGCTGGCGCCGCCGGCCACGACCAGGCGCAGCAGTGCGGTGGAAGCATCGGGATCCATGGCACCAGCGTGGCGCGCAAACAACGACGGCGCCCTCGGGCGCCGTCGCGTGGACCGGTCGGGGAAACCCCCCGCCGTCAGTGCGTCGCGTCGGGGTGCTTCAGGTGGTAGCCGACGCGGCTCGGCTTGATGCTGTCCATCACCAGCCCGTAGCTCACGCGGTCGAAGGTGCGGAACACCATCACGTGGCCGGAGAACTCGTCGGGCAGGCGCACCTTGTTCTCGAAGAACACGGTGTCCTCGTCGCGGTCCAGGCCCTTGTGCACGCGGTCGATGGTGTTGGTGCCTTCGCGCCAGATCGAGAACACGGTGCCGTTGTCGACGCCCTCGCGGGCGCCGACCGACAGCGCCACCACGTCGCGCGGACCGCCCGAGGTCAGCATGTCGGTGACCGCGAGCACGCGCGCCTTGCCATACGCGGTCTGCTGCGCAGGCGGGTGCGGGAAGAACTGCAGGTCGTAGGGCTGCACGTCGACCGGCACCAGGCGGTCGCCGATGCGGACCTCGCGGCCCTCCTCGTCGAGCAGCAGGGTGCTGGCCTGGATGCCGTCCACCTCGCCGCGGGTCACGGTGCCGGCGGTCACCCGCATCAGCTCGTGGCCCAGCACTTCCTGGCCCTTGTCGGGCATCACCACGTTGGCCCAGTAGCGGCCCCAGTCGACCTGGTGGCGGCCGGTCGCGTCGAGGTCGTCACGGCCGAAGGTGTCGCAGCACAGGCCCGCGCGCAGCAGGTGCGTATAGCGAACGGTCGGGCGCAGCACGGTGTAGCGGGCACCCGGGCTGGCACCGGCCAGGCCCTTCACGTAGGCCACCTGGCCACGCGAGGCGCGCAGGCGGTCTTCCTCGAGGCCGACCACGTAGGGCATGTGGTCGAAGCCGTCGACGATGCGCAGGTCCTTGAGGAACGGCTCGACCTCGGACAGCGGGATGGCGTTGATAGGCGCGCCTTCGGTCCGCGGGCCGGCGGTGAGGCCGACGCGGTTGAGGTACGCCAGGCTGATCACGTCACCCGGATAGATGAGGTGCGGATTGCGGATCTGCGGATTGGCCTGCCAGATCTCCGGCCACAGCCAGGGCTTCTGCAGGAACTGCCCCGCGATGTCCCAGAGCGTGTCACCACGCTGCACGACATACGTGTCCGGGTGGTCGCCACGCAGCCCCTGGGCTGCCGCGAACGTGGTCACTGTGAGCATCGCTACCGCAATACCCGTGCGTAGCGCGTTCGAAAGGCGCTGAAGCTTGCCGGCCATCTACCTGTCCCCTTGGAGATTTCCCCATATAGCGCGGGCACTATAGACCACAGGTGCCAACCCGGCGCAAGCCTGCCGGCGTTACAATGATCGACCGTGCCGCACGGTTGTGACGGCTGCCACCCTTTACCGCCATGTCCCTGATCCCGATCCTCGAACTCCCGCATCCGCACCTGCGCAAGGTCGCCGCCGACGTCGGCGCGGACCGCACCGGCGACGCCGCATTCCAGCGCCTGCTCGACGACATGTTCGAGACCATGTATGCCGCGCCGGGCATCGGCCTGGCATCCACGCAGGTCGACGTGCACGAGCGTTTCATGATCGTCGATGTCACCGATGGCCACGAACAGCCGCTGGTGTTCATCAATCCGGTGATCCGCAAGCGCTCGGCGGAACTGCGCGTGCACCAGGAAGGCTGCCTGTCGATCCCGGGCATCTTCGCCGATGTCACGCGCGCCGACGGCATCGAAGTGGAAGCGCTCGACCGCCATGGCAAGCCGTTCGTGCTGGCGGTCGACGGCCTGCTCGCGACCTGCGTGCAGCACGAGGTCGACCACCTCGACGGCAAGCTGTTCATCGACCACCTCTCGCCGCTCAAGCGCGAACGCGCGCTGAAGAAGTACGACAAGCTCCGCCGGCAGGGCGACTGAGCCGTGCGCATCGTTTTCGCCGGCACCCCGGCCTTCGCGGTGCCCGCGCTGCGCGCGGCCTGCGCCCGCGGCGAGGTGGTGGCGGTGTACACGCAGCCCGACCGGCCCGCCGGTCGCGGCCGCGGCGTGCAGGCCTCGCCGGTCAAGCGCGAGGCGCTGGAGCGCGGGATACCCGTGCTGCAGCCGGATTCGCTGAGAAACCTGCTGGCGCGCGACACGCTGCGCGCGCTGAAGCCCGATCTCATGGTCGTCGTCGCCTACGGCCTGCTGCTGCCGCAGAAGATCCTCGACATCCCGGCGCTCGGCTGCTGGAACGTGCACGCCTCGCTGCTGCCACGCTGGCGCGGCGCGGCGCCGATCCAGCGTGCGATCGAAGCCGGCGACGCCGAGACCGGTGTGTGCCTGATGCAGATGGAGAAGGGCCTCGACACCGGTCCGGTGCTGCTGTCGCAGACGCTGGACATCGGCGAGGACGAGACCGGTGGTCAGCTGCACGATCGCCTGTCCGGACTCGGCGCGCAGGTGCTGTCCGACGGACTCGGCCTGCTGCGCGCCGGCATGCGCCCGGTGGCGCAGCCGCAGCCCGTCGCCGGCGTCACCTATGCGCACAAGCTCGACAAGGCCGAGGCGCGCCTCGACTGGTCTCAGCCGGCGGACGTGCTGGCGCGCAAGGTGCGTGCGTTCAACCCCTGGCCGATGGCCGAGGCCACGCTGGCCGGCGAGCGCCTGCGCATCCACGGCGCGGTCGCGCTCGCGCTGGAGCACGGCGTCGCCCCCGGCCGCGTGCTCGCCGCCGGCCGTGACGGCATCGATGTCTCCTGCGGCGACGGCGCGCTGCGCATCCGCGTGCTGCAGCGCGAAGGCGGCCGCGCGATCACCGCCGCCGATTTCCTCAACGCCCGCCGCGACCTCGCGCCATGAGCGGTGCCGAGCCGCGCGCCAGCGCCGCGCGCGTGCTCGACGCGGTCCTCAACCGTGGCCGCTCGCTGAAGACGGAGCTCGCCCGGGCCCTGCCCCCGCTGCCGGACACCCGCGACCGCGCCCTGGTGGAAGCGATCTGCTTCGCCGCGCTGCGCCAGCACGCGCGCGCCGATGCCGCGCTGGCGGCCTGGATCCCCAAGCCGCTGGGCCAGCGCGACGGTGACCTGCGCGCACTGCTGCACGCCGGCTTCGCGCAGCTCGATCCGCTTGGCCTGGCGCCGCACGCCGCGCTCGCCGCCACGGTGGATGCCGCGCGCCTCATCGGCCGCGCGCACCAGGCCAGGCTGGTCAACGCCCTGCTGCGCCGCGCGCAGCGCGAAGGCCTGCCGGCGGTGGCCGCGGATGCGGCCTGGCCGGCATGGCTGCGCGACCAGGTACGCGGCGACTGGCCGGCCGATGCCGACGCGATCTTCGCCGCCAGCGCGCTGCCCGCGCCCACCTGGCTGCGGGTCAACCGCCAGCGCGGCGACCGCGACACCAGCCTGGCCCGCCTGCGCGAAGCCGGCATCGACGCCGCCGCGGTGGACGGCATGCCCGACGCGCTGCGCATCGAAGGGTCGCTGCCGGTGGCCATGCTGCCCGGCTTCGCCGAGGGCGTGCTGTCGGTGCAGGACGGCGCCGCGCAGCGGGTCGCCGACGTGCTCGCACCCGCCGCAGGTGCACGCGTGCTCGACGCCTGCGTGGCGCCCGGCGGCAAGTCCGCGCAGCTGATGGAGCGCGACCCGGGCCTGCGCCTGGTCGCCCTCGACATCGACCCCGCGCGCCTCGGCAAGGTCCGCGAAGGCTGGGCGCGCATCGGCGTCGGCGCCGGTGCCGAACTGCGCGCCGCCGATGCCTGCGACACCGCCAGCTGGTGGGACGGCACGCCGTTCGACGCCGTGCTGCTCGATGCCCCGTGTTCGGCGACCGGCATCGTCCGCCGGCAACCGGACGTGTTGCTGCATCGCCGCCCCGAAGACCTGGCTTCGCTGATCGCCTTGCAGTGGCGATTGCTGGACGCGTGCTGGAAGGTGCTGAAGCCCGGCGGCGTGCTGGTGTACGCGACCTGTTCGATCCTGAAGGACGAAAACGAACGACAGGTCGCGGCCTTTCTCGCCCGCACCCCCGATGCGCACGCGGACCCGCTCGACGATCGCCATGGCCATGCCGCCGGTCCCGGGCGGCAACGCCTGCCGGGCGAACAGGGCATGGATGGCTTCTTCTACGCCCGGTTGACGGGCGCCGGCTGAATTCGGCGCGTGGCAGGCTAACGTCAGTCGAGACGCGTTATCGGGAAGCCGCACCTGGACAGATAGACGTTTTCCCCCTGGCTCCATTCGTGGTCGAATCCGTTCGAGCCAGCGTAGAAGCTGCGATTGCAGCCTGGCTTCATGCGCTCATGGAGCTCCACGATGATCGAGTCGACCGAGTCGATCCACGCGGAAGTGTCGGAGAAGACTTCCTTTTCCGCGCCTTCGATGTCCACCTTCAGGATGTTCACTCTCTCGAGGCCGTAATCCTCGATGATCCTGTCGACGGTCATGGCCTTGACCGCGTGGCAGACGTTGCCCGGCGATTCACCGGACGACTGCTTCCCGTCGGTCATGAAGCCCCATTTTCCGAGTCCCGGATCCACCAGGTTTATTTCCTCGTTCCTGTTCCACAGCGCGGCCTGGAGGGGAATGATGTTCGGATAGGAGGATGTGTTTTCCTTCAGGAGCTCGAAATTGCTCTCCTCGGGTTCGATGGCGATGATCTTCGCGTCAGGGTACTTGTTCGCGAAATAAACCGATGCCAGGCCTATGTTGGCGCCCGCGTCGATGATTACCTCGGGCGCCCTTTCCGTATGGAAGGCGTATTCCTGGTCGATGAAGACCTGCCGGTACGTCGGCACGTCCGACGAGGGGATGCGCAGCAGAATCGGGTGCCTGAGGTGGCTCTTCTTCAGCTCCAGCTTCACGACCGAGTTCGTGGCGCCGGCTCGTGCGGCAGCCAGGATTCCCGGAAGCCCCGCGGCCGTGAGATACGTTCTGATTTTCCGCAGCATGGTGTTTCCTGTCGTGGTCTTCCTTTCATGCGCTTGGCCGGGATGCGCGGTCACGCATGGTGCGGGTATGCTGCATGCCCGTGGCCGATCCGCCTGGCTTGTACGCGCACATTCAGTGGTGCCGAATGTATAACAAGTGGAGCGATTCCCTGGCATTCGAGTGCCGTCATTGGTGCAGGACGCACGCTGCGTGACGGATTTGGCGCTGCATGTGGTCAATTTGCCGCGCTCGACCGAGCGCCGCGCATCGATGCAAGCGCAGGCTGCCGCGCTGGGATTGTCGCTGACGTTCTTCGAGGCCGTGGATGGCGGCGCTTCCCATCCCCTGTTCGCGCGGGTTCATGCCGGCAAGCGGCAGGCCCGCAAGGGCAGGCCGTTCCGGCCGGGCGAAATAGGCTGCTGGGCCAGCCATTACCTGCTCTGGCAACAGTGCGTCGCAAGCGGAAAGCCGATGATCGTTCTCGAAGACGACATCCTTCTGGACCCGCGCTTTCCGGAACTGCTGCATGCCTTGCCTCTGGTACCCGCGGAGGTCGGGTATTTCCGCCTGCACGCGGCCAACCGGGCCAGCGTGCCCTGGCGACGCTTCGGGGGCTTCGTCCTGCATCGCTACTGGCGCAGCCCGATGTGCACGTTGGGCTACTACCTGACCCCGGCGGCGGCGGAGCGATTCCTGCGCCATGCCACTGAGTGGGTACTGCCGGTCGACGATTACATGGACCTGGCGTGGCTGCACGGCGTGGAGTGCCTGGGCCTCAAGCCCGGCGTGGTGTCCGGCGGCAACGCATTCGATTCGACCATCCGGGTCGATGGCAGGAAAAAGGCCGGCGTGAGCGTGACCGGGTGGGTGACGCGCGAGGCCTACCGCGCCTGGCTGAGCCTGCGCTGGTTCCTGCACAACCTGCCTGCGCGCCTGCGCCGGAGCGCACCGCCGGACTGAGGCCGGCGCGGGAGTGATCTAGAATGGCGGCATGTCTGTGCTGCCGCTTTCCCTCGTCGTCATCACCCACAACGAATCGGCCAACATCGCCCGTTGCCTGGACAGCGTGCCGTTCGCGGCCGAGAAGGTGGTCATCGACAGCGGCAGCGACGACGACACGGTGGCCATCGCGCGCGCCCACGGCGCACGCGTGGTGCACCAGGAGTGGCTGGGCTTCGGCGCGCAGCGCAACTTCGCCACTACCCAGGCCACCCATCCGTGGATCCTGGTCCTCGACGCCGACGAATACCTCAGCCCGGAACTGGCCGCAGAGCTCGCTGAAAGCCTGCCCGCGGTGATCGCGGGCGACGCCGCGGTCGGCATCCTGCGCCGTCGCACCCTGTACATGGGCGCGCCGATGCGCTGGTACCGGCCGATGGTCGGCGAGCGCCTGGCGCGGCTGTACCACCGTGAGCGCGCGCGCTGGAGCGACGCGCGCGTGCATGAATCGCTGCGCTGGGATGGCCGCGTCGAAACCTTCGCCGCGCCGTTCGAGCACCTGCACAACCCGACCCTGCCGCACAAGCAGCTGAAGGTGCTGCGCTACGCCGAACTGAAGTGCCGCGACTGGCTGGAGCGAGGTCGGCCGGCGCGCGTGTGGATGGCGCCGCTGGTGTACGTCGCATCCTTCGCCAAGGAAGCGCTGCTGCGGCTCGCGCTGCTCGACGGCTGGCGCGGCCTGGTGGTGGCGCACACCGCCGCGAGCTACGCGGTCTACAAGCGCATCCGCTACTACGAGATGGTGCGCAATCCCGATTCCGTCGAGCAGGCGCGCGCGGTGCTGCAGCGCCACGGCCTCGACCGCTAGCCTGCCGCCAGGCACCGCATCCAGGACCCGACTCCGATGACCGAGCCGCGCCACTACCTGCTGTATGGCTCCGAGCGCTACGCGCTGGCGATCCTGCGCCCGCTGCAGGACGCCATCCGCGCCCGCGGCGACCATGCCGCCTGGTTCTTCGACGGGCCGGGGGCCGAGGACCTGGTGGACGGCGAGGTGTTGCTCGACGTCGCCGGCGTGCGGTGCTGGCGGCCCGAGGCGGTGTTCACGCCCGGCAACCACCTGCCGCACTTCTTTCCCGGCGTGAAGGTGGAAGTGTTCCACGGCTTCGACGCCGGCAAGCCGCGGCATATCTACATCCGCGGGTTCTTCGACCTGTACTGCACCACGGGCCCGCGCGATACCGCGAGCTTCCAGGCGCTGGCCGATGCGCAGGGCCACTTCAGCGTCGCCGAGACCGGCTGGACCAAGATCGATCCGTTCATGCGCGCGATCGCTGGCGCGCTGCCGCCGGTGCGCGAGGTGCCGGTGATCCTGTACCACTCGACGTTCTCGCCATCGTGGAGCGCGGCCGAAACGCTGTACGAGGAAGTCAGGCGCCTGTCGCGCGACGGCCGCTGGTGCTGGATCGTCACCTTCCATCCCAAGATGCCGGCGGAGACGGTGGCGAAGTTCAAGGCGCTGCAGAACCAGCACCTCACGTTTGCCGAGAACGACAACATCCTCGAGCTGTTTCCTCAGGTCGACATGATGTGTTCCGACACCTCGTCCGCGCTCAGCGAGTTCCTGCTTACCGGCAAGCCGGTGGTGACGTTCAGGAACCGCCGTCCCGGGCCGCAGCTGATCGACATCGACGACGTGGCCGACTTCGAGCCGGCGATCGAGCGCGCGCTGTCGCGGCCGCCGGAGCTGATGGCGGCGATCCGTGAATTCGCCGACGCCATCCACCCCTATCGCGACGGCCGCAGCAGCGAACGCGTGCTGGCGGCGGTGGATGCCTTCATCGCGCGCGGCGGGCGCAACCGCAGGCCCAAGCCGCGCAACTGGTGGCGCAAGTTCAAGCTGCGCCGGCGCATCGGCTACTGGGGTCCGGCCCGCTGGTAAGCAGTCACCAGCGCAGCGGCCGCCGCGCGACCTCGCGCGCCAGGCGCGCGTGCAGCGCGCGTGCTTCGGCCAGCGGCACCAGGCGCAGGCGCAGCGGGGGCGACATGGCGCCGGCGCCGGCCGTATCCAGCCACAGCGTGGCCATGCCGAAGCGGCGGTCCAGCGGCGACTGGCGCAGCTCCAGCGCCTGCAGCTTGTCGATCTCGGCAAAGCGCCAGTGGCGCGACCACCAGCCTTCGCGCACCGCCACCAGGCGCGCGTCGCAGGCGTAGCCGGCGCGGCGTGCGTGCTGGCGCGCGGCGTACACCGCCCACGGCGCCCAGGCCAGGGCCACCAGCCCCCACGGGCCGAAGCGCCAGTACGCGACGGCCGCGGCCACGGCCGCCAGCAGCACGCCGGGCAGCATGAGGCGCTGCCAGGCGCGCGGGTGCAGCGGCTGCCAGGCCGCCGGCGGCCAGGCGATGCCGGGCAGCACGTCGCGCACCAGTGCATCGCAGGCGTCGGGCGTCGCGATGGGCGCCAGTTCGCGCAGGCTGCGCTGCTCGCCTTCCTGCTGCTGGCCGGCCGCGGTGTCCACCTGCAGCGCGCGCCGCCGCAGCAACCGGTGCGGCAGGCCTTCACGCAGTGTCCAGGCCTGGATGCGGCGGCGCGAGGCGCTGGTGCGGATGCGCGTCAGAAGCCCCCGTTCCACCGTCAGCCGGCGGCCATGCACCTGCAGCGTGAAGCCGTGGAACTGCAGCACCGCCAGCAGCACCGACAGGAGCCGCAGCACCACCAGCGCCAGCAGCACGATGCCCGCGACCGCGGCGGCCTGGCCGGCCCAGCCAATGGTCAGGTGGCTGGCGTAGCCGAAGGCGCGTTCGCCGGCGTCCTGCACCAGGCGCGTCATGGCGCGGTCCGGGAATGCCTGCCAGGCCAGCGCGAACGCGCCCGCCACCACCACCATGCCGCGGTTGCTGGCCAGGCCCAGGCGCACCACCTCGGCGGTCGGCAGCGCCAGCAGCAGCGTGGCATCGGCGGAGGCCTCAGCCTGCGCCGTGCCGCCCACATGCGACGCCGCGCCGCGATCGCGGATCAGGCGCTCCAGCGCCAACGCCTCGTCCAGGCGCAGCACGCGCATCTCGGCCTCGGCCTTGCCGCCGGCCGCCGATTCCAGGCGCACCTCGGCCACGCCGAACATGCGGTGCAGCAGCGACTGGTGCAGGGCGACGTTGTGGATGCGCGCAAATGGGATCTGCCGCACCTTGCGTTCCAGCAGCCCTTCGCGCACCACCAGGCGGTCATCGTCGACGCGGTAGCGGTAGGTGAAGTACTGCCAGAGCGAGGCCAGCGCCAGCGCCGCCACGCCGATCAGCGGCCACAGCGCGTTGCCGTCGCCTCGGCCCACGAACACCAGCGCCAGCAGCGGGATGATGAACTGCTTGAGCTGCTGCACCAGCACGAACAGCCACGACCAGGGATGCAGGCGGCGCTCGGCCTCAGGCGTCGACATCGCCAGCGCCTGCGAAATGTCCGTCGTCGTCGTCGACCTGCTGCGCGAGGCGGTCGCGCAGGCGCTCGGCGTCCGCGGCATCCAGGCCCTGCACCGCGACCGCGCTGTCGCGGGTGCCGGCGGTGTGCACCACCAGCGTCGACAGTCCGAAGCGCCGCTCCAGCGGACCGCGCTTCAGGTCGACGTGCTGCACGCGCGTGCGCGGCACCCGGGTTTCGGCGTGCCACAGGCGCCCGCGCCGCCAGCCGAAGCCGGTGTCGTCGAGCAGCCAGCGCGCGTGGCGGAACTGGCGGTGCGCCAGCCACAGCCCGAAGCCGGGGAGCAGCACCAGGCTGGCCAGCGCCAGGCCCAGGGCAAGCCACTGCGTGTCGCGCAGCAGCACGCCGATGGGGATCAGCGAACCCAGCGCCAGCAGCCCGAAGCCGAGGCCATTGCCGAGCATGAACAGGGTGCGCGCACGGCGGGGCAGGGGCTGCCAGCCGTCGTCATCGGGGGTGGTCATCGCCGGCCATGCTCCAGGTCGCGGTAGGGATTGCCTTCGCCGCTGCCGGGCGGGCGCAGGGTGAAGCGCTTGTAGGTCCACTGGTATTGCGCCGGCGCGCGGCGCGCCATGTGCTCCACTCCGGCATTGAGCGCCGCCACCGAGGCCTCGATGTCGGCGCCGGAGAGCGCCGCCGACGCCGCGTCGAAACGCAGTGCGAAGCCCAGGTCGTCGTCGATGCGCTCGCAGCTCGCGAACAGCACGGTCGCCCCGCTGCGCTCGGCGAGCCGCGAGACCAGGGTCATGGTGAGCGCCTGGATGCCGAAGAACGGCGCGAACACGCCATCGCCGGCCTTCGGCTGCTGGTCCGGCAGGATGCCGACCACGCCGCCGGCCTTCAGCACCTTGAACAGCTGGCGGATGCCCGGGCCTTCGGCGCGGACCTGGGTGACCTGGTCGGCGTCGGCGCGCACCCGGCGCAGGAAGGCCTCGCCGACCGCGGACTCCGGCGCCTTGTACAGGATCGCAAGCGGCGTGCGCGCGGCCAGCCACTGGTTCAGCAACTCCCAGTTGCCGTGGTGCGGCGCCACCACGATCACCCCGCGGCCCGCCGCCAAAGCGTCCTCGAACAGCTCCACGCCGGACTGCTCGCGGATCAGCGCCAGGTTCTCGGCGTGCGGGCGCGTCCACAGGCGCAGGGTCTCGAAGGCCTGGCGGCCGGTGGTGCGGATCACCTCGGCGTGCAGCGCGGCGCGCTCGGCGGCCGGCATGTCCGGGTACGCCAGCTCCAGGTTGCGCAGCGCCACAACGCTCTCGCGCACGCCCGCGGCGCGTACCAGCCGGCCCAGGCCATCGCCCAGCGCGCGTTGCAGCGGCCACGGCAGGCGGCCGATCATGGTCGCCAGGGCGTGCAGGAGGCTTGCGAGGAACTCGGTCATGGCGCGAGTCTAGCCGGCCGCGTTCACATCCCCGAGGCCCGCCCGCCATGCTTCTGCTCCTGCAACGCGTCAGCGAGGCCCGCGTGGAGGTGGAGGGCGAGACGGTCGGTTCCATCGGCCCCGGGCTGCTGGTGCTGGCTGGCATCGAACCCGGCGACGGCGCCGCAGAAGTGGCGCGCATGGCGCCGCGCCTGCTCGCCTACCGGGTGTTCGCCGACGCCGAGGGGCGCATGAACCGCTCGCTGGCCGACACCGGGGGCGGGCTGTTGCTGGTCAGCCAGTTCACCCTGGCGGCCGACACCCGATCCGGGCTGCGGCCCGGCTTCAGCACGGCCGCCCCGCCGGCCCAGGCTGAACGGATCTTCGCCGAACTTGTGTCCGCTTTACGGGCATTGCACGCGCCGGGGGTGGAAATTGGCCGTTTCGGGTCCCATATGACGGTGAGTCTGGTCAATGATGGTCCAGTCACCCTGCTGCTGCGCACCTGAGCCCGCGCCTCGGCTGGTATAATTACGGGTTCATTTTGTTAATGGTGCGCGCCACATGGCGAACGAGCGTCCAGCCCCGCAGTCCGATATCAAGCTCCTGATCAGCAAGGGTCTGGAGCAGGGCTATCTGACCTACGCCGAAGTCAACGATCACCTGCCCGACGACATGGTCGATCCGGAGCAGATCGAAGACATCATCGGCATGATCAACAGCATGGGTATCCAGGTGCATGAAACCACCCCGGATGCCGAGACATTGCTGTTGGCCGGTGAATCGAGCGGCGGCCGCGAAGTCGACGATACCGCCGCCGAAGAAGCCGCGGCCACGCTGACCGCGCTCGACGGTGAAGGCGGCCGCACCACCGACCCGGTGCGCATGTACATGCGCGAGATGGGCACGGTGGAGCTGCTGACCCGCGAGGGCGAGATCGCCATCGCCAAGCGCATCGAGGAGGGCCTGAACCAGATGCTGGCCTCGCTGGCCAGTTTCCCGTGGTCGGTGCAGCTGCTGCTCGAGGACTACGAGCTGCACAAGGGCGGCAAGAAGCGCCTCGCCGAGATCGTGGTCGGCTTCACCGACGGCCTCGACGATCCGCCGCCGCCTGCGCCCGCGCCTGTCGTGGTTGAAGCCGCCGTGTCCGCCGACGGCGATGCCGAAGTCGAAGAGGACGATGCCGCCGACGAGACCGAGGACGAGCCCGCGCCCACCGGCCCGGACCCGCTCGAGGTCGCGCGCCGCATGGAAGAACTGGCCACGCTGTACGGCAAGTTCCAGCGCTCGGTCGCCAAGAACGGCGCCACCGGCAAGCCGGTGATCAAGCTGCGCGAGGAGATGGCCGCCATCTTCACCAGCTTCAAGCTGCCGCTGCCGATCACCGACACCCTGGTGCGCAAGCTGCGCGAGGTGGTGGGTGAGATCAAGGACCACGAGCGCCGCATCCTCGACCTGTCCACCCGCGTCGCCAAGATGCCGCGCAAGGACTTCATCCGTGCGTGGGACGGCAACCAGACCAACCTCGAGTGGGTCGACGAGGTGCTCAAGCGCAAGCAGAAGTGGTCCAGCGGCATGCGCGAGGTCAAGGACCAGGTGATCGCCGCCCAGGAAGCCACCATCGCCATCGAGAAGGCGATGATGGTGACGCTTGGCGACCTGCGCGAGATCAACCGCGCCATGGCCTATGGCGAGGCCAAGGCCCGCAAGGCCAAGAAGGAAATGGTCGAGGCCAACCTGCGCCTGGTGATCTCCATCGCCAAGAAGTACACCAACCGCGGCCTGCAGTTCCTCGACCTCATCCAGGAAGGCAACATCGGCCTGATGAAGGCCGTGGACAAGTTCGAATACCGTCGCGGCTACAAGTTCTCCACGTACGCCACCTGGTGGATCCGCCAGGCCATCACCCGCTCGATCGCCGACCAGGCGCGCACCATCCGCATCCCGGTGCACATGATCGAGACGATCAACAAGTTGAACCGCATCTCCCGCCAGATGCTCCAGCAGTTCGGCCGCGAGGCCACGCCGGAGGAGTTGGCAAAGGAGATGGACATGCCCGAGGACAAGATCCGCAAGGTCATGAAGATCGCCAAGGAGCCGATCTCCATGGAGACGCCGATCGGCGACGACGAGGACTCGCACCTGGGCGATTTCATCGAGGACACCAACGTGGAGTCCCCGATCGAGAACACGGTCAACATCAACCTGTCGGAAACGGTCCGCGACGTGCTCGCCGGCCTGACCCCGCGGGAAGCCAAGGTGCTGCGCATGCGCTTCGGCATCGACATGAACACCGACCACACCCTCGAGGAAGTCGGCAAGCAGTTCGATGTCACCCGCGAGCGCATCCGCCAGATAGAGGCCAAGGCGCTGCGCAAGCTGCGGCACCCGAGCCGCTCGGAGCAGCTGCGGAGCTTCCTCGACATCGAGTGAGCCGCGGCCATGTGATGAAGGGAAGGCGCACTCCGGTGCGCCTTTCTCTTGTCCGGAAGATGGTCGGGTGCAACGACCGGCTCGACACCGGGTTGGCGGACGCGCTAGCGTGACCCGATGGACATCAGCTTCCACGGTGCCGCCGGCGGCGTTACCGGTTCGTGCCACCTGCTCCGCATCGGCGGACGCCAGCTGCTGCTCGACTGCGGCATGTTCCAGGGCCGGCAGGAGGAAGAAGCCCACAACCACGATCCGTTTCCCTTCGACGCCGCCACGCTCGACGCCGTCGTCCTGAGCCACGCCCACATCGACCACAGCGGGCGCCTGCCCATCCTGGTGCGCCGCGGCTATCGCGGCCCGATCCACGCCACCCCGGCCACCATCGACCTCGCGCGCGTGCTGCTGCGCGATGCCGCCCACCTGCAGGAAGCCGACGCCGAGCGCGACAACCGCCGCCGCCAGCGCCAGGGCAAGGCGCTGGTGAAACCGCTGTTCACCCGCGACGACGCCGAAGCCACGCTGCGGCTGTTCACGCCACTCGAGTTCGACACCCCCACCGACCTCCTGCCCGGCGTGCGCGCCACGCTGATCCCCGCCGGGCACATCCTCGGTGCCGCCAGCGTCGTCCTCGACCTGGAAGAAGCCGGCCGCCGCCGGCGGCTCGCCTTCAGCGGCGACATCGGCCAGGACGACAGCTGCATGCTGCCGCCGCCGCGCCCGCCCGATCGCGCCGACCTGGTGCTGCTGGAGAGCACCTACGGCGACCGCAACCACCGTGCCCGCGCCGATACCCATCGCGAGATCGCCGAGGTGCTGGAAAGCGCCTGGCAAGCCGGCGGCAACCTGCTGATCCCGGCGTTTGCCATCGGCCGCACCCAGGAACTGCTGACGCTCTTCGCCCTGCACCGCGAGGAGTGGAACCTCGATCGCTGGCTCCTGTTCGTCGACAGCCCGATGGCCATCCAGGCCACCGCCGCGCACGTGCGCCATTCCGAACTGTTCAACGACGAGGCGGGCGCGCTGTTCGCCGGCCGCGATCTGCGCCAGCTGCTGCCCAACCTGCGCGAGACCGCCAGCACCGAAGAGTCGATGCGCCTCAACACCATCCGCCGCGGCGCGCTGATCATCGCCGGCAGCGGCATGTGCACCGGTGGCCGCATCCTGCACCACTTCCGCTACAACCTCTGGCGCCGCGAGTGCCGGGTGATGATCGTCGGCTACCAGGGCGAAGGCACGCTCGGCCGCAAGCTGGTCGATGGCGCCAGCGAAGTGCGCATCCACGGCGAGGACATCCGCGTCGCCGCCGGCATCCACACCGTCGGCGGCCTGTCCGCGCACGCCGGCCAGGACGAACTGGCCGCGTGGTACGGCGCCATCGAAGGCCGCCCGCCGCTGGTGCTGGTGCACGGCGAGGCGCGTGGCCGCGATGGGCTGGCTGCGCGGGTGCAGGCCGACTTCGGTGTTCACGCGCGACTGCCCGTGTATGGCGAGCGCATGGCGCTCTAGCATCCGCGCCGCGGCCGCGCGCTTGCCGGCAGACGGTCTTTCCAGCCGCCTCGCCACGTGAGCCGGTTCTGAATGGAGTCCCGAGTCGCGGGCCATCTTCGCGCCAAGCCGACATGTGCACAGACATGGTGCGTCCCACGGCGCAACAAGGCGCCAGACAGGAGATCCCATGAACAGCACCGCCAAGACACTGCTCGCCCTCGGCTTCGCCACCGCGCTGGCCGCCTGCAGCAACCCCGACCAGGCCGCCAACTCGGCCCAAGATGCCGCCGAGTCGGCAAGCGAGGCGCACCAGGCCGCGCAGAACGCGTCGGCCACCGGCGACATGGCCGCCACCTCGTCCGCCCAGGCTGCGGCCGGCGCCGCTGACGCCGCCGCCGATGCCGCCGCCCATATCGCTGGGCAGGTGGACACCGGTGACGAGCTGACGCGTCGCGACGACCTCGCCGACGCCGCCGAGAAGGCCGCCGACGCGGCCGAGCAGGCGCAGGACGCGGCCGAAGAGGCGACCGCTGCGGCCGACGGCAAGAACAACACCGACGGTAACTGATCCAGTCGCGGAAACGACTCCCGCGGCGGCTCGACCGCCGCGGGATCGGATCGCGCAGCCGTGCCCTGTCCTCGTCGTCAGGTCGCGGCTGCGCGATTTTTGCCTGAGCGGTGCCCGCTACAATCGTCGCCGCGGGCCTATAGCTCAATGGTCAGAGCAGAGGACTCATAATCCTTTGGTTCCAGGTTCGAGTCCTGGTGGGCCCACCAAAATCAAGTCCAAGGACGTCCAGCAACGTCCATGAAACCCACAAAAAACCCCGCATATTGCGGGGTTTTATGTCCGTACTAGTCCAGGCACCTCCACTGGAATCCAGCGCATATGTGAGTCAGACTGTGAGTCACGGACCGGCATCGGGGCGGTCTGACTCACAAATGGCTGACTCACATGCTGACCGACACCAAGTTGCGCTCGTTGAAGCCCCGCGATAGTGCCTATCGCGTCGCTGATACGAACGGCCTATGCATTGAGGTTCGCTCGACGGGCGCGAAGGTGTGGCGCTATCGCTACCGTTACGCGGGCAAGGCGAGCATCGTCACCATGGCGGAATACCCGGCAATGGCGCTGAGTGAGGCGCGGGTGAAGCGTGACAAGCTGCGCGCCCTGGTGAAGGGTGGTGCCAATCCGGCGCAGGTCGCGCGAATTGACCGCGCAGCAATCGTCGAGCGATCTGAAACCACATTTTCCGCGATCGCCTCCGAACTTTTGGCGAAGCGGGCGAAGGAGGGTTTGAGTCCCGGATCAGTCAAGCGTGAACGCCGCCTCTTCGAGAAGGACTTAGCGAGCATCGGGGACATGCCGGTCACGGATATAACTGCGCCAGTGTTGCTGGCTGCGTTGCGCAAGCTGGAGCGGCGGGGGGTTGTTGAGACAGCGCACCGCGCGCGGTCGCTGGCCGGGCGCGTATTTCGCTATGCAATCGCAACTGGGCGGGCTAAGAGCAATCCTGCCGATAGTTTGGTTGGCGCCCTGGAGCAGCCGCAGACCAAGCACTTCGCAAGTGTGACTGAGCCCGAAAAGATCGCAGAACTACTGCGCGCGCTGTATGCCTATCGGGGCGCAGTCGTGACGCAGGCGGCTCTGAGGCTCGCTCCCATGCTGTTCGTGCGTCCTGGCGAGCTTCGCCGTGCGACGTGGGCAGATATAAATTTGGATACAGCAGAATGGCGCTTTATTGCGAGCAAGACGGGCACCGCACACATTGTGCCGCTACCGAACCAGGCGATTGAGATATTGCGGGAACTGCACCCGATGACTAAACGAAGCGAATATGTCTTCCCTGGCGTGCGCAGTGCGTCGCGGCCCATGAGCGAAAACACGGTCAACGCAGCTTTACGGAACTCAGGTTTCGACGGAAATACGATCGTCGGTCACGGATTCAGAGCGATGGCTCGCACCGTTCTGGATGAGGTTCTTGGCTTCAGGCCTGACTTTATCGAACACCAGCTTGCGCATGCTGTTCGGGATCCCTTGGGGAGGGCGTACAACCGGACTGCGCACTTGTCTGAGCGTAAGAAGATGATGCAGGCGTGGGCAGACTACCTGGACGGACTACGGCTCAAGGCCAACGTTCTGCCACTGCGTCGTCGCGCTGGCTAGCCAAAACCTGTCACCTGCGCCTGCAAGCGGCTTTCCATCAAGCTCCTTCACCGGCGCTGAGTTTCTTGACTGCCTATAAAGAAAGAAGACGTACCCTACCAGTAGGAGGGATTCTAGGGGTCCGGTGCGTCTAAGATGGGATCCGATGCGAGGATAGCTCTACTGGGCCGACCAGCGTGGCCGGGCTGGCGATACCCTCGCGTTGTGCCCGTAGAGAGTTACTCCAATAGCCAAGGAGGGATTGTGTCTATTGCCGAGCTCCTGGCTGAATCGGCCGGGCCTGGTGCTGACACGCCCAAGCAGGGTGTGGCTATCGCACTTTCGGGTGGTGGTTACCGGGCCATGCTGTTCCACACTGGTGTGCTGTGGCGGCTGGGACAGCTGGGATTCTTCCAAGACAAGCCACTGGAACATAACGTGGCCGGCGTAACCAGCCAGGTGGGCCGTTTAGAGCGCATCTCTAGCGTGTCGGGTGGTTCAATCACCGCGGCCGTCTTGGCGCTGGCGCTCGAGCGGCTGGAACATACGAGTGCAGCGGCATTCGACGGAGCATTCAAAGAGCACGTGGTTGGTCCAGTGCGCCAGCTTGCTGGAAAGAATCTGGCTGGAACAAAGCCTAGTGGTGCTTTCCAGGTCATCAAAGATATTGTCATGCCCGGGCGGGTCAGTGAGCACATCTCTGCTGCCTACCGACGCGAGCTGTTTGGTGATAAAACGTTGCAAGATTTGCCAGACCGTGTGCGCTTCGTCATCAATGCCTCCAATTTGCAATCCGGCGCACTTTGGCGATTCTCCAAGCCATTCATGCGGGACTGGAAGGTAGGGGAGGTGCCTAATCCAAGGGTTTCTCTTGCCGACGCGGTGGCTGCCTCTTCTGCATTTCCGCCTGTACTGGCGCCCGCTCTGCTGTCCCTCAAAGAGTCTGACTACTCACCCAATAGCGGGGATCCAAGGCAGGGGTTGCAACGTGCACCCTTTACTACGAATCCGACGCTCGCAGATGGTGGTGTTTACGACAATTTGGGCCTTGAGACCTGCTTCAAGCGCTACAAAACGCTTTTCGTTAGTAATGCTGGAAAGCCGTTTTCGCCAGAGCCTACTGTCAAGAGCAACTGGGTGTCGATCGGGAGAAGATGCCTGGATGTTGTCGATACGCAAGTACTCAACCTGCGAAAAAGATTGCTTATGCAGGCGCTAGTTAGCGGCGAGCGCACCGGCGCTTTCTGGGATATCGAACATGATATCGGGGTTCATCAGTGCGCAGGCGCCTTGCCATGCCCGCAGAACAAGACCGCGTTGCTCGCCCAGGTCCCCACGGATCTTGCTCACAAGGATGGTGCGCTTCAGGAGTGCTTGATCAACTGGGGATATGCGGTCACTGATGCGGCAGTCCGGACCTGGTTCAACAAGACATTACTTGCCCCTGGCGGATTTCCCTATCCCATTGGCGTCGGATGAAAGAGAAGCTATGCCCGCGCTTGACAGCTTCAGCGAAGGATGAAAAGCAATGACCGTCTTAATAGATGACAACTCGAACGAGCCGGGAACGCACGCCATCGTCATAGGCGTAGGGGATTACCCCTGTTTGAAAGGGGGCAGCAATCCAAATCCATTCGCGCACCACATGAACATGGGGCAGCTCTCCTCGCCAGTGAAATCGGTTGAGCAGATGACTGAATGGATTCGGCACCAGATGGACAATAACGAAAAACCACTTCGATCACTGGGAGTGCTCTGTTCGGCGCCTGACCCGCTCCAGATGACACAAGAAAATGGCAACGTGGTGAATATAGAGAGGGCCTCCCTGGCTAACGTCGAGAATGCCATCGTGGCCTGGAAGAATCGTGCAGATAGGCACGAGGGCAATATCGCCATGTTCTACTTCTGCGGACACGGGCTGTCATTCAGCGACAGCGAGATGAGCCTGCTCATGGAGGATTTTGGATCTAATGAGCACTCGCCCATGAGACATGCGGTTGACCTCGACAAGCTCAAGATTGGCCTGGGGCAACACTGCAAAGCGCTGAACCAGATTTTTTTCATAGACGCGTGTCGCAACACGCCAACGCCGGATTTTCTGGACCAGTACGGCAACAGCAGCAGTGGCGAGCAGATCATTGCGGGCGGAGTCGCCCGAAATACTCGGGACAAGATCCGGGCTGTGTTCTATGCGACCAGTCTTGGCGCCGCCGCTTACGGTCAGAAGGGGAGGTCCTCGTTGTTTACTCAAGGCTTGTTGCGGGCATTCAAGGGAAGTGCCAGCCGAGGAGTTGGTAATGGGTGGGAGATCGTGATCGAAGCGATCGCAGAAGCAGTAAACAAGTGCGTCCAGAGCCTCTCGTATGAGGGAGCACTTCAATACTGTCAGTCACGCGAGGCAAACAAGCCGCTGACCTTGCATCGACTGCAGGGGAAACCAGAGGTCGTTGTCAAAGTGGTTACTAACGATCGGACATTGCTTCCAGAGGCGGTCTTCCAGTATGAGTCGTTGCCTCTCCCCCCGGCACTGACAGAAACGCGCAGCCAGCCAGTGCAGGCTCCATGGTGGCTACATCTCCCGGAAGGGCTGTACGCGTTCGCAGCAGTATCACAATCGACCCAACAATCAATAGGCCGCTTTGAACGCCATATCGCCCCGCCGGGTCAGGAGGTAGCAATATGATGACCGATGACAAGCTGCCTTATCTGGATGTGTCCGTAGGCGCAAGCTTCCTGAAGCCGAGCGGAAAGGCCAACAGCGCGGTAGTGGAGGTCGTGCCCCTGGGTGAGCGAAATCCCTTGGAAAGTTCCATGCGCTTTGTGATCGGGTTGAACGACTCGCATCGTCTTTCGGTGAACCCAGGCGCTTACACGGTTCGGCTATTTCTTCCCAATGGAAACGTGATGGCAGAATCGGTCCAAATCGAAAGGGAAGATGAAAAGGTCGAATTCACGCTCTCGGGATCGCCAAGGGAGAAACTCCCCAGCGAATCTTTTCTAGGTGTGGTTCAACGTCTACCCTCTGAAGGACGGGCTGATACCTATAAGACACTCCGGGAGCAGATACAGAAAAGCATCGAAGTACAATCCGCATCGCTACTGTCTGAATCTGCAGGAGCAATTCCTGAGACCACAACCACTACAACACCGACTCCAACACCGATTACGACTCCTGCTCCCATAGCCACTCCTACACCTACACCAGAGGCGTTGAGAGAGAGTGTTCAGCAACTTCGCCAGGTGGAAAGCGATGTCAGGGCTACGGCGCAGTCGATCGCTCGCCTGACCGACGGTGATGCCTTCCTGCGGGTCAGGGGATGCCGTTGGACGTCACACAGGCACCCCTCCACCCTGTCAGATTCAGCGCCTCTGCCGGGGCTCAACCAGCAGCTCTATTCGGCGCGAGACTTCGATATGGCCCTGGAGTGGCTAGGCCAACCCGATCCAGGGACCAGTCCGTTAGGAATGGTTCTGCTGGACTCCGGCGGAGCGCGCTTGTATTCGGCTAACCCGCTCCAGCCTACCGTGATGCAGCCGAATTTTCAGCGGTGCTTTGCCACTGTGGTAGACCCTACCGGTGACGCTCATATTCTCGTGCTTCCGGAAGGCTGGAGGAGCCTTTCCCACGATGGCCACGACATAGCTACTGTCTCTGTCGTGGTGAGTGCGTCTTTTGACAAGGTAATGATGGAAGAATCGGATCCGAGCGAACGAGCCCGGTGGAAGTGCTCGGTGGTGGTCGACGACGTAGATGCAAGTGCATACCTGGGCTTTCTCTATAACGGTCAGATACAAGCAGCTTCTCTGATATTGAAGGAAGCAGAAAGCTTTCTGTATGAGAAAGATGCTAATCCTATTGCAGCGGCAGCCGGTGCTTATGGTCTGTTGGCTTACACGTCAGAAGATGAAGAGGCGAGTAACTCGCCATGGCGGTACTGGATACAGAATCTCTATGGGCGTTCACCGGGCTTGCCGGATTCGGCCATTGCGATGGCTCAGATGTATTGGAGATTTGGCCTTCCCGGCTCCGACGGTGCAGAAGACATTGATGTGGAAGTACTGCGCGACTACGCCACTGAGGCGGTCCATCGAGGCATACCCTATTTTTCTATGGGCGTAACACTTCTGAGCGACATACTTCTTGCTTTGTCGCAAGACGATGAAAGCAACGAGCGTACTGGGCCACGAGTGGATCTGACCAAGCAGCACTTGAATAGTGTGCGCAAGTTGAACCGGCTGGTTGTTCAGGGTGAGTTCTTCACCATTCTCAGATTCGAGACAAAAAGCCATGGCTGACATCTTCAGAATCCTGGTCTTTCCGGCCCAGCGCGGCGATGCGTTGCTGGTTGAATACGGAGACGAGGACGCGCCCTATCGGATCCTCATCGATGGCGGAATCAAGGGCACGGCAAGGGACTTTCTTACCTCTTGGCTGGAAAAACTTGGTGACGATGTCCGAATCGATGTTCTAGTGGTCACCCATATCGATCTGGATCATATACAGGGCGTATTGGCCCTGGTCCAAGCCCTTCCACAGAACATCACCATTGGACGTGTCCTGTTCAATGGTGAGCAGCATCTGCCCGTTGAGGTTTACGGTGTTGCAGAAGCGCTTCAGCTGGCTGATGAGCTGACCGCCCGGCATGCGGATGCGTGGGAGCTGGGAATGGCTGGACGTGCGGTCTGCCTGGACTCCGACGAAGAACCGTACGACATCGACTTGCCGGGCGAGATGACGGCAAAAATCCTGTCGCCGAGTATCGAGAAGATGACTGCCCTTGCGGAGGATTGGAAGGGCGCATTGGAAAGCCTGGGCGCGACTGACGAACAGCTGGAAAAGATTGCCGATCAGGAGGATGAGGAGGATCTTGATGGTTTCGAACGACTGGGAGCGGAAGAGCTTGACGTGGAAGCGCTGGCTGCGACGAAGTTCACCGAAGATGATGCCGCACCGAATGGAGCAAGCATTGCCTTTGTGCTGGAGTACCAAGGCAAACGCGCGCTGATGTTGGGTGATGCCCATCCAAGCTTAGTTCTGCAGAGCTTGAAGAAGGTGTGCAATGATCCTCTCTACCTGGATTGCGTGAAGCTTTCCCATCATGGGAGCAGACGCAATACCAACATCGAGCTTGTGGAGCATCTAGTTTCGTCCCGTTGGATCGTGAGCTCCAATGGAGCAAGCACTCGGCACCCGAACCTCGAATCGATCGCCCGATTACTGCGCCACAGCCCAGGGCCGAAAAAATGGATCTACTTCAACTATCGGACTATCCATAACAAAATGTGGGACGCATTGGATCTGAAGACCCAGTATCAGTACGAAACCTTCTATGGCGATGGACAAGAGCCTGTCATCGTTGATTTGCTCTAATCAACGACAGCGTGCGCCACTGAGCGTTGGGCTCGGCAAAGGATTTTGGCATTGATGAGAGCGCAACTAGGGATTTGTCAGCGTGCAGGTTTTCGGTAGGTCGGGAACAGGTCGCTTGTTATAAGCAAGAGCGCAGCCTACGCGGATAAGCGTGGTGACTACACGATTCCAGTTCCTAGGGCGCGTGCATCTGGTGAGTCGATTGTTGATCTAAAGCTGGAGCAGAGTGGCGCACTCGCTGGCCTCAGATTAGGAAGCAAATCTGGATTTGCGGGCGAGGGCAACGCACTCGCTGCTATAGCGGATCATTTTCTGCCTTCTGACCTTCAGGTGGCCGAGTGCTCCCGGAGACGCCGTTTATATAGCTTGGCTATCCAACGAATGGCAGTCCGGATGGAATTGTTCGAAAAGTGGCTAAAGGGAGTGCGCTTGGCGCATATTGCGCATTCCAAAGCTGCCGCGAATGACGCTAGGCGGCACAAGGCCTTCGGCATCCCCGTGGTGATCGTTACGACGATCGTGGGCACAGCGGTGTTCTCGAGCTTGGGCGAGCCTCCCGAACGAGGATGGACGATTGTCGCAGGCGTGCTCAGCGTCGCCGCCGCAATCCTCTCTGGCCTCCAAACGTTTCTGGGCTATGCCGCTAGCGCAGAGCGGCATCGCGTAAGCGCACTCAAGTACGGCACGCTGCGGAGAGAGCTGGAGCAGTTCCTCGAAGACCCCCCGCAGATACCTGGGGCGTTGACGCAATTTGCCGACGAGTTCCGCTCGCGCTGGGACGCTGTGGATGAGCTCGCCCCTCCGCTGCCGCAGAAAATGTACCGAAAGGCAGAGCAGCAACTAGAGAATTCCCTTCAACGGCGTGCTCCATAGACCGATGCGTCGACCTAATCCCGTGCTAGTGGTGGCCGCCATTCCGGACACCTGGATGAGTCGGAATTGGTGCTGTGTGACGCTGCAGACGGAGCGCCGCGCAGGTTCTACCCGCGCTGACCGCTGGCGTCCCGGAGCTCTGGCGCCGAAGTTTCGTCTTCCGCACGGGCGTTCCCACTGCCGCTGGCCAGGACAGATCAGGAGGAGCTCGAGAGACGAATCAAGGTCGACAGGTACCCTTTGCTTGAGCCGGCCGTACTAGCGAAGTCCTACTAGCCATTCCAGTCAACGCATCGGGCCTTGCGCCAAAATTCGCGATGCGCCCATGCCAGCCGTCCGCCGACTTACAGGGTCCTGTTCTGGGATGCAGACCAGGCCCGAAAGGAATCGGGGCAGGGTAGGGGGCGCTTCCGACCTATTCTGTTGAAAAACTCGCTCGCTCCGAAATCGCTTCGAATGGTTGCCATGACAGCTAGATATCCACAAGCTTCGATCTCTAATTCGCTCTGAAACCGTTTTGTTCTTGGGCTCGCTAGAACCAGTGAGGAGTTCTTCAACAGAATAGATCCTAAGCGGACATCGATGGCCTGCACTTGCAATTGCCGAGGCCTTGGAAGTGCTGGTCTGACCTGCATAGACCATTCAATCGTTCGCTTTTCAAGAGAGATAACGTTCTCCGGTTCCTCTCGATCCTTCTGAAACTAAGATAATTTAGTTTTTCATGTCCGATAGCAATGGATTGCCGCGTTGTAAGGAACGTGATCCTGACCCAGAAGGCGGGTGCTATGTCGCGTAGGACAGATGAGGCGAGTGCCAGTCTTAGCGTAATCGAGCTGGTTGTCTTCGTGTGGAAGCGTATATCAACGGGTGCAGGAAGCGCCCTCGCTCCAAAGCGGATCTTGCGTCCAAGACCGATGATCGAGATGGAGTCGGATGCGCCGCCTCGCCCTTACTCAAGTAAATGGCTCTTTAGAACGCTCTACGCGCCTCATGCGTCTCGTGTGCGCCGACAGCCTCCAATCACCCAAATCGAGTAAATTCCTGTGGAGGATCGCAGACTGAAACTCACCGCTTACGCCGGAAACTACGATGCCATTGTGGACATCAAGGATGATCCCGGTCCTCTGAACACCTGGATCAGTCGATCCGCTGGGGCTTGGGGATCCAGCCAAGGCACATTTACCAACGCGACGAACACGGGTCACGCAAAAGGCTGCGGCGCGATCGACTGCTGGACACTGTACAACTTCGATTTCGACGTCAACGTCGTCGGCGACACCGGTGACGGCGCCAATGCGGACCCTACAGGTGACTTTCCGGTAGGTGAACTGACCTGGGAAGTGATTGGGTGACACCGAAACATCCCTGCTCGTCGTAGCGCTAACCCCAGCGAGCCTGACCTCGTTGTAACAAGCCCAAAGGCGGCCCCATGAGTACGCGGTTCCTGGCGTTTCGTGCGTTTGGCAAGTTCCAGTGGCCGCCCGTTGGTGCCGGACCTCACGAGCAAGAGCGCGAAGGGGTTGTCGAGGTTCACTATGTCCAGGTACCCAACTCGTTGCGATACGCGGCGTGCGTTCGTTGGGTACCTCGGACGCTGTTCACAGGCGGTGAACCGATTCCTTGGGTGCCCTTTGAGACGCCTTACGCGGCGCTTGAGTCGCTCCACACTATCTCGGACCTGCCCGCGCGGTTCGCGCCGGAAAACATCGCAATTGCTTTCCGATTCGGCGGCCACGATACCAGCGTTGCGAAGGGAGTGCGGCTGCAATTCGCGGGCGCAAACGTGTTCGATCAGTATTCGGCAGTGGCGTCGCGGCCGCAGGGGCCTCCACGGCTAGTATTGCGTATGCCGCTTCTGGCGAAGTTTCGGCGCAAGGGTAAAGATTATCGCAGCACGGTGAAGATCGGGCAGCCCGGCAACGCGAATTGCCGTTTTGATGTTGCTGTCGCGCTTAGAACGCCACTCGATGACGATCAGGCCAACGACGAGCAAGCGTTCGCCGCGTTCTCCGCGCTCTACGGGGCAACGCGCTCAGCACCTAATGCAAGCGAACAAAACTTCGGGCTTGAACTAGAAACGCTGTGCTTCGGCGCGGTCAGCAAAGAGATCGCTAGTCCGACGACCGTCGGTGAGCCGTCGGCGATCCTGGGTCAATTTACGTTGTCTCATAGTCGCGCCCACGGTGTGCAAACCTGGATTGATTCTGCTTTCTGGCCAACCAAGAAATTGCTTCTCGACACGGTACTGCCAGCACTAGGCTTCGATACGAAAGGCGCTTCACGATCTCACTTCAGCACGCTCGATGCGGACAACAAGCCAGCCGCCCTGCACGGATTTCCCAGCTTAACGATCGCCGCCACCGGGGGCAGCGCGGCCGGTGTACCCGCGTTTGAAATCACTCAGCGTGCGGCTCTGGACGCGCTCGGTGAGTGGACGCCGGACAAAGGAGACATTCGTGTCGGCGTGGTTCGAAGGGGCGCCAACGACGAACGCTTGACGGTCGAGGTGCGCTCACCGGCACCTACGCTGGGTTGGATGCCATTCGAGACCGTATTGCATATATCGACCGCGCTCTCCGGGCGCGTCGACAATGTTTGGGCACCGGGGCACACGTCGGTTGACGTCCAGTCCAGTGTGGGCGGTCGACAGCGGCTCGAAGACCTCGACAAGACCAGCGCTTTGGCGCCCACGTCGCGCGATCGGGCCCACACGTTCGCGAGGCTGCTCGGTAGTTCATTGGGGGGCATGGCGCTCGCGCGCGTTGATCTGCTCCATCTTCAGCCAGCCCATCCGGTCAGCTCGCTCCCCGAACTCAGCGCGTTCAGGAAGAGAGATGAGGCATTTGTTGCATTGGTCACACGGAGCCGGTGCGAACTTGGGAAACTGCAAGGGATTAGCTCCAAGCGAGAGGCGTACCGGCTTACCCTGCAAGACGTCTCCATAAAGCGCCTCTCGCTGCTCCCGGGACTCGAGTTTCGATGCAAGGCGCGTTGGCCGAGCCTAATCGACGAGCACGCTTCTGGTGTCAAAGGCGATGTGGCCGTAAGCCTGCGGTACGACGCGGGCGTATTGGCCCAAGAGAGTTTCTGCTTCGGCTTCACGATTCACGAGTATCAGGAGGCTGGCGCCCCGCCGAAGCGCCACCGAGCCGCCATCGGCGGCTTCGTGTTCGAGAGCGCTGGCGCAGGCGAAGTCCCATTGCTTTCCACCGCAGACGAAGGTCGCGCGACTTACATTCGGGTGCGTGTGAGGCCACCCATCATGTGGCAGGGCACCTCGCTGCCCACCGTTGAAGTTCAAGCTAAGCTCACGCTGTCGTTCGATCGCGTCGATGTCGACGGTCTCGACACTGAGCGTTTCGCGCCATCCGACTCGAAAGGTCGGCTGCTCATCCAGGAACAGCAGGGGGTAGCCGGCCGTTACTCTCTGGTGCTCGAGGAGACGGTGCAGTCAACCGAAGAACGTCGCCTGCAGGCCACGCTACAGGAGCAGGTCGAGTCTTCCACCCAAGACACCAGCACGGTTGTTCTTTCTACCGAGCCGCTGGCGTTCTTTCGCGCGCACATGCCGCCGCTGGAGGCACGGGGGGGTCAAGACACCGTCCATGTGGCTGCCTATGACAGCCACCGTGGCACCTGGCAAACCCGCCTGGTCCGCCCTGTCTATCACTACACGCTTCCGCCGCAGTCGATCGGCGAGAGCATGGACAAGCCCAGTCGCCTGGAAATTCATGACTACACCGCGCCCGCCGCGGGCGAGCCGGCGGAGTTCATTCGCCCGATGTCGCCACTAGAGACGGCTAGCAGTTTGCCCAAGCGCCGCGCAGTCGAGTTCCGACTGACACCTCCGACGGAACTATGGGTACGCCCGTCGGATGTGGAGCGCAATTTCGCGACTCCGGAGTGGGCGGCGGCGACGCTGTTCCGCCAACGCGGGGAACTGGGCCTCGGCGTCGCGCTTGAGGCGTTACGTACCGAGTTCCTCTACGGCCTCTCTGTCTCTGTTGAGCCTGCGCGGGAATCTGGGCCCGCCCGTCGAGCCCGCGTCGCGGAGATTGAGACGCTGCTGGGTCGTCCGGTTGCCTGGAAGGGCGTGAACACAGATGACGAGTACGAGGACCGCTGGGACGCCAAGATGCGGGCATACCGCCGCCGCCTGGAGCGCCTGGAACTTTGGGCCGACGATCCGATGTCCGTGATTCCGTTCGCGCCAGCGCGTTTCCGGGAGAGCACGCGATTTGCGCTACGCACCTCGGCGCTACATCGCCCCGCCGTCGCCGAACTGGATCCACCCAGCGCCGCAGTGGCGTCTCCCACCCAGGTCATCCCTGCCCTGTCGCCCCGGCTTCACAGCACGGGACTGCGCGGAGGTGCGCTGTGGTCGTTCGAGTCGCGCAACGTCCTCAACATGCTACTGCTCAATCCTGTCTCCGAGGGCGGAACGCTGGAGGGCATCGCGCTCGGGGTCTTGGGCGGCGATGCCGATCAGACTGCCGCGTTCTGCAATCGTCGCGTTCGCATCATCAGCGAAACGCGCGGCGGCTTCGTCCAACGATTGCAGGTTGAGGTGATCGGCCGCATCGCCGTTTGGTGGAACCGCGCCAAGCACGTTATCGTGTACGAGCGTACCTGTAATCCAAGTGCTCAGTTCACGCCGCTGGAAGTGCTGGGTGATCGCACGCGTCGCCCCGTACTTCGCAAAGTCCGAGAGTACGTCGAGCTGCTCCAGCCGGAGCGCCGTTATCCCGATGCTCCCGGCGCGGCGGGATTCCACGCCTGCTTCGTCCGCGCGTTGCGATTCAACCAGAAGCAGATCGCGGTTGACAGCATGTGGGGTGAGGACCTTGATGACGCCGGCAATGCGAATGCCGCGATCGGATGGATCGTCCCTCTCTGGAACCGATATGCGGCGCGTGTCCGGCCACAAGTGTACGCCCGACCCGACATTGTCTTTGTATCCGCGGCCGAGGGCGCATCGGGCGAAGAATCGCCGCAAGAATGCCTTAACCCGGAGAACCTATACTTCTTCGCCGACACGACACCCGATGCCACCGATGACACGGACGCGTGGATGACGCGTCTGCGGATCGATTACCCGAATCTGCCTCTGCCTTGTCACGGGTGGCCGTCGCGTCCCGCGGGCCCTTCTGATGCTGCGTCGACCGAGCCCACCAGCGCGGCCGACGCCACGCCGCCCGGCCATGCGCGTTACACTTGGCGCCTGGCTCCCCCGGCCATTCGAACACCCGTCAATGAGCACCGCGGAGAGAAGCCGCTATACGCGGCGATCGAGACCATCACGTTCTCGCGGGCGGGACGCCCGGCGTCGGCGCCGCCGGCCAACTCGCTCGCATCGGAGGCGCTCACAACCGCGCTTAACCTGAAGCTAGTGGGCGCCCTTAAGCTGCCGCTCAAGGCCGATTGGGACAGTCCCGCACGCGCGGACGATCCGCCTGAAATGCGCCTGGCCAGGGCGGCCCTTGCCGCGGTAAAACTGCCGACGAGTCTGCCTACCGACGATCAGAAGCAACCTATCAAAGACGCCATGGGTGCGCTCAAGACCGCGTTCGATGTGCTCCGCGCGCAAGGCGGTGCCCTCGAGCAAAGCGTCGCTGTCCACAAAGACCACCAGTCGGGGCTGATCAGCCAGGAACTGAAGGACGCCTATCCGCTTTCCGACTGCAATCAACTCACGAAGCGCCTTACGGCTGGATTCGATGCCAAGCGCCTCGCGCTCAGTCAGCAGTTGCAGGCTTGGGACGCAAAGGTTGCCGATCAGCTGGATCGCGCGGTCGGAGACGAGAGTTTCAAGCCGAACTTCTGGATGGACCGTGCGCTGTTCAAAGCACACATACATGAGCTCTTAGAAGAGGAGCTTCACAGCGTGTTCGCGTCGACCACCATCGAGCTGGGCTCGGCGCGACGTGGTGTGGAAGCCATCCGTTCCGCCATTGCGGACGTATCGACCAGTCTCGAAGTGGGGCTGGATCGTGTCCGCGCGGACGTGGAAGCTCTGAACCTCTCGATCGACCGGGATAAGCCGTGGTCCGCGGCCCGGCGGCGGGACTTCGAGGAGCGAGTAGCCGTTGTGGTACAGCGCGCCCAGCGTGCGCTTGAGGCTGCCATCGCCGATGGCACTGCTCGCATTGCGGCCGAAGCGGACCCCCTCACCGAGTACGTCGGCGTCATCATCGGTCGGGCGTTGACCGAGATCTCGTCGAACGAGAGCCCTGTGGTGGCACGACTGGACCGGGCCAAGGAGGGGGTAACCCGCATTAGCACTCGGCTCACCCAGCAATCCAAGGTTGCGGAGAAGGTGCTTTCGAAAGTGGTCGCCCAGCTCATCGCGCATCGCGATGCGACGGGAAACCAGACAGAGAAAGATGCATGTCAGGCGCTACTTGATGTCGCCCAACCGCTGCAAACCGACCTCACCTCGTTGAGCGCGGCCTGGGCGACGATCGAGCAGGACCTGAAACAGGACGCTACGGAGTTCGGGCAGTCAGTCAAGCTGGCGGCGGCTCACGCCAGGCAAACCACGGCCACGGCAGGTCAGGGCCTCATCGACTTCATCGATTCCCTGGAAGCGCACGCAGCGACTCTTCCTGCGCCATTGCTTGCCGACATTCGCGCAAGCCTTGAAGCCGTTCCTGTCTGGATATCGGACACTGTGTCCGCGCTTCTCGCGGAGACGGAGCGCGCCACCAACTGGGTGGATGCCTCACTTGAGACCATGCGTCGCGAACTATGGGAACTTGCCGCGGCGGCAGACGGCAAGCTCGAAAAAGTGTGCGCGCTGCTTGAGGACCGACTCAAGGTAGTCACAGACGGATTGAGCAAGGCCGAGGGCGAACTGAGCCCTGATGCGCTCACCGCGCACGTACTTGAGCGCATCAAGGGCGTCGTCGATCCGATCATCGATGCTATTGATCCTGCGGTGTTCGGCGCGAGTGTGCTCGATGTGGCGACCGCCGCTGAGCTGCGCAGTGTGTCGACCAAGTTACTCGAGCAGAGCTTGGTACTGATCAATCAGGGCAGCACCCTAGTCTCTGAACTCGCGAGCCACGTCGAGAATGCCTGCGCCTCGATCACTTACCGTTTCGAGTCGTTCTCCAAGGAGACGGCAGCCGAGTTCGTGAACAGTTTCCCGAATTTCGCTGAGCGATTCAACGAATGGATGGCTGATGCGGACGACGTCATGCAGAACGTCGAGAAGTGGAGACGTCTTCGGGATGGATTCGATTCGTTCGACAACGATGCGCGCAAGGTCGTACGACAACTGGTCGCCAGCGGCGACATGGCGGCCCGCTACGGCGAACGCGTGATCGACGCGGTTGCCGGTATCACCAACGGCGGGGTTCTCTCTGTTCCGGGAAACATACTTCGCGCCTTGGCCGCTGCAGGCACGCCGCCGGAGCTGCCAAATCTGGAATTCGCCAAGGAGCGCCTAGCCTACTACTACGGACTCGTCGACGGTGCGGTCGACACCACCCCGGTTGAGGCTTGGTTTGGTCGTCTCGGAGACGACCTCAAAGCAATCGGCCTCAGTCTTCCGTTTGACCGGATCGGCAATCAACTTGAGCCGATCGATCTGTCGCAGTTCGACATCGGACGAATCCTTCGTAGCTGCGGTGGCGTGAAGCTGGATCGCCTGTTCAAGGGCTGCAAGCTGCCACAAAGCGCGACGGACGCCATCCGCATATCCCATGACTTCGACCGAAAGAACTATCGCGCCTGGTTCCAGATCGAAGTGGATGCGCCGCTCGAGGGCAGGAATGCCCTTTTCTCGTTCGGTCCCTTCTCCCTTGATGCCGTCAACGCTCGGGCCAAGGCCTTCCTGCGGGTAGAGGCCTCGAAGAACACAGAAGAAGTCTCCCGCCAGGCACGGTCAAGCTTCGAGACCGATTTCGAGATGGTCGTCGGTGGCCAGGTCATGGTGACACTGCGCGAAGTGGCGGTCCGCTATGACGACAGCGGAAGCTTGAGGGTCGACTTCGATCCGAAGAAGATCGAGCTCAATTCGGCGCTGCAGTTCGTCCAGAACACGCTGGGCAGCATCATTCCCGACGAAGTGGGCGGCCTGAAGGTTCTAAAGCAGAACGGCCTGCCGGTGGGCTTAGAGCACGTCTTTTCTATGCCACCGACCAGCCTGATGTTCGGCACCAGCGGCGTGCAGAACATTCAAATCTCCAACCACTTCCAGCTCATCGCATACCCCGACTTCCTCATTGCAAACCGCTTCGCGCTGTCCCGCCCGGATCTGCCATTCTTCTTCACCATCTTCATCATCGGTGGTACGGGGTGGATCACCGTCGACGTTGAATATCGGCCTTTCGGCAATGGTCTCCTCGTCGAAGTCGATGCCGGCGCGGGTGGTTCGGCTTCGATCGCGTTCGCCTTCGCCGGCGTCACCGGGTCTGTGGCCATCAGCATTAGCGTGGCGCTGACATACCGCAAGCTCATTGGCCAGTCGGGTGGCGGTCTGACCGTCTCGATGTGCGTGCTCGTCGTGGGCGTCGTGGATGTCCTGCGCATCGCAACCGCATACATCACGATACTTCTGCGTTTGTCCTACAAGGACAACGGCGACATCGATGCTCGCGGTAGTTTCAGCATTACGATTCGCATCTCTCGTTTCTTCAAGATCTCGGCCGGTGGCCAAGCCCGATACGCCATGACGGGGGGGAAGAAGCAGACGTCCAGCGAGAGCAATGTCGACGCCGAGATCACCGACGAGTCTTTGAAGAAGGCTTCGAAGCTCATCAAGGGCCAAGGAGGGACTGCGCCGTGACCGATACGATACTCTGCATTACGGACGAGGAAGCGCCCTGCTTTCAGAAACGGAGTCAACGCGGCTTTGCCATCCGTCTGTCGTTCGAAACCGATCGAGTAGACGAAGTCGATGCGCAACAGGCATTTAACGCGTTCCTGCTGCGGCTGGAAGCCATTCGGTTTGCCGTCTACCAACTTCAAAATGGGATCTTTCACAATGTTGCGGCTCAGACCCAGGGCGAGGCCTTCTGCCGCGACTCCGCCGACGCGCTGATAGGTTGGCTGCCGAGCCAGAAGCCGACTGCTGCACGGTCGTTCTTCTACACGCCCTCGCAGCAGTACGAGCAAACCAAGACGGCCGACCTGCTCGATGCCCGGGACGTGATAATGGGCGTTGCCGGGTTCGTCGCACCGTTGCCGCAGAAGCTGCATCTGGCCTGTGTAATCCACGTTGATCGCGTGCTGCTCCTGCCGGACCCAGACGCGCCTGTTGTGGTTCTTCCGCACTTCGACCAGGAGGCGCCAGCGAGTCTACCCGTCGCGCCAGTCGTGCCGGGGGAGTACTTCTTGATCTCCGAGGCGGGCGTGCTTTGCCGATCAATCGTCTCTCGACCTGCCGAAGCGCCCTCCACGGACATCAGCCTGGACGAAGGGTTTGCTCCCGCTGACGGGTCCAGTCAAGAGGCCCACACCGCCATGGCGCGCGTCGAGCAGCGGGCAGGATCGTTGGTGACAGGATTCTTGGCCGCCAATGAAGTTGCCATGCCAGTGACCGACGATATCGGGTCTGGCCTGAATGCACCGAGCGAGGCCGAACAACGCGCGCAGGTGCGACGGCGAGCGTGGCGCGCCATCACGGCGCTTGCCGCGGCGTTCGACACGCTGCTGATTGCACTGCGAATGCCTGGGGCTCCGAGGCGTGATGGCGCTTTGCTCGCCGGGTTGCTCACGCATCTCAACGTCACCGTTGGCGAAGCGTGGGGTAAGCCACTGTCGAATCGTCAGCTCAGGGATGCGCTTCGTGAGGCGATCGCGGCACTCCCCGCTCTGAGCACGTTGCCGACAGACGCGGCAAAGCGAAGCACGCTCGTTAGTGTCCTCCGTCACCTAGCTGGTCTCCCCGGGCAGCCTGCTTCTCTCGATGACTCGACAGACTGGCTTATGTGGCTCCTGCACGGCTACATCCACGCCGACAATGGCGACGTGTGGAAGGACGTTGCCGGTCGTGCTGGTATCATCGGCAGTGACGACGCTACCGATCGGCCGTTGACGTGGCAAGACCGTTGGGATCGGCAGGATCGCGAACTGGACCGCCAGATCGCGGCGTTTTATTCGGGTGTCACCAGCGAAAGTGGGCTCGAAGCCGCCGCGCTGCGCATCTTTAGATGGCCCGACGTCGCGCACACGTTCTGCACGCAGATCGGTGGACCGCAGCCGCCGGTCGAGCTCGTGCAGGCCTATGAAGCAGCGCTCAGCGCGTGGGAGCGCGAGTTTGCCGCCGTCGCCGACGGTGCATCGGCGGCCCGGCAAGCGGTGGGGACGCTAGTCTGCGATCGCCTCACTACCGCGGTACGATTCCGTGACAAACCGACAGAACTGTTGAGGCAGAACTTCAGAGATCTGAACTTCTGGGCACGGCGCTTCAATAGCGCTGCGCTTCCGGCCCCCGGCACGGCGCTTCCGTTTCCTGAGCTGTTCGCGAGCCTGATCCATCCGGTTCCGGAGCCGGCGTCCTTCTTTGGAGCCATCGCGGGCGCTAGCCCCCTCCCGGACGACTGGCTCGATGCCAACGAATGGCTTGGAATGCAGCCGGCTATCGCGGAGGCGTGCGCGCGCATGACCGAGAGCTGCACGGATGAACTTTTCCCTCCTGCGGATCGTCGGTTCCGGCCGGACGAAATGCCGGTTCCCATCGCGCTGCAGGTGACGCTGGACGCCGCCGCCGATGACGACGACACGCAGGTCGACGAATTCGCCGCTGCCTTCAGCGGCGTCGGGGTTTTGCTACGACGTCAGGACGGTGCTGCGGTGGGCTCGGGGTGGTCCTACGCAACGATGGCTGAGCTGCTCGCTGATCCTGCTCCCGCATGGATGGCTCAGGCGCGCGGTATCCAAGCGCTTCCCACCACCGTCTGCAATGGGCGGCGATCGTTGTTCGTCAGTTACAAGGGGTTGCCCTTCGCTACGGCGGCGTACTCGGAGGCGTTACCGGAGGAGGGGGGCGACCCGGCGCCGACGTTTTGCACTACCGACTACCCGGAAGATGTGGCTGCGATTGGCGCACCGTTGCCTCCACTCGCCTACGGCTCCTTGATCGAAGTTGCCGCGTATGTGGTCGGTCGCGCTAGTTCTTTGCCGCTGCGATTGCAGGATGGTAAACCGTGGGTGCCCTGCAGGGTACCGACGCTACCTGCGGTCGCGGGCTGGAGTGAGACCAACCCGTACTCGCGCACCACGGCCATCGGCGGAACAGCCATCGCCGATGTTTCGACTACACCCAGGATCGGCACGGCACCCGAAGAGGTCAGCCCGTTCCTCGCCCAATCACCACGCCTGGCGGTCAGCGGGATCGCCATCACAGACGTGTTTCGAAGCAGCGACGGAGGCGGAGCGATTGCGTTCCCGCCTCTTGGAAGCCCTGCGACCGTTCTATCCCTGACAGACATTCGACAGTTCCGAGCTGCCGATAGCGCTCAAACGTTACAGATCGCTCCGCTACAGCAGGCGACCGCTACACATGAGTTTCCAGCGGCACACGATACCTACGTTACGTTTGCGGGCGCCTCTGTGGCGAGGCTTCGAATCACCCTTAATCGAACCGCACAGGACGCCGCAACGCTCGAGTTCCATGACGGTCACGCATCGTTGGGCACGCTCAATGTGGTGCCGTCCCAACCGTCAATGTGGCTGAGGCTGCGGTGTGTCGGCAGCGGCTTGGGTGAGTCGGTCAGTTTGGGCGACCCATCCGCAGAAACGCGCTCGTCCGCGGCTACCGGGCGCTCTGTCCCTGAAAACCTGCTGCTGTTGGCCTCGCACCAGCCAACTGTCTGGAATGCGCCGTTCAATGAAGCCACGTCCGTTAAGATCCAGACACCGCGCACTAGGTACGAAGACTGGGATCATTGGACCAATCACCCTGAGCTGAGGAAACGGGTGTTTGGCGCGTCCCCGGTCGATCAGAAGAAGGGCGACACCTTCTGTCGTCTGCTTCGCGCAGCCTCGATTGAGCGACTGAAAGATCGCCAGCTCAATGCTCTGCTGGACCAGCTTCCCGACCCCGCCGTCGCGGGGCTCCGGATTGACGTGGTTCCGTTGGATGGCTTGCGCGAAGAGCCTGCCAGCCTGCAACGCACGCTGCGTGCCGTTACCGTCGACGTTGGTCTACCGAGCTTGGGAGAACTCTTTAACCGCCATCCCGGGATCTGGGACAAGATCAAGAAAAACCAAGCAAAGGCTTGCCTCGTTGCACTGGCTCAGGTGCTGGATTGGGACCTGTCGATGGACACCTCCAAGGACGGTGCCATTAGCTTGGACGCATCCGCAAAGAACCTGACACTCCCCGAAGGAATCGGGGTGCGCGTGGCGACGTATCCCATCGTGCTCCCGGACTTTTTCGCGCAGCGCGCTGGCGGCGCACCATTCATATCACCCAAGCTACTTCAGTTTGCAGTAGGCCAGCTCCCGCAAGCACACTCGTTTTCGAACGGCTATTGCTTCGCGGGGGCCACGTTGCAGATCGAGACCATGCTCGGGTCACTGCAGGCTGGGGCAGCCGCAAACCGACCTCTGTGGCAGCTCACCCGAGATGACTGGGCCGAGCTTGCGTTCCGAACCATTCGACACGATGCGGTTGCTTCTGCTCGCCAGTACGTGTTGGTCGCCGCCCCCGCTGCGCCAGCATGGCAGTGGCGACAGCTGGGAAGCATCGGCGTGTTGACCCAACGCTGGCGCTTCACGGGCCGACCGATCGAGAACTGGTTCAGGCCAGCTCTTGCCGCCAAGCAATCTCAAAGCGGGGATCACCGCATAACGACCTCTGTCGAGGTGCAGGGAAGTGAGGTCTATGACTTCGAAGCCCACGCGTTTGGAGATCGTGATGAAACGGATGCCGATCTTGCGAGCGTACGGCTTGTGCCGGACTTCATGCCAACGCTGCTGGCAAGTCAAACTTGGGATCATCCTAGTGCCACCATGTTTCGGCATCGGTTCGAGCTCAGATCGCGCTACATCGGCGCGCTTCGACGGCCGACGGACGGGCGTTGTGAAGCCTGGAGTCCCAACGCCACTGACCCCAAGGCCTGGCTGCGAGTCGTCATGCTCGGCGAACGCAGTCGAATCACGCTGACGCGCCCGCAGCTTCGTGCGCTCATGCCGCTCACAGCGTCGACGGACTCGATCCAGGACAAGACGCCACCTTTGCTGGCTCTGTTGCAGGAAAGTCCCTATGCGTTCGGTGGGCTGGCCGACCGCCTAGTGGCGGAAATCCAGTCTGGCGTCGGCTACGCTCTCCAGACCAATGGTGCCGTTGGGCCGAACGATGTCCGGCGCGAGGTGGGCCCGGATCCTCGTCTGAGTTATCGCGCTACGCCGGAAGACGATGCTGCACGGTTGTGCTTGGAGGTCGACGGCCCGCTTGGATTGAGCTACGAGCCTGAACTGCGCGCCGCGGCATTTCCCCATGCGGCGCTCATGCTGCACCCGCGCCGGCTCGCCGCCGTGAACCGGCTTGAGAGCGCGAACATCCAGGAACACCTACTCAGCGTCGGAATGCGCAGGTATCTCGATCCCGATTGGCTCGTGCCCGAGCCTCCACTTGGCGATCGCTCGCCATTCCGTCAAACCTGGGTCGCCGAGTTCTCTGCAGCCGACGGTGTGGCCCTAACGATCACGCCGACCGGATCGAACGACGGTCGAGTCGTGCTCGTGAAAGATGTACCAAGCAGTGCAGACGTTGTCGTGCGCATACGGCATTGGGCAGTCGACGCCACGAGCCAGGTTGACACCGATTTAGTTCTGGCCGTTGTCCCTCGCGGGGCCACGCTGTCTCTCATTCACGCGCCACTGGACGAACGCCGCGCTGCGGTTGGTATCCTTATAAAGCGAGCCAAAAAGGCCGATATCTTGCTTGCAAGTCTGGAGTGGTCGCTACCTACAGACGTTCCCACTGCAACGTTGGCGCTCGTTAACGGGAATCAGATCATTGCACGACGCGCGACGAGCGCAAGCGGCGCGACGCCTACATACTGGGCACGCACGCAGCGCAACTTCGACACTCTCACCCACTACGACGATTCCAACTTGACGCGCGTGGCTGATGTTCCCGTCGGTACGCTGGAAGCCGTGCTCACCGAATACAGCGTGTCGTTTGCGCGCAAGGGCGTTGCCGGCATTCCCTGGATGCGCGCCAAGCAGGGAGGGCAGCCTTTCCCCGTGCACACCCAAAGGCACCTTGCTGTCGTGCTGATGCGAACGCAAACACGGTTCGGCCGTCAACTGACAGTTCCTACCGGGACGTACATGGCCTGTAGCCGCCATGTACGCGTGTCAGCAGCCGATTTGGCGGGTGTTACCGGCGTTCAAGTGCTCGAGCTAGAGATGCCGGCGCGCATTCTCGGCTTCATCCCCGGCGCCCAGGACGCATCCTACGTACCCACGGACTTTCAGCAAGCGTACTTTGACTTGGTGAGTGTCGGCGCCGTGCCGGCGACTATGCCACCGTCCTTGTTCTTCTTTGCGCGATTCATTGGCGCCCAAGCGAGTCTTCGCACCCTGTCGGAGCTCACAATGCGGATCCGTCGCAATGAAGAATCTGCGGGACAGACGATTCGAGTCTCTCGCGACATCAATGGCATCGAGCTCGCCGCTATGACGATCAGCGCTAATTGGAATGGTGCGGCTTACGTCTTCGAGGCTTCGTTTATCACTGCAAAGGGCGACATCCAGAAAGCCATCACTACCCCAAGCGAAGACACGTGGGTCCCGACAGCAGAAGGCACCCAAGGCCTCTGGCTCGCACTCGAGACGCCTCCCGCCTCTGAGCTGTGGCTCGAGGTTTCCATGTTGGCATCGCAGTACAGTGCTGCATCCGCGGAGCACGGCTACCTTGGAAAGATCGATTTCGACTGGTTCTTCGGGCGTGGCGTCGAACAGGCACTCATCGCGACACGTGAAGCTTCCATGCGTGCAACCGTCGAAGCCCAGGCACGTCTCGTTGCCGCTAGTCCGGAAATTCCAGTGCAACCGGCAGGTTGATTCGTGGATGCGACATGAATGGTGATCCCAATACATTCGCCATACGAAACGGAAAGCGTGTGCTGGTTTCGCGATCCTGCGCTCCTCTTGCCCGTACATTGAGCCCACTTTCCATTCGAGTTGCCGCTACCGAACCATTGCAACCTTGTAACGGTAATCCGCAGCGGGCCGCATTCGACTCACGATCCACCGATTAAGCAACCTCGACGTTTCATCAAGGGCCAACGCCGCAGAACTCACGCGAAGCATTGACCGCTGCTCCCCACACTCGCTTGGCGTAATGAATTGACTTGATGACGCATCGCTTGGAGCTACCTACCTCTGTCGTGCAACTTTCCATCGAAGCTTAGCCACACTCCATCGCTGAGGTAAACGTCCTCGTTTGAGTCGTTGCCCGACAATGTTAAATAGACCTCCCGCATGTCATTTATTACTTCGTGGCTGGCTGGATCAGATGTGTCAAATATCTGGAAAAACGAATCAAGAACAGCATGAAGCTCGTCAAGGTCTTCCTGCTCATTACCTGGCGAAAAGGTTATTGCGCATATGCGAATGAAGACCCTACCGAAACTATCGTCTTCGCGTGAAGGCGGGATTCGTATCCTTGCGCCGAGCTGCAATGCAGCTGATACAAGCCTAATCCTGTCGCCGCATACCTGGTAGCTGTCGTCGTCCTCGCTAGCGGTGGCTGTCATCAAGTGGTAGGTAGGTTCATTCCCAACAATCCGCAAGTAGCTGGTTCTGCCTCTCGTGACGATATAGCTCTCTTGACCACGAAAGCCACGTTTGTTGGATTTGTCAATCCTTATTTCGCGCGCCATTTGTCCCCCCCCAAAATGAGCTACTGAGTCTGAGTTTAGCCGCGCTGATGCTTTGAGCGGACGATGCGAACTGCGAGTTCCCTAGACACCGCAGAGCAGCGAGGCTGGCGCGGCGTGAACGAATTGGTAGCACGGGAGTTAGATGGTCCGTGGCTGCGATGCATTCGCAGGCGGCCCCGGCGTCATGTGCTGTTAAGCCCTAAGAATTCACAACATTCGTCTGCAAATGTAATGACTTCAGTTGACTCTGCGTACCGTCGAATCGGTCCGGTAGTACCGGATCTGTGCAGGACCATCCAGCAGGAATGAAACCGATCCTCTACTAAATAGGCGCGACCGAACGGTGTGGCAAGGCCAGTAGACAAGATCGCTTCTCCGGTCTCGCTTGGCAATATTCCGATAAAGTACGAAACATCCAGTTCGCTGCCGATCTGATCGAACGCGTCGGTCACGTAGGTAGCTATCGCCTCCAAGAATGCAGATCCGGCCCTACGTGACTCCGTGTTGCTGAGGTTCTCAGCGAGCACTACAGCAGGCCTTGCAGGGCAAGAATCCGAGCGCTGCAAGCAGTTCGTCCGATAGCAGGCCTTCGGGCATCTTGAGCTCAATGTGGTGGAAGTTGAAGACCAGCATCTTGATCGCCTTCTTGAACTTCAGCAGCTCTATAAATCCCTGCTTTCGCGCCACGTCGAGCGCCGGATCCTTCGTAAGCGAGTAGAGCTGCTTGGGTGGCGCGTAAAGGTATCCGCCGAGCCCATTGGACTTGGCGTATTCCCGCAGTCCGTCAGCTTCCCGGTGAACCTCTTCTAGCAACTCAGCCTCGCTGCGGTCCTGGACGCTCTCGGGACCTTCTTGCGAGTTGTATGAGACCTCCTTAGGGCTGATCGATACGCGGAACTGGCTGCCGACATGCGCCCAGAAGATATCGATCGGCTTATCCTTGTACTGAGGCCACTCCCTCTCGCAAAATTCCTGGAACTCGCTCAACTTGTCTGGACCGAGCTGCTCTATCTCAGGTGGCGTCTCAAAGTTCTCGAACCTCGCTCTCAGGAATTCACACTCCTGCTTCGTGTGGTAGCGCGGCGTGTTCACCTTCATCACGTACTGAGGGACGAAATAGCGCTCCCGCCGGTCCAAGCCCGCCCGGATCGCATCCGCGTCAATCTTCACCCCGCTGTCGGCCCATTGCTTGACGACTCCCAGCGTCGTCTTGTGCCGATACATGATTACGATTTCGTCGTTGTTGAGGACATCGCGAAGGGAGAAACGACTAAGGCCTGCGATCGCTTCGCTCACGTCCGGTTTGCTTCCAATCGACCGAGCGAGACGATCCAGCGATCTGAAATAGTTGTACTTTGATACGTAGTGCATACATATCACCCCCTGGTGAAATCGATGAGTCCGCACGAGCCGTGTTCAGATCCTGAGCGGACCCGGATCATGGGCTTCGCAGCGAGCGACGTGCCTACTCACCCTCCTGAAATACGCTTCGGATGCGACGAAGCCTCGCATCGTCATACTTGATCGCTCCGGCCCCGACCAGCAAATCGAGCGCAGAGTCAGGCTGAGCCCCGTTGCTCGCTTCCTCCACGATGATCGGTTCGTTGTCAACGCTGCCGAGCAGGCTTTCCGCCAACTGCTGCGATATCCCGTCCGTAAAGCGCGTTAGGAGCGCTTTGTGTTCGGGTTGCCAAAAGGCGACATTGAGCGCCTGGATCATCGCGGCGGTTCTATGGGAGATACGCAGGCTTAGGGTCTCGAAGTCGCTACTGTTCGACTCGACGCTTGACGCGCTAAGAGATGCGTACAGCTCAGAAGCATGCTTCTTTTTCATCCGTTAGCCCTCGAGAACCGCTCCGCGATGGTTCGGTACTCGTCGCTGAGACCGCCCAACCGCTTTCTGTCGGGCAATTCGATCGCGTAGTAGTGATCGAGCTTAGGGTTCACGCCCTCGAAGAGCATGTCCGACCAGCTACCTTTGCTCATGTATTCGGTACCCCCGATGGCGTCGGCTTGTTTGGCCACCAAGGCGGCACAGTCTGGGTCGTCTTTCGCTAGATCTTGAATCATCGCCACGATCACGGACTCGATCATCGAGTTCAGGATCTGTGACCGTGGCGTACCCGACTGCCGCGAGATGCTGTCAAGGATCCGCAAGTCCGAAGTGCGGATCTTGACGTTCAACTTCGGCATGGGGATTTCCTTCGCCGACTGGTAGACCTCCACCAGGGACGGACCTTCTGCGAACTTCTCGCGATTGATTTCGTATGGCATGGCTTGATGTTCCTGTTGAGCGGTCAACCCCGCTTGAACTTCTTGTGGCGATGGAACGCTGTGATGAGGGTCTCGCCCTGATGAGCAATGCCGGTGCCACCACTGGCGCGCATTTTTTCCAGCTCGCGTATCTCCTGCTTGCGCCTTTGGATCTCCCGGTCGATTTCCTTCTTCCCGAGCAGCGTCATATCGCCTCGGCCATTGGACGCTCCATGGTCAAGAACCAGGTCGACCATGGCGTTGCTGATGCAGCGTTGCTGGCTTCGAGCCTGAAAGTGGTGGGTTGCGTTCATTTCCCCGCTCCTGGTTAACTTGGAACCAACGATACAGGTCCGAAACGGATTAGTCAACAGGTCCGTAGAAGATTTGAGGGGAGGGCCTTACATGCTCGGCATGCCCGTTTCCTCGCCGGAAGCGGTAAGCAGCCGCTTGGAATCCACCGCCTCCCGCCATAGACTGGCTGTGGCGCCCGCCGTGCTTGCACACGAGCAAAAACAGGTCTTATCCCTAGATCGATTCGACTTCTGGCCCGGCTGCCGGGGATTTAAACGTGTGCGCCTGACCCGGATCGGCTTGGCCATCGAGGGCGAGTCATGACCATCAAAGAACAGGCTTACCGTGCGCACGCGTTTCTCCAGGCACGTGGCGTCACGTCACTTAAGCGCAGCCACGTGCACGAGTTGCTTGGAGCAGCTGTGGGCTATGCCACCTATGCCGCGTTCCAGCACGACGCGACCTGGTGCGACGTGCCGTTTAGCCTCACCGGTATCACGCTAGACCTAGACGCCCTGCAGGCCCGCTGCGGGGAGGTCGGCCTTTCCGCCGATGAGGGCGCGCGAGTTGTAGAGGGGTTCTCAAAATTTATGCACGAGGCCGGTACCGCACCGGTGCGGTTCGATGCGCTAATCGCGGCGGTAGACGGCCGCGAAGATGACCCCGACTGGCATGAGTGGGTATGGACGCAGGTAGTCGAGCCCAACGTTGGGGCCTTTTGCCTCCCCGTCACGCACCCGCGGCTGCTCCAAGAAGGCTTGGAGGCGGCGGGCCAGCGCGGGGCGCCGGCCGCACACTTGGCCATCGCGAAGCTGCTCGAGTCCGAGGCGATGCTGTTTGGCGACGAAGAAGAAAGAATGAGGAGGCAAGTAAAGCGCGAGGGCACTTGGACGAGCGCGTTCGTAAGCTTTGCGGAAATCGAGGCCAACGGGCTGCGCGTGGAAGAAAAGCACCGCCACCACTTATTGTCCGCGGCCCGAGGCGGTGACATCCGCGCGCTAATGGAAACGGCCGAACGGTATGGCGACCCTGCGGTTCTCCAACGAGCACCGTCCGCTGACATGGATCCAATGTGCATGGTCGAGATTGCTGGCGAGCACGGGGATGGAGAAAAGGAACGCTATTGGCTCACGGTCGCCGCGCAGGAAGGCGACATCGACGCAATGCGCGAGTTGATCCTCGACCATGGCGAGCCAGACGAGCAGGCGTGGGCGTGGATGCACCTGTCCCGTCTGCTAGGGCAAGACCTGAGTCAGAGCCGGCACCAAGCCATCCACGAGGACGGGACGCCCTACGACGATGACATTGGGGGACCTGCCTACGTTGTTGGCGACGATGGCATCGACTTGGATCCGCTTCACACCAACGCCGATGCCGCCGCGCGCCAGGTGGCCGGGCAGCTCTTCGCTCGGATCAACACCTGGAGCGATCGCATCTGATGGGAGGTCTGATCTAAACACCATGGGCGCCGGCGAATGCCGGCGTTCCGCCAGAGCAGTTGCAGAATGGTAACGATGAGCAGGCGCCGTCCGCTTCCGACCCTAGCCGACATCACATGGGAGGCCGGTCCGCTCGAGTATGGCCCGTGAGTTCGGCATGGCCGAGTAGCCGTGGGTACCCGCGTATGAGGCCCGGAGGGTCACGACCAAGGCGGATTTCAGAAGCAGTTCCGTCGCGCATCTGAGCGGAACCATGCAGTCAACTCACGGTGAGCGGTCCAGTTCTTCTCAGCGGATAGGTACGTCTCTGCGCTAGTCTGGAACGGATGCTCCTCCATGGCGCCAATGCCGTCGTCTGAATGGACGTCGAAGGGCCCTATCAGACAGTGCGCTAAACCTACCGGACCTTAGCGGTATCGATCGACCTGACCAGATCGAAGTAGCATGCTGGATCAGTATCCCGATGCGAGCCCGCAGATGCCATTTGAGTCCATCAAGCAACGAATCACTAAAGGCCTCATGGAGGAGATCGGTGCTTTTGACCCCGTGGGCTTGGAGATCGTCGGGCACAAGTTGATCGAATTGCTTGAGAACAAGCGACTTGTCCACCACGGCATCAATAGCGACTACAGGTTCTCCGGCTATACGGTGGATTCGTTCGACGACGGCTCGACACTGATCGGACAGTACAGCACTACGAAGAACTACTTCGAGAACGAAGGTGCCGCGACAGCCCCGATTTTTTCAAAGATCCGGGACGACATTGATGCAGCTAAGGCGCACCGCACGCCGAGCGACAGTACTAAGATTTACCTAATGTCCACACAGCAGGAGCAGGCGTCGTTCCGCTCTCGCTTCAATCTCACGGACGCTCACGCCGAGCTAGGCGACAGGCTGGTGATACTCGACGCACGTGAACTTGCCAAGTTGGTTTACGACTTCTCAGTGGAGCGGCCTGAGGCTGCGGCGTTTTTCCGGCAGTTCTTCCCTCGATTTGATGAGGCGCTCGACCAGTATGAGTACTACGGGCGTTTGCCGGCTCAGTGCGAGAACCACCACTCCAACCAAGCCGCCATCGCTGCGCTACAGGATCATTTTGATTCCGGTCACTCCATTGCAGTCCTCCACGGGGTAAGCGGCTCAGGAAAGACACAGGTGGCGGTCGACTTCGTATTGAACGAGTCTGAAGGCTTCGACAATTACATCTGGCTAGCTGCGGGAGACTGGCACCCGGATACCCCCCTATCTGCAGTGACCCGAATGCGCGGAGGCAGGCCACTCAACGTCGTCGGCAATTTCAACGCAATCAAGACGATTCTCGTGATCGACCGCATTGACCAGACCATTGACGAGTCGGCATTCGCCCAGTTGCAGCCGGGGTTCGACAAAGGGGGCGTCGTGATGGTGACTTCGCAGGTCGCTGCCACGGGATCGGCATCGCACGTACCTATTCCGCCTCCTTCCGCCGAGGTCGCGTTGCTAATCCTGGGAGAGGACCCGGCTGCCCCGGCACCGTCCAGCCGAGAGTTTGTTAACTCCTGCAGGTCCCTGCCTGTAGTCCTGGCAACTGCGCGCAGCATCATCGAGGCGCAGGGCGTCGCTCGCGACGTGTTCTATGCCGAAGTGCTGGAAATGCCGGATGTGCTTAGCGGTGATGACGGCTACTCGATTCTTCGACGCATCCTGGACCGCCTGTCGGAGGCACCCCGCGCCGCGCTTGAGAAGATTGCCAACACCGGCCTGACGATGCATGACGCAGGATTTCTCACCCATCTTGTCGGGAACCTCCCGAAGCTGGAGCTTCAGAAACTCGCGATCCTGTCTCCTGCCGGCGTTCCGGGGGTTTTGCTAGTACATGAGCTGGTCGCCCGGGCGGCGCTCACGGCCAATGACGGCGGGGGTCTAGCACTAGAGGTGGAGAGCTACGTCGAGAAACTCGGCGGTGAAATGATCCCTTCCACCCTGCGTCAAATCCACTTGGCGCGCAGTGCTCTGGTCGCTGAACATGACCGGCGCGGTTTGCGGGACCCGGATTGGCTACTCTACGCACTGTTGCAGCTCGAGGGCGTCAAGGAGGCTGTATTTGGGATGTGCGCTCGCCGCCAGATCAATGCGGACGACACTCTTGCGGCACTGTTGTGTGGCATCGATGCCCGGGAGCAGTACGCCTATAGTCTGACTTGGCAGGACCGGCCCGCGTATTACGCAGCCTGCGCCGACGAGTACCGGGCGGCACTGGAACGGGCCCACGGAAGAAGCAGGTCTGAGCTCCTACATCACTTGGGAAAAGCGTACCGGCGATGTGGCGCCACAGATCAGGCCCTGGCAACGTTCAACGAGTTACTCGAGGTCGAGCCCGGATGGCACGCGACGCTTGGTCAGATTGCCCATCTCGGCGCGCAGAAGAGCGCCACCGAAGAGGCGAAGCGCGCAGGCGAGGAGGCACTTCGGAAGCTTGTAGATCTAGTCATTGCCAACGATGCGAGCGTGCCGCTGCGCGTCGCGATGGCCGCGTTGGCCAATCTTCGCCGCTATACCGGTGTGGTGGCGGAGCTCAACCAAGACGAGTCGAGGGTCAATGCACTTGGACGGGTCCTCAGTCAGGCCGCTCTCGAAGGACTCGACCAGTTCTACGACGCCTTCTACGCATTTACGTCCAAGTTCGGCTACAACCATCCTGATTTGATGTTTCGCCTGGTGAATGCGTCCGGCGACATGTTCCAGGTTTCGCCTGCCGCCATTGGCAAAGAACACTTGGGAAGCGCGGGTGAAGCGCTGGCAAACGTGGCGGCTAACGCGAAGCGGTCGGGCAACGAGGTTTTAGCGCGGCGGCTTTCAGGATCAAGCCTCGTGTATGCCGAGGCACTACTGGCCCACGGTATCCCAGATAGTTATGCCGCCCGCGGTATCGCCAAGCTCTTCACAATCGCCGGCCAGCCGGCACGAGCCCTTGAAGTCATCGGGATGGTGCCAGTAGACAGGGTGGATCACTGGCTGCGTTATCGCCGGGCCGAGGCCGAGTTGGCGCTGGGCATGCCCCAAGCGCTAGGGTCGGCCCAGAGCGCCCTTGCGGAACTGCAGGCCGATCCCAGTGCGCGGCACGTACTCGCAGCGTACTTCGACCTCGTTGCCCGATGCCTTGTTGCCGCCGGAGACATCCAGGGCGCCATTGAGCAGAGCCAGCGAGCCCTCGCTCACTGTGATGAAGGGCGTTTCGAGCGCGAGCTGACCGCACGCCTTGCCGAACTGGAAGCAGCCGCCACGACCTAACCGCCAGAGCACCGCGCGTGGGACATCCTCGGCCGATGGCGGTCTTATCTTGAGTAGGTAGCGGTTCAATCGAGTTTTTGGAGTGGCTACGTTTCGACCAGTAGCGGTCGCTTGGGAAGCTTCTCTTTGCGTTACAGGGCCGGAGGCTTCAGAGCTGTCCATTGCGCGCCCGATAGACTGCTGGCCGCCTGCAGATGAGGAGGGGCGCCCGGCATCGGTGTTCGATCCCAGGCGATTGTTGCGTACGGCTGCAAGTAACGAGGGACAAGAATGAAGATCAGAAGGCTGAAGATCCGTAACTTTAGGGGGGTAAACCAGCTGGAGTGGAATCTCCCCGACGAGAACATTTTTTGCTTGATAGGAAAGGGCGATTCGACAAAAACGACAGTACTCGAAGCGGTTCGTTGCGCATTCAGCCCGCAATGGAATCACTCCTTCAACGACTCCGACTTCAATCAGTGCAAGACCGACAGCCCTATTGAGATCGAGGTTGTTATCGGCGAGCTGTCGAAAGAGTTCTGCTCCGAGCAAAAGTACGGTGCTCACCTCCGCGGCTGGAACAGAGACCAAGTCGAGTTGAACGACGAGCCAGAAGACGGTGACGAGCCGGTTCTAACCGTTAGCCTAGTTGTCGCAAAAGACTTGGAGCCCAAGTGGAAGGTTGTCACTGACCGGAATCCGGAGGGCGTCGATTTCCGGTCATCGGACCGCGCCAGGGTCGGCGTCGGCCTGATCGGCGCCTACAGCGAAAAACAACTCACTTGGGCGGCAGGGACTGCACTTGCCAAAATTACCGAATCCGACAATCTGAACGAATCCCTCGTCGAAGCAGCGCGGGCCGCACGGAGTTCTCTTGATGGCCATCGGGCGGAGGCGCTGAAGAATTTTGATGCGGCTGCGGCTAAATCGGAATTGGTGGCAAAGGGTCTCGGCGTTCCTGTTGGCCGCGAGTACAAAGCCCATCTCGACCTAAACGCGATCAGCATAAGGATCGGCGGCCTAACGTTGCACGATGGGGACATTCCGGTTCGACAACTCGGACTCGGCTCGAAGCGCATGCTGTTGTGCGGAATCCAGCAGGAAAGTCTTGAAGCCCAACACGTCACCTTGTTTGACGAGGTTGAGTACGGATTGGAACCACATCGGATAGCGAGACTGATCAGGCATATCCGGCAGGACAAGAAAGGCCAATATTTTCTCACGACGCATTCGCCTACGGTGCTGCGCGAACTGACGGTGGGTCAGCTGTACATCCTGCACAAGGAAGTAGGCGAAGTTCGCGTGGTGTCGGCTGCGGGCAAGGATCTGGAGGGACTGAACATTCAGGGCCAGATACGTTCCAGCGCAGAAGCCTTCTTGTCTAGGAAAGTCGTTATATGCGAGGGCGCGACTGAGGTGGGATTCCTGCGTGGAATGGACAATCTTTGGTCAGCCACGGAACGGCTTCCATTCTCCTATTTGGGTGTTGTACTGCTTGATGCGCACGGTGCAAGCAAGATAAAGGGCCTTTCCACGGGGTTCAATGCCCTGCACTACGACGTCATGGTCCTCGCCGATGGCGATGCGCAAGACAGCTTTTCCGACCAGGATGCCTTCGATCTGAACGCGAAGGATGTGGCTGTCTTGATGTGGGCCGACAAGCTGTCGATCGAGCAACGGGCGATGATCGACTTGCCTTGGGCGCAGGTGTTGGCGAGCGCCATTCTGGCCAAGGCGCTTGGATTTCCGGTGCACGACAACGTCAGGTCGAAGTTGGAGGTCAAACTCGACGAGGACATCGGCATGTGGGAGGACTTCGCCGATCTTCGCAGAGCCATCGGCGATGCGGCGAAGTCATCGGGCTGGTTCAAGAACATCGCAGATGGCGAGCGATGGGCGCAGGCTGTCTTCCCGGCTTTCGCTGACGCCACCTTCCAGCAGAAGGAATTCGCTACCAAGCTCGGCCAGTTCCGCGCATGGGTGGACAATGGATGAGGATCTGCCAAGAAAGCTCGCTGACTTCGACAGCAAGGGCTACGTAATCGCGCCCGCCGGTTACGGTAAGACCCACCTGATCGCCAAGGCGGTCCAGGCAGCTTCCAGGCGTCAGTTGGTGCTGACCCATACCTATGCCGGCGTAAACGCGATTAGGAAAAAGCTGCGACTGCTGAGAATCCCATCTTCCCAATATCAAATCGACACAATCGCGAGCTGGGCGCTTCGTACCTGCCTCTACTTTCCAAAGACATCGAAATGGAAGATGGAGCATCCCACGGCAAAGGATTGGGCAAATCTGTACACGACATGTGCGGCCATGCTTGACAGACCGTTCGTGCAGCATGTCATCAAGTGTTCCTATGGCGGGGTCTTCGTCGACGAATATCAGGACTGTTCCGGCGAACAGCATGGATTGGTGGAATCGCTGGCCAGACTAATCCCCTGTCGACTTCTCGGCGATCCTATGCAGGCCATTTTTGGCTTTGGTGAGCAGCCAGTCGATTGGGAAAGGGACGTCTATCCCAACTACAAGTTGCTAGGCGAACTGAAGGAGCCGTGGAGATGGAAACTCGCTGGAGCGGAGGATCTCGGGCAATGGCTGAATCAGGCCAGAGCGCTTCTCGCTGAGAACGAAAGGGTCGCGCTTTCCGGACAACTTCCGAAGGGAGTACGGCGATGCGCGGTCGATCTCAACGACTTTACGAACAAGAAGCGGTTGAATGTGTTCTTCGAGTTTCTCAACACCGGTGATTCGGTGATGGCGATCCATTCGGGTGACGCAAAGTCCAAGAATAAAACTCATAAGCTGGCACAAAGCTTGTCCGGAAGGTTCTCAAGCCTAGAGGAAGTCGAAGGAAAAGATCTACACCGATTCATCAAGAAGGTCGACGGAGCCAGGTCGCCGGGCGAACGGTTGCGGCTCGTGATCGGCTTCATGAAAAGTTGTTGCAACGCCGTGGACGGTGTTCTTGCCGCGCAGACCAAACGGGGGGAAGAGGGTAAGGCAACCAAGACAACCAGGTGTCCAGAAATACTGAAAGTGGCAAACCGCTACTTGGCGACGGAATCCTGTGAGGATATGGCTGCATTGCTTGGCGTGATTCGGGATCATCCGGAGGTGACGACCTATCGTCGCGACCTTTTGAACCGGATGATGGGCGTGCTCCGCACCCACGAAGAGAATCCTGGCCTCACGCTCATGGAGTCCGCCTCTTGGTACCAACGCGAATTTCGCCGTTCCGGCAGGCCGTTACGCCACAACAAGTTGATCGCAACGACCTTGCTGGTTAAGGGACTTGAGTATGACCATGTCATCGTATTGGAAGCAGAGACAATGACGTCAAAGGACCTTTACGTAGCCATGACTCGTCGCGCGAAGTCAGTCACTTTTGTAACGTTAGCTAACGACGCCCCAACCTAGCGCGGCTTTAGCCGTTTCGAAGCGTTGACCAATGTCCGCTTCTTGCCGGAAGCAGCCGCTCCGTTTGGCCTCTGAAAGGCCTGTATGTAAGCGGCGGCCCCAACCATTTGGCCCCGCCGATGCCCAACCTGAGTTCAGTGATTAAGAGCGAAATCACCCGATTGGCCCGCAAGGAGATCAAGATCGCGGTGGAGCCGATTCGTAAGGCGAACTCGGAGCGCCGCCGCCAGATCGTCGAGCTCAAGCGGTAAATCGCGTCCCTATAGCGTGGCTCCGGACCTCACCCAGACAATTGAAGCGCGGCGCCGAGGTTGCTGAGGAGCCGAAGATAAACACGCGCTTCGTACCCAAGGGGTTGAAGTCCTTACGAGGACGACTTGGCCTGTCGGCCTCCGACTTTGGATTACTGGTCGGCGCCAGCGGTCAGTCTGTATACAACTGGGAGGCAGGCAAGAGCGTGCCTCGCGAAGCTCAGCAGGCGGCCCTGGCTGCAGTCCGGGGGCTAGGCAAGCGAGAGGCGGCCAAGCGCTTGGAAGAATTGGCCTGACTGCTGGGTAGCCACACTCGAAGACGTCCGGTCGGGCGTGAGGGGTGCTCTCGACCCAAAAGCCGCCGCTTGTCGCGAATAAGCACCCTCAAGAAAAAGGGAGCACTCTCAGCGACAACTTACTTGAGAGACCGATTGAGCGACGAAGCATTGCAAAACAACTCTAGGCCAGGTCTCAATTCCGTATGCAGAAGCTCGGCGGTTCAATTCTACTCAGCGCATCCGATCTGGTTGGACATCTAAACTGTGGGCACCTGACCGGTCTCGACATCGCCGTTGCCGTTGGCACGCTGAAAAAGCCGAAGACTTGGGCCCCGCTCCTCGAAATCCTCTGGGAGCGTGGTGCGAGGCATGAACAAGGCTTCGCTGAGCACCTGAAATCGCAAGGGTTTACGGTTACGTCGATCAACGGCGTTGGCGTCGATGACGAGGCGGTGACGCGCACGCGGGATGCGATGCGCGCCGGAGATGAAATCATCGTACAGGGCGCGTTTCGCGCCAACGGCTGGGTGGGCCGTACGGATATCCTCCGGCGCGTCAATATCGCGAGCGATCTCGGTTCGTGGTCCTATGAGGTAATAGACACCAAGCTCGCCCGTGAAACGAAGGGCGGGACCGTTTTGCAGCTGTGCCTTTATGCCGCCTTGGTCGCCACTGTCCAAGGCCTCAGGCCGACATATAGCTATGTCGTCGCTCCTTGGTCCGACTACGAGCCACAGCGGTATCGAATGGATGATTACGCGGCTTACTATCGCCGCGTCAAGAATGCCCTTGAGTCCGCCGTGGACCAACACGCCGCCGGCGAGATCTATCCCGAGCCGAAGGAGCATTGCGACATCTGTCGTTGGCACGATCGCTGCGATCAGCGGCGCCGGGCGGACGACCACCTGTCACTGGTGGCTGGCATTACCAAGGTGCATATCGACGAACTCAAGCGGCACGGTATACACACCCTCGGCAGCCTGGCTGCGTTGCCGGTGCCGCTGGTATGGAAGCCCGCGCGCGGGGGGGTGCATTCCTACGAGCGTGTGCGCGAGCAGGCGCGACTTCAGTCCGCGGGCCGCGAGGCCGGTGCCGTGCTTCACGAGCTGTTGCCGGTGAATCCGGGATTGGGATTGGCGAGCCTGCCCGCGCCATCCACCGGAGACATCTTCTTCGATCTGGAGGGCGACCCGTTCGCCGGCGACGGCGGCCTGGAATACTTGTTTGGCTATACCTTCACCGGTGGCGACGGCAACCCCGCGTACACGGCGGATTGGGCATTTTCCCGCGAAGCGGAAAAGCAGGTTTTCGAGCGCTTTATCGACTTCGTCATGCTCCGACTGCAGACCCATCCTGACCTGCACATCTATCATTTCGCGCCCTATGAGCCGGCAGCCTTGAAGCGCCTGATGGGCCGCTATGCGAGCCGGGAAGATGAGGTCGACGCGCTACTGCGCTCCAAGCGCTTGGTCGACCTGTATGGCGTGGTCCGACATGGCCTCCGCGCGAGCGTGGAGAGCTACTCGATCAAGAAACTCGAGCCGTTGTACGGCTTCACTCGGGACACCGCGCTCTCGGTGGCCAACAAGGCGCTCGCCAAGGTGCAGGCCTGTCTTGAGCTCGGTGACCTGGAATTCATCGATGAAACCACCCGCAACATTGTCGCCGGCTACAACCGCGATGACTGCGACTCGACATGGCGGTTACGGGACTGGTTGGAGACACGACGCACTGACCTGATCACCGCCGGTACTCCCGTTCCTCGACCGGAAGCACCCGAGAGCGCCCCGAGCGAAGCGCTAGGTGACTGGCAACTCAAAATTGCTGCGCTCATCGAGCGCCTGACAGCCGATGTTCCCGTGGATGTCGCGATGCGTACAGACGACCAGCAGGCGCGCTGGCTGCTCGCGCACACGCTGGATTGGCACAGGCGGGAACAGAAGGCGCTGTGGTGGGAGTTCTTCCGCCTCTCTGATCTAACTGCCGAGGACTTGCTAGACGAGCGCGCCGGCCTCGCGGGTCTCAACTTTGCTGGAGCCTACGGCGGGACGGCGAAAGCCCCCATCCACCGCTACACCATTCCGCCTCAGGAAACTGAGATGCGTGGCGCCGAAGACCTGCGCAATCTTGGCGGCGCGAACCTCGGGAAAGTTCATGCGATCTCGCTGGATGAACGGTGGGTCGACATCAAGAAGCGTGTGGACAGCGTCGATGTTCATCCGGAGGCAATCTTCTCCCACACCGTGATCGGGACCGGTGTTCTCGCTGATGCTCTCGTTCGGATCGGCGAGTATGTCGCCGAGCACGGAATGCGCGGCAACGGCTCCTTTCTCGCAGCCCGCGATCTGCTGATGCGCCTGCCTCCGCGCATCGGTGGTCAGGCGATCCAGCAGGACGGTGAACTCGCCCTGGATGCCGCGTGCCGGGTCGCGCTTGGTATTGAAGGCGGAATTTTTCCCATCCAAGGTCCGCCTGGCTCCGGCAAGACGTATACCGGTGCCCGCATGATTTGTGCGCTCGTCCAGGCTGGAAAGACCGTGGGCGTATGTGCCAACAGCCACAAAGTCATCCGTCACCTCCTCGATGAAGTCGTGAAGGCTGGCGAAGATCTAGATATCGAGGTGCGATGTATTCAAAAGGCGGCGGAAGTTGAGCCCGATCAGGCGCGCTTGCGGTTTGCAAAAAATGGCGTGGATTTGCTCGATGCGATCGGCAACGGCTCGCAAGTGGCGGGGGGCACCGCTTGGTTGTGGGCGTCGCCCGCCGCGGCGCAGGCCGTCGATGTGCTGTTCGTTGATGAGGCGGCACAAATGGCGCTTGCCAATGTGCTTGCGGTATCACAAGCCGCCACCAGCATTGTGCTGCTCGGCGACCCGCAGCAACTGGATCAACCGACGCAGGGCAGCCACCCCGAAGGAACCGATGTGTCGGCGCTGCATCATGTTCTCGGCGAAGCGCAGACCATTTCCGCTGATCTCGGCCTCTTCCTGGCGGAGACGTGGCGCCTGCACCCCGACATCTGCGCCTATACGTCCGAAGTTTTTTATGCCGGCCGCTTGCATCCGCGCCCCGGACTGGAGATTCAAGCCATTCGCTCTCGCGGCCGTGCCACGGGGACAGGCTTGCGCTACATGACCGTCCCCACCGCAGGTAATCAGAGTTCATCGCCGGAAGAGGCCGATGCCGTCCGGGATCTGGTGAACGAAATTCTCGCAACAGGGACGACCTGGATCGATAGGCATGGGATCGAGCGCCCTATAACGCTTCAGGACATCCTGATCATCGCGCCCTACAACGCGCAAGTATTCGAACTCAAGGATCGGATTTCCGGGGCGCGCATCGGGACCGTTGACAAGTTCCAAGGGCAGGAAGCACCTATCGTCATCTATTCGATGACAACATCAAGCTATGCCGATGCTCCACGCGGGATGGAGTTTCTCTACAGCCTAAACCGGTTGAACGTCGCGACGTCGCGCGCGAAATGCGTCTGCATCCTTGTCGCGTCGCCTTCTGTGTTCGAAGCACAGTGCCGAACGCCTCGACAGATGCAGCTCGCGAATGCCTTCTGCCGCTATCTTGAACTTGCGACGGAGATCTAGCAGATCGGTACCTAGCCGGGCGTGTCGCGAGGCTCGCACGAGGATGTGACATTTCTGCTCCGACCGTTTGCAGCGTTCAAGAACTCCTTTGTACGGTGAGGTGAGGGACCGCTTCTGGCCGAAGGGCGAAGTCATCAACTAGTCATTCCAAATAGCGCGGCTGTTTGGCACTAGGGCTGACCCGCAGCTTATAGCAGTGCTCCTGGTGGAAGTTCGCTCGGCTCATGCACTGCCAGAATGAAGTCTGGTGGGAGCTGCCTGCTGGTATCGATCGCCGCCCGGTACGCTTGGACAAGGTACTTCGACACGGGAAGGCGGACTTCGAAGGCCCGGGCAACAGTGCCCGCCATGTACTCATCGCGAACCAGTTGGACTTGGGCAGCATTCAGGCGTGGGTGCGGGATCAAACGAAGCGTTATCTGCGTGTCCCACGCTTGGTCTTCTCTTGCTTCTGCGAGCAGCGACTGTGCTGGATCATCTACTCGGCTTATCCGACCGAGGTTGAAGTCACGAAACTCCTTGGCTCGGTCGCAGTACGCGCGAACGTGCCAACGCGGTCCGGCTTGGATGAAAGCGTGGGGCCGGATCGTGCGCTCGTGTGCATCTGGATTGGTGAGAGATCGATACTCGATCTGGATCTGCTTGCACTCGCGAATCGCGGCATGGATTCGAGAGAACGGCCCGTGCTGGATCTGCGTGGCGTGCTGTTGGGCCGAGACAAGCTCGACGCCGGCACGTAGTCCCCGTAGGGCTAGGGTGCCGACTAGGGCTTCGTACTCACTGAAATGCCCATTCGTGAGTTGCGGGCGCGCGTATGGCGTTACGACGTAGGCTCGGGCGCCGGTGTCGTACTGGCAGATGTCGGGCACTAGGTCGGCGTAGGCGGCCATGTCGCGACTGAGGACGGTGCCGTGGACGTCGAAGATCTCGGCCAGGCGTGGTCGGGAGACTCGGCCCTCCCACAGCAGCAGAATCTCGACGGCTTTGAGGCGTTCTTGGTGGCCGCGGGGGGTTTTTGCCATGGCACGGGGATGGGCTGGACTTGCGATAGCATAAAAGCACCGGACGTTTTATGCTACCGGTGCCGTGACCGGGGAACCCGAGGCTTCAAATTGGACCAAGAAGCAGTCGCACCGCTGTTCGATCGACTGCCGGACAGCATCTTCCGGCCCTTGGGCGTGGCCAACAGCCGCCACTACTGGGACGTCCTGTCGAGGGTGCTGTCAACTCTCTGGGGCGAGGATGGCCGCGCCCCGGGCGAGGAGGTTTCCAAGACCGTGGTAGTCCGGGTGATCGAGTCGTGCATCGTGGCCGATGATCCTTGGGACGGCGAGCTCCAGACGCCGGTGGGCGGGCTCAGCCACAGCATCTTCAAGACGCTCTCCGACGCCGGTTGGTTCTCGGTACGGCGCCGCGGCCTGGTAGACATGGTCACCGTGAAGCCGCGCATCGGCATGCTGTTCACGATGCTCAACGAGTTCGCGCGGCAGGAACCGGAGTACATCGGCGGCCAGGTGCGATCGATCCTGCTCAATCTGCGTTCGGTTACCGAGGACAGCACCGATCCCAACGCCTGCAGCGCCTACCAGACCGCTGCCAAGCAGGCCCGGCAGTGCATGGCGCACATCGTCAACACCGGATGTCGAGTGCAGGACCTGATGGACAGCCTGGTGGAGTTGGAGTCCGCACGCGACTTCGTCCATGGCTTCTTCACCGACTTCGTCGAGCGCGTGTACATCGCCGACTACAGCGAGCTACGGACCCGCAACCATCCCCTGCAGTACCGCGGCCAGATCATCGAGAAGACTTACGCGCTGCAGGATGACGAGGTCTCGCGAGAGCGACTAGTCAGCTGGTACGTCGAGCACATCGGAAAGGGCGATCGGGAGCGTGGGGAAGCCGCCTACCGGCGCGACACCCACCAGCTGCTGCGCCTGAACAACATTGAGGACCACCTCGCCCGGCTGGACGAGGAGATCAGCATCGCCAACCAGCGGGCGCTGGCGCTAATCGAGTACAAGTTGCGCGCCCCGAAGCATCTGGACAAGCTGATCGGTCGGGCGTGTAACGCATTGGCGGGAATGGTTGAAGATCACCCTGCGCTTCCCGGCGACGCCGGCGGGGTGCACTGGTCGGCACACGCACTGGCCAAGCCTCGCAAGTCGCCCAGGGAGCAGTTGGCCACAGCAGTCGAGGCGATCGAGCTGTCGGATGAGGAGCTGGCGATGGAGTGGCTGCGCCGGCGGATGGTCGAGAACCGCAAGGTCACAGCGGTGCAACTGGCCAACTACATCGCGCGGATGCTTGACGGCAAGCAGCGCGTGGATTCGGACGCGCTCGAGGTCGAGTCGATCAACGACCTGTGCTGCTACCAGCGCCTGCTGTTGATCGCCTCGCGCGACGAAGCGCCTGTGCAGTTACGTAGGCACGACCCCGTCATGCAGATGCTGCGCGGTATCCGGGTGCGATTCGAAGACGAGCGCACGACGAACAACAATCACATGACCCATCGACGCTTTGTCGTCGAACGTGAGGGAGCGTGATGGCCAACTGGGAAAGACTGGCGGCACAGAGCAACGGGCTCTACGAGGAGCAGGATTACCAGCAGGCGGCCTATCGCCTGATGATGGAGCAGGTGATCTACGCCGGCGACCGCGGCGGACGTGTGCCCTATGAACTCGTGACCCGCCACCTGGGGGCTTTCCGCGATGTGTTCGAGCAGTTCGGGATAACGATCACCCATAATCCGCACCACGGCTACGTCGTCGCCATCCCGCGCCACGCCTTCGGTGCCCGCATGCGGCTGGAGGAGACGCGGCTGGCGCTGCTGCTGCGACGGGTCTACGACGACCGGATCAACGCAGTCGACATCGTGGACGGGGAGGCCTTCGTCACCCTGGAGGAGCTGGAGCAGCTCTACAAGGACCTGCTGGGCAGGCAGTTGCCAGATCGCGGTGAGATGCGCGAATTGGTGCGATCGCTGAAGCGCAACGGCATGGCCCGCGAGATCGATGCGGCGGATGACCAGCCGTTCCAGATCGCGATTCGCCCGGCGATCACCGACATCCTGGGCCAGACCGCGCTGCTGCAGCTGGCGGCCTACGGCGTCGACCCCGAAGTTATGGAAGAAGAGGCTGACGATGAAGCAGCTTAAATCGATCGGCTTGGTCCAGTACTTCCTCTACACGCGGCAGGATCTCGATGTGGGCTGGAACACGGCCTTCCTTGGGCCAAATGGCACCGGGAAGACGGCGCTGCTCGATGCGCTGCAGATAGTGTTGCTGGGCGCCGATCGCAACCGGATCCACTTCAACGCCTCGAGCGAAGGCAAGCGCCGGGCCCGCAGCCTTCGCGACTACTGCCTCGGCGTGTATGGGCAACGGCCCAGCGACGTGTGCCGGGACTCGGCCAACACTTACATCAACTTGGTGTTCCGAGATCCCGGTACTGGTCTGGCGGTGACCGCCGGCGCCGCCCTGTCGGCGACCATGGACAGCCAGGATCACACCTTCCACAGCCTCTACATCCTCCCCGGCGTCGCGCTGCGCACCGAGCAGATGATCGAGGTGCAGGGCGGAAAGGAGATGGTGTTGCCCTGGCGGCGGATGCAGCACGAACTGGCCGATCGCTGCAGAGCAGTTGGCACGACGCCGGTGTTCACCATCAACGGCGAGGAGTTCTCCCGCCAGTTGTTCGGCGCGCATCTGGCCGAGCGCGGCGAGTCGCCGAACTATCGGGCGATTCGCACTGCGTTTGCTCGATCGCTCAAGCTCAACCGCGACGTCGACGATCTCAACGAGACCTTGCGTAGCCACCTGATCGAGGCGCGGCCGACCAACGTCACCCAGTTCCGGGCCAGGCTGGATCAGTTCCGGGAGATCCAGCGCACCATCCGGGAACTGGCCGAGCGTCTGGCCGAGGCAGAAGCCGTCGAGAAGCAGTACCGCACAGTCAGGCAGCACTTCGTCAAGGCGGCCAACTACGGATATCTGAAGGCCGTGTACCTGTCGGAACGGCTCGGCGAGCAGGTAGGCGAGGCCAATGACAGCATCGAGGATCTTGAAGGCAGGCAGGCCGCGGCAGATGCGGCGCTGAGCAAGGCAACGGTTGATGCCGCCGAAGCACACAAGCGGTTGGTCACAGCGCAGGTAGCGCTAAACCAGGATTCCGAGTATCTGCGCCAGCTCGGCAGCCGGACGGAGCTGGCCAAGGGCCGTGAGGGACTGGACACGCTTCGGGAGGGGTTCGTAGACGATATGAGTCGGCTGGGCGCCGCCGTGCGGCGTCTGGTGGGCAACAAGGATTTGGCGGCCGTGCAGGGAGAAGGTGCGAACGCACTTGAGCACCTGTCCGCACTCGCCCAGCTCGCGCGGCGGGAAGAGGAGATCCAGCCAGAGGACACTCTGGTACTGGCCAAGGCCATCGGCACGCTGCACAAGGCGGTCGACGGCGTGCGGATGGATTTGGCCCAACAGTCGGTCGAGTCGAACCGAGCGTTGACTTTGGCCAAGGGCGACGTGGCCAGGGCCGGCTCGGGTCGGGCGCCGCTCCGGCGCGAAGTGGCAGGTCTACAGGCGCTGCTCGAGGATGCCGGCATTCGGACCACGCCCGTGTGCGACCTGGTCGAGGTCAAGGGCCCGGAATGGCAGCCTGCGATCGAGGCCTACCTTGGGCGGAACGTCGACGCCTTGCTGGTCCATGACCCGGCGCAGGAGACGGCCGCGATCGATCTCTACCGCCGGAACCGCCGTGAGATCTACGGCGCCAAGCTCGCGCTGGGCACGCGCTGCCGTCCGTGGCAGGCCCCTGGTGGCGGCACATATGCCGCTCAGCTGATCGTCGGCGACGACAAGGGGGCTGTGCGCTTCCTGCAGGGCGAGCTGGGCAAGGTGGCACTGGTGGACAGCAGCGAGCAGTTGCGTGTGGGTCACAAGGCACTCTCGCGAGACGGCATGATCAGTTCCGGCGGTGGCATCGACCGCCGAAGCCTGTCGACAGGAGCGGGCCTGCGCATCGGCGGGGTGAGCAACGATGAGCAGCTGCGCGCAGCCCGCGAGATGCTGAGGAAGGCCGATGAGCACCATGAGGCGGTCAAGCACCGGCTGGAGCTGGTGACAGGCATTGGCCAGACGCTGGCGTCGACTGGCGACAGCGACACCATCCAAAAGCGTCTTCAGTCGACCGTCGGCCAGATCGTAAACCAGCAGGCGGCGATCAACCAGGCGGAGACGATCGTCGAGGCAAGCAGCTCCGGCGGGGTGGTTGCGCTGGAGGCCGCTGCCACGACGGCGGCCAATGCGCATACCGCAAACGACAAGGCCAAGACCGCAGCCTCCAACGAGGTGACGAGGATCGGCTCGGTGTTGGGAGGCATGCGGGAGCAGCTCGAGCGCCTCACGCGCGAGCAAGCCGAAGCTCGCGAGTCGGAGTCCGCCGCACGCCAGAACCCGCTGTGCGATTTAAACGCGGCTGAGGAGCTCCGGCAGGCAGTTGACGCCAGAACCCAGGAGGACGCGGCCGCCGCGATCACCGAGTGCACCAAGCAGCACGAGGACAGCAACCGCCACGGCAACACCGCGAACATCAAGGCGTGGGGCCTCATGACCACGTACCTGGCCAATTACCAGCTCGAGAACCACGAGATCCGCGATCAAGACTGGCAGCAAGCTCAGTCCATGATCCAGGGCGAGATGAAGCGGATGTCCGAATTGGAACTGGTCGAGAAGAAGGATGAGGCCGACCGTGCGTATGCGGCCGCGGTCGACGTCTTCCGGTCGGACGTGGCGCACACATTGCTCAATGGCTTCGACGCGATTGAGGAGCAGATCAAGGGACTCAACCGGATCCTGGACAAGGCGCCCGAGTTCACCAACGGCGAGCGGTACCAGTTCAAGGCCATCAAGGTCGACCAGCACCGGAAGCTCTACGAGTTCCTGCAGCGCGTTCGGGAGATGGGGGAGAGCGAGGCCACGCTGTTTGGCGGCTCCGGTCCCATTCCGGAGGAATTCCGGCTGCTAGTGGAAGGCGACGGCAAGGGATCGCCGCTGCAGCTCGAGAACAGCCCGCTTAACGATCATCGGTTGTTCTTCAGCTACGACGTAGACATCTATGCCGGCGGCGAGTTGAAAGGAAAGCTCAGCAAGCGGTTCGGGCCGGGTTCCGGCGGAGAACATCGCACGCCGCTCTACGTCATCTTCGGTGCCGCGCTGGCCGCTGCCTTCGGCAAGCCGCCTGGCACGCCTGGGTGCGGTGGGTTGATCATGTTGGACGAAGCGTTCGAGAAGATGGACGCCCAAAACGTGCGTGCTACTGCCGAGTACCTCAATGCCCTCGGACTACAGATGATCATTGCCGGCCCGGAATCCGACCAGGCAAAGTTGTCGTCGTTCCTCGACGTGTATTGGGACATGGCGCGGTTCGGATCGAAGCGGATCCAGTTGTTCCGCAACGAAGTAAAGCCGGCTGCCCGGGAGTTGCTGGCCAGCGACATCGTTGCATTGCATCCGGAACTGATGGACGAGGCCTTGGCCGAGGTTACGGAGCCCGCAGGTGGCTGAGGGGCGCCGGCCGGTGCTGTGTGTGTGGGTGGAGGCCGTCCTGCGCGAGCAGTTGCAGCGCGGCGAACGGAAGCGAGTAACCGGATCCACGGCTGCGCCGCAGAAATCAAACCTTACGGCCACCAACTCGATCTATTGGCGACAGGGCTTTGACGAGCGCATGCGCGGCCACGAGCAGATCCAGAGTGCGGTCAGGCGGGGCGCGGTATTGGCGGGGTGGGGCGACCAAGGTGGCGAGGACCGACCGCTGGAGTGGGTGCGCGTGCGCGACGTGGATGTGCTTGCCGACCTGCTTGGCGTGAGCACGAACGTGGATCAGCTGCAGGCTGCCACGGAGGGCCTGACTTCTTGGCTGGAGCGCTACCCGCCTCTGAGCGACGTGCTGCATGCGTGGGCGGCGCTGCGTCGTGCGCGCGCCTTAGGCCCCGACTCTTGGCGCTCATGGCGGGATGCCCTGCACGTGCTCGATGCGTTGGCGACCAAGCCCGGAGAGGATCAGGTCATCCGTGTGCTTAGCGGACACCTGTTCTCGGACACGAAGCGGATCGAGAAACTACTACCGCAGCTCGACGTTCTCTCGGGGGAAGGGCTCGCAAGCCGACCACGTGGGAAGTGGGAAGTGCTCAAGACGCTCGGCTTGGTCAAGCAGCCGTTGCCGCTGATGGTCGCCGGGGTGGGCACCATCCTGATGCAGGATGGGCCCGACTGCACAATCGTGCGGCCTTACGTTGGGGTGGCACCGCGGAACGTGTGTGGCTTGGCTGCTACACCGGCCTGGGTGCTGACGATCGAGAACCTGACGACGTTCCATCTAGTCGCGGAAGCAATGACGGGCAGAACGGATGGACTGGCAGTATTCACCGGTGGCATGCCATCGCCGGCATGGGTCGCTGGTTTCCGTCGCCTAACCGAGAAGCTTTCGCAGTCAGCGACGTTCTACCACTGGGGAGATATCGATGTCGGTGGTTTTCGGATTGCGGCTCGATTGCGGGAGGTTGCAGTGCCGGCAGACGTGTTGCTGCAACCATGGCTCATGGACGCAACAACCCAGGGCGGTGGAAAAGTTGCGTCTGATTCGACACGTGATGCCATGACAGCGGCGGCGCTCCGCGCTGGATGGACAATGCTCCAAGAAATGCCAGCACTGACGTTGGAGCAAGAGCAGATCGATGTGAAGTTGCCCGATCATCACGATCTGGCGAGGCAGGAATATCCGGCGATGGTATCGGCAACAACGCAAGGGAAGTCACCTGATGGCGAGTAATTTCACTTGGATCCCTGTGTTCAAGGCGGTGGCTGATTGGCTGGTCGACTACGAGGGTCGACAGCCAGAACTGGTGGGAATTCTCAAAGAAGTTGGCATTGATGCCGGACTCGACGACAAAGACGAGGCCGGGAATGCGACCTCTTTGCAGGAGATCGATCCGTTCACTTTCTTCTGCATGTTTACGAAGTATGGGGTCGAGAAGCGGAAGCAGCTGTTCGCGAAGCTAATACAGGTGGCCGAACTGAATGTGCCGCCACCATCCGACTTTGATGGCGTCCCGACCGCCAATGCGATGAAGGTGTGGATGTTCCCGTTCAAGGCAAACCGCCAGGACTGGATGATCCCCACACTTTGGAAGCTTTTCGGGCAAAGCAAGGCAGAGCTCGACCCGGATACATTTGCACGCGCGCTACAGGTCCCAGGTACCGGATTCGCGAAGCTGACCGAGGCGTTGTTCTACGTGGACCCTGATCGCTACTTCCCGATCGACGGGCAGACCCGTCCTTGGCTTGAGGAAGCGGGTGTTCCTATTCCAAAAGGGACCCTGTCTGCATACAGGAGCGCCCTCGATGAAGTGCGCAAGCGCTCAAATAAGCCCTTCGCACAGTTGTCCCATGACGCGTGGGAGAAAAACCAGGACGCACCTTTTGACGCTCAGGCAGCAACAGACTACCTGCGCAGCCGCTTCCCCGGCACCTACAGTGGCACTTCGCACGTCGCCGCCTACCGCACGCCGACGGGGCGGCAACTGGCCTTCGATCCAGGCGCAAGTCCCGCCAAGAAATCCACGCTGCAGGTCTTCCTCGATGCGCGTCCACCACAAGTTCCGGACGATCGAGTGGGCGAGTATCCGCCGGAGAAAAGCCGCAACCACCATTTGGGTAGTCATGCGCCGCGTTTGGCCGCCGGCCAGCAGGCCTACACCGTTCGTGTGTCTTCATTGCCGGAGCTGCTCGAACTCTGCGACTGGTACGAGTCCAAGCCTGGCGAGCAGTCCACTCCTTCGTTGAAACCATTGCCTCTCATGACAAATCAGCCGCTCAACCAGATCCTGTACGGCCCGCCAGGCACAGGCAAGACATTCGCCACCATCAACAAAGCGCTGGCCATACTCGTCCCTGATTTCGCCGGGAAGCACGCTGACGACCGTGCCGCACTGAAATCACGGTATGACGAGCTTGTTGCCGAGCACCGCGTTCGCTTCGTCACCTTCCATCAAAGCTTCAGCTACGAAGATTTTGTAGAAGGCCTGCGCGCCGACAGCGAAGGTGGCATCTTGCAGTACCGGGTGGAGCCAGGCGTCTTTCGAAGCATCTGCGATGACGCGCGCGGATCGGCCCAGGTCGCATCCGATATCGGTGTTCGAGAGGATGCGCGTATCTGGAAGATCTCCATCGATGGCACGGTAGTCCCGAGTCAGACGCGCAACTACTGCTTCGCCAATGGCGAGGCAAGAATCGGCTGGAGCGCAGTGGGCGACCTGAAGAGCGAGCACCTGGTCGAGGTACCTGCTTATGCCAGTCTTGGCACCAACGACCGTAGCTCTCTGAGGGATTTCTCGCAGGAGATCGAGCCTGGCGACGTCCTGCTTTGCATTGGTTCGGAAGACCAGTTCCAGGCCGTCGGTGTCGTCCAGGGCGGCTATGAGTACCAGGCGACGCCACCTGCTGGCGTGCGCCCCGATTTCGTCAACGTGTTGCCGATTCGCTGGCTAGCCAAGGACCTCTCGCTGGACATTCGTCCCCTAAATGGCGGGCGCAAGTTTACGGCGAAGACCGTGTATGAGCTGGGGCGCTTTGGCTGGCCAGAACTTGCGGATTACTTGGAGGCTTCGTCCATCAAACTGGACGGCATCGTGCCAGCCCAGAAGTCCAAGGGACTGCCGCACGTGCTCATCATCGACGAGATCAACCGCGGCAACATTTCGCGCGTGTTTGGTGAGCTCATTACCTTGATCGAGCCTTCCAAGCGGAAGGGCACGGACGAAGCGCTGGAAGTCATTCTTCCGTACTCCAAGAAGAAGTTCAGCGTTCCGAACAACGTCTACCTCGTCGGCACCATGAACACCGCCGACAGGTCCCTGGCTGGCCTGGACATCGCCTTGCGCCGTCGTTTTAAGTTTGAGGAAATGCCGCCACGACCTGATGCATTGGCAGGCAAAAACGTTGACGGTATCGATCTGCAGCAGCTGCTGGTCACCATGAATCGTCGTATCGAGGTTCTGCTGGGGCGTGACTATCTATTGGGACATGCCTACTTTCTTGAGATCGATAGCCTCGCCGGGTTGGCTGACGTGTTCCGCCGGCAGGTACTGCCTCTGCTGCAGGAATACTTCTTCGAGGACTGGCAGCGCATCGCCTGGGTTATGAACGACCAGGCCAAACCGGACGACGCCCACAAATTCCTGATCAAGGAAGTCGCAAGCCTAGGTGATGTCTTCGGTGCGGGAGTGGATCTTCCGCAAGGCAACGACTTGTGGCGCATCAATGACAAGGCTTTCGACAAGCCCGAAAGCTACGCCGGCATCCTCAAGGTCGGCTGACGGCCTAGATGCACACGGTCACCGTTCGCGAGTATGCCCGGATCACGACCGGTCCCATGGCCGTCGCCAATGGGCTGGATCAGGCGACTGTGTCCGACGTGGCCTTTGACTGGCTATGTAAGGAGAGCGAACGCCTGCGCAAAGCCGGCGCCGGACTCGTGCAATTGGAGGGGCGACGCTGGTTGCGCCTGGACAATTACGTTGGCGTGATTGAGGCGCCTGACGGGACCCGTATCGAGATCCTGCCAAAGACCTTCGACGAAGGGGATGACGCCACCCAGGCTCGACGCCTTCTGCAAAAAATGCTTCAGCGCTGCCTGCATCTAGACCCGCGTATCAGCGCGCCGACGGGTCTGTTGGTCTTTGACGGTCCTCTGACCGAATGGGTGATTCAGCAGTTCCTGACGGCCTTGGAGACATTGGTCAAGCGTGGCCTGCGCTTTGAGTATCACGCTGTTGAGGAGGAGCGCCGGTTTCTCCGAGGCCGCCTGCTAGTCGGCCGACAGCTGCGCCAACCGCCCGGCCGCGCCCACTACTTTCAGGTGGAGCACGAAGTCTTCGATGCCGATCGGCCGGAGAATCGCCTTCTCCGCTCGGCACTGGATAAGGTGTGCAGGCATGCCAAGGAGGCAGGCAACAGGCGGCTCGCTTACGAACTGGCGCACCAGTTACACGAGATCCCGCCGAGCCGGGATTTCGCGAAGGATTTCGACCAGTGGCGAAGCGATCGATTGACGGCGCACTACCGATCTGTTCGCCCGTGGTGCTCGCTCATCCTCAACGAGCAGAATCCGCTGACGGTCCTCGGTGACTGGACCGGCCACAGCTTGCTGTTTCCGATGGAACAGGTGTTCGAGTCCTATGTCGAGGGTTGCATCCGTCGTGCACTGCGTCCAGGTCAAACGCTCAAGGCGCAGGCGGCGAGCCAGTATCTGGCGACGCATGATGAACATCCATGGTTCCAACTCAGGCCCGACTTCCTGTTATTCGATGACGGCGCTACAACGGTTCTTGACGCCAAGTGGAAACGCCTTGATGCCAGCAAGGGCGATTCGGTGAACAAGTACGGGCTGTCACAGGCAGATTTCTACCAGCTTTACGCTTACGGGCAGAAGTATCTCGGTGGCCGCGGTCAGCTTGTGCTGCTCTATCCACAGACCGCAACGTTTCGCGAGTCGTTGTTGCCGTTCTTCTTCAATGATCAGCTGCGGTTGGACGTTATGCCCTTTGACTTGACCTCAGAGCACGCAGTCGGTTGGCCTAGCTCTAGCTAGTGGCCCAGGTTTGCCATCTTCTGTCCGCCAGTTAATGCTCACAGCAATCAATTTGGATTGAAAGGAATTTCAGATCTATATCACTCACTTGAAGCCGGATGAGTACCGCTTCGCGCATAGACGCTCCGCTCGATGCGTCCTAAACCGGGTGATCTGATGTGATGAGAGGCAACTTCGACGCGATCTACTGCGTTCTGGTCGTGGCGGCCGCTGTTCTGGTCGGCATTGTTAAATGCACGACATGCGGTCCCCGCGACCCCTGATTCCAAATCCAATTCTGGTATCCCACACAAGGCTCGGCATTGCGCCCGGGCCTTGTGCGTTTATGCCCCAACAATGAGGAAGCGATATGCACTTGGTCGAAACGATGGCCTATGCCGGGGAGCGGCCGTGGCATGGACTCGGAAACAAGCTGGCGCCGCAGCAGTCGATCGACGTCTGGAAGCGGGAGGCTGGCATGGACTGGTCGATTGAGGAGTCCGAAGTCCGCTACGTGGTCGGCAAGAACGGGATCGGCGCCATCAACGCCTTCCCCGAACAAAAGGTCCTGTACCGGTCCGACACACACTCACCTTTGTCGGTCGTGTCGAAGCGGTACAAGGTGGTCCAGCCGGGCGAGATCCTGGAGTTCTACCGCGACCTGACCGAAGTCGGTGGCTTCCAGTTGGAGACAGCTGGGGTCCTGCGAGAGGGCCGAAAGTTCTGGGCACTGGCCAGGACGGGGCAGAGCACGGTGCTGAAGCGCAAGGATCGCGTGGATGGCTACCTGCTGCTGGCCACGGCCTGCGACGGGACGCTGGCCACCACGGCCCAGTTCACCTCGGTGCGGGTGGTGTGCAACAACACCCTGGCCATTGCGCTGGGCAGCAACGCGGGAGCCGTCAAGGTGCCGCATCGCAGCCAGTTTGATGCCGACGTGGTGAAGCGCCAGCTCGGGATCACGGTGTCGACCTGGGATTCGTTCGTCGCCCGGATGAAAGCGCTGGTCGAGTGCCCGGTGGATCCCGACTCAGTGGACGGGCTGCTGCGCCGGGTGCTGACCTACCCGAGCCCGAACGGGGCCGGGGTGGCGGTCAACGAGCAGGCGTTTACGGTGGCCCGGGCCCTGTACGACGGAGCAGGCAAGGGTTCGGATCTGGCGAGCGCCCGTGGAACAGCCTGGGGCGTCCTGAGCAGTGTCACCGAGTTCGTCGATCACCATCGACGGGCCCGCAGCGACGACCATCGCAGGGATGCCGCATGGTTCGGGGCGGGTGCCCAGCTCAAGCAGCGGGCCTGGGACGAAGCCATGAAGCTGGTGGCATGAGCGATGGACGTCGATCAACTCGACGTGGCCTACATCGCGATAGGCGCCAAGCGGGTCCTGGATCGGAGCGCGCTGGGCTACTCGAAGATGCCGTTCCAAGGGGAGTGGGCGTATGTCCAAGCCTGCATTGATCAGGCTGAGCGGCTGGGCCGGGAATGGCAAGCGTGCAGCAAAGTCTTCCCCGGCCGGTGGTGCTATGAGGTGGCTGAGCCGTTTGGCATGGCCTTTGGCCGGCACCTGCTGGCCGGCGGTTCCCTTGATCAAGCCGCATGCATTCTTGACCGGATCATCGCGACCGCCATGAAGACGACGTCGGCCTAGAGACCCCGTACCCGCACCGAACCTCCGACAGCAAGCCCATAAGGCCCGGCCCCCGCAAGGAGTGCCGGGCCTTTTCATTTAGGAGAAACGTCATGAACAAATCACGGGCCTTGCGCCTGGTCGATACGCGTGCGTTGGCACGCGAGGAATGGTTGGAAGTCCGAAAGCGCGGCATCGGCAGCTCCGACGCCGCCGCCGCGGTGGGGCTATGCCCGTACAAGAGCCAACTCGAGCTGTGGATGGAAAAGACCGGGCGTGCTGTTCATGACGAGGAACCGGGCCAAGACTCCCCGATGTACTGGGGCACCCTGTTGGAGCCCTTCGTGGCCTCGGCCTATGCCGAGAGGACCGAGCGGAAGGTGCGCCGCGTCAATGCGGTGCTTCAGCATCCGACCTACAGCTTCATGCTGGCCAACATCGACCGCGAGGTGGTCGGCGTGCCGGATGTCCAGATCCTGGAGTGCAAGACGGCGGGGGAGTTCGGCTCACGGCTCTGGCGGGACGGTGTGCCTGAGTACGTCCAGCTCCAGGTCCAGCACCAGCTGGCGGTGACCGGCAAGCAGGCGGCGGACGTGGCCGTGTTGCTGTGCGGCGAAAAGTTTGAGGTTCACCGGATCGAGCGGGACGAGGCGGTGATCTCCCGCCTGATCGTGTTGGAGGCGAGGTTCTGGGAGCACGTGACCCAGGACACCCCGCCGCCGGCCGATGGGAGCGAGTCATCCGCTCGGGCATTGCGCAGCCTGTACACCGGCAACGACACCAGTATCGACTTCAGCGAGGACATCGAGCTGTCGGCCACCTTCGATAGCCTGGTGCTGCTGCGCGAGGAGATCGCCCAGATGGACAGGCGCGCGGAGCAGATGCGCCAGCAGCTGGAGTGGTCCATGGGAGATGCCTCACGGGCGATCTTCCCGACCGGGGAGATCACCTACCGACGCTCCAAGGACGGCACCAGTGTCGATCTCAAAGGACTGACCGAGGCCCATCCGGCCCTCGCGGTCGAGTTCACCGTCGCGCGCCCAGGATCCAGGCGGTTCCGGATCGTCCCCAATCAGAACAAAGGAGCATGACCATGCTGAAAGGCTTGGCGATCACCCCGCCTGTGGTCGGGCGGATCTCAATCGGCCGCGTGGTCGAGCGGAACGGCAAGCGCCTGCCGGAGAAGGATGATCAATTCACTCTGACCAGTCAGGTCCAGAACCGTGACGGTTGGGTGCTGCACCCGTTGGATGAGGCACTGCGCAAGGAGACCGGCGGAAAGCTGCGATCTATCCCGGTGCGGCTGCTGTTTAACGACCCGGCACTGAACCTGCGGGCCGACTATTCGCTGTTCGACCGTACAACCGGTCGCCCCGTGTGCGTCGGCAATGGCGAGACGTGCCGCCGGATGGGCAAGGAAGGCATTACACAGGAGTCCTGCCCGGGACCGGATGGCTGTGTCTTCGCCATGGGCGAGTGCAAGGCGTATGCCCGCTTGAACGTTAGGGTGGGAGACGACGACGAGCTGGGAAGCTTCGTGCTCCGCACCACGTCCTACAACACAATCCGGACGCTGGCTGCCCGGTTGGCGTACTTCGACGCCGTCTCGGGCGGACGCCTGGCATGCATGCCGTTGGAGCTGAAGCTCCGGGGCAAGTCCACGACGATGAGCTTCAGGTCGGCGATCTATTACGTCGACCTGGTGACCAGAAACCGCCTGCCACTGGCGGAGACGATCCAAGAGGCGCGGGCGCTTGACCAGGCCCGCAGAGATGCGGGGTTCGATCAGGAGGCACTGGACGAAGCAGCGAGGTCCGGATTCGCCAACGGCGCCTTCGAGGACCTGGCGGAGGACGTGCCGGCCGTGGTGGAGGAGTTTTACCCAGAGGGGGGGGCTGATCTTGCAGCCGATGGGAAAGGAGGCCGGGCTGCGCAATCCAACCTGCGGGAACGTCTGCAGGGGAAGGTCGCTCTGGTGAGTGGTCAATAACCAATAGAGAGGTGGACAGAATGGTGCTTCGAGTGATCGGCGGTCTGGTAGTAGGCGGATTCGCCACGTATGGCGTGGTCAAGCTCGCGGAAGCCACAGGAATCTTCGGCGGTTTGGATTTTGCCCGTGGAGAGGTCGGATACGAGCCGCTGGAGTCAACGGGTCTGGGTGAGTCGGGTACGGAGGAGGGGCAGCAGGCTGTTCGGTATCCCGTTCCCCTGATGTAGAAAATCAGAAAGCCTTCGGTCAGACGGCAGGGGTGCGACTGCGCCCCTGCCGTCTCTTTGTGCGATCAGAAATGCTAGACAGGAGTTGATGATGGATGTTGACGAAGGACATGAGCCCCGACTGTACGTTCGAAGCTCAACCAAGCGCTACAAGGTCGCCACACCTGACGAAGTCCTGGAGGCGGCCCGGACAGTGGTGGGGCATCGGATGCAACGCGGCACGTCCTTCGCAAACCCCAAGACATCGAAGGACTTCTTCAGGGGCAAGCTGGCGGGTCTCCAGCAGGAAGTGTTCGCGGCGGCGTTCCTGGACGCTCGGCACCGCCTGATCGAGTACGTCGAGCTCTTCCATGGAACGATTGACGGGGCTGAGGTCCATCCGCGGGAAGTGGTCCGCCAAGCCATCCGCACCAACTCTGCCGCCGTCATCGTGTCGCACAACCACCCGTCCGGCTCGGCGATGCCGTCGGCAGCGGATCGGGCAGTTACCGCTCGGCTCAAACAGGCGCTCGCCCTCGTCGATGTTCGGTTGATCGACCATGTCGTCGTCGGAGGCCTGGAAACGGTGGCTCTTGCTGAGCGAGGGATGATCTATAGGGACGCCAGGCAGGGACGCATCGCGTCCCTGCCTGGGTCAAGCAAGACTATTTTTTTTGCCCTACTGGGAAACGTAGACTCTACTCTGTTGACATCAGTGCTACGATTACATAGCCTGCTTCCAATGGGAATGGGAGGAGCAGAGTGATAGTGAACGCGACATGGCATTTCTCTCAGCGGATGTCTCAGCGTGGTGTGAGCCGGGACATGGTGCGGCTAGTTCGTGAATACGGGGTCCTCGAAGGAAAGAAGGTCGTACTTGGTCGGCGTGCTACTGGAAAGCTGATCGACGACCTCATGGCAGAGCTGCGTGTGCTCAAGAAGATCCAGGACAAAGGCGGCCTGATCGTCATCGAGGACGGCGATTCGCTGATCACAACCTACAACTATTCCGGACGCGAGAAGCGACCGGCGACGAGGCGCGCATGAGCTCGAGAATTCTGCGGCAGGTGACTGACGCCCTTCAGGGTTCGCCCATGCCAAAGCATGACATCCTCACTCTGGCTGTTCAGCTTCTGGTCTGGGCGAGACTTGGGAAGAAGGAGTGGGTCACCCACTCCGTCCCCAGCTTGGCGCAGGCGATTGAGCAGGGTGGGACGTTGCTACAGGCCGGGTTGTTTCAGCTGGAGAACTCAAGCGGTACCTTGCATGAGGCATTCGCGGGCGTCCGTCGCAGGGCAGAGCTGGCGGGTCCGGCCTTGCATCCGACTGCGGCGGCTTGTCACCGGGTTGAGCGTGACGGGCTGCTGGACGGAATACAGATCTACGAATTGTTCTCGAGCTTGGGCCCCGAGTTCGGGCCTGAGTTGACTCTGTACCACTCCTCACTGACCGAGCTCATGGTGCGGTTGGCCGGACCTACTGCAGGAACCACGACCTACTGTCCTTGGGATCAGGTGGCTCAGGTCTCATCGGGCGTCCTCCGGGTCGGAGGGGAGCCAGCAGTTGAGAATCCCCTGATCACGCCGTTTCCCGCTCTGGCGGCGGTCGCATCGGGGAACAGCTGCCGAACTGCCTACAGCGATCCCATTCGCTCGCCGTCATTCATTGAGGGCGGCAAGCTGGAGTCTTTCGATCAGGCAGTAGCCCTCCCCCCGCTCGGCGTGAAGGTTGACCGAGAACTGGCGGATCGTGACTTGTTTGGCCGATTCAACATCTCGAATGCGACGTGGACTGTCCTTTGCATACAGCACTTGATGGCCTGTTCCCGACGCCGGGTCGTGGTGGTTGTGCCATATAGCCTGCTCTTTGGCATGGGTGCCGACCGAAAGCTTCGCGAACAGCTTGTACGCGCCGGGCAAGTGCGAACGGTGATCTCGTTGTTCCCTGGCCTCGCGTCAGGCACGGCAATCCAGCTGGCCCTGCTTGTACTAGACCCACGAGGCGGCATGAAGCAAGTCCGGTTCGTGAACGCAGGTGGCGAGCAGTTCAAGGCCCAGTTCGGTCGTGCCAAGGTCGCTCTCGATAAGCTGGACGACCTGGTTCGAGAAATCGGTTCGGGTGGAGCCTCTGAAATCGGTCGTTCGGTGGATCCAGCTGAGATTCAAAAGAACGATTTCTCGCTTCAGGTTGAGCGCTATGTCGTACATCAAGATCGGCTCGCCCTGCAGCAGCGGCTTGCACATCTGAAAACCGCGTGCCTTGGTGACCTGGTTTCGACCGTGCGGTCGCCATCTGTCTCGAAATCCGATTCGGACAGTATTCCCGCGCTCGAAGTCGGGGCGTCGGACATTCCCCGCACGGGATTTACGCGACCGAGCCGAGAGGTGATGGTTACTGAAGCGACCGGTCAGGGGGCTGATCACTTCCTTCGAGAAGGCGATATCGTGGTGACGATTCGGGGGAGCGTCGGGAAAGTGGGGATCATTCCAGGTGACGTCGCCAAAGCCGGCCCGGGTGGCTGGACGGCAGGCTCTTCATTGGCCGTGCTGAGAACTCGGTCCGACGCACTAGTCCACCCAGCAGTGCTCATGCTGCTACTTAGGTCGCCTATGGGCCAAGAGCTACTTTCTGGCATCTCTTCTGGCGTCGCAATCCCGATGATCACGCTGCGCGACTTGCTTCGACTGGAAATACCTGTGCCGCTGCCCAAGGCATTCAAGAAAGCGGAAGAAATTCTTGATCAGGAGGAGGGGCTGCGTAAGCAGATCGCTGAGATTATCGAGCGCCAAGACAACGTGGCCGGGTCCGACTCGGCCTATGGACTGCTAGGCGAGTCCGAAGAAGACGAGACGAGTTAATGAATACATCCGATCTTAAGCTTGCTCAACTCGAAGGCCACCTCTGGGAGTCGGCAAACATTCTCCGTGGTCCAGTCGATGCGGCGGACTTCAAGACGTACATTTTTCCCCTACTCTTCTTCAAGCGCATCTGCGACGTCTGGGACGAGGAGTACCAGGAGATCGTCGATGAGACTGGCGATGAGCAACTGGCCTGGTTTCCCGAGTCGCACCGCTTCCAGATCCCGGAAGACTGCCACTGGAACGACGTTCGCACCAAGGCCAGCAATGTCGGGACCGCCCTTCAGCACGCGATGCGCGAGATTGAGAAAGCCAACCCCCACACCCTGTACGGCGTGTTCGGCGATGCCCAGTGGTCGAACAAGGATCGGCTGTCTGATGCCTTGCTCAAGGACCTGATCGAGCACTTCTCCAAGCTGCCGTTTGGCAACAACAACGTCAATTCGGACCTGCTTGGCGACGCCTACGAATACCTGATCAAGAGATTCGCCGACGCCACCAACAAGAAGGCCGGCGAGTTCTACACCCCGCGCAGCGTCGTGCGGCTGATGATCGACATGCTCGATCCCAAGGAAGCCGAGACCATCTACGACCCGGCCTGTGGCACTGGCGGCATGTTGCTGGCCGCCGTGCAGCACGTGAAGGAACAGCATGGCGACGTGAAGCGGCTGTGGGGCAAGCTGTACGGGCAAGAGAAGAACCTCACCACCTCGTCCATCGCGCGGATGAACCTGTTCCTCCACGGCATCGAGGACTTCCAGGTGGTGCGCGGCGACACGCTGCGCAACCCGGCCTTCTTCGAGGGCGACCGACTGGCCACCTTCGACTGCGTGATCGCCAATCCGCCGTTTTCGTTGGAAAAGTGGGGCGAAGACCTCTGGCTGAACGATCCCTTCGGCCGCAACTTTGCTGGCCTACCGCCCTCATCCAGCGGTGACTTCGCGTGGGTGCAGCACATGGTCAAGTCCATGGCCGACGTGAGCGGCCGGATGGCCGTGGTGCTGCCCCAGGGGACGCTGTTTCGCGACAAAGGTGTGGAGGGCAGCATTCGCCAGAAGCTGCTGGAGATGGACCTGATCGAGGCCGTGATCGGCTTGGCGCCCAACCTATTTTACGGCACCGGACTCGCCGCGTGCATCCTGGTGCTGCGCAAGCGCAAACCGGCCAAACGCAAGAAGAAGGTGCTGATCGCCGATGCGTCTCGCCTGTTCCGCCGGGGGCGTGCGCAAAACTATCTGGAGCCCGAGCACGCCGCCGAGATCCTCGGCTGGTATCGCGGCTTTGCCGATGTGCAGGACGCGGCCCGGGTGGTCAGCCTCGACGAGATCAAAGCCGAGGACTGGACGCTGAACATTTCGCGCTATGTGCTGCCGCCATTGCAGGAAGACATCCCACCGCTGCCCGATGCTATTGCGGCATTCAAGGACGCGCTGACCCGCTGCCGCGAGGCCGAAGAGCGGCTCGCGCAGGTCATGATCGAAGGGGGGTGGCTGCAATGATTCACCCCACCAAACGCATCACCCAGCAGGAGCTGGAGAGCTATCTGTGGGGCGCCGCCGTGCTGTTGCGCGGCCTGATCGACGCGGGCGACTACAAGCAGTTCATCTTCCCGCTGTTGTTCTACAAGCGCGTCTCGGATGTCTGGGACGAGGAATACCAAGCGGCGCTGGGCAACTCGAAGGGCGATCTCTCCTATGCCCAGTTCGCCGAGAACCACCGCTTCCAGATCCCCCAAGGCGCTCACTGGACCGATGTGCGTCAGACGCCGAAGAACGTGGGCGCAGCCATCCAGAAAGCCATGCGCGCCATCGAAACGGCCAACCCGGATCTGCTCGACGGCATCTTCGGCGATGCGGCCTGGACCAACCGCGAGCGCCTGCCCGATGAAACGCTGAAGAACCTGATCGAGCACTTTTCCAGCCAGACGCTGTCGGTGGCCAACGTGCCCGAAGACGAGTTGGGCAATGCCTACGAGTACCTGATCAAGAAGTTTGCGGACGACTCCGGCCACACGGCGGCCGAGTTCTACACCAACCGCACTGTTGTCCACCTGATGACGCAGCTCCTGGCGCCGCAGGCCGGGGAGTCGATCTACGACCCCACTTGCGGCACTGGCGGCATGCTGATCTCGGCGCTGGACGAAGTGAAGCGGTCGGGCGGCGAGTACCGCACGCTTAAGCTCTACGGGCAGGAGCGCAACCTCATCACGTCGTCCATCGCCCGCATGAACCTGTTTCTGCACGGTGTAGAGGACTTCGAGATCATCCGCGGCGACACCCTAGCCGACCCCAAGCACATCGAGGGCGACCGTCTGCGCCAGTTCGACGTCATCCTGGCCAACCCGCCGTACTCCATCAAGCAGTGGAACCGCGAGGCCTGGAGCAGCGACAAGTGGGGGCGCAATTCTTTGGGCACGCCGCCGCAGGGCCGCGCCGACTACGCGTTCCAGCAGCACATCCTGACCAGCCTCACCGCCAAGGGGCGCTGCGCGGTGCTGTGGCCGCATGGCGTGCTGTTCCGCAACGAGGAACAGGCCATGCGCGCCAAGATGGTCGAGCAAGACTGGGTGGAGGCCGTAATCGGCCTGGGGCCCAACCTGTTCTACAACTCCCCGATGGAGTCGTGCATCGTCATCTGCAACCGCAAGAAGGGCGCCGCTCGCAAGGGCAAGGTGATCTTCATCGGCGCGGTGAACGAGGTCACCCGGGAACGGGCGCAGAGCTTCCTGAAGCCCGAACACCAGCAGCGCATCCTGACGGCCTACAAGACCTTTGCCGATGTGCCCGGTTTTGCCAAGGTCGCCACCCGGGCCGAAATCGGCGCCAATGCGGGCAACCTCTCGATCCCGCTGTACGTGAAGCGCATTGCCGCCGCCATCGCCACCAACAGCAATGGTGAGGCGGTATCGCTGCGCTCGACCTGGGACCAATGGCAAACCGATGGCCGCGCGTTCTGGCAACAGATGGACGCGCTGGTGGAAACGCTGGATGGACTGATGACGGAGGACATCGAGCGTGTCTGACAAGAACAATATAACCCTGACGCCCGGCTGGCGTCGGGTGAAATTCGGCGACGTGGTGAGCCTCTCGAAAGCCCGCAGCCAAGATCCGCTGGCCGATGGCATTGAACGCTACGTCGGTCTGGAACATCTCGAACCAGGTGACTTGCGCATCCGCCGTTGGGGCAACGTTGCTGACGGCGTGACCTTCACCAGCGTCTTCAAACCCGGACAAGTACTGTTCGGCAAGCGCCGCGCTTACCAGCGCAAGGTGGCCGTGCCCGATTTTTCTGGCGTGTGCTCCGGCGACATCTATGTGCTGGAGACCAAGGATGCCAGGGCCTTGTTGCCGGAGTTGCTGCCATTCATTTGCCAAACTGACGCATTCTTCGATCATGCAGTCGGAACGTCGGCCGGCAGCCTTAGCCCCCGAACCACATGGTCCAGTCTCGAGAGCTTCGAGTTTTCCCTGCCTCCCGCGCAGCAACAAGCATCTCTTCTGGCCGCTCTTGATGCGCTTCAGAAACTCGCCGAGACGAGCGAAGAGGTTGCGTTACGTGCTCGCGACACAGAGCAGAGTTGGTTGCGCACAAGATTCGATGCAGGATTGAACAAGTGGCGACTCATGGAAATGCAGGAAGCCGGGGACCTGCAGCTGGGGCTGAAGAAGGAACGGGATTACGACCTCTGCACGGACCCGAAGCCGTTTCTTCGAGTTGCCAACGTGGGCGATGGCGAGCTTTATCTCGATGACGTTCGGCAGATGGATTTTCCTGGGCATCGCTACGAACGACATCGTCTACTTCCAGGCGACGTCCTGCTCACTGAGGGTGACATTGTGAGTCCTTGGAACGTGGGTAGAGCGGCCATCTTTAGAGGTGAGATCGAGAACTGCTGCATTCAAAACACGCTCATGCGCTTCCGACCTAATGCGAGCGTCGACTCCGAGTATGCACTTGCCGCTTTTAGATACATGCGCTCCAAGGGGGTCTTTGTGCAGGCAGCGGTTACGACAACAGTCAGTCATCTTGTGGATCGTCGTGTCCGACGGGTCAAGATGCCTGTTCCCCCCTTAGATGTTCAAGCTGGTATCGGGTATGAACATTCGTCTTTGGTGACTGCGCGAAAGGCCTGCGAGATTCGAGCCACTGAAGCAAGGAAGCTATTGACAACGACTCTCAATGGAATTCTTGCGCCATGACCTTCACCGAGTCGAACACTGTCGAAGCCTATGTCCGCGATCTGCTCGCCGGCCAGATCAAGGCTGTCCCGGCCAACACCGCCCAGGAACCTCAAGCCAGTTACGGGCCCAACCCCAAAGGCATCGGTTGGCGCTACGCCGCCCCGGCTGAGGTGCCGCGCCAGATTCAGGAAGTGCTGGTTGAACCCTGGGTGCGTGAGGCGCTGATTCGCCTGAACCCGGAGATTGCCGCTCAGCCCGATCGTGCCGACGAGGTGCTCTACAAGCTGCGCGCCATCTTGCTCTCGGTGCGCTCGGATGGGCTGATTCGTGCCAACGAGGAAATGACCGCGTGGATGCGTGGTGAACGCTCGATGCCCTTCGGCCACAACAACGAGCACGTGCCGGTTCGGTTGATCGACCTGGATGACGTGGCGCAGAACCAATACGTTGTTACCCAGCAGTACACCTACCGTGCTGGCCCGACCGAGCGCCGCCCCGATCTGGTGATGCTGGTCAACGGCCTGCCGTTGGTGCTGATCGAGGCCAAGACACCGGTCAAGAAGTGCATCAGCTGGGTCGACGCTGCGCTGCAGGTGCACGACGACTACGAGAAGTTCGTGCCGGAGCTGTTCGTGTGCAACGTGTTTTCGGTGGCCACCGAGGGCAAAGCCTACCACTATGGTTCCATCGGCCTGCCGGTCAAGGACTGGGGGCCTTGGCATCTGGATGGCAACGGGGAGGATGGTCAGCACCACCCGCTGAAGTCGCTCAAGCGGTCGGCCGAGAGCATGCTGCGGCCGCATGTGGTGCTGGACATCCTCGGCACCTTCACCCTGTTCGCTACCAACAAGAAAAAGCAGCGCATCAAGATCATTTGCCGATACCAGCAGTTTGAAGCGGCCAACAAGATTGTCGAGCGCGTGCTGGCCGGTTACCCAAGGAAAGGGCTGATCTGGCACTTCCAGGGCTCGGGCAAGTCACTGCTGATGGTGTTTGCCGCGCAGAAGCTGCGCATGCATGCGGGCTTGAAGAACCCCACGGTGCTGATCGTGGTGGACCGGATCGATCTCGACAGCCAGATCACCGGTACTTTCACCGGGGCGGACATTCCCAATCTGGAAAAGGCGGACAGCCGCGAGAAGCTGCAGCAGCTGCTGGCGCAGGACGTGCGCAAGATCATCATCACCACGATCTTCAAGTTCGGCGAGGCCACGGGCAGTCTAAACGACCGCAGCAACATCATCGCGCTGGTGGACGAAGCCCACCGCACGCAGGAAGGCGACCTCGGTCGCAAGATGCGTGAGGCCCTGCCCAATGCGTTTCTGTTCGGCCTGAGCGGCACGCCGATCAACCGCGCCGACCGCAACACCTTCTACGCCTTCGGCGCCGACGAAGACGAGAAGGGCTACATGAGCCGGTACGGCTTCGAGGAGTCGATCCGTGACGGCGCCACGCTGAAACTGCACTTTGAACCGCGCCTGATCGACCTGCATATCGACAAGGCGGCGCTGGATGCCGCCTACAAAGACCTGACCGGCGGCCTGTCGGACCTCGACAAGGACAATCTCGCCAAGACCGCTGCCAAGATGGCCGTGCTGGTGAAAACGCCTGAGCGCATCCGCAAGGTCTGCGAGGATATCGTCGAGCACTTCCTGTCCAAGGTGGAGCCCAACGGTTTCAAGGGGCAGATCGTCACTTTCGACCGGGAATCCTGCCTGCTGTTCAAGGCCGAGCTGGACAAGCTGCTGCCGCCCGAAGCCACAGACATCGTCATGTCGGTGCAGGCGTCTGACAAGAAAGAGCACCCAGAGTACGCAAGCTACGACCGTTCTCGCGATGAGGAGGAGCGGCTGCTCGATCGCTTCCGCGACCCGGCCGACCCGCTGAAGCTGATCATTGTCACGGCCAAGCTGCTGACCGGCTTCGATGCGCCGATCTTGCAGGCGATGTACCTGGACAAGCCGCTGCGCGACCACACGCTGCTGCAGGCCATCTGCCGGGTAAACCGCACCTACTCCGAGCAGAAGACCCACGGCCTGATCGTCGACTACCTGGGCATCTTCGATGACGTGGCGGCGGCGCTCGACTTCGACGACCAGAGTGTCAGGCAGGTTGTAAGCAACATCCAGGAGCTCAAGGACAAGCTGCCGGAGACCATGCAGAAGTGCCTTGCGTTCTTCACGGGGTGCGACCGTAGTCTGCAGGGCTACGAGGGCCTCATTGCAGCCCAGCAGTGCCTGCCCAACAACGAGGTGCGAGACAACTTCGCTGCGGAGTACAGCGTCCTCAGCAGGATCTGGGAGGCGCTGTCGCCCGACACGGTGCTTGGCCCTCACGAAAAGGACTACAAGTGGCTGTCGCAGGTGTACCAGTCGGTTCAACCATCCAGCGGCCACGGCAAGCTGATCTGGCATTCGCTGGGTGCCAAGACCATTGAGCTGATCCACCAAAACGTGCACGTCGATGCTGTGCGGGATGACCTGGACACCTTGGTGCTGGACGCCGATCTGCTGGAGGCGGTGCTCTCGAATCCGGACCCAAAGAAGGCTAAGGAGATCGAGATCAAGCTCAAGCGTCGGCTCCGCGGCCACGCTGGCAATCCGAAGTTCAAGCAGCTGTCAGAGCGCCTCGACGCGCTCAAGGATCGGTTCGAGACGGGACAGATCAACAGCGTTGAGTTCCTGAAACAACTGCTGGAAATCGCTAAAGACACACTCCAGGCCGAGAAGGAGGTCCCGCCTGAAGAAGACGAGGACCGCGGCAAGGCGGCCCTCACCGAGCTGCTGAACGAAATCAAGACGGCGGATACGCCAATCATCGTCGAGCGTGTTGTTGTAGATATCGATGAGATCGTCCGGCTTGTGAGATTCCCAGGTTGGCAGGGAACACAGGCCGGTGAGCGTGAAGTCAAGAAGGCGCTACGGAAGGCGCTCTTCAAGTACAAGCTGCACGCAGATGATGAGTTGTTCGAGAAGGCGTACGGGTATATCCGTCAGCACTACTGACTCCGGCCTGGGTCGAAGAACGTCCAGCATGTTCCCGACTTCTGAAGAAGATGGTAAATAATTACCCGCGTAGTACTACCTTATGAGCGAAGACGAATTGGTGATTGAGTGGTGGCGGTGCTGGACGTAGATAGCCCTCACAGATATAGGGGGGGAGATGCCTACGCGCACTTACCGTTTTCTCGAACAACCAGCTCGAATCGCATCAACGCAGGCCAGCGAGGGCGACTTCGCTGGCTTTTTTCATTCTTTGAAAGCATAGAAAGGGTAGTGCAGCGATGGCAACATTCCATTTTCAGATCAAGAGTGGCCGCAAGGGAACCGCGAGTGATCATGCGAGCTACATCGCTCGTAAGGGATTTCACAGTAAGCGGGGCGATCTGGTCTACGCGAGTCATGGGAATCTTCCAGACTGGACGGGAGACGATCCCGATGTGCTGTGGCGGGCAGTGGACAGGTACGATCGAAAGAACGCGGCAGCCTATCGTGAAGCGATAGTTGCCTTGCCTGGCGAACTGACGCCCAAACAAAACGAGGCGCTCGCGGTTGAAGTGGTGGAGAAACTCACGCCGGGCAAGCCGTATCAGGTGGCAATCCACGCACCCTTGTCCTCACTCGAAGGCGTGTCGAATCGACATCTTCACCTGATGACGTGCGATCGGATGGATGACGGAATTGAGCGCCCTGCGGAGCGCTTCTTCTCCCGGCACAACGCCACACGACCCGAACAGGGCGGACGCCGGAAGTCGGGTGGGGGGCGCAATCGAATGCAGCTCAGGGACGAGCTCATTGCGGTACGGAAGGAGGTTGCGGACACGATCAACCGCCATCTTGAGTTGCATGGTCATGCCGTACGAGTCGACCACCGTACTCTCAAGGCGCAAGGCGTGGCCAGGACGGCTGAGCGTCACCTCGGGCAAGCCCGGATCAGGGGTATGTCGGCTGAGGGCAGGGAGCAGTTCGTCTCGCTGCGCCATAAGCGCAAGTCGGATGCCGAATGATGCGAAATGCGTGTGCATTGGCGCTTTGGGCTCCGGCAGCGCTCCAGGCAGTGGTGGCGCCGTAAAGGACGGATCTCGCTTTCGTCGGACACGGCATCCTCCCCTCTTGGGCGGATGAACATACCAGCCGTCTTTGCAAGTCGGCCGATTGATTTGAGCGCTTCAACGGATGGCATTCCGAGAGCTGGTCAACGCTCACTCTAGCAAACTGACATTGGGCGAGTGGGGCCACTTGGCGGCGCGGATGGCGGCGGAGAAGGTCTGGCACAAGCCGTAAAAGTACGCGGTGCACGCGCCAACATCATTCTTGGAGGGGCAGACCAACCCCAACGCTTACCTTATTGACCCGGAAAGCCTGCCGGATGGGATCGAGCGACCAGCGACGAATGTTTGCGCGCTGCAACCCGAACGATCCTGCGAGGCGAGGATGCAGGAAGGGCAATTCGGGCAGAACTCGAGCGGAACTCCGAGGCGACTTGGTGTGAAAGCGCAAGGCGCTCGCAGGTGTCCAGAACGAGCTCTCGGCGATGAAGCGGTGCGCAGCCAGAGCCGATCACCGAACATTAAGGGAGACAGGGCCGAAACGCCAAGATGCGCGTCATCTGGGCCGGGCGATGATCAGCCGACTATCGGCGAGGGGAAAGTCTTGGCACGTCGACAGACGAAGGGCCGGCAGGTCCTAATTTTGCAGCTGCTCCGGCCTGGGACGATGCGCGCAGGCCGTCCTGCATCACGTGGTCGTCGCCGGTACAGCGTCAACGAGGCCGCGTACGCTTCAGGCGCCTTGCTATTCCTGCTAGCAATAGCAGGAATAGCAGGGTGCCCTGAGGTCAGACAAAGAAAAGCCGACCGGCGGAGCCGGTCGGCGGGGTTGCAACCATACCGCTGTCAGTCGGACTGCTGGCTGTAGTAGATCAGTCTCGGTCCCGGGCACAAGTACGTCGTCTTGTTAATGGTTTGCAAATGAAATCTGCCTTGCTGCTCCAGAATGGCGAGTGCGGGTTCCAGTGCCGCCTTCTTTCTGAGGCTCGAGAAGCAGCGCTGCTGGAGAGAAGTCTTCTTCCATCCGGGTTCGCCGTAGTGTGGCGGATGTTGTTCCAGCCAATGAGCAAGTTGGTCTGCCAGGAACTGCGCAGATGGCAGGTAATTGAACAGGTACTGGAAGTCCTCGGTTTCGTCATTGTAGAAGGACCTTGCCGCCATGAGCGTGTCCATGGAGATTCCCCCTTCGAAGTCTTCGAACACGTGGGCAGCAGCAGCAAAGCGCCCCACTTTGTCTGCCAGACGGTTGGCGTAATCCCGCGCGTACTGAAACCTCCCATTGGGATTCATTTCGCGCTCGACCCAGTTTGCGTACGCCAGGTACTCTCGTGTTGCATCGGGGCCGAACTTGACCCTGCGACGTTTACAGTTCGGCTCGCCTGCCGCACGCCTCGACGCCATCAGGAGTTCGCGAACGCGTTCATTGAAGCGCTGCCTATGGTTGGTCGGGATATCAATGGTGTCGTAGGTGCGACAACCTTGGGTTGATCGCATCAAGCAAACGGTCATTCGCGCAGCCAGGCCGGAGTCGCGAAAATCATCTCCCATGGCCGCAAGGAACTCGAAGGTGCGTTTGGGTTGAGAATGTGCAGACACGCAGAGACGCTTGTCCTTCAGCGAGATACTGTTGTTCCCGCGGTCGTAGAAGTAGTCCTCGCCGCTGTAGAGGTTGCAGAGGAGAGTCTGATCCTTGAACAGCGCACCTTTAAGGAGACTCATGCCCTCGGTGGAGTGCACGCATGCTGATGGGAAGCCTGCCAAGCCGAGTTTCAGCGCGACGAGCGACGTGTCCTGGTACAAGAATCGAGTGCGGTAGGGTCGCTGTGGTCGCTGTGTTTCGTGTTCTTTGAGCGTGTTCGTCAAGCGATCCTGGTCCAGGCCGCCCCCAATGAGCGACGCGCGCAAGCGCTTCTCGATGATCTTCCCTTTAATTTCCCAGACCTTCATGCCAACAGCGTGTTCGATCCTAGCGCTGGCGTTTGCTTCCGACTAATTGTCGCGGAAGGCGAAGAGCTCACTAAAGAAACAGGAATCGACAGCTGACTTGCGTTCACCCGTTTCGCCAATGATGAGCGAGATGTTCGTGAGCGGAGAGGTTCCGCCATCCGGCCTTTCAAAGTCAGCCAGACCTTGCACTGCGGAGAACATAGCGTTGACCGCACAATGGGTCACCATCTTGATGGGCGCTTGCGTGGCGAGCTCTGTCTCGTTCACGGCTCCTCTGAGAATGGGCAACGGGAGATTTGCCCATTGAGTCGCGACGTGGAAGGGGATGTGGAAGATGGACATGTCAGTCGTCCTCCGCTTCTGTGGGGCCAGTTTCGGGGAATTCCCCGACCTCGGCGGGTGTGTGCGCTACCTCTTCCATCGGGTTCGCAATAGCCTGCTTGCAGTGCGGGCAGGTGCTCTCACTTTCCTCTACAGTCATCGCGGCCAACAGTTTGTCGAATAGCGCGGGGTACAGCTTCAGGCCGCCTTCGGAAAGGATCTTGATGATCTGCTTGTTCTTCATCCCGTTGTGCTTAGCCGTGACGACAGCAGGATAGAAGGCCTGGAACTCATCCAACTTCTGGTTGAACGGACTGCCCCCCTGGGTGGTCAGCAGTCGAATCGCTTTCTCGGCGCGCGTTTCCCTGGCCTCGCCGCCCTTAGCGGCGAAGTTGATGTCAGTCTTCATGGTCTTGTCCCTTAAGAGTTCTTGGCCGCTGCTTCGCAGTGGCGCAGCCAGGCGATTACGGCGCCCAGCTTCCAGCGCTTGTGGCCAGTGCCGTTGGAAGAGGACGGTATGGGCTTCGGGAACAGAGGGTCGTAGCTAGCGTCGTCTACGTCCATGCGAGCGTAGAACTTGCTCTTGCCCTCATCGAGGAATTCCCACACGCGCTGGGGCCGCATGCGGCGTTCCATTTCGGGATGGCTAAGGTCTACAGCTTCGAGCACCAGCTCGGAGCGGCTCGGGCGCTCAGCGCTCGGTGGAAGGTGGGTGTAAGTGGTTGTCTTCGTCCGCCGGGCCTTGGTCGCCTTGGCGAGACGGTTCGTCTCGGAATGCATCTTCAGTCTCCAGGTTTGATTTGGCGTTGCAGGGCCCTTGCAACGGCGTCGATCCTGGAGTGTTCGGAGAGTGTCTGAAATCCTTAGCGCGCTGACCCTTTACGGCGTCGCATAATTGTGGTTAGCCAGTCCGGTTGGGCATCAGGCGAGCGCACTCCCTCCGGTCTGATGAGGGTTCGGCCCGAGGCCGCGGTGTTTCCGGTCTGCAAACCCATGAATCGCAAGAAGCTCAGAATGGCTTCTTGATCTGGGTACGTGTCCCGTGTCTGCCCTAGTGCACAGTGCGCTGACCAGTAGAGCTTTGAGGCAGTCAGTAGCGCCAGCATGGCTGGCGTTACCGAAGTTGATAGGAGTCGTTTCGAGTGGGGCAGCGCAGTAGGATCACAAGCGTCGATTGCAAACGCGAGAAGCGAGTTAGGCTTGGACGTCTTTCCGCAGAGATCTAAGAAGTCCTCTTGCAGATAGTTGCTAGCACCAGCTCTACGCCGTGCTTTCTCGGAGACGTCGGGTTCATTAGCATTCCGCCAGAAAATCCTGTTCGCATCGACCAGCTCCGTCAGCTTGCCTGAGACGTAAGATGGCAACTCGTCCACTATGCGTTCGTTGTCTAGGAAGAGATCGTCAATGAAGGCGTATGTCCTCAGGCCGACAATGAAGGTGTCTACGTCTACGTCACGAGCGTAGACGTTAACCGGGGCAACCTTTACCGAAATGGGGTCGTGCGCGCTCCAGTCGCCTTCGTCTGCGGAGGTGATCTTTTTGTAAGCCGAGATGTGCCATCCATCCGGCCGGAGGCTGCTGCCGAATCGCCCCCGAGTCGGCGATAACAGCTCTCCTCCGATCATCTGCTTGTAAATGACGGCTTTGAAGAAGGCCTGCTCCACCCCTAGGCCAGCCGCGAGCTTGGCACAGTCGTCGGCTGCCAGAACCAGACCCATTACGCCCGATTCCGGCATAGAGATGGGTTGAGCTTCGTACGGCAGTGGGACAGCCCGGTTGCCGATGAAATCCTCGTGGACAGAGTAGAAGTGCGCTTCACGAGGTGGCAAGGTGAACAGTCGGAGAGCACCCGAGGCCCCGTGATGGAGTAGCGTCCTCGCGGGTATGGCGAGCCGTCTTGCCCACTCTGCCAAGGGCTGAAAATCTTGTTCGCTGGGACTCAGGATGATGTCGTGGAGTGACACTGTTGCTAGCGCGCTGTGGCTGGATCCGACAGTCTACGTGGGCATGCTGGGCCGGGCGCCTGGCTACCGCTGGAATTCCGATTCAGGCCGGACTGATCCGTTCCTAGCCGCGCCAAAAGTGAGTCAGGTTGTGAGTCGCGCCAGATCATGAAATAGCGAAATGTATTGATGATCAACAGGTTGTGCGATTAATTCGATTGATGGTGGGCCACCACTCGCAAGCCCGCAGGTGATGCCATGTGCTATTCAGCCCAGGTCCGCGCCGAGCACAGGAAGTTCCTGCGCCAGACCGGCGCCACGATGGAGCTCAAGGATTACGTGCGCCTGTACTGGACGGACAAGGGCGACGCCGGCGCGAAGCGGCCGAAAGTGGCGCGCGCGCTGGAGATCGGCTTCCTGCGCGACGGCCCGCCTGAAGTCGCGGACCTCATCCGCCAATGGGATGCGCGCGAGATGTCCGCGCTGGAACAGGAACTGTTCAAGCAGCGCAAGCGCGTGGCCGATGGCGAGCGCAGCCTGCAGGCCAAGGTGACGAAGAAGGCACAGGAAGACATGCGCATCGGCATGGCCAAGGTCGAACAGATCAGGGGCCGCATCGACGCGCTGAAACGCAGCGAGCCGAAGCCCGATGACGCGCGCATCTACCCCGGCCACTACACGCATGTGCTGGTCAGCGAGGGTGGCAAGCGGGTGATGCGCCCGATGCGCTACCAGTGCCGGCCCGCGGGAAAGCCGGCCTTCTACGACCGCAAGTTCCCGGGCACGTACAACGCGCGCCGCGACAGCTTGGAGGGCTTCTGGAAACCGCAGTTCGGCCGCCACCACGCGCTGATGGTGGCCGACGTGTTCTACGAGAACGTCGCAGCGCCCGACGGCCGCAACCAGGTGCTGGCCTTCACCCCGCGCACCGGCGAGCCGATGCTGATCGCCTGCCTGTGGTCGCACTGGACCGATCCCGCCGGCGTCGAGCCGGACCTTGATTCATTCGCCGCGATCACCGATGACCCGGAGCCCGAAGTGGTCGCCGCGGGCCACGACCGCACCGTCATCAACATCAGGCCCGAGCACATCGATGCGTGGTTGAACCCGGATCCGGCCAACCTGCAGGCGCTGTATGCGATCTTCGATGATCGCCAGCATCCGTTCTACGAGCATCGGGAGGCTGCGTAATGCGACACGAACTGAGCCGGGCGTTGGCCGGACTCGATCGCGGACTACGCCACGAGCACTGGCACGGGAAGACGTTCGCCGCGTTCTGGGACTGGTTCAACGCCAGTTCGATGGAGATCGAGGCACAGGCAGCCGAAGCCGAGCTTGGACCGGTGCGCGCTGCCTTGCGCGACCTGCGGGCCAGCGCCGATGACGCCGGCTATGCGGTGCCTGCCGAGCGCCTTGGGGAAATCATCGAACCGCCCATGTGAGCCGCGAGCACGGCCGCGCGCCCGGCTGGCGCAGGTCCGGCGCACGGCGAATTGTCGCCGCGCCCATTTGGGCGCAAGCTCGCCCGGCCATCAACGGGGAGAGCGGGAATGCGCATCGAGTCGAAGCGGGCGGCGCTGGCCGTCGCACTGGCTGTCATCGTTGCAAGCAACATGGGGCACGCAGCAGACGGAGCCACGTCCGGGCCCGCAACCACGCCCGCAGCCGGCGCAGAGGCCTCGTCCGAGTCGCCCTCGGCCACCCCGCGTGGCACCACCTTCGTGCTGCCAGGTGGCTGGGCGCAGCGCGTGCAGGGCACCGCGGTGTTCGTGACCCCGCCGGAAGCCGATGGCTCGCGCATTGTGATCGTCGATGCCGCTGCGGACACCGCGGATGCGGCGATCGCGGAAGCCTGGGCCATCGCCGGAATGACGCCGAAGTTCCTCGTCGCCACCGATGCCGCGCCGCGCGACGGCTGGGAGCATCGCCGGTTCTACGATTACGACGTCGCCGCCAACGCCAAGCGCGTGGTCAGCGGCGCCGCCTACCGGCGCGGCGACGCATGGACCGTGGTGCTGGCGGACGTCGACCAGGCCATCGCCGAGAAGCGCGGCTCCCAGCTCGGCAAGATCTACCAGCGCCTGCAGCCGGCGGGTTACACCCGCGAGTCCTTCGCCGGCCGCACCGCGCACAAGCTCGATGCCGCCCGCCTTCGGCAGGTGGCGGACTTCGTGGAACGCATGCGCAAGGATTTCGACGTGCCTGGCGTGGCCGTCGGAATCGTGCAGGACGGCGAGGTGGTGCTGTCTCAGGGCTTTGGCGTGCGCGAGCTTGGCAAGCCGGCGCCTGTCACCGGTGACACGCGCTTCATGATCGCCTCCAACACCAAGGCGCTGACCACGCTGATGCTGGCCAAGCTTGTGGATGCCGGCAAGCTGGACTGGAATGCGAAGGCGCGCGACATCTACCCGGCGTTCCGCCTCGGCGATGACGCCACCACCGACCAGGTGCTGGTGAAGCACCTGATCTGCGCCTGCACCGGCGTGCCGCGCCAGGACTTCGAATGGCTGTTCGAAGGAGAGAAGCAGACCCCGCAAACGGTCATGACCACGCTCGGCACCATGCAGCCGACCAGCGGATTCGGCGAGCTGTTCCAGTACTCCAACCCGATGGCCGCGGCTGCGGGCTACATCGGCGGCCAGGTCGCGCATCCCGGCAGCGAGCTCGGCGCGGGCTACGACCAGGCCATGCAGGAGCTGGTGTTCGATCCGCTCGGCATGCGCAACACCACCTTCGACTACTCGGCAGCGCAGACCGGTGACTTCGCCGCGCCGCACGGCTACGACATCCGCCGCCAGGTCGAGGTGATGGGCATGGGCCTCAACGAGACCGTGCGCGCATCGCGCCCGGCGGGCGCCGCGTGGGGCACGGTCAACGACCTGCTGAAGTACGTGCAGATGGAAATCGACCACGGCACCTTGCCCGACGGCAGCCGCTACATCGGCGAGGCCGCGCTGCTCGAGCGCCGCGAACCGCAGATCGCCACCGGCGTGGACCGCCATTACGCCATGGCGCTGGCGGTGGACCGCAGCGACGGCGTGACCGTGGTCGACCACGGCGGCGACATGGGCGGCTTCCACTCCAACATGATGTGGTGGCCCGAGCAGAAGGTGGGCGCGGTGATCCTCACCAACGCCGACGAGGGCGTGCACCTGCGCGGCCCGCTCAAGCGCCGCCTGATGGAGCTGATGTTCGACGGCGAACCGCAGGCCGAAGCCGTCGCCGAGGCCAACGCCAAGGCCAGCCGAGAAGGCTTCGCGGCGTTCGTCAAGCTGCTGCAGGTGCCGGCGGACGCGGACGCGCTCGCCGCACTGGCACCGCGCTATCGCAATGCCGCGCTGGGTGACCTCGTTGTCACGCGCAAGGACGGCAAGGCCTGGTTCGACGTGGGTGCGTTCCAGTCGGAAGTGACGACGATGCCGCAGCCCGATGGCAGCCTGGCATTCATGACGATCGATCCCGTGGCGATCGGGTTCCTGTTCACGCGCGCGGACGCGGATGGGGTGCGCAAGCTGGTGGTGCGCGATGGACAGCATGAGTACGTATTTGAGGGGGTGGAGTGAGCGAGGGGCACTCCTGGCCGCCGCGTGGAAAGCTGTGCCGGTGCGCTCGCGCCGAGAAATCCCCTAATGGATCGGGACGTCGAGAAACACCCCGAGGTCATCCCGCCCCCGCAACCCGCGCCACCATCGCCGGGGTATGCCCGCAAACCCATACCGCGCGCCCGCCACGCCACCCGCGATCGCCGCGGTGGTATCGGTGTCATTGCCGAACGCCACCGCCCGGCGCACGCAGCTTTCAAAATCATCCGTCCCGATGACCGCCGCCCTCGCCGACCACAACGAATCAACGACGTAGCCCGTGCCGTTGCACCGCGTGCCATGCACTGGATCGAGCACGAGCTCGACTTCTGGCGGCGGCATCGCGAGTAACGCCGCCAACCCGCGAAGCGTGGCCACCGCCTCGTCCCACGCATCATCCAAATCGGCAAGCGTGCGCCGCACCCACAGGCAGTACAGCGCACACGCGATCTGCGAGCGGGCGTGTCCATGGGTCGGCAGCGACTGCCGCATCGCAAGGCGGCACAACTCGTCGTCCGGTCCTGTGTGCCAGAGCGCGATCGGCAACACCCGCATCAGCGAGCCATTGCCGTTGTCACGCTCGCCGGCAGGTCCTGCCGACTCGGGCGGCACGCCTGCGCCAAGCCGATCGAGCGCACGGCTGGTCTGGATGCCGATGTCGAAGACATCGCCATCGACAGCGCAGTAACCCTCGTCGCGCCAGCGCAGCAGGCCTTCCGCGAAATGGTCGAGGTCCAGCCCGCCGCATTCGAACAGGCTGTAGGCAAGCACCAGCGCCTGCGCGCCATCGTCGCTCCAGCTACCGGGTGCGATGCGTGCGTGTGCACGACGGAATCCCACGGGCGGATCGAACTCGATCAGCTCCACCGGCGGCAATGCCTGAGGCGGATGAAACTCGTAGGGCACGCCCAGCGCATCGCCAACGAGCAGGCCGACAAGACTCCCGGCGATGCGATCCCGGCGGCGCTGCTTCAGCCCCGTCGTCTCCTGTGATACCTGCATTCGCTCCCCCCGGGCGAGTGTGTGCAGCTAGTCTCGCAGCGCCCGATACGCATGCCAACTCGCATGCCCCAGCACCGGGTAGATCACCACCAGGCCGAGCAATGCGGTTGCGATGCCGATCGCGGTGAGCACCACGATCAGCAGCGCCCATGCGGCGCTCGCCACCGGGTGCCGCGCCACCGCATGCAGGCTGCCGCGCATCGCGTCACCGGCGCTCAGGTGCCTGTCGAGCATCAGCGGCACGGCGATCACCGAGATGGCGAAGCTCAGCACCGCCAGCACGCCGCCCATCACGGCCCAGGCGAACCATTGGCCGGACGACATCATCTGCAGGGTGTTGTCCCACAGCGTCTGTTCGACGGCGGGAGCCACCGGGCCCATGGTCGCGGTCAGCAGCCAGGTGGAGACCAGCAGCCAGACGGCCGCAATCGCCAGCAGGGTGATGGCGAAGTGCTCCAGCGCGGAGCGGTTGCGGCTCAGTGCGCGCAGCGAGGTGTCGAAGGTGGGCCTGTCGCCGGCCTCCATGGCGCGCGAGGCTTCGATCAATCCCGCGCCCACGATCGGCCCGAGCAGGAGGAAGCCGGACACTGCCGCGGCAATGAAATAAGGGTGGTTGCCCAGTGCGAACACCAGCCAACCCATCACCGCCACCATCAGTCCGTAGGCGATGCCCAGGGCAGGTGCGCGCCGGAAATCACGGAAGCCGCGCGCAAGCCAGCGCAGGGGTTCGGCAAGCGGGAGGTGTTGGGCAGCGTGGCCCGGATGCGAGGGCAGGGTGCCGGAATGCAGCGTCGCCATGGCGTACTCCTGGAAGGAAGGTACAGGCCTTGTCGACCGCGATTTTACCACCGCGGCCCGGCACCGGCGCACCGCCTGGCGCGGCCGCGCTCGCCTCTCGGGGCTATTCAGCGCGCAGGATCCACTTCGCCGTAACGATTCATCCCCGAGCCGCCATTCGAGCCCGCGTCGTACACGAAGCCATACACCTGACGTCCGTCGGCGTTGCGGACCGGTCGGCCGCGCACCCACTGCGCGTTGACGTCGCCGACCTGCAGTCCGGCCGGCTGCCACTGGCCAGCAGCGGTACTCGCGGCATGGAAGATGCTGCCCGTTCCCTGCTCGATGAAGAGCACTTGGACCTTGCCGTCCAGCGCGATCGCGTCCGCGCCGGTCTGGTCGGAATCGACCGCGTTCTGCACCACGCGCCGTTCGCTGACGCGCGTGGCCTTGCCGATGCGCGCGCGGGCGTCGATGCGCCGTTCCCAGAGGTGGCCGCTCGCCGTGCGGTACAGCACCGCAACGCTGTCGGTGTCCGGCAAGTACACCAGCGGCAGGATCGATCCCACGTCGCCCTCGCCCGTGTCCAGGTTGTCGGCGAGCTGTTGCCGCGGGCTGAGTTGACCATCCGCGGCGATGCGGCGGTACCAGGCGGTGCCGTCGTTGCCGGTGTAGGCCAGGTGCACCACGTCGTGCTTGCCGGTGGCCAGCATCGGCCCGGACAGGCCGCGCGCCGTGTCGGCATCGATGACCGTTTCCGCGCCCCACTGGCCGTCGCGCGTGCGGATCCGGTAGTGGATCCGCTGCGGTCCGCCATACACCCCCACCAGGCTGCCATCGGACCGGCTGGCCAGCGCGGCGACCTGGGTGGGTGGCTTGCCAGGCGCGGCCACCGGTTCGTCGCGGACGGCCCAGGTATCGGGATGCGTGGGGTGGTCGGAGGTGCGGAACGCGTGGTGCCAGACCTGCGCGGTCTGGTGGAGCATGTGCACGGTGTCGGCGGCGAACGCGGTGGCGAAGCCTTCGAGGTCGTCGGTGGCCGGCCGGTGCGCGCCGTCCACCTCGCGCCAGCTGCGGCCGCCGTCGCTGGACTTCACCATCATCAGCACGTTGGTGGTTTCGGCGGGTTCGATGACGAAGTACAGGTCGCCGTTGAACGCCTGCCACGGGCCGATGGGACCAGGCGTCTCCACGAACGTGCCGCCGAGGTGGAACGCCGGCACCTGCAGGGTGACCGCGGGTGCCACGTCGGCCTCGCATGCGCCACGGGTGTCGACCATGCGGAACTGGAAGCGGTCGCCGGTGTCGTTGCTCGCCGCGCCGTCGGCGTAGCGGCGGATCACCAGCGGCCATTCCCATTCGGACTGCACGCCGGCGCCGGTGAAGGGTGGCGTCGTGGCCTCGTGCACCACGCCGGCACCGCCACCGAAGGCGGCGCGCGAGCCGGGCAGGAGGTCTTCGCTGCGATCGCCGTGCGCGTACTCCTCGTTGACCACCACGCTCACCGGCGGGGTCAGCAACGGGTAGGGCACATCGGCGGCCTCGATGTCGGTCCACGCGCCGTCGTTGCGCCGGTACTGCAGCCAGAACCTGCGGGCCAGGTCCGATCCGGTTTCCAGCTCGATGCGCAGACGGAACGGCTGGTCGGCGGTGACGGTTGCGCGTTCGTCGAGCGCGCCGGCCCAGCCCGTGTCGGCGTTGAGTGCGGCCTCGAAATCGGCGCGCACGCGGAACGCACGGTGGTGGCAGCTGGCGGCACTGTCCGTGGTCGAGGGCGCGTGCCCGACGATGTTTGCCGATGGCCCCGGCCCGGGTTGCGCGCTGGCATTCAACGCGGCCGACATGGCCAGCATCAGGGTGGTCAGGGCAACGCGGCGGCGGCTCGGCATGGCATGGACCTGCAGGACATCGTGATTCAAGCCGACACGGTAGCGGCCGGACATGTCATTGCGATGGCGGCGCGGACAGTGGCCCGCGCTGCCGCGCCGCGCTAGGCTCGGCGCCATGGAGCCCCGGGTCCATGAAGTGCTCAAGGCGTATGTCTCGGCGCAGCTCGAGCGCGCCATCGACTGCCTCGCCTGGTCCGGGCGGCGCCGGCACCGCGGCGTGCACCAGGCACGCAAGTCCCTGCGGCGCGTGCGCGCCACGCTGGCCCTGGCCGGCGACGCGCTCGGCCCGGACCTGGCCCTGGTAGATGCAGCGATCCGTGAAGTCAACGTGTCCCTGTCAGCGCTGCGCGACGCGCAGGCGCTGGTGGAAGTGCTCGAGCGCCTGGCACGGCACGAGGATGGGGCGAAAACTTTGGCCTTGCTGGCATCGGTGCGTCGTGCCGCGGTCGCGCGGCGGGTGACGGTGCTGCGCGGCCACCTGCGCACGGACCCCGAACTGCGCGGCCGTAGCGAGCGACTGGTCGCGCTCGGGCAGCGCATCGACGCACTGGACTGGGCCAGCCTGACCGCCCGCCAGGTCGAGGACGGACTGGAATACTCCACGCAACGTGCGGCCAAGGCGGGCCGCAGCGCGATCAAGGGTGGCGGTGATGAACGCTGGCACCGGTGGCGACGTCGCGTGCGGCGGCTGGGGCAGCAGCTGCACGCCTTGGGCAGCGCCAGCCAGCCGATCGATCGGCACTCGAAAAAACTCGCCCGGCTGCTCGGCAATGCGCAGGACCTGACGCTGCTGGCGATGCATTGCGGCCGCGACTCGCCGTTCGCCGCGGACGACCGGCGCGCACTGGCCCGGTTCGCGCGCAAGCAGGGCAAGCGCGCGCGCAACGACATCCATGCGCATGTCACGCGCCATGGTCGGCGGATGCTGGCCACGGGCGAGGCCGGCCCGGGTGGCGGGCGCCACCAGGACCGGCCAGGGGACGATCCGATCAGAAGTTGAGGCGTACGCCGACCATGTAACGCGCACCGAACTGCTCGAACTCGGTGGTGCGCTGGCGGTCGCCCTGGTAGCGGATGCCCGCTTCGTCAAGCAGGTTGTTGGCGTCGAAGTACATCTCGACGTTGTCGTTGAACGCGTAGCGCAGCGAGAAGTCGAGGCGGCTGACCTCGTCCCAGTACGCATCGCCCAGGATGTCGCCGCTGCCGATGCTGTCCACCCACGCGTCGCGGTACTGCCAGCTCAGGCGCGCCGACAGGCCGTTGGCTTCGTAGTACAGCGAGGTGTTGTAGATCAGGTCGGACGCGCCCGGCAGCGACACGTCGCGGCCATCCGGCGTGGTCGCTTCGCTGTCGTTGAAGGTCACGTTGGCGCTGATGCCGAAGTCACCGACCCACAGCGGCAGGTCGAAGCGCTCGGCCAGCGGGCCGAACTTCTGCGAGTACGCCAGTTCCAGGCCGCGGATGTAGCCGTCGCCGCCATTGGCCAGTGTGAAGTAGGTGTACTCGGAGCGGTCGAAGCCCGGGCGGTCCAGCACGTTCTGGCCGAAGCGCGGGATCTCAACGTCGAACAGCACGTCGCGCAGGTTCTTGTAGTACACGCCGGCCGAGAAGAAGCCCTGCGGCCGCATGTACCACTCGAAGTAGGCATCCACGCCGACCGACTTCTCGGTGTCGGCATACGGATTGCCGCCGTCGATCTCGCCCTCCTCGTCGTTGATGGCGAAGTTCGGCCGCAGGTCGGTGTAGTCCGGGCGTGCGGCGCCGGTGTTGGCCGAGAAGCGCAGCTTCATCTCGTCGTTGAGGTCCCAGTTGATGTGCACGCTGGGGAAGAACTCCACGCCGCTCTCGCTGACGGTGATCCGCTCGTAGCCGTTGTCGTCTCCAGCGTACGCCGAGGAGGCGTTGCGGGTGTACTCGCCGCGCACGCCGGCGACCATGTTGCCCCAGTCGAAGCGCGTGGTGGCCATGCCGTAGACCGCGCCGATCTTCTCCGAGACTTCGTACCATTCGTCGAACGCCACGCTGCCCACCATCCCGCCGGCACCCTGCGCGCGCAGCCCGTCGAGCAGGCCCCAGGCCTTGCCTTCGTCGTGGTAGCGGAAGCTGTAGCCCAGCGGCAACGCGCCCTGGTAGGGCTTGTCGGAGGCGAAGTCGGCCATGGTCGGCTGGGCGATGCCCATCGCGGCCAGCTGCGCGGCGGTGACTTCGAAGCGCGCCTGGTTGTTCTCCTTGCTGCGGTCGTCGTACTGCATGCCGAACTGCAGCTCGGTCGGGCGCCCGAACAGCGTGGTGTCACGGAACAGGTCCATGCGGGCGCTGTAGGCGTCGGTTACCGCCAGGCCGGTGTTGCTACGCAGGTTGACGAAGTTGTAGTCGTGCGAGTCCAGCGAACGCTTCAGGTCGCCCTTGGAGAACGAACCGTCCGCGTTGCGGATGGTCTCCCACAGGGTCACGCGGTGCAGTTCGCGGTTTGTGAAGTCGTAGTCCACGGTCGGGCGCAGGGTGCGCTCGGACGGGCTGACCCAGGTGGAGTTGAACGATGGACCCGATTCCTGCTCGGCCTCCGTGTAATTCAGGCGCCAGCTGGCACGCCAGGCGTCGAAGTCCTGGTCGCCGCCGAGGGTGGTGGTGAAGATGCTCTGCACGGTGTTGCCAATGTTGAGCGTGCTGTCCATCTCCACGCCGTGCACGGTGCCGAGCCACGGCGTGTTGCCGGTGCGCACGTCGGCATAGCCGGTGCGCTGCGCCTCGGACTGCGGGCGCGTGTCGCTGGTGCGCACCGCGTTCGCATCGAGGTCGAACTCCATGGCGTTGCGCAGTTCGTGGTCGCTGAACTCGGTGTAGATCGAGCTCAGGAAGAAGCGGTGGTCGTCGCTGGGGCGGAACTCCAGGCGGCCGCTGACCGATTCGTTCTCGCGGGTCAGGCGGTACAGCTTGTTCTGGTGGGCGTCGAACCAGACGCGCTCGCTGCCGCCAGGCTCGCGGTCCTCGCTGGCGACCTCGGGGTCGGACTCGAAGTTGTCGGTGACCATGTCGCGCGAATACTTCGAAACCGACAGCAACGCGCCCCAGCGGTCGTCGGCGAACTTGTTGGAGATGAAGGCGCCCCAGTTCTGCTGCTTGCCGCCGCCCAGGTCGTTGTAGCCGATGCCGGCATCGGCGCCGAACTTCAGCCCTTCGTAGTCGAAGGGGCTGCGGGTGATGATGTCGATGTTGCCGGCCAGGGTTTCGCTGGGCATGGCCGCGGTGATCGCCTTGCGCGCCACGACCTGCGACGCGATCGCCGAGGGAATGGTGTCCAGGCGCGCGGTGCGGCCGCCCGGGCTGATCACGTTGACGCCGTCGAACGCGATGGTGGTCCAGCGCGCCGGCGCGCCGCGCAGGTTCACGTAGCGCTCCTGGCCCTGGTCGCGCTCGACCGCGATGCCGGGCAGGCGGCTGAGCGAGGCCGCCACGTTCTGGTCGGGGAAGCGGCCGATCGAGTCGGCGGCGATCACGTTGACCAGCGACACCGAGGCGCGCTGCGCCTGCAGGGCGGCGTACTCGGATTCGGCGATCGGCGCGGCGCGCACCACGATCTCGTCCAGCGTGGTCGCGTCGTTGCCCATGCCGACGGCCACGGCGGCCTGGGTCGTCTGCCCGCCGGTGACGTCGACGGCCTGCTGGCGGTCCGGGCGACCGATGTAGCTGACGGTGAGTTCGTGGCGACCGGCGGGGACGCGGTGCAGGGTGAAGCTGCCGTCGGACGCGCTCACCGCCACCACGTTGAGGCCGCTGATGCGCACTTCGGCGCCGGCGAGGTAACCGCCGCGGCCGGCGTCGGACACCACGCCGCTGATGGTGCCGGTGTCGGGGCGTGCAGCAGCGCCCTGGTCGGCCGCGGGCGTGGCGGCCGTCTGGGCATGGGCCTGGGCCTGCATGGTGAGGGCGAGCGCAAGCGCCGTGGCAAGCGTGGAGATCCTGGACATCGTGGTTTTCCCTGGAGTGAAGATGTGCGCAGCCCTGCCGGTCGAGGCGACCGGCGCGGCATGCACGGATGTGCGGAGGTGGTGGGGTGGCGGCGCGTGGCGCGGCCGGTGCGGCTCAGTGGACTTCGATGAACACCGGGTTGCTGTAGAACCACAGGTCGGTCCACGGGTCTTCGCCCCGTGGATCTGCGGACGGCTCGAGTTCGCCGGTGCCGGTGCCGCGCACGCGCAGGTAGCTGGAGGTGGCGACGTCGCGCAGGGTGTGGGTCATCGTCAGGTACTCGCCGTCACGCTTCCAGTCGGCGGCAGCGAAGCGACGCTCGACGCGGGTGGTGGGGTTGGCGTCACTGGTGCGGTCGGAGACCGCCCCGCTGACCGCACCGACGATCAGGTCGATGCGCGCGACTTCCGGCGAATGGCCGCCGTGGTTGCTGCCGGCCGGGTCGCGCACGCGGATGGCGACGCGGACGTCGCTGCCGGCATGCGCATGCAGCCTGCCGCCGATGCGCGCGAGCGCGCTGCTGTCGTCGCCGGCTTGCACGACCACGTCCAGCTCCGATATGAGGTCGCCGGTGGTGACGAACACGCGGCCATTGCGGATGCCGTCGAGAATGTCGTCGTGGCGGTGCTCGGCCAGCACGTAGGTCTTGGAGTATTCGCCGGGCCAGAAGTCGCTGCCGCCCTCGCGCCAGTGGCGATGCGCGTCCGACGTGGAGGTGACCCACCAGCGCCGGCCTTCGCCGAGCATGGAGTCCCAGAAACCGCCGAGGCGCGCGGTCATCTGGTCGAAGCCGCCCATCGTGGGTGCGTTCTTGTAGCCGCCGCGGGCGCCGGCCGGATCGTTGCCGCCGTCGGGGTTGATGTGGCCGCCTGGTGCCCCGGCGCGCCTTCCATGCCGACCGCGACGTGCGGCGCGGTGTCGTTCCAGTCGCGGAACTCCGCCGGTGCGTACTTGCCGTACACGCCCACCGCGGTCGCCGAACGCGATGGATGGTTGGCGATGAGCACCGGCGGCGCGTCGAGTTGGCCCATGTGCCGCAGTGCTTCGAGTATCTTCGGCTCGGCATCGCGCGCGGGATCGCGTGGCCACGCATCGCGCTGCGACCAGCGCGACTCGATCACATGCAGGTGCGCACGCTCGTCGTGGGTGTGCGGCATGATCAGGCTGCTGTGGTCGCCGCCGGGTGTGTCGAATTCCATGCCGAAGAACTGCACCACCTCGGGCACCTCGCGACGCGCCTGCTGCAGCGCCGGCCAGGCGTGGTCGTGATTGATCTTGGCGTGCTGCGGGCCACCGTGGTCGGTCGACACCATCCAGCCCAGGCCGTGTTCGCGCGCCTTGAGTGCATTGGTGGTGATGGAATAGCGGCCGTCGGCACCGAACACCGGGGTCGGCGCCACGCCGGGCTCGGTGCCCTCGACGTAGTCGGCGCTGAATTCACTGTGGATGTGATGGTCGCCGGCCAGCCAGCGCCGGTCGCCGTTGTCGAACAGCGCGGCCGGATCCGCCGGCAGCGACGCGCAGCCGGCGGTGGCGGCCAGCAGGATGCAGGCCGAAAGGTACTTGGTACTGTTGTGCATGACTTCCCCGAGGCCGCGCCCGTCCCTGGACGTGATCCGATTGCGAGACGGTTGTGGTGGGCGCGGCGCTGACGCCACGCATGCTGCCGATCACGTGTGATCGCTCACAGCATGTCCCACCCCGGTGACGCGTCGGGGACGGTGAAGCAACGGTTTTGTTACATCGCCGCATCCACGTCGTACGAACCAAACACCTCGCGCGCCGCGCGGGTTTCCGGAAGGATGTAGACCACGCCGTTGCTGTGGCTGAAAGCGGGACTCACCACGCCTTCGTAGAAGGCCACCGCCACGTTGATGCAGCCGTAGGAGATGCGGTTGTCATCGGGACTTTCGCTCCGCAGCCGCTCGGCGCGTCGCTCCGCTGGCGTGCCCTTTGCGACACGGTGCAGCGCGAGCGCGGAGTCGTAGTCGATCCACAGGATCTCCTGGCCCTTCAGGTCCGGCGCCAGTGAGGCGACGAAACGGCCCGCAGGTGTCGTGCGCTCCTGCGGCGTGACGGCCGAGAGCTTGCGCTCGCCCAGGCCGGCGGCGGTGCCGTCGCCGCGCTCCATGCCAAGCAGGGCCGGTCCATGGCCCTGCAGTTGGCCCTCGCGATCGAACACGAACACCCGGGCCGCGGCCTTGTCGACCACCATGTACGGCATGCCGGCGTTGTCGCCGGAATGCAGGGCCCAGTGCGCGACATGCCGGGTTTCCGCCGACGCGCTCGCGTCCTTGAAATTGGCAACCCGCGGCGCGCTGCCGCTCGCCCAGGCAGCGCCCGGCAACGCCACCAGCAGCATGCAGGCGCCCGCCAGGCGGGCCCCTGCATGCATCGCGATGCGCGTCGCCGTTGGCACGCGCGGACGTTCCGGATCCGCCATGGCTAGTTGCGGTACGGCTTGGGCACGCGCACCGGCGCCACGTACACGGGCACCTCGACCGGCGGCGTCTCCACCAGGGTCTGCGTGGGCTGTTCGTCGGTGACGCCCGGCGTCGGGTTGTCCGGCGGCGCCAGCGGCAGGCGCGGGCGCGGGGTGGGCGCAAAGATCGGCTCACGCGTCGGCGGCGGCACCAGCGGGGTGCCCGGTGGCGGAACCGTCGGCGGTGGCGTGGTCGGGGGCGGCGCCGTCGGCGGCGGCGTGGTGGGCGGTGGCGTGGTCGGCGGCGGAGTGGTGGGTGGCGGCGTGGTCGGCGGCGGCGTGGTGGGCGCGGGCGTGATGGTGCCCGTGGTGTGCGCCGCCACCGTGCCGCAGCAGTTCACGGCCAGCGCGTACGCGCCGGCATTCGGGCCGCCGAGCGTGTAGCCGCTATAGGTGATGCCGCCGGTGCCTTCTTCCGGGCTGTCGAAGTCTGCGGCGGCGTCCGGGCCGGCCACCAGGATCACGCCATCGGGATTGCCTTTCAGGCCTGTGAGCGTGGTGGCCGTGGTGCCGTCGTAGGGCCGGTCGCCGCCGGTGGCGAACACCAGCATGTACTGCCGCAGCGCGGCGCCTTCGGTGAGGGTGAACCTGGTGGAGTAGTCGGTGGGCGCGGTGTAGGACACCGGGTTGTAGTAGATCGCAACCGGGGCGGCGGTCACCGTGGCCGGCGGCGCCAGCGAATCGAACACCACCGTGCCGCCCTCGATGCCGGGGCCGGTGCCGTCGGTGTCGGCGCTGAGCGTGAGGCCGCGCGCCAGGCCGAGGCTGCGCGTGGGGTCGTCCGTGCCGCGGGTGAGGGTGATCGCACCCGCCACGTTGACGTCGTTGGCCGCGCACATCATCAGGTTGCCGTCGGTCACGGTGATGTCGGCGAACTGGTTGACGTCGCGCCCGGCGGCCAGCAGCACGCTGCCGTTGGTGGTGGTGATGGCGGCATTGACGTTGACGTCCTGGCCGCAGCACACGGCGAGGTTGCCGTTGGTGGCAGTGATGGCCGCATTGATGTCGACGTTGCGGTTGGCGGTGAGGGTGAGCGTTGTGGGTGCGCCGCTCGCCGTCCAGCTGACCGCGTCGTTGACGAAGATGTCACCGTTGCCCGTGCCGCCGCCGACGGTGCTGATTTCGACGTTGGTGGTCACCAGCTGGGCCGACAGCGTGGAGCCGGCGATGTTGTCGCCGGGCGCGCTGCCGATGGTGAAGTCCTGCGGATCGATCAGCCAGCGGCCGGTCTGGCCGAGCGGGGCGGCGGTGGTCACGCGCACGCCGCCGTCGACGTTGACGGTCGCGGCCGAAGTCTCGATGAAGCCACCGTTGCCGCCGCCGGGCGCGCTGGCGTCCAGCGTGCCGCCGAGGTTCACCGTGCCGGACTGCATGTCGCCGAGCAGCACGATGGTGCCGCCGCGGTTGCCGATGGACTGCGCCTGGATGATGCCGGTGTTGTTGACCGTGGTGTGCAGCAGGTTGCCTGCGGCCTGCGCCGTCATCAGCACGCGGCCGCCGTCGGCACGGATCATGCCGCCGTTCTCGGCGAGCGCGTTGACCGCGCCGGTCGACACCGCGACGTTCAACAGCCCGTCACCGGCGACGTCCAGGGTGACGGCCTCGCCCGCGGCCAGTGCCACCGTGCCGAGCCGGGCGACGATCACGCCGTCGTTGCTGACCCGCTGGCCCATCAGCGCCACATGCCCGCCGTCGTGCGCGGTGATGCTGCCCTGGTTGACCACCGCGCCGGCGCCGGCATTGCTGAAGGCGTGGTTGCCGGCCTGGAAGTCGGCATCGCTGAGGCGCATGGTGGTGGCCACCAGGCCGCCGACGTTCACCGACGCGCCCTGGCCGAACAGGATGCCGTTCGGGTTGAGCAGGAACACCCGGCCGTTGGACGACAGGTTGCCGAGGATCACCGAGGGATCGGAGCCCAGCACGCGGTTGAGCGCGATGGAGTCGACGCCCGGTTGCACGAACTGCACCGACTCACCCGCGGCGATGCCGAAGTCCTGCCAGTTGATGGAGACGTTGCGGGTGGTCTGGGTGATGACCATGTTGCCGCCCTGCTGGTCGATGTTGGCCGCGCCGGTGGTCACCACGCCACCGGACGGAGGCGCCGCATGGGCCGACGCGGCGAGCGCCAGCAGCACCGCACCCGAGAGTGCGTGCAGGCTCATGGCACCGAGGCCGCGGCCGGTGACGGGACGACGGGCGCGGGCGGGTGTGGCGCGCCGGGCCTGGATGGAAGCGTGGGCAAGATGCATGGCTGATCCTTCAAATTTTGGGTGGGCAGGCGGCGGACGGGCGGCGGCTCAGAAGTACTTGATGGCCTGGATCCAGAAGCGCCCGGACCTGTCGGGGGCGGAGATCGCGTCTTCGCCGCCGAGCTTGCGGGCGTAGTAGCTGCGGACCGCGAAATTGCCCGGGTCGTCCCAGGTGGCACCGATGCCGGCACCGCCCAGGCTGCGCGTGTTGTCGCCGGCAAACCACGGGTCCTTGTCGACGGTGATGCGGCCGCCGTCGACGAAGCCGAGCAGGTGCACCTGGCCGGGCACGTGCCCGCTCAGGCCCGGCAGCAGGCGACGCACTTCGAGGTTGGCGAGCAGGCCTTCGTCACCGAAGCCTTCGCCCTGCGGGTAGGCGCGCACGCCATCCATCCCGCCCAGCACGAGCTTCTCGGAGGCGTCGAGGTTGCCCGAGGCGACCTGGCCGCCGAGCGCGCCGTACAGCGACCAGAGGTCGGTGAGGCGCTGCAGGCGCGAGACATTGAACGCAAGCCTGGTGTAGCCGCCGTGGGCGCGTGCCGTGACGTCGTCGACCGCGCGCGCCGACGGCGTCTGGATGTCCAGGTCGCCCGAGGACAGGGCGAGATGGAAAGCGTTGGCACCGCCGCCGCCGAAGCCGTCGTAGTGGTTGCCGTACAGGCTGGCCGTGGCCACGCGTGCGCGCTTGTCGGTGACCACGTCGAACAGGTCGATGCGGTCCTCGAAGCGCCGGTGATCGTATTGCAGGCCGGCATACAGATTGGTCCCGCGCGAGCGGATCAGCGGGATGGAGCCGAACACGCTGGCGATGTCGGCGGTGCCGTGCGCACCGAGGCCGTCGTACTGCTCGCCGAGTTCGTACTCCAGGCGGCTGTAGGCCACGCCGGCGGTCGCGCGGCCGAACAGCATCTGGTACGCGCCGCGGCCATACGTCAGGCCCGAGCCCGAGGTCAGCAGCCGCAGCGAGGCGACGTCGCCGCGTCCCAGCGGGTTGTTGAGGTTGACCGTGGCGCCGAGGCGGTATTCACCGGTGTACGGGTTGCCGGCGTTGTCGGCATCGACGCTGCCGGTGACGCGGCGGCCGGGGGTGATGTCCACCACCAGGTCGGAACTGCCCGGCGCCTGGCCCGGCACCATCGTCGATTGCACGACCACGCCGGGGATGTCGGAAAGCAGCAGCAGGCGCTGTTCGATCGGGTCGATGGTCAGCGCATCGCCGGGCGCGAGGCCCGCGAGGCGGCTGTGCGCCACGTCGTCGGCCAGGTTGCTCTGGTTGCGCAGGGTGACCTGGCCCAGCACGCCCTCGCTGACCGCGATGGTCACCGTGTTCGATGTGATGTCCTGCGCCGGCAGCCAGGCACGCGCGACGAAATAGCCGTTGTCGCGGTAGTGGCGGGTGATGCGCGCGGCCATCGCCTGCAGCTGCGCAAGCGTGAGCCTGCTGCCCGGCGCGAACCCGGCGATCGCGACCAGTTCCGATGCGGGCCAGGCGCTGGCGCCGGTGACCTGCAGGCGCTCGACCAGCACGGTGGGCGCGTCGGCGGCTGCCGCGGCGGGCGCGATCCCATCCTCGATGCGGATCTGCGGTTGTGCCGCTTGCGCGGGCGGTGGCGTGGGCAGCTGGCGGAGCTGGCTGCCGGCACCGGGGAGCTGTTGCGCGACGGCGCCGTGGCTGATGGCGAGCAGCATCAGCGGCAACAGTTTCATTCGTGGATTCATGGCGTGCGTCCTGGCGGTGTCGGCCGCCGGGCCACGTGCGCGTAAGTGGCTCCGGGCAGTCGCTGGAGAGGTGGGGGGTGGGGGATGCGCTGCGCGGCTCGGGCGCGGCGTCTGGAGGCTGGCAAGGCGCAGGCGCTCACAGCACCCGCGGCTGCGGATGCGGTGCGAAGGCGGTATGCGGATGGCCCCTGTTCCTGGAACGTGTGCAGCGTCTTGTGCCGAAACCTGATTCGGCGACGCTGAGTTCCAGCCTTGCGTGGTGGAGCGGCACGGACGGGCCGTGTGGATGGAGCGGCAACCCCGGGCGCCTGGCGGCCGGTTGGATCGCAGTGAACACGGCCATTACCGGCCAGCCGGTCTGAATCGGCTGTGAAATCGTGGCCGGCCGCGCAATCGGTCCGCATTGTTCCAGTACCGTCGCGCCATGGGTACGCGCGGGTTGTTACCCTTCCCGGGCTCATCCGCGCCCGCACGTGTCAGCTGCCGGCGCTTCCCAACCTTCAAGGAGAAACGCCGTGGCTGTCGCTGCCGAGCGTCGTTATCAACGCGCAATCCATCCGCTGCATGCGTTCCTGCTTGCCGCGGCCTTCCCGCTGTTCCTCGGCGCGATGGTCACCGACATCGCCTACGGCCGCACGTTCGAGATCCAGTGGAGCAACTTCGCGTCCTGGCTGCTCGCCGGCGCGCTGGTGTTCGCGGCCTGCGCACTGCTGTGGAGCGTGGTCGACTACTTCCGCGGTGACCGCGGCACGCGCCCGCTGGTCTACATGTTGCTGCTGCTTGCCACGTGGGTCGTGGGCTTCATCGCCTCGCTGGTCCACGCCAGGGACGCGTTCGCCATGATGCCGACCGGCCTGGTGCTCTCGGTGATCGCCACCGTGCTCGCGGGCGCCGCGGCCTACCTCGGTTTTTCCGCCATCCGCGTGGGAGACAGGGCATGAAGCACCTGAAGCTGTTCACGGCCATCGGCCTCGTCACCCTGCTCGGCGCCTGTGGCGGCGGCAGCGATCCGGACCCTGCGCAGTACGGCGCCAACCCCGAGCTTCCGAAGCAGGAACGCGGCCTGATGCCCGACATGGTCATCGCGAAGCCGGCGGAGTGGGGCGACCTGGTGCCGAGCGTGCCGCAGGGCTACGCGATCAAGGCGATCGCCACCGAGCTCAACATCCCGCGGCAGACGCTGGTGCTCCCCAACGGCGACATCCTGGTAGCCGAGGGCCGCGGCGGCAACGCCGGCAAGCTGAAGCCCAAGGACGTGATTGCCGGACGCATCAAGGCGCAGGGCAATACCAAGGTGAAGAGCGGCAACCGCCTGACGCTGCTGCGCGACCCCGATGGTGACGGCAACTACGAGCGCAGCGTGTTCGCCGAAGAACTCAACGCGCCGTACGGCCTCGCGCTGATCGGCAACACGCTGTTTGTCGCCAACCAGGATGCGCTGGTGAAGTTCGACTACCAGGACGGCCAGGTGCGCGCGAGCGCGCCGCCGGTCAAGGTGGCGGACCTGCCTTCGGCGATCAACCATCACTGGACCAAGTCGCTGACGGCGAGTGCCGACGGGCGTTTCCTGTACGTCGGCATCGGCTCCAACAGCAACATCACCGAGCGCGGCATGGTGGCCGAAGCCGACCGCGCGCTGGTGTGGGAAATCGACGCGCAGACCGGCGCGCACCGGCCGTACGCGACCGGCCTGCGCAACCCCACCGCGCTGGCCATCGAGCCGACCACCAGCCAGCTTTGGGTGGTGGTGAACGAGCGCGACGAGCTTGGCCCGAACCTCGTGCCCGACTTCCTGACTTCGGTGCGCGAGGGTGGGTTCTACGGCTGGCCGTACAGCTACTGGGGCCAGAACGTCGATCCGCGCGTACGTCCGCAGGACCCGGAAAAGGTCGCCGCGGCGATCACGCCGGACTACAGCCTCGGCTCGCACGTGGCCGCGCTGGGCCTGGACTTCTCCACCGCCACGATGGGCGCCGGCTTCGCCGAAGGTGCCTTCGTGGGTGAGCACGGCAGCTGGAACCGCAACGACCCGGTCGGCTACAAGGTCATCTTCGTGCCCTTCAGCAACGGCCGTCCGTCGGGTCCGCCGGTGGACTTCGTTTACGGCTTCCGCGGCGAAGACGGCAAGACCCGTGGCCGTCCGGTCGGCGTGACCGTCGACCCGCGCGGCGCGCTGATCGTCGCCGACGACCTGGCCAACACCATCTGGCGCGTGACCCCGGCGCTCTGAGTCCGGTCCGCTGCAAGACAAAGGCCCACCGTCGCTGGTGGGCCTTTTTTTTGGTCCCTTTCCTGTCGAGTGAAGGCGTGGCGCTGATTGGGCGCCGGGTACCAAGGCCCTTGAGGACTCATGTCCCCCGGCGATGGCCTTGCGGCCATCGCCTCCTCCTTGACTTTGCCCTCAAGGGCCTTGGCACCCGGTCCGCGCAGTACGCGGTGGCGCCAGAGCACAACCCGCGTTCTGGTGCATTGCTCTTCGGTACCTGCCGTCAGCGCCGAGCCCCGAAGTGGCCGGGAGGCCTTCGCGGGAAAGTAAAAGAGGAGGCATCCGCCGCCAGGCGGATCCGGGGGCGAAGCCGCGAAGGCCTCCCGGCCACCGCGGCGAGGCCGCAAGCAGCTGCGGTCAGTCGCGCGGCAGGCGCGCGGCGGCGGTGGCCATCGCGCCGAGTGCCAGGTCCACGGCGCCCATGCCGTCGCGCTGCAGGTCGACGTGCTCCGGATCCACCAGGTAGGCGCGCATCACGCCCGAGATCATGAAGTGCAGGGCCATCGCGCAGGCGTGCGCGCTCATGCCGGCGCGCAGCTGGCCGAGGTCCTCGGCGCGCTTGAAGGCGGCATTGATGCGCGCGTGGGTGTTGCGGAAGCCGGCCTGGCGCAGGTCGTGGACCTGGGTGGTCTCGGCGCTGATCTCGCAGCGCAGCTCGATGACCTCGATGGCGTTGCGCACGTGCGGCTTGTCGACCACGTCCGCAAACGAGGCGCGCAGCTTTTCGCGGAGGTCGGCCAGCGGCGTCGAGCCCTCCGGGCGCGATGCGTACTCCAGCCCGTGCAGGAAGGGCACGGTGACGCGGCTGATCACCGCCTCCAGCACGTCGGTCTTGTTCTTGAAGTGCCAGTAGACCGCGCCGCGGGTCACTCCGGCGCGCACCGCGATCGCCTCGAGGCTGGTGCGCGACATGCCGTGCTCGCGGAAACACGCTTCGGCCGCGTCGAGGATGCCCTCGCGCGTGACCAGCGCTTCCTCTTTGGTTTTCCTGGCCATGGCGGCTGAACGCTCCTGTGCGAGATGAGAGTGTAGCCCACTTACATACATCCATGAATGGTTGTATATTGCGCCGTCCCCATTCAGACCAGCCCTTCGCCCTGTACCAACGAGGCGGAACAGGCGCTGGCTTTCCCTCATTCCAGCACGCCAAGCGAGCCGACCCATGTCCCAGCACCGCCGTCGCCACCTCCTGATGCCCCTTTCCGCCGCACTCGCCCTTGCGCTCGCCGCCTGCGGTGGTGGGCAGGACCCGCAGCAGGCGCCCAGGCCGGCGGTGACCGTTGCCACCCTCGCCGCGCAGCAGGTCACCCTGACCCGCGAGCTGCCGGGGCGCACGCATGCGTGGCTGGTGGCCGAGGTGCGGCCGCAGGTCAATGGCCTGGTCGCCAGGCGCCTGTTCACCGAAGGCGCCCTGGTGGAAGCCGGCCAGCCGCTGTACCAGCTCGATGACGCGACCTATCGCGCCGCCGCCAACAGCGCGCGTGCGCAGCTGGCGCGCGCCGAGGCCACGCGCACCGCGGCCCAGCTGACCGCGCGGCGTACCGCCGAGCTGGTCAAGATCGATGCCGTCAGCCGCCAGGACAACGACAACGCCCAGGCCGCGCTCAAGCAGGCCGAGGCCGATGTCGGTGCCGCGCGCGCCGCGCTCGACGCCGCCAACGTCCCGCTCGGCCATGCGCGCATCACCGCGCCGATCAGCGGCCGCATCGGCAAGTCCAGCGTTACCCAGGGCGCGCTGGTCACCGCCAACCAGGCCGCGCCGCTGGCCACGGTGCAGCAGCTCGATCCGATCCACGTCGACCTCACCCAGACCAGCGCGGAGCTGCTGCAACTGCGCAAGGCGCTGGCCGCCGGCACGCTGGAAAGCACCGCGTCGCTGCCGGTCACCATCCTGCTCGAGGACGGCACGGCCTACGCGCATCCCGGCACGCTGAAGTTCTCGGAAGTCTCGGTCGATCCTGGCACCGGCAGCTTCTCGGTGCGCGTGGAGGTCGCCAACCCCGACCAGGTGCTGCTGCCCGGCATGTACGTGCGCGCGGTGGTCGGCGCCGGCGTGCGCAACGACGCGATCCTGGTGCCCCAGCGTGGCATCGGCCGTGACGCCAAGGGCAACACCACGGCGATGGTGGTGGGCGACGACGGCACGGTGTCCGTGCGCCCGGTGCGCGTGAGCCAGACCATCGGCGACGCCTGGCTGGTCGAGGACGGCCTCGCCGCCGGCGACCGCGTGGTGACCGCCGGCCTGCAGAAGATCAAGCCGGGCGACGCGGTGGAAGTGACCGCGGACGTTGCCGACGCGAAGCAGGCGCAGCCGGCCATCGCCGCGCCTGCAGCCGCCGACACCGCCAATGCCAATGCCGATGCCGCTGACGCGGCCACCCCCGCCTCCTCCGGCGCCACCGCACCGGCGGCCGGGGCTTCGGCCTCGAAGGAGTAAGCAATGGCTCGTTTCTTCATCGATCGCCCCATCTTCGCGTGGGTCATCGCGATCATCATCATGCTTGCCGGCGTGCTCGCGCTGACCTCGTTGCCGATCTCGATGTACCCGACCGTGGCGCCGCCTTCGGTCGAGGTGCGCGCGACCTATCCGGGCGCGTCGGCCAAGGTGGTCGAGGATTCGGTGACGCAGATCATCGAGCAGAACATGAAGGGCCTCGATGGCCTGATCTATTTCTCCTCGAAGTCGTCATCCAACGGCATGGCGCAGATCACGCTGACGTTCGACAGCGGCACCGATCCCGACATCGCCCAGGTGCAGGTGCAGAACAAGCTGCAGCTGGCGATGCCGCTGCTGCCGCAGGACGTGCAGCGCCAGGGCGTGAACGTCTCCAAGTCGACGTCGAGCTTCCTGCAGGTGGTCGGCTTCGTGTCCGAAGACGGCAGCATGAACGCCAACGACATCGGCGACTTCATCGGCACCAACATCGTCGACCCGATCAGCCGCGTGCCGGGCGTGGGCACCACCCAGGTGTTCGGCGCCAAGTACGCCATGCGCATCTGGCTGGATCCCAACAAGCTGCACACCTACGCGCTGTCGGTGGCGGAAGTGACTGCTGCCATCCAGGCGCAGAACGCGCAGGTCGCCATCGGCCAGCTGGGCGGCGCGCCGTCGGTCGAGGGCCAGCAGCTCAATGCCACCATCAATGCGCAGGACCGCCTGCAGACACCGGAGCAGTTCCGCAACGTGGTGGTGCGCGCCGAAGCCGACGGTTCGGTGCTCAAGCTGGGTGACGTGGCGCGCGTGGAGATCGGCTCGGAGACCTACGAGTTCATCAGCCGCTACAACGGCCAGCCGGCCAGCGGCCTGGCGATCTCGTTGGCAACGGGGGCCAACGCGATCGAGACCGCGGCGGGCGTGAAGCAGGCGCTCGCCGAACTCGAGCCGTACTACCCCGAGGGCCTGGTGTCGGTGATTCCCTTCGACACCACGCCGTTCGTGCAGGTGTCCATCAAGGGCGTGGTCGTCACGCTGATCGAAGCGATCGTGCTGGTGTTCCTGGTGATGTACCTGTTCCTGCAGAACTTCCGCGCCACGCTGATCCCGACGATCGCGGTGCCGGTGGTGCTGCTGGGCACGTTCGCGGTGCTCGCGGTGCTGGGCTTCTCCATCAACATGCTGACCATGTTCGCGATGGTGCTGGCGATCGGACTGCTGGTGGATGACGCCATCGTGGTGGTCGAGAACGTGGAACGCATCATGAGCGAGGAAGGACTCTCGCCGCTCGAGGCCACGCGCAAGTCCATGGACCAGATCACCGGCGCGCTGGTCGGCATCGGCCTGGTGCTGTCGGCGGTGTTCGTGCCGATGGCCTTCATGTCCGGCTCCACCGGCGTCATCTACCGGCAGTTCTCGGCGACCATCGTGTCGGCGATGCTGCTGTCGGTGGTGGTGGCGATCGTGCTCACGCCGGCGCTCTGCGCCACCATGCTGAAGCCCATCGAGAAGGGCGTGGACCACCATGGCACCGGCCTGGCCGGGCGCTTCTTCGGCTGGTTCAACCGCGGTTTCGACCGCACCAGCGGCAAGTACCGCGGCGGCGTGCGCCGCATGCTCGGCAGCCCGAAGCGTTCGATGACCGTGTTCGCGCTGCTGGTGGTGGTGATGGGCGTGCTGTTCGTGCGCCTGCCCAGTTCGTTCCTGCCCAACGAGGACCAGGGCGTGCTGATGGCGCTGGTGCAGACGCCGGTCGGCGCCACCCAGGAGCGCACGATCGAGGCGCTCAAGGAACTCGAGGACCACTTCATCGCGAACGAATCCGACATCGTCGAATCCGTGTTCTCGGTGCAGGGCTTCAGCTTTGCCGGCATGGGTCAGAACGCCGGCATGTCGTTCGTGAAGCTCACCGACTGGGGCGAGCGCAAGGAGGCGTCGGAGGGCGCGTTCGCGCTCGCCGGCCGCGGCATGGGCGCGATGAGCCAGGTCAAGGACGCGCAGATCTTCGTGTTTCCGCCGCCCGCCATGCCCGAGCTTGGCATCGGCGCCGGCTACACCTTCTTCGTCAAGGACAACGGTGCGCAGGGGCATGAGGCGCTGATCAATGCGCGCAACCAGATGCTCGGCGCCGCCAACCAGAGCCCGCTGCTGCAGGCGGTGCGCCCGAACGGCCAGGAGGACACGCCGCAGTTCCGCATCGACATCGATACCGAGAAGGCGAGCGCGCTCGGGCTGTCGGTGGGTGCGATCAACTCGACCCTGGCCGCGGCCTGGGGCAGCGCCTACATCGACGACTTCATCGACCGCGGCCGCGTCAAGCGCGTGTACCTGCAGTCGGATGCGCAGTTCCGCATGACGCCGGACGATTTCAGCCTGTGGTCGGTAAAGAACAACCAGGGCGAAATGGTGCCGTTCTCGGCGTTCGCCAGCTCGCACTGGGACTTCGGCTCGCCGCGCCTGGAGCGCTACAACGGCGTATCGGCGGTCGAGGTCCAGGGCGAGCCCGCGCCGGGCGTGGCTACGGGCGACGCGATGCTCGAGATCGAGCGCCTCGCGGCTGAGCTTCCGCCGGGCTTCGGCATCGAGTGGACCGCGTTGTCCTACCAGGAGCGTGAGGCGGGTTCGCAGACGCCGCTGCTGTACGCGCTGTCATTGCTGATCGTGTTCCTGTGCCTGGCCGCGCTGTATGAAAGCTGGACGGTGCCGACCGCGGTGTTGCTGGTGGCGCCGCTGGGCATCCTCGGCGCGGTGCTGGCCAACTCGATGCGCGGCATGGAGCGCGACATCTACTTCCAGGTGGCGATGCTCACCACGGTGGGGCTGACCAGCAAGAACGCGATCCTGATCGTCGAGTTCGCCAAGGCGAACGTGGAGCAGGGCATGGAGCTCATCGAGGCCACCATGCAAGCGGTCCGTGACCGGCTGCGCCCGATCATCATGACCTCGCTGGCCTTCGGCCTCGGCGTGCTGCCGCTCGCCATCGCAAGCGGCGCGGGCTCGGGCGCGCAGCGCGCCATCGGCACCGGCGTGCTGGGCGGCATGCTGGTGGGCACGCTGCTCGGCGTGTTCTTCATCCCCCTGTTCTTCGTGGTGGTCAACCGCCTGTTCAGCCGCAAGCAGCACGCACCCGTCGCCACTGGAGTCGACCAGCATGCATAAGCCACTGCACGCGAGCCTCGCGCTGGCCATCGCGCTGGCGGTCTCCGGCTGCGCCACGCTGGTGCCGGCCACCCCCGCCGCCGCACCCGCGATCCCCGTGGAATGGCCGCTGCCCGCGACCACGCGCGCGGGCCAGGCCGGCGCGTTCGCGCCGGCCGATCCGGCCATTGCCGCGCTGCCCATGGCCGATGTCGGCTGGCGCGACTTCCTCGCCGACCCGGCGCTGGAGGCCGTCGTCGCCCAGGCGCTGGACAGCAACCGCGACCTGCGCGTGGCGATCCTCAACGTCGAGCGCGCGCGCGCGCAGTACGGCATCCGCCGTGCCGACCGCATGCCGTCGCTCGGTGCCAGCGCCACCATGGAGCGCGTCGGCGGCGATGTGCCCGACAGCGAGTCGTACGTCGCGGGCATCGGCCTGGCGGCGTTCGAACTCGACCTGTTCGGGCGCGTGCGCAACCTTGGCGAGGCGGCGCTGCAGCAATACCTGGCCACCGCCGAGGCGCAGCGCAGCACCCAGCTGTCGCTGGTAGCCGAAGTCGTCGGCGCATGGCTGGCGCTGGCCTCCGACCAGGAGCAGCTGCGCCTGGCGGAATCCGCGCTGGAGACCTACGAGCGCACGCTGTCACTCACCGCGCAGCGCCAGGCGCTGGGCGCCACGTCGGCGCTCGAGGTGGAGCAGGTGCGCACCCAGGTGGAAGGCACGCGTTCGGATGTCGCGCGCCTGCAGGGCCAGGTGGCATTGGACCGCAACGCGCTCCACCTGCTGGCCGGCGCGCCGGTGCCGCCCGAGCTGCTGCCGCTGCGTGATTCAGGCGCCGTGGTCGGCCTCACCGCGCTGCCGGCGGGACTGCCGGCGGAAGCACTGCTGCGCCGGCCCGACGTGATCGCCGCCGAGCACCGACTGCATGCCGCCAGCGCCAACATCGGCGCGGCGCGCGCCGCGTTCTTTCCGTCGATCTCGCTGACCGGCAGCGTCGGCTCGGCCAGCGATGCGCTGTCGGGTCTGTTCGACAGCGGCACCAGGGCCTGGAGCTTCATGCCGCAGGTCAACCTGCCGATCTTCCAGGGCGGACGCCTGCGTGCCGGCCTCGGCGTGGCCACCGCCGAACGCGACATCGCGCTTGCGGAGTACGAAAGGGCGATCCAGGTCGGCTTCCGCGAGGTCGCCGATGCGCTGGCGCAGGCGGACGCGCTGGCCCGCCAGGTGCGTGCGCAGCAGGCGCTGGTTGATGCCGCCACGCGCGCCGAATCACTGGCGCAGGCGCGCCACGCGGCCGGTCTGGACAGCTCGCTGGTGCGGCTGGATGCGCAGCGCGCGCTGTACGCCACGCAGCAGGCGCTGGTGGCCACGCGCATGGCCGAACAACGCAACCGGGTCACCCTGTACAAGGTGCTCGGTGGCGGCTGGCAGGAGCGCTCGACGGTCGCAGCCGCGCGCGTGGACTAGGGCCCGACCACGCACACGGGCCAGTCACCGGCACGCCGCGCTTCACTGCGCGGTGTGGGTGCCGCCGTCGCAGGCCTCAGCCGCGCTGCGCGGCGTGCACGCGTTCGACGTCGTGCTGCAGCCGCTTCGGGTGGGTGATCATCGCCTTGAAGCGCGGCTCCAGCGCGTGCACGCGTGCCTCGGCCGCCACGACCTGCGCATGCAGGCGCGCGCGCTCGGCGGCGGGGGCATCGTCGCCGAGCGCAAGGTAGTCGCCCACGTGCCGGCGCAGTTCGGTGACCGCGGCCTTGGCCCTGCCCTTGGGGCTGAGCAGCGACGCGAGCACCGTGACCACCAGCAGCCCGACGATCACCACCAGTGACAGCCCGGTGCTGATCTCGATCACCGGCACCGGGTCGCCATCGTTGATGAACGGCAGGTTGTTCTCGTGCAGCGCGTGCAGCACCAGCTTGACGCCGATGAAGCCGAGCACCGCCGCCAGGCCGAGTGACAGGTACACCAGCCGCTCCAGCAGCCCGCCTACCAGGAAGTACAGCTGCCGCAGGCCGAGCAGCGAGAACGCCGTGGCGGTGAACACGATGTAGATGTTCTGGGTGAGGCCGAAGATCGCCGGGATGGAATCGAAGGCGAACAGGATGTCGGTGCCGCCGATGGCCAGCATCACCAGCAGCATCGGCGTGAGCGCGCGCTTGCCCTGCCAGGTGGTGAACAGCTTGTCGCCGTCGTAGTGCGGGCTGGAGTGGAACACCTTGCGCACCAGGCGCACCACGATGTTGGGCTTCTCGTCCTCCTCGCCATGGTGCTGCGGCTTGAGCAGGTTGCCCGCGGTGAGCAGCAGCGCCAGGCCGAACAGGTAGAACACCCACGAGAAGCGCTCGATCAGCGCCGCGCCCAGCAGGATGAACACCGTGCGCGCGATCAGCGCAAAGGTGATGCCGAACAGCAGCACCTTCTGCTGGTCCTCGCGCGGCACCTTGAAGCTGGCCATGATCACCAGGAACACGAAGATGTTGTCGACCGACAGCGCCTTCTCGGTGACATAGCCGGAGAAGTACTCCGCGCCCATCGTGGCACCGCCCCAGTACCAGACCCCCGCGCCGAACAGCAGGGCGATCCCGACGTACAGCGCGGACCACACGGCGGCTTCGCGCAGGCTGGGTGCGTGCGCCTTGCGCACGTGGAAGAAGTAGTCGAAGGCGAGCAGCGCGACGATCAGCGCGATCGTGGCTTCCCAGACGAGCGGGGAGGTGGTCGGCATGCGCGGCCCTGGTGTCGACGGAGGCGGGGATTTTCGCACGCGGGTGTGATGCGCCGTGTCGTGGCGCGCGCGGCGCCGGCGTCAGGGCGGCGTGAATCGCGGGGCAGCAGCACGCCCCGGTTCATTGCTACATTGCCGCCTCCGCCCCCCGCGCCGCGCCCTTGCAACGTCGACAACTCCTCCTCGCCGGGCTTGCCCTGCCGCTCATCGCCGCCCTGCCGGCGCCGGGCCGGGCGCGCGCGCCAGTGGCCGCCGCGGGGTTCGATGCCGGCACCGTGCCGGCCATCGCGCGCAGGCTGGCCGCCGCACCGCACGTGCCGGTCCCGCGCGCACTGCCGCGTGCCCTTGCCGGACTCGGCTACGACCAGTACCGCGACTACCGCTTCCGCGGCGCGCGCGCCCTCTGGCGCGACGACGGCCTGCCGTTCCAGCTGCAGTTCTTCCATCGCGGCTACATCTTCCAGGACCGGGTGGACATGCACCTCGTAGAGGACGACCGCACGCGGCCGTTCCCGTATGCGCGCGAGCTGTTCGACTTCGACCACGGCGTGCCGAAGCCGCCGGAAGGCGAGGACATCGGCTTCGCCGGCTTCCGCGTGCATGCGCCGGTGCAGCGTGCCGGCCATTTCGACGAACTGGCCAGCTTCCTCGGCGCGAGCTACTTCCGCGCGGTGGCACGCGGCCTTGGCTACGGACTGTCGGCGCGCGGGCTGGCGCTGGGCAGCGGCGACCCGGGCGCCGAGGAGTTCCCGGTGTTCCGCGACTTCTGGCTGGAACGCCCGGCCGCGGGTGCCACGGGGCTCGTGGTGCACGCACTGCTCGATTCGCCGCGCGTCGCCGGTGCCTTCCGCTTCGTGATCACTCCCGGCGACGAGACGGTGTTCGAGGTCGACGCGCGCCTGTACCCGCGCGTCGCGCTGGCCAATGCCGGCATCGCGCCGTTGACCAGCATGTTCGAGTTCGACGCGCATGACCGCGTCGGCGTCGACGACGTGCGCCCCGCGGTGCACGACTCCGACGGGCTGGCGCTGTGGACCGGTGGCGACGAGCAGGCCTGGCGTCCGCTGCGCAATCCGGCCTCGCTCGAGCACAGCGGCTTCCAGGACCGTGACCCGCGCGGCTTCGGGCTGATGCAGCGCAAGCGCGATGCCGGCGAGTTCCAGGACTTCGAGGCCGGCTACGAGAAGCGCCCGAGCTGCTGGGTGGAGCCGCTGGACGCCTGGGGCGCGGGTGAAGTGCACCTGGTGGAGATCCCCACCGGCGACGAGTTCAACGACAACATCGTGGCGTTCTGGCGGCCAGCCGAGCCGCTGGCTGCCGGCCGCGAGCATCGCTTCCGCTACCGCCTGCACTGGTGCCGCGACCACGCCTGGCATCCGCGACTGGCGCGCGTGGCGGCGACCCGCAGCGGCGCGCTGGATGCCGCCAAGGGCCGCCTGTACGTGGTGGATTTCGCCGGCGGCGAGCTCGATGGCCGCGCCGACGGCGTGCGCGTGCAGGCCAGCGCCTCGGCCGGCATGCTGCGCAACGCGGTCACCTACCGCAACCCGGATACCGGCGGCTGGCGCATGAGCTTCGAGCTCGAGCCCGGCGCGGCGCGCGCGATCGAGCTGCGAGCCTGGCTCGAAGACGACGATGGGCGGCTGTCGGAGACCTGGCTGTCGCGGTGGACGCCGTGAGCACAGCCCAGGTACCCGGCGCGACCATCCCCGGCAACCTGCCGCCGGAGTCGCCGCTGGCGATGCCGGTGCAGACGCTGGCCGCGGGCACGCTGCGCAGTCCGCCGTTCCCGACGCGGCCGCCGAACATGCGCTGGCGGCGATTCGCGGTGATCGGCAGCGCGGTCAGCGTGACCCTGTTCGCGGCCTACCAGATCTGGTGGCTGCTGCGCGGCAACGGTATCGATCCGCTGGAAGGCACGCTGCTGGTGCTGTTCGTGCTGCTGTTCGCGTGGATCGTGCAGGCGTTCGTCGGCGCGATCGCGGGCTTCGTGCTGGTGCTGCAGAAACGCCCTGCGCGGCTTGGCATCCGCCCCGGCGACCCGTTGCCGGCGCTGGCCTCGCGCACCGCGCTGCTGATGCCGATCTACAACGAGGAGCCCGGGCGGCTGATGGCCGGCCTGCAGGCCATGCACGAGTCGCTGGCCGCGACCGGGCGCCTGGGCCACTTCGATTTCTTCGTGCTGAGCGACACCCGCAGGCCGCAGCTGCAGCAGGAGGAGCGCGCCGCATTCGCCGCGCTGCGCGCGCGGCTGGGCGCGGAGGCCCGCGTGCACTACCGCCTGCGCGACGACAACAGCGAGCGCAAGGCCGGCAACATCTCCGACTGGGTGCGGCGCTGGGGTGGGGCCTATCCGCAATTCCTGATCCTCGACGCCGACAGCCTGATGACCGGCGACACCCTCGTGCGCCTGGCCGCGGCCATGCAGGGCCACGACGACGTGGCGCTGATCCAGACGCTGCCGGTGATCGTGAACGGCAGCACGCTGTTCGCACGCATGCAGCAGTTCGCCGGCCGCGTGTACGGGCCGGTGATCGCCTACGGCGTGGCCTGGTGGCATGGCGCGGAGAGCAACTACTGGGGCCACAACGCGATGATACGCACGCGCGCGTTCGCAGAATGCGCTGGGCTGCCGGAGCTCCGCGGGGTGAAGCCGTTCGCCGGCACCGTGCTCAGCCATGACTTTGTCGAAGCCGCGCTGCTGCGCCGCGGGGGCTGGGCGCTGCACATGATTCCCGCACTCGCCGGCAGCTACGAGGAAGGCCCGCCGTCGTTGACCGACATGCTGGTGCGCGACCGCCGCTGGTGCCAGGGCAACCTGCAGCACGGTGCGGTGCTGCCGGCGCGCGGCCTGCACTGGGTCAGCCGCTGGCACCTGTTGATCGGCATCGGTCATTACTTCACCGCGCCGATGTGGGCGATGCTGATGATCGTCGGCATCGCCATCCCGCTGCTGCACGCGGGATTCTCGTTCGGCCAGGTGTCGCTGGAGGGGTTCACGCCCGCCGGCTACTGGCGCGAGCAGGACGAGGACCGGTTCCTCGGCGTGTTCGCGCTGACCATGTCGATGCTGCTGTCACCGAAGCTCATGGGCTGGCTGGCCACCATGGTCGACCCGGTGATGCGCCGTGGCTGCGGCGGCGCGCTGCGCTCTGCCGCCGGCGTACTGCTGGAAACCCTGCTTGCGGCGCTGATGGCGCCGGTCACCATGTACGTGCAGTCGCGCGGCGTGGCCGAGGTGCTGGCCGGCCGCGACTCGGGCTGGGAATCGCAGCGCCGCGACGACGGCAGCCTGCCGCTGCGCGAACTGCTGCGCCTGTATGGCGGCATGACGCTGTTCGGCATCGGTGCCGGGCTTGCCGCGTGGATGGTGTCGCCGGCGCTGGCGGCGTGGCTGGCGCCGGTGGTGCTGGGCCTGGTGCTGTCGATCCCGATCGTCGCGCTGGGTGCATCGCGCGCCGCCGGCGCGTGGCTGCGCCGCCACCGTGTGTTCGCCACGCCCGAGGAACTGGCGCCACCCGATGTGCTGGTGCGCGCGAATGCGCTGCGCGCGGCGCCGTCGCGGGACTGAAGCGCGACTGCAGCGGCAGCGTCATCGATGCGGCCTAGGCTTGCCCCGTTAAGCCACGGGGGGCTTGGAAATGAGGCTTGGACTACCGGTTGCGGCGCTGGCCGCGGCCCTGCTTGCATGCGCCTGCCAGCCGCAGTCGCCGCCCGCCGCCGGGGCGGACGCGGTGGACGGTCCGGGCACCGCCACCGGTTCCACCGCGGCGCCGGCCGTGGACCTGTCGCGGCGGCCGATCGATGAGCTGAAGGCGTCGGGAAGTCGCGCGCTGCGCGAAGGCCGGCTGCATGCGCCGGCCGGCGACAGTGCCATCGAGTACTGGCTGGAAGCCAGGCGTCGCGATCCCGATGACGCCGCCCTCGCCAGTGCGATCACCGACCTGCAGCCCTACCTGCTGATCGCGTGCGAGCAGGCGATCGCGCGGCGCGACGTCGGCGCGGCGCAGCGGCTGCATGGCTTGATTGCCGCGAGTGATCCGCACGCGCCGGCCCTGCAGCGGCTGGCCGGCGCGATCGCCGGCGTGGAGGCCGATATCGAAGAAGGCGCGAAGGCCGCGCGCGAACAGGACATGCGCCTGGCGGCCGTGGAGGTGCAGCGCGTGCGCGCCGACGCCGATGCACGCGCTGCGGCCACGGTGCGGGGTGCGACACCTGCCGGAGCGGGTCCGACGCCCGCGCTGCCGCCGCCAGCAGCCCCGCAACGTCCCCCGCCGCTGGCGGACGGCGACGCCGGGCCTGCGCCGGCAGGGGCGTTGCCGCCTGCGGCCGAGCGCAGCCGCGGTGGCGGAGTCGCCCGCGCCGGTGCCGCGCCTGCTGCACCAGCCCGCGCCGCGGTATCCCGCGGCGGCGCTGAACCGTCGCGTCGAAGGCGCGGTGCAGGTGGGTTTCACCATCCGCCCCGACGGCTCGGTCACGGCCGCGCGCGTCGTCAGTGCGACCCCGCCCGGCGTGTTCGACCGTTCCGCGCTGGCCGCGGTCGGCGAGTACCGCTTCGCACCCGGCGGCAGCAGCGTGGCCTCCGCGATCACCGTGCGCTTCTCGCTCGACCAGTAGCCGCGGCGCGGCGGGCCCGGCGGGCGTGCCATGCATAATGGCGCGCCAACCCTGCCGAGCGCCGCCATGCTGCTGGACTGCATCGAACACGAGACCGGGCCGTCACCCGCATGGAGCGTGATCTGGCTGCACGGCCTGGGCGCGGACGGCAACGATTTCGCCCCCATCGTGCCGCAGCTGGTGCGCCGCGACTGGCCGGCGCTGCGCTTCGTGTTCCCGAATGCGCCGGTGCGCAAGGTGACCATCAACGGTCGCATGGCGATGCGTGCCTGGTACGACATCGTCGACGCCGACCTCGACCACCGCGCCGATGAAGCCGGCGTCGACGAATCGGTGGCGCAGGTGGAGGCGCTGATCGCGCGCGAGGCCACGCGCGGCGTGGCGCGCGGGCGCGTGCTGCTGGCCGGGTTCTCGCAGGGCGGGGCGGTCACGCTGGCTGCCGGACTGCGGAGTGCGGCGCCGCTGGCCGGGCTGGTGGCGCTGTCCGCCTACGTGCCGTCCGCGCACAAGGCCCGCAGCGTGCTTGCCCAGGCGGCCGTGCGCGCGCCGGTGTTCTTCGGCCACGGCAGCCAGGATCCGGTGGTGCCGTTCCAGGCCGGGCAGCGAAGCGCGGCGCTGCTGCGCGAGCTGGGCTTCGACGTCGACTGGCGCGCCTATCCCATGCCGCATTCGGTGTGCGCCGAGGAGATCGCCGATCTCGGTGACTGGATGTCGCGCCGCTTTACCGCGGGCTGAGGCGATGGGCGACCCGCGCGCCGACGAGCCGTGGTTGCCCGACCTGTGCCGCCTGCCGCGGCTGGGTGCGATGCTCGGCATGGCGCAGCTGGTGGTCGTGGTGGTGGTGCTGGTGCCCGACGCCGGCTCGCGCTGGGACCTTGCACGCGTGCTGTCGACCAGCGGGTTCGCGCTGTGGCTGGCGCTGTCGGTGTCGGTGCTGCTGTGCGTGTCGCGACGCACGCTGTCGCGCCTGCCGCGGCGCACCGGAGCGCTGGCGGCGGTGGCGCTGTCGGCGCTGGTCGCGGCGGTGGTGGCGGCGATCGTGCACGCCCTGTTCGCGAGCGTCGGCGATGCCGGCGGCTGGCCGTCATCGTTGCGCTTCGTCAGTGGATCGGCCGGCGTGGTCACGCTGATCACCGCGCTTGCGCTGCGCTACTTCTACGTCATCGACCGCTGGCAGGCGCAGCTCGCCGCGCATGCCCGCGCCGAGGCCGACGCACTGCAGGCACGCATCCGCCCGCACTTCCTGTTCAACAGCATGAACATGATCGCCACCCTGCTGCGCCGCGATCCCGACGTCGCCGAGCGCGCGGTGCTCGACCTGTCCGACCTGTTCCGCGCCGCGCTCGGCGCGGGCGAAGGTGATTCCTCGCTCGCCGAGGAAGTGCGCCTGGCCGAACGTTACCTGGGCATCGAGCAGCTGCGCCTGGGCGAGCGCCTGCGCGTGGAATGGCGCAAGGCCGAACCGTTGCCGTGGGACCTGGCGATGCCGCGTCTGGTGCTGCAGCCGCTGCTGGAGAACGCCGTGCTGCACGGCATCTCGCGCCTGCCCGAAGGCGGGACCGTGCTCATCGAGGCCGCCGTGGACGGCGATACCCTGCGCCTGCGCGTCAACAATCCGTCGCTGCCGCCGCACGTGCCCGGCGTGCACGGGGCCGGCCACGCGCAGCGCAACATCGCGCACCGGCTGGGCTATGCGTTCGGCCCGCGCGCGCGGATGACCTGCGGCTGGGACGCGGGCTACTATGCCTGCGAGCTCAGCCTGCCGCTGCAGCCCGCCAGGAGGACGCCTTGAAGGTCGTCATCGCGGACGATGAACCGCTGGCACGCGAGCGCCTGCGCACGCTGCTCGCCGCGCTCGACGGCATCGACGTGGTGGCCGAGGCCGGCGACGGACGCAGCGCGCTGCAGGCCTGCGCCGAGCACGAACCCGACCTGGTGCTGCTCGACATCGCCATGCCCGGCATCGATGGCCTGGAGGCCGCGCGCCACCTGGCCGCGTTCGAGCCGCGCCCGGCGGTGGTGTTCTGCACCGCCTACGACGCGCATGCGCTGTCGGCGTTCGACGCCGCGGCGGTCGACTACATCGTCAAGCCGGTGCGCCCCGAGCGCCTCGAGGCTGCGATCGCCCGCGTGCGCACGTTCACCGCCGGCCTCGAGCGCAGCCGCGCCGATGCGCCCGGCAAGCTCCGCACCCACCTCTGCGCACGCCTGCGCGGCAGCCTGCGCCTGATCCCGGTCGAGGACGTGCGCTACCTTCAGGCCGAGGAGAAGTACGTGGTGGTGCACCACGCGCGCGGCGAGGACCTGATCGAGGAGTCGCTGAAGTCGCTGGAGGAGGAGTTCGGCGAGCGTTTCCTGCGCATCCACCGCAACTGCCTGGTCGCGCGCCACGAGCTGGTCGAACTCAGGCGCGACCCGGAAGGCCACGTGCACGCGATCCTGCGCCACGGCGCCGAGCCGCTCGAGGTCAGCCGCCGCTGCGTGGCGCAGCTGCGCGAGATGCTGCGCGAGCGCTGAGCGGCGACAGGCGCCGCAGCGCCAGGCATTGCCTTCGCGCGACAGTGGTCAGAGGCGCTGGATCGTCTGTCGCGTCGCCCGCTTCAGCCCGGTCAGCAGCCGGTACGGGCTGTTCCCGCTGCGCGCCGCGACTTCGGCCACCGGCAGGCGCGCGCCCCACAGTTCGATATCGCTGCCGATGCCGGCGCCGGGGTGGTCGGTCAGGTCGACGGTCAGCATGTCCATCGAGACGCGCCCGATCAGCTCGCCCGGTTGGCCGTCGATGATCACCGGGGTGCCGGAGGTCGCGTACTGCGGATAGCCGTCGGCGTAGCCGGCCGCCACCACGCCCACGCGCGTCGGGCGCGAGGTGATGAAGGCGCCCGCGTAGCCGATCGGTTCGCCCGCGGCGAGCTCGCGCACCGCGATGACCTTTGACGCCAGCTCCATCACCGCGCGCAGCGGCTCGGCCTCCGCGCACGGCGCGTCGAGCATGTGCGAGCCGTAGAGCATCAGGCCCGGGCGCACCCAGCCGCCGCGTGCCGCTGGCCAGGCCATCAGCGCGGCGGAGTTGGCCAGGCTGGTGGTGGTGCCGGGCGGAAGCCGCGCCAGCATCGCGTCGAACGTGGCCAGCTGTTCGGACGTGCTGGCGTGGCCGAGTTCATCGGCGCGCGAGAAGTGGCTCATCGCGACCATCCCGCCCACCCACGGCAGTGCGCGCAGGCGCCGCCATGCACCGGGATAGTCGTCGGGTGCGAGGCCCAGGCGGTGCATGCCCGAGTCGAGCTTCAGCCACACCGGCAATGGCTCCCGCAGCGGATGGCGCTCGAGCACGTCGACCTGCCAAGGCGAGGCGACGACCGTCCACAGCGCATGGCGTTCGATCAGTGGCAGCTCGTCGGCGTCGAAGAAGCCTTCCAGCAGCAGGATGGGCGCGCGGATGCCGGCCTCGCGCAGCTCGATCGCCTCCTCGATGCAGGCCACGCCAAAACCGTCGGCTTCGCCGTCGAGCGCGCGTGCGCAGGCCACTGCACCGTGTCCGTAGGCGTCGGCCTTGACCACGGCCAGCGCCCTGCCGCCGCCGAGCGTGCGCGCGTGGCGGTAGTTGTGGCGCAGGGCGTCGAGGTCGATGGTGGCGCGCGCGGGGCGCATCAGCGCAGCCCCGTGGGCGCGGCGGGCCAGGGGCGCCCGTAGCGGGAGATGTCGAGGCCCTCGCTGTCGATCGCGGGCGCACGGCCGTCGACCAGGTCGGCCAGGTAGCGCCCCGAGCCGCAGGCCATCGTCCAGCCCAGGGTGCCGTGCCCGGTGTTGAGCAGCAGGTTGCGGTACGCCGTGGGGCCGACCACGGGCGGGCCGTCCGGCGTGGAGGGGCGCAGGCCACTCCAGAAACTGGCGTTGGCAAGGTCGCCGCCATCGGGATACAGGCTGCGCACCACCATCTCCAGGGTGTCGCGGCGGCGCTGCGGCAGCGACAGGTCATAGCCGCTGACTTCGGCCATGCCGCCGACGCGGATGCGATCGTCGAAGCGGGTGATGGCCACCTTGTAGCTTTCGTCGAGCACGGTCGAGTGCGGAGCCAGCCCGGGGTCCGTGATCGGGATCGTCAGCGAATAACCCTTGAGCGGGTACACCGGCAGGCGGATGCCGAGGGGCGCGAGCAGGCGTGGCGACCACGCGCCCAGCGCCAGCACATAGCGGTCGGCGGTTTCGGTCCGGCCCTGGATGCGCACGCCGGCGATGCGGTCCCCGTCGCCCAGCAGGGCTTCGACGTCCTGCCCGTAGCGGAACTCGACCCCCGCGGCCTCGGCCATCGCCGCCAGCCGGGTGGTGAAGAGGTGGCAGTCGCCGGTTTCGTCGCCCGGCAGGCGCAGCGCACCGGCCAGCGTATCGGCGACCCTGGCCAGCGCCGGCTCCACGCGGACGATTCCGGCGCGGTCGAGGAGCTCGTAGGGCACGCCGTACTGGCGCAGGATCGCGATGTCCTTGGCGGCACCGTCGAGCTGCGCCTGCGTGCGGAACAGCTGCGTGGTGCCGAGCGTGCGCTGCTCGTAGGCGATGCCGGTATCGCGGCGCAGCTCCTCCAGGCAGGCCCGGCTGTACTCGGCGAGCCGCACCATCCGCGCCTTGCTGATGGCATAGCGGTGATGGGTGCAGTTGCGCAGCATCTGCCACATCCAGCGGTACTGCGCGGGGTCGGCGGTCGGCCGGATCGCCAGCGGCGCGTGCCGCGACAGCAGCCAGCCCACCGCCTTCAGCGGGATGCCCGGCGCGGGCCAGGGCGAGGCGTAGCCGGGCGAGACCTGGCCGGCATTGGCAAAGCTGGACTGCATCGCGGGGCCGGTCGCACGGTCGATGACGACGACCTCGTGCCCCTGTTGGCGCAGATACCACGCGCTGGTCACTCCGATCACACCGGAGCCCAGGATCAGGATACGCATTGGGATTGACTCGATGGGCCGGGCGGCCAGTGGTTGCGGCGTGGCCGACGGGTTCATGGAATGCGCCAGTATATGGATCGAAACCCGCGCCGGCCTGTGCGGAAGGCGATAATGGCGCGGTGAACACCCTCCGCATCGCCACCCGCAAGAGCCCGCTCGCCCTCTGGCAGAGCGAACACGTCGCCGACCTGCTGCGCGCCGCCCACCCCGGGATCGTGGTGGAGCTGGTGCCGATGTCGACCCGCGGCGACGAAGTGCTGGACCGCTCGCTGTCCGCGATCGGCGGCAAGGGCCTGTTCCTCAAGGAACTGGAACTCGCGATGCTGCGCGGAGAGGCCGACTGCGCGGTGCATTCGCTGAAGGACGTGCCGATGGAAGTCGACGCGCCGTTCGCACTGCCGGCGTTCCTGGCGCGCGCCGACCATGCCGATGCCTTCGTCAGCAACCATCATGCAAGCCTGGCCGCGCTGCCCGAGGGCGCGCGCGTCGGCACCTCGTCATTGCGCCGGCAGTCGCAGCTGCGCGCGCTGCGCCCGGACCTCGAGATCCGCGACCTGCGCGGCAACGTCAACACCCGCCTGGCCAAGCTCGATGCCGGCGAGTACGACGCGATCGTGCTGGCCTGCGCGGGTCTCGACCGCCTCGGCTTCAGTGCACGCATCCGCATGCGCCTGGATGCGCCGGACTGGCTGCCGGCGCCGGCGCAGGGCGTGATCGCGATCGAATGCCGCGGCGACGATGCCGCGGTGATGGCGCTGTGCCGCGCCCTCGACCACGCGCCCACCCGCACCTGCGCGTCGGCGGAGCGCGCCCTCAACCTGGCCCTGCACGGCTCCTGCCACGTGCCGGTCGCCGCATTCGCACGCCTTGAAGGTGACACGTTGCGTCTGGACGGCCTGGTGGGCAGCGAACACGACGGGCGCAGCGTCCGCGCCAGCGCCCAATCCCCCGCGTCGACGCCCGACGCGCTTGGCCAGGACGTCGCGGCGCGCCTGCTCGCCGCCGGCGCCGCCGAGTTCCTTCCCCCCAGGTAACCCCGGCCGCGACCAACCAGCCCCGATCGCCCCTTCGCGCCTTCGCGCCTTCGCGCCTTCGCGCCTTCGCGCCTTCGCGAGAAACCGCCCCCGCCTAGAACCGGTAGCGCAGCTGCAGCGAACCTTCGGTGGCCGTTGCGCCGCGTCCACCGTCGCCGGCGCTGTCGTGGCGCAGCTCGAAATTCGAATGCAGGGTCCATTGCGGCTGCAGGCGCAGGTCCACGCCGATCACCTGCCGGGTGGTGGTGTTCAGGCGGCCGGTCTCCACCAGGACCCGCTGGGTCAGCAGCGCGTTGTCGCTGAGGTTCTGCCGCAGCTCGAGGCGGCCGCGGGCGATCGGGCCTTCGCTCGCGGTGCCATGGTCGGCATAGGGCTGCAGGCGGTAGCCGGTGCCGAATTCCACGCGGAGATTGGTGTCCGGCGTGCGCACGGCCTCGTAGCCGAAGCCGGCATCGAAGCGCGAGTGGCTGCCGTGCGTGGTGCGCCAGTCGCGGCGCGACGCCGGCGAGTACAGCGGATAGCGCCGCGCCGCGATCGCCGGCAGCCGTATCGGCAGCAGCGGGTCCAGCGTGCCGGGTGCCTTGGGCCGGGCGATGCGCGTGAACCGCGTCGGCGCGCGCCAGCCGGCGTCGTTGCAGACCAGCTGGTAGCAGGGGCGGCGCAGGTCGGCGCGCCCGGCCGCCACGGCGAACAGCGCCGGCTCGCCGGGGGACTCCGGCAAGGGCGCGATCAGCACGGGCGGGGCGGCAATGGCCACCCACAGGGCGGCGGACAACATGCCGTAGGGCTCCGATGGAAACGATTACCGGGCAATTATCGCGTCTTTTAGACGCCGTTCAAAGGCGATGCCCCCGGAATACGGCGGTGCGGTTCAGTAATACGCCGAAACCACATGGCGCGCCTGTGCGAAAAACAGCCAGCGTTCCACGAAGGCCGCGGCCAGCAGCCCGAGGGCGGCCAGCAGCACGCCGGCAACCGGGGACAGCAGGGCGGTCGCCACCAGCAGGGTCGCCAGCAGCGGCGCCGCGACCAGCGCGAGGCTGGTGGCGATCCGCAGCCGCAGCGCATGGCGGCGGGCCACCGCGAACACCATCTCGCGGGTGATGTAGTTGGCCTCGGTGTGCGGATGCTCGAACACCCTGGCGTCGCGGCCCGGCAGGCCGAGCGCGGCGCCGCGCGCGGCCGGCGCGCCGGCACCGTCGATCGCCAGCCAGTACAGCCACTTCAGCCCGGCCAGCAGCGCGCCCAGGATCGCCAGGCTGGCGAGCATCATCGCGGGCCCCTGCCCGCGCAGCATCGCGGCCATCACCAGGAACTGCAGCGCAAGCCCGGTCAGCAGGGCAAACAGCAGGTACACCGGCACCACCAGCGGATGGCGCCACGCCGGGATCGGCTTGAGCGAGGCGTAGATCATTGCCGTGCAGGCCACCGTGGCCAGTGCCTGCACCGCGAGCAGCAGGCCGAGCAGCGCCAGCCACGCGGCGCGCGATGCGCCGGCCGGCATCCACACAAGCAAGGCGATGACCGCGAGCGCGGTCACTGCGGTGGCGATCGCCAGCACGCCCTCGCGCGACAGCCACGAGGTGCGCCATTGGCTGAGCGCGCGCCAGGCGCGGCGTGGCTGGCCGAGGTGGCCGAGCGAACTCAGCAGGCCCGCCGTCGACAGCACCAGCCCCAGTACCACGCCGGCGAACTGCACGCCATCCAGCGCGGTGGACAGCCCGCCGCGCAGCGCCAGCAGTGCGATCGCGATGCCGGTCCACGCCAGCAGGCCATAGCCGGCGCCGGAGAGCGTGGTGAAGAAGATGATCGACAGTGCGGGTCGCATCGGGGTCTCTCAGCGCCGGAACGTGCGGGCCAGCCAATGTAGTGGCGAGGCTGCACGCGTGGCTGTGTCGGGCTCCGCGCTTTCGCCATCGCCGCGCCGCGGTCGCGGCGGCAGGTAGCGGTTTACCGGCTGGTAGCCGAGTTCCGGCAGCAGCGCCACGCCGCCGCGTTCGGCGACCAGCTTCGACACCGCCGACGCCGGGTCGCCGAGATCGCCGAAGTGCCGCGCGCGCGTCGGGCAGGCCTGCACGCAGGCCGGCTGGCGCTCGGCCTCCTCGAGGTTCACGTTGTAGATGCGGTCGACGCACAGGGTGCATTTCTTCATCACCCCCTCGACCTCGCTGTACTCGCGCGCGCCGTAGGGGCAGGCCCAGCTGCACAGCTGGCAGCCGATGCACGTGTCCTCGTCGACCAGCACGATGCCGTCCCCGGCGCGCTTGTAGCTGGCACCTGTCGGGCACACCGTCACGCACGCCGGCGTCTCGCAGTGCAGGCAGCTGCGCGGGAAGTGCAGGGTCATGGCCGGCTGGGCCTCCGCCTCCGCCAGCTCGTAACTGTGCACGCGGTTGAACCACACGCCGGATGGATCCTTGCCATAGGGGTGTTCGTCGGTGAGCGGCCCGGCGATGCCGCCGGCGTTCCACTCCTTGCAGCTGGTCGCGCAGGCGTGGCAGCCGACGCAGGTGTCGAGGTCGATCACCAGGCCCATCTTCCTCGGCGACGGCGGTGGCAGGCTGGTCATCGTGGCCTCACGGCGAGAAGGGAAAGTAGCGCGGGATCAGCACGATCGCCATCGCGATGAAGATGACGTTGAGCGGCAGCCCCACTTTGAGGAAATCCTGGAAGCGGTAGCCGCCGGCGGCGTAGACCATGGTGTTGGTCTGGTAGCTGATCGGCGTGGCGAAGCTGGTCGACGCCGCGAACGCCACCGCCACAAGGAACGGCTTGCTGTCCAGGCCGAGCGATTCGGCGGTGGCGATGGCGATCGGCACCACCAGCGCGGCCGACGCGTTGTTGCTCATGATCTCGGTCAGCACCGAGGTCAGGATGTAGATCACCGCCAGCGTCGCCACCGGCCCGAAGCCGCCGACCACGTCGATCGAGAAATCGGCGACCAGCGCCGCCGCGCCGCTGTTCTGCAGTGCGATCCCCAGCGGCAGCACGCCGGCCAGCAGCAGCACCACGCGCCAGTCGATGGCGGCGTAGGCGTCTTCCGGCTCCAGCACGCGCAGCAGGATCAGTGCGACGCAGCCGAAGATCGCCGAGGCCACGATGCTCATCCAGCCGGCGGCGGCAACCGCGACCACCGCGGTCAAGATGCCGAGCGCCAGCAGCGCGCGGCGGATGGAGCTGCGTTGCTGGGGGCGCTCGGCGAGCAGCACCAGGCCGGGGTCGGCGCGCATCAGGTCGAGCGCGCTTTCCGGCGCATCCAGCAGGAACACGTCGCCCATCGCCAGCGGCACCTGGTCGAGTGGCTGGCGGATCGACAGGCGATGGCGGTGCAGGCCCTGGACGCGCGCGTGGTAGACGTGGGCGAAGCGCAGGCCGGCGAGCGTATGGCCGATCAGGTGCGAGCCCGGGGCGACCATCGCTTCGGCGTGCACGCGTCCGTCGTCCCCGCCCGCGTCCTCGAGCCCGCGTGCCACCTCGTCGAACTTCAGCTTCAGCTTGCGCCGCGCCGCATCGATGTCCGGCCAGGCACCGCGCACCAGCATGCGGTCGCCGGGCTCGATCAGCGTGTCGCGCGGCGCGGGCAGCGCGGTGCGGCCACGGAAGAGCTCCAGCACCACCACGTCGCCGCTGGTGTGCGGCAACAGGTCGCTGGCGCGCTTGCCGACCGCGCCGGACTTGTCGGACACCAGCAGTTCGGCCACGTAGCGGCCGGCATGGCCGCTGTCGGCCTGGTGCGGGACGCCGAGATCGGGCAGCAGGAAGCGCCGCGCGATCATCAGGTACACGGTGCCCACCACCACGAAGACGATGCCCAGGCGACTGAACTCGAAGATGGTGAAGCCGGCATGCCCGGCCTGGCGGGCCATCGAATCGACCAGCAGGTTGGTGGAGGTGCCGATCAAGGTGCACACGCCGCCGAACTGCGCGGCGTACGACAGCGGGATGAGGAACTTCGACGGCGGCAGGTTGTTGGCCACCGCGGCCGCGATGATCAGCGGCAGGAACACCGCCACCGCCGCCGTGTTGTTGATGAACGCCGAGACCGCCGCGGTCAGTACGATCATCACCAGCGCGAGCAGCCAGCCCCAGCGGATGCGCGCGATGGCCTCGCCCAGGCGGTTGAGCGAGCCGCTGCGCTGCAGGCCGGCGCTGAGCACGAACATGGCCGCCACCGTGACCGTGGCCGGGCTGCTGAATCCCGACAGCGCTTCTTCGGTCGTGACCAGGCGCAGGGTGAGCAGCGCCGCCAGGACCAGCATCGCCACCACTTCCGGCGGCAGCTTCTCGCTGACGAACAGCGCCACGGCGCCGGCGAGGACCAGGAAGGTCAGCAGCATCTCCTGGGTCATCGTCGGCGCGCACCGTAGCGGAGCGGACCGTCGGGCGCGTCACCCAGCGGCAGCGGCGCGAACTGCGGCTGCGCGCTTTGCGAATGTCCGGCATCGGCCTTGCGGATCGACACGCGCAGGTCGAACCACGCCGCCTGGCCGGTGACCGGGTCGGCATTGGCGTAGTCGCCGCGCGGGGTGCGGTCCGAGATGAGGTGGTTGAGCAGGAAGCCGGTGTCGCCTTCCGGTGCGTCCTTCGCCAGCCGCCAGGCACCGCGGCGCTTGCCGATCGCGTTCCAGGTCCACACCGTGTCCGGCTGCACGTTGCCGGCGAATTTCGCCTGCACGGTGATCTCGCCGTTGTGCGAGGCGACGGTGATCCAGTCTTCGTCGGCGAGCCCCAGGCCCGCGCCGGTGTCGGGATGCAGGTACAGCCAGTTGCGCGCGGCGATCTGCCGCAGCCACGCGTTCTGCGATCCCCAGGCGTGGTACATGAACATCGGTCGCTGGGTCACGGCGTTGAGCGGATAGGTCTTGCGGCTGGTCTGGTCGTGCTCGAACGGCTCGTACCACATGGGCAGCGGGTCGAAATACGTGGCCACGCGTTCACGATGTTCCTCGGGCGGCTGGTGCTCGCCGTGGCCCAGGGCGGCGAGCCGGAACTTCTGCAGCGGTTCGGCGTAAAGCTGCAGCACGATCGGCGCGGTGGAGCCGATGAAGCCCAACCTGTGCGCCCATTCGAGATAACCGCGGTTGGCCATCTTGAAATAGCGCGCGTGCTCGGGGATCTCCTCGCGCCAGAAGCCGCCGTTGTCGATGTAGCGCTGCAGCTGCTCCGGGTTGGGCGCGCCCTTGCCGTGCAGGTCGCCGTCCTCGCCGCGCCAGCCGGCGAGCAGCCCGACGCCCGGCGTGCGTTCGTGGCGGACGATGTAGTCGGCGTAGTCGCGGTACGCAGGCGAGCCGTCGGCGTGCACCATGCCGGGCAGGCCGAGGCGCGCGCCCAGATCGAGCAGCACCGACTGGAAGCCGCGCACGTCGCGCGCGCGCCCGTCGCTGCCGTCCTGCGTGGCGGGATCGAACACCGGATGGCGCATCGCATCCGCCGCGCCGTCGGCATCCGAGATCGGCCGGTCGAGCATGCTGATCGCGTCGAAGCGCTCGAGGTACGTCGTGTCGGGCAGCACCAGGTCCGCGTAGGCGACCATCTCCGAGGCGTAGGCGTCGGAATAGATGATGTGCGGGATGCGGTACGTGCCGTCGGCGTCCTTGTCGGTCAGCCAGCGCATGGTCTCGCCGGTGTTCATCGCCGAGTTCCAGCTCATGTTGGCCATGAACATCATCAGCGTGTCGATGCGGTACGGATCACCGGCGTGGGCGTTGCGGATCACCGTGTGCATCATGCCGTGCGCCGACAGCGGATAGGCCCACGAGAACGCGTGGTCGATGCGGCGTGGCCGGCCTTCGGCGTCGACCAGCAGGTCCTCCGGGCCGTGCACGAAGCCGAGCGGGCCGGCATCGAGCGTGCCGTCGGCGCGGCGGGTCTTGCCCGGGCGGTTCGGCGGCGGGATCGGCTTCGGATAGGGCGGCTGGTAACGGAACGAACCCGGCGCATCCACCGCGCCCAGCAGCAGCTGCAGCAGGTGCAGCGCGCGGCAGGTGTGGAACCCGTTCGAATGCGCGCTGATGCCGCGCATGGCGTGCAGCGACACCGGGCGCCCGGGCATGTCGGTGTGTTCGCGGCCCCAGGCGTCGGTCCAGGCGATGGGCAGTGACAGCTTGCTGTCGAACGCGGCCGCGGCGAGTTCGCGCGCGATGCGGCGGATGGTGTCGGCGGGAATGCCGCAGCGTTCGCAGACCGCGTCCGGCGCGTATTGCGGATCGAGATAGCGTTCGGCGACGAGCTGGAACACGGGCACCGCGCTGCGGCCGTCGTGAAGCCTGTACTCGCCAACCACCGCCGGCGAGATGTCGATGCTGTCGGCGGGCTGCAGCCCTCCTTCACCGGCCGATCCCACCCAGCAGAGCGCCTGTCCCGCGGCATCCCGTACGAACAGCCCGTCCCCGGCCGCGCCCGGGTCGCGCACCACCAGCCAGTGCGCGTTGGCGTAGCGCACCAGGTAGTCCAGGTCGATGCGGTCCATGCGCAGCAGCTCGTGGATCAGCGCGAACGCGAACAGGCCGTCGGTGCCGGGGCGGATGCCGATCCACTCGTCGGCGATCGCACCGTAGCCCGAGCGCACCGGGTTCACCGCGACCACCTTGGCACCGCGGGCCTTCAGCCTGCCCAGGCCGAGCTTGATCGGGTTGGAGTCGTGGTCTTCGGCGACGCCCCACAGCATCAGGTACTGCGTGTGCTCCCAGTCCGGCTCGCCGAATTCCCAGAACGAGCCGCCCAGCGTGTACAGGCCGCCGGCGGCCATGTTCACCGAGCAGAAGCCCCCGTGCGCGGCGTAGTTGATGGTGCCGAACTGCTGCGCCCACCAGCCGGTCAGCGCCTGCGACTGGTCGCGGCCGGTGAAGAACGCAAGTTCGTCCGGATTGCGCGCGCGCACCGACGCCAGCCACGAGGTGGCGAGCTGCAGCGCTTCATCCCATTCAACCTCGCGGAATTCACCGCTGCCGCGTTCGCCCACGCGCAGCAGCGGCTTGGCCAGCCGCGCCGGCGAGTAGTGCTGCATGATCCCGCTGGCACCCTTCGCGCACAGCACGCCCTGGTTCACCGGGTGCGCGGGGTTGCCCTGGATGTAGCGCACCTTGCCGTCCGCCAGCCAGACCTTGATGCCGCAGCGGCAGGCGCACATGTAGCAGGTCGTGGTCTTGACCTCGTCACCGGGCGAGGGCGAGGTGTCGATGGCGGGATCGTTCGGGGCGGATTCGCGCATGCGCCCCATTGTGCCCATGTGCCCGTGATCGCGCTGGCGTCGTCGGGGCGGCGCGCGACGAGGCAGAATAGCCGGGCAGCCGGCGGTGCCGGCCATCGTCGACAAGGGCCCCTGCATGGACCGCTACGAACGCATCCTCTCGCTGCACCGCATCCTGAAGTCGGCGCGCTATCCGGTGACGGTGGCGCGGATGCAGGACGAGCTCGGATGCTCGCGCGCCACCGCCTACCGCGACCTGGCCTTCCTGCGCGACGCACTGATGGCACCGGTCACCGGCGACGGCGATGCCGGGTTCCGCTATGCGGCCGAGGACAGCGACCGCTTCGAGTTGCCCGGACTGTGGCTGAACTCGGACGAGCTGCACGCGCTGCTGGCCGCGCAGCAGCTGCTGTCGCGCAGTGGCGGCGGCGTGCTGTCGTCGGCGCTGGCGCCGCTGCAGTCGCGCATCGACAAGCTGCTGAGCCAGCATGCCAGCGGCAAGCGCCTGCCGATGGAGCGCGTGCGCGTCATCCCGCACCGCACCCGGCGCCTCGACGAACACGCGTTCCGCGTGGTGTGTTCGGCGGTGCTGGAGCGCCGGCAGCTGGCCTTCGAATATCGTGCGCGCTCGACCGGCGAGAAGACCCGGCGCACGGTGTCGCCGCAGCGCATCACGCATTACCGCGACAACTGGTACCTCGACGCCTGGGACCACGAGCGCGAGGCCCTGCGCAGTTTTTCCGTGGACCGCGTCGTGCATGCAAAGGCGCTGGAGGCGGTGGCGACGGATGTCGACGAGGCCGAGCTCGACCGCCACCTCGGCGGCAGCTACGGGATCTTCTCCGGGGCGCCCAAGGGCGTGGCCACCATCATGTTCAGCGCCAAGGCCGCGCGCTGGGTGGCCGACGAACACTGGCACTCGCAGCAGCAGGGGCGGCACCTCGCCGACGGCCGCTACGAGCTCAAGGTGCCGTACAGCGCGCCGCGCGAGCTGCTGATGGACGTGCTGCACTACGGCAGCGACGCGGAGATCATCGAGCCACCGTCGCTGCGCGAGCAGGCGCGCACCCTGCTGGCGCTGGCACTGGCGAACTACGAAGGCTGAGCGCGGACCCGCGGGCCGCGGTGCGTCAACGCCGGGAGGTCGGCGCAGCGGCGGGCTCGAAGCCCAGCTTGCCTTCCTGTGCCGGCACCTGCGGCACACGCCGCAGCTTGTCGGTGTTGACGCCGTGGCGGCCGATGCGCTTCTCGAGCTCGAGGTAGGCGGCATCCTCGACCACCTGCGCGCGGGTGAGGATCCAGGCGATGTCGCGCCCCTGCGCATCCATCAGCATCCAGCTGCCGTCCTCGGCGACTTCGAGGATGCGCAACTTGCCGGGCACCACGCCGAACAGGCGGACGCTCCACACCAGGTCACTGTGGCCGCTGCGGCGCGCGGTCATGTCGTCGCTCTCTTCGGGTTCGGCGAAGCCTTTGCGCCAGGTGCGGTGCACGGCCACGTGCCCGTCGCCATCGGCCGTGAAACGGACCCGGTGCGCCACACGGCCACGCTCCCCGAACCATGGCACGCGCGCCGCCACATGCCAGTTGCCCATCAGCGCATCCAGCGCCTGTGCCGGGACCGTCTCCGCGTGCTCGGCCACGGCCGGGCCGCGGGTTGCACCGCACGCCGCCAGCAGCAGCCCCAGCGCGGACGCGGCGAGCAGGTGGAACATCCGGAGGGCGGGGCGGTGATTCGGTTTGGCGGTCATCGTGTGGTCCATGAAGTCGGCGCAGCATCGACCAGGCGTGGCGAACGCGGTGTCAACGCCGGTCGCAGTCCCTGAGATGGCCGCGGTCGAAGCTGCGCGTCCATTGTGGAGGATTGCCATGACCGTTGATTGTCACAGTTCAGCGCGGCACGCGCGCCGTGCCGCCGCGGCCGCCGACGGCGACTGGCTGTCCCGCGCGCTGCTCGGCCTGGTGTTCGTGGCCGTGGTGGCGCTGTTGTCGCTCCCGCAGGCGCGCGCCGGCAGCACCACGTTCGGCTGGCTCGCGCTGTGGCTGCCGGGCCTGCCCGCCTGCGCCTGGCTGGCGCTGGCAGCGGCGCGCCGGGCCAGGACGTCCGGCCGCCGCCAGGCCGTGGACGCTGTGCTAGCGTGGCCGGCCACGTCCGCACTGCTGGAGTTGCCGTATGCCCAAGCTGTCCCACGCCTGCCTGTTTGCCGCACTGGCGGCCACCGCGTTCGGCGCACTCGCCCAGCCAAAGGAGTCCGAAGTGGTCGATCCGCACCAGTGGCTGGAGGACGTGGAGGGTGAGAAACAGCTCGCCTGGGTCCGCACGCAGAACGCCGTGGCCGAAGCCGAGCTCGCCGCCACGCCCGGGTTCAAGTCGCTCGAGGCGGAGCTGCTGGGCATCTACGACTCCGACGACAAGATCCCCGGCGTCTACAAGCAGGGCGCGTGGTACTACAATTTCTGGAAGGACAAGCAGCACGAGCGCGGCCTCTGGCGCCGCACCACGCTCGACGAATACCGCAAGCCGCAGCCGAAGTGGGAGACGGTCCTCGATCTCGACGCGCTGAACAAGGCCGAGGGCGAGAACTGGGTCTGGCACGGTGCCGACTGCCTGAAGCCCGCCTACGAGCGCTGCCTGGTCGCGCTGTCGCGCGGCGGCGCCGATGCCGACGTCACCCGCGAGTTCGACCTGTCCACGCGCCAGTGGGTGGACGGCGGGTTCTTCCGCGAAGAAGCCAAGGGCGGCCTGCAGTGGATCGACCGCGACACGGTGTATGTCTACACCGATTTCGGCGACGGGTCGCTGACCAGCTCGGGCTATCCGCGCATCGTCAAGCAGTGGACCCGCGGCACGCCGGTGGCGTCGGCCACGGTGGTGTACGAGGGCAAGCCCGACGACATGTACATCGCGGCCATGCGCGACCACACGCCCGGCTTCACGCGTGATTTCGTCAGCCGCACCCTGGCCTTCTACAACGACGAGCTGTACCTGCGGAACGCCGACGGTTCGCTGGCCAAGGTCGACGCGCCCAATTCGGCCAAGAAGGGTGCGCACCGCGAGTGGCTGACGCTCGAGCTGCGCGAGCCCTGGGACGTCGCCGGCAAGTCCTACAGGGCCGGCTCGCTGCTGGCGGCGAAGTTCGACGACTACATGGCGGGCAAGCGCGAGTTCCACGTGCTGTTCGAGCCCACCGACACCACCTCGCTGGCCGGTGCCACCTTCACCCGCAACCACCTGGTGCTGAACGTCCTCGATCATGTCAAGAACCGGCTCAGCGTGCTGACCCCGGGCGCCGACGGCTGGACGCGCCGCGAGTTCGCCGGCGCGCCGGAGTTCGGCACGGTGGCGGTCACGGCGGTGGACGACGAGGATTCCGACGCGCTGTGGATGACGGTCACCGACTACCTGACGCCGAGCACGCTGTCGCTGGTCGAGGTGGGTGGACAGCCGGAAGTGCTGAAGAGCATGCCCGTGTTCTTCGATGCCTCGACGCATGAAATCGCGCAACACTTCGCCACATCGAAGGACGGCACCAGGGTCCCGTACTTCCTCGTGCACCCGAAGGGCATGGCGCTCGACGGCGGCAACCCGACGCTGCTGTACGGCTACGGCGGCTTCGAGATCTCGCTGACCCCGGGCTACTCCGGCAGCGTGGGCAAGGGCTGGCTGGAAAAGGGCGGCACCTACGCGGTCGCCAACATCCGTGGCGGCGGCGAATACGGTCCGCGCTGGCACCAGGCGGCGCTCAAGGCCAACCGCCACAAGGCCTACGAGGACTTCGCCGCCGTCGCGCAGGACATGATCACGCGCAAGATCACCTCCCCGGCGCACCTCGGCATCCGCGGCGGCAGCAACGGCGGGCTGCTCACCGGCAACATGCTGACGCAGTACCCGGAGCTGTTCGGCGCGGTGGTCATCCAGGTGCCGCTGCTGGACATGCAGCGCTATCACAAGCTGTTGGCGGGCGCATCGTGGATGGCCGAGTACGGCAATCCGGACATCGCGGCGGAGTGGGCGTTCATCCAGAAGTTCTCGCCCTACCATCTGTTCGATGCGGCGAAGGACTACCCGCCGACGCTGATCCTCACCTCCACGCGCGACGACCGCGTGCATCCGGGCCACGCGCGCAAGATGCACGCGTTGATGTCGGCAGCCGGCAAGGACGTGCGCTATTACGAGAACATCGAGGGCGGCCACGGCGGCGCTGCCAACAACCGGCAGGCGGCGCACATGGACGCGCTGTACCTGACCTTCCTCTGGCAGCAGCTCGGCAAGCACGCCACCCCATGAAACCCATCGCACTCGCAGGCCTGTTGCTCATGACCACCACCACCCACGCCGCGGCGCCCACGCCGCCCGACGTCGAGAAACGCCAGCACGAGGTGCGCGCACCGCACGGCGCGGTGCGGGTCGACGAGTACTACTGGCTGCGCGACGACAGCCGCGAGGACAAGGCCATGCTGGCCTACCTCGGGGCCGAGAACGCCTACGTCGACCAGGTGATGGCGCCGCTGAAGCCGGTCGAGGACGCGCTCTACGACGAGTTCGTCGCCCGCATCAAGCAGGACGACGCCAGCGTGCCGTTCCGCGAGCGCGGCTGGTGGTATTACCAGCGCTACGAGACCGGCAAGGACTATCCGGTGCACGCGCGGCGCAGGGATGCCGACGGCCTCGGCGCCGCCGACGTCATGCAGCTCAATGACGCCGGCGATTTCGCCGCCGAGCAGGTGCTGCTCGACGTCAACACCATGGCCGCCGGCAAGGACTACTTCAGCGTCGGCGTGTACGAGGTGAGCCCGGACAACCGCATCCTCGCGTGGGCGGACGATGCGGTCGGCCGCCGCCAGTACACGATCCGCTTCCGCGACCTGGAGACCGGCACGGACTATCCCGAGTCGATTCCCGGGCTGTCGGCGGACATGGTCTGGGCCGATGACAACCGCACGCTCTTCTACGTCGAGAACGACCCGGAAACCCTGCTCACCGTGCGCGTGAAGAAGCACGTGCTGGGCACGCCGGTGGCCGACGACGTGCTGGTCTACGAAGAGAAGGACGACAGCTTCTACATGGGGCTGTCGCGCACGCGCGACGACCGCTTCATCTGCATCGGCGTGGAGAGCACGGTAGCCAGCGAGCTGCGCTGCACGCCTGCCGCCGCTCCTGGCGCGTTCACCGTGCTGGCGCCGCGCGAGCGAGACGTGGAGTACGACGCGGACCACTTCGACGGCCGCTGGGTGATCCTCACCAACGCGCCGGACGCCGAAGGCAACAAGGCGCCGAACTACCGCCTCGCCACCGCGCCCACCGGCGCCACGTCGCGCGCGGAGTGGAAGGAGTGGATCGCGCACCGCGACGACGTGCTGCTCGAGGATTACGAGCTGTTCGACGGTTTCACCGCGATCGCCGAGCGCTCCAACGCGCTCGAGCGCGTGCGCGTGCTGAAGGCCGGTGGCGACGAGTACGTGGCCGCCGACGAGCCGGCGTACTCGATGGGTCTGTCCATCAACGCCGAACCCGGCACGCCGTGGCTGCGCTACGGCTACACCTCGCTGACCACGCCGGCCACCACCTACGAGCTCAACGTGCTCAGCGGCGAGCGCCGCCTGCTCAAGCAGCAGCCGGTGATCGGCTACGACCCGTCGAAGTACGCGACCGAACGCAGCTGGGCGACCGCGCGCGACGGCAGCCGCATCCCGGTGTCGCTGGTCTATCGCAAGGGTTTCAGGAAGGACGGCAGCGCGCCGCTGCTGCAGTACGCGTACGGCAGCTACGGCATGTCGATGGACCCGGGCTACAGCCTGACCACCACCAGCCTGCTCGACCGCGGCATGGTGTACGCCATCGCCCACATCCGCGGTGGCCAGGAGATGGGCCGCAAGTGGTACGACGACGGCAAGCTCGGCAACAAGATCAACACCTTCACCGACTTCATCGACGTCACCGACCACCTGGTGGCCGAGGGCTGGGCGGCGAAGGACCGCGTGGCGGCCTACGGCGGCAGCGCCGGTGGCCTGCTGGTGGGCGCGATCGCGAACATGGCACCGGAGAAGTACCGGCTGATCCTGTCGCAGGTGCCGTTCGTGGACGTGGTCACGACCATGCTCGACCCGACCATCCCCCTGACCACCAACGAATACGACGAGTGGGGCAATCCGGCGCGCAAGGCCGACTACGACTACATGGTCCGTTACTCGCCGTACGACAACCTCGAGGCCAGGGCCTATCCGTCGATGTTCATCGGCACCGGCCTGTGGGATTCGCAGGTGCAGTACTGGGAGCCGGCGAAGTACGTCGCCCGCCTGCGTGACCTGGACACGTCGGATGCGACGGTGCTGTTCCGCACCAACATGGACGCCGGCCACGGCGGCAAGTCCGGGCGCTTCCGCCGTTACCGCGAACTGGCCGAGATGTACGCGTTCATGCTCGACCAGCTCGACGTGGACGGCGGCGCCGCAGCGACGCCTTGAGCCGCTCCGCGCGCGGCAGGGCGCCCGTCGCCCGCCACGCGCGGCATGATGCCGCCATGCCTGGCAGGTCCGACCGACGCGTGCGCTTCCGCTGGGCCTGGTGGCTGCTCGCCTACGTGGCGCTGGGCCTTGGCCTGGTGGGGATCGTGGTGCCGGGGCTGCCCACGGTGCCCTTCATCCTGCTGTCGGCCTGGGCGGCGGCGCAGGGCTCGGCGCGCCTGCACCGCTGGCTGCTGGCGCATGCGCGCTTCGGGCCGATGATCCGCGACTGGCATGAGCACGGTGCGGTGACCCGGCACTCGAAGTGGATGGCAAGCGGCGCGATGCTCGCCAGTGCGCTGTTGCTGCTCGCCCTGGCCTGGCTCACCGGCTATGCGCGCTGGTGGGCGGTGGCACTGCCGATCGCGTGCATGGCGCTGGTGGCCGCATGGCTGTGGCGCCGGCCCGAGCCGCCGGCCCGGTAATACGCCGGCCCGCCGGCCGGTCGTCATGGCCACGGCCCGGCGCTAGACTGCGCGCATGAACATTCGCCCCTTGCTCGCCGCCACCCTGCTGTCCACGCTGCTGCTGTCCGCCTGCGGCAACAAGGGGTCGCTGATCCCGCCGCCGCCGCCCGGGGCCGAGCCCGCGCCGTCCGCGGCGGCGATCGATGCCGGTGCCGAAGCCGACCCGCGTCCCGTGGACGAACTCGACCCGCCGCTGCCGACCGAGCCGGTAACCGTTCCGGTCGACGTGCCGGTGGATGGCGAAGAGCCGCCCGCCGTCGACGACGGCGACGACGGCGACGGCGACGGCGACGGCTGAGGTCGTGCCGGTCGCGGCCATCCCCGCCGCGGCGCCGCTGCGCTTCAGCAAGATGCACGGCGCGGGCAACGATTTCGTGGTGCTCGACCTGCGCGGCGGCGCGGCCCCGCCCGATGCCGCGCTGTGCCGGCTGCTCGCCGACCGCCACCGCGGCGTCGGCTGCGACCAGATCCTGACCATCGCCAGCGCGCGCGACGCGGGCGCGGTCGCCTCCTACGCCATCTGGAACGCCGACGGTTCGCCGTCGCAGCAGTGCGGCAATGGCGCGCGCTGCATCGCCGCCTGGCTGGTCCGCGCCGGCGCCGCCGGCGACGCCTTCATGCTCGACAGCCCGGTCGGGCGCCACCACGTGCGCATGCTCGGCGACGGACTGGTCGAGATTGAAATGGGCGCGCCGGACTTCACCCCCGCGGCGGTGCCGCTGGCCGGCTTCGCCGCCGCTGCCGATGCGTACGAACTCGGGTTCGAAGGCACCGCGTTGCGCTTCGGCGCGGTCTCGATGGGCAACCCGCACGCCGTGCTCGAGGTCGACGATGTCGACGCCGCGCCGGTGGCGACGCTCGGCCCGGCGCTGCAGCGCCACGCGGCGTTTCCGGATTCGGCCAACGTCGGCTTTGCCCAGGTGCTGGCCGCGGACCGCATCCGCCTGCGCGTGTTCGAGCGCGGCGTCGGCGAAACGCTGGCCTGCGGCAGCGGCGCCTGCGCCGCGGTCGCGGTGCTGTCGCGGCGCGGCCGCGTGGATGGCGCGCGTGGCGTGACCGTTGCGCTGCCCGGCGGCGAGCTGCGCATTTACCATGGCCTGGACGGCGGCATCCGCATGGCGGGTCCGGCCACGTTCGTCTACGAAGGAAGATTCAACGCATGAGCGAGACCGGCGAGAAGATCGGCGCACACGAGGTCGCGGCCTGGCTGCGGCGCCACCCGAAGTTCCTGCAGCAGTTCCCGGACCTGGCAGGCAGCCTGGTGGTGCCGCGCGAGGACGGCCCGGCGGCATCGCTGGCCAGCTACCAGCTCGAAGTGCTGCGCGACAAGAACCGCGAGCTCTCGCGCCGCCTGCAGGACCTGTACGCGGTGTCGCAGGAAAACGAGCGGCTCGCCGTGCGCACCCACCAGCTGACCCTGGCGCTGATGCGCCAGCAGGACCCGGCAGGCGTGGTGCGCGCGATGGTGGCCACCCTGGCCGAGGACTTCAACGGCGACCTGGTGCGCGTGGTGCTGTTCGCGCCGGTGGCCGCGCTGGGCGACGAAGAATGGCTGCAGGTGATCGCGCGCGACGACCGCGTGCTGCAGCCGTTCGCCGACTGCCTGCGCGATGGCGAACCGCTCTGCGGCCGCCTGCACCCCGACAAGCAGGCCGTGCTGTACGCCTCGCGTTCCGACGACGTGGCGTCCACCGCGCTGCTGCCGGTCGAGGGCGTGGGCCTGGTGGCGGTGGGCAGCAGCGACGCCAACCGCTTCTATCCCGGCATGGGCACGCTGTTCCTGCGGATGATGGGCGAGGCCTTCGCGGCGGCGCTGCTGCGCCAGCGCGATTAGTCTCGCGAAGCCGCGAAGACGCCGAGGGAGAAAGAAGGCATGGCTGGGGTGGATGCGGGGAGTGCGGTGGCCGCAGGACCGCATCCGGCGATCGACGACTTCCTGGCGCATCTTGAAGTGGAGCGCCGCGCGTCGGCGCACACGCTCGATGCCTACCGCCGCGACCTGCAGGCGCTGGCGCACTGGGCGGAGGGGCAGGGCGGCTCCGGACTGCTGGAACTGCAGTCGCTGCAGCTGCGCGCGTTCGTTGCCGACGAGCATCGCCGCGGCCTGTCGCCGAAGAGCCTGCAGCGGCGCCTGTCCGGCTGCCGCAGCTTCTATCAGTGGCAGCTGAAGCACGGCCGCATCGCGGCCAATCCGGCCACCGGCGTGCGCGCGCCCAAGGCGTCACGCAAGCTGCCGCAGGTGCTGGATGCGGACGAAGCCGTGGCGCTGGTCGAAGTGCCCACCGACGCGCCGCTCGGATTGCGCGACCGCGCGTTGCTGGAGCTGTTCTATTCCTCCGGCCTGCGCCTGGCCGAGCTGCGCAACCTGCGCTGGCGCGAGCTGGACCTTGCCGACGGCCTGGTCACCGTCACCGGCAAGGGCAACAAGCAGCGCAGCGTGCCGGTCGGCTCGCATGCCTGCCGTGCACTGGCCGCCTGGCGCGCCGACACCGGTGCCGCGGCCGATGCACCGGTGTTTCCCGGCCGTGGCGGTGGTCCGATCAGCGCGCGCGCCGTGCAGTTGCGCCTGCGCCTGCTGGCGCAGCGCCAGGGCCTGTTCAAGCGCGTGCATCCGCACCTGCTGCGGCATTCGTTCGCCAGCCACATGCTGGAGTCCTCGGGCGACCTGCGCGGCGTGCAGGAGCTGCTCGGCCACGCCGACATCGCCACCACGCAGATCTACACCCACCTCGACTTCCAGCACCTGGCCAAGGTCTACGACGCCGCGCACCCGCGCGCGAAGCGACGCGCAAAGGACTAGGCGGCACGCCTGGCGCTGGCCGTCGCGCCCGCCACCCCGCGTAGTACACATGGATGTCCACCGGGAATCCCGCCATGCGCCTGACCTTGCTCGCGTACCTGCTGTTCCTCGCCGCGCCGCTGGCCGCGCACCCCTATGACGGCCCGATCATCGACGTGCACCTCCACGTCGGCCCGGCTGCGCCCGGCGCGCCGAACCCCGCCACCGGCGAGGCGACGACGGCCGCGACCGATGCCGACCGCGAGCGCCTCACGCTGGAGCGCATGCGCCGCCACGGCATTGTGCTCGGCCTGGTCAGCGGGCCGGATGCGTACATGGCCAGCATGCGCCAGGCCGGCGGCGATGCGATCCGCGCCGGCGCGTTCATGGATGATGGCCGCACGCGGCTGCCGCCGCCGGAGGTGCTGCGCAAGGCGTTTGCCAGCGGCGAACTGCAGGTGCTGGGCGAGATCGGCGCGCAGTACCACGGGCTTGATGCCGGCGACGCCTGGTTCGAGCCTTACCTGGCGCTGGCCGAGGAGTTCGATGTCCCGGTCGGCATCCACACCGGCCTGGGCCCGCCCGGCACGCCGTATGGCTGCTGCCCGGAGTTCAGCGTGGAGCTCGGCAACCCCAAGCTGCTGGAGCCGATGCTCAAGCGCCATCCGAAGCTGCGCGTGTGGCTGATGCACGCCGGCTGGCCCTACCTGCAGGAAACCAAGGCGCTGATGTACGTCTACCCGCAGCTGCACGCCGATGTGTCGGTGATCAACTGGATCATCCCGCGCCAGGAGTTCCACGATTACCTGCAGGCGCTGGTGACCGCGGGGCTCGGCGAGCGGCTCATGTTCGGCTCCGACCAGATGGTGTGGCCGGAAGCGATCACCCTGGCGGTGGAGGGCGTGGACAGCGCGGCGTTCCTCACGCCGGCGCAGAAGCGCGCGATCTTCCACGACAACGCCGCGCGGTTCTTGAAGCTGGGTGCCCCTGGAGGTTGATGCGGGGCATCACGGCCCCATCTGGGAGGTTCAGACCCGGAGGCCGCATGGACCCCAGCCAGAACCCCAATGTCTTCCACGCCACCACCATCGTGTCGGTGCGCCGCGACGGCCGCGTCGCGATCGCCGGCGACGGCCAGGTCACGCTTGGCCACACGGTGATGAAGTCCAATGCGCGCAAGGTGCGCCGCCTCGGCCGTGACGGCCAGATCCTCGCAGGCTTTGCCGGCGCCGCCGCCGATGCGTTCACCCTGTTCGAACTGTTCGAATCCAAGCTCGAGAAGCACGGCCAGCTGACCCGCGCCGCCGTCGAGCTCGCCAAGGACTGGCGCACCGAGCGCCGTTTCGGGAAGCTCGAGGCGCTGCTCGCGGTGGCCGACAAGGACACCTCGCTGATCATCAGCGGCACCGGCGACGTCATCGAACCCGAGGACGGGCTGGTCGCGATCGGCTCCGGCGGCCCCTACGCGCTGTCCGCCGCGCGCGCGCTGCTCGCGCACACCGCGCTCGATGCAAAATCGGTCGCCATCGAGGCGCTCAACATCGCCGGCGACATCTGCATCTACACCAACCGCAACGTGGTGGTCGAGGAGCTTTGAACATGCGCATGAAAGTGGACAATTCGCACGCCTCGATGACCCCGCGCGAGATCGTGCAGGAACTCGATCGCCACATCATCGGCCAGCAGGACGCCAAGCGCGCCGTCGCGATCGCGCTGCGCAACCGCTGGCGCCGCGCGCAGCTTGATGACGAACTGCGCAACGAAGTGATGCCCAAGAACATCCTGATGATTGGCCCCACCGGCGTCGGAAAGACCGAGATCGCGCGTCGCCTGGCGACGCTCGCCAATGCGCCGTTCGTGAAGGTCGAAGCCACGCGCTTCACCGAGGTCGGCTATGTCGGCAAGGACGTCGAGCAGATCATCCGCGACCTCGCCGACACCGCGGTCAAGCTGTACCGCGAGCAGGCCAAGCAGAAGGTGCGCACCCAGGCCGAGGAGCGCGCCGAGGACCGCATCCTCGATGCGCTGCTGCCGCGGCGCGAAACGCCGGCCGCGGGCTTTGGATTCAATCCGGGCGCGCAGCCCTCGACCACCGTCGACATCGGCGCCGAGCCGTCGCGCGTGGAGTCCGAAACGCGGCAGAAGCTGCGCCGCCAGCTGCGTTCGGGCGAGCTCGACGACCGCCAGATCGAGATCGAGCTGAGTGCCAATGTCGGCGTCGACATCATGACCCCGCCCGGCATGGAGGAGATGGGCCAGCAGCTGCGGCAGATGTTCTCCAGCCTCGGCGGCGGCAAGACCCAGAAGCGCAGCGTGAGCATCCGCGCCGCGCGCCCGCAGCTGGTCGAGGAAGAGGCAGGCCGCCTGGTCAACGAGGACGAGGTGCGCGAGGCCGCGATCGAGGCCTGCGAGCAGCACGGCATCGTGTTCATCGACGAGATCGACAAGGTCGCCAAGCGCAGCGAGGGCATGGGCGCCGATGTCAGCCGCGAAGGCGTGCAGCGCGACCTGCTGCCGCTGGTCGAAGGCTCCACGGTCAGCACCAAGTACGGCTCGGTGAAGACCGACCACATCCTGTTCATCGCCTCCGGTGCGTTCCACCTCGCCAAGCCCAGTGACCTGATCCCCGAGATGCAGGGCCGCTTCCCGATCCGCGTCGAGCTGTCGGCGCTGACCAAGGATGACTTCGTGCGCATCCTCACCGAGCCCAAAGCCTCGCTGACGCGGCAGTACGTCGAGCTGCTGAAGACCGAGGGCGTCAACCTGGAGTTCGCACCCGATGCCGTCGACCGCCTCGCCGAGATTGCGGCGCAGGTCAACGAGCGCCAGGAGAACATCGGCGCGCGTCGCCTGCACACCGTGCTCGAGCGCCTGCTCGATTCGCTGAGCTTCGAGGCGCCCGACCGCAGCGACCGCGTGGTGATCGACCGCGCCTACGTCGACGCGCAGCTCGGCGAGCTGGTGCAGGACCAGGACCTGAGCCGCTACATCCTTTGAGGAGGGGCATGCCCATGTCCAGGTCTCCGATGATCGCCGCCGCCGCCGTCGCGATGGCCCTGCTGCTCGCCGCGGCGCCGGCATCCGCGCGTGGCGTTTCCTGTCGCCTCGATTTCGACATGTCCGGCTGGTCGGTGTTCTACAAGACGGCGTCGGGTACGGGCCGGGTGCGCTGCGACAACGGCCAGGCCATGGCCGTGCGCATCAGCGCCAAGGGCGGCGGCCTGACCATCGGCAAGTCCGAGATCCGCGGCGGCCGCGGCGAGTTCTCGGGCGTGAACAACATCCGCGAGGTGCTCGGTACCTACGTCGCCGCCGAGGCGCACGCGGGCGCGGTCAAGTCCAGCAAGGCGCAGGCGATGACCAAGGGCGAGGTGTCGCTGGCGCTGGCCGGCACCGGCGAGGGCTGGGACCTGGGCGTGGCCTTCGGCGGGTTCACCATCGAGCCGCGCTGACGCGGCAGATCCGGTCGGCCACCGCGCGACGTGGAGCCCCGGGAACAGCCCGGATCGCCGCCGCAGTGGCCGCGGGTGGCTGCGGCCGGCGTTGCGCCTTGGCAGGGCCGCCCCCCGTGCGGCAACGCCGAGGCCATCGCCATGCACCGGGAACCACCCGCCTTCCTGCTTCTCGCAGCGCTCCTCGCCGCCGCGTGCGCGGCACCCGTGGACGCGGCTCCGGCCGTGGTCCCCGATGTGGTCAAGACGCGGATCAACGAGGTGGTTGCGGCCTGCGCGCGTGCCGGCGGCCGCCTGGGCGACGTGAGCGGGCAGGGGCGCTTCGTCATCCCCGCCGACTTCAACGGCGACGGCCACACCGATTTCGTGGTGTCGGAAGGCAACGTGCCCTGCGACGGCGCGCCGGCGCTGTTCCGCGAGAACGGACTGGCGCGCGTGGAGCTCTATACCGGCACCGGCACGGCCAGTGCGCAGCTGGTGTTCGCCGATCACCTGCTGGCGTACCGCGTGCTCGCCGGTAGCCCGGCCAGGCTTCAGATCGCGCGCCGTGGCGAGGCCTGCGGGGGCGGCAGTGGCGCAGCCAACCAGTGCGGGGCCGAGTTGCGCTGGAACGCCGCGCAGGCACGCTTCGACGAAGTGCCCACCGGCAGCCGCGGCGCAGCGGCGCAGGGCACGGCCTCCGGTCCGGCGGCCACGCCAGTTCCGGTGGCGGCGAATGCACGCACCGCCCACCTCGAGCGCTGCCGCGCCGGCGAGCGCCGGGACAATCCGAAGAAGGCCGCCGCGGATATCGACAGCGCCTGCGGCGACCTGTGGGACAAGATCGAGGCGGCCGGGCCACTTGCGGACGTGATGCTGGCCGCGGTGCCGGCGCGCGCCGGCGAGCCGCTCACGCTGGCCGATCTCCGCGCGCGCGTGCCGGCCGCGCGCTGGGGCGCGGGCGCGCCGGTCTCCGGGGCGACGGCCACCGCGGCCACCGGCCGCCTCGGCGCGCTGGACGCCTGGGTTGGCGGTACCGCCAGCGCGCCTAAATCGCTCGCGCTGGGCTGGAGCGAAGTCGGCGCCGACCCGCCTTACGACCTGCCCGGCGCACTGGCCGCGCGCGGGGCGAAGCTTGAGCCGCTGGGCTGCTACCACTTCGGCGCCGGGGAAGTGAACGCGGTCTACGTGGTCAACGCGCCCGGTCGCCCGCCGTTCGCGCTCACCATCTACACCCGTGGCGCACCCGTCGCGCAGGCCACGGCCCAGCAGAACATGAGCGTCGCGCTCGACGGCGTGCTGCCGACGCGCGCCAGCCTGCGCGCGGAGCACCGGGACCCGCCGTGGGAAGATCCCTGCACGGTGTAGTGCGCTGCGCGGTGGGCGTGGCTCACTCCTCGCCGATATCCTCGTTCCACAGTCCCGGATTGGCGTCGATCCACTCGCCCATCATGGTGATGCAGCGCGGATCATCCAGCACCACCACCTCGGTGCCCGTTTCGCGCAGCCAGTCCACGCCACCGGCGAAATTCACCGCCTCGCCGACCACGACGGTGCCGATGTTGAACTGCCGCACCAGCCCGCTGCAGTACCAGCAGGGCGCGAGCGTGGTGACCATGATCGTGTCGCGGTAGCTGCGCTGGCGGCCGGCCTTGCGGAAGGCGTCGGTCTCGCCGTGGATCGAGGGGTCGCCTTCCTGCACGCGACGGTTGTGGCCGCAGCCGAGCAGGCGGCCGTCGCCGTGGTACAGCGCGGCGCCGATCGGGATGCCGCCCTCGGCCAGGCCCTGGCGGGCTTCGGCGATGGCGGTGTCGAGCAGGGCGCGGTAGTCGGGGGTATCGATCATGGTGTCGGTGCGGGGCGGGGACGGCCTGCGATCCTGCCACGGATCGCGCCGCGCCGGCCCCGCGGCCACGGTGCGATAATCGCCGCATGAACGAACACGACGAGCGCCCCGGCACCACCCACTTCGGCTTCCGCGACGTGCCGGTGGCCGACAAGCAGAAGCTGGTGGGCGAGGTGTTCTCGTCGGTGGCCGGCAACTACGACCTGATGAACGACCTGATGTCGATGGGCATCCACCGGGTCTGGAAGCGCTACTTCGTGGCCACCGCGCAGGTCGGCCGCGGCGCGCGCGTGCTGGACCTGGCCGGCGGCACCGGTGACATCGCGGCGCTGCTGCGCGACCGCGTCGGTGAATCGGGCGAACTGGTGCTCGGCGACATCAACGGCAGCATGCTGCGCGTCGGCCGCGACCGCATGGTCGACCGCGGCAACGTGCGCGGCTTCGAGTACGTGCAGTGCAATGCGCAGGCGCTGCCGTTCCCCGATGCGAGCTTCGACCTGGTGACCATCGCCTTCGGCCTGCGCAACGTGACCGACAAGGACGCGGCGCTCTCCGAGATGCTGCGCGTGCTCAAGGTCGGCGGCCAGGCGCGGGTGCTGGAGTTCTCGGAGGTCACCATGGACTGGTTCAAGCCGATCTACGACTTCCACTCGTTCAAGGTGCTGCCGCGGCTGGGCCGGCTGTTCGCGCAGGACGCCGACAGCTACCGCTACCTCGCCGAGTCGATCCGCAAGCACCCGCCGCAGGAGGCGCTGAAGTCGATGATGGAGGCGGCCGGCTTCGCGCGCTGCGGCTACCGCAACCTGACCGGTGGCATCGTCGCCATCCACGACGGCTACAAGGCCTGAGCCACCTGCCACGGGGGCGATGGCGGCAGTCGGGCTAGAATCGGGGCCTGTTCCAATCGCGGACCCCCGTCCCATGACCTTCAGCCGTACCCTCCGCCTGGCCGCGTTCGCGGCGCTGGCACTTGCCGCCGTTGTCGCCTGCAAGCGCGAACCCACGCCGCCGCCGTCCACCGCCACGCCGCCGCCGGCCGCGGCGGCCACCAGCGGCGACTACGACGAGCACTCCTACGCCGAGCCCGACAAGGTCGCCATCGACGACCTGGCGCTGGCCCTGGCGATCGATTTCGACACCCGCACCCTCGCCGGCACCGCCACCTACACGCTCGACTGGCGCGACCCCGAGGCCATGGAGCTGGTCCTCGACACCCGCGACCTGGCCATCGAGCGCGTGGAAGGCGAGGCCGAGGGCGGCGCCTGGCAGCCGCTGCAGCACACCCTGGCCGCGCGCGACGCGCTGCTCGGCAGCAAGCTGACGATCGCCGCGCCGGAGCGCAACGCGCGCATCCGCGTCAGCTACCGCACCTCGCCCGAGGCCTCCGGGCTGCAGTGGCTGGATGCGGCGATGACCCAGGGCAAGGCCACGCCGTTCATGTTCAGCCAGTCGCAGGCGATCCACGCCCGCTCCTGGGTGCCGCTGCAGGACACGCCGCGCGTGCGCTACACCTACAGCGCCGAGGTCACCGCCCCGGCCGAGGTGATGGTGCTGATGAGCGCCGACAACGATCCGGCCGCCGCGCGCGACGGGTCGTACAGCTTCCGCATGCCGCAGAAGATCCCCTCGTACCTGATGGCGATCGCCGCCGGCGACCTGGTGTTCAAGCCGATCTCGGCGCGCTCGGGCGTGTGGGCCGAGCCCGCCGCCGTGGACGGCGCGGTGGCCGAGTTCGCCGACACCGAGAAGATGATCGCCACCACCGAGGCGCTGTACGGGCCGTATCGCTGGGAGCGCTACGACCTGCTGCTGCTGCCGCCGTCGTTCCCGTTCGGCGGCATGGAAAACCCGCGCCTCTCGTTCATCACGCCAACGGTGGTCGTGGGCGACAAGTCGCTGGTGTCCTTGATCGCGCACGAGCTGGCGCACAGCTGGTCCGGCAACCTGGTCACCAACTCCAGCGCCAAGGATGGCTGGCTCAACGAAGGCTTCACCAGCTACGTCGAGAATCGCATCGTGGAGGCGCTGTACGGCAAGGAGCTGTCCGACATGGAGTACGTGATCGCGCGCAACGCGCTGGCCACGGAGATCAAGGACATGCCGCCCGAGCTGCAGGCGCTGGCGGTGCGCCCGGGCGTGATGAAGGACCCCGACGAAGGCCTCAGCGGCGTGTCCTACGACAAGGGCGCGTGGTTCCTGCAGTTCCTCGAGGAGCGCTTCGGCCGTGCCGAATTCGACGTGTTCCTGCGCGGCTACTTCGACCATTTCGCGTTCCAGAGCATCTCCACCGCGACCTTCGTCGACTACGCGCGCACCCACCTGCTCGAGAAGTATCCCGGCAAGGTGACCATGGCCGAGTTCGACACCTGGCTGTACGAGCCGGGTATCCCGGCCGGCGCGCCCAAGGTGCTGTCGCGCCGCTTCGGCGTGGTCGACACCGCGCGCCTGGGCTGGCTGGGCAGCGCGCAGCTGCCGCCGCCGGTGATCACCGACGCGTGGGTGACCCAGGAGTGGGTGCACTTCCTGGAGGGCATGCCGGAGACGCTGACCACCGTGCAGCTGTCGCAGCTGGATACCTCGTATGCGTTCACCGGCACGCCGAACGGCGAGATCGCGATGCGCTGGTATCCGCTGGCGGTGCGCAGCGGATATGTACAGGCGAACCCGGCGATCGCGGCGTTCCTGCAGAAGATCGGCCGCCGCAAGCTGATCATGCCGACCTACGAGGCGCTGGTCGCCACCGAAGGCGGGCTGGCGCTGGCGAAGGATGTGTTCGCCAGGGCGCGTCCGGGCTACCACCCGATCACCACCGCGTCGGTGGAGAAGGTGATCGCCGAGGCCAAGCCCGTGGCAAGTAGCGGGATGGCGCCGGCTCCGCCCGCGATCGATGCGACGGTCGTGGCACCCGAGCCCGAGCGTCCCGCGATGCCGGTCGCCGATGGCGATCCGACGCGTCCGGCGCCGGCGAAGCGTTGAGGCGGGCGTGAAGCGCATGTCAGTCCGCGCCAGTGCGTTCCGCCACACGGCGCGTCCCGTGGTGCTGGCGGCGGCGGTGGGTGGCGCGCTGCTGGTGCTGACCGCCTGCCAGGACCCGGCGGCGCAGGCCGAGGCGCAGGCGGCCGCGCAGGCACAGGCCGGCGAGGCCGCCGCCGACAAGGCCGCGGTCGAGTTCGATGCCGCCTTCGCGGCGGAGAACTGGCCGCTGGCCAAGGCCCACGGCGACCTGATCCTCGCGCGCCATCCCGATACCGCTGCCGCCGCGCGCATCGCACCGCTGCACGAGCAGGCCGGGGCGCGCGCCGAGTCGATCCGCGAGGACAAGCGCCTCGCCGGCCTGTGGACCTACAACGTCGAGCCGGTCACCGGCGGCACCCAGCTGTCGGCCGCGATCTACACCCGTGACCGCGTCGACAGCGACGGCAGCGGCGCAAGGCCGGTGCGCCTGATCTTCCGCGACCATCCGTCGTGGGGACGCAGCAGCTACCTGGTCATGGAAGCCGGCGACTTCGACTGCTACGGCGCCTGCCGCGTCGCGGTCACCGTGGACAGCGCCGCGCCGGTGCGCATGGCCGCCAACCGCCCCGACACCGACGAGGCGATCGCCATGTTCATCGACGACGAACGCGCGCTGTGGCGGATGCTCGACGGCGCGAAGGCGCTGTCGGTGGAGTATCCGGTCAAGGCCGGCGGCACGCGTACCGCGGTGTTCGAGGTGGGCGGGCTGGACCGCGCCAGGCTGGCCGGCTGGAAGTAGCCGGCGTCAGTCGAACCAGAGCAGCGGCAGGTCGGCGTTGAGCGAGATGTTGCGGAAGTCGCCGGTGGCACGTGCCACGGCCTCCACGTCATGGCAACCCGGCGCCAGCGCGCGCTTGCCGGCCGCCAGGTAGCTCGCCCCGATGGTGCGCGTGCTCACCGAGTGCGGACGCGGCCCAAGCGTCTGTTCGCTGGCGGCACCCACGTCCTGGCCGTTGATGCGGATGCGCAGCGAGACCGTGCCACCCGGATCCGCCTCGTCACCCTGGATCCGGCTCTTGGCGGAGAACAGCACCACGCCGCTGTGGCCCGGCGGGATGCAGGCGCGCCCCCGGCCCAGCACCACGTCGCCGCCGGCCGGCGGGCACTTCTCCGGGCGGAAGCCGTTGGTCCCGACGCAGACGTAGGCGTAGCGGCGGTGCTGGCCCTTGGCCGCGTAGTCGTGCGCGGGTGCCAGCCCGCGTCCGGTCACGCGCATGCCCCCGGCCAGGGTGATGAGCCGCGTGCCGGCACCCACCCGGTAGCGGGCGGCGTTGGTGCTCGCCATCAGCGGCCGGTAATACGGCGACTCGCTGGCGACCAGCTGCACCGTGCTGTCAGCCGGCGGCGACGGGTACAGCGCCTGCGCGAACATCGGGGCCTGCACTTCTGCGCCGAGCGCGAACAGGTCGTTGATCGACCAGGTCGCCGTGTCCAGCGGTGATTCACGGCCGTTGAGGAAGATCCCCCACATCGCATCGCCCGGGGAGTCCGACACGTAGCTGTGCCCGGAGGCCATCGCCACCACGGGTCCGGCGGCATTGCGCGCCGCCGCCGTCAGCAGCGCGCGCCGGCCGCGCTCCGGGATGGGCGTGCCCTCCGGTGTGTCGCGGGTATCGAACGCGAGCCACGGCGAGGCCCCGGGCAGGCGGGCGGCGGCCACGTGGGTGGCCGCGGTGGTCACGATCGAGAGGTTCGCGCCCGCCATGACCGTGGCCCGGCCATCGACGGTGCGCGCATGCAGCGCGACACGCACCTTCCCGGCCGGGACGCGCACCGCCCCGATCGCGTTGAACGCATGCCGGTTGGGCGCCCGGGAGCCGCGCCAGTCGATGATGCTGTCGTTGGACACCGGCTTGCCATTGACGGTGATGTAGGCGTTGGCCTGTGCGGCATCGAGCGGCGCGTACACGCCGTCCGACTGCAGGTACAGCCAGCCGGCGCGGGGCACGTGGACGGTCGCCTCCAGCAGCGGGCCGGAACGGCCGGCGACGATGCGGTCCGCCGCCAGTTCCAGGTAACGCGATTCGGGGCCCGCGCCGCGCGCCGGCAACCACGTTGCATCCGCCAGCAGGGCGGCCGCGGCGACCAGGCATCCCGCCAGACGGATGGGCATGCCTAGAGGGCGTAGCCGAACTGCTGGGTGAACTGCGCGGCGAACTCGTCGTAGTCGAAGCGCTGGTTCTGCGTGCCGGGGTGCTCCACCTTCAGCGCGCCCATCAGGTTGCCGATGCGGCCGATGGTTTCCCAGCCGTAGCCCTTCTCGATGCCGAACAGCAGGCCCGCGCGGAACGCGTCGCCGCAGCCGGTCGGGTCGGTGACGCGGGTCTCGTGCGCGGGCGGCACGTCGTAGGTCTTGCCATCGGCGTAGATCACCACGCCCTTGGGGCCGCGCGTGGTGATATAGGCCTTGACCTTGCCGGCGATGGTCGCCTCGTCCCAGCCGGTGCGTTCCTGCAGCAGGTTCGACTCGTAGTCGTTGACCGTGACGTAGTCGGCCTGCTCGATGAAGGCGCGCAGCTCCTCGCCGTTGAACAACGGCATGGCCTGGCCGGGGTCGAAGATGAAGGGAATGCCGGCCTCGGCGAATTCCTTCGAGTTCTGGATCATGCCTTCGTAGCCGTCGGGGCTGACGATGCCGATGGTCACGCCGGGCACGTCGCGCACGTGGTTCTCGTACGAACGCATCATCGCGCCCGGGTGGAAGGCGGTGATCTGGTTGTTGTCGAGGTCGGTGGTGATGAACGCCTGCGGCGTGAACAGCTCCGGGATTTCCTTGACATGGCCCAACGGGATGCCGAGATCGGCGAAGTACTCGCGATAGGGGCCGAAATCCTGGCCGACGGTGGCCATCGGGATCGGGTCGCCGCCCAGCAGCTTGAGGTTGTAGGCGATGTTGCCGGCGCAGCCGCCGAACTCGCGGCGCATCCGCGGCACCAGGAACGAGACGTTCAGGATGTGCACCTTGTCCGGCAGGATGTGGTTCTTGAACTGGTCGGGGAACACCATGATGGTGTCGTAGGCCAGGGAACCGCAGATCAGGGCAGGCATCGGGAAGGTGCTCCAGGGGCTGTTGCCGGCGGCTACGCCGGTTGGTTGTGTGATGGGGGTCCGCGACCGGCAGGGCCGCCGGGCATGCCACTGCCGCCCCTGTCGGGCCGGCTGGCCGCACAGGTTAGCCGCTGCGGTCGTGCGCGGCCAAGCACGGCGCATCGCGGGCAGCGGTTCTCCTTGCCCGGGACTGGGGCCGCGGTTACGCTTGCTGATCCCGTTTTCACGGGAAATCCCCCCTGTTCCCCTGCCTCCTGACGGACGTCCGCCCCCGATGTTCAAGAAGTTCCGCGGCATGTTTTCCAACGACCTGTCCATCGACCTGGGCACGGCCAACACACTCATTTTCGTCCGCGGCCAGGGAATCGTGCTCAACGAACCCTCGGTGGTGGCCGTGCGCCAGGACCGCTCCGGCGGCCAGAAGGCGGTCGCGGCCGTCGGCAGCGAGGCCAAGCAGATGCTGGGCCGCACGCCCGGCAACATCACCACGCACCGGCCGATGAAGGACGGCGTGATCGCCGACTTCACCTACACCGAAGAGATGCTCAAGCACTTCATCCGCAAGGTGCACAAGTCGCGCTTCCTGCGCCCCAGCCCGCGCGTGCTGATCTGCGTGCCGGCCGGCTCCACCCAGGTGGAGAAGCGCGCCATCAAGGATTCGGCGCTCGAAGCCGGCGCCCGCGATGTCTCGCTGATCGAGGAGCCCATGGCGGCCGCCATCGGCGCCGGCATGCCGGTCACCGAGGCGCGCGGCTCGATGGTCGTCGACATCGGCGGCGGCACCACCGAGGTTGCGGTGATCGCGCTCAACGGCATCGTCTACTCGCAGTCGGTGCGCATCGGCGGCGACCGCTTCGACGAGTCGATCATCAACTACGTGCGCCGCAACCACGGCATGCTGATCGGCGAATCCACCGCCGAGCGCATCAAGCTCGAGGCCGGCTGCGCCTACCCGCAGGACCCGGTGATCGAGATCGAGGTTTCCGGCCGCCATTTGGCCGAAGGCGTGCCGAAGATGATCAAGATCAGCTCGGCCGAAGTGCTGGACGCGTTGCGCGAGCCGCTGGCCGGCATCGTCAGCGCGGTGCGCCAGGCACTCGAACTCACCCCGCCGGAGCTCTGCGCCGATGTCGCCGAGCGCGGCATCGTGCTCACCGGCGGTGGCGCGCTGCTGCGCGACATCGACCGCCTGATCAGCGAGGAGACCGGGCTGCACGTGCAGGTCGCCGAGGATCCGCTGACCTGCGTGGCCCGCGGCGGTGGCCGCGCGCTGGAGCTGCTGGACATGCACGGGAACGAGTTCTTCGCGTCGGAGTGACCTGACCGTCCACGGCCCAGACAGTGTCCTCCTACGCCGGCCCCGCCGCCCCGCGCTCCAGTGACGTCGCCGGCACGCTGAGGCTGCTGGCGTACCTCGCGCTGTCCATCACCCTGCTGGTGTTCGACCATCGCGGCGACTGGCTGGCCCAGGCCAGGTCGCACGCCAGCGTGGCGATGCAGCCGGTGTGGTGGCTGGCCGGGCTGCCGTCGCGGCTTGGCGAAAGCGTGCGCGACGACGCCGCCACGCGCACGCGCCTGGCCGAGGAGAACCGCCGCCTGCGCAATGAGCTGCTGGTCGGCGCCGCGCGCCAGGCGCGGCTGCAGGTCGAGGCGGAAGAAAACGCCCGCCTGCGCGGCCTGCTCGGCGCGGCCGAACGCGGCGGGCTGGACGTGCAGTTGGCACCGATCCTGGATGTCGACCTCGACCCCACGCGCCAGCGGCTGATGCTCAATGCCGGCACCGGCCTGGGCGTGCACCGCGGGCAGAGCGTGATCGACGCCGGCGGCCTGGTGGGGCAGGTGATCGAGGCCACCCCGACCACGGCGGTGATCCTGTTGTTGACCGATCCCGACCACGCCGTGCCGGTGGCCGTGGCGCGCACCGGCGTGCGCCTGATCGTCTATGGCACCGGCCGCAGCGACCGGCTGGAGCTGCGCAACGTGCCGCTGTCGAGCGACGTCCGCGCCGGCGACGTGCTCATCACCTCCGGCCTGGGTGGCCGTTTCCCGCCCGGTTTCCCGGTGGGCACGATCGCCGCCCTGCGGCCCGACGACAGCCGCGCGTTCCTGGTCGGCGACGTGCACGCGGCCGCGCAGCTCGACCGTGGCCGCGACGTGCTGCTGCTGCGCGACCGCGCGCCGGGCCGCGCGCCGCCGCCGGCCGCACCTGCCGCATCGGATGCGCCGCCCGCGCCGGGGGCCACGCCATGACCCGCGGCCGCAGCTGGGTGCTGCCGGTCGCCGTGCTGCTGGCGCTGCTGCTGGGCCTGTTGCCCATGCCGGAGCTGCTGCAGCCGTTCCGCCCGTACTGGCTGGCGCTGGTGGTCGCCTACGGGGTGATCGAGGACAACGACAGGGTCGGCCTCGGCTTCGCGTTCTGCGTGGGCGTGGTGGCCGACCTGGCGTTCGGCGGCCTGCTCGGCGAGCAGTCGCTGCGGCTGGTGGTGATGGCGTTCATCCTGCAGCGCTTCCGCACCCAGCTGCGCTTCTTCCCGATGCCGCAGCAGGCGCTGGCGATCGGTGGACTGCTGCTCAATGACCGCGTCATCAGCACCGTGCTGCATCTCGCGCTCGGCGAGCCGCTGTTGCCGCTGGCCTACTGGTGGGCGCCGCTGCTCGGCATGCTGCTGTGGGCGCCGCTGTTCCTGCTGCTGGACGCGCTGCGCATCGGCCGCGGCGTGCGGCGATGATCGGCGGCCGGGCGCGGACGCGCCTGCGCAATCCGCAGGCCGAGGCGCGGCTGTTCCGCAGCCGTGCACTGGTCGGATTCGTCGTGGTGGTGCTGGCGCTGGGGGGGCTGGCGGGCTGGTATTTCAAGCTGCAGGTGCTCGACCACGACGTTTACGCCAAGCGTTCGCAGGCCAACCGCATCAAGCCGCGGCCGGTGGTGCCCGGGCGCGGGCTGATCTACGACCGTGCCGGGCGGATCATCGCCGACAACGTGCCGGCCTACCGCCTCGACGTGACCCCGGAGGACGCCGGTGATCCCGAGGCGCTGCTTGCCGCGCTGTCGAAAGTGGTGGAGCTGTCACCGCAGGACCTCGCGCGCTTCGAGGCGGAGCGCCGCACCACCCGGTCCTTCCGCGCGATCACGCTGAAGCTGCGCATCAGCGACGAGGAGGCGGCGCGTTTCGCGGTCGAGCGCTGGCGGTTCCCGGGTGTCGAGCTGGTGCCCTACCTCAACCGTCGGTACCCGCAGGGCGACCTGCTGGCGCACATCGTCGGCTACGTCGGCCGCACCGACGAGAGCGACATCGTGAAGTTCGGCGAGGCGCATGCGGTGTTCACCCACACCGGGCGCACCGGCCTGGAGCGCTACTACGACGAGGCGCTGCGCGGCGTGGTTGGTTACGAACAGGTGGAAACCAATGTCGAGGGCCGCGCGCTGGGCCGGGTCGGCATGCTGCCGGCGTCGGCGGGCGCCGACCTGCGGCTGTCGGTGGATGTGGAACTGCAGCGCGCGATGGCGCTGGCCTTCGGCGGGTTGCACGGCTCGGCGGTCGCCGTGGACCCCGCCACCGGGCAGGTGCTGGCCATGGTCAGCCTGCCGAGCTACGACCCCAACCTGTTCGTCAACGGCATCGCCAGCGCCGACTACCGGCGCCTGATGGACGATCCGGCGCGGCCGCTGTTCAACCGCAACGTGCTCGGCGGCGGGCCGCCGGGGTCGACCATCAAGCCGTTCGTCGCCCTTGCCGGCGTGGACAGCGGCGTGCGCACGCCCGACAGCAAGGTGTTCTCCACCGGCGAGTTCTTCATTCCCGGGCAGAGCCGCGGCTATCGCGACGCCGGGGCCGGCGGCGGCTGGGTGGACCTGCGCGATTCGATCTCGCGCTCGATCAACTACTACTACTACAAGCTCGCCTACGACATGGGCATCGCGCGCTTTGCCACGTACATGGCGCGCTATGGTTTCGGCCAGCCCACCGGCATCGACCTGACCGGCGAGACCAGCGGCATCGTGCCGTCACCGGAATGGAAGGCGTCGCGCACCAGCGAGCCCTGGTATCCGGGCGAAACCGTGATCGCCGGCATCGGCCAGGGCTACTGGGTCGCCACCGCGCTGCAGCTTGCGCGCGGCACCGCCGCGATCGCAAACGGCGGCACCCTGCATCCGCTGCGCCTGGTGTCCGAGCGCCGCCTGGCCTATGACGCGCCGTGGACGCCGTTGCCGCGGCTGCCGGCGCCGGGGATCACCGACAACCCGGCCCACCTGCGCGCGGTGCAGGAAGGCATGGTCAACACCATCCATGGTCGCGGCACCGCGACCGCCATGGCCCGCGGCGCCGAATACCGCATGGCCGGCAAGACCGGTACCGCGCAGAAGATCAGCCGCAAGGGCACCGCGCGCATGGATCCGCGCAGCCTGCCCTACCACCTGCGCCACCAGGCGCTGTTCGTGGGTTACGCGCCGGCCGAAGCGCCCACGATCGCGGTGGCCGTTGTGGTCGAGCATGGCGGCTACGGCGGCACCACCGCGGCGCCGATCGCGCGCAAGATCTTCGACGCCTGGCTGCTGGGCACCATGCCCGAACCGGCCGACGGCACCGAGGCCGCGGCCGACGCGTTGCCGGCGGTCACCTTCGACACCGTGGTGTCGACCCTGCTGCCCGGAGCGCACGCGGTGGCGGTCGCTGCGCCGGCGGTCGAGGCCACCCCATGAACGTCATCCTGCGCTGGCTGCTGGACCTGCTGCAGGGCTTCGTGCGCAGCATCGACTGGATCCTGCTCGGCGCCCTGGCGGGACTGATGGCCGCGGGCCTGGCGGTGCTGCACAGCGCCGGCGGTGGCGAGACGGTGCTGGTGAAGTCGCAGGGTGCGCGCTACGTGGTCGGCCTCGGCATCATGTGGCTGCTGTCGCGCGTGCCGCTGCTGCGCCTGCGGGGCGCGGCGCCGGTGGTGTTCGCACTGTCGCTGCTGCCGCTGGTCGCGGTGCTGTTCCTCGGCACCGGGCGCAGCGGCGCGCACTGGCTGAACCTTGGCGTGTTCTATTTCCAGCCGGCCGAACTGCTGAAGCTGAGCCTGCCGATGGCGGTGGCCTGGTACCTCAACAACGGCCCGATGCCGCCGGGCTTCGCGCGCACGCTGACGGCGATGGCGATCGTCGGCGTGCCGACCGGGCTGATCCTGCTGCAGCCCGACTTCGGCACCGCGATGCTGGTGGCGGCCAGTGGCGGGTTTGCGCTGTTCCTGGCCGGCATGTCGTGGTGGTGGCTTGTGGCGGCGGCCGGCGGCGTGGCCGCGGCGGCGCCGGTGGCCTGGTACTGGCTGCTGCGGCCCTACCAGAAGGACCGCATCCTCACCTTCCTGGATCCGGAATCCGATCCGCTCGGCACCGGCTGGAACATCATCCAGTCGAAGATCGCGATCGGCTCCGGCGGGCTGCGCGGGCAGGGCTGGGGCGAGGGTTCGCAATCGCATCTCAACTACGTGCCCGAGCACACCACCGACTTCATCTTCGCCGTGTTGTCGGAGGAATTCGGCTGGCTGGGCGTGGTCACGGTGCTGTCGCTGTACCTGGTGGTGGTGGGCCGCTGCCTGTGGATCGCGGCCGAGGCGCGCGACGGCTTCGCGCGCCTGCTGGCGGGCGCCCTCGGGCTGGGATTGTTCGTGTACGTGCTGGTCAATGGCGGCATGATCTCGGGCCTGCTGCCGGTGGTCGGCGTGCCGATGCCGCTGCTGAGCTTCGGCGGTACTGCGGCGGTGTCACTGCTGGCCGGCATGGGCGTGGTGATGGCGGTGCACGCCAGCGGCCAGGTGCGCGCGCGACGCTGAGCCGAAACGGCGTCTGAACGGCTGCCGCAGGCCGGCGAGGGTGCGTGCTAACCTCGCGCCCGATGATCCGAAGCCCCCGATTCCCGCTTTCCCGACCGCGCCTGTTGCCGGTATTGGCCGCGCCGCTGCTGTTCGCCGCCTGCGCACCCACGGCGATCTCGCGTGCACCCGTGGCACCCGCGGCCACCACGCCACCGGCGGTGGCGGCCACGGCGCCTGGCCTGCTGCCGGCCGTGCCACAGCCGCCGGAACGCCCGGTGGCGCCGCCCGCGGTCACCGATCCGGCGCTCGGGCGCGAACAGCGCATCGCCGCGTTCGTCGACTACACCGCCGACACCTACGGCGTGGACCGCCAGCGCATCCGCGCCGCGCTGGCCACGGCGGAGCACAAGCAGTCGATCATCGACGCGATGTCGCGGCCGGCCGAGGCCGTGCGCCCGTGGCGCGACTACCGCCCGATCTTCATGAACGACGCGCGCATCAACGGCGGGCGTGCGTTCTACGCCGAGAACCGCGCCGCGCTCGATCGCGTGGCCGCCGAGACCGGCGTGCCGGCCGAGTACATCGTCGCCATCATCGGCGTCGAGACCAGCTATGGCCGCATCACCGGCAACCACCGCGTGCTGGATGCGCTGTACACGCTGGCGTTCGGGTTCCCGAAGCGCGCGCCGTTCTTCGCCGGCGAGCTGGCGCAGCTGTTCGCGCTCACCGCCGAGGAGCCGCAGCTCGACCTTGGCGCGCTGAAAGGCAGCTATGCCGGGGCGATGGGCATGGGGCAGTTCATGCCGTCCAGCTACCGGCTGTGGGCCAAGGATGGCGATGGCGACGGACAGCGCGACCTGCTTACGCACAAGCCCGACGTGTTCGCGTCGATCGCCAACTATTTCGTGGTCCACGGCTGGCAGCGCGGCGCGCCGGTGGTGGCGCGCGCGACGCGCGACGCCGCCGCGGCCGACTTCAAGCCCGACAACCTGGAGCCGGTGCATCCACTGCCCGCGCTGGCGGCGCGCGGCTACCGGCCGCAGTCCGGGCAGCCGCTGGCCGAAGGCGCGACGCTGCTGTCCTTCGACGGCGAGGCCGGCCCCGAGTACTGGCTGGGCTACCGCAACTTCTACGTGATCAGCCGCTACAACCGCTCGCCGATGTACTCGCTGGCCGTGCACCAGCTCGCACAGGCGATCGCCGGCCGGCCGGCGCAATGATCGGGCGGCATGCCGCTGCCGGCTGGGGCCTTGCCGCCGCCGTGCTGCTGCTGGCCGGCTGTGCCGGCACCCCGAAGAAGACGGCCGACGCGCCCGCCCCCGCGCCCGGACGCGCGCCGGATACCGCGGCTCAGCGCGATGCCGGCCGCAAGGTGTCGCCGTACGCACCGGCCGCCGAGGATCCGTCCACGCGCGGCGACTACGTCGCCGGCGGCCTGTACAAGCCGGGTGTGCGCGACACGCTGCCCGACTACCTGCCCGACGTGGATGCCATTCCCGAGCCCGAGGTGGTCGCCCTGGCCCGATCGCGCCATGGCAACCGTTCGCCGTACTCGGTGCTCGGCAAGTCGTACCGGGTGCTCGAAGATGTCGACGGGTTCGTCGAACAGGGCCTGGCGTCGTACTACGGGCAGAAATTCCACGGCCGCAAGACCTCCAACCAGGAGGTCTACGACATGTACGCGTTCACCGCCGCGCACAAGTCGCTGCCGCTGCCGAGCTTCGCGCGCGTCACCAACCTCGACACCGGCAAGTCGGTGGTGGTGCGGGTCAACGACCGCGGGCCGTTCCACGATGGCCGGGTGATCGACCTGAGTTACGCGGCGGCGGTGAAGATCGGCGTGCATCCGCGCGGCACCGGCCGCGTCGAGGTGCGTGCGCTGAGCGCGGCGGAAAACGCGCGCGGGACGCGCGACACGCGCGTGGCCGAGCAGGTCGATCCTGCCACCGGCCTGCCGCCGGGCGTGCGCGTCGCCACCGGAAAGCCGCAGCCCGCGCCGCCCAGCGCCATCGATGGCCTGGTGCAGGCGCTGCCAGCCACGGCCGCTGCCGTCCCCGCCAAGGCGGTCGCGACGGCGGCGACGACGGTGCCGGCCAGCGTGGCGACCGCGACCACACCGCCGCCCGCCGCCGGCGGCGACTGGCGCTTCGACATGCGCCAGGACGGCAAGGCGATGAGCGCCGACGAGTTCGATGCCTGGATGAAGTCGCGCCGTGCGCGCGTGGCGACCGGACGTGCCGGCACGCCGGATCCCTACGGCTCGGCGGCACCGGCGAAGGCCGGGGCCGCGGTGCCCGCGCGTGGCGCCGCCGCGCCCGCACGCGAAACCGTCGCCGCCGCACGCCAGGCCGATGCCGCGCCGGTGCCGGTGCCCGCGGCCGACGCGGCATCGCGCGTCGGTGCAGGCGGCGTGCTGCTGCAGGTCGCCGCCTTCGGCTCGCGAGACAACGCGCAGCGCGCACTCGCCATGCTCGAGCGCGCCGGCATCGCCGCCGCGCGGCTGCACGACGGCACCGCCTCCGGGAAACCGGTGTGGCGACTGCGCGTCGGGCCTGTCGCCCATGCCAGCGTCGCCGACCTCAGCGCACGCGTGGCCGGTCTCGGCTTCGGCGCGCCGCACGTCGTGCGCGAGTAGACTTCCGTCCTTTGTCCCTGTCGTCCCGGTCACGGATGGCCGTAATCCCGGAGTTCCATCCCCGATGAATGCCCACGCCGTCCGCGTCGCGCTGATCACCCTTGTCTCCACCGCCGCGCTCGGCCTTGCATACGCCCAGACCCCGGCGTCCGCGCCGTCACCCACGCCGTCGCAGCCGGCCGCGCTCAGCGACGAGCTGCCGGTGCCGGACGCGCCACCGGTCACCGGAACCGCGTGGTTGCTGATGGACCACGCCACCGGCCAGGTGCTCGCCGGCCACAATGCCGACGAACGCGTCGAGCCGGCCAGCATCACCAAGGTGATGACCAGCTACGTGATCGCCGCCGAGATGAAGGCCGGCAAGGTCGGCGCCGACGACGACGTGCTGATGAGCGTCAACGCCTGGCGCACCGGCGGCGCCGGCACCGATGGCAGCTACAGCGGCTTCGAGGTCAACAAGACCGCGAAGCTGGTGGACATGGAAAAGGGCATGGTGGTGCAGTCGGGCAACGACGCCGCGATCGCGCTCGCCGAGCACGTGGCCGGCAGCGAGGAGGCGTTCGCGATGCTGATGAACGCGTACGCCAAGCGCATCGGCATGAAGAACTCCAACTTCGTCAACGCGCACGGCCTGTCGGCGCCGGAGCACTACTCCACCGCACGCGACCTGGCGCTGCTCGGACGCGCGCTGGCGCGCGATTTCCCGCAGGAGTACGCGTACAACAAGATCAAGGAATTCACGGTCGGGCCGATCACCCAGCGCAACCGCAACCTGCTGCTGTGGCGCGACCAGAGCGTCGACGGCATCAAGACCGGCCACCATTCGGGTGCCGGCTACTGCCTGCTGGCGTCGGCCAAGCGCGGTGACCAGCGCCTGGTGTCGGTGGTGATGGGCTCCACCAGCGAAAACCAGCGCGCGGTGGATTCGCAGGCGCTGCTCAACTGGGGCTTCCGCTTCTTCGAGACCCACAAGCTCTACGAAGCCGCCAAGCCCGTGGCCACCCAGAAGGTGTGGAAGGGCCAGCTCGACGAGCTGAGCCTGGGCGTCGCCCAGCCGCTGCTGGTGAGCGTGCATCGCGGCAAGTACGCGCAGCTCAAGCCGACCATGGACGTGCCCAAGACCCTGGTCGCCCCGATCGCCAAGGGCCAGGCCATCGGCACGGTGCGCGTGAGCCTGGACGGCAAGGTCGTGGCCGAAGCGCCGCTGGTGGCGCTGGAAGGCGTGGAGGAGGCCGGGTTCTTCAAGCGCCTCTGGCACGAGCTGCTGATGTGGTGGCAGACCGTCTGACGTCGCCCGTCGCCGCCGTCCGGCAACGCCCGGGCGGCCGCGTGCGGTGCTTGGATTCCGCGCCCTGGTCCCCATAATCGGCCGATGGCCATCAAATCCGACAACCCCGATCACGGCTTCCAGTTTCCCGGTGATTTCGAGATCACCGCGGTAGGTCCCGTCACCGCCGGCCTCGAGGTCGAGGTGCCCAACCTGCTGCGCGCCGCCGGCCTCACCGTGCTGCACGAGACCGTGACCACGCGTGCCTCGAGTGGCGGCAGGTTCGCATCGGTCAAGCTCAGCTTCCGCGCCAACTCGCGCGAGGAGTACGACTCCGCGCATGCCGCGCTGCGCGAGCACCCCGAGGTGAAGTGGACGCTGTAGCGCCGGCCTTGCGCCCCGCGGCCGTGCGCGACCTCGGTCGCCAGCCCTACGAACCGGTGTGGCGCGCGATGCAGGCGTTCACCGACCGCCGCGACGAGGACACGCGCGACGAACTGTGGGTGGTCGAGCACGATCCGGTGTTCACCCTGGGCCAGGCGGGCAAGCCCGAGCACGTGCTGCTGCCCGGCGACATCCCGGTGCTGCACGTCGACCGCGGCGGCCAGGTGACCTATCACGGCCCCGGCCAGCTGGTGGTCTATCCGCTGCTCGACCTCAAGCGCCTGAAGATCGGCGTGCGCGACTACGTCTGCCGCATCGAGCAGGCGCTGATCGACACCCTGGCCGGCTGGGGCATCGTCGCGCAGCGCCGCGAGGGCGCGCCCGGGGTCTACGCCGGCGACGCCAAGATCGCCGCGCTCGGCATCCGCGTGCGCCGCGGCTGCACCTTCCACGGCCTGGCCTTCAACATCGCGATGGACCTCGAACCGTTCCACCGCATCAACCCCTGCGGCTACGCCGGGCTCGAAGTGACCTCGGTGGTAGAATGCGGCGGTCCCGCAAGCCTCGACACCGCCCGGACCGCGCTGCTCGCGGCCCTCGCCACGCAGTTCGGCCTGGCAACGTTTGAAGCGCCTCGAGAAGCGGTTTTTGCCACGGCCACGAGATCATGACCAACACCTCCGCCAAGTCCATCCCGCTCGCCGTCATCGCCGATGCCGGTGCGCCGTCGCTGGTGCCGGGGGTGAAGCAGGTCGCGGGGGACAAGATCGGGCGTTCGCCGGTGGAATTCGTGGATACGCCGGTGCTGCGCAAGCCGTCGTGGATCCGGGTGCGCATCCCGTCCAACGGCGCGGTCGCCGCGCTCAAGGCCAAGCTGCGCGAGAACCGCCTGGTCACGGTGTGCGAGGACGCCAGCTGCCCGAACATCCACGAGTGCTTCGGCCACGGCACCGCGACCTTCATGATCCTGGGCGACGTGTGCACCCGCCGCTGCAGCTTCTGCGACGTCGCCCACGGCCGGCCCAAGCCGCCCGACGCCGACGAGCCGCGCCGCCTGGCGGAGACCGTCGCCGACATGGGCCTGAAGTACGTGGTGGTGACCTCGGTCGACCGCGACGACCTGCGCGACGGCGGGGCCCAGCATTTCGTCGACTGCATCGCGGCGATCCGCGCCCTCACCCCGACCACCAAGGTCGAGGTGCTGACCCCGGACTTCCGCGGCAAGGGGCGCATGGACCGCGCGCTGGAGATCCTCGCGGCCGATCCGCCGGACGTGTTCAACCACAACGTCGAGACCGTGCCGGAGCTGTACCGCAACGTGCGTCCGGGAGCCGACTACCAGTGGTCGCTGACCCTGCTGCAGCGCTTCAAGGCGCAGCACCCGGGCGTCACCACCAAGTCGGGGATCATGCTCGGCCTCGGCGAGACCCTGGAGCAGGTGCAGGGCACCCTGCGCGACCTGCGCGCGCACGACGTGGACATGGTCACCATCGGCCAGTACCTGCAGCCCAGCGCACACCACCACCCGGTGTTGCGCTACTGGACGCCGGAGGAGTTCAAGGCCTTCGAGGACTACGGCATGGCGCTGGGCTTCACCCACGTCGCCTCGGGTCCGCTGGTGCGCTCGTCCTACCACGCTGACCGCCAGGCCGCGGGTGCCGGAGTGGCCGGCTGAGACAGCCGCGCCGCGGCCGCCACCGCGCTTGTCCATCGTTCACACCCATGCCCATTCACGCGGTTAGAGTGGGTTTGCGCCTGCCCCGATGCAACTTCCAGCACTGTTCCCGGCACCAAGGGCAGGCGATCGTGCACCAGGCGCCACCCGCACCGCGAGCAACGAGCGAATACGAATGAAAGCCAGGCAAGCCATTTCCATCTCCGCGATCGTCCTGGCACTCGCCACCCCGCTGGCGCTGATGGCGCGCGCCGACGGCGGCGCCATCCCGGCCGTGCCGACGGCCGACCACGCCACCACGTCCAAGCTGGTCTACGGCCTGCTGTCCGACAGCCGCTATGCCTATCGCCCGCGCGCGCTGGACGCGGCGATGTCGGCCGACATCTTCAAGCGCTACCTGGAATCGCTCGACGGCAACAAGCTGTTCCTCTCCGCCGGCGACGTTGCGCGCTTCGCGCGCTACGAGCCGCGCATGGGCGATGCCGTGCGCCAGGGCGACGTGGGCCCGGCCTTCGAGATCTTCGCGCTCTACAAGCAGCGCGTCGACGAGCGCGTCGCGTATGCGCGCGGCCTGCTCAAGCAGGACATCTTCGACTTCAACAGTGACGAACGCTGGTATTACGACCGCGAGGACGCGCCGTGGGCGGCCGATGGCGCCGAGCTTGACGGGCTGTGGCGGAAATCAGTGCGCAACGACTGGCTGCGCCTGACGCTGGCGGGCAAGAGTGCCGCCGAGATCCGCGCCACGCTCGACAAGCGCTACGCCAACATCGCCACCAGCATCGCCCAGCTCAATGGCGAGGACGCGTTCCAGAGTTTCCTCAACGCCTACACCGCGTCGATCGACCCGCATACCGACTACTTCAACCCGCGCACCGCCAAGCTGTTCACGCAGAGCATGTCGCTGTCGCTGGAAGGCATCGGCGCGCAGCTGCAGCGCCAGGACGACGTGGTCGTGATCCGCGAGCTGATTCCCGGCGGGCCGGCCGCGACCAGCAACAAGTTCACGCCCGGCGACCGCATCGTCGGCGTCGGCCAGGGCACGAGCGGGCCGATGGAGGACGTGATCGGCTGGCGCATCGATGACGTGGTCGAGAAGATCAAGGGCAAGGCCGGCACCCAGGTGCGCCTGGACGTGGTGCCGGTGGAAGCCGTGCTCGACAGCGCGCCGGTGCGCATCACCCTGACGCGCGCCAAGGTGCGCCTCGAGGAGCAGGCGGCCAAGTCCAAGGTGCTCGACATTCCGGGCGTGCAGGGCGCGCCGGCCAAGCGCATCGGCGTGATCGAGCTGCCGGCGTTCTACCAGGACTTCGAGGGCCGCCGCAGCCGCGACGGCGACTATGCGTCGGCCACGCGCGACGTGGCGCGCATCCTCGGCACGTTCCGGACCCAGGCGGTCGACGGCGTGGTGCTCGACCTGCGCAGCAACGGCGGCGGCTCGTTGAACGAGGCGGTCGAACTGACCGGCCTGTTCATCGACCAGGGCCCGGTGGTGCAGGTGCGCGAGTCCGGTGGCCGCGTCAGCGTGGAAGCGGACCGCAAGGCCGGCGTGTCGTGGGACGGCCCGCTCGCGGTGCTGGTCAACCGCGGCTCGGCCTCCGCCTCGGAAATCGTTGCCGGTGCCATCCAGGACTACGGCCGCGGGCTGGTGATCGGCGAGACCACCTTCGGCAAGGGCACGGTGCAGAACCTGGTCGACCTCGACCGCTGGCCGGCCAACGAAGGCAAGCGCTACGGCCAGGTCAAGCTGACCATCGCGCAGTTCTTCCTGCCCGGCGGCAGCAGCACGCAGAACAGGGGCGTGGTGCCCGACATCAGCTTCCCGGTGACGGTGGATGCCAGCGTGTTCGGCGAGAGCACCTACGACAACGCGCTGCCGTGGACGCGCATCGCCGCCGTGCCGCACACGCGCTACGGCAATTTCGCGCCGCTGCTGCCGCGCCTGGACGCGCTGCACGCCGCACGCGTGGCGAAGGACCACGAGTTCCGCTGGTTCTCGCAGGACGTGGCCGAGTTCCGCGCCGAGTCCGAGAAGAAGTACATCTCGCTCAACGTGGCCGAGCGCCGTGCCGAGCGCGACCGCCAGGACGCCAAGCGCAAGGAGCGCCAGGCCGAGCGCAAGCGCCTGGGCCTGCAGCTCGACCCGCTGGCCGACATCGACAGCGACGACGGCCTGACCGCCAACGAACGCGACATCGCCCAGGACACCGCGCGCGAAGCCGCTGCCGAGAAGCGCCCGGATCCGCTGCTGCGCGAGTCGGCGGCGATCCTGGCCGATGCGGTGCGGCTGCTCGATGCCGACCGCAAGCTGTCGTCGACCGTGTTGCCGGAGTCAACCGGCCCCGGGCTCTGGGCGCGCTGAAACGCCTGCCGCGCTTCGGCGCGGCGTGAGCCTGCAGTGCCCGGCCGCCGCCAGGCCCGTCCCGGCCGCGCTTCTCCCCCTCCGATACTCCTACGCCCTGGACCTTGCATGGGTGCTGCCCCGTTTCCGGCTCCACGCAACGCCACCGGGCCGTCCGTCGTGCTTGCGCTCGCGGCGGTGTACCTCGTGTGGGGTTCGACGTACCTGGCGATCCGCTTCGCGCTGGAGGGCGGCTATCCGCCGCTGCTCATGGCGGGCGTGCGGTTCCTGGCCGCCGGTGGCGTGTTCTACGCCTTCCTGCGCCTGCGCGGCGTGCCCGCGCCGACGCGCGCGCAATGGCGCGACCTGGCGGTGATGGGCCTGCTGCTGCTGGGACTCGGCAACGGCATGGTATGCATCGCCCAGCAGACGGTGTCGTCAGGCCTGGCGGCGGTGGCGGTGGCGTCTGCGCCACTGTGGATCGCGCTGTTCGCCAGCCTGCGCGGGGAGCGGCCGACGCGGCTGGAACTGTCCGGACTCGGCATCGGCTTTGTCGGCGTGCTGTGGCTCAACGCGGGCAGTTCGCTCACCGGTTCGCCGCAGGGGATGCTGGCGCTGCTGGTCGCGCCGCTGGCGTGGGCCTGGGGCTCGGTCTGGAGCCGCGGCCGTGCGCTGCCGACGCCATTCATGGCGGCGGCCGGGCAGATGCTCTGCGGCGGCGTGCTGATGCTGGTCGCGGGCCTCGTTTTCGGCGAGCGCATCACGGCCATGCCCACGCCGAAGGCGAGCCTGGCGCTGGCCTACCTGGCGGTATTCGGCTCGATCGTCGGCTTCACCGCCTATGCGTGGCTGCTTCAGAACGTGCGCACCACGCTGGCCAGCAGCTATGCCTATGTCAATCCGGTGATCGCGGTGCTGCTCGGCACGTGGCTGGCGGCGGAACGCTTCAGTGGCCATGACATCGGCGCGATGGTGGTGATCCTGGGCGGGGTGGTGGTGATCACCGTGGGCAAGGCGCTGCGCGGCCGTCCGCGCGCGGCCGCTGCCGTCGCCGGCACGCCCGAGCCGTGACACGGCTCGACGGCAAGGGCGTGTGGATGGCGGTCGGCGCGTTCGTGCTGTGGGGCGTGATGCCGCTGTACTGGCACCTGCTCAAGGTGGTGCCGTCGCTGCAGATCGTGCTGCACCGGATCGTGTGGAGCGCGGTGCTGGTGGCCGCCTGGCTGTTCTGGAAGCGGGGCGGCGGCTGGCTGCGCGCGGTGCTGGCGCAGCCGCGGCTGGCGGCGATGCTCGCGGCCAGCGGCCTGCTGATCGCGTTCAACTGGGGGCTCTACATCTGGGCGGTGAACGCTGGCCACGTCATCGAGACCAGTCTCGGCTACTTCATCAATCCGCTGCTCAACGTGGTGATCGGCGTGGTGTTCCTGCGCGAGCGGCTCAATCCGGTGCAGTGGCTGTCGGTGGCGATCGCCGCCGCGGGCGTCGCCTGGCTGACGTTCAACTACGGCAGCTTCCCGTGGATCGCGCTGACCCTCGCCGGTTCGTTCGCGCTGTACGGCGTGATCCGCAAGTTCGCCGCGGTCGACGCCGTCGCCGGCCTTGGCGTGGAAAGCGCGTACCTGTTCCTGCCGGCGCTGGCGGCGCTGGCCTGGTTTGAATGGCAGGGCACCGGCGGCTTCGTCGGCGGCTGGGGAGTGGGCGTGGACCTGCTGCTGGTGCTCGGCGGCGCGCTGACCGCGCTGCCTTTGGTGGGATTCGCCTATGCGGTGCGGCGCGTGCCGCTGTCGATGGTCGGCGTGCTGCAGTACATCGCGCCGACGCTGCAGTTCCTGATCGGGCTGCTGGTGTTCCAGGAGCATTTCGACCGCGACCGCGCGATCGGCTTTGCGTTGATCTGGGCGGCGCTGGCGGTATTCATGATCGACGGCATCCGCCGCGCGCGCTTGGGCGGCCGCGCATGACGCCTGCACCCTACGACCTCGCCATCATCGGCGGCGGCGCCGCGGGCGCGCTGGTGGCGATGCACTGCCTGGCGCGCGACCCGGGCATGCGCATCGCCATCGTCGAGCCGCGCGCGGCGCTGGCGCGCGGCGTGGCGTATTCGACCACCCGCGACGAGCACCTGCTCAACGTCACCGCCGACCGCATGGGCTGGCACGCGGACCTGCAGGGCGATTTCGTGGCGTGGCTGCAGGCCGTGGATGGCGAGGGCGCCGCGGACGTGGGCCACGACTTCATGCCGCGCCGCCGCTTCGGCGACTACCTCGCCGCGCGCCTCGCGGACGCGGCCGCCAGCGGTTCGGTCGTGCACGTGCACGAGCACGCGGTCGCCTGCGAAGACGCCGGGCGCACGGTGCTGCTGGCGTCGGGCGAACGCCTGCATGCCCGCGCCTGCGTGCTGGCCACCGGCAATGCGTCGCGCCCGCTGCCGTGGCCCGTCCCAGCGGAGGTCGCGGCGCGCGTCTGCGAGGCCTGGGACCTGGCGGCGATCGCCGCGATCCCGCCCGACGCGCGTGTCGCCATCGTCGGCACGGGCTTGAGCATGGTCGACATCGTGCTGGCGCTGCGCGGGCAGCAACATCGTGGCGCCATCACCGCGCTGTCGCGGCACGCCCTGCTGCCCCTGCCGCACGAGCCCACGCACATGGCGCTCGATGTCGACATCGATGCACTGGCGATGCTGCCGCTGCGGGCACGCATGCGCCGGCTGCGCGCGCTGGCGGCGGAGGCCATGGCCGGCGGCCTGCCGTGGCAAGGCGTGATGCAGGCGCTGCGCCCGTACGGCGTGCGGCTGTGGCAGTCGCTGTCGCCCGCCGACCAGGCACGCTTCCTGCGCCACGTGGTGCGCGGCTGGGACGTCCACCGGCACCGCATCGCGCCGCAGGTCGTGGACATGCTGGATGCGATGCGCGCGGACGGGCAGTTGCGCGTGGACGCCGCGCGGCTGGCGGCGATCACCGCGGACGGCGGGCAGGTCGTGCTGCACGCGGCGGCGCACGGGGCCGGCGCGGCGCGTTGCTGGCAGGTGGACCATGTGGTCAACGCCACCGGCATCCAGTCGCGCTTCCCGGTGGCGGGCGATGCGCTGCAGGCGTCGCTGCTGGCAGCCGGCCTGGCGCGGCCCGGCCCGTTCGGCCTCGGCGTGGATGTCGATGGCGACGGTGCGCTTCGCGACCGCCACGGCACGGCCGGCGCACACCTGTTCGCGATCGGCAGCCTGCGCATCGGCGCGGAGTGGGAAAGCATCGCCGTGCCCGACCTGCGCCTGCAGGCGGCGCGCATCGCCGCCCGGCTCAGGCCCGCAGCGCGATCCAGCTGATCGCCGCGCTGCCGGCGACCGCGATCGCCAGCCCCGCGTTGCGCCATGCGCGCGCCCTGCGGCGCAGCCGCCGCACGCGCTCGTCGTTGGCCGCGCGGGCCTCGGCGATCAGCGGCGCCACCTCGGCCTCGGCGCGCGCGTAGGCCTTGCGGTCGTCGCGCGCCTCGGCCGCGAGCGCGGCATCCTCGTAGGCCTCGAACGCGCGCCGCTGCAGGTCCTGCAGGCGCGCCTCCAGTTCCGCGTTCGACAGTGCCTGGAGGTCGCGGCCGGTCATGCCGCACGCAGGGCGTCGGTCACCGGCATGGTCGCCGCGCGCAGTGCCGGGAACAGGCCCCCGACGAATCCGATCGCCAGCGCCCATTTCAGGCCTTCCCACAGCAGCGCGGGCGACACCTTGAACTCGAACGAGAGCTGGGCGACGCCACCGGCCAGGGTGGATGCCGTGTAGCCGTTGAACACCAGCCAGGCGATCGCGCCGCCCAGCGCGCCGCCGAGCGCCGCCAGCAGCATGGTCTCCAGCAGCACCGCGACCACCACCGGCACGCCGCGGAAGCCGATCGCGCGCAGGGTGGCGATCTCGCGCGCGCGCGAGGCGACGCTGGCGAACATGGTGTTGAGCGCGCCGAACACGGCGCCGATCGCCATGATCGAGCCGACCACGATGCCGATGATGCGCAGCACCTTGGACACCCCTTCCGACTGGTCCTGGAAGTAGTCGAGCGTGGTCTTGGCCTCGACCTGCAGCCGCGGGTCGGCGGCCAGCGTGGCCTTGAAGGCGTTGAACGCGGACGGATCGGACAGGCGCGCGAACACCGAGGCGCGGCTGCTGCCGCGACCGTAGGTGGAGGCCACCACCTCCGCGTCGGCCCAGATCTCCGACTCCATCGAGTCGCCGGATTCGAACACGCCGACCACGGTCCACGGCTGGGTGCCCAGGCGCAGTTCGCTGCCCGGGTCGAGGCCGGTGAACTGGCGGCGCGCGCCCTTGCCGACCACCAGTTCGCGCTTTCCGGGTTCGAAGCGCCGACCCTCGACGATCTCCAGGTCCGGCCGCACCGCCCAGGCCATGTCGCCGACGCCGCGCAGCTGCACGCTGCCATCCTCGTCGGCGCCGCCACCACGGACCGGCAGGTTGGCCGCCACCACCAGTTCCGGCGACGCCATCGGCCGTCCGTCGGCATCACGCGCGATCTCGGGGGCGCGCTCGATGGTGGTGATCGCGTCGCGCGTCATCACCGACATCAGTTCTGCCGCCGATCCACCGCGCAGCACGATCGCGGTCCGTTCGTCGCCGCTGCTGCTGACCGTGTGCCGGTAGCCTTCGGCCATCGCCAGCAGCGCCACCAGCACGCCGACCACGCCGGCGATGCCCACGATCACCACCGAGGACGAGCCGATGCGCTGCGACAGCGTGCTCACCCCGACCATGGTGACCGAGGCCGCCTGCCGGCCGCTGCGGGCCAGCAGCATCCACAGGGCGAACGCCGCGGCCGCGCCCAGCAGCACCCACCACGGCAGCAGGATCCATGCGGCGAGGACCAGGGCGATCAGCAGGACCAGGCCGGCGGCGCGGAGCATCTTCTTCAAACGATTCATCTGCATGTCCTCGGGATGGGTCTTCAGCGACCCGCCAGGGCGTCGACGATGTTCAGGCGCATGGCGCGGATCGCCGGCAACGCCCCCACCAGCAGGCCGATGGCGAGCATCAGCACCAGGCCCAGCAGCCAGCTCTGCAGGCCCACCGGCGGCAGGCTGATCATGCCGCCACTGCCGGCCGACACCGCCGGCCCGATCACCGCCGCGAGCCCGAGGCCGAGCACGCCGCCGATCACCACGATCAGCATCGATTCCGCCAGCACCATCCACAGCACGCTGCTGCTGGAGAACCCGATCGTCTTCAGCACCGCGAGTTCGGAGGTGCGCTCGCGCACCGCCTGCGCCATGGTGTTGCCGGTGAGCAGCAGCAGGGTGAAGAACACCGCGCCCATGATCGAGCCGACGATCAGGCCGACGTCGGCCATCTGCTTGAGCTGCGAGGCCATCGCCGCCTGCTCGCTCATCGACCTGGTCTCGTGCGGCGAGTTGAGCGACAGCGCGTCGATCGCTTTCGCCGCCGCGTCGCTGCGGCGCACGTCGGAGACCCGGCTGATGTACCAGCCGACGTCACCGTCCACATACGGCGTGGACTCCTCGAAGTAGTCGTAGTGCATCAGGATCAAGGCCTCGGTGAACCCGGCGCTCTTCTTGTCCTTGGCGCGCAGCACCCCGACGATGTCGAACGCCCAGTCCAGGCTGCCATCGCTGTTGGGATAGATGCCCGACTGCAGCGGCACGCGCTGCCCGACCTTCCAGTCGAAGCGCTTCATCATGGTCTCGCCGACCAGCATGCCGGTGCGGTTGCGCTTCCAGGCCTCGACCTGTGCCGGATCGACTTCGATCTCGGGGTACAGGTCCAGGTAGTTCGGCGCCACCGCGAACGTGAACAACTGGTTCTTCGGCCCCTGGTAGGTGCCGCCGAACCAGTTGGCGTAGGTCACCGCCTCGATGTTGTCGATGTTGGCGATGCGCCCCTGCAGCGAGATCGGCAGGGTCTCGATGAACGAGAGCTTCGACGAGGTCTGCAGCCGCTGCGCACCGTCGGCGTTCTGGCCGAGCTGGGCGAAGCTCGAGCGGATCCCGTCGAGCAGGCCGAACAGCAGGAAGGCCGCCACAATCGAGGCGAGCGTCAGGAAGGTGCGGGTCTTGCGCCGGAACAGCGCGGCCCAGACCAGGTGGAAATACTTCATGTCGGCGTCCTCGGTGCTGCGTCAGGCCGCGTGGTGCTGCTGCTCGACCAGGCTGCCCTTGTCGAGATGCAGGGTGTGGCTGGCGTACTCGGCGGCCTTGGGGTCGTGGGTCACCATGACGATGGTCTTGCCGTGCGTGCGGTTGAGTTCCTGCAACAGGCTGAGGATGTCCTCCGCGGACTGCCGGTCGAGGTCGCCGGTGGGCTCGTCGCAGATCAGGATCGTCGGGTCGGACACGATCGCGCGCGCGATCGCCACGCGCTGCTGCTGGCCGCCGGAGAGTTCCGCCGGCTTGTGCGTGGTGCGGTCGGACAGGCCCACCAGCTGCAGCGCGATCTGCGCGTTGCGCTTGCGCTGTGCTGCGCCGAGTTTCGTCAGCAGCAGCGGCAGCTCGACGTTCTTCTGCGCGGTAAGCGCCGGCATCAGGTTGTAGAACTGGAACACGTAGCCGACGTTGCGGCTGCGCCAGCTCGCCAGCTGCCCAGCGCCCATGCTGTCGATCCGCTGGCCGTCGATCTCGATCTCGCCGCCGGTGGGCGCATCCAGTCCGCCGATGAGGTTGAGCAGCGTGGTCTTGCCGGAGCCGGACGGCCCCATGAGCGCGACGAAATCGCCCGCGGCGATGTCCAGGTCCAGGCCGTGCAGCACCTCGACCTTCTCCGGGCCGCGCTGGTAGGACTTGGTCAGGTTGCGGATCGATACCAGGGTGGTCATGGCCATGCCTCGTGTTGGTTGCAAGGGTGTCGCGGTCAATCGGTGGCGATGCGCAGCCGGTCACCGTCGCGCAGGTCATCGGGCGGATCGAGCACGACGGTCTCGCCGGGCGCGAGCCCGGACAGCACCTGGCGGTCGCCGCCGCTGCCACCCGCAGTGGTCCGGATGCCGCGCAGTTCGGCGCGGTCGTCGGCGGCGACCACGAAGGCGACATCGCCGCCGTCGCGCGACGCGACCGCCGCGGCCGGCACGCGCACGCCGCGCGGCTGGTCGGCGGCCGCTTCGGGGGCGCGCTCCAGGAAGCTCACGGTCACGCCCATGTCCGGCACGATCCGCGGATCCTTGTCCTTCAGCGCCACGCGCACCTTGACCGTGGCCTTGCCCCGGTCGGCGGTGGGGATGATCGCGATCACCTCGGCCGGGATCTTCCAGTCGGGATAGGCGTTGAGCGTGGCCTCGACCGGCATCTTCGGCTGCACGCGGCCGATGTAGGCCTCGCCGACGTCGACCTCGACCTCGAGCGAGTCCATGTCGACGATGGTGCCGATGCCGGTGCGGGTGAAGCCGCCGCCGGCCGACAGCGGCGACACGATCTCGCCGGGCTGCGCGGCCTTGGCGATCACCACGCCGGCGAATGGCGCGCGCACCACGGTGTTGTCGACGCCGATGCCGCTGATGCGCAGCTGCTGGCTGGCGACCTGGGCATTGCGCTGCGCGGTGGCGAGCTGCGCGCGCAGCGCGTCGCGCGCAGCGATCGCCTGTTCGTGCTGCGCGCGCGACACCAGCTGCTGCTGCACCAGCGACGACAGCCGCCGGGCGTTGGCCTCGGCTTCGACCAGCTGCGCGCGGATGCCGTCGGCCTGGCTGCGGGTGGCACCGAGCTGGGCCTGCGCGAGGTCGCGCTGTGCGTCGGCATCGATCGGGTCGAGGGTCGCCATGACCTGGCCTTCCTCGACGCGCTGGCCTTCCTCGATCAGTACCTCGCGCACGCGGCCGGTGATCTTCGACGACACCGTCGCCATGCGCCGCGCCACCACGTAGCCGCTGGCGTCGAGCACCGACGCGGCGCCGCCGCCGCCGCCCGAGGAGGCGACCACCGGCGCGGTCTGCACCTCGACGCCGCGGTCGCGGGCCAGCAGTGCCCATGCCGCGCCGGCGACCAGCAGCAGCACGATGGCGATGGCGATGCCGATCCACAGCCCGCGCCGCGATGGCGGCGGCGGAGCCTTGCGGTCGATCCTCAATTCCCTGAGCAGGTCGGCGTTGGTGTTCATATGGTCATCTGGACGGAGGGACGCTGCGGAGTGTGACCGAGTGTGTCCGCCGCAGGATGCGGTGTCAGGTGACGCCTGTCACCCGCGATGCCTGACCGCCGCGACTGCCGGCCGGTGCGCACGGCGACCAACATGGCGTCGTCCATTCGCCGAGGGTCCCAGCATGTACCCGTCCGATCACGCGCCACTCGCCCACCTGAAGGGCGCGCGCAGGCGCCATGGCGCGGTCGTCGCGCTCGATGGCGTCGACCTCGAGCTGCACCGCGGTGGCTGTGGCTGCCGCTGGCGATGCTGCCGGATGCGCTGGCCCGGCTGGCACCGGTGTGGCCGTCCTACCATCATGGCCAGCTCGCGCTGAAGGTGGTGGGCATGGACGCCGGCCAGCCGGCGGCGCTGCACCTGGGCGTGCTGGCGGTGGTCACGATCGGCTTCTTAGTCCTCGCCCGGGCGCGCCTGGCGCGTCATGGCTGACCCCCATCCGTTTGCCTTCGCTGCTGGTCCCAAGGAGTGTTGCCATGAATCGCTGGCCTGAAATCCTCGCCGCGGGCGCCATCGCCGCCGCCATTGCCGGTGCCGTGCTGGCCCAGGGTCCGTCGCCGGACACGCAGCGCGCCGTCGCCGTCGCCGCATTGCCATCGGGAGGCGAGGGCGCCGCCTTCGCCATTACCGGCGTGCGCGTGTTCGACGGCGAGCGGGTGTTGCCCGCCGCCAACGTCGTCGTCCGCGATGGCCGCATCGCGGCGGTCGGTGCCGGCGCCGCCATCCCGGCCGGCATCGGGGTCGTGGACGGCGCGGGCCGGACCCTGCTGCCCGGCTTCATCGACGCGCACACGCACAGCTGGGGCGAGGCGCAGCGCGACGCCCTGCGCTTCGGCGTCACCGCCGAGCTCGACATGTTCGGCGACTGGAACCGCATCCCGGCGCTGCGCGCGCAGCGCGAATCGCTCGATGCCACCGCACAGTCCGACCTGTGGACCGCCGGCGCCACCGTGACAACCGCGGGCGGGCACGGCACGCAGTACGGCTTCCCGGTGCCCACGCTTGCCGCCGACGGCGATGCCGCGGCCTTCGTCGCCGCGCGCGTCGCCGAGGGCTCGGACTACATCAAGCTGATCGTCGAGGATTTCAGCACCCACTCCGCCGAGCGCCGCCTGCCGACGATCACCCCGGCGCAGGTCGCCGCCGCGATCGCCGCGGCGCATGCGCACGACCGGCGCGCCGTGGTGCATGCGTCGTCGCAGGCGGATGCGCTGCATGCGGTCGAATCCGGCGCGGACGGCCTGGTGCACGTGTTCCATGATGCCGCCGCATCGCCGGCCTTCGTCGCCGCGACCCGTCGCAGTGGCGCGTTCGTGGTGCCGACGCTGTCGGTGATCGCCGGGTTCGCGCAGGACGCCAGCGGCAGCGCGCTTGCGGCGGACATGCGCCTGGCGCCGTGGCTGGGCGTGGAGCAGCGCAGCGCGCTGCAGTCCACGTTCCCCGGCGCGCCGCGGCCGGCGGCATTCGACAACGCCCTGCGCAGCGTCGCCGCGCTGCATGCCGCGGGCGTGGACGTGCTTGCCGGCACCGACGCCGGCAATCCCGGCACCGCGCACGGGGCCAGCGTGCACGGCGAGCTGGCGCTGCTGGTGCGCGCCGGCCTGACGCCGGTCGAAGCACTGGCCGCGGCCACGTCGGTCCCGGCGCGCCGCTTCGGTCTCGACGACCGCGGCCGCATCGCGCCCGGACTGCGGGCCGACGTACTGCTGGTCGATGGCGATCCCACCGCCGACATCGCCGCCACGCGCGCCATTGCCGGCATCTGGAAGAACGGCCACGCCGTCGCGCGCCCGCGCATGGACCAGCCGGCCACCGCGCCGGCGATCGCCGCCGGCGCGCTGCTCGCCGACTTCGAGGACGGCGGCACCGGCGTGCGCTTTGGCCACGGCTGGCAGCTCACCACCGATGCCATGGCCGGCGGCACCTCGATCGCGGAGCAGGCCTGGGCGGCGGAGGGCGCGGCCGGTTCGCGCGGCGCGCTGCGTGTGGCGGGCGAGATCCGCCCCGGCTTCGCCTTCCCCTGGGCCGGCACCATGTTCCATCCCGGCGCGCAGCCGATGCAGCCGGTCGACGCCTCGGCGCGCAGCGAGCTGGTGTTCCAGGCACGTGGTGACGGCCGCGGCTACCAGGTGATGCTGTTCTCGGGGCCGTCGATGCAGGCGATGCCGAGCATGCAGGCATTCACCGCCGGACCGGAATGGCGCGAGGTGCGGATCCCGCTGGCGGCATTTGCCGGTGCCGACGTCGCCACGCTGCGTGCGCTGGCGATCACCGCCGGCCAGCCGCAGGGTGCGTTCGAGCTGTACATCGACCAGGTCGAGCTGCGCTGAGTGGCGCATCATCGCGCCATGGATCATGCAGGCGCGCCCAACGCGAAATTGCCCGGTTGGCGCGCCTGGTTGCGGCCGGCGCCCGATTCGGCGCTGGCGACGGCGCGGCGGCAGGGCCGTTCGGCCTGGACCGAATGGGTGCACCTGATGTGGTCGGCGTGGGTGTTCACCACGCCGCTGTTCACGCCGGACGGCTACAGCGCGCGCTGGGTGCTGCTGACGCTGCTCTCCTACCCGCTGTTCGTGCTGCTGTACGCGCTGGTGCTGCTGCGCCCGGAGCGCCAGGCCTGGCGACCCGCGATGGCGATGATTGCGCTCGCGACGCTGCTGCTGCCCTGGTACGCGTCGGGCATGAGCTATTTCGTGTTCGGCTGCGTCATGTTGCGCAGCCAGCGCGCGCGTTCGCTGCTCCGCTACTTGCTGCTGCTGGCCGTGCTCAATGCCGCGTTCGTCGGCTTCGCGCTGTGGCTCGGGTATCCGTGGCAGGCGGTGGTGTGGCTGCCGCTGGTGGCGCTGATCGTCGGCACCGTGGTGCATGTCGAACACGCCAACCACGCCACCGATGCCGCACTCAGGCTGTCGCACGACGAAGTGCGCCGCCTGGCCGCGCTCGCCGAGCGCGAGCGCATCGGCCGCGACCTGCACGACCTGCTCGGTCACACGCTGTCGCTGGTGGCGTTGAAGTCGGACCTGGCGGCGCGCCTGGTGGAGCGCGACCCGGCGGCGGCGCGCGCGGAGATCGATGCGGTGAGCCGCGTCGCACGCGACGCGCTGGCGCAGGTGCGTTCGGCGGTCAGCGGCATCCGCGCGGCGGGCATCGCCGCCGAACTGGCCTCGGCCAGGCTGCTGCTCGAGTGCGACGGCGTGGCGCTGCGCCACGACTGGGATGAAAGGGGACTGGCCGGCGGTGCGCTGCCGCCGCGCGTGGAGAACACGCTGGCGCTGGTGCTGCGCGAAGCGGTGACCAACATCCAGCGCCACGCGCGCGCGCAAAGCGCGGAGATCAGCATGCGCGCCACCGACGACGGCATCGCGCTGCGCATCCGCGACGACGGTCGCGGCGGCGCGATCGTGCCCGGCAACGGCGTGGGTGGCATGCGCGAGCGCGTCGAGGTGCTCGGCGGACGCCTGGAGATCGGCCCGGCAGGCGGGCACGGCACGCTGGTGGAGGCCTGGCTGCCGCTCCCGGCGCAGCCTGCCGGCGACAACGAGCACGGCCCCGACCACGACCACCCTGATGGCATTGCCGACGCCGGCCTGCGCCCCGCCACGGGTGGCGGCGCATGATCCGCATCGCGCTTGCCGAGGACCAGGCCCTGCTGCGCGGCGCGCTTGCGGCGCTGCTGGCGATGGAGGACGACATCGAGGTGGTGGCGGTGGCGGCGGACGGCGAGGCCGCCTGGCGCGACCTGCAGCGCACATCCCCGGATCTCCTGGTCACCGACATCGAGATGCCCGGCCTTACCGGCCTGGAACTCGCGCAGCGCATCCAGCGCCACGGGCTGGCGACGAGGGTCGTCATCGTCACCACCTTCGCCCGCGCCGGCTACCTGCGCCGCGCGCTGGATGCCGGCGTGCACGGCTACCTGTTGAAGGACGCGCCGATCGAGCGGCTGGCCGAGGCGCTGCGCCGGGTGCACGCCGGTGGCCGCGCGATCGACCCGCAGCTGGCGCTCGAGGCCTGGTCGGAGGCCGACCCGCTCAACGAACGCGAGCGCCAGGTGCTGCGCCTGGCCGGCGAGGGCCAGGCGGCGTCCGAGATCGCCGCCACGCTCGGCCTGTCGCACGGCACGGTGCGCAACTACCTGTCGGAGGCGATCGGCAAGCTCGGCGTCGGCAACCGCATCGAGGCGTACCGCCTCGCGCGGCAGAAGGGCTGGCTGTAGCGCGCTGCGCCGGTGTGGGGCCGGGCGCTTGCGCCGGGTACCAATGCCCTTGAGGACTCATGTCCCCCGGCAATGGCCTGCGGCCATCGCCTCCTCCTTGACTTCGCCCTCAAGGGCATTGGCACCCGGTACGTCGCAGCACGCGGGGTTGGAGAGGCACACCTCGCGATCTTGTGCCTGGCTCTGCTCTGTTCTGCTCTGCTCTGTCGGCCCCCCCGCCGCGACCGCGCCCCGAAGTGGCCGTGAGGCCTTCGCGGGGAAGTCAAGGAGGAGGCATCCGCCGCGAGGCGGATGCCGGGGGACATGAGCCGCGAAGGCCTCACGGCCACGGCCTCCGGGCCACGTCCACACGGGCCCCGAGAATCGGACCTCAGCCGGCGGCGCGTGCCTTGAGCATCGCGTAGGCGGCGCGCAGCCCGAGCGCCTCGCCGCCCGCCGGGCGACCGGGGCGGTCGCTGTCGTTCCAGGCGTAGGTGTCGAGGTGTGCCCACGGCATGTCCTTGGGCACGAAGCGCTCCAGGTACAGCGCCGCGGTCACGCTGCCGGCCATCTTCGAGCCGGCGTTGGCCATGTCCGCGACCTTGCTGGTCAGGTAGCGCAGGTAGGGGCGCCACAGCGGCATGCGCCACAGCGGGTCGCGGACCTGCATGCCGGCGTCGAGCCAGGCCTGCGCCAGCGCGTCGTCATTGCTGAAGAGCGCCGGCAGGTCCGGGCCGAGCGCGATGCGCGCGGCACCGGTGAGGGTGGCGAAGTCGAGGATCAGGTCGGGCGCCTGTTCGCCGGCATAGGCCAGCGCATCGCCCAGGATCACGCGGCCCTCGGCGTCGGTGTTGTCGATCTCGACGCTCACCCCGGTGCGGGTGGCAATCACCTCGCCAGGGCGGAACGCGTCCGGGCCGATCGCGTTCTCCACCGCCGGCACCAGCAGGGTGATGCGCAGCGGCAGCCTGCGCGCCATCACCAGTTCGGCCAGCGCGAGCGCGTGCGCGGCGCCGCCCATGTCCTTCTTCATGTTGCGCATGCCATCGGCGGGCTTGATGTCCAGGCCGCCGGTGTCGAAGCACACGCCCTTGCCGACGATCGCCACGTGCGGGTGCGACGCGTCGCCCCAGCGCAGCGCCAGCAGGCGCGGCGCGCGGTGCGAAGCGCGGCCGACGGCGTGGATTGCCGGGAAGTTCCGGGCCAGCAGGTCGTCGCCGGTGATCGCCTCGAACGCCGCCCCGTGCACCTCGGCCATGCCGCGCGCGATGTCCTCGAGCTGCTCCGGTCCCATGTCCTGCGTCGGCGTGTTCACCAGGTCGCGCACGCGCACGCAGGCGGCGAGGATGTCGCGGGCTTCGGCATCGGGCTGCGCCAGCACCAGCCGCGCCGGCGCGCGCGCGCGCGCCTTGTAGCGGTCGAAGCCGTAGCTGCCGAGGCCCCAGCCGAGCTGCAGGGCGTGCAGTGCAGCGTCGTCGAGGGCGGCCGCCGGCACCCAGTCGCCGCCGGGCAGCGCCATCGGCGCGTGCGCGTAGCTGGCGGGGTCGAGGCGGTCACCGATGCCGAGCACGGCGCTGGCGGTGCGGGCGTCGCCGGCGGGCAGCAGCAGGTGGCTGCCAGGGGCGGCATCGAACCGGTTGGCATCCAGCCAGGCACCGACGGCAGCCGGCTGCGCGGCACGCCAGGTGGCGAGCCCGTCGCGGTCGACGAGGTGCAGCGGCTGTGCGGCGGACGTGGCGTCGGCAGGCGCGTGGGTCGGCGTGGAACTCATGCGGGGGTACTCCGTGTGTCGTCGCCCGGCGCGGCGGTCGCCGCCTCCAGCCAGTCGGCCAGTCCGGACAGGGTGTCGAAATTCAGGTCGGGCGTCGCCGAGCGGTGCCGCCAGGGGGCCAGGCGTCCGTCGGCGCCGCGGCGGTTGATCCAGCAGCTGCGCAGCCCCGCGCGCGCGGCGCCGGCGACGTCGGCCTCGGGATGGTCGCCGACATGCAGCACCTCGGCCGGTGCGACGCCCACGTGCGCGCAGGCGGCGAGGAAGATGCTCGCGTCGGGCTTCGCCGCGCCGTGTTCCTGCGCGCTGACGCTGCCGGCGAAATGGTGGCGGATGCCGATGCGGCCGAGGTCCGCGTTGCCGTTGCTCAGCGCCACCACCGGCACGCGCGCACTGATGCGCGCCAGGGCGTCGCGCGCCTCGGGGTAGAACTCGACCTCGTTGCGCGCGGCGAAGAACACCTCGTACGCCGGGTCCACCAGCGCCAGGTCGGCGCCGCTCTCGCGCAGCGCGTGCTCGATCGTCAGCCGGCGCAGCGCCGACATGTCATGCGCCAGCTGCGGGTGGCGGGCATGCATCTGCTCGCGCAGCGCGCGCATGGCGGCGACCGGGAACATCGCGGCGGTGGCCGGGCAGTGCACGCGCATCCAGTCGTCGAGCGCATGCTCGATGCGCACGCCGATCGGCGCGAACGGCCACAGCGTGTCATCGAGGTCGAGGGTGATGGCGCGGACGTCGAAGCCCATGCCGCCATTGTACGTGGCGCCTACTCGAGCAGCCTGGCCCAGCCTTCGAGTCCGTCGATGCGCGAGACCACCAGTTTCGCGCAGGCCAGCAGCGGGACCGCCAGCAGCAGGCCGATGATGCCCCACAGCGCCCCGAACACCATCAGCGCGAGGATCAGCACCAGCGGCGACAGGCGCATGCGCTGGCCAAGCACCAGCGGGGTGAGGATCTGCCCTTCCAGGGTGTGCAGCCCGAGATAGATCGCCGCCGGCAGCAGCGACGGCCCGATCTCCTTCCAGGTCACGAAGCCCATCACCAGCATCGCCACGATGCCGATCATCGGCCCCACGTACGGCGCGAAATTGAGCAGCATCGCCAGCGTGCCCCACAGCAGCGCTTCCTGCAGGCCCACGCCAAGCCCGACATGCAGGATCGCCGCCAGCAGCAGGCCGACGGCGGCGTTGATCAGGGAAATGGTGAACACGTAGCGCGAGATCTCGCGCTCCACCGACTGCATGATCTCCACGGTGACCCGCTGCCGCTGCCGCGTGGGCAGGAGCGCGATCGCGCGGCGCTGCAGGTCCTCGCCGAACACCATGAAGAAGAATGTCAGCAGCACCACCGCGAGCACCGAGGCCACCACCCGCGGCGCCTTGTTGAGGATCGCGTAGGGGTCGTCGACCTGCGTGCGGACCACTTCCTGCCGGCGACTGCCGTCCTCGCCGCCGGCCAGGCGCGCGATGTCCTCGGCCACGCGGTTGGCTTCGTGCACGGGCTTGGCCAGGTCACGCAGTTCATTGCCGAGCTGCCGCATCTGCCTGGGCGCTTCCTGCATCCAGTCGATCGCCGGTGCCAGCAGCTGCTGACTGAGCAGGCCCGCACCGGCCAGGCCGCCGGCCAGCACCAGCAGCGCCGCCAGGAAGCGCGGCACGTACAGGCGGCGCAGTGCCCGGATCACCGGATTGCCGATCAGGGCGAAGAACATCGCCAGCAGCACGGGCAGGATCACGCCCTGTGCCACCCAAAGCGTGTAGCCGATCGCGAGGATCGCCAGCACCAGGGCGGCCGGCGACGCCGCCGGACGCCGCGTCGGCACGGCATCGGGGGCGCCGGCGGCCGCAGCCTGGATCACCGCCTGGCCCGGTGGCACGGGCGGCGTGTGGGGCGCCGGCATGGCGGGCGCTGGTGTTTCGCTCATGTGGATCCGCTCCCGCGGGTCAGCGTCGTTCGGAAACGTCGGTGGCGGCTTCGGCCGGAACGGGCGGGCGGTCCCACGCCGGATCGGCGCTGTAGCGGCGTTCGCTTGGCGACAGCGGCGCTGCCGCCGCGGCCTCGGTCACGCCGGCCGGTGACCCGGCGGCGGCCGCGACTTCCGCTTCGGCCCCCTTCGCCGCGCTCTCGGCCCCTTCGGCCGCGAACTTCGCCTGCAGCGCGCCGACCAGGCCGGCCACGCTGCTGGCCATCTGCAGCCAGCGGGCGCTGCCCCCGCCGATGGCGCCGGCGGCATGCACCGGCCGCGCGCGCCCGACCAGGAAGCCGGCGAGGGCGCCCGCGATGACGATGCGGGTCGGCGTCAGGGTCTCGCGCCAGGTGCTGCCGAGCACGCGAAAGTCGGCCGCGACCTGGCGTTCGCGGGCCTCCAGGGCGTCCTCGGCCTGTTCCACCTTGGCGAGCAGCTTGTCGAAACTCACTGGCCTGGTCTCCTCATGGCGGGGTCACGTCCACGCCGCGCTCGTCGCGCACCGGTGCACGTTCGGCCTCTTCGCGCACGCGGATTTCCGCGGCCCGGGCCGATTCGGCCGAACCCGCGCCAGGCACGAGTTCCGACAGCTCGCCGATGCCGAGGCGGGCAAGCTGGCGGCGCGTGGTCTTGAGGCGGGTGTGTTCGAAATAGTCGGCGGCCTTGCGCACCGCAAGCCAGGCGCCCACGCCGCTGAGCAGCGCGCAGCTGCACAGCGCGACCCACCACGGCAGGCCGAACTGGTTGCTGAGCAGCACGATCAGCGCCGCCATCAGCAGCAGCCAGGACGACGCGCCGAACACGACCGCCACGCCCGCGAACGCGATGCTGCGCCCGGCGGCGCTGCGGGCCAGCGAGACATCGGCCACCACCAGGCTGCGGAAGGCCTTGGCGGCCTCGCCGGCGGCGTCCAGGCCGGACTTGCCGGTGTCACGCAGGCCGCGCAGGGATTCGATGAGATCGGGGGGCGGGGCACCGTCCGCGGCACGCCGGGACGCGCCCGCGCCCGGCATGCCGGCATCATCGCGGCCCGGGGCCGCGGGGTCGGACCAGCCGCCGGGCGTGCTGCCCGGCGGCGCGGACGGGGGCGGGGTTCCCTGCACGCCGGATTACTTGTCGCCGCTGCGCGCGAGCTTGGCGATGATCCAGCCGGCGGCGAAGGCGACGCCGAAGGAGGCGATCGGACGCTCGCGGATCAGGTCGGCGGCGTTGTCGAGCAGGTCACGGCCCTTGTCGAGCAGCTGGTCGACCTTCTCGGTGCCGGCACCGGCCACTTCTTCCAGGGCCGAGAGGCCGGCCAGCGCGCCGTCGGCCAGGTCCGACTTGAGGTTGGCCTTGCCCAGGCGCAGCTCTTCACCGGCCGCGGCCGCCGCGCCGCGCAGCGCGTCGGCGGAATCGACGGCCGCCTGCTTCACGTGGCCGCCGGCGGTGGACAGGTTGGTCTTCAGGTTTTCAGTGTGGGTCGGGGTCATTGCAGTCATCTCTCTCTGGGGGGTCATTCGATGGCCAGGTTGCCCTGGTTGCGACCGCGCTGGATGCGCAGCACAAGTGATTGCGGTGGATCGGCCAGCGCGGTGCGCAGGCCGGCGAGGTCGCCGGCGAGTACACGCCCGACGGCCAGCACCACGTCGCCGCTGCGCAGGCCATTGCGCGCGGCGCGGCTGTCGGGCGCCACGTTTTCGACCAGCACGCCACCGGCGCCGCCGCGGCGCAGGGCCTCCGGGAGGTCGGCGAACGAGGCGCCGGACAGGCGCGGGTCAAGCTGCTGCCCGGTGATCACCCGCGGCTGCTCGCGCAGCGTGGTGGCGACCTGGCGCGTCGCGCCGTCGCGGCGCACCTCGAGCGTGACCCGGGCATTGGCCGGCTGCAGGCCCTGGAAGTTGCGCAGCGCCTCGCTGTTGGCGAGCCGCTGGCCGTTGGCGCTGACGATCACGTCGCCCGGCTGCAGGCCGGCTTCGGCCGCGGCGGAACCGGGATAGACGCGGGTCACCACCGCACCGCGGCTGCCCGCATCGAGGCCGAGGCTGGCCGCGAGGCGGTCATCAAGGTCCTGGCTGTCGAGGCCGAGCGAGCCGCGACGGACCTCGCCGGTGGACGCCAGCTGCTGCATCACGTCGCGTGCCAGGTTGGCCGGGATCGCAAAGCCGAGGCCGATGTTGCCGGCCATGCTGCCGCGCGGATTGAAGCTGGCGGTGTTGATGCCCACCAGTTCGCCGCGCAGGTTGACCAGCGCACCGCCGGAATTGCCGGGATTGATGCTGGCGTCGGTCTGGATGAAGTTCTGGAATCCCACGCCGGGCACGTTGCTGCGCCCGACCGCGGACACGATGCCCGAGGTCACCGTCTGCCCGACGCCGAAGGGATTGCCGACCGCGACCACGAAATCGCCGACTTCCAGTGCGTTGCTGTCGGCGAGCGGCATCGCCTGCAGTGGAGTGCCGTCGGGACGCACCGGGATCTTCATCAGCGCGATGTCGGTGTCGCCGTCCGAGCCGACGAACTCCGCCGCCAGCGTGCGACCGTCGGCCAGCGTGATCGACACCTCGTCGGCGCCCTCGATCACATGGTGGTTGGTCAGCACGTAGCCGCGCGCGGCGTCGACGATCACGCCCGAGCCCAGCGATTCGTTGATCCGCTCCTCGGGGATGTCCGGGAACATCCGGCGGAAGAAGGGATCGTTGGCGAAGGGGTTGTTGATGCGCACGCGCTGCCGGGAATGCACGCTGACCACGGCCGGCGTGACGCCGCGCAGCATCGGCGCCAGCGACGGAAGGGCCTGGCCGGCCACCTGGCCGGGCAGGCCCCCGACCATCGGCACCGACGCCACGGCGGACGCAGGCGCCGCCTGCGCCGGGCTGTCCAGGCCGCTGCGGATCGCGGTCGCGGCAAAGCCACCGAAGGCGGCCGCGGCGGTCAGGGCGAACAGGGTGGTACGAGTGGATGGGCGCATCGGTGTCTCTTTATGGCGGTTGCGAGGTCTGGGAGCCGTGAAGTGTCGCGCGGCGCCGGGGGCGGGTCGAGGCCACGCGGGTGTGTCGTACGTCTCATGTTCAGTGCGAACGGCAGCCGCACGCGCTTCCCGTGGAGGCCGTGGAATGGATTTGACTTCGTCCCTGCTCGCGCTTAACGTCTTCCCCGCGGCCACAACATGTTGGGGTCTGAAACCCACGCAGGGCCCAGTGGTTGTTGAATGGGCTCCCGGCAACGCAGAATCCACGGGGGGGTGGTTCCGCATGCAGGACCTCGCAGCCGGCCACCACGAACGATGACATGTCGCATGGCGTGCGCTGCCCGCCAGCGGCTTTGCCGTCGGCGCGATCCGCCCCCCGCGGTCCGCGACCGGCATCACAACAGGACAGGGCCCGCGCACACGCAGCCGGGCAGCGACGAGGAGATAGGAGCAGCATGAGCACGGTTCGCCTGGAGGCTGTAAAGAACACCATGGCCGGCAAGGAGCAGGACATCCCGATGCAGCCGGCCTCGGCCGACATCTGGGACAAGAAGTACCGCCTCAAGACCAAGCAGGGCGATGCCGTCGATGCCGACATCGATGGCACCTACCAGCGCGTGGCGCGTGCGCTGGCCGAGGCCGAGCCGAATGCGGACAAGCAGAAGCACTGGAACGAGCGCTTCCTCTGGGCGCTGCGCCGCGGGGCGATCCCCGCCGGCCGCATCACGTCCAATGCCGGAGCGCTGGCCCACAAGCCGGCCACCAGCACCATCAACTGCACGGTCAGCGGCACCATCGTCGATTCGATGGACGGCATCCTGGAAAAGGTCCACGAGGCCGGGCTGACGCTGAAGGCCGGCTGCGGCATCGGCTACGAGTTCTCCACGCTGCGCCCGCGCGGCGCGTTCGTCGCCGGTGCCGGCGCCTACACCTCCGGCCCGATGTCGTTCATGGATATCTACGACAAGATGTGCTTCACGGTGTCGTCGGCCGGCGGTCGCCGCGGCGCGCAGATGGGCACCTTCGATGTGGGCCATCCGGACGTGCGCGACTTCATCCGCGCCAAGCGCGAGGACGGGCGCCTGCGCCAGTTCAACCTGTCGCTGCTGGTGACCGACGGCTTCATCGACGCGGTCAAGGCCGACGGCGACTGGCCGCTGGTGTTCCCGGTGAGCGACAAGGAAACCGACGACGTCGACATGGCCGACCCCGCGCAGGTGGTGTGGCGCGAATGGCCGCAGCACGCCGGCTACATCGTCCGCGACGACGGCCTGGTGGCGTGCAAGGTCTACGGCCACATCCGCGCGCGGCACCTGTGGGACATGATCATGGTCTCGACGTACGACTACGCCGAGCCGGGCTTCATCCTGATCGACCGCGTCAACGAGATGAACAACAACTGGTGGTGCGAGACCATCCGCGCCACCAACCCCTGCGGCGAGCAGCCACTGCCGCCGTACGGCGCCTGCCTGCTCGGCTCGGTCAACCTGACCAACTTCGTGCATGGCGCGTTCACCGAGCAGGCGACGTTCGACTGGGAGGAATACAAGGAGGTCGTGCGCGTGTTCACGCGCATGCTCGACAACGTGGTCGAGGTCAACGGCCTGCCGCTCGAGGAGCAGCGCCGCGAGATCATCCGCAAGCGCCGCCACGGCATGGGCTTCCTCGGCCTGGGCTCAACGCTGACCATGCTGCGCATGAAGTACGGCTCGAAGGAAAGCTGCGAGTTCACCGAGCGCATCGCCCGCGACATGGCGCTGGCGGGCTGGGAAACCGGCCTGGCGCTGGCCGCCGAGAAGGGTCCGGCGCCGATCATGGAGGAGCGCTTCGAGGTCACCGCCGAGATGCTGCGCAAGCGCCCGGAGATGGCGCGAGACGGCTGGAAGATCGGCCAGGAAGTCCCCGGAAAGGTCCTGCACGCGCGTTACTCGCGCTACATGCAGCGCATCGCCGAGGTCGCCCCGGAGCTCGTCGAGCAGCTCGCCGAGACCGGCGCGCGCTTCACCCACCACAGCTCCATCGCGCCTACCGGCACGATCAGCCTGTCGCTGGCCAACAACGCCTCCAACGGCATCGAGCCGTCGTTCGCGCACCACTACAGCCGCAACGTGATCCGCGAAGGCAAGAAGTCGAAGGAAAAGGTCGACGTGTTCTCGTACGAGCTGCTCGCCTACCGGGTGCTGGTCAACCCGAAGGCGATGCCGTTCAGCGAGGAGGCGGACGCCAAGCTGCCGGACTATTTCATCAGCGCCGACGACATCAACCCGAAGGAGCATGTCGACGTGCAGGCCGCGGCGCAGAAGTGGGTCGACTCGTCGATCTCCAAGACCGCCAACGTCCCCACCGACTACCCCTACGAGGACTTCAAGGACATCTACCTGTACGCCCACGCGCAGGGCCTGAAGGGCTGCACCACGTTCCGCTTCAATCCCGCCGCGTTCCAGGGCGTGCTGGTCAAGGATTCCGACCTCGAGAACACCCTGTACCGCTTCGAACTCGAGGACGGCAGCACGGTCGAGGTGAAGGGCAACGAGGAGATCGAATACGACGGCGAGATGCACAGCGCCGCCAACCTCTTCGACGCGCTCAAGGAAGGCTATTACGGCAAGTTCTGACCCGCGCGCCGCCGGCGCCCGGGCGCGGGGGCGGACCGCCGTGGACTCCGCGTTTGCATGCACCGAACGGCTTCGCGCTACATTTCGCCCCGCGGGCGCTTTGCCCGCCACACGACCGACGAGGGGAACAAGATGAGCAACGGCAACGGGGTCGCCACGACCCTCAGTAATGCCGCCGAGGCCGTCGCCGACAAGGCGAAGGAACTCGGTGCGGCGGTGTCCAAGGGCGCCGCCAGCGCGGTGAAGACGGCGAAGACCACGGCGAAGAAGGCCGAGAAGGCCGTGGCCAAGTCCGCCGGCAAGGCGAAGAAGGCGGTGACCAAGCGCGTGGCCAAGGCCAAGCGCAGCCTGGCGGCGACCAGTGCCAGCGCCAAGGCCGAGGCCGGGACGCTGAAGCGCAAGGGCGCCGGCAAGAAGGCCACCGCCAAGAAGGCCACCGCGAAGAAGGCCACCGCCAAGAAGGCCACCGCGAAGAAGGCGACGGCGAAGAAGGCGACTGCGAAGAAGGCGACGGCGAAGAAGGCCACCGCGAAGAAGGCCGCCGCGAAGAAGGCGACGGCGAAGAAGGCCACCGCGAAGAAGGCTGTCAAGAAAACCGTGAAGAAGGTGGCCAGGAAGACCGCGGCCACCAGGTCCGCGGTCAAGAAGGCCACCCGCAAGGTGGCGAAGAAGGCCGCCGGCAGCAGGGCCGCGGTGAAGAAGGTCGCGAAAAAGGCTACGAAAAAGGCCGCGAAGAAGACCACCAAGAAGACTGGCGCGCGCAAGTCGGCGGCCAGGTAAACCCGCCAGGTCCTCCCCCGCGCATGGGGGAGGACGGGCACCAACGAACACCAGGAACCCGCGTCATGGCCGTCAAGATCGAGAAGAAAATCACCGGATACACGGTCGTCACCGCAGCCGACAGGGACAAGGCCGCCAGCGCAGCCGATCGCGCGCCCGCCGACGCCGCGCTGCCCACCGCCGAAGTGATCCAGATGCACGAGCGCATCGAGCGCCCGGAAATCCTGATCGGCAACACCTACAAGATCAAATCGCCGCTGGTCGAGCACGCGGTGTACGTGACCATCAACGACATCGTGCTCAACGCCGGCACCGAGCACGAGTCGCGGCGGCCGTTCGAGATCTTCATCAACTCCAAGTCGATGGACCACTTCCAGTGGATCGTCGCGCTGACGCGCATCATGAGCGCGGTGTTCCGCAAGGGCGGCGACGTCACCTTCCTGGTCGAAGAGATGAAGGCGGTGTTCGATCCTCGCGGCGGCTATTTCAAGGCCGGAGGCGTGTACATGCCGTCGCTGGTCGCCGAGCTCGGCGCGATCGTCGAGGACCACCTGAAGTCGATCGGCATGATCCACGACCCGGACATGAGCTCAGCGCAGCGCGCGCTGATCAACGAGAAGCGCAAACAGTACGAGGACCGCGCGAGGAAGAGCAACAACGCCGACGAAGACGTCGCGGTGACCGGCGACGGCACCACCTTCCCACCCACCGCGACCATGTGCCACAAGTGCAGCACCAAGGCGCTGGTGCTGATGGACGGCTGCGCGACCTGCCTGAACTGCGGCTACTCGAAGTGCGGCTGAGGCCGCGATCGCGGTAAACGGACGGGCGGCAGGCGCGCCCGGGTCGCGGCCTAGCGCGCGCGCCCCGACGCCTGCAGCGCCCTGACGCGTTCGATCTCCGCGGGCAGTCGCTGCTGCAGCATCAGCAGCAGCTCCGCGGCGGCGGTGCCATCCAGCGCCGCGCCGTCGCGCGCGAGCGCGGTGACGCGCGTCGTGGAGCGCCGGATGTCGGCCGACAGCGGCACGGCGCGGGTCAGCAGCAGGATGTCCTGGCCGCGATAGCTGACCGCGTGGAGGTCGAGCATCTCCGAGCGGCCTTCGAGCCGGACGCCGCCGCTGCGCACAAGCAGCTGGCCGACCGCGTTCCAGGTGTCGAGTCTGTCCGCCGTGATCAGGAAGCCGTCACGCAAGGCGGACGGCGGCTGGACGGGCGCGACTGCGTCGGTGTGCGCCGCGCCATCACTGCGCGGCGCGGTACCGCAGCCTGCGGCCAGCAGCAGCACCGTGCACATCGCCGCCCCCGTCCATCGGGTACTGCGCGGCAGTCGCGGCGGCAATCGGGTCATGGCGCGATCATACTGGGCAGGATTGCGCCGGGGGGCGCGGAAGGGGAATGCGATGGGACGTACAACGGGCATGGCCGCCGCCATGGCGCTGGCGCTGCTGCTGGCCTGGCCGGACGGGGTGTTTGCGGCCGACAAGAAGGTCGGCAACGACAAGGGCTCCGCGGTGCTTGCCGGCGACGTCATCCGCTGGCTGCTGCCGTGGCGCGTGGGCCTCACCCTGCGCTATGCCGCGGAGGACTACGACGACGAGCGCGACGGCGACAGCCGCGAGCGCACGCGCGTCACCGGCATCGAAACCGTCAGCATCCGCGAGGCGCGCGACGACGGTTACCTGCAGGCATGGTCGTTCGCGGACACGCGGTTCGAAGTGCTCGAGGGCGAGCCGGCGGCCGCCGACGTGATGCAGGGCTTCATGGAATCGCTGGCCGACCTCGAGCTCCAGGTCGAGCTCGACGGCGCCGGCAACTACGCCGGTATCCGCAACCTGGCGGGCATTTCCGCGCGCATGCGCCCGGCGATGGAGCGGGCGATTTCCGCGTCAGTGGAGTCCGGGCTCGCCGCCATGGACGCGGGCCAGGAGGCCACCACCGACCCGGCGGCGCTGCAGGCCGCGCGCGCCGCCGCGGACGAGGCGATGGCGGGCATGCTGGACCGGCTCGTCTCACCGGACGTGCTGGGGCCGCTGCTGTCGGAGGACGCCGTGCGCTACAACGATTTCGTCGGCGCGGAACTCGAGGACGGCGTTGAATACGCGGTCGACGTCGACCTGGAGAATCCGCTGTCCGGGGGGAGCCTTCCGGCGCGCGTGACGTTCGGCGTGCACCTGCGCGAGTCCGATCCCGACGACGTGTTCCTGGAGTGGACCACGCGCGTGGACCCGGAGGCCGCCGCCGCGGCGGCGCGCAATTTCGCCGGCATGCTGCTCGAGTCGATGCCGGAGGAGGCGGCCGCGCAGTTGCCGGCGCAGATGCCCGCGGAACTGTCGATCATTGAAAGCGGCTTCGTGCTGTTCCGCAGGTCGACCGGCGTGGTCGAGATGCTCGAGGCCACGCGCACGGTGCGCGCCGGTGGCGAGCTCAAGGTCGAGCGCCGCCGCATGCGCCTGCTGGACGGCGACCACGCTCACGAATGGGCGGGCGACGGCCCGCCTACGCCGGCGGAGGCACCGGCCGACGCAGCGTAGGCCGCGCGCCTCAGGCGCAGGCGCTTCGCGCGTCCGTGGCCAGCGCCGCCGCGACCAGGCCCTCGAGGTGGTCGAAGTAGCCGCGGATGTAGCCGCCGCCGGCGGGGCCGGCGTCGAGCAGGAACGGGTTCATCAGCGTGTGGCGCAGGATCACGATGCGATCGCGGTCCTCGCTGCCGTCGTCGAGCGCGTCGCCATCGAGCTCGAGCGCGTGCAGCACGCGCGCGGTGTCGGATGCGCCCATGGCGTCGGGGCGGAGCGTGGTCATCGAGCCGAAGTACTCGCCGCGCTGGGTGGGCTGCGTGGCATCCGCGCGCAGCGCGCGGTGCAGGCCGCGCACGAAGCGGTTCATGCGCGCGACGTCGCGGTTGCCGCGCGGATTGAGTGCCAGGCAGACCAGGTTGCAGTCCGGGGTGAACGGCACCAGTGCCGTGGCGAGGGGCGCGATGCGGGCGACGAAGCCGCGCGCTTCCTCCATGAAGGCCTCGGTGGCCAGCAGCCCCTGCGCCGGCAGTCGCCCGAAGTGCGCGTGGTCGAGCGGCAACACCTTGTGCGTGACGTAGACCGCCGCCGCGTTGGCGCCGGGCTTGGAGCCTTCCGGGATATAGCGGCCGAGCTGGCCATGGCGCTGGAAGTAGTCGCTGCCGGGCGTGCCGTCGAACACATAGTCGGCGTCCTCGGCGAGCAGCCCGATCGCGCGCTGGTCGCGGCACAGGAATGCGCCGGCGCCATAGGGCAGGTGGCCGAGCTTGTGCGGATCGATGGTGATCGAATCCATGCGCGGGATGGCGGCGAACGCGGCGTGCACCTTGCGCCGCGGGAAGTCGCGGAAGCCGGCGCCGACCTCCGCCTGCGTGCGCAGGCGCCCGTCGGTGTCGCGGAACAGCGCCGCGAGGTAGCCGCCCCAGGCGGCGTCGAGGTGCAGCGACAGGCCCAGGCCGCGCGCCTGCATGCGCGCACGCGCGTCGGCCAGGCGGTCGAGCGGGTCGATGGTGCCGAACTCGGTGCTGCCGAGCACGCCGACCGCCATCAGCACCGGCTGCCGGTGGCGCAGGCAGTCGTCCAGCGCGTCCTCCAGCGCATCCACGTCCAGGCGCATCGCGCGCCCCGGCACCAGCTTCAGCTGCGCACGCCCCAGGCCGAGCATCTTCATGCCCTTGCTCCACGAGTAGTGCACGGTGGCCGGCGCGAACACCAGCGGCGTGGACAGCGCCTTGTGCCGCTCGAGGAATCCGACCAGGCCCAGGGTCTCGATGCGCTGCGCGTCGACGCGGCGCTGCCAGGCCACGCGCTCGCGCGCCGGCAGGCCGTCTCGCCAGGTGCACCAGGCCGCGTACAGCGCGGTCGCCCCGGCCGGTCCGGTGTTGAACGCCTCCCAGTCATCGCCGGGCACGCCGGGCAGCGGCACCGATGCCGCGCGCAGCGCGACCGGGAAGGCCTTGAGCGCGAGCGCAAGGCGCAGGCCCTGCACGTTGGCCAGCGTGCCCCCGGAGGTGAGGTGGCCGAAGGCGCAGTCGGCCGCGGCCGGGTCGGCCGGGTAGCCGACCATCGCCGCCAGCTGCAGCCCCGCCTTGAGCTCGAGGTCGATGGTGATCGGCGCGGCATCGGCGCTGACGTTGTTGGGGTTGTAGGGCAGCGCCAGCATCTGCGCGGCCAGCCCGGGGATCAGCAGGTCGCTGACCATGTGCCCGAGGTAGCGCGGGCTGTGGAACGGCACGCTGCGCTTCAGCGCCGCCGACAGCAGGTGCAGCTCGCGGCGCAGGCGCGACTCGAAGTCGATGTAGTCGGGCCGGCGGTTGGCGCCGGTGGGGATGGCCGGTGGATCCTCGGGATGCAGGTTGCGGCGCCAGTACACGTGGTCGCGCAGGAACTCGACCACCAGCGATTCCAGCAGCTGGTCGTTCTCGCCGTAGGGGCCGAGGAAGCAGGGATACAGCACGGGATCGGTCATGGCGGAGGCAGGCAGGCGGGCGTTGGCGGGGGTGAGCTTGTCGGCGCGGCGCCGCGTGCGCATTGAGCGAGGTCAAGCGCAGCCGTGGCGGTGCGGCCCCGGCGCAAGGCTGCTAGCGTGTTGGCATCCGCAGGAGATCCCCATGTTCCGCCTCACCGCACCTGCATCCGCCGCCCGCGGTGACGCCCATGTCTGACACATCCTTGCCCGCGCCCGTGCCGCCGCCGCTGCTGGATGCGGACGACCTGGCCGCGCTGCGCGCCGCGCGCACCCTGCTCGAGAATCCCGGACTGGCCGCGCAGCTGGCCAATGCCGTCGGCGCGCCGCTGGAGTACGTGCTCGCGCGGCGGCTGCCCGCGGCGGTATCGCGGCTGGTCGATACGGCCACGCGCAAGGCGCTGGACCAGTCGCTGCGCGTGGCCCTGGCCACGCTCGCCAGGGACGCGGCCCCGCGCCCCGCGCGCACGCGCAGCCACACCTTCGCCGCCGCGGCCGCCGGCGCCGCCGGCGGTGCCTTCGGCATGGCCGGCCTGGCGGTTGAGCTGCCGGTCACCACCACGCTGATCCTGCGCTCGATCGCCGATGTCGCGCGCAGCGAGGGCGAAGCCCTCGATGATCCGCAGGCGACGTTCGCCTGCTTCGAGGTGCTGACCATGGGCGGGCGCGGCAGTGCCGACGACGGCAGCGAGTCCGGCTACTTCGCCGCGCGCGCCCTGCTCGCGCAGCAGGTCGCGGCGGCTGCCCAGCACGTCGCGGCGCACGGCATGGCCGGCCAGGGCGGGCCGGCGATCGTGCAACTGCTGGCGGCCATCGCGTCGCGGTTCTCGGTCAACGTCAGCCAGAAGCTGGCGCTGCAGGTGGTGCCGGTGGTGGGCGCGGTCACCGGCGCCACGCTCAACACGGTGTTCATGCGCCACTTCCAGCGCATGGCGCGCGGGCATTTCGTGGTGCGCAGGCTGGAGCGCCGCCATGGTGCGGACACGGTCCGGCGCGCCTACGCGTCACTCGCCGCTGAGCTGCCGCCCCCCGATGCCAAGCCGACGCGCCGCCGGTAAGATCGCCGCTTGACCACAGGGGAGTTGGACATGGGGAAGACCGCAATGAACGGCGTGCTGGCACTGTTGCTGGCCGCGGGACTGCCGATGGCGCCTGCGCACGCCGCAGGCGGCGGAGTGACCGGGCCGCAGGTCGTGGCCGTGCTGGCGCAGATGGATCTCGAGCCGGAGCTCACCACCGACTCGGTCGGCGATCCGATGGTGAAGTTCAGGATCGGCGGGTTGAATGCCTTCGCCAACTTCTACGACTGCAACGCCGGCACCTGCGGCTCGCTGCAGCTGGAGGTCGGGATCGACATGCCCGACGGCGTCAGCCTGCAGATGGCGAACGTGCTCAACACGCGCTATCGCTACATCCGCGTCCACCTCGACGACGAGATGGATCCGTTCATCCAGTACGACTTCGAAGTGCTGCACACCGACCCCGCGGCGCACATCACCAGCCAGGTCGAGCTGTACGGCGGACTGCTGGAAAAGGTCACCGAAGCGATCGACTTCTGACCACGGCCGCGCGCCTGCGCGGCGGGACTCAGGCGCGGCGCAGTGCCGGGAACTGCGCGGTCATGCGCGCACCATCGGCCAGCCCCCAGCGGATGCCGATGCGGCGCAGACGCGCCGAGGTCGCCTCGCGCAGCTCCTCGGGGGCGCGGCGCATGATCGCGTCGTGCCGCTCGGCCCAGGCGTTGGCATAGGCGAACAGGTCCCGGTGGTGCAGCTGCAGGTCGGCCATCTGGTGCTCGAGCTCGGCGATCGCGCTGTCGAGTTCGCATTCGGTCATGGCGGGGCTGGCGTCGGACATCGGGATCGGGTGCCGGTTGCGGGACATGGCGGTGCGTGCCGCCCACTATGTCAGTCCGATGTTCAGGATGCATGAATCGCGCCGCAAGCGCGGATAATGGCGCTTTCGCCAGAGAGTGGTCGCCATGCGTGGAACGGGAACGGGAACGGGTTGGCTTGCGGTGGTGCTGGCGTCCGGGCTTGTCGCCTGCGGCGCGCAGCCGCCGGAACAGCCGCGCGGCGTGGAAGATGCCGTGCCGCCGCCGCCGCGCATGGACTTCACCGCCAAGAGCAAGGTGCCGGTGCGGCTGGACATGCGCGCCACGGCCGACGGCGGGCGCGTGGCGCCGTTCGCCGGCGGTTACCGGGTGGACGTCGAGTTCGAGGGCGCCGCCACCACGCGTTGCGCGGTGAGCCGCGGCGGCATCCCCGAGATCGCCCCCGGCAGCAGCCACGAAGTCGCGCTCATGTGCAGCAATGCGGTGCGCCTGGCCGAAGGCGGAAGCCGCGGCTTCCGCCTGATCGAGGATGGCCGGGAGGTGGGCAGCGGGGTGGTGCTGCCCTGACCGCGCCGCGGGTCAGTCGCCCGCGGCCTCCAGCTTCAGCAGCCGGCCCAGCGAGCCGTCGCGGCCACCATCCTCGAGCAGCCACAGCGCGCCTTCCGGGCCCTGTTCCACGGCACGGATGCGCGCGCCCATGTCGAAGCGCTCGGCCTCGCGCGCGCTGTCGCCCTCGAAGGCCACGCGCACCAGCGACTGCGACGACAGCCCGCCGATGAACGCGCTGCCCTGCCACGCCGGGAAGGCGCTGCCGGAATAGAACAGCAGGCTCGACGGCGAGATCACCGGGGACCACGAGATCGCCGGCGCCTTGAATTCGGGGCGCGTGTCGTGGTCGGGGATGTCGCGGCCGTCGTAGTGGTCGCCGTTGGAGACCACCGGGTAGCCGTAGTTGGCGCCGCGCTCGACGAGGTTGAGCTCGTCGCCGCCCTTGGGCCCCATCTCGGTGTTCCACAGCCGGCCCTGCGCGTCGAAGTCGATGCCGAGCACGTTGCGGTGGCCCAGCGACCAGACCTGCGCCGCCACGCCGCCCTGCGCGGCGAACGGGTTGTCGGCCGGAACGCTGCCGTCGTCCTCCAGGCGGATGATCTTGCCGAGGTTCGACGCCATGTCCTGCGCCGGGTCGAAGGCCTGGCGCTCGCTGGAGCTGATCCACAGCTTGCCATCAGCGCCGAACAGCAGGCGATGGCCATAGTGTCCGTTGCCGGACACCTTGGGCACCTGGCGCCAGATCACCTTGAGGTCTTCGAGGCGGCCACCGTCGGCGTCGGCCACCAGCCGCGCGCGCGCCACGGCCGCGCCGCGCTCGTCGCCGCGGCCCGGCTCGGCGTAGCTCAGGTACACCAGCCCGTTGTCGCTGAAGCGCGGGTGCGGCAGCACGTCGCCCAGCCCGCCCTGGCCACCGTAGGCGACCTCGGGCACGCCGGTGATGGCCGTGCTGGCGCCGCTCTGCACGTCGACCAGGCGCAGCGCGCCCTTCTTCTCGGTGACCAGCAGGCGCCCGTCCGGCAGGAAGGCCATCGCCCACGGCTCGTCGAACTTGGCGATCACGTCGACCGCGAACGGACGCGCCTCGGCATCGGCGCGGCTGGCATCGGTGGCGGCGTCCGCGGGCGACGAGGCCGCGCCGTCCACCGTGCCGGCGCCGGGTGCACGGGCTTCGCCGTCGCGATGGCAGGCGGCGCCGGCCAGGGCGAGCGCGCATGCGGCGGTGAGGACGAGTCGGTTCATCGCGGGTCTCCGTGGCGGTGGCCGGCCAGTATCCGGCAGCGATGCGCGCGGCGCACCCCCGGATGTAAACGTTGTGTTGCGTTCACGCGCTGCGAGGTTGCCCGGGCTGCCTTTCGCCGCGCCACAGCGTGTTGCACTCCGCGGCCTAGCGTGGATCGCGACGGTTTTGGTTAAAGCAGTGTGCAGACGACCGCTTGTGCACGGTGGAGCGTTAATCCGCGCGCCGGCAGGGTGGCGTTGCGGAACGGATCGACGATTCACCCGCAACCACCACCGAACCGGTGGATGCCCCCGCATCCACGAAGGAGATGCCCTGATGCAGATTTCCCCCAAGCCGCTTGCCGCCCTCGTTGCCCTTGGCGCCGCGCTCGTCCTGCCGGTCGCATTCGCGCAGAGCGAGCCGAGCCCCGAAGTCCGCGAAACGCAGGCCGCCGCCGCGTCCGCCGCCACGGCGGACACGCAGGTCGCGTCGCCGACCGGCGAGCCGCGCCAGATGAGCTGGGCCGATGTCGACACCGATGGCAACGGCTCGATCTCGCTGACCGAGTCCGCGGCGATCGCCAGCCTGGCGCAGGTGTTCGCGCAGGCCGACGTGGATGCCGACGGCGAGCTGACCGCCGACGAGTACAAGGCCTACGTGGCCAAGGCCGGGCCCGAGGCACCGAAGGCCGACGACGAGGGCTGAGGCAGCCCCGCACGACGTTTCATCAAGGGGGGGCGGCGCAATGCCGCCCCCTTTCTTGCGTTCGTCCCGTATCTGACGGAAGGCGAGCGGTCCGCGTCATTGTGCGTTGCGCGCATGGCTCTGGTACCCGCGGCACAACGCCCAGCCCCGAAGTGGCCGGGAGGCCGTCGCGGGGAAGTCAAGGAGGAGGTATCCGCCGCCAGGCGGATGCCGGGGGACATGAGCCGCGACGGCCTCCCGGCCACTACAGGGGTCCTGCAGGCGCTTCGCGTGTCCTGCAGGCGTCGCCAATGCACCCAGGCCGGAAGCCACCCGGCGATAATGTCGCGATGACCACCATCCGCATGGTCGGCTTCGATGCCGACGACACCCTGTGGCGCAGCGAGGACTATTTCGCCGCCGCGCAATCCACCTTCGAATCGATCGTCGGCGCCTACGTCGGCGCCGACACGTGCACCACCGAACGCCTGTACGCCATCGAGAAGGCCAACCTCGCCGTGTTCGGCTATGGCGTGAAGGGCATGGCGCTGTCGATGGTCGAGGCGGCGATCGAGATCACCGCGTCGCGCATTTCCGCAACCGACCTGCAGCGCATCGTGCAGATGGCCAAGGAGATGCTGCGCCACCCCGTCGACCTGCTGCCGGGCGTGCGCGCCGCCGTGGAGCAGGTGGCCGCGGAGTATCCGGTGGTGCTGGTCACCAAGGGCGACCTGTTCCACCAGGAGGCCAAGGTGCGCGACTCCGGCCTGTCGCATCTGTTCCGGCGCATCGAGATCGTCAGCGAGAAGGACGTGCCCACCTACCGGCGCCTGCTGGAGGAGTTCGCGATCGCGCCCGAAGCGTTCGTGATGGTCGGCAATTCGCTGCGTTCCGACATCGCGCCGGTGCTCGAGTTGGGCGGCTGGGGCGTGCACGTGCCCTACCACCTCACCTGGGAACACGAGCGCCAGGCCGACATTCCCGCCGATGCCGCGCGCCGGCTGCGCAGCCTCAGCCACGCCAACGAACTTCCCGACGCGCTGCGCGCGATCGCCGCAGGCTGAACGCACCGGCGCGCACCGCCACGCGGCGTGCGACCGCGGTCCACGCGCCGCGCCGCCTGCGGCACAATCAGCGGATGGCACGCCTCCCCGCAGTCCTGCTGATCCTGCTCGCCTTGGCCAGTGCCGGCTGCGAGCCGGCGCGCGGGCCCGATGCGCAGTTGCCCGCGCTGGGTGGCGTGGACGGCCGCATCGAATGGCGTGGCACGCTGCCGTGCGCGGATTGCGAGGGCATCGACACGCAGCTGGTGCTCGAGCGCCAGGGCGAGGCGCGCCAGTACGCGCTGGTCGAGGTCTATATCGCGCTGGACGGCAGCATGCGCTTCGAGGAAACCGGCGCCTGGCGGCTCGACGACGCCCTGCTCAGCCTGGAGCCGGCCACCGGTGGCCTCCGCCGCTACGCGCTGCAGCGCGACGGCACCCTGCAGGCACGTGATGCCGCGGGCATGGCGTTCCCCGGGCGCGAAGGCGACATCCTGCAACCCGCGGCCGCGCGGCCATGACCACGTTACGGAGCCACCCATGATCCCCCGCAGCCTGCTGTTTGCGTCCCTGCTCGGCCTGTCGGCGCTCGCCGGCGCGACGCCGCAGGCGACCGCACCGAAGCCGGTGCCTGCGCCTGCGCCGGTCGCCGGCACCGACGTCGAACGCGCAGCGGGCACCGCTGCCACGCCGGCGTCCGCGTCCGAGGCCAGGCCCGGCACCGGCGATCCCGCCATCGACCACCTGCTCACGGACATCAACGCCTACGCCGCGCGCCACCGCGACGCCTTCATCGACGAACTGGTGCGTTATTTCGATGCGCCGCGGCCGCTGGTCACCGACCTGCTGGTGGGGGAGCGCCGCTGGAGCGCGGGGGACGTGTACTACGCCTGCGCGCTGGCACGCGTCGCCGGCCGGCCCTGTCGCGCACTGCTCGACGCCTGGGCTGCGGACAGCTCGCAGGGCTGGGCGCCGATCGCGGCGCGCATGGGGGTGACCAAGGGCTCGCCGCAGGCGCGCCGCCTGCGCGTGGGCATCGGCGAGAGCTACGTGCGCTGGGCACGGCCGCTGCCGGTGGATACGCGCTAGCCGGGGACCGCCGCGTCCGGAGCGAAACGCGCGACGGTGTCCTCGATGCCCTTGCTCAGCGCCATCACCTTTTCGGCGTATTCGCAGAGGCGCAGGTCGGCATCGCTGGTCGGCGTCCAGCCCGGCACTTCGAGCGGCGTGCCGGTATCGCGATCGACTGCGACGAAGACGATGACGCAGTGCGTGCACAGGCGATCGTCGCCGCCCATCGGGTCGCGCGCACGCACGTCCACGCCGAACTGCATCGACGTGCGCCCGGTACGGACCAGGCGGGCCGAAACCGTGACGAGATCCGAGATCCGGATCGGCGCCACGAACCGGATGCCGCCGACCGCGATGGTGACGCAGTAGTGGCCACTCCATCCGACGGCTGCGGCAAAGCCGGCCTGGTCGATCCACTTCATCACGGTGCCGCCGTGCACCTTGCCGCCGTAGTTGACGTCGGTCGGTTCGGCAAGGAAGCGCAGGGTGAGGTGGTGCGTGCGTTCGGCCATCCGGCAGCCATTTTTTCGGGAAGTCGGGAGTCTACGTCGGATCCCCGGCCGGGTCCGGATTGCCGCGGTGTACCCTGTCGGCCGGCCGCCAACCGCATCGATTCGACAGACAGCAGCTCCATGACGAACACAGAACACGGGCGCTACGCGGCGTCTGCGCGCCTTTCGGTCGCGCCGATGATGGATTGGACCGACAGCCACTGCCGCGTCTTCCATCGCCTGCTCGCGCCGCACGCCCGCCTGTACACCGAGATGGTGCACGCCAACGCAGTGATCCATGGCGACCGCGTCAGGCTGCTGGCGATGGATCCGGTCGAACACCCGGTGGCGCTGCAGCTCGGCGGCAGCGAGCCGGCGCTGCTGGCGCAGGCATCGCGCATCGGCGCCGACCACGGCTTCGACGAGGTCAACCTCAACGTCGGCTGTCCGTCCGACCGCGTCCAGGCCGGGCGCTTCGGCGCCTGCCTGATGCGCGAGCCGGCACTGGTCGCCGATTGCGTGGCGGCGATGATCGCCGCCTGCGACGTGCCGGTGACGGTGAAGTGCCGGCTGGGCGTGGACGACGACCACGAGTACGCGCGGTTCCTCGCCTTCGTCGACGCCATCGCCGCGGCCGGCTGCCGCACGTTCGTGGTGCATGCGCGCAATGCCTGGCTGAAGGGCCTGTCGCCGAAGGAGAACCGCGAGGTCCCGCCGCTGCGCTACGACTGGGCCTACGCGCTGAAGCGCGAGCGTCCGGGGCTCACGGTGATCGTCAACGGCGGCATCGCCGACGCCGACGAGGCGACCGCGCACCTCGCGCACGCCGATGGCGCGATGCTGGGGCGCGCCGCGTACCACGACCCGTGGCTGCTGCACCGGCTCGACGTGGCCTGGTTTGGCGGCGAGCTGTCGACACGTGCCGACGTGCTGCGCTCGATGCGCCCCTATGTCGAGGACCAGCTCGCGCGCGGCGCGCAGCTCAAGCACATCAGCCGCCACCTGCTCGGCCTGTTCCATGGCGAGCGCGGCGGCCGCGCCTTCCGCCAGGTGCTGAGCGAGGGCGCGCACAAGCCGGGGGCCGGCTGGGATCTGATCGAGGCGGCGCTGGCACCCACCCGGGGCGACGCGCGCGCCGCCGCATGAGAAACCCACGATGCTGACCCGCGACACCACTGCGTTCCTCGCGTTCGCCGCCAATTGCCCAGCGGACTTCGGTCCGGCCACCGCGCGTGCCGCCTTCCTGGTCGCGCCGGACGGCTTCGGCCACGCCGTGGAGTCGGCGTCCGACAACCGCTACATGGCCGAGGCGGCGGGCTTCGATGCCACACGCGCATCCGCGCAGCACCGCGACCTGCAGCGCGCGCTGTCGTCGGTGCTGCCCGCGGTCTGCTTCCCCGGTGATCCGGACGCGCCCGACGCGCTGTTCCCCAACAATGTGTTCGCCACCGCGCGCGGCACGCTGGTGGTCGGCCGCATGCGCCATCCAGTGCGCCGGCAAGAGGCCGGGCGGGCGGATATCCGCGGCTTCTTCCGCGACGTCCTCGGCTACGCCGAGCGCGACCTGTCGCAACAGCCGCATCCCTGCGAACTGACCGGCGCGCTGGTCATCGATCGCGCCCGCGGCCTGGGCCTGTGCGGCCTGTCCGAACGCTGCGACGAGGCCGGTGCGGGGCTCATGCATGACGCCCTCGGACTGCGCGCGACGCTGATGTTCGACCTCGCTCCGGGCGAGTACCACGCCAACGTGGTGCTCGCGGTGCTGGCCGCCCGCGCGGCGTTGATCTGCCCGGACGGGTTTGCCGATCCGGGCGTGGTGGAGGCCATCGCCCGGCTGTACGCCCCGCACGCGATCCTGCTGTCGGCTGCCGAGCAGGCCGCGTTTGCCGGCAATGCCATCAGCCTGTCCGGGGACGTCGCCTGGATGAGCGACCGCGGTGCCCGGGCCCTGTCGCCGGCAAGCCGGGCGGGCCTGGCCGCGGCCGGGTTCGCGCTGCGCAGCGTGCCGCTGGATGCGATCGAAGCGGCGGGCGGCTCGTTGCGCTGCTGTGTCGCCGAGATCTTCTGAGCCCACGCAGCTGAACACCAGCGAGGGCCAGCGGATAAGTTAAGGACCAATTCACGGCCCGCTTCCGAGAATGCCTGCCTGCTCCATGCGCGACCGTTCTTCCGTGTAACCTTCTGTAATTACTTGGATTTGCTCCCATGCCCGTCCGCAGTGCCCGCGCCTTCACCCTGTGCCTGATCGCCGCCCTGGCGGCGGTGGCGGCCGGCGGCGTGGCGCATGCCGATGACGGGCGTCGCGGCGGCAAGGGCCAGGGAGCGTCGCGCGGCGCTGCCGAGGGTGCCCCGCAGGCCCGTCGCGATGCCGGCGCGCGCGGTCCGCAGGCCGCGCGCCAGCGCCAGCGCGACGCGCTCGCCGAGTCGGTGCGCGAAGCGTCGCGCCGCGGCCAGGTGCTGAGCGCGGAGAGCGTTCCATTCGACGGTCGCAACATCAATCGCGTCAAGGTCATCGACGATCGCGGTCGCGTCCGTGTCTACATGGATGATCCGCAGTCGAGCGGTCCGCTGCGCCGTACACGCGGTGACGACGACTGAATGCGCAACCTAGGTAGCATGGTGGGCATCGCCGCGCCCGATACCCCGGGCCGCCGCCGCACGCTATTTCATGGAGACGCACATGCGCATTCTTCTGGTCGAAGATGAAGCCCCCCTGCGGGAAACCCTCGCCGCGCGCCTGAAGCGCGAAGGCTACGCCGTGGATGCCGCGCAGGACGGCGAGGAAGGCCTGTACATGGGGCGCGAAGTCCCGTTCGACGTCGGCATCATCGACCTCGGCCTGCCGCGGATGTCGGGCATGGAGCTGGTCAAGGCGCTGCGCGACGAAGGCAAGCAGTTCCCGGTGCTGATCCTCACCGCGCGTTCCAGCTGGCAGGACAAGGTCGACGGGCTCAAGCAGGGCGCCGACGATTACCTGGTCAAGCCCTTCCACGTCGAGGAGCTGCTGGCGCGCATCAACGCGCTGGTGCGCCGCGCCGCGGGCTGGAGCAAGCCGACGCTGGAATGCGGCGCGGTGGTGCTGGACCTCGCCGCGCAGACGGTGACCGTCCATGGCGTCAACGTCGACCTGACCAGCTACGAGTACAAGGTGCTCGAGTACCTGATGATGCACGCCGGCGAGCTGGTCTCGAAGGCCGACCTGACCGAGCACATCTACCAGCAGGACTTCGACCGCGACTCCAACGTGCTCGAGGTGTTCATCGGCAGGCTGCGCAAGAAGCTCGATCCGGACGGCACGCTCAAGCCGATCGAAACCGTCCGCGGCCGCGGCTACCGCTTCGCGATCCCGCGCAGCAGCGAAGCCTGAGCGCTGCGGGCGCCGACGGCGCCCGCGTGACGGGGAGGGGAACGCGGCATGCCGCAGGCAGAGCAACGGAGACTGCACTGGCGGCCGCGCTCGCTGCAGTCGCGCCAGCTTCTGGCCGCGAGCATGGGCCTGCTGGCGTTCCTGGCTCTGGCCGGCTTCGCGCTTGACCGCGCATTCGTCGACGTCGCGGGCCAGGGGCTGCGCGATCGGCTGAAGAGCTATGCCTACGCCTACGCCGGCGGCACCGAGTTCGCCCGCGACGGCTCCCTGATCGCACCCTATGTGCCGCCGGATGGCCGCTTCGACCGGCCTGGCAGCGGCCTGTACGCCGAGATCGTGCTGCCCAACGACAGCTGGAGTTCCGGTTCGGCGCGCGGACCGCAGCTGCCGGACGCCGGCATGCTCGATCCGCTGGAGGAACGCTTCGAGGGCCCCCTGCCGATCACGCGCAGCGACGGCCAACCCGGCGAGGTGTTCCGCTTCGGCATCGGCCTGGTCGACGCCAGTCGTGGCCCGGATGCCGAGTTCCCGTATGCGATCTACATCATGGAGGACGCCGGCACGCTGCCGCGCCAGGTGCGCGTGTTCCGCGCCGCGCTCTGGCGCTACCTCGGCATCGCCGGCCTGATCCTGCTGCTGCTGCAGGGCCTTGTGCTGCGCTGGAGCCTGTGGCCGCTGCGCAAGGTGGTCGCCGAGCTCAAGCGCGTGCAGCGCGGGCAGGCACACCGCATGAGCGAACTGCACCCGCGCGAACTGCAGCCGCTGACCGACAGCATCAACGCGCTGGTGGAGAGCGAGCGCGAGAACCTCGAGCAGCAGCGCAACACCATGGCCGACCTCGCGCACAGCCTGAAGACGCCGCTGGCGGTGCTGCGGTCGCGGCTGGAAAACGATGCCAGCCACGGCGAGCTGCGCGACGAGGTCGAGACCCAGGTGCGGCGCATGAACGACCTCGTCAGCTACCAGCTCGGGCGCGGAGCGGCCGGCGGGCACAAGCTGTTCGCCGCGCCGGTCGAGATCGAATCGCATGCCGAACAGATCGTGCGCGGCCTGGAAAAGATCTACGCCGCCAAGGGCACGGTCTGCGAGTTCGAGATCGACCCGGCGGCGCGTTTCCACGGCGAGGTCGGCGACCTGCAGGAACTGCTCGGCAACCTGCTGGAGAACGCCTTCAAGTGGGCGGGTTCGCGCGTCCTGCTCACCGCGAGCCCCGGGGCCACCGCTGCCAACCGCCGCCCTGGCCTGGTGCTCGCCGTGGACGACGACGGGCCGGGCATTCCGCCCGAGCGCATCGCCCACGTGCTGCAGCGCGGGGTGCGCGGCGACGAGCGCGTGCACGGCCACGGCATCGGCCTGTCGATCGTGCAGGACATCGTGCGCAGCTACCGCGGTGAACTCGAGGTCGGCCCCTCGCCGGAACTTGGCGGGACGCGCTTCCTGGTCAGGCTGCCGCCCGGGCTTTGAGCGGCGTCAGCCGCGGGCGGCGAACGGAGAGGCGCCGTACAGGCGCCTGAGGTGCGTGGCCACCACCGGCAACTCGTGCTCCAGCAGGGCGGGGTCGCTGAAGTGGTATTCGCTGCAGACCGCGAAGAACTCTTCCGGCGCCTCGGCGGCATAGGGATCGATGGCGGTGTCCTCGCCGCGGTCGACGCGCGCCGCGAACGCGTCGTAGGCCTGCTGGAAATCCCGCGCCCACTCGCGTTGCCAGTCGCGCGGCAGCGGCGGTGTGCCGTCGAGCGCGCCGTCGAGCGCGTCAAGCTTGTGCACCATCTCGTGCACGGCCACGCAGTAGCCGTCGCGCGGGGTGGCGAGGTCGGAGGCGACGTCCGCCCATGACAGCACCAGCGGGCCGTATTCCCACGACTCGCCGGCCAGTTCGTCCTGCCATTCGTGCATCACCCCGGCGGCGTCCACGTGCCGGCGGTCGACGCGGAACGCATCCGGGTACACCAGCACCTGCGACCAGCCATGCAGGCCTTCGACGCCGAACTCCAGCAGCGGCAGGCAGCACAGTGCGGCGAGGGTGGCGCGCTGCGCGTCGTCGAGCGCGAGGCCGGCCAGCGGGGTGATGGTCTTCTCGTGCAGGAAGCGCGCGGCGAGGCCGCGCAGGCGGTCGGCGCGTGCGTCGTCGAGTGCGGCCAGCAGCGGGATGTCACGGCGCAGCGCGCGCCACAGGGATGCATCGATATCCGGCGGCGCGCGCCGGAACAGGCGCCTGATCACGCCATGCCTTAGCGGAACATCCCCGGCAGGAAGCTGTGCCAGCGCGGACGCGTCACCTGCGGCTCGGCGCCGCGGGTCATCACCGGCTTGTCGCGGCTGGCGCGCTTGCCGGCACGGGTCGGATCCACGTCGGCCTCGTCCTCGTCCACCTGTCCGGGGCAGTCGGTGCCGCCGCCGCCACCCGCGGACGCCATGCGGATGTCGCGTGCCTGCGCAGGCACCGCCAGCAGGGGCAGGGCGAGGGTCATCACCAGGAGTACGGTTCGGACGGACATGGCGGCAGGCCTGCACGGTGGCGGGTCGAGACCCGGATGATACATGGGATGCGGCAGGCGCGAAGACGGTTGCAGGCCGGGCGTTGCGGCGCGCGGCACGGCCACCATAATCGACGCATGCCCCTGTCCCGCACCCCGCCCCCCACCCGTGAAACCGCCAATCCGGAGCGCGCGCTGCTGCTGCGCCTGCAGCACGGGCCGGTGGCCGGCGACGTGCTCGCTGCCGAGAGTGGCCAGACGCGGGCCGCGGTCTGGAAGCGCGTCGAGGCACTGCGCGCCGCGGGCGTGGCGATCAGCGCCCGGCCGGGCCGCGGCTACGCGCTGGATGCGCCGCTGCAGTTGCTGGATGCCACGGCGATCCTGGCGCAGCTCCCCGACGCGGTGCGCACCGGTGTGGCCGCCCTCGACGTGGCCTGGTCGCTCGACTCGACCAATGCCGAGTTGTTGCGCCGCGACATCCCCGCCACGGGTGTCGAGGTGCTGCTGGCCGAGCGCCAGACCGGGGGCCGTGGCCGGCGGGGCCGCAGCTGGGCATCGCCGCTGGCGGCCAACCTGTACCTGTCGCTGGCGCGCCGCTTCGACGGGGGCCTGGCGCGCCTCGGCGGGCTGAGCCTGGTGGCCGGCGTGGCGGCGGTCGAGGCGCTGCATGCGCTGGGCTACCGCACGGTGCGCCTCAAGTGGCCCAACGACCTGGTGGTGGTGGACGCCGCCCCGCTGGCGCTGCGCAAGCTCGGCGGCCTGCTGGTGGAAGGCGGTGGCGAGCACGCGGGGCCGGTGCGCGCGGTGGTCGGCCTGGGGCTGAACCAGCGCATGCCCGCGAGCGTCGCGGCAGCGATCGACCAGCCCTGGTGCGATCTCTCGGCGTTGCCGCACGGGGCGCCGCCCACGCGCGATGCGGTCGCCGCCATGCTGCTCGCGCACCTGGTGCCGGCTCTGGACCTGTTCGACCGCGACGGCCTGGCGCCATTCGTGCCACGCCATGCGGCCTGCGACGCGCTGGTCGGCCGCGAGGTCGACATCCATGCCGGCGACGGCGTGCACAGCGGGCGCGCCCTGGGCCTGGCCGACGACGGCGCATTGCGCGTGGACGTGGAGGGCCGCGAGCGCCACTTCCACGCCGGCGAAGCCAGCCTGCGCGCGCGCGTGGCCGCGGCATGAGCGACTGGCTGTTCGACCTTGGCAACACCCGGCTGAAGCACGCGCCGCTGGGATCGGCGGCGGGGCTTGGCGAAACGATCGCCGTGGGCCACGACGGCGAGGCGTTCGCCGATGGCTGGCTGGCGGCGCTGCCGCCGCGCATCGATGTCGCCTGGGTGGCCAGCGTCGGCCCGCCGGCGCTCCGCGCGCGCCTGCTGCAGGCGCTGGCACCGCGCGCGCTGCGCGTGGTGCAGGCCACGGTGCAGCGCGAGATGGGCGGGGTGCGCCTCGCCTACGCCGAACCCGCGCGGCTCGGCATCGACCGCGCGCTGGCGATGGTCGCCGCGCATGCACGCGCGCCGGGCTGGTCGCTGGTGGTCGGCGTGGGCACCGCGCTCACCGTGGATCTGGTCGATGGCGACGGTGGCCATCGTGGCGGCCGCATCGCGCCCTCGCCGGACCTGATGCGCGAGGTCCTGCATGCGCGCGCGCCACACCTGCCGCGGGCCGGCGGCGACTACGCCGAGTTCGGCGCCGATACCGGTGCCGCGCTCGCCTCCGGCTGCCTCGGCGCGGCGCTCGGCCTGGTCGAACGCAGCCTGCGCGAGGCGGCGGCGCTCGCTGGCGAGCCAGCGCGCACCTGGCTGCACGGTGGTGGCGCCGCGGCGCTGCTGCCGCACCTCGCCGGCGCGACGCATGCGCCGTCGCTGGTGATCGAAGGCCTGGCGCGACTGGCGCGACTGGCGCGGCGCCCGCCGGTCGCGGGCTAGAATCGCGCCATGCCCGCGCGCGCCCTCGTCGTTCTCCTGCTCATGCTCAATTTCGGCGTCGCCACGTGGTGGCTGCTGCGTCCCGAGCCGCTGCCGCCAACGCCGTGGGTGCAGCCCGCCGACGTGCCGCGCCTGCAGTTGCTGGACGAGGTGGTGGATCCCGGGCAGGGCACGGCAGCCACCGATCCAGGCGTCGATGATGCGGCCGCCGGCGGTAGCGCCGCGGCGACGCGCGAGTCCGGCGTGATCGCCGTGGCCGCGGCGGACGCGGGTACATCCGATGGCGACGCCGGCGCCCAGGCCGGCGTCGCGGATGGCGGTGCGCCCGTCGCGCCGGCAGCGGTGCCCGTCGCCACGCCGGCACCCGCGGCCTTGGTGCAGCGCTGCATGTCGTTGGGTCCGTTCGCGGACGCGGGATCGGTGGCGGCGGCGCGTGCCGCGCTGCAGCCGCTGGGCGCGCAGCGCATGCGCGCACGGGATGTGGTCGATGCACCGCGCGGCTGGCGCGTGGTCATCGCGCCGCAGGCCGACCGTGTCGCCGCCGACGCGCTCGCGGCGCGCATCCGTGCCGCCGGCTTCGACGATCTGCTGGTGGTACCGGGAGGTGACGACGCCAACGGCATCGCACTGGGCCGGTATGGCAGCGAACCGGCTGCACGGCGCCGTGAGGCTTCACTGCGCGCCGCCGGATTCCCGGGGCAGGCCCAGCCCCTGGGCGACGCCCGCACGCGGCACTGGCTTGATGTCGCCGCGGGTGCCGGCTTCGATGCGGCAGCCGCGCGCGACGCCAGTGGCGCCGCGCGGCTGAACGACCTGGACTGCGCCACCTTCGTCGCCGATGGCGGGGCAGGCTAGAATGCCGCGCGCGCCCCGCGGCGCGGCACCATGCCGGCATAGCTCAGTTGGTAGAGCAACCGCCTTGTAAGCGGTAGGTCCCCAGTTCGAACCCGGGTGCCGGCACCATACTCAGGCGTCGTCCATCCGGATGCCGACGTAGGTATCGCCAATGCTCACGCCGGGCGGCAGGCGGCAGCTCAGCGACGTCAGCTGGTGGAAGTCGGTCTGCTCCGGGTCCGCGTCGTCGGGATAGAAGTACAGGTAATTGCTCCCCGGCGTGCCGGATGACACATCGACCTCGAGCGACACGTATTGCAGGTCGGGCGACCCCTCGTAGCCGATCACGCCGGCGCAGCTCACGGTCTGTGGAGCAGCCACGGTGCTGCCGAAGAACACGCCGAACCACCGCACCACCTCGTCGGAGGGAATGGTGCCGGCGCCCGACTGCGCCATGATGGTGGTGAACGCGCAACTCACGTAGGCATCCGACGTGCCCTGGTTGACGACCGCCAGCGGACGCTTGCGCAGGTTGTTGTCCATCACCGGCAGCGCGCCCTGGCACAGCCCGGTGGCGTTGCTCTGGATCTGCAGGTCCTCGATGGCGGCGTTGGCGGACGGGAGCACGGCCGCGAGCAGCAGGCCGCCAATGAGCGATGGTGCAAAGACATTCATGTCGTGTTCCTTGATTTCCTGAGGGATGCGCGCGGCCCGGGTCCATCGGCGCGACGCCGCGCGACACTGGCACACGCCGCGTCGCGGGATTGTGGACCCGGCCCCGCTGCTGCCTGATCATGGCCGCAACCGTCGTCCTGGAGTCGTCCATGTCCATCGCACCGCAGCGCGTGTCCATCTTCGGGGTGCCGACCGATATCGGCGCCGGCACGCGCGGGGCGTCCATGGGTCCGGAGACACTGCGCGTTGCCGGGCTGGTCGACGCGCTGCACGCGCGCGGAGTCGACGTGGTCGACCGTGGCGACCTGGCCGGGCCGCGCAACCCCTGGCTGCCGCCGGATGCCGGCTACCGCCACCTCGACGAAGTGGTCGCCTGGAACCGCGCCGTGATGCAGGCCAGCGTCGCGGAGCTGGCCGCCGGACGGATACCGGTGATGCTGGGAGGCGACCATTGCCTGGCAATCGGCTCGATCACCGCGGTCGCGCGCCATTGCCGCGCACAGGGCAAGCGCCTGCGCGTGCTCTGGCTCGACGCCCACGCCGACTTCAATACCAGCGCCATCACGCCGTCGGGCAACGTGCACGGCATGCCGGTGGCCTGCCTGTGCGGCATGGGTCCGGATGTCCTGACCCGGCTCGGCGGCGACGCACCGGCGATCAGCCCGGGCGAGGTGCGCCAGATCGGCATCCGCTCGGTCGATACCGGCGAGAAGCGGCTGGTGCGCGACCACGGCCTCGACATCTACGACATGCGCTACATCGACGAGGTCGGCATGAAGCGCGTGGTCGAGGAAGCCCTTGACGGCATCGGCGACGACACGCATCTCCATGTCAGCTTCGATGTCGACGTACTGGATCCGTCGATCGCGCCGGGCACGGGCACGCGCGTGCCGGGCGGGGTGAACTACCGCGAGGCGCAGCTGCTGATGGAAATGATCGCCGACAGCGGGCGCATGGGTTCGCTGGACATCGTCGAGGTCAATCCCGCGCTCGACGTCCGCAACAGGACGGCGAAGCTCGCCGTGGACCTGGTGGAGAGCCTGTTCGGCAAGTCCACCTTGATGCGCGAGTGAGGTGACGCGCTGAACCTGAATGCCGTGCTGTCCTCGCCACGCAGCGAGGCCTGAATGCACGCTCCTTTCACGCACCGGTGGCGTTTCATGCAACCTGCGCCGGCGGAACCACTCCCGCGGCCGACGACCCGAAGGAGATTTCAAATGAAGCGTTTGTTCGCCCTGATGCTGATCGCCATGTTCTCGGTTGGTACCCTGTCCGCCTGCAACACCGTCAAGGGTGCCGGCAAGGACGTGCAGAAGGTTGGCGAGAAGGTCGAAGGTGCCGCCGACGACACCGGCGCCACCGACCCGCGCTGAGTTTCGCTGGTGCCCGCCTTGTGCGGGCTCCTGGTACTGCTGGAAGGCCGGCCATTGCGCCGGCCTTTTCTATGCCTGGAGGAAAAGCGTGGAGCTGATGTCGGTGCCCGGGTACTGCATCGGTAAAGGCGCCGCGAACGAAGCCTTGACCTCATGCAAACGCATGTTTCGGCATGATCGTTGCGTGGGTCATCGCAGTGCGATCGGCTCCATTCCCCCAAAGCAACGAGGTAAGAGACACATGAACAAGGACATCATTGCCGGCAAGTGGACCCAGCTGAAGGGCCAGGCGCAGTCGAAGTGGGGTGACCTTACCGACGACGTGTTCGACGAGGCCAAGGGTGACAGCAAGTATCTCGCCGGCAAGCTGCAGGAGCAGTACGGCTGGGAGCGCGAGCGCGCCGAGCGCGAAGTGAAGGATTTCGAGAAGACGCTGGGCTGAGGCCTGCGCAGGTCCGGGCCGCGGCCCTGACACAGCTTCCACTGGACGGGCCGGCAATCGCCGGCCCGTTCGCGTGTCGAGGGGCAGCGCCGGGATGGCGGGCTAAAATGGCCTGCATCACCCCCTGCATGGCGTTCGAATGACCCTCCGCGTCCTGACTGGCATCAAGCCCACCGGCGAACCGCATCTCGGCAACTACGTCGGCGCCATCCGCCCGGCGATCGCCGCCAGTGGCGCGCCCGGGGTGGAGAGCTTCTTCTTCCTCGCCGACTACCACGCCCTGATCAGCACGCAGGATCCGCTGCGCGTGCAGCGCTCGACGCTGGAGATCGCCGCCAGCTGGCTGGCCTGTGGCCTGGAACCCGACAGGGTCTGGTTCTACCGGCAGTCGGATGTGCCGGAGACCACCGAGCTCACCTGGCTGCTGACCTGCGTTGCGGGCAAGGGGCTGCTGAACCGCGCGCACGCCTACAAGGCCGCCGTGGACCGCAACCGCGAGGAAGGCGCCGATGACGATGCCGGCGTCAACGCCGGGCTGTTCATGTACCCGGTGCTGATGGCCGCCGACATCCTGATCTTCAACGCGCACAAGGTGCCGGTGGGGCGCGACCAGGTGCAGCACATCGAGATGGCGCGCGACTTCGGCCAGCGCTTCAACCATCTGTACGCCGCGTCCGGCAGCGAACCGCATTTCGTGCTGCCCGAGGCCGTGGTGGAAGAGCAGGTGGCCACGCTGCCCGGCCTCGACGGCCGCAAGATGTCGAAGAGCTACGACAACACCATTCCGCTGTTCGCCCCGCGCGCCACGCTGCGCAAGCTGATCTTCTCCATCGTCACCGATTCGCGCGCGCCCGGTGAAGCCAAGGACACCGCCGGCTCGGCGCTGTTCCAGCTCTACCAGGCGTTCGCCCGCGACGATGAGACCGCCGCGATGCGCCAGGCCTTCGCCGACGGCATCGCCTGGGGCGAGGCCAAGGAGCGCCTGTTCGAGCGCATCGACGCCGAGATCGCGCCGCTGCGCACGCGTTACGAGGCGCTGATGGCCGACCCCGCGGCGATCGAGCGCACGCTGCGCGCGGGTGCCGCGCGCCTGCGCGAGCAGCACGCGGCGCCCTTCGTCGCGCGCCTGCGGCATGCGGTCGGCCTGCGCGACCTGTCCGCGCTGGACACCTCGGCCGGAAGCGAGGCCGAGGCCGAAGCGCCCGCGCCGGTGTTCAAGCAGTACCGCGAAGCCGATGGCCGCTTCCATTTCAAGCTGGTCGATGGCGACCGGCTGCTGCTTCAGGGTGGCGGCTTCGCCTCGCCGCGCGATGCCGGCCAGCTGGTCGCACGCCTCAAGTCGGGTGATGGCGCGCTGCAGGTGGCCCACGACGGCCGCGTGCGCCTCGGCGACGACGAGGTCGGCACCCTCGGCACGGGCGTGGATGGCGACGCGCTGCGCGCCGCGCTCGCGCATTTCGCCGGAGACGCGGCATGACGCAACTGGTCGAGATGAACCTCGCGCTGATCCTGTTCCTGCCCTGGTTCCTGATCCTCGCGGTGCTGTTCTGGGTGTATCCGCGGCAGCCGCGTGGCGCCGGGCGGCGGCTGTTCGACATCGCGTCGCTGTTGCTCGCGGTCGCGGCCTTCGTTGCCAGCCTGTACTGGGCGCACGCCACCGCCGACAGCAGCCATGGCCGCATGTGGCACCAGATCCTCGCCACCGCCGTGGGCTACGGCGTGTTCCTGGCGGTGATGACGGTCGCGTTCTTCGTGCGCATGCGGCTGTTCGGCAAGCGCCGGCCCGCGCGCGACACCTAGACTGCAGGTCTTTGCGACGGGGACAGGGCGTGGGCGGACGCGACGGCATCACCATCATCGACACCGGCTTCGGCGAGCGGCCGGAGTTCTGCGCAGCCTACCTGCTGGTGGAGGCGGGGCGTGCGGCGCTCATCGACTGCGGCACCCTGCACAGCGTGCCGCGCATGCTGGCGGCGCTCGATGCTGCCGGCGTCGCACGCGACGCGGTCGACCATCTCATCGTCACCCACGTGCACCTCGACCACGCCGGCGGTGCCGGCGCGTTGCTGCGCGAGTTGCCGAATGCGCGGCTGGTGGTGCATCCGCGCGGTGCGCCGCACATGGTCGATCCGGCCAAGCTGATCGCCAGCGCGCGTCAGGTCTATGGCGACAGCCTCTTCGACCTCGCCTATGGCGGGCTGGTGCCGGCGCCGGCGGAGCGCGTGCTTGAAGCCGCCGATGGCCAGGTGGTCGACCTCGCCCGCCGGCCGCTGCTGCTGGCGCACACGCCCGGCCACGCGCTGCATCACCTGGCGGTGTGGGACGCGCGCACGCGCAGCTGGTTCTGCGGCGACATCTTCGGCATCTCCTACCGCGAGCTCGACGTCGATGGCCGTCCGTTCGCGATCCCGACCACGTCACCGGTGCAGTTCGATCCCGGGCAGATGAAGGCCTCGGTGCTGCGCATGCTGGCCGAATCCCCGGACGCCTGCTTCCTCACCCATTACGGGCGGATCACCGATGTCGCGCGCGTCGGTGCCGGACTCGTCGAGCAGGTCGACGCCATGGTCGCGATCGCGCGCACGCTGGGCGATGCGCCGGACCGCCATGCGGTGCTGAAGCGCGAGCTCACCGCACTGTACGTGGAGCGCGCGCGGCGCCACGGCATCGCGGAGGCCGAGTGGCAGGTGCCCGCGCTGCTGGAGATGGACATCGAGCTCAACGCGCAGGGCCTTGCGGTGTGGCTGGCGCGCGAGCGCAGGAAGGCGCTGGAGGCGGGCTGAGGCTCGCGGCGCCGAGTGTTCAGTCCCAACGGTTGAGGTGTGGCCCAGGCGGCGTGCGCTGCGGGCGGACCACGCAGAAGCGGTGCCCGCTCGGCGCCTCCATCACCCACCACGCGTGGCGCTTTTCGATGCGGCGCGCGCCGAGCTTTTCCAGGCGCGCGACTTCGGCCTCGACGTCGTCGGCCTCGATGTCGAGATGGATGCGGCTGTCGTGGTCGACCTTCTGCAGCAGCAGGACCGGCTCGTCGGCTGCCGTGGCAAGCCTTGCATACCTGCCGTCGCCGTCCTCGTCGGCGCTGGCGACGGCCTTGCTCAGCGCCGCGCTCCAGAACGCGACATGCGGCGCCAGGTCGTCGACCCGGCAATCAAGGACCAAGGTGGAGAGGCGGCTGTGGTGGGCCATGGCGGCGCTCCGGGCGGAAGCGTTCGATGCTCGGCCCGGAGCGTGGGCGGCGGCAAGTGCCGCCGCCGGTACGTCAGTGCGCCAGCGCGAGGTCGTCCAGCAACGCCTTCAGGAAGCGCGCAGCCTCGCCACCGGTCGCGGCGCGGTGGTCGAAGGTCAGCGAGATCGGCATCCGGCGGTGCACTTCGATGCCGCCGATCACCGCGACCACGTCCTGGCTCAGCTTGCCCGCGCCGACGATGGCCACGCACGGCGGCACCACCACCGGGGTCGCGTAGCGGCCGGCGAACATGCCGAAGTTGGACAGGCTGATGGTGTAGCCCGAGAGCTCGCTGGCCGGGATGCTGCGATCCTCGACCTGCTGGCGCAGGCGCTGGATGGCCGAGCGCACGCCACCGGCATCGAGCACGTCGGCATTGCGCAGGGCCGGGACGAACAGGCCGTCGTCGGTGTCCACGGCGATGCCGATGTCGACCTGCGGGTGCATGGTGCGGGTCAGGCTCTCGCCGTCGAACCAGGCGTTGAGCGCGGGCACCGCCTTCGCCGCCACACAGATCGCGCGGATGAGGCGCGCGGTGATGTCCTGCTTGCCCACCCAACCGTGCAGGTCGGCATCGTCCACCAGCGTGGTCGGCACGACCTGCGCGTGCGCGGCGGCCATCACCCGGGCCATGTTGCGGCGCACGCCCTTGAGCTGCTCGGGCTGCCCGGTGGCGGTGACGCCCGGCGGCTGGGTGCGCATCGGCTTGCCGCTGGCGGACAGCGCCGTGCGGCTGGAGGCGTCGCGCGAGGCGGGCATCGGTGCGGCGCCACGGGCGGGAGCCGTTGCGGCTGCGTCGCGGGGCGCAGCGGCGGGCGCGGCCCCCATCACGGCGGAGCCGTCGGCCGCGGCACGCTTCACGTCGGCCATGGTCACCGTGCCGTCGGCGCCGCTGCCGCGCACGCGGCCGATGTCGACCTTGAGCTTGCGCGCCTGCGCGCGCACCGCCGGCATGGCGCGCACGCCACCCACGGCGAGCGCCTCTTCGCTGCGCACCGCGTCGGACGACTGCATGGCACCGACCACGGTGCCGCTGTCGCTGCGCTCGCCGTCGGACGTGACCTTGGGCGCGTCTTCGCCGGCGATGATCGCGCCGCCGTCATCGGACGCGACGACCTTGTGGTCGGGTGCCGGATCCTCGCTGCCCACGCCGTGCCCGCCGCCGTGGTGGTGGCCGGTGTCCTGGCCCTCGGCGCGCTGCGGCAGGCTGGGGTCGATCTCGAACTCGGCCAGCATCGCGCCGGTGATGACGATGTCGCCCGCGGCGCCGGCGAGCCGGAGCACCTTGCCCGACACCGGCGACGGCACCTCGACCACGGCCTTGGCGGTTTCCATCGACACCAGGTTGTCGTCGAGGCGGACCGTGTCGCCCTCCTTCACGAACCACTCGACGATGGTGGCGTCGGGCAGGCCCTCGCCCAGGTCGGGGAGGTGGAAGGTCTTCTTGTCAGCCATGTGATCCTCGTCTTTCCATGTGCCGCGCGTGGCGCGGCGTGCAATTGTTGGTGGCGCGGCGGCGCGTGGCGGCTCAGCCGGCGGCGAGCGCGCGCTTGGCCGCGGTGACGATCTTCTCGACGCTCGGCAGGTACTTCATTTCCAGCCGGAACAGCGGAATGTGCGTGTCGTAGCCGGTGACGCGCTGCACCGGGGCGAGCAGGTCGTACATCGACTCCTCGGCCAGGCGCGCGGCGATCTCGGCGCCGAAGCCCGCGGTCTTGGGGGCTTCGTGCACGATCACGCAGCGGCCGGTCTTGGCCACCGACTCGGCGATGGTCGCGAAGTCGAGCGGCTTGAGCGTGGCGACGTCGATCACCTCGGCACTGATGCCGTCCTTGGCCAGCCCCTCGGCGGCCTCGAGCGTTTCCTTCACCTGCGCGCCCCAGGTCACCAGGGTCACGTCGGTGCCGTCGCGCAGCACGAAGCACACGTCCAGCGGCAGCGCTTCGCCGTCATCCGGCACCACTTCCTTGTACTGGCGGTAGATGCGCTTGGGCTCCATGAAGATCACCGGATCCTCTTCGCGGATCGCGGCCAGCAGCAGGCCGTAGGCACGCGCCGGCGACGACGGCAGCACCACGCGCAGTCCGGGCACGTTGGTGAAGATGGATTCGTTGGCCTCGCTGTGGTGCTCGGGCGCGCGGATGCCGCCGCCCCACGGCACGCGAAGCACCATCGGGCAGGTCAGGCGGCCGCGGGTGCGGTACCGGAAGCGCGCGGCGTGGCAGATGATGTGGTCGACCATCGGGTACACGAAACCGTCGAACTGCGCTTCGGCCACCGGCCTCATGCCCTGCGCGGCCATGCCCACGGTGAGGCCGGCGATGGTGGTTTCATCCAGCGGGGTGTCGATCACGCGCAGGTCGCCGAACTCGGCGTGGAGCCCCGCGGTGGCGCGGAACACACCGCCGTTGACGCCGACGTCCTCGCCCAGCACCACGACGGTCTCGTCGTTGCGCATCTCGTAGGCGAGCGCCTGGGTGATCGCCTCGATCAGGGTGATGGCGGCCGGTGCCGCGTCCTTGGCCACGGCGCTCATGCGCGCTTCTCCAGGGCGATCGCATCGGCACGCTGGTCCAGCAGGTCCTGCGGCGGATCCGCGTAGAGGTAGTCGAACATCGCTTCCACGGGCTGCACCTTGCTCTCCAGGTAGGCGTTGATCTCGATGTCGATGGTGCGGCCGCACTCCTCCAGCCAGGCCTTTTCCTGCGCCTCGTCCCACGCGCCCTGGGCGGTGAGCCAGGTGCGCAGGCGGGTCATGGGCTCGCGGGTCCAGCCGTCCTTGACCTCCTGCTCGCCGCGGTAGCGGCGCGCGTCGTCGGCGGTGGTGTGGTCGTGCAGGCGGTAGGTCATGAACTCGATGACGCTGCCGCCCTTGCCTGCGCGCGCGCGCTCCATGGCGCGACGCATGCCCTCGAGCACGGCGAACAGGTCGTTGCCGTCCACCTGCAGGCAGTACAGGCCGCCGGCCAGGCCCTTCTGGGCCAGGGTCTCGGCGCCGGTCTGCGCGGAACGCGGCACCGAGATCGCCCAGCCGTTGTTGATGATGCACTGGATGAACGGCAGCGCGTAGGCGCCGGCCGAGTTGATGGCGGCGTAGGTGTCGGTCTTGGACGAGCCGCCGTCACCGCAGCAGGTCACGGCCACGCGGTCTTCGCCGCGCAGCTTGAACGCCAGGGCGGCGCCGGCGGCATGCAGGCACTGGGTGGCGATTGGGACGCACCACGGGAAATCGTGCTTCGGGCCGGCGAAATCGTTGCCGCGCTCGTCGCCGCCCCAGTACATCAGCACGTCGCGCGGCTGCACGCCGCGCATGAACTGCGCGCCGTACTCGCGATAGCTGGGGGCGAACACGTCCTCGGGGCGCATCGCCGCGCCGATGCCGACGTGCGTGGCCTCGTGGCCGAGGCAGGCGGCATAGGTGCCGAGCTTGCCGGTGCGCTGCAGGGCGATCGCCTTGGTGTCGAAGGTGCGCACCAGCAGCATCTGCTTGAACAGCGGGACCAGGTCGGCCGCCGAGGGGGCGTCGGGCGGAAGTTCGGCCACCAGGGTGCCATCAGGCCCCAGGTACTGGAGGTATTCGATTTCGAAGGTCGCGGCGACGCTCATGCGGTCACGTGCTCGGTCAACAACGGGGCCGGCCATGATACCCGGTGGCCCGTTTGCGGCCGTTGCGCGCTGCGGCAAGTGCGACGCTGATATGCCGCGGGCCGCGGGCCGCGGGGCGCGGGGCGCGGCGCGGGGCGCCGGGTGCCAATGCCCTTGAGGACTCATGTCCCCCGGCGCTGGCCTTGCGGCCATCACCTCCTCCTTGACTTCGCCCTCAAGGGCATTGGCACCCGGTCCGCCGCACTACGCGTTGGTTTGAGGGCAGAGCCACAGCCCGCAAGTTCGCGAGCGCAGAGCCCCCGAAGTGGGCGTGATGCCTTCGCGGGGAAGTCAAGGAGGAGGCATCCGCCGCCAAGCGGATGCCGGGGGACATGAGCCGCGAAGGCATCACGTCCACCACCGGGCGCTACAGCCGCCCAAAAAAAAGGAGCGCGGCCGAGGCCGCGCTCCCTGGTCACAGCAGGTCGATGGTGCGGATCAGGGCGCGCGCGCACCCTGGACCCGGACCGCCGCGGCGTTGTTGCCGGCAACCGGATCGGTCGCTGCCGACGACACGTCGGCCCGCACTTCGAACACGGGCGCCATGAGCTTGCCGCTGGTGTCCACGGTGAGCGTGAACTGTGCCGTCGCGCTGACCGGCATCGAACCGCCCGACGGGCTGCAGGTCACCGCGAACAGCGACGTCGGCCGGGCCTCGCAGGTCCAGCCCGGCGCCGGCAGCAGGGCAACGCGTGCCTTGGCCAGCGACACGCTGATGCCCACGGCCGCCCCGGCGGCGGGTGATGGCCCCTGGTTCGCCACGGCCACCGCGTACCCCGGGTTGCCCGCGCCACGGACGTAGGTCGCCGGGCCCGACACCTGGATACCGAGATCGGCCTGCGCTTCCACCGAAACCGCGCCGCTGGCGCTGTCGTTGGCGGCATCGGGGTCCTCGGTCTGCGAGGTGGCGGCGGCGGTCAGGGTGACCGCGCTGCCGCCGGTCGCCGGTGTGGCGGTGGCCGTCACCTCGAATGACGCCGACTGCGATGCCGCAAGGCTGTCGGCGCTGCAGGCACCGCTGGTCTGGTTGCCGATCACCGTGGCGGGATCGCAGGTCCACCCGCCTGGCGCGACGATGGCCAGGTCGGGCAATGCCGCATTGACGGCAAAGCCCACGCCCGGCGACTGCGCGGCATCCGGCCCCGCGTTCGACGCCGACACCACGTAGCGCAGCGTGCCGCCCACGGCGATCGCGGGCTGCGGCGTGGTGACCGCCGCCTGCATGTCGGCGAAGGTCAACGCGTTCAGGCGCAGCATCAGCACCGACGGATCGTGGTCGGACAGGCGCGCGGCGCTGTCGACGTCGTTGCGCGCGGTCTCCGGGAAGTCGGCGTTGAGGCGCGCGTGGCTGATGGTCCACGAGTTGATCGCCGAGCCGAGCGCGGCATGGTTCACCAGCACGTGGTCGAGCGACTGCGCGTTGTTGTCGAACACGAACGAGTAGCGCTCGGACGCCGGCAGCATGTGCGTGGCGTTGAACAGGTCCGGCTCGACCAGGTCGGCGCCGTCGCCGTTGACCGCGGTGGTGGCATCCGCCGAGGGCATGCCGATGACGGTGCCCATGATGTCGGCGTACCCGTCGTTGAACTCGAACGCATTGAAGTCGCCGAGCACCACGATGGCGCGCGCCGGATCCGCGGCCTGCATGTCCTGCAGCATGCCGGCGAGGAACTCCGCCTGCAGCTGGCGCTTCTGGCGCACGCGGTCGCCGAGGGTGCCCGTACCCGCCGCGTCCTCGCTGTCCACGTCGTTGAGCGAACGCTGGTGCACCGTGACCACGGTGACCGGCAGCGCGCGGCCATCGGCGAAGTTCACCACCGCGTCGAGCACCAGCGGCGGGCGGTCGTTGAGCAGGCTGGTGGCGCCGGTGCCGGCGTAGGTCCAGGTGGTGTCGGCACCCACCTGCTCGACCGCGAGCACGTCGACGCGCGGCAGCGCCGCGCCGATCTCGCCGGCCTTCACCAGGAAGCCGACGTCGATGCCGCCGACGTCGTTGCCTTCCTCGAGATAGGCGACGTAGCCCGGGTCCGGCTGGCCCAGCGCAACCGTGTCGGCGTTGACCTTGTCGGCCAGCGCCTGCAGCGCGCCGAGGTTCTCCACCTCGCTGACGCCGATCACGTCCGGCGCATGCATGTAGGCACGGATGCCGAGCGACGCCTTGTTGAGCCGGCCCGCGAACGCGCCGGCGGTGAGCACCGGCTCGCTGATGGCCGGGTCGTTCACCGTGTCGAAGAAGCGCTGCAGGTTGTAGGTGGCGAAGGTGGCGTGGTCCTCGCTGGGCACCACCGATCCGCGCGGCAGGTCGAAGCCGTCGCAGGCCGTGGCGAGCGCGCCTTCCGGGTAGATCGTGTAGCGGCGGAACGTGTAGTCCAGCGGGCCGGTCAGCGTGCCGTCGACGATCCGGCAGCCGGCGGCCAGGTCGGCCTGCGGCGCGCCGATCGTGTCGCTGTCGACGGCGATGATCTCGGGGTTGAAGTCCCAGCGCGGGATCGCGGTCGCGGTGGTGCCACTGGGGTCCGGGTCGGGGACCTGGATGCCGGACTCGCGCAGCGGGCGCGGGACGCCCGTGACCACCACCGCGAACTGGCCGTTGCCGGTCGCCGTGGCGTTGGCTTCGCTGGTGTTGCCGCGCGTGGGCGCGACCACCGTGGCGCTGGGGATGCTGACGCGCATGCCCTCGTAGGGCTCCAGCTGGTCGAGGCCGCCGTCGGGCAGCACGCTGTCGGTCGCCAGCACCACCGGCGCCGGCAGGGCATGGCCGGTGCCGAGCTGGGTGACGGTGGCGAAGGTGAGTTCGGTCATCGGCAGCTGCCAGGGATCGGCGGCGGGGATGTATTCCTCCACCGTGGCCTGCACGCGCACGCGGTTGCCGACGGTGGCCGCCGCGGACGGCGCGCCGGCGGTGAACACGAAGATGCCTTCCGAGGTGGCGTCGTCGCCGTCGTCCTGGCCGTCGGCGGTCTGCAGGAAGAAGCCGTTGTTCTTGCGCGCGGTGACGATGCCTTCGGTCACCACCACCTGGCCTGCGAGCGGCGACAGCGCGCCCGGGCCCTGGATCTCCGCGATCGGCACGATCACGAAATCGTCGTTCAGGATGGTGCCGGTGCCCTCGAGCGCGCCGGCCACGGCGCCGTCGAGGTTGGACAGCACCAGCGAGAAGGTCTCGTCAGGCTCCACCGTGGTGTCGCCGTTCACGCCCACCGACAGCGCCACCGAGCTCGCGCCCTCGGCGATCGTGGCGGTGCCGGACGACGCCACGTAGTCGCTGCCGGCGACGGCGCTGCCATCGGCGGTGGCGTAGTCGAACTCCACGCCGCCGGCGCCGGCCGGTGCCGACAGCGTGACCTGGAAGAACATCGGCGAAGTGCCTGCATCGCCTTCGGCCACCGAACCGTTGGAGACGCTGATCTCCGGGTCACCGCCGCCGCTGCCGGTGGCCGTCACGCTGATGTCGTCGATGCCGACCCACTCGTCGTTGCCGGTGGCGTTGGTGGTGATGATCCGCAGCTCGACCAGCGCCTGGTTGTCGACCGCCGCGGGCAGGGTCACCGACACCGGGGTCACCAGGCCCGCGAGGCTGGGGCCGGCGGTGGCGTCGGCCACGAAGGCTTCGGGCACGTTGGTGAAATCGCCGCTGCCACCGACCCGGTACTGGAGGGCGACCGGCTGGGCCGCGTTGTCCGTGGTGCCGTCGAGGTCGCGCAGGTTGTAGGCCACCTTGATGCCGGTGGCGCCCACGGTGGTGAGGTGGATGCGGATGTACGGCGCGTTGGCCGATCCGCTGCCCTGCAGCGCGACCGCCGGGTCCGCGATGTGGAACTCGGCCACGCCGCCGTTGCTGATGCTGGTGCTGGTCTGGTTGGCGATGACGTCGATGACGCCCGGCGCATCCGCGGCCAGGACCGTCTGCGGGTCGACGCTGTTGGCCGCGGTCAACCCCGTGCCCATGTACCCGACGATGCCGGGCACGCCCGACCAGTTGTCGTTCGCCGTGATCTGCGCGATATCAGTCCAGTCCTGGGCAAACGGCAGGGTCTGCGGCGTGGTGTCGGCATGGGCCGCGCCGATGGCGGCGGACAGAGCGATGGCGAGCGCCAGGCGGCGCGGCAGCGGTTGCATGTTGGTTGTTCCCCTGGAGTGGTGATGGCCGCGGCCCCCGCCGCGATCGGCGGATTGTGCACCAGCTCCGCTGCAGTCGAGTGACACGGTTTCCGTGCCGGACCGTACGGTCCGCCTGCGCTACCCTTCGCGCATGAGCATCGAAAAGAATGAACGCGCGCTTGAAGCCGGCATCCACACCGAGTTGGCCGGGCGCATGACCTACGGCGGCTACCTGCACCTGGAGCGCCTGCTGTCGGCGCAGCAGCCGCTGTCGGACCCGCCGCACCACGACGAAATGCTGTTCATCGTCCAGCACCAGGTGTCGGAGCTGTGGCTGAAGCTGATGATCCACGAGCTGCGCGCGGCGGTCGCGCACCTGCGCGCGGACCGGCTGGAGCCCTGCCAGAAGATCTTCGCGCGCTGCAAGGTGGTGCTGCGCCAGCTCACCGCGATGTGGTCGGTGCTGGAGACGCTCACGCCGTCCGAATACGCCGAGTTCCGCGACCTGCTTGGGCCGTCGTCGGGGTTCCAGTCGGCGCAGTACCGCACCATCGAGTTCCTGCTCGGCAACAAGAACGCCGGCATGCTCAAGGTGTTCGCGCATGACCCCGAAGCCCACGCCATGCTCGCCGGCGCGCTCGAGGCACCGGGCCTGTACGACGAGTTCCTGCGCTACCTTGCGCGCCACGGCCATGCCGTGCCGGCCGCGCACCTGGAGCGCGACTGGACCCGCCCGCACGTGGCCGATGAGGCGCTGGTACCGGTCTTCGAGCGCATTTACGCCGATACCGCCGCGCACTGGGAGGCCTACCACCTGTGCGAGGACCTGGTGGACCTGGAAAGCGAGTTCCAGCTGTGGCGCTTCCGCCACATGCGCACGGTGATGCGCATCATCGGCTTCAAGCGCGGCACTGGCGGGTCCAGCGGCGTCGGATTCCTGAAGCAGGCGCTGGAACTGACCTTCTTCCCCGAACTGTTCGAGGTCCGCACGCGCATCGGCGGCGCGCCGGCCGACGCCGCGTACTGAGCACGCGATGGACGCCGGCGCCGCGCTTCCCGCCTGGGCCGTGATCCTGGCGTGGGTGCTGGCGCTGGCAGTGCTGGCGGCCACCACCCGCGGCCTGGGCCTGGCGCGCTACCGGGACGACATGGAGGCACGTCGCGTGCTGCTGGCCGCGACCCTGGCCATCATGGCCATCCGCTGGTTCAACACCGCGGCGCTCGAGGGCGTGGTGCTGCACTTCCTCGGCGCCACCGTCGCCACGCTGCTGTTCGGCGGGCGCATCGCCTGCTGGATGCTGGCGCTGGCCAGCCTGGCCGGCGTGCTGCTGGGTGCGGCCTGGCAGGGCTGGGCCGGGGATTTCCTGGTCGCCGGCGCCTTGCCGGTGGCGGTGACCCTGCTGGTGGAATTCGCCGCGATGCGCTGGGTGCCGGCCAATGTCTTCACCTATGTCATGGCCAACGCCTTCGGCGCAGCCGCCTTGGCCATGGCGGCCTCGTCGCTGGCCAAGGCCGCGGTCATGGCCGCGATTGGCGGTCCGGCCGCCGCCTACCTGGCCGCCACCCCGCTGCTGATGTTCGGCGAAGCCTTTCTCAGCGGCGGGATCATGGTGCTGGTGGTCGTCTACCGGCCGCAGTGGTGCGTGAGCTTCGACGACCGCGTCTATCTGGGGCGTGGGCGGTCGATGTAGGCTTGGCCGCACATCGATCCATCCTTGGGGGAGCACACGTCATGGGTTCAAATCGCGTCGAGCCGGCAGGGCCGGGCATGCAGCCGCCATCCGGCGGCGGCATTCCGGAATTCGCCCAGGTCATGGGCCATCCGCGTCCGCTGTGGATGCTGTTCATGACCGAGTTCTGGGAGCGGTTCGCGTTCTACGGCATGCGCTGGGCGCTGGTGCTGTACATCGTGGCGCAGTTCTACAACGGCGACGCCACCGGCGAGGCACCGGCCAGCCAGCTGTACGGCGCCTACCTGGCGCTGGTGTACGCGGCGGCGATCTTCGGCGGCTACGTCGCCGACAAGCTGATCGGCTACCAGCGCGCGATCCTGCTGGGCGCGATCTTCATGGCCGCCGGCCTGTTCCTCATCACCACGCCCAGCGAACAGTGGCTCAAGCTCGGCCTGGCGACGGTGATCGTCGGCAACGGCCTGTTCAAGCCGATCATCTCGACCATGGTCGGCAAGCTCTACGCCACCGATGACCAGCGCCGCGATTCCGGCTTCACCATCTTCTACATGGGCATCAACATGGGTGCGTTCATCGCCCCCATCCTGACCGGCTGGCTGGCCGAGAAGGTGTTCGGCGCCGACGGCATGCCGGCGTACAAGGTGGTGTTCATCGCCTCCGCGGTGGGCATGCTGCTGAGCCTGGTGTGGTTCTGGTTCGGGCGCAGCCAGCTCAAGGGCATCGGCGCGGCACCGGCGCATGCGCCGGGCATCGGGCGGGTGCTGGTGGTGGCGGCGGGCGCGCTGGTCGCGATCCCGGTGTTCTACTCCCTGCTGACCATCGACGCCGGCGTGTTGAACTGGATCCTGCTCGCGCTGTTCGTGGTGCCGGCGGTCATGCTGCTGGTGGAGGGCATCCGCGAGGGCTCGCGGCAGCGCGACATGGTCATCGCCATGTTGATCATCTTCGGCTTCAACGTGCTGTTCTGGATGTTCTTCGAACAGGCCGGCAGCTCGTTCAACTTCCTGGCGCAGAACATCGTCGACCGCGACCTCAACGGCTGGATCTTCCCGGTCGGCTGGTTCCAGTCGGTGAACTCGATCGCGATCATCACCCTGGCGCCGGTCATGGCCTGGCTGTGGGTCGCGATGGGCCGCGCCAACCCGTCGATCCCGCGCAAGTTCGGCCTCGGCCTGATCTTCAACGGCCTGGCGTTCCTGTTGCTGGTGTTCGCGCTGTCGAGCCTGGTCGACCCGGCGTCGCTCAAGATCCCGTTCTGGACGCTGTTCATGGTCTACGTCATCCAGTCGGTGGGCGAGCTGTGCCTGTCGCCGATCGGCCTGTCGATGACCACCAAGCTGGCGCCCGCCAAGTTGACCGGCCTGGCGATGGGCGGCTGGTTCCTGTCGATCGCGATCGGCAACAACCTGTCGGGCATCTTCGCCTCGAGCGTCAGCGGCGAGGGCGGCATGACCGTCGCCTCCGCGCAGGCGGGCTACACGTTCGGGTTCTGGGCGCTGCTCGGCGCGGGCGTGGTGCTGCTGCTGATCGCGCCGCTCATCCAGAAGCTGATGCACGGCGTGAAGTAAGGGCACGCGCCCTGTTCAGCATGTGTCGGACGGCGGCCCCCGGGCCGCCGTTCGCATTTCCGCGGTGTTCCACGGCTTCCATTGCGGACCCGCATCGCGCTAAGTTCCCCGATTGGCCCGCGCACGTGCGGGCGCAATTGCGGAGTACCGAGTGACCCATCCTGCCCACGTTGCCGGCGCGGAGAAGACCTTCCTGGGTCATCCGCGCGGCCTGTACATGTTGTTCTTCGCCGAAATGTGGGAGCGCTTCTCCTACTACGGCATGCGCGCGCTGCTGGTGCTTTACCTCACCAAGCACTGGCTGTTCTCCGATGGCGACGCCTCGATGGTCTACGGCGCCTACACGGCGCTGGTGTACATCACGCCGGTGATCGGCGGCTATCTCGCCGACAAGTACCTGGGCCAGCGCAAGGCGGTGCTGTACGGCGCCATCCTGCTGACCATCGGCCACTTCCTGATGGGCTTCGAGGGCGAGGGCGGGCAGGGCACGCCGGCGCTCAACGCGTTCTGGCTGGCGCTGGCGTTCATCATCGTCGGCTCCGGCTTCCTGAAGGCCAACATCTCGGTGATGGTGGGCCAGCTGTATCCGCGCACCGACGTGCGCCGCGACGGCGCGTACACGATCTTCTACATGGGCATCAACCTGGGCGCGTTCCTTGGTTCGCTGCTGTGCGGCTACCTGGGCGAGACCTATGGCTGGAAGTACGGCTTCGGCGCCGCCGGCTTCGGCATGCTGCTGGGCCTGGTGGTGTTCGTGATCGGCAAGCCGCTGCTGCAGGGGCGTGGCGAATCGGTCGACCCTGCGCGCCTGCGCGCACGCACCGCCGGCATTCCGTTCGAGTGGCTGCTGTATGGCCTGGGCATCCTGATCGTGCTGGCCTGCTGGTGGATGGTGCAGAACCAGGACGTGGTCGGCTGGGCGCTGGGCATCACCGGCGTGCTGCTGCTGGCCTACGTGGTCTGGACGGCGGTGACCAAGCTCGACCGGCATTCGTCGCACCGCATCTTCGCCGCCATGATCCTGATGATCGGCTCGGTGCTGTTCTGGGCGCTGTTCGAGCAGGCCGGCTCCTCGCTCAACCTGTACACCGACCGCTACGTGGACCGGAACATGCTGGGCTGGGACGTGCCGGCGTCGATGTTCCAGTCGATCAACGCGATGTACATCATCCTGCTGGCGCCGCTGTTCGCGGGCCTGTGGACGTGGCTGGGCCGCCGCGGCCTGGAGCCGTCGGCACCGGCCAAGTTCGGCCTGGCGATGGTGCAGCTCGGCGCGGGCTTCCTGGTGCTGGTCGCCGGCGCGGCCGCGCTGGCCACGGGCAGCCTCACCCCGGTGCTGTTCATCTTCCTGATCTACCTGCTGCACACCACCGGCGAGCTGTGCCTGTCGCCGGTCGGGCTCTCGGCGATGAACCGCCTGTCGCCGGCGCACATGGCCAGCCTGGTCATGGGCTGCTGGTTCTTCGCCTCGGCTACCGGCAACTTCGTGGCCGGCATGATCGCCGCCGCCACGGGTTCGGAAGCGGCGTCGGGCGAGGGTGCCGCGCAGCAGGTCGTGCTCGATGTCTACAGCCAGATCGGCTGGATCGCGATCGCGGTGGGCGTCGGCTTCCTGGTCATCTCGCCGCTGATCAAGAAGCTGATGCACCTCGACACGCTGCGCGACGACGACCTGGCCGGGCAGAAGGAACTGGCCGAGCCGATCGCCACCGGCATCGATGTCACCGAGGAGCGCCGCTGAGCGACGCCCCACTCCCGGCATGCATGAATGACACGCCGCGCCCTTCGGGGCGCGGTTTTTTTTGCGCGACGTGGAGCATCCGGTAGTGGCCGGGAGGCCTTCGCGGCTCATGTCCCCCGCGGCGGACCGGGTGCCAATGCCCTTGAGGGCGAAGTCAAGGAGGAGGCGATGGCCGCCAGGCCATCACCGGGGGACATGAGTCCTCAAGGGCATTGGTACCCGGTGCCATAACCTGCCGAGCCCTTGCTCTGCAAGAAGATCCGCTGCCTGCGCGACGCTCAGTCCAGCTGGATGCCGAGGCCCGCCGCCAGCGGGCCGAGATGGGCGCGGTAGGGCCACCAGTCGGGCCGGCGCGGGGCGCGGATGCCGTCGCGCACCTGCGCCGCGCTTGCGGTGGCAACCGCGCCGCCGGCGCGCTGCGGCTGCAGTACGCCCGGCGCGAAGGCGAGGCCGCAATGCGCGAGCACGCGCCGCAACTCGTGTTCCGGCGCCCGCACCAGATCGGCGTGCGCGACGTCGAGCAGGCGCTCGCCGAGCACGGCGCGCCAATGCGCCATCAGCGCGGCATGGCCCCGGTGCCAGGCGGCAAGTTCCTGCTGCTCGTAGGACCACGGCGCGAAGCCGCCGTAGAGCATGCGCAGGTTGGAGAAGCAGACGTCCATCGGCGGCCGCCACGCGTGCACGAAGCGCGCATCCGGCAGCGCGCGTGCCACCAGACCCAGCAGCAGGGCGTTGGTCGGCAGCTTTTCGGTCCACCACGCACGCCCCTGGGCGCGCCAGGCGTTGCCGGCGATGAACGCGGCGCCCAGTGCGGGCCAGTCGACGCCACCGGTGCGGCGCAGCGTTTCGAGGTCGATGACGCCACGCGCGCGATGGTCCACGGCATGCCGCAGCGCGGCGGCGAAGCCCATGCTCTCGCCGCCTTCGGCGATCGACGCGTGGCCGCCCAGCATGCGTTCCAGCAGCGTGGTGCCGGAGCGGAACATGCCGACGATGAACAGCGGGCGCGGCGCACCGGCCGCATGGTGATGACCGGGTCCCGACACGAATGCGCCGTCGCAACGCGCGCGGATCGCCTCGAACAGGCGCGCGTCATCGGCGGCGTCGTAGCGCAGGCCGGCGCGTCTTGCGGCGGCGCCACGCGCCAGTGCCTGCCACGCGGCCTCGTGTTCGCCGAGGTCATGCAGTTCGTCGAACAGCGCGTGGCTGAAGTGGATGTCGTGCTCGCTGCCGGGCGCGACCCGCGAGCGCTCCTGTAGCAGTCGCTCGACGCGCGCAGCTGCGCCGTCGCGATCCGTGGCGCGCAGCTGCGACAGGCGGCGATGGGCATGGGCGAAATGCGGCGCCAGCGCGATCGCGCGTTCCAGGTCCCTGCGCGCACCGGGCATGTCGCCGAGGAACAGGCGCGTGCCGCCGCGCAGGTAGGCGGCCGGTGCGTGCGCGCGATCACGTGCGTTGGCGCGGTCCAGCCACTCCAGCGCCGCGCGGTGCAGGTCTTCGCCACCGAGCAGGTCGGCGAGCGCCACCATGTCATCGGTCGCGGCTTCGTGCGCGCGCGCTGCCAGCGCGGTGGCAAGCGCGTCGAGTGCGCGCGTTTCGTGCAGGTCGCGCAGCAGGCGTGCCAGTGCCAGCGCATGTGGCCAGGTGCGCGGGCCCGCGGCCGCCGCGCGCAGCGTCGCGGCGTGCATGGCGCGGTATTCGCCGTTGCGGCCGCGTGCCTTGGCCAGGCCGATCCAGGCTGCGGCATCGTCGGGCGTCGCGGCCGCGATGCGTGCGTAGCACGCCGCCGCCGCCGGCCAGTCTGCGGCGGCGGCCAGCGCGTTCGCCTGCTGCCACGCGCCACCGCCGCCGCGCACCGCGCCAGGCGCGGTGGTGGAACTGTCCGCGTTGGTGGGGGGAGGCGTGGTCATGGCGCGATCAGGCGATGGATCGGCCGATTGTGACCGATCGTGCCAGGGGCAGCGGTCGCGACGCGCCGGCGTCAGACGCCGTAGCGTTCGCCGAGGCGATCAAGCAGTTCGGAGAGAACGCGCCGCTCGGACGCGTCGAGCGGTGCCAGCAGGTCGCGCTCGTAGGCCAGCGCCTGCGGCGCGACATCCTCGTACACGCGACGCCCGGCCTCGCTCAGCTCCAGCACCGAGCGGCGGCGGTCGTCGTCGTGCGTTTCGCGATGCAGCAGGCCCCGCTCCAGCAGCCGCGCCACCGCGCGGCTCACCGCCACCTTGTCCATCGCGCTGCGCTCGGCCACGCCAACGGCGGACAGGCCGGGGAAGCGGCCGAGCACGGCGATGATCCGCCATTCGGTGACCGCCAGGCCGAAACGCTCGCCGTAGGCCTGCGCGATCTCCTGGCTGACCAGGTTGGAGAGCACGCTGAGCTGGTAAGGAATGAAGCGGTCGAGTTCGAGCAGCGCGGACTCGTCCGTGGCGTGCGGATCAGGGCGGGTGGGGCCGGTCATGCTGCGCTGCGCCTTGCAAGCGGTTTCACATGAAACTATAACAACAGCCCTCGCACGTCCACTTTTTGCTTTCCCAGGAGCCGCCATGAGCGCCCAGACCACGTCCGCCAGCACCACGCCCAACCTCGGCATGGAGGTCACCACCTTCGAGAACCCGATGGGCATCGACGGCTTCGAGTTCGTCGAGTTCGCCGCCCCGGAAGGGCAGGGCGCGCTGCTGCACGACTATTTCCGCAAGATGGGCTTCAGCCCGGTGCTGCGCCACCCCACGCGCAAGATCACGGTGTACCGCCAGGGCGGGGTGAACTTCCTGGTCAACGAGGATCCCGATTCGTTCGCCGCCGACTTCGCGCGCGCGCACGGGCCGTGCGCTGCCGGCTTCGCGATCCGCTTCCGCCAGCCGGCCGGCGAGGTATACGCCAAGGTGCTGGCCAACGGCGGCGAGGCGATCGACCACAAGGAGTCCACCAAGGCGGTCGACGCGCCGGTGGTCAAGGGCATCGGCGACTGCATGCTGTACCTGGTGGACCGCTATGGCGACGCCGGCAGCATGTACGACGGCTTCGTGCCGGTCGAAGGTGCCGACGCCAACCCGACGGGCTTCGGGCTGACCTTCATCGACCACCTGACCCACAACCTCTACTTCGGCAACATGCAGAAGTGGTCGGACTACTACGAGAAGCTGTTCAACTTCCGCGAGATCCGCTACTTCGACATCAAGGGCGCCAAGACCGGCCTGGTGTCCAAGGCGATGACCGCGCCGGACGGCATCGTGCGCATCCCGCTCAACGAGTCCAACGACCCGAAGAGCCAGATCAACGAATACCTCGACGCCTACAAGGGCGAGGGCATCCAGCACATCGCCTGCTTCACCGACGACATCTACAGCACGGTGGAGAAGATGCGCGACCAGGGCGTTGAATTCCTCGATACGCCGGAGTCCTATTTCGAAGTCATCGACCAGCGCATCCCGGACCATGGCGAGGACGTGGCGCGCCTTGCGCGCAACCGCATCCTGATCGACGCCGACCCGGAGACCAAGCAGCGCAAGCTGCTGCAGATCTTCACCCTGAACTGCTTCGGCCCGATCTTCTTCGAGATCATCCAGCGCAAGGGCAACGAAGGCTTCGGCGAAGGCAACTTCCAGGCGCTGTTCGAGAGCATCGAGCGCGACCAGATCAAGCGCGGGGTGCTCTAGGCGTTGCCGCGGATGGTGTGGGGTTTGGAGCAAGCTTCTCGCACGCAGGAGACATCCGTGGACGGATACATGTCGGGATTTGGCAACGAGTTCGCGACCGAGGCGTTGGCCGGTGCGCTGCCGGTGGGCCGCAACTCGCCGCAGAAGGTTGCGTTCGGGCTGTACGCCGAGCAGTTGACGGGTACGGCGTTCACCGCGCCGCGGCACGCCAACCGGCGCAGCTGGCTGTACCGGATCCGCCCGGCGGCGATGCACGGCAGTTTCGAGCCCTACGCGCAGCCGCGCTTCCACGATGATTTCGGGCACGGGCCGGTGACGCCCGACCAGCTGCGCTGGGACCCTCTACCGATGCCGGCGGAGGGCAGTGCGGTCGACTTCGTCGACGGGCTGTTCACCATGGCCGGAAACGGTGGTTCCTGGGCCGGCACCGGGGTGGGCATCCATCTGTACGCGGCCAATGCGCCGATGCGCGGCCGCTGGTTCTACAGCGCCGACGGCGAACTGTTGGTCGTGCCGCAGCAGGGCCGCCTGCGCATCGCCACGGAACTGGGCGTGCTCGATGTCGAGCCGCAGGAGATCGCGGTGATCCCGCGCGGCGTGCGCTTTGCCGTCGAGCTGCCGGACGGTGCCGCGCGCGGCTATGTCTGCGAGAACTTCGGCGCGCTGCTGCGCCTGCCCGACCTCGGCCCGATCGGGTCCAACGGCCTGGCCAACCCGCGTGATTTCCTCGCCCCGGTGGCGGCGTATGAAGTGGCCGAAGGCGACTTCGAACTCGTCGCCAAGTTCCAGGGCCACCTGTGGCGCGCGCCGATCGGCCATTCGCCGCTCGACGTGGTCGCCTGGCACGGCAACTACGCGCCGTACAAATACGACCTGCGCCGCTTCAACGCCATCGGTTCGATCAGTTTCGACCACCCGGATCCGTCGATCTTCCTGGTGCTGCATTCGCCCAGCGACACGCCCGGCACCAGCAACCTCGACTTCGCGATCTTCCCGCCGCGCTGGCTGGTGCAGCAGGACACGTTCCGCCCGCCGTGGTTCCACCGCAACGTGGCCAGCGAGTTCATGGGCCTGGTGCATGGCGCATACGACGCCAAGGCCGAGGGCTTCGCGCCCGGGGGGTGTTCGCTGCACAACTGCATGACCGGACACGGCCCGGATGCGGCGACGTTCGCCAAGGCATCCGCGGCGGACCTGTCGAAGCCGGACGTGATCACCGACACGATGGCCTTCATGTTCGAGACGCGTGCGGTGATCCGTCCTGCACAGCAGGCACTCGATGCCGCCCATCGCCAGCATGGCTACCAGGCCTGCTGGGCCGGGCTGGAGAAGCACTTCGCGATGGCCTGACGCATTTTGTCGTAGCCTTGGGCACTGCGTTTTTCTTGCCTCAGGAGCCTGCCTCATGCGTCGTGCCGCCCCGTTGATCGCCATCCTCAGCCTTGCCCTGTCCGCCTGCAGCGGGGAGCGTTCGCCGTCCACGCCCGATGTGACGGCCGCGCCCGGCGCCGACGCCGCGCCCGTGGCGGCGGTCGAAGGTCCGCGTGCGATCCCCGACGCCGGCGACGCGCGCATGAACGGCTATGGCGCGCTCGACCTTGGCCTGACCGCGGCGGAGGCGAGCGCGGAATGGACCGGTGGTGCACTGCAAGGCAAGCCCGACCCGCGTGACCCCGCGGCCTGCTTCCACATGAGCCCGGCGGGGCAATCCACACCGGCACAGCTCGCCTTCATGTTCGAGAACGACCTGCTGGTGCGGTACAGCGCCGAGTCGCCCGACATCGCCGCGCCCGGTGGCGGCAAGGTGGGCATGGACGAGGCCGCGCTCCAGGCGCTCTACGGCGGCACGCTGGAAACCATGCCGCACAAGTACGTGCAGGGGGGCAAGGTGCTGAAGTCCGCCGAGGACGGAGGCGGGCTGCCGTCGAAGCTGGTGTTCGAACTCGACGCCGGCGGCAAGGTCACCTCGTGGCGCGTCGGCATGGTGCCGCAGGTCGACTACGTCGAAGGTTGCAGCTGAGTCAGCCGCGTGGCCTGCGGCGCGGCGATGCCCGCTGCCGCGGTCAGATCGCTTCGTCGTCGCCGCCGTCGGGGCGTGGCGGCACGTGGGTGTCCTCGTCCGACTTGCCGGGAAGCTGCGGGCGCTCGTCCATGCGCAGCGAGAGCGCGGCCTTGGACATCAGGTGGGCGCTGATCGGCGCGGTGATGAACAGGAATGCGGCGATGAGCAGTTCGCGCGGCTGCGGGTCGCTGCCGATGAACAGGTGGTAGCCGACCGAGGCGGCGAGCACGCAGCCGACGCCGAGGGTGCTGGCCTTGGTGGGCCCGTGCAGGCGCTTGAAGAACTCCGACAAGCGCACCAGGCTGATGCCGCCCATCAGGATGAAGAAGCTGCCGACCAGCAGCAGCGCGACCAGCAGCAGTTCCCAGAAGACGCTCATTCGACGATGTCCCGGCGGATCACGTACTTGGACAGCACCACGGTACTCACGAAGCCGAGCATCGCGATGATCAGCGCGGCCTCGAAGTACACCGCGGACTTCAGGTACATGCCCAGCAGCATCAGTTCGGCGATGGCGGTGACGTTGAGGGTGTCGAGCGCGAGGATGCGGTCGGGAAGGGTGGGCCCGCGCAGCAGGCGCCACAGCGCGAGCAGCATCGAGGCGCCGACCGCGTACATCGACACGCCGATGGCCACGTCGATCAGGCCATGGCCGAACAGCTGCAGGCCGGCGAGCTCGGCCGTGTTCAAGGGAAGATCTCCATCAGCGGGCATTCGTAGCGGCGCTTGATGTCGGCCACCACCTGCGCCTCGTCGTCGAGGTCGAGCACGTGCACGAGCAGATAGCGGCGGTCATCGGACAGGGCCGCGGTCACCGTTCCGGGTGTCATCGTGATGCAGCAGGCCAGGGCGGTGATGCCGTGGATATTGTCCAGTTCCAGTGGATACCAGATGAACCCGGGGTGGATGTTCCGCTCGGCCCCCAGGACCTGGCGCGCCACGCGCAGGTTGCTCAGCACGATGTCCCACAGCAGCACGGCCATCAGTCGCGGCAGCGGCCGGACGCTGCCGATGCGCGCGAACTCGCGGTCCAGGCGGGTGGCGAACAGCGGGACCACCAGCCCCAGCAGCAGGGCCAGCACGAACTGGGCGAGGTCGAACTCGGACACCATGAGCATCCAGAACGCGACGATGCCGAGCGACAACGGCATGGACGGAAGCCAGCGGCGGCGGTTCATGGCCGCCTCCCCTGCGGCAACGTGGCGCGCAGCTGTTCGACGAGCGCGGCCGGCGCCAGCAGCTGGCCGGCGGCGGCCTGGGTGTAGCGGAGGATGGGGGCGGGTGCCAGCGCCATCGCCACGCCGTAGGACAGCAGCAGCATCGTGGCCAGCGTTTCCGGCAGGCGCGCGCGCCCCAGCCCGCCCGCGCTGGCGGCATGTTCGGCGGCCGCCGCGGCGATCGGCGCCGGTTTCCAGAAAATCCGCGTGCCGGCGCGGGTCATGCCCACCACCACCAGCATGCTGCTGCCGAGGATCACGGGCCAGGCCCATCGCACCGCGGCGTCGGGCACCGCCTGCAGCAGCAGGGTCTTGCCGATGAATCCGGACAGCGGCGGCAGGCCGGCGATCGACACGCCGGCGACGAGGAACATCACGCCAGCCATGGTGCGCACCCCCGGCGCGGGTGCGAACGCGCGCAGGGCGTCGCCGGCGTCACCGCGCCCGCGGCGCACCAGGTCCGCGATCAGGAACAACGCCGCGGCCACGAAGCTGCTGTGCACCAGGTAGTACAGCCCGGCGGCGATCGTGCCCGGCTCGCGCAGCCCGAAGGCGATGAACAGCGTGGTCGCCGACACCAGCACCAGGTACACCACCAGCACCCGCAGACGCGTCGCCGCCATCACGCCCAGCGCGCTCAGCACCAGTCCGGCGATGGCCGCCGGCAGCATCCAGCCCCAGCCGTAGCCGGCGAGCGCACCCGCGGGTTCGCCGAGCAGGAGCGAGCCGACGCGCAGCACCGCGTAGATGCCCACCTTGGTCATGATGACGAACAGCGCGGCCACCGCCGCGGGCGCACGGGTGTAGGTTTCCGGAAGCCACAGGTAAAGCGGCAGCAGCGCGGCCTTGGCGCAGAACACCACCAGCAGCAGGCCCAGCGTGGCCTTGGCGAGCGGCAGGTCGCGCGCCGGCAGCTCGGCCACGCGCACCGCGAGCTCGGCCATGTTCAGCGTGCCGAACAGGCCGTACACCAGGCCAAGCGCGATCAGGAACAGGGTGGCCGATGCCACGTTGAAGACCACGTAGTGCAGGCCCGCGCTCATGCGCACCCCGCGGCCGCCTGACAGCAGCAGCCCGTAGGACGCGATCAGCATCACCTCGAAGAACACGAACAGGTTGAAGATGTCGCCGGTCAGGAACGCCCCGTTGAGGCCCACCAGCTGGAACTGGAACAGCGCATGGAAATGCGGTGCGCGACGGTCCCATCCGGAGCAGGCGTGCAGCAGGCAGGCGGCGGCCAGCAGCGAGGTGGCGAGCACCATCAGCGCCGCCAGGCGGTCCACCACCAGCGCGATCCCGATCCGCGCGGGCCAGTCGCCGACCAGGTACACCATGACCTCGCCGTTGCCCGCGCGTGCCACCAGCATCACCGCGGCGGCGAAGGTCGCCAGCATCGAGATCCAGCCCACCGAACGCTGCACCACGGTGCCGACGCGGCGGTGCTCCACGAACAGCGACAGCGCGCCGCCGAGCAGCGGCAGCAGGATCGGCAGGATCGGGAGCTGGCTCACGCGTCCTTCCCCGGGCGGTCGATCATGTCGCCGGCGTCGACGTGGTCGCTGTCGTTGTCGGCGCGGCTGCGCATCGCCAGCACGATCATCACCGCGGTCATGGCGAACGAGATCACGATGGCGGTCAGCACCAGCGCCTGCGGCAGCGGGTCGGTGTAATTGGCCAGCGTGGCGTCGACGCCCTGGCGCAGCACCGGCGGCTTGCCCACCACCAGGCGACCGCTGGAGAAGATCAGCAGGTTGGTGGCGTACGACAGCATGGTCAGGCCGAGGATCACGTCGAACGAGCGCGCGCGCAGCATCAGGTACACGCCCACGGACACCAGCACGCCGATTCCGCTGGCAATCGCGAATTCCATCAGTTGGCCTCCCCGGTGACGGCCGAGCGCGTGGCCGGATCGATGGTGCCGCGGTGCGCGACCATGGTCTTGGATGGCTTCAGCGTGCCCATCATCGACAGGATCAGCATCGTGCTGCCGAACACCACCAGGTACACGCCGACATCGAACGCCGCCGCGCTCGCCAGCGGGATGACGCCCAGCAGCGGCAGTTCGAGGTCGTAGTGCCCGCTGGCGAGGAACGGCAGCCCGAACACCATGGAGCCCGCGCCCGCGGCCAGCGCCACCATCAGCCCGATGCCGATGGCGCGGATGTAGTCGAAGCCGAAGCGTGACTCCACCGACTCGGCACCCTGGATCACGTACTGGATGAGCAATGGCACCGCCAGCGTCAGGCCGGCGATGAAGCCGCCGCCGGGCGCGTTGTGGCCGCGCAGGAACAGGAAGATCGACACCACCAGCGTCAGCGGGAACATCATCTGCGCCAGGTCGGCCGGCACCGGCAGCTTGACCGGCGGGCCGGGCATGATCTTTTCCGGCGCCATCCGCGCGCGCCTGAGCAGCGCATGCACCACCAGGCCGGCGATGCCGAACACGGTGATCTCGCCGAAGGTGTCGAAGCCGCGGAAGTCGACCAGGATCACGTTGACGATGTTGCTGCCCCAGGCCTCGGGCAACGCGCGCGCGGTGAGCTCAGCGGCGACGCCGTTGGAAGGCGGCCGCACCATCATGGCCCAGGCCAGGCCGGCGGTGCCCGCGCCCGCCACCACCGCCACCAGGCCGTCGCGCACGCGGCGCGGCAGCGATCGCGTCGGCGGCGAATCCTTGGGGAGGTAATGCAGGCCCAGCAGCAGGAGCGCGACCGTCACCAGTTCAACCAGCAGTTGGGTGAGGGCCAGGTCGGGCGCGGACAGCGCCACGAAGGTCATGCTCACCGCCAGCCCGCAGCCACCCATCACCACCACCGCGAGCAGGCGCTGGCGGTACAGGGCCAGGGTGGCCAGCGCGCACCCGACCAGCATCAGCCACAGCACCCAGGCCAGGCGCACCATCGGTCGCGACTCGTACACCAGCGCTTCGCGCGGTTCGCCCCAGCCGGCGACGAACGGCGCGGCGCCCGCGGCGATCGCCACCAGCACCAGCCACAGCAGGCTGCGCTGCATGCTGCCGTTGGCGATGGTGTGGGTGAAACGCCGCGCCAGGCGGAACAGTGCCTCGATGTTGAGGTGGAACAGCCGCCGCCCCTGCGAACGCTGCACGATGGCGTGCAGGTCGAGCACCTTGCGCAGTCCCAGGTACAGCACGACACCGCAGGCCACGCCGCCAAGGCTCATCAGCAGCGGCATGTTGACGCCGTGCCACACCGACAGGCTGTACGCGGGGACCGCGTCGCCGAGCACGCCCCGCGCAGCGGTGGCCAGCAGCGGGCCGATGGTCCACTGCGGCGCCACGCCCACCGCCACGCAGGCCACCACCAGCACCGCGACCGGGACGCGCATGAAGGCCGGAGGCTCCTGGATGTCGTGCGACACGCCCCGCGGCCCGTTGCCGAGGAAGGTGTCATGCACGAAGCGCAGGCTGTAGGCGACGCCGAAGGTGGCGAACAGGAACGCGGCCACGGTGATGAACGTGCGCATCGCACCGTCGCCACCGATCTCCAGCGCCTGGGCGAAGAACATTTCCTTGGACAGGAAACCGTTGAGCAGCGGAATGCCGGCCATCGCCAGCGACGCGATGATCGCCAGCGCGCTGGTGTAGGGCATGAGCCGCCACAGCCCGCCCAGCCGGCGCATGTCACGGGTGCCGGTCTCGTGGTCGATGATGCCCGCGGCCATGAACAGCGACGCCTTGAACGTGGCGTGGTTGAGGATGTGGAACAGCGCCGCCACCACCGCCATCGGCGTCGACAGGCCGAGCAGCAGGGTGATCAGGCCGAGGTGCGAGATCGTGGAGTACGCCAGCACGCCCTTCATGTCGTGCTGGAAGATGGCGTTCCACGCACCGATCAGCAGCGTCAGCGCACCGATGCCGGACACCACGTAGAAGAACAGGTCGGTACCGGCGAGCGAGGGATGCAGCCGTGCGAGCAGGAACACGCCGGCCTTCACCATGGTCGCCGAGTGCAGGTAGGCGGACACCGGGGTCGGCGCGGCCATCGCGTGCGGCAGCCAGAAGTGGAACGGGAACTGCGCGCTCTTGGTGAACACCGCGGCCAGCACCAGGCCCAGGATCCACGGATAGAGCTCATGGGCACGGATCGCATCGCCCGACGCGAGCACGGCGTCCAGCTCGTAGCTGCCCACCACGCGGCCGATCAGCACCACGCCGCCCAGCAGCGCCAGGCCGCCGGCCGCGGTGATGGTCAGCGCCATGCGCGCGCCTTCGCGGGCGTCGTCGCGGTGGTACCAGAAGCCGATCAGCAGGAACGAGCTGATCGAGGTCAGCTCCCAGAACACCACCGTGAGCAGCAGGTTGCCGGACAGCACCATGCCCAGCATCGCGCCCATGAACAGCAGCAGGAAGCAGAAGAAACGCCGGGTCTTCTCCTGCGGCCCGAGGTAGTAGTGCGCATACATCACGACCAGGCCGCCGATGCCCAGCACCATCAGTGCGAACATCCAGGCCAGGCCGTCCAGGCGCAGGCTCAATGCCAGGCCCGCCTGCGGCAGCCAGTCATGCATCGCGCGCGGGATGTCGCCCGCCATCACCGCCGGGGTCATCCAGGCCAGGATCACCAGGCCCAGCAGGGGCGCGAGGCCAGCCAGCCATGCACACGCGCGGGCCGGCGCGTCGCGAAGGATCGCGAGCGCCAGCGCGAGCAGGAACGGCAGGGCCAGCATCAATTCCAGCATCGGGGTCCTTGTCGTCGGAGGATGGCCACGACGCACGCGGCAGCCGTCGATTCTAGCAGCGGGCGACGGCGGTTCCTTCCGCGCGCGCGGCTTCGCCTATGCTTCGGCGATGGAATCCGGAGCCCACGCAGGTGCGCGCGCGCTGCTGTTCGGCGGCAGCGGCCAGATCGGTGCGGCGCTGCTGCCGCGGCTGCTGGCGGCCGGCTGGCGCGTGGATGCGCTGTCGCGGTCGCCGCAGGCCGCGGGCGCCGGCGTGCGCTGGCTGCGCGGTGGTTTCGACGCCATGCCCGCGCTCGAGGCGTGCTACGACGTGGTGCTCGGTTGCGGCCCCCTCGACCACTTCGCGCGCTGGTTCGAAGACGCGCGCATCGACACATCGCGGCTGGTCGCATTCGGCTCCACCAGCCTCGCGGTGAAACAGGATTCGACCGACGCCGCCGAGCGCGCACTCGCGTCGCGCCTGGCGCTTGCCGAAGCCCGCCTGTTCGCCACCGCCGCGGCGCGCGGCACGGCGGCCACGCTGCTGCGCCCGACGCTGGTGTACGGCGCGGGGCGCGACCTCAGCCTCTCGCGGATCGCCGCGCTGGCGCGGCGGCGCGGCTGGTTCCCGCTGCCGCGCGGTGCGCACGGGCTGCGCCAGCCGGTACACGTGGACGATCTCGCGGCCACCGCGATGTGGGCCATCGCGGCCGGGCCGGCCAGTCATGGCCGCGGCTATGACCTCCCCGGGGGTGAAACCCTGGCCTATCGCGACATGGTGGCGCGCGTGCTTGCCGCACTGCGACCGCCGGCGCGGCTGGTCGAGCTGCCCGCGCCGGTCTTCGCCGCGCTCGTGGCGACGGCGCGCGCGGCGGGGCGCCTGCAGGGCTTCAGCGCGGCGGCCCAGGAACGCCTGCGCCACGACCTGGTGTTCGATGCCCGCCCCGCACGGGATGATCTGGGCCACGCGCCGCGCCCGTTCCGGCCGGACGCGGCGATGTTCGAGCCGCGCTGACTCAGATCTCGCGTGCCGGTGGCAGCGGCCGCGCGGTGGCCATCGCGCGCAGCGCGATCGCGACCACGCCGCCCAGCACCAGCGCACCGCCGATCCACAGCTGCGGGCCGGGCCGGTCGCCCCAGAACACGATGCCCAGCAGCACCGCCAGCAACGGCGTCAGCATCAGCCACGGCGTGAGCTGCGCCACCGGATGGCGCTGCAGCAGCAGGAAGTACACGCCGTGGCCGAGCAGCGAGGCCACCAGCGCCGAGTACGTCACCCCGATCCACGCACGCGGCGAGAACGCGGCCAGCGCCGCCACGCCACCGGGTTCGAGCAGCAGGCTGATTGCAAGCAACGGCAGCACCGCGATCAGCGCGCTCCAGCCCTGCTGGGTCAGCATGCCGATGCCGCCGAGGCGCCGCATCAGCACCGTGCCCAGCGCCAGGAAGCCCGCCGACACCAGCATCGCCACGATCGCGGCCGGCTTTTCGACGATCGAGGGATCGAAGCCGATCACCAGCACGCCGATGAAGCTCACCGCGATCGCGGTGCCGGTGCGCCAGGCGAAGCGCTCGCCCAGCACCGCCCAGGCCAGCAGCGCCGACATCGGAACGTAGCTCTGCATCACGATCGCCACCGCGGACAGCTCGCCGGCCAGGCGCAGCGCCCAGAAGCTCAGCCCGAAGTGCAGCACGTTCATGCACAGCGCCACGGCCAGGAAACGCGGCCACTGCGCGCGCGGCACGGGTTTGAGGAACGGCAGCAGCACCAGCGCCACGATGCCCATGCGCAGCGCGGTGTACAGGAATGCCGGCATCTCGAGCAGGGCATACGCCGAGAACAGGAAATTGCCCGCCCACGCCATGCAGATGACGAGGATCAGGACGAGGTCGCGAGGAGACATGCGCCATTGTCGCCCCTGCGGGCGGCCATCGCGCGTGCCGGCCGCCCCGCGTCATGGCATGCAGCGTTGCGCGTTGCCGCGCGGGGCAGGCGCTACCAGCGCCAGCCCAGGCGGCGGTAGAGCTTGGACAGCACCCAGGCCGGGCCGATCAGCAGGTACACCAGGTCGGTGAAGAAGCTGGGCTTGCGGCCTTCGATGCGGTGGCCGATGAACTGCGCGATCCACGCCACCACGAACACGCCCACCGCCAGCGCCAGCAGCCCGCGCGTGCCGAGCGCCGCGTGCAGCCACCAGCACAGCGTGGCCATGGCCACCAGCTGCACCGCCATGCCCACGCCGAGCGGGCGCGAGGCGCGCTGGTAGAACAGCCAGGCCGCGAACATCGCCAGCGCCGCCCACACGCCCTGGCGGAGCGCGGTACCCGGCGACGGGATGCACCACAGCAGGGCGATCACGCTCCACAGGATCGCCGGCACCGCGACCACGTGGATGGCCTGGTTGCGTGCGTTGCGGTGGTCGCCGGAATAGCTGGCGAACCAGCGGTCGATGGGACGGTCGGTCTGGCTTGCGATGTCCATGGCGTCACCGGTGCGCGGATGGGGCGAGGATAAGCCAAGCCGCATTGCCACGCGCCATCGTCAGGCGAGCCCGAGCCGCGCACGCACCTCGCAGGCGATGCGCGCGGTCTCGCGCAGCGGAATGGCGATGTAGGCGTCCAGTCGCTCGTCCACCGCGCGGATGCGCCCACGTGCCAGCAGCTCGTCGACGAAGCGCCTTGGCCGCCCGCGCATGCGTTCCGAGCCGGCAACGAACACCGGGACGGCGGTGGCACAGGCTTCGGACAGCATGTTCACCGAGTCGGCGGTGCACACGATGCGGTCCGCCCAGGCCAGCATGCCGGGGTAGGGGTTGCGGCCATCGGTGTCGTCCACCCAGGCCATCAGTGGCACGCGGCCGCGGTGCGCGCGCAGGGCATCGCGCAGTGCGGGCGGCGTGCGGCGCGAGGCGGTCACCAGCAGGCTGCCACCCTCGCGCGCGGCCACGGCATCGATCCGCGCCAGCAGGGCGTGCAAGGCCGCGAGGTCGAAGCCGGCGTGCGCGCTCGGGCCACCGAGCAGCAGCGTGGTGCGCGGCGACGGCAGCTCCGCGAAGTGGTTGAACGCGGCGCGCGCGCGCGCCAGCCAGGCGTCGTCGACCGGATGCAGGCTGCCCAGCGTGGTGATCACGTTGTCGCCGCGCAGGCCGTCATGCGCGGGCGCGATCACCAGGTCCCAGTGGCGCGGGTCGATGCGCGGATCGAGCACCTGCACCGCGCGTGCGCCGCGTGCGCGCAGCAGTCGCGTGGCCAGCGCCGCCTGCCGACCGCAGCCGACGGCGACCAGCGGTGGCGCGGCCAGGCTCGCCGCGAACGGCGCGCCGAAGGCCTGCGCCGCGCCCGGCAGGCGGCGGGGTGCCACCCACGACCACGGTGCACGCGCGGCCAGCGTCACATCGGCCATGGCGCCGATGGCCAGCGCGCCGGCGAGCGCGGTGGCCTGGCGCACGTTGCCGGCGCGGCCATCGCTCAGCGCCCAGGCGACGGCCGGGTGCGCGCGTTCTGCTGTCGTGACCATCCGTTCCGGGGCCGGGCCTGTGGTTTCTCCGGGCGGACTCTACACTTCCCCGTCCAGCCGAACCCGCGATCGAGAGGACACCTGATGACCGATGCACTGCCCGCCACCGCGCTTGCCCGCCTGTTCCGCGAGGCCCGCACCCACAACGCGATCGGCGGCGAGGTCGGCGACGACACCCTGCGCGCACTCTACGACCTGGTGAAGTTCGGGCCCACGGAGGCCAACGCCTGCCCGGCGCGCTTCGTGTTCGTGAGGTCGGCGGACGCCAAGGCGCGGCTGGCCCCGGCGCTCAGCGACGGCAATCGCGACAAGACCCTGGCCGCGCCGGTCACGGTGATCGTCGGCCACGACCTGGCGTTCTACGACAAGCTGCCGGTGCTGTTCCCGCATACCGATGCGCGCTCGTGGTTCGCCGGCTCCGACGAGGCGCGCCTGGAGCGCGTGGGCCTGCGCGGCTCCAGCATGCAGACCGCCTACCTGATCCTGGCCGCGCGCGCGCTGGGCCTGGACTGCGGGCCGATGACCGGCTTCGACAACGCGATGGTCGATGCGGCGTTCTTCCAGGGCACGGCGGTGCGTTCCAACATCCTGGTCAACCTCGGTTACGGCGACCCGGCGCAGCTGTTCCCGCGTTCGCCGCGGCTGTCGTTCGACGAGGCCGCGAGGATCGAGTGATGCTGCCTGTGGGCACGCTGCTCCGACCCGCCGCCGCACGCGGTCGCATCATTGCCGGCGGCGTGGACGCGTGGCACGCGTTCTCACGCGGCGACGCCATCGATCGCGACTGGATGGGCTGGGGCGCGCTGCGGGTGCTGTCGACCCAGGACTGGGCACCCGGCGCGGTGGCCGAGGCCGTGCGCGTCGCCAACATGGAGCTGGTGCTGCTGGTGCTGGACGGCCGCCTGCGCATCGCGTGCGCCGGCCTGGATCCGCGTGAGGTCACCGCCGGCGGCGTGGCGTGGATCGGCGCAGGCCACGGCATCGAGTGCCGGCTTGAAAATGCGTCGACCGCCGCGCCACTGCGCCTGCTGGAGGCCTGGATCCAGCCGGATCGGGTGAACGCGACGCCCGGCATCGCGGTTGCGCCGGCTCCGGCCGCGGCACGCAACGCGTGGCACACGCTCGCCGCCGGCGGGGTGTTCCACGGGGCCACGCGACGCGCCGGTTCCGCCGGAGCGAACCGTGCAGCACGCGATGGCGGTCCGCTCCTGCTGCGCCAGGACGCGCGCCTGCGTGTCGCACGCGTCGACGCCGGCGCATCGCGCGCGCTCGGCGTGTTGCCTGCACGCCGCGGCTGGCTGCAACTGCTCGAAGGCGCCGCAGTGGTCGATGGCCAGGCCATGTCCGCGGGCGACGGGCTCGCCTGGAACGCGGCCGCGCCCGCGCCTGCGACGCTTGTGGCCGCACCCGACACTGCCGCGCACGCGCTGCTGTTCGAACTGCCGGCCTGATCCCGGGCCGTGCCGCTGGCGGCGCGGTAAACTCCGGTCCCTGCTCTCCACCTGGCATCGCAACCATGTCCACCGCCCCGACGCAGTCCACCGTGGCCAACGCCCAGACGCAGTACGAGGTCCGGCGCGCCGACCTGCCGCTCAGCTGCCCGTTGCCGGCGATGGCGCTGTGGAACTCGCATCCGCGCGTCTACCTGCCGATCGAAGCCGACGGCGGCCAGGCTGACTGCCCGTACTGCAGCGCGCACTTCGTGCTGGTCGACTGAGGCCGGCACGGGCGGCCGCGGGCGCATGCACCGGCCGCTGACGGTCCTGCAGGTGTTGCCGGCGCTGGAGTCCGGCGGCGTCGAGCGATCCACCATCGAAATCGCCGCGGCGCTGGTGCGTGCCGGCCACCATGCCCTGGTCGCATCGGCGGGCGGGCGCCTGCTGCCGGCGCTGCGGGCCACCGGTGCGCTGCACGTGGACCTGGCGCTGGGCCGCAAGGCGCTGGCCACGCTGGGCCTGGTGCGGCCGCTGCGCCGGCTGTGCATCGAACACGGCGTGGATATCGTGCACGCACGCTCGCGGCTGCCGGCGTGGATCGCCTGGCGCGCGCTGCGCGGGATGCCCGAGTCGCATCGCCCGCGCTTGGTGACCACGGTCCACGGCCTGAACTCGCCTTCGCGATACAGCGCGATCATGACCCGCGGCGAACGCGTGATCTGCGTGTCCGACACCGTGCGCGCCTACGTGCTGCGCGCGTATCCCGGCATCGATCCATCGCGCCTGCGCGTGATCCCGCGTGGCATCGATCCCGCATCGTTCCCGCGCGCTCCGTGGCCGGACCCGGCCGCGCGCGCGCGCGCCGCCGCGGCCGACAGCCGCCTGGGCGGCGCCGGCCCGCTGCTGCTGCTGCCGGGTCGCGGTACGCGGCTCAAGGGGCATGGCGATGCGCTGGCGCTGCTGGCCGCGCTGCGCTCCGACGGCCTGGACGCACGCCTGTGGATGCCGGGCGCGCGCGACCCGGCGCGCGCGGCCTACGTGGCCGAGCTCGAGGCGTCCGCGACCACGCTCGGCATCGCCGGGGCGGTGGTGATCGCCGCGCCGACGTCGGCCATCGCCGATGCCTACGCCGCCAGCGACCTGGTGCTGCAGCTGTCGCGCAAGCCCGAAGCCTTCGGGCGCACCGTGGTCGAGGCATGGGCGGTCGGCCGTCCGGTGCTGGGCTGGGACCATGGCGGCGTGGGGGAACTGCTGCGCGAGCTGCAGCCGGAGGGCGCGGTGCCCGCGTTCGATGCCGCGGCGCTTCGCGCGCGCGCGCGCGCGCTGCTCGGACAGCCGTCACGGCGACCGGCTACGATGCCGGCCATTCCCGTGACCTACTTGCTCCGCACCATGCAGGACGCCACGCTCTCGGTCTATGACGAACTCCGCTGACACGCTGCCGGCAGGCGCGCCCGCAACCGCCGGATGGCGCTGGGCACCGCACTGGGTACTGGCTTTCGTCGCCCTCTGGCCTGCCCCGGGTTATGCCGAGGGCGTGATGGTGCTGGGTGCGCTGCTGGCGATCGTCAAACTGCTCGCCGCGCGTTTCCGCGGCGGCGCCGTGCTGCTCAGCGGGCCGGCGTGGGCGCTGACCAGCGTGTTGTTCTTCGCCTACTGGCTGCCGGAACTGCTGTCCGCCCCGGACGCGGTGGATCCGGCGCGCGCGCTGCGCGAAGCCGCGGTCGACCTGCGCTACCTGCCGTTCCTGTGGCTGGTGGCGATCGCCGTGGCCAGCGAGCGCGGGCGTCGGCTGACCTTCATCGGGCTCGCGGTGATCGTGGGCGTGTGGACGCTGGACGCGCTGGCCGAAGTCGCCTTCGGCACCAGCCCGCTGTTCTGGGGGATCGATGCCGCCAAGCAGGCAATCAGCGGGCGGCCGATGTGCAACCTCGACGAACTGGCGCGCGTCGACCGCCTGGGCGGCGTGCTCGGGCCCTGCAACCTCAAGCTCGGCGTGGTGCTGGCCAGCCTGTCGCCGTTTGCGCTGTACGCCGCCGGACGACGCTGGCGCACGGCGGGCTGGGTGGTGGCGGCCGCGGCGATCGGCATCGTGATCGTGTTCGCGGGCTCGCGCGCGTCGTGGCTGACCTACGCGCTGGTGCTGGTGCTGTCCGGCTGGCGCCTGCTCGGCTGGAAGCGCCTGCTGCTGGTGTTCGCGTTCGGCCTGGCCACGGTGCTGGCGCTCGGGCTCGCGTCGCCGGAGGTCCGCGACCGCATCGAACGCACCACCCATGCGCTGTCGGCGGACGAGACCGGCGTCGACAGCGCGCTGTCCGGACGCACGCGGATCTGGGGCGCGGCGCTGTGCATGGCGCGCGCGCACCCGGTCAACGGCGTCGGTGCGCGCGGCTTCCGCGAGGCGTTCCCGGCGTGCGATCCGCAGTCCGGCGAAGTGCCGGCCTGGGGTGAAGGGCCGGCGCTGCACGCCCACCAGATCGTGCTCGAGGTGCTGAGCGAAACCGGCGCCATCGGCCTGCTGCTGTGGCTGGCCGGCCTGGCGCTGGCACTGCGCGCCTGGCGCTTCGCCGACGTCGCCGCGCGCGAGCGCGCGCGGCCGGCGATGCTGGCCCTGCTGGTAACGGTGTTCCCGCTCAACACCCACCTGGCGTTCTATTCGACGTTCTGGGGTGGCCTGACGCTGATGCTCGCCGCGCTGTATGCCGGCAGCCTGCTGGCGCGCGTCAGTACACCGAGCCCCCGTCCGGACGCCGCTTGAAGCGGCGGTGGATCCACAGGTACTGCTCGGGCGCGGCGCGCGCCATGGTCTCGATCGCGGCCATGACCTCGGCGGTGTCGGCCACCGCGTCCGCGGTCGGATATCCGGCGGTCGCGGGGAACAGCCGCAGCGTGTAGCCGCCGTCGTCGCGGCGCGCGTGCTGGTAGAACACCACCGCCGCGCCCGACATCCGCGCCAGCTGGTGGGTGGATTTCAGGCTGTGCGCGGGCTGGCCGAAGAACGGCACGAACACGCTGTCGCCGCGGCTCGGGTCCTGGTCGGGCGCGTACCAGAGCAGCCCGCCGCGCTTGAGGTGGCGCACCGCGCCGCGCAGGTCCTGCTTGGGGAACATCGCCGCGGCATAGCGGGCGCGACCGCGGCGCACCGCCCATTCCATGGCCGCCTGCGCATGCGGCCGGTACATGCCGGCCAGCGGGATGTGGTCGCACATCAGCCGGCCGCAGACCTCGAGCGTGGTGAAGTGCCCGGAGACCACGATCACCCCGCGCCCGTCGGCGCGCGCCGCGTGCACGTGCTCGAGGCCTTCGACCACCAGCCTGCGGCGCAGCGGCGCCACCGAGCCCCACCAGGCGCGCGCGAATTCGAACAGGCCGATGCCGATGGCGGCGAAGTGCCGGCGCAGCAGCGCCTCGCGCGCGGTGGCGTCGAGCCCGGGGAAGCACAGCGCGATGTTGCGCGCGGCGATGTCGCGGCGCCGCGGCAGCGTGGTGCGCAGCAATGCGCCGAGCGCGCGACCCAGGGAACGCTGCAGTGGCCACGGCAGGCGCGCCAGCAGCGCCATCACGCCGATGCCGAGCCAGGTGGGCCAGTGGCGCGGCGCCAGCGGCGGCGAGTGATCGAGGTCGGCCATGCAGGGATTCTACCGGTCGGGGCCGACCGGCCCGCCGCAGGCGCGGCGGCTTCGCTATCCTTGCCGCATGAAGGCCGCCCCTAGCGAACGCGCCGTTGAACGCCTGCTGCGCGCGCTGTATTCGGCCGTGCTGTACCTGCTGGTGCCGGTCACGGTGTACCACCTGATCTGGCGCGGATTCCGCCAGGTCGGCTACCTGCAGCGCTGGGACGAGCGCTACGCGATCTATCGCGCACCACCCGCCGCGGGCGAGTGCGTGTGGGTGCACGCGGTATCGGTGGGCGAAGTGAATGCCGCGGCGCCGCTGGTGAACGCGCTGCTGGCCGCGCGGCCCGACCTTCGCCTGCTGGTGACCACCATCACGCCGACCGGCTCATCCCGGGTGCAGGCGCTGTGGGGCGACCGGGTCGACCACGTGTACCTGCCTTATGACCTGTCCGGTGCGGTGCGGCGGTTCCTCGACCACCACCGGCCGCGACTCGCGCTGGTGCTGGAGACGGAGTTGTGGCCGAACCTCCTGTTCTGCTGCCGCGACCACGGCATTCCGGCCTACCTGGTCAACGCTCGCCTGTCGGAGCGGTCGCTGCGTGGCTACCGCGTGCTGCGCCCGCTGGTGGCGCGGGCGCTGCGCACGCTGGCGCGCGTCGCCGCGCAGTCCGAGGCCGACGGCGAGCGCTTCGTGCGCCTGGGCGCCGAGCCCGCGGCGGTCACCGTGCTCGGCAACCTCAAGTTCGACATCACCGTGGACGACGCGGCGCGCCGCACCGCCGCCGCGTTCGCCGGGCACAGCGGTGGCCGCATGGCGTGGATCGCGGCCAGCACGCACCCCGAGGAGGAAGCGGCGATCATCGCCATCCACCGGCGCCTGCGCGAACGCTGGCCAACGCTGCTGCTGCTGTGGGCACCGCGCCATCCGGAACGCTTCCGCGCCGTCACCCAGGCCTGCGTGGAAGCAGGCTGGCGGGTGGCGACGCGCCAGTTCACGCACTGGCCTGACGGCAACGACGACGTGTTCGTGATCGACACGCTCGGGGAGCTGGCGCAGTTCTATGCCTGCGCGCGCGTGGCCTTCGTGGGCGGCAGCCTGCAGCCGGTCGGCGGACACAACCTGCTCGAGCCGGCGGCGCTGGGCGTGGCCGTGGTGACCGGGCCGCACCTGCACAATTTCAGCGACATCGCACGCCAGCTCGACGAAGCCGGTGCGCTGCGCATCGCCGCCGATGCCGACGCGGTCGGCCTGGCGGTGGCCGGGCTGCTCGCCGATGACCAGGCGCACGAGGCAATGGCCCAGGCGGGCCTGCAGCTGGTGAAGGCCGGGCGTGGCGCACTGGCGCGCACCATGGAGCTGATCGCGCCGAACCTGCCGCCGGCGCCCTGAACGCAACAGGGCGCCGAAGCGCCCTGTTTGCCTTGCCGCCAACTGCCGCGCTCAGCGGCCGTTGGTGCCTGGCGCCTGCAGGCGCGTCTCGGCGTCGACGGTCAGCAGGCGATTGACGTCCTGCACGCTTGCGATGTCGATGGTGCCGGCCGCCTGCTCCAGCAGCAGCCGGTTCTGCAGGAAGTTGTAGCGCGCCAGCGCGTACTCGCGCTCGGCGTTGAACAGCGTCTGCTGGTTGTTGAGAACGTCGAGCACCGTGCGCGTGCCGACTTCCAGTCCGACCTGCGAGGCGTCGTACGCGCTTCGTGCGGAGAACACCGCGGCCTTGCGCGCCTCGACCTCGCTGATGCCGGCCACCAGCGTCTGGTAGGCATTGCGCGTCTCGCGCACCAGCGCGCGGCGCTCGGCCTCGTACTGGTCCTGGCGCACGTCGCGGGTGGCGATGGCCTGGCGTACGCGGGACTGGGTGGCGCCGCCGGCGAAGATCGGCACGTCCAGCGTCAGGCCCACGCTGCGCGACTTCGACTCGGCGTCGAGCCGGGCGATGGCGCCGCCCGGCAACGCCGTGGGGTCGCCCCAGCGGTCGGTGTCGCCGTAGCTGCCGGACAGGTAGATCGTGGGCAGGTGGCCCGCCTTCGCGGTGCCGACATCGTGCCCGGCGGCCTGCAGCTGGTGTTCCAGCGCCTTGAGGCCCGGGTTGTTCTCGACCGCGCTGGAAACCCAGCCGTCGACGGCCTGCTCGGTGGGCAGCGCGGGGCGGAAGTCTTCCGGCAGGCCCTTGAGGTTGCGGACATCGGTACCGGTGATCTGGCGCAGCGCCTGGTAGGCGTCCTCGAGCGCGTTGCCGGTGACGATGGTGTTGGCGCGCGCGCTGTCGTACTGCGCGCGGGCTTCGTGCACGTCGGTGATCGGCGCCAGGCCGACTTCCAGGCGCTTGTCGGCGAAGTCGAACTGCTTCTTCAACGCCGCCTCCTGCGCCTGCGCCGCGGCCAGGGTCTCGATGGCGACCAGCACGTTGAAGTACGCCGCCGAGGTGCGGGTGATCAGCGAGTCGCCGGCCGAGTCGAGCGTGAAGTCGGCCGCGGTGGCCAGTTCGCGCTGCGAGCGAAGGTTGCTGATGCGGCCCAGGTCGAGCACCGCCTGGTTGAGATTCACGCCCAGCGAACGGGACGTCACTTCGGACTCGCTGCGGCCGACGAAGGACTGTCCGGTAAGTTCGTCGATGTCGCGGCCCGAGGTCTCGGTGCGCGAGCGCGACAGCGACGCGCTGCCGCCGATCTGGGGCAGCAGCGACGCGCGCGCCTGCACCGCGCCTTCGCGCGTCGCGAGCCGGCTGGATTCGGCGGCGGAAAAGGTCGGATCGCTGTTGCGGGCCTGCTCGTAGGCCTGCAGCAGGTCTTCGGCCGATGCCGCGGCGGGCAGCAGTGCCAGGAGGAGCGCGAGGACGAGGGGACGACGGGTCATGGAGGATCCTTGGTGTGGACTGGCGTTCAGAACGCGAATGCCGGCACGGGGGCCGCGCCGGCCAGGTAGGCCAGGTCGGTCTCGAACAACGATTCCGTGCGCGCACCGTTGACGTCGGCGTGCATCAGCACCGCCTCCATCACCGGCGCGCGGCCACGGACGATGAACATGCGGCCGCCGGGACGCAGCCAGCCGAGGAAGTGGGGCGGGACCACGTCGACGCCGCCGGTGACGCAGATCGCATCGAACTTGCGGTCGGTGTTCCAGGCGAAGGCATCGGCGTGCTCGACGTCGACATTGTCCAGGCCTTCGGCGTGCAGGGTGGCGAGGGCGGTGGCGGCGAGGTCGCCGTGGCGTTCGATGCTGAGCACCGAACGCGCGAGGCGGCCGAGGCACGCAGCCAGGTAGCCGCTGCCGGTGCCGATCTCGAGCACGTCCTCGCTGCCGTCGAGCGCCAGCGCCTGCAAGGCCCGGCCTTCGACCACCGGCTTCATCATCGACTCGCCTTGGGCAAGCGGGATCTCGAGGTCGGCATAGGCGAGCGCGCGGTGCGCGGCCGGAACGAAGGATTCGCGCGGCAGCCGCACGATCACGTCGAGGACGCGGGTGTCGAGCACCTCCCACGGACGAACCTGCTGTTCGACCATGGCTTCGCGGGCTTTGGCGTAATCAAGGGTCATTGGGAGCCTGGCGGTCTGGGTGACCGGCCATTTTAGGTGAAATCGCGGGAAGGCACGCTGACAGCATGGTGGCGCGGGCGGCGCGGCCTTGAGTGCCGGAAGTCACCGGGACCGCCGGCGGGGCGCTCAGCCGGCCTCGCGGCGGCCTGCGAAGGCGCGCAGGAACAGGTCGACGCAGGACGCGAGGTGCGCTTCCACGTCGGTTTTCGTCGCGGTATCGGGGTAGCCGATGACCAGGCGCGCATGCGCCTCGCCCTTGACCAGCGAGAAGAAATGCCCGGCGGCGCGCGCCGGATCGCCGACGTCGAGTTCGCCGGCGGTCTGCCGCCGCGCCAACAGCGCGGCAAATGCCTCGTGCAGCCGAGCCGGCCCGGCATTCCAGAACTTGCAGGCCAGCGTGGAGTCGACCCGGGGCACGCACAGCATGCGGTGGCTGGCCACCGCTTCCGGCGCCGTGGCCAGCGCGTGGTAGGCCCGACCGATGTCCATCAGCCGCTCGCGCAGCGGGGTATCGGGGGATGGCTCGAACAGCGCCGTGGGCAACTGCTGCTCGCAGGCGGCGTTCACCGCCGCGACGAACAGCGCGTCCTTGTCGCCGAAGTGGCTGTAGATGGTGAGCTTGGACACGCCGGCCAGCGTCGCGATCTGGTCCATGCTGGCGCCGTCGAACCCTTGGCGCGTGAACATCTGCTTGGCGGCATCCAGGATCGCGGCGCGCTTGGCCAGGTCCTTGGGCCTGCCAGGCGCGGGTCGGGGAGGGGGCTGGGCTGCGCAGGCGGACATGTCCAAATACTAGACCATGGAGTTTGATAATTATAGGATGACCGCCGTTTTCCCATGGCCACGCGGCCAACACGGAGAGGCCATGGCAAGGCGGTCCTGGTTGCTGGCGGGTGCCATTGTTTCCAGCCTGGCCGCCTGTGGCGAGCGCACGCCGGCCGAGCCGCCGCCGAGACCGGTGCTGGTGGCGCATCCCGCCGCGTCCGGCGCGGGCGTCGCCGCGTTCGCCGGCGAGGTGCGTGCCCGCGAAGAGAGCCCGCTGGCGTTCAGGGTGGGTGGCATGCTGGTGCGGCGCGCGGTCGATGTCGGCGCCCGCGTCGAGCGCGGCGTGCTGCTTGCCGAACTCGATCCCGGCGATTTCGCGCTTGAGGCCGGTGCCGCGCAGGCCCGGCTTGCCGCCGCCGAGGCCGAACTGGTCCGCGCCCGCGCCGACCGGGCGCGCTACGCCGCGCTTGCCGAGGACCAACTGGTCAGCCGCTCGACGCGCGACGCGCAGGAGGCCACCTACCAGGCCGCCGCCGGCCAGGCGCGTGCGGCGCGCGCGCAGCTGGACGTGGCACGCAACCAGTCCGGCTACGCCACGCTGCGCGCGCCCGCCGCGGGCGTCATCGCCAGCCGCCAGGCCGAAGCCGGCCAGGTGGTCGCGGCGGGGCAGACGGTGTTCACGCTCGCCGGCGACGGCGGCCGCGAGGTGGCGATCGCGCTGCCTGAATCGCGGATCCGCGATTTCACGATCGGCCAGCCGGTCAAGGTCGAGCTGTGGAGCGCGCCGGGCGTGCGCCTGGACGGCACGATCCGCGAGATCGCCCCGGCCGCCGATGCGCAGGCGCGCACCTATGCCGCGCGCGTGGCGCTGGACGCCGATGCCGCGGGCCGCGTCGACCTTGGCCAGAGCGCCCGCGTGTTCGTGCGCGCGGCCGGCGCCGTGCCGCTGTCGGTGCCGCTGCCTGCCGTGCAGCGCGGTGCCGACGGCACGGCCAGCGTGTGGGTGGTGGATGGCGACGCGCGCCTGAAGGCCGTGCCGGTGGAGCTGGGCCCGTTCGGATCGGAGCGCGTACCGGTGCTGGCCGGGCTGTCGGCCGATGACTGGGTGGTGGTGGCCGGCGGGCACCTGCTGCGCGAAGGCCAGGCCGTGGCCCCGGTTGACAGCGACAACCGCCCCGTCAACCCGTCGCCGTGAGCGGCATGCGCTTCAACCTGTCCGAGTGGGCGCTGCGCAACCGCACGCTGGTGCTGTACGCGATGCTGGTGGCGGCGGTGGTGGGCGCATGGTCGTACAGGCAGCTCGGCCAGTCCGAGGATCCACCGTTCACGTTCAAGGCGATGGTGGTGCGCACCGTGTGGCCGGGCGCCACCGCCGAGGATGTCGCCAGCCAGGTCACCGAGCGCATCGAGCGCACGCTGATGGCCACCGGCCGCTACGAGCTGATCCGCTCGTACTCGCGCCCGGGCGAGTCGCAGATCATTTTCATGGCGCGCGATTCGATGCGTTCCAGGGACGTGCCGGCACTCTGGTACGAGGTGCGCAAGAAGGTCGGCGACATGCGCGCCACGCTGCCGGAGGGCGTGGTGGGGCCATTCTTCAACGACGAGTTCGGCGACACCTTCGGCAACATCTATGCGCTGACCGGCGAAGGCTTCGACTACGCGGTGCTCAAGGACTACGCCGAGCGCATCGAACTCGAGCTGCAGCGCCTGCCCGACGTCGGCAAGGTGGAGCTGGTCGGCCTGCAGGACGAGAAGGTCTGGATCGAGGTCGCCAACGCCAAGCTGGCCACGCTCGGCATTCCGCTGGCGTCGCTGCAGCAGGCGCTGGCGGCGCAGAACGCGGTCACCGGAGCGGGCTTCTTCGAGACCGGCAGCGAGCGCGTGCAGCTGCGTGTCGATGGCGCGTTCCGATCGCTGGACGAGATCCGCGACTTCCCGGTGCGCGCCGGCGACCGCACGCTGCGCCTTGGCGACGTGGCCACGGTGAGCCGCGGGTTCGCCGATCCCGCCGCGCCGCGCATGCGCTTCATGGGCGAGGACGCGATCGGCATCGCGGTGGCGATGCGCGATGGCGGCGACATCCTGCGCCTCGGCGGCGCGCTGCATTCGGAGTTCTCGCGCCAGCAGGACGCGCTGCCGGCGGGCATGCAGCTCGCGCAGGTGTCCGACCAGCCACAGGCGGTGCGCGAATCGGTCGGCGAGTTCATGCGCGTGCTGGTGGAAGCGGTGGCGATCGTGCTGCTGGTGAGCTTCTTCTCGCTGGGCTTCCGCACCGGGCTGGTGGTGGCGGTGTCGATCCCGCTGGTGCTGGCGCTGACCTTCGCGGTGATGCAGTACTTCGGCATCGGCCTGCACAAGATCTCGCTCGGCGCGCTGGTGCTGGCGCTCGGCCTGATGGTGGATGACGCGATCATCGCGGTGGAGATGATGGCCATCAAGATGGAGCAGGGCTTCGACCGCTTCACCGCGGCCGGCTACGCCTGGTCGCACACGGCGTTCCCCATGCTCACCGGCACGCTGGTCACCGCGGCGGGGTTCCTGCCGATCGCGACCGCGGCGTCGTCGACCGGCGAGTACACGCGCTCGCTGTTCCAGGTCGTGGGCATCGCATTGATCGTGTCGTGGGTGGTGGCGGTGCTGTTCATCCCGCTGCTCGGCGAGCGCATGCTGCCCGACCTCGCGCATCCGGTCGCGCCGTCGCCGCGCTCCATCGCCGGGCGCTGGCGCGCGCGTCGCCTGCACTGGGCCGACCGCTGGCCGCAGTACGCCGTGCTGCTGGCGCCGCCGCCGCTGGGCGACGGCCATGCAGGCGATCCCTACCAGCGGCCGTTCTATCGCCGTTTCCGGCGCCTGCTGGAGTGGTGCCTGGAGCGTCGCTGGCTGGTGATCGGCAGCACCGTGGCCTTGCTGCTGGTGTCGGTGCTGATCTTCCGCTTCGTGCCGCAGCAGTTCTTCCCCGACTCGCAGCGCCCCGAGCTGATGGTCGACCTGGAGCTGGCGGAGGGCAGTTCGCTGCGCGCCACCGCGGACGAAGTCGCGCGCATGGAGGCGTTGCTTCAGGCGCAGGACGGCGTGGCCAGCTACGTGGCCTACGTGGGCACCGGCTCGCCGCGCTTCTACCTGCCGCTCGACCAGCAGCTGCCGGCGGCGAACTTCGCGCAGTTCGTGGTGCGCGGCGAAGACGTCGACGCCCGCGAACGCCTGCGCGGCTGGTTGCTCGACGAGGTCGCGCCTGCGTTCCCCGGCCTGCAACTGCGCGTGACGCGCCTGGAGAACGGGCCGCCGGTGGGTTATCCGCTGCAGTTCCGGGTATCGGGCGAGCACATCGAGCGCGTGCGCGCGATCGCCCTCGAGGTGGCCGCGCAGGTGCGCGCCAATCCGCACGCCGCCAATGTCAACCTCGACTGGGACGAGCCGAGCAAGGTGGTGCGGCTGGTGATCGACCAGGAGCGCGCGCGCGTGCTCGGCGTCAGCTCGCAGCAGCTCGCGCAGTTCCTCGCCGGATCGCTGTCCGGGCTGCAGGTGAGCGTGTACCGCGACGGCAACGAACTGGTCGGCATGCTGATGCGCGGGCCGGCGGACGAGCGCACGCGGCTCGACATGCTGGGCAGCCTGGCGGTCCCGACCGCCAGCGGCCAGTCGGTGCCGCTGGCGCAGGTCGCGCGCCTCGAGTACGCGTTCGAGGAAGGCATCATCTGGCACCGCAACCGCCTGCCCACGGTGACCGTGCGCGCCGACGTGCGCGGTGTGACCACGCCGCCGACCGTGGTCGCACAGATCCTGCCGACGCTCGACGCCATCCGCGCGGCGCTGCCGCAGGGCTACCTGCTCGAGACCGGCGGCACGGTCGAGGACGCCACGCGTGGGCAGGACTCGATCAAGGCGGGGTTGCCGCTGTTCCTGTTCGTGGTGGTGACACTGCTGATGCTGCAGCTGCGCAGCTTCTCGCGCAGCGCGCTGGTGCTGCTGACGGCGCCGCTGGGGCTGATCGGCGTGGTGCTGTTCCTGCTGGTGTTCCGCGTCGCGTTCGGCTTCGTGGCGATGCTCGGCACCATCGCGCTGGCCGGCATGATCATGCGCAACTCGATCATCCTGGTGGACCAGATCCAGCAGGACATCGACGCCGGCCACGCGCGCTGGGATGCGATCGTCGACGCCACCGTGCGCCGCTTCCGGCCGATCGTGCTGACCGCGCTGGCGGCGATCCTGGCGATGGTGCCGCTGTCGCGCTCGCTGTTCTTCGGGCCCATGGCGGTGGCGATCATGGGTGGCCTGACGGTCGCCACGGTGCTGACCCTGCTGTTCCTGCCGGCGCTGTACGCGGCGTGGTTCAAGGTGCGCCGCGACGAGCCGCTGGCGGTTCAGCTGTCGCCAAGCAACTCCGCGCGCGGACCGGCCACCGGCGAAACGTAGGCGCGCGCGTCGCAGCCCGCATCGAGGAACGCGGCGCGCATCGCCGGCGCCGCCCGCTCCGCGCCTGCGCGGCTGTCGAACCACGCGAAGCAGCTTGGCCCGCCACCGGAAATGCTCGCACCCAGCGCGCCATGGTCCATGGCCGCGGCCTGGACCGCATTGAATCCGCGGATCAGCGGCGCGCGGCGCGGCTCCACCAGCAGGTCGCGCAGTCCGTCGGCGATCAGCGACGCATCACCGCGTGCCAGCCCGGTGAGGAACAGCGCGAGATGGGTGGACTGCGCGACCACCTCGGCGAGCGCGTAGGGCGCGGACAGCACCGCGCGCGCGTCGCGGGTCTCCAGCACCAGGTCCGGATGCACCACCACGCAGTGCAGCCACGCGGGCACGGCGAGCGCCAGCAGACGCGTCGGCGTGGCCATCGCCACGCCGCCGATCAGCATCGGCCCGACGTTGTCGCCCTGGCGGCTGTGGGTGGACGCCCATTCGCCGTCGAGCGCGAACGGATACAGCGCCTCGCGCGGCAGCGGCGCATCGAGCAGCGCGTTGGCGGCGACCAGCGCGGCGACGCACGATGCCGCCGAGCCGCCAAGCCCGGAGCCGAGCGCGATGCCCTTGTCGAGCTCCACTGCGAAGCCGTAGGGCAGCGCCAGCGCCGAGCGCAGCGACTGCAGCGCGAGGCCGGCGGTGTTGGCGGCAGCGTCCAGCGGGATCGTCGCCACGCCGCGCACGTCGCCGCGCACGGCGTCGATGCGCACTTCGGGTGCGTCGATCCGGCGCACGTGGGCGACGTCGCGCGGCCCGTCGATGGTGTGCCCGAGCAGGTCGAAGCCCACGCCGATGTTGCCCACGCTGGCCGGGGCGAAGGCGGTGGCGGAAAGCGGGCGAGCGCGGGTGTCGGTCATGGCCGGCAATTATGCCGCGCGCGGCACGGGCTGGCCCGGGCGCGGGCAACGTGGTGCAATGCCCGTTGAAGCGGGGGTACCGCGGCCGGCACGGCGTGGTTGAGAAACACCCTTCGAACCTGATCCGGCTGATACCGGCGTAGGGAAGCTTCGCGGGAACCACGGGCACGCTCCGTGCGTCCGGCGCCGCCGCTTCGTCCAGCCATCAACCAGGACGAACGCCATGAATGCCGAGCCCGCCAGCCTGCAGCAGCAGGCCGCACAGCTTTCCGACACCGTCACCAGCCCGATCACCGGCTCGCGCAAGATCCATGTGCAGGGATCGCGCCCCGACCTTCGCGTGGCGATGCGCGAAATCCACCAGTCGCAGACGCCGACACTGTTCGGCGGCGAGGACAATCCGCCGATCGCGGTCTACGACGCGTCGGGCCCCTATACCGATCCCGACGCGCGTATCGACCTCTCGGCCGGCCTGGCGCCGCTGCGCGCGCAATGGATCGCAGAACGCGGCGACACCGTGTTGCTGCCGGCGATCAGCTCGGCGTTCGGCCGCAGCCGCGAGTCGGACGCCCGACTCGACGCGGTGCGCTTTCCCAACCGCCGCCTGCCGCGGATCGCCAGGGCCGGCGCCAACGTCACCCAGATGCATTACGCGCGCCAGGGCACCGTCACGCCGGAGATGGAATACGTCGCCATCCGCGAGAACCAGCGCCTCGACGCCGTGCGCGATGCCACGCTGCTGCTGCGACACCCCGGCGAGTCCTTCGGCGCCAGCATCCAGTCGTCCATCACCCCGGAGTTCGTGCGCGACGAGATTGCGCGTGGCCGCGCCATCCTGCCCTGCAACATCAACCACCCCGAGAGCGAGCCGATGATCATCGGCCGCAACTTCCTGACCAAGGTCAACGCCAATATCGGCAACAGCGCCGTGTCGTCCGGCATTGCCGAGGAAGTGGAAAAGCTGGTGTGGGCGACGCGCTGGGGTGCGGACAATGTCATGGACCTCAGCACCGGCAAGCACATCCACGAGACCCGCGAGTGGATCATCCGCAACTCGCCGGTGCCGATCGGCACGGTGCCGATCTACCAGGCACTGGAGAAGGTCGATGGCCGCGCCGAGGAACTGACCTGGGAGATCTTCCGCGACACGCTCGTCGAGCAGGCCGAGCAGGGCGTCGACTACTTCACCATCCACGCCGGCGTGCTGCTGCGCTACGTGCCGCTCACCGCGAAGCGGGTCACCGGCATCGTCTCGCGCGGCGGCAGCATCATGGCCAAGTGGTGCCTGGCGCACCACCGCGAGAGCTTCCTGTACACGCACTTCGAGGACATCTGCGAGATCATGAAGGCCTACGACGTGGCCTTCTCGCTCGGCGACGGCCTGCGCCCGGGCTGCATCGCCGACGCCAACGACGCGGCGCAGTTCGGTGAGCTTGAAACCCTTGGCGAGCTGACCAGGGTCGCCTGGAAGCACGACGTGCAGACCATGGTCGAAGGCCCCGGCCACGTGCCGATGCAGCTGATCAAGGAAAACATGGACAAGCAGCTGGCCGAGTGCGGCGAGGCGCCGTTCTACACGCTCGGGCCGCTGACCACCGACATCGCGCCCGGCTACGACCACATCACCAGCGCGATCGGCGCGGCGATGATCGGCTGGTTCGGCACCGCCATGCTCTGCTACGTGACGCCGAAGGAGCACCTCGGCCTGCCCAACCGCGCCGACGTGCGCGACGGCCTGATGGCGTACCGGATCGCCGCCCACGCCGCCGACCTCGCCAAGGGCCATCCAGGCGCGCAGGTGCGCGACAACGCGCTCAGCAAGGCGCGCTTCGAGTTCCGCTGGGACGACCAGTTCAACCTCGGGCTCGATCCCGACCGGGCCCGCGAGTACCACGACGAGACCATGCCGAAGGACGCGCACAAGCTGGCGCACTTCTGCAGCATGTGCGGCCCGCATTTCTGCTCGATGCGGATCACCCAGGACGTGCGCGAGTACGCGGCGGCCCAGGGCGTCGACGACGCCGCGGCACTCGAGACGGGCATGGCCGACAAGTCGGCCGAGTTCCTCGCCGCGGGGGCCGAGGTCTACCGGCGGGAGTAGGCGGGCGGACCGGCAGCGGGCGCGACCGCTGCCGGCTGTACCGTTAAGCAACGCGGGTGGAACGGACGGTCAGCGGCGGCCAAGGCTCACGCCGGGTCGGCGGACGGCATGCTAGTTTCAGGCCAGACCTGAACGGAGATCCGCCATGACCCGCAAGCGCCCGACGTCAACGCTGCGCTGGCTGCTGCTGGGCTGTGCCTTTGCCCTGCTGGCGGCCTGCGCCACGGGTCCGCGCATCAGCACGGACTCCGATCCCCGCGCCGACTTCTCCGCCTACCGCAGCTTCGCGTTCTATTCGCCGCTGGCGATCGAACGCGAGGGCTATGCCAGCCTGGTGAGCGGCCGCATGAAGGCGGCCGCCCGCGCGCAGATGGAATCGCGTGGCTACCGCTACAGCGAAAACGATCCCGACCTGTGGCTCAACATCAACGCCTACATGCAGCAACGCACCGACGTCAGCAGCATTCCCGACGTCGACTACGCGTACTACTACAGCTACCGCGCGCGTGGTTACGTCGCCATGCCGTACTGGCATGACCGCACCACGGTGCACCGCTACACCGAGGGCACGATGAACATCGACCTGGTGGACGCGCGGCGCAACGCGCTGGTGTGGGAAGGCATCGCGGTGGGGCGCGTATCGCGCAACCTCGACGCGGCAAAGCGGGACGCGGGCATCGACGCCACCATTGCCGACATCTTCGCCGCCTACCCGCATCGCGCGGGTTCGCGCACGCCTGTCGAGTAAGCGCGTCACCGCGATGGGCTCCTGAGACGCCGCATGCCACGACCGTCACTGGCGGGGTCGCGCTGGCCGGCCCTGGCCAGCCGCCATCCTTCAGCGCTCCTGCTCGCGGCGCAGCTGCTGAGCCTGCTGGTGTATCCGGCGATCGACGGCACCCGCGACGGGCGCCTCGCCTTCGGCGCGCTGGCGCTGGTGGTGGTGCCGCTGGCGGTCTGGGTGGTGCGCCGAAGCCATTCGGCCAACTGGATCGCATGGCTGCTCGCGATTCCGGCGATCGCCATGTCGGCGTTGGCGATCGCGCTGCAGCAACCGGGCTTCGCCACCGCCTCGGCGGTGCTGGAGTCACTGCTGTACTTCTATGCGGCCGGCAGCCTCATCCACTACATGCTGGAAGACCACGAGGTCAGCGCCGACGAGCTGTTCGCCGCGGCCGCCACGTTCACGCTGCTGGCGTGGGCCTTCGCCTACGCCTACATCGTCTGCCAGGCCCTGTTTCCCGGGAGCTTCACCGGCATGGTGGAGCCGGATCGCCCGCGCCGGTGGATCGAACTGCTGCACCTGAGCTTTTCCACGCTGTCCGGCGTGGGCAACGGCGACGTGCAAGCGATCGGTGCGCCGGCGCGCGCGCTGTCGATGCTGGAGCAGTTCGCCGGCGTGGGCTACATCGCCGCCGTGGTCGGGCGGGTGATCGCGCTCACCGTGGTCCGCCACCAGCGGCGCACGCGGTGAGCCGCCGGGCTCAGCCCTGCTGGTAGCGCGCCATCGCCTCGCGCAGGATCGCCTTGGCCTCGGCCGCGTCGCCCCACCCGTCGATCTTCACCCACTTGCCCTTCTCGAGATCCTTGTAGTGCTCGAAGAAGTGGCCGATGCGCTCCAGCCAGTGCTTGGAGACCTGGTCGAGGTCCTGGACGTGGGCATAGCCGGCGAACACCTTGGGGTCGGGCACCGCCAGGATCTTCTCGTCCTGGCCGGCCTCGTCGACCATCCGCAGCACGCCCACCGGACGGCAGCGGATCACCGAGCCCGGCACCAGCGGCAGCGGCAGGATCACCATCACGTCGGCGGGATCGCCGTCACCGCAGACCGTGTGCGGCACGTAGCCGTAATTGCAGGGGTAGCGCATCGGCGTGGACAGCACGCGATCGACGAAGATCGCACCGGACTCCTTGTCGACCTCGTACTTGACGGGCTCGGCGTCCTTCTGGATCTCGATGATGACGTTGATTTCGTCCGGCGGATTGTTGCCGGTCTTCACATGGTCCAGGCCCATGGTGGCTCCAGTGGTGGTCGGCGGGGCAGGCGCCCGGGCCGTGGCGGAAACCGTCGATTCTACGCGCCCCTGCTGCGATGCAGCAAAGGCGGCGCGTGCCTGAAGGGCGCCGGGCCGACCCGAGGTGGGGTACGCCCCAGCTTGGTCGCAGCGCCGCGGCGGCGAAACATACGCTCCCGTATCCCCAGCGAGCGAGTGCGTCCATGACCGTCCAGTCCGCCCAGTTTGATCCAGGCGCAAGTGCCGCCGCCCACCTCAACCGCGCGGGCTACTGGAACAACCCGTCGGACCCGGACGACGGACACGACCATGGTCCGGACGCGCTTGGCAGCGAGGCATCGGCGCCGCACGCGAGCGACCTCGACGGCAACGAACCGGTCTCCGAAGCTCCTGGCAATGCGGAGCAGCAGGCGGTCGAGGTCGACGGCACCGCCACCAACAGCGGCGAGCGCAGCCAGCGCAGCACGCCCGATGGCAAGCCGATCCTGGTCGATCCGCTGCACAGGGACGGCCAGGTGTCGATCGCACGCGAGCGCACGAATGCCGACGGCTACATCAGCAGCGACCAGCTGGTGTTCACCACCGGCGCCGGCGACGACAAGGTGGGCGTCAGGCAGCGCGACGACGGCACGCTCGACGTGCAGGTCAACGGTGAGAACTACGAGGTCCGCCTGGGCCAGGGCCAGGAGCTGACCATCCGCGCCGGTGCCGGCGACGACGTGATCGAAGTGGCGTCGAACGTGCAGGTCAACATCGTGATCGAAGGCGGCGACGGCGACGACGCCATCACCACCGGCGCCGGCGACGACCGCATCGATGGCGGCGCGGGCGATGACGTGATCAGCAGCGGTGCCGGCCGCGACGACGTGTTCGGCAACAGCGGCAACGACACCATCACCGGCGGCGACGGCGTGAACATCCTCCACGGCGGCGACGGCGACGACCAGGTCACCGCAGGCCGCGGCACCAACTTCATCGAGGGTGGCGCCGGCAACGACAGCATCAGGGGCGGGGGCGTGAGCGACATCCTGTCCGGTGGCACCGGCAACGATCGCATCACCGTCGGGGAGGACCCCAGCCGGGTGTATGCCGGCGCGGGCGATGATGTCATCGACAACGCGGGCGACAACACCGTGGTGCATGCCGAAATCGGCGACCTGGTGAACGCCGCCACCGGCGCCACGCCGAGCGTGCTCAATGTCGCCATCGACGCCAGCGCCGGCAGCACGATCCGCATCGAGGGCTCGGAAGCCTTCGTGCAGCGCATCCGGTCGGAAATCGACTTCCTGCGCGCGTCGCCCGTCGGCCAGCAGATGCTGGCCGAGTTCGACAAGGCCGCCGACGCCAAGGGCAACACCGTGACGATCAAGGAGCTGGCCAACGAGCAGAACGGCTATGCGCAGACCTTCAGCCGCGACGCCGACATCCGCAATGGACGTGCCGGCGCCGGTGGCGACGTCGACATCAGCTACAACCCCTCCTTCCACATGGATGCGTTCCCGGCACCGGTCGTCGTGCTGTACCACGAGATGTCGCACGCCTACAACGGCGTGAACGGCAGCTTCCAGCCGGGCACCTACCGTGGCGAGGGCCCCGACGGCGCCCCGCGTCGCAACGTGGCCAACGCGGAGCGCCAGGCTGTCGGCCTGGAGACAAGCGCTCCCGCCCATGACTTCGACGGCGATCCGGCTACCGCGCCGACCACCGCCAATCCCGACCACCTGACCGAGAACGGCTTCCGCGAGGAGCTCGGTCTCCCGGATCGCCTGGCCTACACGCTGGCCTGAGTGCGCTCCAGGGTCCATCCTCTCTCCTCCGCATGGTCACAGGTGATCCAGCATGGTGATGAGCGCCACCCCGCGAGCCGCTGCCGCGGTCTTGTGCACAGTCCTCTTCGCTCCGCATGCCGTGGGCGCCCAGGAGAAAACGGAGCCCAGGCAGATGCATGAGGAAGACCACGTCGCGCGTACCGTTGTTGAAGGGGAAGGGGCGCGCCTGGAGGTTGCCTTCGATCCGGAAGGCGACGCACTGGCCGTGCGCTATCGCGTCAGCAACACCGGGCAGGACGCGCTTGCGGTGTTCGATCGCGGTGACCGGCACGCTGTGATGACGAAGAAGCTGGTGGCGGGCGACATCCCCGCCCCGCGCTTCGAGCATGGCGAAGACGGACTGGTCCTGTTGCACGCGGCACGCGCCCTGCCCAGCCCGTCGCCCACGGTGCCCCCGGTGCCCCTGGCGTCGAAGCTTGCCGCTGGGGACAGCCGGGACGGCGCATTTGCCTTCGACCTGTCACTGGGCAGCGCGGGCGCGCGCGTGCGCTGGTGCCTGGGCGTGGAGCCGTTCGATGACGCGGCCTTCGAAGCTGCCGACTCCGCAGGCGATGTCGCCGTGTGGACCGCGTCGTTCGACATGGCCCAAACGCAGCAGATGCTGTGTACGCCGTGGTTCGATCCCGCGACGGGGACGTTCGAGGCCGGCTGACGCGCTGGCCCGGGCCACTGCGCCGGGCGCGCGCACTCAGAGCCAAAAAAAAAGCGGCCCGGAGGCCGCTTTTTTCGTGGTTTCGCCCGCCGTCCTTACAGCAGCGGCACCAGCAGCAGGGCGACGATGTTGGTCACCTTGATCAGCGGGTTGATGGCCGGGCCGGCGGTGTCCTTGTAGGGATCGCCGACGGTGTCGCCGGTGACCGCGGCCTTGTGCGCCTCGGAGCCCTTGCCGCCGTGGTGGCCTTCCTCGATGTACTTCTTGGCGTTGTCCCAGGCGCCGCCGCCGGTGCACATCGAGATCGCCAGGAACAGGCCGGTCACGATGGTGCCCATCAGCAGTCCGCCCAGCGCGTCGGCGCCGAGCGTCAGGCCGACGATCACCGGTATGGCCAGCGGCAGCAGCGAGGGAATGATCATCTCGCGGATGGCGGAGCGGGTCAGCAGGTCCACCGCGCGGTCGTACTGCGGCTTGCCGGTGCCTTCCATGATGCCGGGGATCTCGCGGAACTGGCGGCGCACTTCCTCCACCACCGCGCCCGCCGCGCGACCAACGGCCTGCATCGCCATCGCGCCGAACAGGTACGGGATCATGCCGCCGATCAACAGGCCGATGACCACGTTGGGGTTCTCGATGGAGAAGTTGGTGGCCGTGCCCGACAGCTGCAGCTTGTGCGCGTAGTCGGCGAACAGCACCAGCGCCGCAAGGCCCGCCGAACCGATCGCATAGCCCTTGGTGACCGCCTTGGTGGTGTTGCCCACCGCGTCGAGCGCGTCTGTGGTCTCGCGGATCTCCGGCGGCAGGCCGGCCATCTCGGCGATGCCGCCGGCGTTGTCGGTGATCGGGCCGTAGGCGTCCAGCGCCACGATCATGCCCGCCATCGACAGCATCGCGGTGGCGGCGACCGCCAGGCCGTACAGGCCGGCCAGCTGGTAGCAGGTCCAGATCGCGGCCGCGACCACGATCACCGGTGCCGCGGTCGACTTCATCGACACCGCAAGGCCCGCGATCACGTTGGTTCCGTGGCCGGTCTCGGAAGCCTTGGCGACACCGCGCACCGGCGCGTATTCGGTGGCGGTGTAGTACTCGGTGATCACCACCAGCAGCCCGGTGAGCACCAGTCCCACGATCGCGCACCAGAACAGCGGCAGCGCCAGCGATGCTTCGAACATGTCGGCGGTGATGAACCAGAACGCGATGGCCGCCAGCACGCCGGACACCGCAAGCCCGCGATACAGCGCGTTCATGATCTTGCCGCCGGCGCGCACCTTGACGAAGAACGTGCCGATGATCGAGGCGACGATGGACGCCGCGCCCAGCACCAGCGGATACACCACGCCGGCCCAGCCGTAGGTGGTGAAGGCGATGCCGGCGACCAGCATCGAGGCGATGATCGTGACCGCGTAGGTCTCGAACAGGTCGGCGGCCATGCCGGCGCAGTCGCCGACGTTGTCGCCGACGTTGTCGGCGATCACCGCCGGGTTGCGCGGGTCGTCCTCGGGAATGCCGGCTTCGACCTTGCCTACCAGGTCCGCGCCGACGTCGGCACCCTTGGTGAAGATGCCGCCGCCCAGACGCGCGAAGATCGAGATCAGCGAAGAGCCGAACGCCAGGCCGATCATCGGCTGCAGCGCGGCGACCACCGAACCTTCGTCGCGGCCCTGGCCGATGACGTACATGAAATAGCCGGCCACGCCGAGCAGGCCCAGGCCGACCACCAGCATGCCGGTCACCGCGCCGCCGCGGAAGCTCACCGCGAGCGCGTCATTGAGGCTCACCGTGGCGGCCTGCGTGGTGCGCACGTTGGCGCGCACCGAGACGAACATGCCGATGAAGCCGGCGAGGCCCGACAGCGCCGCGCCGATGGCGAAGCCGATCGCGGTCGGCCAGCCCAGTGCCGGCACGAAACCGATCACGAAGAACAGCACCACGCCCACCATCGCGATGGTGGCGTACTGGCGCCGAAGGTACGCACCGGCACCTTCCTGGATCGCGGCCGCGATCTGCTGCATGCGGTCGTTGCCCGCGGGCCGCGCCAGGATCCAGCGCGCGGAAAGGATGCCGTAGATGATCGCCAGGCCGGCACAGACCAGTGCCAGCCACAAAGCTTGCTGCTCGAGCATGAAACCCTCCCCAGGGTGTGGTCGCGAAACGCAACCGCCCGACTATGGCACAGGGTCATCACCGCGTATTGCCGCGCCGCAGCGCGGCATGTGGGCCGGCTGTGCGGCCGCTGGATCGGCGTGGAGGATCGATTCAGCCGCCGCGTGCCAGCCTGCGTTCCCCCGTTCCATCGGAGTGCGCCATGCGCATCGCCTTGACCGTGCTGCTCGCAGGTGCCGCCGTTGTCGCCGTCCCGGCGGCCGTGTCCGCCGCGCCCTCACGGGCCGCCGACCCGCTGCCCGAAATCACCCGCGGTGCGATTGCGCCGCAGGCGATCGGCGCGGCGCACACGCTGCGCCAGATCCCGGAAGCCTGCGCGCGCATCGAAGGCGTGTTCACTGGCGACGCCGCCAAGCCCTACCGCTTTGCCGTGGTGCGCACCAGCGCCAACTGCCAGCCACGCGCGCGCTTCGTCGACGCCGGGAAGGCGAAACCCTCGGTGGCCACCGGCTGGAAGTTCAACGACCTGATCCGGGTCGCCAGTTCCGCCTGCCCCACGCAACAGGCGGTGGTGCGCGTGTGGCGCAAGCCGGTCGACCAGACGCAGAAGCTCGACGGCCAGGGCCAGTCGCGGATCTACCTTGAAGAATCGAAGCAGGCCGCCGCCGCTGGCAGGATCGCGGCGGTGCCGATGTTCGCCGCCGCGATGTCGGTGGAAGGCAAGGCCTGCGGCGGCTGATCCTGGCGGGCGCTCAGCCCTCCCAGGCCGCCAGCTTCTTCGCCACCGCCACGTTCTTCAGCGTCACGTACTTCGGAATGCCGTCGCGCCCGTACGGCGGATACGCCTCGCCACGGATCAGTGGCTCCAGGTAGGCGCGCGCGGCGGCGGTGATGCCGTGGCCGTCGCGGCGGATGAAGCCCTTGGGCATGGTCTTCTCGCGGTTGGCGATGCGGTCCAGGGGCGCGGGCTCGATCTTCCAGCGATAGGGCGCGTCGGATGTGCGGATGATCGCCGGCATGGTCGCGTTGCGGCCTTCCAGGGCGTAGCGCACCGCCGCCTTGCCGACGGCCAGGGCCTGGTCGAGGTCGGTCTTCGAGGCGATGTGGCGCGCGGAGCGCTGCAGGTAGTCGGGCAGGGTCCAGTGCACCTTGAGTCCCAGGCTGTCCTTGACCCGGCCCGCCAGGTACGAGGCCACGCCGCCGAGCTGGGTGTGGCCGAAGGAATCCTTGCCGCCGCCGGCGTCGGCGACGAAACTGCCGTCGGCGGTGCGGATGCCTTCACTGGCCACCACCACGCAATGGCCGACGCGGTCGACCACCTTCTGCACGCGGGCCAGGAAATCGGCCTCGTCGTACGGGCGCTCCGGGAACAGGATCAGGTGCGGTGCCTCGTCGGGACCATTGCCGGCGAGGCCCGCGGCGGCCGCCAGCCAGCCGGCGTGGCGCCCCATGGCCTCGTACACGAACACCTTGGTGGAGGTGTCGGCCATCGCCGCCACGTCCAGCGCCGCCTCGCGCACCGAGACCGCGGTGTATTTCGCCGCCGAGCCGAACCCGGGGCAGCAGTCGGTCACCACCAGGTCGTTGTCTACGGTCTTGGGCACGCCGATGCAGGTCAGCGGATAGTCGAACTCGCGGGCCAGCTGAGAGACCTTGTTGGCGGTGTCGGCGGAATCGTTGCCGCCGTTGTAGAGGAACCAGCGCACGTCGTGGGCGCGCAGCACGTCGAGCAGGCGCTCGTACTTGGCGCGGTCGGCGTCGAGCGATTTCAGCTTGTAGCGGCAAGAGCCGAAGGCACCGCCCGGGGTATGCCCCAGGGCGCGGATTGCGGCCGCCGGCTCCTTCGCGGTGTCGATCAGCTCCTCGCGCAGGGCGCCGAGGATGCCGTTGCGGGCGGCCAGCACGCGCACCTTGCGTGCCCGGGCCTCGGTGATCACCGCGGAGGCGGTGGCGTTGATGACGGCGGTCACGCCACCGGACTGTGCGTAGAGCAGGGTACCTTTGGACATCGTGGATTCCGTTCTGGGGGTTCGGGCGCCGGGCCCGGATACGGTAAGCTGGCGCGGTCGTCGCCGCGGCTGCCGGATTCTACGCCGCGCCCGGTGCACGCCCTGTACGTTCATGGAGCAATCGATGCGACTGGTACTTCTTGGTGCGCCGGGTTCCGGCAAAGGGACGCAGGCCGCGCGCCTGAAGGACCACCTGCAGGTCCCCCACATTTCCACCGGCGACCTGCTGCGGGCCGAAGTGGCCGCGGGCAGCCCGTTGGGCATGCAGGCCAAGGAGGTCATGGCGCGCGGGGATCTGGTGTCCGACGAAATCCTGCTGGGCATGCTCGAGGACCGCTTCTCACGGGCCGACACCCATCACGGCTTCATCCTCGACGGTTACCCGCGCAACCTGGCGCAGGCCGCGGCCCTCGACGCGCTGCTGGTCCGCATGGGCCAGCCGATGGACGCGGCCGTGCAGCTCGAGGTCGACAACGAACTGCTGATCGAACGCCTTGCCGGCCGTGCCCAGGCCGAAGGCCGTTCCGACGACAACCCGGAGTCGGTGCGCAAGCGCCTGACGGTGTACGACCAGCAGACCGCGCCGGTGATCGGGTTCTACCGCCAGCACGGCAAGCTCACCGTGGTCGACGGCGTGGGCGGCCTGGACGAGGTCTTCAACCGCATCCTCGAGGCGATCGCGCCGTCGCATCCGGTCGGCTGAGCCACGTGAAGCTGCATATCCTCGGCATCGCCGGCACCTTCATGGGCGGCGTGGCTGCGTTGGCGCGCGAACTGGGCCATGAGGTGGAGGGCAGCGACCAGGCGGTGTATCCGCCCATGTCCACCCAGCTGGAGCAGCTCGGCATCGCGCTCAGCCAGGGCTATGCACCGGCCAACATCTCCGCCGGCTGCGACCAGGTGGTGATCGGCAACGCCCTGTCGCGCGGCAATCCGGCGGTCGAGCATGTCCTCGACGCCGGGCTGTCGTACACGTCCGGCGCCGAATGGCTGCGCGAGAACGTGCTGCCGGGCCGCGACACGCTTGCGGTCGCGGGCACCCACGGCAAGACCACCACCACCACGATCCTGGCGCACCTGCTGGAAGCGGCGGGCCGCGCGCCGGGGTTCCTGATCGGCGGCGTGGCCGAGGATTTCGGGGTGTCGGCGCGGCTTGGTGGCGCCGGGGCGGATGCCGCAGCTACGGGGGAGCGCCCGCTGTTCGTGGTCGAGGCCGACGAATACGACACCGCGTTCTTCGACAAGCGCTCGAAGTTCGTGCACTACCGCCCGCGGGTGGCGATCCTCAACAACCTCGAGTTCGACCACGCCGACATCTTCCCCGACGTGGCCGCCATCCAGCGCCAGTTCCACCACCTGGTGCGCACCGTGCCGGGGGGCGGGCGGCTGGTGGTCAACGGCGAGGACGCGCGCCTGGCCGAAGTGCTGGCGATGGGCTGCTGGACGCCGGTGGTGCGCTTCGGGCTGGACCCGGCGGCCGCGGTGGATGGCGCGCCGTTCGACTGGAGCGCGCGGCTGATCGCCGCCGACGGCAGCGCGTTCGCGGTCGTGCACCAGGGGCTCGAGGTCGGCGAAGTGCACTGGCCGCTGCTCGGCCGCCACAACGTGATGAACGCGCTGGCCGCGCTGGCCTGCTGCGATGCGGTGGGCGTGGACGTGGCCGGCGTGCTGCCGTCGCTTGCGGCGTTCCGCAGCGTGAAGCGGCGCATGGAGCTGCTGGGCGAGGCCGGCGGCGTGAGTGTGTACGACGACTTCGCGCACCACCCCACGGCCATCGCCACCACCCTGGCCGGCCTGCGCGCGCGCGTCGGCGGCGGGCGGATCGTGGTCGCCCTGGAGCCGCGCAGCAATTCGATGCGGCTGGGCGCGCACGCCGCGGCCCTGGCGCCGTCGCTGGACCAGGCCGACGTCGTGGTGTTCCTGCACCGGCCCGAGCTTGCCTGGGATGCCGGCGCGGTGGTCGCGGCGCTGCGCGGCAAAGGACACGCGGTGGCCGATGCCGATGCCTTGCTGTCATGCCTCGCCTCGCTGGCGCACCCGGGTGACCACCTGGTGTTCATGTCCAACGGCGGATTCGACGCCGCGCCGCGGCGCTTCCTCGACGTGCTCCGCGCGCGCTGAGCGTCGTGCGCGGCATGCACGCGGCGGCGGTTAGACTTGCCCCATGGACGGCTTGCACGTGCTTCCCTTGTTTCCGCTGCAGGCGGTGCTGGTTCCGGGCGCCGCGCTCGGGCTGCGCATCTTCGAGGCGCGCTACCTCGACCTGGTCCGCGATTGCGGGCGCAGCGGCGAGGGCTTCGGCATCTGCCTGGTCATGGCGGGCGGCGAAGCGGGCGCTCCGGCCACGCCCGCCACCCATGGCACCGAGGCACGGATCGAGGATTTCGGCACCGGTGACGACGGCCTGTTGACCCTCTCCGTCCGTGGCGCGCGCCGCTTTCGCGTGGCGCGCAGCCATGTGCGCGACAACGGCCTGGTGGTCGCCGACGTTGAATGGCTTGCCGATGCGCAAGTGTCCCCGCGGCTTCGTCCCGAACACGCGCTGCTGGCGACGCTGATCGAGCGGATCGTCGACAAGGTGGGCAATCCGGCGCCCGGCAACGCGCGCTTCGACGATGCGGCGTGGGTTGGCTGGCGCCTGGCCGAGATGTTGCCGATGGACGAAGTGCAGCGCCTGGCGCTGCTGCAACTCGACGACCCGCATGCGCGACTCGACGCGCTGCTGGCGGTGATCGGCTAGCGCGGTTCCGTCGCGGCGGCGCCGGGCATGCTGCGCAGCCGGAGCACCGGCTGCTGGGACTCTGCCCGGTCGGCCTCGCGCATGTCGAAGCCGGCCAGGTCGTCGCGCACGCGCTGGTAGGCCACGCCGTCGTACGCCTCGGGCAGCCACAGCCCGAACAGGTCGAACGGCCGCACGTAGGCCAGCGTCTGCGTGGTGCCGATCCAGAGCGGGGTGCCATCCACGAGCTGCCGCGGCGCGCGCCACAGGCGCAGCACCTGCAGGCGGTCGGGGCCGACCCTGCGCCGCATCAGCAGCGATTCGGCGAGCGCGTCGTAGGTGGCCGGCAGCACCTTCTGTGCGTGTGGCGCGGTGTCGTCGTCGAGCAGGCGCAGGGTGTCCTTCCAGTCGGCCTGCTCCTGCACCACCCAGCCGCGCGCGCGCAGGCGTGCCGCCACCGGGGCCAGCGGCCCGGCCAGCTGCACGTCCAGCGGCCAGCGAAGACTGGCGTCGCGTTCCTTGCGTTGCGACGGCAACGTGGCCCAGTCGTCCTGCCACCATGCCGCGGCATCGAGCGTGGCTGGCGCCTGCAGCGGTGCGAACTTGGCGAGCAGCGGGTCGACCGCGCGCGGCGCGTGCCACAGCGCCGCCACCATGAACGCGCCGTAGAACAGGGCCGCCAGCGGACGCATCCAGAACGACCGCGCCACGTGGCGCCGATAGGCGATGCCCAGCACCAGCAGCCACATGATGCCCAGCAGCATCCCGCCGACCAGGTCGGTCAGCCAGTGCGCACCGAGGTACAGGCGCGCGAAGCCAAGGACCGCGACCACCGCGCCGGAGACCAGGTACGGCCACACCCGCTGCCGCCCGGGCAGCTCGCGCGCGATCAGCACCGCGAAGAATCCGAAGGTGATGGTGACCATGGTCAGGCCCACCGAGGGAAACCCGAAGCCGCTGAGCGCGGTCGGCGGGCGCGGCATGTCGATCGCCGCCTCCAGCGCCGCGGTCAGGGCCAGGCCGAAGGCCAGCGCCGCCATCCAGTGGGTGGCGGCCATCCAGCGCCGCCGCCACAGCAGCCACAGCGTCACCAGCGCCACCGGCCACGCCAGCACCGACGGATCGCCGATCGACGCCAGCCCGGCCATGAGCCGGTCGGCCAGCGGATTGCGCAGCGCGTACATCGCGTCATGCACGCGCAGGTCGAGCAACAAGGGGCCGCCGCGCGCCAGCATCGTGGCCAGCAGCGCGAACCAGGCCACGCCGATCGCCAGCAGGCAGGCGGCGAGCAGCGCGAGCGATGCGGACTCCGGTCGCTGCGGCGAGATCAGTGCCACGGCATAGCGCCCGAGCCGCGGGTGCGCGCTGGTCCAGCGCAGCGCGCGCGCCAGCAGCGAATCCGCATGCCGGGCAAACCAGCGGTAGGTGTAGAGCACCCCCGCCCAGGCGGCGGCGATGGCCACCAGCAGGGCGCCGATCACGATCGCCAGGCGGTCGGCCACCGCGGCCACGGCGTCATAGGCCTCGCCCAGCAGCCAGCCCGGGATCAGGAACAGCAGCGCCCAGCTGGCCGCGGCGATCGCGCTCGCCGGGATGTAGCGCCGCAAGGCCATGTGCGCCATGCCCGCGATGGCGGGCACGAACGGCCGCACCGGGCCGACGTAGCGGGCGATGAAGATCGCCTTGATGGCATTGCGCCGGAACAGCTGTTCGCCGCGGTCGAGCAGCTGCGGGTACTTGCGGAACGGCCACACCGTGCGCAGCTGTGGGCCCCAGCGGCGTCCGATCCAGAAGCTGGTGCCGTCCCCGATGAAGGCGCCGAGGGCCGCGCAGGCCACCGCGTAGGGGCCGGAAATCTCGCCCAGGCCGATCAGCACGCCGATCGCGAACATCAGTGGCAGCGCCGGCACGATGGCGCCCAGCACGATCACCGCGTCGCAGAACGCGATGGCGAAGATCACCCAGCCCGCGGCCACCGGGTGGGCGCCGATCCAGGTCACGATGCTGTCGAACCAGGCAGTCACCGGCGGCATTATGGCAGCCGGTGGCGACGGTCGCGCCGCCTACAATGTGTCGATGGACCGCCGTGACGCCATCGAGATCCAGGCCCTCAAGGCCGACAGCTTCGGCCGCATCGCCTTGATGCGGGGCGCGGCCGGATGCTTCGTGCGCCGCGACCTGCGCCACGTGCCGGCGTGGCTGCGCTTGCCGGCGTGGTGGCTTGCGCGGCGCGAGGCGCGCGGGCTCGTCGCCGTGGCCGGGATGGACGCGGTGCCGCAGCTCCTGGGCTGGGACGGCCGCATGCTCGACCGCAGCTACATGGACGGTGCGGCGATGTACCAGCGCCCGCCGCATGGCGACATCGCGTATTTCCGCCGCGCGCGCCGCCTGCTGCAGACGCTGCATCGCCATGGCGTTGCCCACAACGACCTCGCCAAGGAAGCCAACTGGCTGGTGCGCGCCGACGGCACGCCCGCGGTCATCGACTTCCAGCTTGCCGTGCGTGGTGCGCCGCGCTCGCGCTGGATGCGCCTGCTCGCGCGCGAGGACCTGCGCCATCTCCTCAAGCACAAGCGCACCTATTGTCCCGCCCGGATCACGCCCGTCGAGCGGCGCCTACTGAAGCGCACCTCCTGGCTGCGCGACGCCTGGTTCGCCAGCGGCAAGCCGGTGTACCGCTTCGTCACCCGACGGCTCCTGAAGTGGGAAGACAACGAAGGCCAGGGCCCCAAGCCCTGATCCACACCCGCAGCAACGAGATCCCGCATGCACACCCTCGCCGGAAAAACCCTGTTCATCACTGGCGCCTCGCGCGGCATCGGCCTGGCCATCGCGCTGCGCGCCGCGCGCGACGGCGCCAACATCGCCATCGCCGCCAAGTCCGATGTCGCCAATCCACGTTTGCCCGGCACCATCCATACCGCGGCCACGGCGGTCACCGCTGCGGGCGGCCAGGCGCTGGCGCTGAAATGCGACATCCGCGAGGAGGACCAGGTGCGCGCCGCGGTAGCGGCCACGGTCGACACCTTCGGCGGCGTCGACATCCTGGTGAACAACGCCAGCGCGATCTGGTTGCGCGGCACGCTGGATACGCCGATGAAGCGCTTCGACCTCATGCAGCAGGTCAACGCGCGCGGCAGCTTCCTGTGCGCGCAGGCCTGCCTGCCGTACCTGCTCGAAGCGCCGAACCCGCACATCCTCACGCTCGCGCCGCCGCCGTCGCTGGATCCGAAGTGGTGGGGTCCGCACACCGGCTACACCCTGGCCAAGATGGGCATGAGCTTCGTGACCCTGGGCCTTGCCGCCGAATTCGGCCCGCAGGGCGTGGCGGTCAATGCGCTGTGGCCGCGCACCATCATCGCCACCGATGCGCTGAACATGATCCCGGGCGTGGAGCTGGCCAACGGCCGCAGCCCGGAGATCGTGGCCGACGCCGCGCATGCCGTGCTGGTGCGCGAGGCCCGCGGCTTCCACGGCGAGTTCCTGATCGACGAGGAGGTGCTGCGCGAGGCCGGCGCAACCGGCTTCGACCGCTACGCCTCCGATCCCTCCCAGCCGCTGCTGCCCGACCTGTTCCTGGACTGACCGCCATGGCACACACCTCCGACCCCGCCGCATCACACGACCTGATCGCGCTCGGCGAGCGCCACTACCTGCCGGTGTACCGCCAGCGGCAGGTGGTGCTGGAGTGTGGGCAGGGCGCGCGGCTGTGGGACCGCGACGGCCGCGACTACGTGGATTTCGCCGCCGGCATCGCCGTGTGTGGCCTGGGCCACAACGACCCCGACCTGGTCGCCGCGCTGGTCGAGCAGGCCGGCAAGCTCTGGCACACCAGCAACATCTTCCACAGCGAGCCGCCGCTGCGCCTGGCGCAGGAGCTGGTGGAGGCCTCGCGCTTCGCCGAACGGGTGTTCCTGTGCAACTCGGGTGCTGAGGCCAACGAGGCCGCGATCAAGCTGGTGCGCAAATGGGCCAGTGCGCAGGGGCGTGCGCCCGACCGGCGGGTGATCGTCAGCTTCCGCGGCAGTTTCCACGGGCGCACGCTGGCCGCGGTCACCGCCACCGCACAGCCGAAGTACCAGGCAGGCTATGAGCCGCTGCCGGGCGGGTTCCGCTACGTCGACTTCAACGACATCGCGCAGCTGGAATCGGCCATGGCCGGCGGCGACGTGGCCGCGGTCCTGCTCGAACCGATCCAGGGCGAGGGCGGGGTGATGCCGGCGGCGCCCGGCTTCCTGCAGGCGGTGCGCGCGCTGTGCGACCGCCACGACGCGCTGCTTGTGCTCGACGAGATCCAGTGCGGCATGGGCCGCACCGGCGCGCTGTTCGCGCATTGGCAGGACCATGTGGTGCCGGACATCGTCACCCTGGCCAAGGCGCTGGGCGGCGGATTTCCGATCGGCGCGATGCTGGCTGGCCACAGAGTGGCCGAAGCGATGCAGTTCGGCGACCACGGCACCACCTTTGGCGGCAATCCGCTGGCAGCAGCGGTGGCGCGCGTGGCGCTGCGCAAGCTGGCCTCGGCGGACATTGCAGCCAATGTCGAACGGCAGTCACTGGCGCTGCGTGCTGGTCTGGCCGCGCTCGACGACGGCCGCGGCCTGTTCGCTGCGATCCGCGGCCGCGGGCTGATGCTGGGCGCGGTGCTGGCGCCGGCCTTCGTCGGGCGTGCCGGCGAGATCCTTGACCGCGCCGCCGTACATGGCCTGCTGCTGCTGCAGGCGGGCCCGGATGTGTTGCGCTTCGTGCCGTCGCTGAACATCAACGACGAAGAGGTGGCGGACGGACTGCAGCGGCTGGGCGCGGCGCTGCGCGAGATCCACGCGGCCTGACGGAGCGGGTGCGCAGCTGCACCCGGGTGCGCGCCCGGCCCCGGCGCCCGCTGTGCGTCCTGGCCCCGGCGGTGCCGCTGCGTCGACTCAGCCCCTGGCGGCGGCGAACGCCTCGCGTGCGACGGCAATCGTCGCCGCGATCACCGCGTCGTCGTGCGCCGCGGACATGAAGCCGGCCTCGAACGCCGACGGCGCCAGGTACACGCCACGCTCCAGCATAGCGTGGAAGAAGCGGTTGAAGGCCTCGCGATCGCAGGCCATGGCCTGCGCGTAGGTGTCGACCTGTTCGCTGCTGAAGAACATCCCGAACATGCCGCCGACGCGCTGGGTGGTGAACGCCACGCCGGCATCGCGCGCCGCCTCTTCAAGGCCATCGCAGAGCAGGTTGGTGCGACGCTCGAGCGCGTCGTGGAAGCCCGGTGCCTGCACGAGCCCGAGCATCGCAAGGCCCGCGGCCATCGCCACCGGGTTTCCGCTCAGCGTCCCGGCCTGGTAGACGGGGCCGGCAGGCGCGATCAGCTCCATCAGGTCGCGGCGCCCGCCGTAGGCCCCCACCGGCATGCCGCCGCCGATCACCTTGCCGAAGGTGCTCAGATCCGCGGCGACTCCGTAACGCGCCTGCGCGCCGCCGAGGGCGACGCGGAACCCGGTCATCACCTCGTCGAAGATCAGCACCACGCCGTGGCGCGTGCACAGCCTGCGCAGGTGCTGCAGGAACCCCGGGCGCGGCGGCAGGCAGTTGGCATTGCCGACCACCGGCTCCACGATCAGGCCGGCGATGTCATCGCCGCAGGCGTCAAAGAGCGCGGTCGCGGCGTCGAAGTCGTTGTAGGGCAGGGTGAGGGTGAGGTCGGCCAGCGCCTTGGGTACGCCCGGCGAGTCCGGCACGCCGAGGGTCAGCGCGCCGCTGCCGGCCTTGACCAGGAACGAGTCACCGTGGCCGTGGTAGCAACCCTCGAACTTCACGATCCGGCTGCGGCCGGTGGCGCCGCGCGCCAGGCGTATCGCCGAAAGCGTCGCTTCGGTGCCCGAATTCACCATGCGCACCATGTCCATCGATGGCACCAGCCGGGTCAACGTTTCGGCCATGGTCACCTCGAGGGCATTGGGCACGCCGAACGACAGGCCGTCGCGCGCGGTGCGCACCACGGCCTCGAGGACCGCCGGATGGTTGTGGCCGACCACCATCGGGCCCCAGGAGCCGACATAGTCGATGTAGCGGTTGCCGTCGACGTCCTCGATATGCGCGCCCTCGGCACGCGCGGCGAAGAACGGTTCGCCCCCCACCGAGCGGAACGCGCGCACCGGCGAGTTCACGCCGCCGGGCATCAGTGCGCGCGCGCGGGTGAACAGGGCTTGGGAGCGGTCGGTCTTCATCATGGGGTCCTTGTCTGCAAATGTGGCGGTGCATGCGCGTGGCGGGTGCCGGACGCGGATGCGGGTTCAAAGCAGGCGCGCAGGCGCTGCGCGGCGCAAACGGGGTCGGCGGCGTCGAACACCGCGCCGATCACCGCCAGCAGGTCCGCGCCGGCGTCGACCAGCTGCCGCGCATTGTCGGGGGTGATGCCGCCGATCGCGGCACGCGGCAGGCCGAGTGCTGCCGCCTGGGCCAGGAGTGCGGGATCCGCACGGGGCGCACCCGGTTTGGTTGTCGACGGGAAGAAGGCGCCGAACGCGACGTAGCTGGCACCCGCTGTGGCCGCGGCCCCGGCGCGCGTGAGCTCGCCATAACAGGACGCACCGAGGATCGCCCCTGCGCCCAGCGCCGCGCGTGCCTCGCCGATCGCGCCGTCGCCACCGCCGAGGTGCGCGCCATCGGCGCCGATCTCGGCCGCGAGACGCCAGTCGTCGTTGACCAGCAGCGGAACGCCGAGCTGACGGCAAAGCTGCAGGAGTGCCATCGCCTGTTCGCGCCGCAATGGCGCGTCGGCCGCCTTGTTGCGGTACTGCAGCAGGGCGGCGCCGGGCAACACCGCGGCGACGCGCGCGACCAGCCGCGGTGTGTCGATGTCGTCGGGTGTGATGAGGTAAAGGCCTCGCAATGCGCTGCTCCGGTGCTCGGCAATGCGCCGTGGCGCGGCTTCCTGTCACAAGCCGCGGGTGGGACAATGCCGGATTCCTCCAGCCAAGCGCATTATCCGATGAACGACGTCGCCACGCAGACTGCCTACCGCACCTGGATGTGTGTCGTGTGCGGGTTCATCTATGACGAGGCCGTGGGGATTCCCGAGGAGGGCATCGCGCCGGGCACGCGCTGGGACGATGTTCCGGACACCTGGACATGCCCGGACTGCGGTGTGACCAAGGACGATTTCGAGATGATCGTCGCCTGACAGGAACTCAGGGCGCCTCGCCCACGCCGGGGCCCAGGCGCAGCAACGCGCCATCCTGCAGGTCCATGCGCCGTGCCTCGCCGGCATTGAGTTCGAGCACATAGCGCGCCGGCTTGCTGCTCGGATAGGGCGGGCAACGGTCGCCGGCGGAGCAGGGGGGGACATCGCGCTGCTGGGAGACGAGCCGCAGCGAGGCATCGAAGTACAGGATGTCCAGCGCGATCCGCGTGTTCTTCATCCAGTACGCCTGGCGCTCCTCGCGTTCATGGATGAACAGCATGCCGTGGCCGTCGGCCAGGGTGTCACGGAACATCAGGCCACGCGCGCGTTCCTCGTCGTCATCGGCAATTTCCACGGCAATCCGCTCGCCGGCAAGCTCCACCCAGGCGCTGGAGCTCGCGCAGGCAGTCGTGAGCAATGACATGAATGCGACAAGTGACGCTGTGAACAGCTGACGCATGGCGTCTTCGCCCTGAAAGCGGAGTGGAGGCCAACATCTGCCAGCGACGCGTGAGGGTCAAGTGCACCGCTTGCGAAAAACTTCGCTTTTGCCCCTTCCCAAAGCTTCCGCCGCGCTGCACAATGCGCGCCCCGCCAAGGAGCGGCCGGCACACGCCGGCACACCAGGGCGGGGACGAAAGAAACGGCTTCACACGGTGTTGACGTTCTTCGAAACCGCGCTAATATGTGCGGCTCCCCTGACGGAACGGCTTCCGGGCCACGAAGACAAGGGAGGCTGAAATCAACCCCTCACAGGGTGTTGACGGAAGCGGAAACCGCGCTAATATGTGCGGCTCGCTTGACGGAAAGGCCTCCGGGCCACGACGGCAAACGAGGTTGAAATCGGCACCTCACAGGGTGTTGACGGAAACGAAAAACGCGGTAAGATGTGCGGCTCGGTTGACGGAAAGGCCTTCGGGCCACGAAGACAGACGAGGTTGAAATCAACACCTCACACGGTGTTGACGGAAACGAAAAACACGCTACAATGTGCGGCTCACCTCGGCGGAAACGACGAGGCACGGGAAAAGGCGCTGAGGCCTCTCCCAGGATCTTTGAAAGTATGCGCAGGTGACTTGTGCGGGCGTCTGGCAAGTGGATGACTGTCCATTTGTAGATGTTCGTAACAAGAGCAAAGAATGATTCAAATGCAGAAATGCAAGCGAGTGATTTGAGCTCCGGTTCGACTTCTGCACTCAAAGCATTGGCGAGACCTTCGGGTCGGACCGAAAAACTTAAGTGAAGAGTTTGATCCTGGCTCAGAGTGAACGCTGGCGGCAGGCCTAACACATGCAAGTCGAACGGCAGCACAGTAAGAGCTTGCTCTTATGGGTGGCGAGTGGCGGACGGGTGAGGAATACATCGGAATCTGCCTATTTGTGGGGGATAACGTAGGGAAACTTACGCTAATACCGCATACGACCTACGGGTGAAAGCGGAGGACCTTCGGGCTTCGCGCAGATAGATGAGCCGATGTCGGATTAGCTAGTTGGTGGGGTAAAGGCCCACCAAGGCGACGATCCGTAGCTGGTCTGAGAGGATGATCAGCCACACTGGAACTGAGACACGGTCCAGACTCCTACGGGAGGCAGCAGTGGGGAATATTGGACAATGGGCGCAAGCCTGATCCAGCCATGCCGCGTGAGTGAAGAAGGCCCTTGGGTTGTAAAGCTCTTTTGTTGGGGAAGAAAAGCAATCGGTTAATACCCGGTTGTTCTGACGGTACCCAAAGAATAAGCACCGGCTAACTTCGTGCCAGCAGCCGCGGTAATACGAAGGGTGCAAGCGTTACTCGGAATTACTGGGCGTAAAGCGTGCGTAGGTGGTTTGTTAAGTCTGATGTGAAAGCCCTGGGCTCAACCTGGGAATTGCATTGGATACTGGCAGGCTAGAGTACGGTAGAGGATGGCGGAATTCCCGGTGTAGCAGTGAAATGCGTAGAGATCGGGAGGAACATCCGTGGCGAAGGCGGCCATCTGGACCTGTACTGACACTGAGGCACGAAAGCGTGGGGAGCAAACAGGATTAGATACCCTGGTAGTCCACGCCCTAAACGATGCGAACTGGATGTTGGGGACAATTGAGTCTTCAGTATCGAAGCTAACGCGTTAAGTTCGCCGCCTGGGGAGTACGGTCGCAAGACTGAAACTCAAAGGAATTGACGGGGGCCCGCACAAGCGGTGGAGTATGTGGTTTAATTCGATGCAACGCGAAGAACCTTACCTGGCCTTGACATCCACGGAACTTACCAGAGATGGTTTGGTGCCTTCGGGAACCGTGAGACAGGTGCTGCATGGCTGTCGTCAGCTCGTGTCGTGAGATGTTGGGTTAAGTCCCGCAACGAGCGCAACCCTTGTCCTTAGTTGCCAGCACGTAATGGTGGGAACTCTAAGGAGACCGCCGGTGACAAACCGGAGGAAGGTGGGGATGACGTCAAGTCATCATGGCCCTTACGGCCAGGGCTACACACGTACTACAATGGTTAGGACAGAGGGCTGCAAACCCGCGAGGGCAAGCCAATCCCAGAAACCTAATCTCAGTCCGGATCGGAGTCTGCAACTCGACTCCGTGAAGTCGGAATCGCTAGTAATCGCAGATCAGCATTGCTGCGGTGAATACGTTCCCGGGCCTTGTACACACCGCCCGTCACACCATGGGAGTTTGTTGCACCAGAAGCAGGTAGCTTAACCTTCGGGAGGGCGCTTGCCACGGTGTGGCAGATGACTGGGGTGAAGTCGTAACAAGGTAGCCGTATCGGAAGGTGCGGCTGGATCACCTCCTTTAGAGACATAAAGACAGGTAATTGCCTGTCAGGCGTCCGCACAAGTGACCTGCATCCAGGAGTTCCGGCCAATGGCCAGGAACCGACCCCGTTTCGGGGCCATAGCTCAGCTGGGAGAGCACCTGCTTTGCAAGCAGGGGGTCGTCGGTTCGATCCCGACTGGCTCCACCATCTGGCAGGAAACGAATCGGGTCTGTAGCTCAGGTGGTTAGAGCGCACCCCTGATAAGGGTGAGGCCGGTGGTTCGAGTCCTCCCAGACCCACCATTCCTGGATGTTTGATTGCGCATACTTATATAGATTTGAATCGGATCGGCATCGTGGCCGTTCCGTGTTCTTTTAAAACCAAGGACGTAGCGAGCGTTTGAGACGAATATCCAGACGTGTCGTAGAGGCTAAGGCGGGACCCTCGAGGTCCTAATAAATTGAGTGGTTATATTCATGTCCATGCTTTGTACGCATGGGCGTCATATGGCTCCGAGGCGACTTGGGGTTATATGGTCAAGTGAATAAGCGCACACGGTGGATGCCTTGGCGGTCAGAGGCGATGAAGGACGTGGTAGCCTGCGAAAAGTGTCGGGGAGCTGGCAACAAGCTTTGATCCGGCAATGTCCGAATGGGGAAACCCACTCCGCAAGGAGTATTGCATGGTGAATACATAGCCATGCAAGGCGAACCCGGGGAACTGAAATATCTAAGTACCCGGAGGAAAAGAAATCAACCGAGATTCCCCTAGTAGCGACGAGCGAACGGGGAGCAGCCCAAAAGTCGACTTGGTTCTAGAAAAACAGTCTGGAAAGACTGGCCATAGAAGGTGATAGCCCTGTATTCGAAAGGGCCTTGTCGATGAAAAATGAGTAGGGCGGGGCACGTGAAACCCTGTCTGAACATGGGGGGACCATCCTCCAAGGCTAAATACTCCTGACCGACCGATAGTGAACCAGTACCGTGAGGGAAAGGCGAAAAGAACCCTGGTGAAGGGAGTGAAATAGATCCTGAAACCGTGTGCGTACAAGCAGTAGGAGCCCTTCGGGGTGACTGCGTACCTTTTGTATAATGGGTCAGCGACTTACTGTTCGTGGCGAGCTTAACCGTATAGGGGAGGCGAAGGGAAACCGAGTCTGATAAGGGCGCATAGTCGCGGGCAGTAGACCCGAAACCGGGTGATCTAGTCATGGCCAGGGTGAAGGTTGAGTAACATCAACTGGAGGCCCGAACCCACGTCTGTTGCAAAAGACGGGGATGAGCTGTGATTAGGAGTGAAAAGCTAATCGAACCCGGAGATAGCTGGTTCTCCTCGAAAGCTATTTAGGTAGCGCCTCGCACGAATCTTCTTGGGGGTAGAGCACTGTTATGGCTAGGGGGTCATTGCGACTTACCAACCCATGGCAAACTCCGAATACCAAGACAGACTATGCGGGAGACACACGGCGGGTGCTAACGTTCGTCGTGAAAAGGGAAACAACCCAGACCCACAGCTAAGGTCCCAAATTCACTGCTAAGTGGAAAACCATGTGGAAAGGCACAGACAGCCAGGAGGTTGGCTTAGAAGCAGCCATCCTTTAAAGAAAGCGTAATAGCTCACTGGTCGAGTCGGTCTGCGGGGAAGATTTAACGGGGCTAAGCAGTGAACCGAAGCTTGGGGTGCATCACTTTGTGATGCGCGGTAGAGGAGCGTTCCGTAAGCCTGCGAAGGTGGATTGAAAAGTCTGCTGGAGGTATCGGAAGTGCGAATGCTGACATGAGTAACGATAATGGGGGTGAAAAGCCCCCACGCCGAAAGCCCAAGGTTTCCTTGCGCAACGTTAATCGACGCAGGGTGAGTCGGCCCCTAAGGCGAGGCAGAAATGCGTAGTCGATGGGAAGCAGGTTAATATTCCTGCACCTCGCACAAGTGCGATGGAGGGACGGAGAAGGCTAGGTCTACCGGGCGTTGGTTGTCCCGGGGAAAGCAGGTAGGTGGATCCCTTAGGCAAATCCGGGGGGTCATCAACACCGAGCAGCGAGACGAGTCCATTAGGACGAAGTGACTGATGCCACGCTTCCAGGAAAAGCTCCTAAGCTTCAGCTTGTGCAGACCGTACCGTAAACCGACACAGGTGGGTAGGATGAGAATTCTCAGGCGCTTGAGAGAACTCGGGTGAAGGAACTAGGCAAAATGGTACCGTAACTTCGGGAGAAGGTACGCCCTTGTTCGTGGCTGCATGCGCAGCTGAGCGAATGAGGGCCGCAGATACCAGGCCGCTGCGACTGTTTATCAAAAACACAGCACTCTGCAAACACGAAAGTGGACGTATAGGGTGTGACGCCTGCCCGGTGCTGGAAGGTTAATTGATGGGGTCAGCCGCAAGGCGAAGCTCTTGATCGAAGCCCCAGTAAACGGCGGCCGTAACTATAACGGTCCTAAGGTAGCGAAATTCCTTGTCGGGTAAGTTCCGACCTGCACGAATGGCGTAACGACAGCGGCGCTGTCTCCACCCGAGACTCAGTGAAATTGAAATCGCTGTGAAGATGCAGCGTTCCCGTGGCAAGACGGAAAGACCCCGTGAACCTTTACTATAGCTTTACACTGAACGTTGAGTTCGTCTGTGTAGGATAGGTGGGAGGCTGTGAAACCCTGGCGCTAGCTGGGGTGGAGCCAACCTTGAAATACCACCCTGTCGTGCTTGACGTTCTAACCTAGGTCCGTTATCCGGATCGGGGACCGTGTATGGTGGGTAGTTTGACTGGGGCGGTCTCCTCCCAAAGAGTAACGGAGGAGCTCGAAGGTACGCTCAGCGCGGTCGGACATCGCGCACTGTGTGCAAAGGCATAAGCGTGCTTGACTGCAAGATCGACGGATCAAGCAGGTACGAAAGTAGGACTTAGTGATCCGGTGGTTCTGTATGGAAGGGCCATCGCTCAACGGATAAAAGGTACTCCGGGGATAACAGGCTGATACCGCCCAAGAGTTCATATCGACGGCGGTGTTTGGCACCTCGATGTCGGCTCATCACATCCTGGGGCTGTAGTCGGTCCCAAGGGTATGGCTGTTCGCCATTTAAAGTGGTACGCGAGCTGGGTTCAGAACGTCGTGAGACAGTTCGGTCCCTATCTGCCATGGGCGTTGGAGATTTGAGAGGGGCTGCTCCTAGTACGAGAGGACCGGAGTGGACGAACCTCTGGTGTTCCGGTTGTCACGCCAGTGGCATTGCCGGGTAGCTATGTTCGGAAGCGATAACCGCTGAAAGCATCTAAGCGGGAAGCGCGCCTCAAGATGAGATCTCCCGGGGCACAAGCCCCCTAAAGGAACCATCAAGACTAGGTGGTTGATAGGCAGGGTGTGTAAGCACAGCAATGTGTTGAGCTAACCTGTACTAATGATCCGTGTGGCTTGACCATATAACCTCAAGTGGCCTTGGACTCGACGACGCGTCGATGTTCGGCACAAAAGTTCGCTACGTCCTTATTTATTCGCCAAAGGCGCACCTGCTTGCAGGTACGCTCGGAGGCAACCAACGAGAGCGTGTGCGCGTGAAGCCAATACACCGGCCCGCGACCCTCCACCCTCTCCCTGGTGACAATAGCTGTATGGAACCACCCGATCCCATTCCGAACTCGGAAGTGAAACGTACATGCGCCGATGGTAGTGTGCATCTAGCATGCGAGAGTAGGTCATCGCCAGGGTTTTTACCCCAAAACCCCGCAGCCCTCGGCTGCGGGGTTTTTCTTTGTGCGCCGGATGGTGTTTGCTCCTTGCCTGGCGTGCGTTGCTCGGTTAACGTGTGCGGCTCCCTGTTGATTGGACTTGATGCTCATGCGCCGTGCCCGCAACTTGTTGACCCCGGTGTTCCTCGCCCTTGTTGCCAGTGCGGCGGCGGCCGGTGCGGCCGAATTGCCTCGCGTGGATGTGCAGGGTGCCTCCGGCATGTGCAAGGCCGCGACCGCGGCGTTCGCCGCCGGGACCCGATACCGCCCGCTGGGCCTGGCCAACGAGTCCGAAGGCCAGATCTTCGTGACCTGCAACTGGCAGGGCGACGACCACCAGGACTCGGTCCGCGGCTCGAAGCGGCTGTACGTCGCGATCACCAACAACGGAACCACCGCCAAGGACTACACGTGCACGCTGGTGAACGGGCACCAGACGGGTGTTTCTATCTACGCGGTCTATGTGCCAAAGACCGTCAGCATCGCACCGGGTGCCGGCGCGGAGCTCACCTGGGTTCCTTCGGAAGTCTCGAATGCCAAGCCGTCGGGCATCGATCGCCCGTCGCTCAGCTGCATCCTGCCTCCGTCGTCCACCATCCAGTACACCGGTCGCGAGTACAACGAAGATGTCGGCGCCTGAGTCTTGCGGGCTGCGACCCGCCTTGATCGCCGCATCCCTCGCCCTCCTGGCCGCGGTTCCTGCATCCAACTCGCTGTCAGCCGCTGAGATCTACCGCTATGACATCCAGGGCGCGGCAGGAATCTGCCAACCCGCGCTGTCACAGCACGCAGAGTCGCTGCGCGCGCGGCCCCTCGGCCTCGTGAACGAAGGCGCGGGCCCGTCATTCGTGACGTGCACGTTCCGCGGTGATCCACGTGCCGGTGGGCGAGGCGCAACGAGGCTGGTGGCCCACGTGGGCAATGTCGGCTCGGCGACCGCCAACGTGAGCTGCACGTTCGTGGAAGGGAGTCAGCTGGGTGACCAGTCGGATGCGGTCTATCGAACCAAGTCGGTCAGCATGTTTGCCGGGACGGTCGGCACACCACTGCCGTGGGAGCCCAGCGAGATCGCAGGTGGTCCGGAGCTGATCTACCAGCCCGCGGTGCAGTGCATGCTCACCCCGGGTGCCGCGCTGCATTACATCACTGTGGCCTACGACGAGGATGTCGGGGCCTGAGAGGACGCTTTTCCGCAGTCCCCGGGCTGCGGCTAGCGGGAATACCTGTCAGCGAACCAGGACCGGGTCGCCGCCCACGATCACCACGTCGGCGGCGCGCCGGGCGAACAGCCCCACGCTGACCACGCCCGGAATCTGGTTGAGTTCGCGCTCGAGCGCCACCGGGTCGGTGATCGCCAGGCCATGGATGTCGAGCACCCAGTTGCCATTGTCTGTCCGCACATCCTGGCGCCAGACCGGATGGCCGCCAGTGCTCGCGACGATTTCCCGCGCTACCAGACTGCGTGCCATGGGGATCACTTCGATCGGGAGCGGAAAGCGCCCCAGCACATCGACTTCCTTCGACGGATCGATGATGCAGACGAATGTCTTCGCAGCTTCGGCGATGATCTTTTCACGCGTGAGCGCCGCGCCGCCGCCCTTGATCAGGTGCCTGTCCCGGTCGCATTCGTCGGCGCCGTCGACATACAGCGGGATCGGGCCGCAGGCATTGAGGTCGAGCACGTCGATCCCGTGGCCACGCAGCCGCTCGCTGCTCTGCTCCGAGCTTGAGACCGCACCGGCGATGCGATGCCTGATGCCGGCCAGCGCATCGATGAAGTACGCCACCGTGGATCCGGTGCCGACTCCGACGACCATGCCGTCTTCCACGAATTCAATGGCCTTCTCGCCGGCCCGGCGCTTGCCTTCGGACATCATGGTTCCAGGGACAGGATGATTTTCCATTGTGCCGCGGTCACGGGCAGTACCGACAGGCGGGTGCCCTTGCGGATCAGGGCGAAGTCCTCGCCCAGCCCCTCCGCCTGGCCGCGGATGGCGTCAAGCGAAACAGGGCCGGCAAGCTTGCGCACGAAACCGACGTCGACCAGCATCCAGCGCGGCTCTTCATGGCTGGCCTTGGGGTCGAAGTACTTCGACTTGCGCTCGAACTGGGTGGGATCCGGATACGGCGCACTGGTGACCTCGGCCACGCCATAGACCCCGGGCACGTCGCAGTTCGAATGGTAGAACAGCACGCCATCACCGGGTTTCATGCCATCACGCATGAAATTGCGCGCCTGGTAGTTGCGGACACCCGTCCAGGGCTCGGTGCGGACGCGCTCGAGGTCGTCGATCGAGAAGTCTTCGGGCTCGGACTTCATCAGCCAGTAGCGTTTGCGTGCAGTCACGATGCTTCCGCGGGACGGAGGTGGGTGGCGCGTTCGGTGCAGACGGCGTCGAGCTGCACGTCCCAGTCTTCGCGCGGCAGGTCGGCCGCCGACTGCTGGAACGCAAATGCGGCGCCCACCAGCCACGGAGGCGCGGGCGCCTGGTGGCGGAACGCGAAGCTGCGATCGTACCAGCCGCCGCCCATGCCCAGCCGATGGCAACGCGCGTCGAACGCCACCAGCGGCACCACGACCAGATCAAGCTGCGCGGGCATCAGCAGCGCATCCGCGGCGACGTCCGGCTCGGGAATGCCGTGGCGATTCGGCACCACCGGATCGCCCACGCGCCACGGCGCGAAACGCAGCCGGCCGTCTTCGTGAAGCAGAGGCAGGCAGTAGGTGCAATGCGCAGGCAGGCGCAACTGCCAGGAGTGCAGCGGGATCTCGCCGTCGCTGGCCCAGTAGCCGGCGACCACGCGCGCCGAAGTCGGCGTCATGGCGAGCAGCTGTTCCGCGAGACCCGATGCGGCGCCGATGCGCGCCGGCGGCGGTACGCCCCGTCGCGCGCCGCGCGCGTCGCGACGCAGGATCGCGCGGGTGTTGGTCACGGCGAGCGCGGCGCCGGTGCGCCGCGTGGGACCGGAGAAAGAGATACGTCCTCCACCATGCCGATGCGAGCCAAACGACCTTGAACCCGGGGTTCAAGTGGGGACGCTTGGCGGCCTTCGGGCTTTCCGCTCGTGGGCGGACATGCGCGCCAGGCTTCCGTCGCGCCCCCGTGGTCGTCATTAAGGGACAAGGCGTATGTTTGAGCGCGCCGTCGAACACGGCAGAGGACGCGAGCGCAGTATAGCGTGCCGATTTCGCGCCGCGAATCCGCCTGTCGGTTCGCGTTCATGCGCGGGCGCCGCACGATACCGGACACGCGAATTCAGGCATCCAGCAGGCTATCGAGCTTGAGTTGCAGCACCGACAGCACGCGCGCCAGTTCGTGCTCGCGATGTTCACTGGCGGCGCGCAGCTGTTCGAGTTCATGCGCGAGGTTGAGCGCGGCGAGTACGGCGACGCGGTCGACCGCGGCCATGCGGTTGGCGCCGCGCGCCTCGCGCATGCGCGTATCAAGCAGGCGCGCCGCGGACATCAGGCCCTCGACTTCGCCGCTGCCGACGCCGACGGTGTACTCGCGGTCGAGCACGCGCACGGTAACAGCCTCGTTGCTGCTCACGTGTGCTGCTCCAGCGACTTCAGGCGCGCGATCATCGCCTCGACGCGACTGCGCGCCTGCTCGTTCCGGGTCAACAGCTGGGACCGCTCGCCGGCGAGCTGCTCATGCTGCTGGCGCAGGCTGCGGTTCTCCTCGGCAAGCCGGCGCGCGCGCGTGGCGAGTTCGTCGAAGCGTTCGCCAAGCCGCTGCAACTGCGCGATCACGTCGGGGGTCTCCATCAGCGCACGATAGGCAGGCGCGGGTAGGTGGTCAAGGCGCGGCGCTGGAAAGGCGCACCACGTTGCCGCCCGGCGGCCGCCGGTTGCGGATGAAGGCCATGCAGGCGGTCGCCTCGAGCGGCGGCGACAACCAGAATCCCTGGATCTCGTCGCAGCTGTGGTGGGCGAGGAAGTCCGCCTGGGCGCGCGTCTCCACGCCCTCGGCGACCACGTTGAGCCCCAGCGAATGGGCCATCGCGATCACCGTGGTGGTGATGGCGGCGTCCTCCGGGTCTGTAGTCAGGTCGGCGATGAAGGTCTTGTCGATCTTGATGGTGGTGATCGGCAGCCGCTTGAGGTATGCCAGCGACGAGTAACCGGTGCCGAAATCGTCGATCGCCAGTGACACGCCCAGCTCGCGGAACGCCTGCAGCTTGACCACGGTCTGTGCGGCGTTGGCCATGAGCACGCTTTCGGTCAGCTCCAGCTCCAGCGCCGAAGGCGGCACGCCGGTGTCGTCGAGGACGCGGCGGACCACATCGGGGAAATCGCCACGCAACAGCTGCAGCACCGACACGTTCACCGCCACCGTGAGGTCGGTGAGGCCATGCTGGTGCCAGCGGCGCAACGCCAGGCAGGCCTCGCGCAGCACCCACTCGCCGATCTCGAGGATCATGCCGCTCTCCTCGGCCAGCGGGATGAAATCGGCCGGCTGCACTTCGCCGTGCTCGGGGCTGTACCAGCGCAGCAGCGCCTCGGCACCGGTGATCTGCGAGGTGACCAGTGACTGGCGCGGCTGGAACGCCACCCGCAGTTCGTTGCGGTCGAGGACCTTGCGCAACGCGCCGGCGAGCGTGGCGCGCTGCCGGATCGCCGCCTCCATCGTCTCGTCATAGCGCATGAACGTACGGCGCCCCGCGGCCTTGGCCTGGTACATCGCGGTGTCCGCGTGCTTGAGCAGCTCGGTCGGGACCTGGCCGTGGTCGGGGTACAGGCTGATGCCGATGGAAGGCGACACCGCGACTTCCTGGCGGTCGTCGAGGATCAGCGGCGCCTCGAACGACATGATGATCTCGCGCGCGACGCGGTCCGCCTCGTCGGCATCCTCCAGGTTCTCCAGCACCGCGGTGAATTCATCGCCGGCCAGGCGCGCCACGGTGTGGTGCTGGCCGACGGTCTGCTGCAGGCGCGCCGCGGCCGCGCGCAGGATGCGGTCTCCGGCGGCGTGCCCGAGCGAATCGTTGATGTCCTTGAAGCGGTCGAGGTCCAGGAACAGCACCGCGATCCGCGACGATTCGCGGCGCGCGCGCACGATCGCGCGCGACAGGCGCTCCGACAGCAGCGAGCGGTTGGGCAGGTTGGTCAGGGTGTCGAAATTGGCGAGGTAGCGCAGTTCCTGTTCGGCGCGCTTCTGCAGCGTGATGTCATTGAGCACGAACACGTACAGCCGTTCGCCGTCCGCTTCGCTGCCAAGGACCGTCGCCGCCTCTATGGCGCACAGGAACTCCTCGCCATCGCGGCGGCGCTGCCACATCTCGCCGGAATAGCGGCCGTCGCGGGCCACCAGGCTGCGGATGTGACGGTAGAACGCCGGATCGTGCTGCATGCTGTCGAGCAGGTCGGCGCCACGGCCGGCGACGTCGGCGGCCTGATAGCCGGTAATGCGGGTGAAGGCCGGATTGACCGAGATGAAGTTGAAGTCGCCGTCGAGTACGGTGACCGCTTCGTTCATGCTGCGCAGCACTTCGCTGGCGATCTGGCGTTCGCGCTCCACGTCGCGGCTCTTGCTGATGTTCAGCGCGGTGCCGGCGACGCGGACGATGGCACCGCCGGCGTCGTGTTCCACCGCGCGGCCGCGGGCGCGCACCCATACCCAGTCATCGCCGGGCCCATCGGAGCGGACGCGGTGCTCGGACACGAATTCCGCGGTTGCGCCGTCGACGTATGCGCGCATCAGTTCCTCGACACGCGGCAGGTCGTCGCCATGGATCACATCGGCGATGTCACGCGTCGTGCTCGAGACCTCCCGCGACTGGCCACCGGCTTCCTGTGCGAACAGCAGGCGCACCAGCTGCCTGGTCGGCAGGTGGATGTCCCAGTAGCGCTCGCCGGTCGCCCACAGGGCCATCTTGAAGCGCTCTTCGCGGTCGCGCAGCTGCGCGACATGGGCCTGGTTGCGCCGCTGGCGGAGCAGCAGGGCCACGCAGGCCACGGCAAGCGGCAACGCCACCAGCGCCGCGATCAAGAAGCCCGTGTCGGTGAGCATGGTCAAGCCGGTTTTCCCCTCGCGGCCCGCGCGGCAGCTTCGCAGTGTAGGCACGCAGGCGGGGAGGCAACAAGCTTGGCGACGGCGGTATAGTGCGGCGTCCCCCCGACCGTGCTTGCCATGTCCGCAACGCTTCCCACCCTGCCTGAAATCGAACAGGCCTGCCGCGACGCGTCGCTGGGCACCAGCGCACCCGAATTGCACGGCAGCCTCTGTGGCTGGCTTGCCGGTGGTGGTGACAGTGGCGGCCACTGGTTGGCCAAGGTCATGGTGGACGACGCGCTGCCGTCACCCCCACCCGGCGGCGTGCTGGACCGCATGCGCGAGGTCACCGCGGCACAGTTCGAGGACCGCGATTTCGGCCTGGCGCTGGTGTCCCCGGGCGAGGAGGCCACGCTCGCCGAGCGCAGCGGGGCGCTGTTCGACTGGTGCCGGGGTTTCGTCGGCGCGTTCGGGCTGGCGGCCGGGCAGGACCCCAGGCTGTCGGAGGAAGGTGCCGAAGCGCTGTCCGACATCGCCCGGCTGGCACGCGCAAGCGCGCAGGACGACGGCGACGAAGAGGACGAGCAGGCGCTGGCCGAGATCGAGGAGTTCGTGCGCGTGGCCGCGCTGCTGCTGCACGGTGACTGCGCGCTTGCCGCGCGCCACCGCAGTCGCCTCAACTGACCGGTCACGAACAAGCCCGCGCCCGGCAGCCCCGGTCGCCCCGGACGCTGCCGAACATGCCCTCCCCACCCCGGATCACTGCTGCGACCTACGCCCGGCGCCGTCGCCAGTTGATGCGCCTGGCGGGCGACGACGCGATCCTCGTGCTGCCGGCCGCGCCCGAGCGCGTGCGCAGTCGCGACACGCACTACCCGTACCGCCAGGATTCCGACGTCCTGTACCTGAGCGGTTTCGCCGAGCCCGAGGCGGTGCTGGTGATGGTGCCCGGGCGCAGCCACGGCGAGAGCCTGCTGTTCTGCCGCGAACGCCACCCGGAACGCGAAGCCTGGGATGGCCCGCGTGTCGGCCCCGAGGGCGCAGTAGATGCGCTTGGCGTCGATGACGCCTGGCCGATCGACGACATCGACGAGATCCTGCCCGGCCTCATCGAAGGGCGGCGCCGCGTCTATTACCACTTCGGGCGGGATACCGATTTCGACCTGAAGCTGATTGGCTGGGTCAACCAGGTGCGGGCGGAGGTACGCCACGGCGCGCAGCCGCCGCACGAGTTCCTCGAACTCGGCCACCTGCTCGACGAGATGCGCCTCGCCAAGACCGCCGAGGAACTGCGGCTGATGCGGCACGCGGCCGAGGTCAGCGTGCAAGCGCACCAGGCGGTGATGCGCGCCGTGCGCCCCGGCATGCGCGAGTACGAACTGCAGGCCGAGTTGGAGCGCGTGTTCCGCGCGGCGGGTGCCGAGCCGGCGTATTCCAGCATCGTCGGCGCCGGCGCAAACGCCTGCGTCCTGCACTACCGCGACAACAACGCGCCGATCCGCCGTGGCGACCTGGTGCTGGTCGACGCCGGCGCCGAGTACCGCGGCTACGCCGCCGACATCACCCGCACCTTCCCGGCCGATGGCCGCTTCAGTCGCGAGCAGCGCGCGTTGCATGACCTGGTCGGCGCGGCCCACGCGGCCGCACTGGCGCAGGCGCGCCCGGGCGTGCCATACGAGGCCGGACACAATGCCGCCGTCGATGTGCTCGCGGAGGGCATGCTGTCGCTCGGGCTGCTGCAGGGAACGCACGAGGATGTCGTGGCCGGCGGCGGCTACAAGCGCTTCTATCCGCACAAGACCGGCCACTGGCTCGGCCTCGACGTCCACGACGTCGGCGACTACCGCATCGAGGGCGCCTCGCGGCTGCTCGAGCCGGGGATGGTGTTCACCATCGAACCCGGCCTCTACATCCCGCCGGGCGACACCAGCGTCGAGGCGAGGTGGCGTGGCATCGGCATCCGCATCGAGGACGACGTGGCCATCACCCGCGACGGCCACGAGGTGCTGACCGCCGGGCTGGCACGCAGTGCCGACGAGATCGAAGCGTTCATGGCGCCCTGAGGCGCGCCGCTCAGGCGGCGAACGCCTCGCGGGTCAGGTTGCGCGGATCGCCGTCGGTGCAGACCACATTGTCCTCGATGCGGATGCCGCCATACGGGCGGAACGCATCGACGCGGTCCCAGTCGACGCTCCCGGCGTGCGCGCCAGCACGCAGGTCCTCGAGCAGCATGTCGACGAAGTACAGGCCCGGCTCGATGGTCACCACCATGCCGGGCTCCAGCACGCGCGTCAGCCGCAGGTAGGGGTGGCCTTCCGGCTTGTCGATGGTGCCGCCGGCATCGGATGCCGCGAACCCGGCGACGTCGTGCACCTGCAGGCCGAGCCCATGGCCGATGCCGTGCGGGAAGAACGTGCCGCTGACGCCGGTGGCGACAGCCTCCTCCGGGGACACCTTCAGGATGCCGAACTCGCCAAGCACCCCGGCCAGCGCCAGGTGCGCATCGAGGTGCAGCTGCCGGTAATCGAATCCGGCGCGCACCTGGGCGCACATCGCCTGCTGCGCCGTGTCCACGGCCATGACCATGGCGTGGAACTCGCTTTCGCCATCCGCGGCGTGGGTGCGCGTGACGTCGGCCGCGTAGCCGCCATGGCCGGCGCCGGCATCGAGCAGGAAACTGCGCACCGGCTTGGGCGGCAGGCGGTCGAGTTCGGTGTAGTGCAGCACCGCGCCGTTCCGGTTGAGCGCCACGATGTTGCCGTAGGGCAGTTCCGCCGCGTCCTGGCCCACCGCCTGGCAATAGGCGAGGTGGATGCCGAATTCGCTGGCACCGGCACGGAACGCGCGCTCGGCGGCGTGGTGGCCGCGCACGGCCAGGCGCGAAGCCTCGCGCAGCATCGCCAGTTCGTACGGCGTCTTGAAGGCGCGGTGGTAGTCCAGGTAATCCAGCACCGGCTGCGGATTGTTGGGTGCGAACGCACCGTAGCGTCCGAGCGCGCTCTGGGGCTCGCCGAGGATCGCGCAGCGGCTGGCGTTCCTCGGCAGGTGTTCGAGCGCCTCGTCCGGCGTGCGGATGACCACGATGTCGAAGTGTTCCGCCCAGTATCCGGACGGCGCCTCGGGGACCACGTGCCAGTAGTCGCGCGGCTGCAGGTACACCAGCTTCGGCCGCGCGCCGGGCGTGACCACGAGCCAGCTGCCGGGATTGCGCAGCAGCGGTACCCAGGCCTTGAACTGCGGGTTCACCGCGTACGGATAGTCGCGATCGTCGAACACCTGGTAATGCCGGGTACCACTGGGCACGACCAGGTGGTCGAAGCCGCCACGGCCGAGCGCTTCGGCGGTGCGTGCGAACAGGGTGTCGAGGTGGGCGGCGTACAGCGGGGCGAGGGCGACGGACATGGCGGGGGACGGCTCCGGGAAGAACCCGTATTCTGCCGCATCGACCGCGATGCCGCCCTGCGACCGCCCGGTCGACGGCTACTCGTAGTGGCTGCCCGGCGCCTCGATCCAGGCGCGCAGGCGACCGACCTGCGGCTCCGACATGCCGATGAAGCGGAAGCCGGTCCACGCCTGGCCGGGTGCGCTGGCCTGGTCGCGCCACAGCAGGTGCGCGCCCACCTCGACGCTGGCGTCGGCGCCCTCCGGCGTCGGCAGCGCGAAGCGGAACTGGTAGAGCGCGTCGTCCACCAGTGCCTCGTTGGCCAGCAGCAGCATGCCGGTTTCGGACAGGTTGCCGATGCGGCCGACCACGCGCTCGGTCATGGCATCCATGACCAGGATGGTGTCGGGCGCCTTGCGGCGCTTGGCGCGGCGGAACTCGTTGATCATGGCAATCCGTCCCCGGTGATCGCCGGGGCGTCGCCACGGCCGGCAAAGCTGCGCAGGGTACGCATCGCCGCCTGCCAGGCGCGGTCCACCAGGCGGCCGCGCTCGGCGGTGACGATGCGTGCCTGGTCGGCCACGATCATGCGCGCCAGCGCATCCAGCGAATGCTCGCCGACCCGCTGGCCGCGCTGGTTGACGAACAGGGCGTTGTCGGTGACCGGGCTGAACCACGACAGGCGGCGGCGGACCACGTCGCCCTGCTGGTTGGTCACGAACTCGATGAACGTGCCGAACGGCATCACCCGCAGCTGCTCGTAGCGCGCCTGTTCTTCCGGCGTGCGTGGCGGCAGATCCGGCCTGCGCGCGCGGGCGCTGTCCTCGCCCAGTCGCGTCCTGGCCTTCAGCTTCATGGCCAGCTCGGTGCGCGACGCCGGATCGTCCTCGTCGCTGCGGCTGCTGGTCAGGCGGTTGGCGATGATCGCCGCTTCCTCGGCGTGGTAGCCGACCTGCGAAAGCGCGCCCTCGACATGTGTCGCCAACGCGGGGTCGGCCGCGTCCGCGCCATGGCCGCAGGCCTGGATGATCCGCCGCGTGGCGTCCAGCTGGCCCTGCCACTCCTGCGAATCCTCGCCCTGGCGGAGCAGGGTGAGGGTCAGCACGTCAGCCCAGGCCTGGTTGAGCAGCGCGCGCGAGAACTTCGGGATGCGCTGGTCGCCGAGCATGTCGGCGAGCGCCTTGCCGGCGCGCAGCTTCGCGACTTCCAGCTTTTCCTTGCCGCGCGCCGCCTCGACGTGGCGACGCTCCAGCATCTCGGCGCGGCGCACCTGCGCCTGGAGATGCGCCTGCAGCGCGCGGTTGGAATCCTCGAACACCGCGTCGTCGCCATCGTACTTGTCGATGACGTGGCTGACCGCCTGTTGCAGCGGCGGCAACAGCTGTGGATCGAAATCGTCCTTGTCGAGCCATTTCGCCGCCGTCTCGGCGACGGTATTGAGCAGTTGCCGGGCCGGATGCGCGGCGCGCACGAAGAACGCCGGGTCCTGGAGCGCGACGCGCAGCAACGGGAGCTGGAGCCGGCGGAGCAGGGCGCTGGCGGGTGCGTCGCGGCTGATCTCGCCTTCCAGCTGCCCGTACAGCATGTGCAGCAGTTCAAAGGTGTCGTTGTCGCGCTGCGAAAGGCTGGCGCCCTTGCCGCGCTTCTGCCGGGCCTGCGCGAGCAGGGACTGGCGGATGTCCATCAGGTTGCGTGGCGACGCCTCGGGCGCGGCCTGCAGCGTGCCCAGCGCACGGAACACGTCGTCGGTGCTGAGTGGCGGCGCGGCGCTGGCGGCCTGCCCGGGCCGCAGCTTGCCGATCAACGCGCGGCGCCCGGCCATCAGCTGCTGCAGGGCCTGGTAGTCGGCCTGCTCGTCGGAGTTCTCGAAGGCGCTGCTGGTCTCGGCCATCCAGCCGGTATGCGGGCGCTGCAGGTCGGCGTGCGTCGCGCCTGTGCCGTGGCCGTGTGCCGCGCCCGCATCCGCATGGCCGGTGCTGCGGCCGTCGACAGCCGGGCTGCCGCGCTCGCCGTTGCCGGCGGGGCGGCCTGCGCCGGCAGCGGGGCCCGGAGCACCCTGGGCGGCCTCTCCCGTGCCGCGCGCCCGCGGGCGCGATGCCGCCTGTCCCGGGGCGGCGTTCGCCGCGGCCTCGTGCGCCTGCTCGCGTGCGGTTGCACGCACGCGCATCGGCACGTAGGTCAGGCCGGGCAGCACGCCCTCGCGGTCCAGTGCGGCGTCGAGCTTCTCCAGCACGGGCGCGTAGTGGCCCATCACCATGCGGTCGAACAGCCGGAACAGCAGTTCGCGCGATTCGACGCCGATATCGAGTGCCCGGCTGGCGGTGCGCAACGCGCGGCACACCGACTGCGGGCCCAGCGGCAAGCGCGCGGCGTCGATCGCGGGCGAACCCGCCAGCACACCGAAGCGCTGCCCGAGCAGGTGCATCGCCAGGGTGGCGCGGCCCTCCTGGCGGCTGGCGATTTCGCGCAGGATGCCGTCTTCGTCCATCGCCGCGTCTTCGACCAGGGTCAGCAGAAGATGGCTGCCGGCCTCGCGGACGGACGCCTTCCCCTGCGCCGCGGGCGGAGCGCGCAGGGTGGCCAGCGACGCTTCGAGCTCCAGCATCAGCTGCGGGACCAGGTCGGAGCGGTTCAGGCGGAACGTGCGCAGCGCCTGCACGAAGTTGGACTCGCTGCCCGGATTGCGTGCGCGGTCGGCGAGGCGGAACAGCTCCTGCTCGAATTCGTCGAGCATCGCGCCGAGGTAATTGTCCAGCTCCGCGGAGACCAGCGCCAACGCGCTTTCCAGCGCCTTGCGCACGCGTCGCGGCAGACCGGCGGCCGCCAGTGTCCGCGGAGCGGTGGCGTCATTGTTTGGCGTCGTCACTGACATGTTTGCGTCTGGCTCGCTTCCCCTGTGGGGATACTTAGCATGCAGGCATGCCCCGCGGCCAGCACGGGGTTTCCGCCGGCGTCAGGACACGGCGGCCGATGGGCGCTCATGTCAGGAAAAGCGCGACCACGTCGTTGCCCAGGCGCCGGCCCAGCGGGGTGGGCCTGACATGGCCCGCATCCTCGACAAGCCAGCCGCGCGCCGCGGCCTCCGCGAGTTGCGCGTCGATCGTGGCACGCGCCAGGCCGGTCCGGGCCTCGAAGTCGGCCAGCGCGAAGCCTTCGTGCAGGCGCAGCGCGTTGAGCATGTATTCGAACGGCCGCCGCGCGGGCTCGATGTCCTCGTCGCCGCCGAATGCCGCGTCGCTGCCCGCCGTGGCCAGCCACGCCGCCGGGTGCTTGAGCTTCCAGCGCCGGCGGATCGCCTGCCCGGCGCCCAACGTGATCTTGCCGTGCGCGCCTGCGCCAATGCCGAGGTAGTCGCCGAAGCGCCAGTAGTTGAGATTGTGGGCGCACTGGCGCCCGGGCCGCGCGTAGGCGCTGACCTCGTAATGCCCGTAGCCCGCCGCCTCGAGCAGCGCCTGGCCGTGTTCCTGCATGTCCCAGGCAGTGTCCTCGTCGGGCAAACCCGCGGGCGGCCTGGCGGCGAACAGCGTGTTCGGTTCGAGGGTGAGCTGGTAGTGCGAGATGTGCGCCGGCTGCAGCGCGAACGCGCGTTCCAGGTCGCGCGCGGCGCCATCGAGGTCCTGGCCGGGCAGGGCGTACATCAGGTCGAGGTTGATGTTGTCGAAGCCGGCGTCCTGGGCGAGCTTCACGGCCGCGTCCGCCTCGCGGCTGTCGTGGATGCGCCCGAGTCGCTGCAGGCAGGCGTCGTCGAAGCTCTGGATGCCGAAGCTCAGGCGGTTCACGCCGGCCGCGAGGTAGCCCTCGAAGCGTCCGTGCTCGGCGGTGCCGGGGTTGGTCTCCAGGGTGATCTCGCAACCCGGAGCGAACCGCAGCCTCGCGCTGGCCTGCTGCAGGAAGTCGTCGATCGCCGCCGCTGGAAACAGCGACGGCGTGCCGCCGCCGAAGAACACCGAATGCACGGTGCGGCCCCATGCCAGCGGCAGGTCGTGCTCGAGGTCGGCGACCAGTGCGCTGACGTACTCGGCGAACGGCAGCGCGCCGCGCTGCTCGTGCGAGTTGAAGTCGCAGTAGGGGCATTTGCGCACGCACCACGGCAGGTGCACGTACAGCGACAGCGGCGGCGGCAGCAGCATGGTCAGGCCAGTTCGGCGAGGCGTTCGCGCAGCACCGCGAGCGCGCGGCCGCGATGGCTGATGGTGTTCTTGAGTGCGGCGGGCAGCTCGGCGGCGGTCAGGCCGCTGCCCGGATCCAGGAACACCGGGTCGTAGCCGAAGCCTCCCGCGCCGCGCGGCGCGTGCAGGATGCGTCCGCGCCACTGGCCCTCGGCGATGATCGGCTGCGGGTCGTCCGCGCGGCGCAGCACCACGATCGCGCAGTGGAAGCTGGCACCCCGGGCCTCGTCGGCCACGCCGTCAAGCTCGCGCAGCAGGCGCGCGATATTGCGCCCGGCATCGCCGTGGGTTCCGCCGTAGCGCGCGGAATACAGCCCCGGGGCGCCGTCGAGCGCGTCCACGCACAGCCCCGAGTCGTCGGCCAGCGCCGGCAGGCCGGTCGCCAGCGCCGCGTGGCGCGCCTTGAGCAGCGCGTTCTCGATGAACGTCAGGCCGGTTTCGTCAACGTCGGCGACGCCGAACTCGGACTGCGCGCGCAGGTTGAAGCGCGAGCCGTCCAGCAGTGCGCGCAATTCCGCCAGCTTGCCCGCGTTGCCACTGGCCAGCACCAGGTCCATGGCTCAGCCTTCGGCCAGCGCCGCCTGCTGTGCCGCGAACAGTTCCCCGCAGCCCCGCGCGGCCAGGGCGAGCATGGCGTCCAGCTCCTCGCGGCGGAACGCGTGGCCCTCGGCGGTGCCTTGCAGCTCGATGAAGCCGCCGCCGTCGTTCATCACCACGTTCATGTCGGTGTCGCAGGCGCTGTCTTCGGCATAGTCGAGGTCGAGCACCGGGCGGCCGCCGTGGATGCCGACCGACACCGCGGCGATCGCGCCGTGGATGGGGTCGCGCTTGCCGAGCTCGCGGCGACCCTGCAGCCAGCGCACCGCGTCCACCAGCGCCACGTAGGCACCGGTGATGGCGGCGCAACGGGTGCCGCCGTCGGCCTGCAGCACGTCGCAGTCGAGGGTGATGGTGCGCTCGCCGAGTGCGTCGCGGTCCACGCAGGCGCGCAGCGAGCGGCCGATCATGCGCTGGATCTCCAGCGTGCGCCCGCCCTGCTTGCCGCGCGCGGCCTCGCGGTCGGAGCGGCTGTGGGTGGCGCGCGGCAGCATGCCGTATTCGGCGGTCACCCAGCCGGTGCCCTTGCCGCGCAGGAAGCCCGGCACGCGGTTCTCGACCGTGGCCGTGCACAGCACCCGCGTATCGCCAAAGGTCACCAGGACCGATCCCTCGGCATGGCGGGTGTAGCCGCGCTGGATACGCACGTCGCGCATCTGGGCAGGCGCGCGCCCGCTTGGACGGGGAGAATCGCTCATGGAGGGAATTACCGCAGGAATGGCGCGCGAGTTTACCATCGGCACCCCGAACCACCGGATGCACCGCATGATCCGCAGCATGACCGCCTTCGCTTCCGGCGAACGTGCCACCGCCTTCGGCACCCTTGGCTGCGAGCTCCGTGCGGTCAACCACCGCTACCTTGAGCTCGGGGTGCGTGCGCCGGACGAGCTGCGTGCGCTGGAAGCGGTGCTGCGCGAGCGCATCGGGGCCCGCGTCGCGCGCGGCAAGGTCGAGCTCACCCTGCGCCTGCGCGCGCCGGAGGACGCGGGCGCGTTCGTGGTCGACGATGCGCTGGTGGAGCGGCTGGGCGAACTGGCGCTGCGCCTGCAGCCGCGGTTCCCGGCGATGCAGGTCGGGTTCACCGAGCTCCTGCAGTACCCCGGCGTGCTGCGCACCCGGGCCACCGACGCCGACGCCCTGCAGGGCGAGGCGCTCGCGCTGCTGGACCAGGTGCTGGGCGAGTTCATCGCCGCGCGCGAGCGCGAGGGCGGCAAGCTGGTGGCGGTGATGCTGGAGCGCGTCGACGGCATCGCCGCGCGCGCCGCCGAGGTGCGTGGCGTGGTGCCGGCGATCCGCGCCGGGCAGCGCGCCAAGCTCGAGGCGCGCCTGGCCGACCTGGCGCAGCCCGCCGATCCCGGCCGGCTCGAGCAGGAGCTGGTGCTGTCGCTGCAGAAGCTCGACGTCGACGAGGAGCTTGACCGCCTCGACAGCCACGTGGCCGAGATCCGCCGCGTGCTCGGCCAGCGCGAGCCCGCCGGCCGCCGGCTCGATTTCCTGCTCCAGGAGTTCAATCGCGAGGCGAATACGCTGGGTTCGAAGTCGGTCGATCCGCGCACGTCCAACATCGCCGTCGAGCTCAAGGTGCTGATCGACCAGGTGCGCGAACAGGTGCAGAACATTGAATAAGCCCGACGTTCCAACGCGGGGCAGGCTGTTCATCGTCGCCGCGCCGTCGGGCGCCGGGAAGTCGAGCATCGTCAACGCCTGCCTGGCGCGCGACGCCAACATCTGCCTGTCGGTCTCGTTCACCTCGCGACCGCCGCGCCCGGGCGAGCGGCACGCCGAGCATTACCACTTCGTCGACGATGCGCGGTTCCAGGAGATGATCGCCGCCGGCGAGCTCTTCGAACATGCCCGCGTGCACGGCGACTGGAAGGGCACCGCGCGGCAGTCGGTGGAACCGCAGCTGGCGGCCGGCCGCGACGTGCTGCTGGAAATCGACTGGCAGGGGGCGCGCCAGGTGCGCAAGCTGGTGCCCGACGCCGTCGGCGTGTTCATCCTGCCGCCCTCGCGCGCGGCGCTCGACGAGCGCATGCGCAAGCGCGGCCAGGACAGCGAGGAGGTCATGGCCCGGCGCCTGGCCGCCGCGCGCGAGGAGATGTCGCACTATGCGGAATTCGACTACGTGATCGTGAACGAGGATTTCGCCACCGCGGTGGACGAGATGTGCGCGATCTTCGTCGCCAGCCGGCTGCGCCTGGACGCCCAGGCCTGGCGGCACCGCGCCCTGATCGGCGCGCTGCTGCAGGAAGACTGATCCGCCAAGGCTGGCATTACGCCCCAAGTGCCTGATTCGCAACAGCTCGGCTTGCGTGCCGGGCGCGGTATCGCTATCCTTTCCGGTCCCTCGCACTGCATCGACGGCCGGTCGGCCGCCAGGAGATTTATGGCCCGCATCACCGTTGAAGATTGCCTGAAAGTCGTCGACAACCGTTTCGAACTGGTCATGCTGGCCGCCAAGCGCGCCCGCCAGCTTGCCAATGGCGTCGAGCCGCAGATCGACAACAGCGAGAACGACGACAAGCCGACGGTGCTGGCGCTGCGCGAGATCGCCGCGCGCCGCATCAATCCCGAGTACATCGACGCCGTCGAGAAGTCGGAGCGCGAGCGCAAGGAGCGCGAGGCGCTGGAATGGGCGGCCGCCGAAGTCGTGGCCGACGACGACCTGGGCAAGGGCGACGACGCCTGATCCGCGGGCGCCTGCATGGCGCTTGCCAGCTTGACCATGACGGCCCCGGACATCCGGGGCCGTCTGCGTTCACGGCCCGCGTGCATCGACCGCCGCGCGTTGCCGGGCTGCGGGCGCACGCGTAGGCTCGACCCATGACATCCGCAGAGCTCGCGCTGGTGCAGGTACCGGTCCCCGGGGACGAAGACATCCCCGGCTACATGCGCGCGCTGGAGCGCGCGAGCGCGTACCTGCCCGAAGACCAGCGCCGCCAGGTGCGCCGTGCCTGGGCGGTGGGCGCGGCCGCGCACGCGGGGCAGGTGCGCAAGTCCGGCGAGCCCTACATCACCCACCCGGTCGCTGTGGCGCAGGTGCTGGCGGAGCAGAAGGTCGACCTCGAGACACTGGTCGCGGCCATCCTGCACGACACCATCGAGGACACGCCGCTGGGGCGCGACGCACTGGCCGGCGAGTTCGGCGAGGCGGTCGCGGAGCTGGTCGACGGCGTCACCAAGCTCGACAAGCTGCAGTTCGCCAACCGCCGCGAGGCGGACGCGGAGAGCTTCCGCAAGATGATGCTGGCGATGGCGCGCGACCTGCGCGTCATCCTGATCAAGCTGGCCGACCGCCTGCACAACATGCGCACGCTCGGCGCGCAGTCCCCCGAGGCGCGCCAGCGCATCGCCAGCGAGACGCTGGAGATCTACGCGCCGATCGCGCAGCGCCTGGGCATGAACCTGATCAAGGCCGAGCTGCAGGACCTCGGGTTTGCCGCCCTGCACCCGCTGCGCCACCGCATCCTCGAGAAGCGCATCCGCTCGCAGCCGCTGGTGCGGCGCGAGGCACTGGCCAAGATCGAGGCGCAGCTCGCGCAGCGGCTGACCAACGAGGGCGTGGACTACCGCCTGGTGAGCCGGGTGAAGTCGCCGTGGAGCATCTACAACAAGATGCGCGCGGAAGGAAAAACCTTCAGCCAGGTGATCGACGTGTTCGGCTTCCGGGTGATCGTCGGCTCGGTGCGCGACTGCTACCACGCGCTGGGCGTGGCGCATTCGGTGTACAAGCCGCTCGACGGCCGCTTCCGCGATTTCATCGCGATCCCCAAGGCCAACGGCTACCAGTCGCTGCACACGGTGCTGTTCGGCCCCTACGGCTCGCCCATCGAGGTGCAGATCCGCACCGAGGAGATGGACCTGATCGCCGAGCGTGGCATCGCCGCGCACTGGGCGTACAAGCACGGCGGTGGCGCGCCGAACAGCGCGCAGGCGCGCGCGCATTCGTGGATCTCCGCGCTGCTGGAATCGCAGAGCGGCACCGGGTCGTCGCTGGAGTTCCTCGAGAACGTCAAGGTCGACCTGTTCCCGGACGAGGTCTACCTGTTCACGCCCAAGGGCGACATCATGTCGCTGCCGCGCAACGCCACGGCGCTTGATTTCGCCTTCTCGGTGCACACCGACGTCGGCAACAGGGCGGTGGCCGCGCGCGTCGACCGCAAGCTGGTGCCGTTGCGCACCAAGCTGGCCACCGGCCAGTCGGTGGAAATCGTCACCGCGAAGTCGTCGCAGCCGCGGCCGCAGTGGCTGGAGTTCGTGGTCACCGGCAAGGCGCGCACCGCGATCCGCCAGCAGCTCAAGCAGCTCGAGCACGAAGACGCCGTGCAGCTTGGCCACCGCATGCTCGACAGTGCGCTCGAGGATCTCGACAGCTCGCTGGAACAGTTGCCGGCGGAGCATCTCGAAGCCTACCTGGCCGAGCATCGCTTCCCGCGGCTGGAAGCGCTGCTGGCCGAGGTCGCGCTGGGCAACCGCATGCCGTCGCAGGTCGCGCAGTCGCTGGCGCGCAAGACCCCGGGTGCCGACGGCGCGCCGCGCGTGCACCGCGGCGACGACCGCATCCTGATCACCGGCAGCGAACGCGGCGTGGTGACCTTCGCCAACTGCTGCATGCCGATCCCGGGCGACGAGATCATGGGTTACCACACCGCCGGCCGTGGCATCGTGGTGCACAGGATGGAATGCCCGAATGTCGCCGAATACCGCAAGTCGCCGGATCGCTGGGTCGACATCGGCTGGGATCGCGAGGTCGCCGGCGATTACGCAGTGGCGCTGCGCATCGAGGTCGAGAACCGGCCGGGCGTGCTGGCACAGGTGGCGGCGGCGATCGCGCAGGCGGACTCCAACATCGACGGCGTCGAATACCTGGAGCGCGACACCAATGTCGCCGCGATCCGATTCTCGATCGAAGTGCGCAACCGCACGCACCTGGCGCATGTCATCCGCCGCACCCGTCGGCTCGGCGTGGTCCACGGCGTGCAGCGGATCTGAAACCGCGCCGATAGAGAATCGGCGGGGTGGCGGTCATAATCGACCGCATCGCCTTCGAGGACTCGAAAATGCCCAGGACACCCATCACCACCGCCCACGCACCGGCGGCCATCGGTCCGTACTCGCAGGCCACCCGCGCCGGCAACACCGTGTTCGTGTCCGGGCAGATCCCGCTGGACCCGGCCACGGGCGAACTGGTCCCCGGTGATCTTGCCGCGCAGGCGCGGCGCGCATTCGACAACCTGCGCGCGGTCTGCGAGGCGGCCGGCGGGTCGCTCGATGACGTCACGCGCGTCGGCCTGTACCTCACCGACCTCGGCCAGTTCGCGGCCGTGAACGCGGTGATGGCGGAGTATTTCAATGCGCCGTATCCCGCGCGTGCGACCATCGAAGTGTCCGCGCTGCCCAAGGGCGCGCAGTTCGAGGTCGACGCCGTGATGGTCACCGACTGAGGCAGTGGCGGCACCCCGGCGCAAGGCGGGCGCAGCCGCGCCCTCGCTGGCACCCGCCGGCACCGATGTGCTGTCGGCGCTGGCCGGCGTCGGCCCGCGGGTTGCGGAGAAGCTCGCCGCGCGTGGCCTGACCGGCGTGCAGGACCTGTGGCTGCAGCTGCCGCGCGGCTACGAGGACCGCACCGCCATCACGCCGATCCGCATGCTGCAGCCGGGTGTTCCCGCGCAGGTCGAAGGTCGGGTCGAGGCGGTCGAGCGCGGCTTCCGCTACAAGCCGATGTTGCGGGTCGCGATCGTCGACGACTCGCACGGCACGCTGGTGCTGCGCTTCTTCCATTTCCGCGCCGCGCAGGCCGCGCAGTTCACGCCGGGCGCGCGCGTGCGCTGCTTCGGCACGCCGCGGCCCGGGCAGCGCGGGCTGGAGATCGTCCACCCGAGTTACAGCCTGGTCGGCGACGACTGCGTCGCCGGGCTTGGCGATCGCCTCGACCCTGTCTACCCGGCGATCGAGGGCGTCGGCCCGGCGGTGATGAAGCGGCTGATCGCGCAGGCGCTCGACCGCCTTCCCGATGGCGACGTGCTCGAACTCCTGCCGGCCGCGCTGCTGCGCGTACATGCGCTGCCCGGGCTGCGCGAGTCGCTGCTCACGATGCACCGCCCGCCTCGCGACGCCGATGTCGCCGCGTTGCTCGCCGGCACGCATCCCGCGCAGCGTCGGCTGGCGCTCGAAGAGCTGCTCGCGCACCACCTGAGCATGCGCCGCCAGCGCATCGCCCAGCAGTCGCACGCCGCGCGGCCGCTTGCCGACTCGGCACTCGCGCAACGGCTGCGCGAGGACCTGCCGTTCGCACTCACCGCGGCGCAGGCGCGCGTCTTCGACGAGATCCGCGGTGACATGGCGCGACCGGTGCCGATGCTGCGGCTGGTGCAGGGCGATGTCGGTTCCGGCAAGACCGTGGTGGCGGCGATGGCCGCGCTGATGGCGGTCGCCGAGGGCCGCCAGGCGGCGCTGATGGCACCCACCGAGCTGCTGGCCGAGCAGCATCTCGTCAACCTGCGGTCGTGGCTGGAACCGCTCGGCCTTCGCGTCGAGTGGCTGGCCGGCAAGGTCACAGGCCGCGCGCGCGCGCAGGCGATGGCGGCGGTCGCCAGCGGCCAGGCGCAGGTGGTGGTCGGCACGCATGCGCTGATGCAGCAGGGCGTGGTGTTCCACGACCTCGCGCTGGCGATCATCGACGAGCAGCATCGCTTCGGCGTGCACCAGCGCCTGGCGCTGCGCGACAAGGGCGGCGAGGGCGGGCGGGTGCCGCACCAGCTGGTGATGACCGCCACGCCGATCCCGCGCACCCTGGCCATGGCGGCCTACGCCGACCTCGATGTGTCGGCGATCGACGAGCTGCCGCCCGGACGCACGCCGGTGCAGACCGTCGTACTCGCCGCGGGCCGTCGCCCGGAACTCATCGAACGCATCCGTGCGGCTTGTGCCCAGGGTCGGCAGGCGTACTGGGTATGCACGATCATCGACGACTCCGACGAGATCGTGGCGCAGGCCGCGCAGGCGACGTTCGAGGCGCTTTCCGAAGCCCTGCCCGGGCTTCGCGTCGCGCTGGTGCATGGCCGCATGAAGGCCAACGAAAAGCAGGCGGCGATGCGCGCGTTCAAGGAGGGCGCGGCCGACCTGCTGGTCGCCACCACGGTGATCGAGGTCGGCGTGGACGTGCCCAATGCCTCGCTGATGGTGATCGAGAACGCCGAGCGCCTGGGCCTGGCGCAGCTGCATCAATTGCGCGGGCGGGTGGGGCGGGGCAGTGCCGCTTCGAGCTGCGTGTTGCTGTACCAGCCGCCGTTGTCGCGGATGGCGCGCGAACGCCTGGAGACGATGCGCGAGACCGGCGACGGGTTCGTCATCGCCGAGAAGGACCTGGAGCTGCGTGGACCGGGCGAACTGCTCGGCACCCGCCAGACCGGCCTTGCGGCGTTCCGCGTCGCCGACCTGGCGCGCGATGCCGACCTGCTGCCGCTGGTGCACGCGTTGGGCGAGCAGCTGCTGCGCGACCAGCCCGACATTGCCGAACGCCTGGTGGCGCGCTGGATCGGTGGCGCCGTGCGTTACGCGGCGGCCTGATGTCCGCGGCACGAACATGGATAATCGATCGATGACCAATGAACGCATCCCGCTGCTGATCGATACCGACCCGGGCGTCGACGACGCGCTCGCCCTGCTGATGGCGCTGCGCGACGCGCGCCATGACGTGGTCGGGTTGACCGTTGCCGCCGGCAACGTCGGCCTGCGCCATACCGTGGCCAACGCGCTCAAGCTTTGCGAGATCGCGGCGCGCGACGATGTGCCCGTGTTCCCCGGCTGCGACCGCCCGCTGCTTCACGCGGCGCCCGACGCGGCGCACGTGCACGGCGCGGACGGCTTCGGCGATGTCGGCCACGCGCCGGCCACCCGCGGCGCCCAATCCGAACACGCCGTGCAGGCGATCCTGCGCCTCTCCCACGAGCACGCCGGCCGGCTGCTGCTGGTCATGCTCGGTCCGCTCACCAACCTCGCGCTGGCGCTGCGCCTGGATCCCACCCTTCCGCAGCGCATTGGCCGGCTTGTGGTGATGGGCGGCGCGGTCACCGCGCGCGGCAACATCACGCCGTCGGCGGAGTTCAACGTCTATTTCGATCCCGAGGCGGCGCGGATCGTGTTCCAGTCATTCCCCGCTTTCGACCTCGCCGACTGGGAGGCTACCGTCGCCCACGGCATGCACCACCGCGATGTCGACCGGTGGCTGGCCGCCACCGGTCCCGTGGCCGGGTTCTACGAGGCCATCTCGCGGCATACGCGGCTGTGGTCGGAAGACGGTCGTGGCGAGCTCTGGCATGCCGCGGATGCGCTGGCGATGGCCATGGCGCTGGCCCCGCAGGGCGTGCTGCAGGCCGAGTCGCGGCCGATCGACGTGGTGCTGGCGGATCCGGTGGCGCGCGGCACCACGGTGGTCGACTGGCAGCGGCAGCTCGGGCGCCCGGACCAGGCGCGCATCCTGCTTCGCTACGACCAGTCGATGTTCGAGGCCCTGGTGCGCGGGGCGCTCGGCGCCTGAGGCGGCTTGCGGCGCGTATTGGGGCCGGCTATAATGCCGCTCTTTCCTCGCCCAGATACCGGTACCCGTCATGAAGGCCGACATCCATCCTGCTTACCGCGACGTCGTTTTCCAGGACGTGACCTCGGATTTCAAGATCCTCACGCGTTCCACCCTTTCCAGCAAGGAGACGGTGAAGTGGGAAGACGGCAACGAGTATCCGCTGATCAAGATCGAAGTCTCGTCGGCTTCGCATCCGTTCTACACGGGCCAGAACAAGCTCATGGACACCAGCGGCCGCGTCGACAAGTTCCGCAAGCGCTACTCCAAGTAAGCGCCCGGCACCACGCGCCCGAGCCGACGGCCGCCCACTGGGCGGCCGTTTTCGTTTGAGCCGCCGCGTTCCATCGTTGCGGCCGCTGGCGTATCCGTCGCGGCCGGGGCCTATGCGATAATTGCCCGATCGCGCACGCGCGCGACCCCGCCTCATCCGACCCGCCCCCGATGCGCGGGTCCACGCGATACGAAAGGAGTGCGTCTGTGTCCGCCACCCCGTCCAACGTCGGCTCGAACGCCGGCACCGTTGCAGTGCAGGCCGCCGGCAAGTCGGTCGAACTGCCGATCCTCAAGCCTACGCTCGGCAACGACTGCGTCGACATCGGCAGGCTGCCGAAGGAAACCGGCCTCTTCACCTACGATCCCGGTTTCACCGCCACCGCCAGCTGCAAGTCGGCGATCACCTACATCGACGGCGACGAGGGCGTGCTGCTGTATCGCGGCTACCCGATCGACCAGCTGGCAAAGCATTCCTCGTTCCTCGAGGTCGCCTACCTGCTGCTGAACGGCGAGCTGCCCGACGCCGCGCAGATGGGTGCGTTCGACCATGACGTCGCCCACCACACCATGCTGCACGAGGCGTTCAAGAACTTCCTCGGTGGCTTCCGCCACGACGCCCACCCGATGGCGATGCTGGTCGGCATGATCGGTTCGATGGCGAGTTTCTACCACAACGATCTCGACTACGACGACCCGGAAGAGCGCCGCATGGCGGCGATCCGCATGATCGCCAAGGTGCCGACCATCGCCGCCGCCTGCTACCGGCATTCAATGGGCTGGCCGCTTCGGTTCCCGCGCAACAACCTGCCCTACGTCGATCGCTTCCTGCACATGATGTTCGAGGTGCCGAGCGAGCCGCTGGTGCTCAACCCGGTCGCCGCGAAGGCGCTGGACCTGTTGTTCATCCTGCACGCCGACCATGAGCAGAACGCGTCGACCTCGACGGTGCGCCTGGTGGGTTCCACCGGTGCCAACCCCTACGCGTGCATCGCCTCGGGCGTCGCCGCGCTGTGGGGCCCGGCGCATGGCGGCGCCAACGAGGCGGTGCTGAAGATGCTGGCCGAGATCGGCACGGCGAAGAACGTGCAGTCGGCGATCGACCGTGCCAAGGACAAGGAATCCGGCTTCCGCCTCATGGGCTTTGGCCACCGCGTGTACAAGAACTTCGACCCGCGCGCCAAGATCATCCGGGAGATGTGCCACAAGGTGCTGGAGGAACTCGGCATCGACGACCCGCTGCTCGAGGTCGCGATGCGGCTCGAGGAGGCGGCGCTCAAGGACGACTACTTCGTGCAGCGCAAGCTCTACCCGAACGTCGATTTCTACAGCGGCATCATCTACAAGGCGCTGAAGATCCCGACCGAGATGTTCACGGTGATGTTCGCCATCGCGCGCACCGCCGGCTGGATGGCACACTGGCTCGAGCAGCAGACCGATCCGGAGTTCAAGATCGGCCGCCCGCGGCAGATCTATACCGGTTCCGGTGTGCGCGATTACCCGGCCGCCGACAAGCGCTGACGCCACATCAGGCCGCGCGATGCACAACGCCCCGCAATGCGGGGCGTTTTTCTTCTGGTGAGGCCTGCCGCGATGTTCGTCGCCCAGCAGGTACCGGGTCAGCGCGCGTCGGAAACTGGCCCATGCGCCTCGTCACCTTCAGCCAGCAGCCTGCGTAGTTGGTTGGCCGATGCGCGCGGCATCGGTTTTTCGTCCACCGCCGACAACGGCGCCTGGCGCAGGGCCGCGGCGGGCAGGACCGTGAGCTCGATGACGGTGTCGCCGGCGCTGAACAGCCACGCCGGGAACTCGCCGACGCGCGCGCGGTCCAGGCGCACCCGGCGGCTGTGCGATTCCGCGGGGATGCCGGCATCGCCGAGGAAGCGCGGCACGGCATCGGCGTCGTCGCAGTAGAGGTGGAGCGTCACGGGTGCGTGCGGGCCCGCCGTGCCTTCGAGCACCGGACCCACCAGGCGCGCATCGAAGGCAGCGAAGAATTCGAGCGCCTGCAGGGCGGCCTCGCGGCGCACCTGCAACTGGCCGGCGTGCGTGTCACCGAGGAACAGCCGCTGGTACTCGCGCAGCGCGTCCTCGATCTCGTGGTTGCGGGGCAGCGACGCGTCGTCGTGGATGCCGAGCCGCTCGGCGGCCTTGCGCTTGGCGTGGTGGAAGTCGCGGATCCCGCCTTCGGCGATCAACCGCGCCGCCTCGTGGGCGAGGCGGTGGCGGAGCTCACGGCTTCGGGTTCCTGCGTGCTGTCTGGCTCTGTGCATGCGGGCGCTCCATCCGGAGAAGGCCACCACAGACTACCGGATGACGCCTCAGAAGATGTCGAACGCTTCCTCGGTCGGGACCTCGTCGGCCACGTCCTCGTACGTCGACTCCATGCGCTCGAGGTCCTCGGCTTTCACCCACTCGACCAGGCCGCCATCGGAGGTGGTCGGCAGCAGCCGCCCGCTCGCGCTGACCGCAACCTTGACCATGCCGTCCGGTGGCTCGTTGGCCGCGATGGGCATGCCGTCCAGCGCAACGCGCATGAAGTCGATCCAGATCGGCAGCGCCGACTTGCCCCCGTATTCGCGGTAGCCGAGCGAGCGGTTGTCGTCGCGACCGACCCAGACCACCGTGGCCAGGTTGCCGCCGAAGCCGGAGAACCATGCGTCGCGGTGGTCGTTGGTGGAGCCGGTCTTGCCGCCGACGTCCTCGCGGCCAAGCACCTTGGCCGCGGTGCCGGTGCCGCGTTGCACGACGTCGCGCATCATCGACACCAGCTGGTACGCGACGCGCGCGTCGATGGCGCGCGGCGCCACGAGCCTGTCGGGGCCGGCGACCGGGGCCGCGGGTTCGGGCGTGGTGGCGGCAGGTGCGGCGGCGGTTGCCGGCTGGCTCGGGCCGAGGTTGAAGCCATCGACCACGTTCGCGGTCGCGACCGTCGTCCCGTCGGCGCCGCAGCTGCGGCACGCGACTGCCGGGTTCTCCTTGAAGACCACCTTGCCGTCGCGGTCCTTGACCTCGTCGATGAACCAGGGCGTGACGCGGAAGCCGCCGTTGGCGAACACCGCGTAACCGCGCGTGATGTCGAGCGGCGTCAATGACGGCGTGCCCAGCGCGATCGACAGGTTGGGCGGCAGCTCGGACTCGTCGAACCCCATGTGGCTGATGTAGCGGCGCGCGTAGTCGACGCCGATGGCGTCAAGCAGGCGCACCGACACCAGGTTGCGCGAACGCACCAGCGCTTCGCGCAGCCGCATCGGGCCGGCGAACTTGCCGTCGTCGTTCTGCGGGCGCCAGTCCTGGCCGCGGCGCATGCGGAACACCACCGGCGCGTCGACCACCACCGAGGCCGGGTTGAAGCCGCGCTCGAAGGCCGCGGCATAGATGAAGGGCTTGAAGCTCGAGCCCGGCTGGCGGCGCGCCTGGGTGGCGCGGTTGAACTTCTGGCCGGCGAAGCTGAAGCCACCGACCAGCGCGCGCAAGGCGCCATTGTCGGGCTCCAGCGACACCAGCGTGGATTGCGCGCGTGGCACCTGGTCGAGCTGCCACGTCGGCTTCGCCGCCGGGTCCGGGGCGGCTCCGTCCTTGCCCTTGGGCTCGATGCGGCGCACGCGGGTCACGTCGCCGCGCTTGAGCAGGGCCCCCGGATTGCGGCCGGTCCAGCGGCTGCTGGCGGCGTCGAGGGTCACCGTGGTGCCGTCGGTCAGCGCCACGTCGGCGGTACCGTCGCCGGCGCGCAGGACGATCGCCGGCAGCAGTCCGGACTGCGCAGGGATGCCGCGAAGGCGGGCGCCCGCGGTTGCCGCGTCCTCGTCGGCCGCGAGGTCGAAGGCCTGCTCGATCTTCGACCAGCCGTGGCGATGGTCGTATGCGGACAGGCCGCTGCGCACCGCGACATCGGCGGCCAGCTGCATCGTCGGATCGATCGTGGTGGTGACGTGGTAGCCGCGGGTCAGCACGTCGCCGCCATAGCGGGCGATCATCTCCTGGCGCACCATTTCGGCGACATACGGCGCGTACACCTCGACCGGGCGTTCGTGCGGGGTGGCGTGCATGGCCACCGCCTGCGCCGCGGTCGCTTCCGCCAGGCTGATGAAGCCCAGCTCATGCATGCGCTGCAGCACGTAGTCGCGGCGGATGCGCGCGCGCTCTGGGTTGGTGACGGGGTTGCCGCTGGACGGGAACTTGGGGATCGCGGCCAGCGTGGCCAGTTCGTCCAGGTCGAGCTGGTCGAGCTTCTTGCCGTAATAGAACTCGGCCGCGGCGGCGATGCCATAGGCGCGATTGCCGAAGAAGCTCTTGTTGAGGTAGAGCTCGAAGATCTCGTCCTTCGACAGCTCGCGCTCCATCTTCATCGCCAGCAGCATCTCCGACAGCTTGCGCGTGTAGCTGTACTCCGAGCTCAGGAAGAACTGGCGGGCCACCTGCTGGGTGATGGTGGACCCACCCGGCACGCGCTTGTCGTCGGTCGTCGCCAGCAGCCAGATCGCGCGGCTGACACCGCGGTAATCCACGCCGTGGTGCTCGTAGAAGCGGTTGTCCTCGATCGCGATGAACGCCTGCTTCAAGCGTTCCGGCACTTCGGCGATGTCCACCGGGTAGCGCCGCGTCTCGCCGAACAGCGCCATCAGGCGGCCGTCGCGCGCGTAGACATACAGCGGCTCCTGCAGCTCGACGTTGCGCAGGCTCTCCACGTCGGGCAATCGCGAGGACACGACGTAGTACAGTGTGCCCGCTGCGAGCAGGCCGATGACGAAGAAGCCGGCGAACAAGATCAACAGCCAGCGCAGCAGGCGACGGAAGCGGGGCATCGATGGGGTCCTGGGGCCCGGGAGCCGGACCGTTGTGAAGCGCGCAGTATATAGAGAGGGGACTGCGGGCTGATCCTGCCCGGGCACAAGTGCCGCACAGGGTCAGTACGTGACACAGCGCGCAATGCGGGAGGTCGCCGCATGCTGCTTGTTGCCATTCGGTGAAAACTCCGTTATCTAATGCGTCGGGGCACGAAGCGCACGTAAGCGCCCGTGACATGGGGAGAAAAGCGTGGGGCTGATCACAAAAAGCCAGGCACCGCTGGTCGGGGTCGACATCAGTTCGACTGCGGTCAAGCTGTTGCAGCTGTCGCGTTCGGGCGACCGATACCGGGTCGAGCACTACGCGGTTGAACCGCTGCCGCCCAATGCTGTCGTCGAGAAGAACATCGTCGAGGTCGAGGCTGTCGGCGAAGCCATCCGCCGCGCCATGACGCGGTCCGGCAGCAAGGCGAAGCACGCCGCGGCCGCGGTCGCCGGCTCGGCGGTGATCACCAAGGTGATCCCGATGCCGGCCGACCTCGACGAGGACGACCTCGAATCGCAGGTCGAACTCGAGGCGGTCAACTACATTCCGTATCCGATCGAGGAAGTGAACCTCGACTTCGAAGTGCTGGGTGCCATGCCAGGCAACGCCGAGATGGTGCAGGTGCTGCTGGCGGCGTCGCGTTCGGAGAACGTGGAGATGCGCGCGTCCGCGCTGGAGCTCGGCGGCCTCACCGCCAGGGTCATGGACGTCGAGGCCTTCGCGATCGAGAACGCCTTCGCGCTGCTCGCCAATACGCTCAACGTGCCGCGCGACGGCATCGTGGCGCTGGTCGACATCGGCGCCACCATGACCACGCTCAACATCCTCCGCAACGGCCGCAGTCTCTACACGCGCGAGCAGGTCTTCGGCGGCAAGCAGTTGACCGACGAGGTCATGCGCCGCTACGGCCTGTCCTACGAGGAAGCCGGCCTGGCCAAGCGCCAGGGCGGGCTGCCGGAAAGCTACGAGATCGAGGTGCTGGAGCCGTTCAAGGAAGCGCTGGTCCAGCAGATCAGCCGCCTGCTGCAGTTCTTCTACGCCGGCAGCGAGTTCAACCGTGTCGACCAGGTGGTGCTGGCCGGTGGCTGCGCCTCGATCGGCGGCGTGGCCGAGATGGTCGAGGAGCAGCTCGGCGTGCAGACCGTCATCGCCAACCCGCTGGCGCAGATGACCCTGGGGTCCCGCGTCCAGGCGCATGCTCTCGCGCAGGATGCCCCGGCGCTGATGATCGCCTGCGGCCTGGCCATGAGGAGCTTCGACTGATGGCGCGCATCAACCTCCTTCCGTGGCGCGCCGAGCGCCGCAAGCAGCGCCAGAAAGAGTTCGGCGTGATGCTGGCCTTCGCGGCGCTCGCCGGCGTGGTGCTGTGGTTCATGGTCAACAGCTATTACAACGCGCAGATCGACGGTCAGAACGCGCGCAACGCGTTCCTGCAGGAGCAGATCACGCAGGTCGAGACCAGCATCACCGAAATCGACGAACTCGACCGCCAGAAGGCGCGATTGCTGGCCCGCAAGGACGTCATCGAACAGTTGCAGGCCAACCGCTCGCAGATGGTCCACCTGTTCGACTCGCTGGTGCGCACGATCCCCGACGGCGTGGTGCTCACCGGCATCAAGCAGGAGGGCGAGAAGCTGTCGCTCGAGGGCCGTTCGCAGTCCAACGCGCGCGTCAGCACCTACATGCGCAACCTCGAGGGTTCCGGCTGGATGACCAAGCCCGACCTGTCGATCATCGAGGCACGTGACGGCGTCGCCGGCCTGCCATATGCCTTCAACCTGGCGGTGCAGCTGGCCAATCCCAACGCGCCGAAGGACGAGGACGGCGACGGCATTCCCGATGCCGTGCCGCCGGTGGACGCCGCGCCGGCCGCCGATGTCGCGCCTGCTGCCGCCGCACCCGCCGACACAGCCACGCCGCCACCGGCCGATGCCGCCGAAACGGCGCCCGCCGCCGCCCCGGCCGCTGAACAAGGAGCCGCGTCGTGAGCAAGCGCAAGATGTCGCTCAAGGAACTCGACTTCAACAACACCGGCTCCTGGCCGCGCGAATACAAGATCGCGTTCTGCGTGCTGCTTGGGCTGCTGATCTTTGGCCTGCTGTGGTGGGTGCTGACCCGCGACAAGGGCGACCAGCTGAAGGCGCTGGAGGCCACCGAGTCCGGCCTGCGCGCCGATTTCGAGACCAAGCAGGGCCGCGCCGCCAACCTCGAGCCGCTCAAGCTGCAGTTGGCGGAAATGGAGCAGCAGCTGCAGCAGATGCTGCGCCAGCTGCCCAGCCGCACCGAGATGCCCGACCTGATCGTCGACATCTCGCAGACGGCGCTGGCCACGGGCATCACCAGCGAGCTGTTCCAGCCGGGTCCGGAGTCGCCGAAGGAGTTCTACGCGGAGAAGCCGATCGCGCTGCGCATGCTCGGCAGCTACCACCAGTTCGGCGCCTTCGTCAGCGGCGTGGCCTCGCTGCCGCGCGTGGTCATCATGACGATGCACGACATCCAGCTGCGGCCCAAGGGCGGCGGCGACGGCAAGGTCGTCGGCATCCGGCCGAACTCCGCGCTGGAGCTTGCCGGCACGGTGAAGACCTACCGCTATCTGGATGACGAGGAGGCGGCCGAGCAGGAAAAGGTCGCCGCCGATGCCGCAAAGGGGAGCCCCTGACATGGGCACGATTGCCAACGCCAGCCGCGGGTTCGCGTACCTGGCCGTCCTCGTCGCGCTCGCCGGGTGCGGGCGGGGGATCACCAGCGAGCCGGGCACGGCGCCGAACCTCGAGGAGTGGGTCGCCAATGTCCGCGCCCGGCCGGCACCGCCGCTGGATCCGTTGCCGGTGATGCAGCAGTTCGAGAGTTTCGAGTACGCCGCGCAGGGCCTGCGCGACCCGTTCAGCGACGCGTTCGCGAACGAGGGCAACGGCAGCGGGCCGCGCCCGGACTCCAACCGCCGCAAGCAGACGCTCGAGCAGTTTCCGCTCGACAGCCTCGACATGGTGGGATCGCTCGGCGCGGGCAGCAGCCTGACCGCGCTGGTGATGGCACCGGACAAGGTCACGTACCGGGTCGGTCCTGGCGTGTACCTGGGCCAGAACGATGGCCGCGTGACCAGCGTCCAGGAAGATCGCATCGAACTCGTCGAACTCGTGCCTGACGGTGCGGGTGGCTGGCTTGAACGGCCGGCATCGATCGCGCTCGAAGACAATTGATTAGGGGAAGCCAGATGACCTTCACCAACGCGCCACGCCGTTCGCCGATCTCGCGCGCCATGCCCCTCAAGGCTGGTGCCTGCGGTCTCCTCGCCGGCCTCCTCGCGGCATTCAGTGCCGTCCACGCCGCTCCGTCACCGGGTGTCCCGGTCGCGAGCTTTGCGCAGGTCACGCCTGCGGTCGCGATCGACCCCGCCAAGCAGGTCCCGGCGGCGGTGGCGATCACCGGCATCGACTTCAAGCGCGGTGAGGGCGGCTCCGGCAAGCTGATCCTGAAGTTCAGCGGGGACGGCGCCGCGCCCGACCTGCGTACCCAGGGCGGCACGGTGATCCTGGACGTCGGCAACGCCGAGCTGCCGGTCGCACTGCAGCGACCGCTCAACGTCGCCGACTTCGCCACTCCGGTGCAGCGCATCAACGCCAACCAGGGGCCCAAGGGCACGCAGATCGTGCTGAGCACGGAAGGCGCCTTCGAGCCGCTCGCCTACCAGACCGGCCGCGACTACATCGTCGAGATCGTGCCGCGCGCGGCCAACGCCAGCCGCGCGGTGGGCGCCAGCACCGCGGCGGCTGTCGCCACCACGGCCCAGGCGTCGGCCCGACCGGGAACGGAGACACGCAGCTACGGTGGCCGCCCGGTCACGTTCAACTTCCAGGACGTGCCGGTGCGCACGGTGCTGCAGCTGATCGCCGAGCTGTCGGACCTCAACATCGTCGCCAGTGACAGCGTCACCGGCAACGTCACCCTGCGACTGATCAACGTGCCGTGGGACCAGGCGCTGGACATCGTCCTGCAGGCCAAGTCGCTCGACAAGCGCCGCAGCGGCAACGTGGTGTGGGTCGCCCCGCAGTCCGAGATCGCCAAGTTCGAGCAGGACATCGCCAATGCGCGCCTGGCGCTCGAAGAGCGCGCGGAGATGAGCACGGAGTACATCCCGATCTCCTACGGCAGCGCCGAGGACATTGCCAAGCTGCTCACCGATGAGAGCAAGAACAGCCAGGGTGGTGGCGGTGGCCAGGGGGCGTCTTCCAGCCGCGGCTTCCTGTCGTCGCGCGGAAGCCTGAGCTTTGACAGGCGCACCAACACGCTGCTGGTGATCGACATTCCGCAGCGCGTCGAAGAGATCAAGCGCCTCGTGGCCACGCTCGACAAGCCGGTCGACCAGGTGGTGATCGAGTCACGCATCGTGATCGCCAACGAGTCGTTCGCGCGCGACCTCGGTGCGCGGTTTGGCGTCCGCGGCACCAAGGACCGCCTGATCACTTCTGGCTCGCTTGACAGCAACACCGAGCTGATCAACTCCACGCTCGAGTCGATCCGTGACCCGGATGGCGATCTGCCAACTTGGGGCCCCTTGGGGCAGGCACTCAACAGCGATTTCAACATCAACAGCCTGAACCCTGCTTCGATCGCGTTCACCATCCTCGGCAACACCATCGACTGGGACTTCGAACTCCAGGCGCTGCAGGAAGAGCAGCGTGGCGAAGTGGTGTCCAATCCGCGCGTGGTCACCAGCAACCAGCGCGAGGCAATCATCCGCCAGGGTCGCGAGGTCGGTTACTTGACCGTCACCGGCGGGCAGAGCAACAACGTGCCCACCGTCCAGTTCAAGGAAGCGCTGCTGGAGCTGAAGGTCACGCCGACCATCACCGCCGACGGGCGGGTGTTCCTGAACCTCGCGGTCAAGAAGGACGAGATTCAGGACTTCACGACCATCGCGGGCTTCGGCTCGGTGCCCAACCTCGCCAAGCGCGAAGTGACGACGGCGGTGCTGATCGAAGACGGCCAGACCGTCGTCATCGGTGGCGTGTACGAGTTCAGCGATCGCAATTCGATCTCGAAGGTGCCGTTCCTGGGCGACCTGCCGATCCTGGGCAACCTGTTCAAGACCAAGAGCCGCAGCAAGTCCAAGGCCGAGCTGCTGATCTTCGTGACCCCGCGCGTGCTGCGCGTGGCGCCACGCCCGTACTGAGCGGCGATTCCAGACGCGTCAACGACGGGGCCTTCGGGCCCCGTCGGCGTTTCAGTGGGGGGGCGTGTCCACGCTTGAACCAAGTCGGGCCGGAGTGGTCAAACTGCACCCTGGCGCAGCCCGCGCCGTCCCCCGGTCGCCCATGGACACGCCCAACGACGAGATCCCCCGCCTGCATGGCGTCTTCACCGCCCTGCGCGATGCGCTCACGCACGAGATCATCGGCCAGGCGGCGCTGGTTGAACGCCTGCTGATCGCGCTCCTCGCCGATGGCCACCTGCTGGTCGAAGGCGCGCCGGGACTGGCCAAGACCAGCGCCATCCGAGCGCTGGCCGCGCGCATCGAGGCCGACTTCGCGCGCGTGCAGTTCACGCCCGACCTGCTCCCGGCGGACCTCACCGGTACCGAGGTGTGGCGACCGCAGGACGGCCGCTTCGAGTTCCAGCCCGGGCCGATCTTCCATTCGCTGCTGCTCGCCGACGAGGTCAACCGGGCGCCGGCCAAGGTGCAGTCGGCACTGCTCGAGGCGATGGGCGAGCGCCAGGTCACCGTGGGCCGGCAGACCTATGCGCTGCCGCCGCTGTTCCTGGTGATGGCCACGCAGAATCCGATCGAACAGGAGGGCACGTTCCCGCTGCCGGAAGCGCAGCTCGACCGGTTCCTGATGCACGTGCGCGTCGGCTATCCGGAAGTGCAGGCGGAGGCGGGCATCCTGCGCCTGGCGCGCGAACGCGCCCGCGCGACGCTGCAGCACGTGGCCCCCACGACGGGCCGCATACCCGCCGATGACATCTTCGCCGCCCGCAATGCCGTGCTCGACCTGCACATGGCGCCTGCGCTGGAGCGCTATCTGATCGAGCTGGTGCTCGCCTCGCGCAGCGCGGAGCGCTACGACGCGGCGCTGGCGCGGCGCATCGCCTGGGGCGCGAGCCCGCGCGGTTCGATCGCGCTGGAACGCTGTGCGCGTGCGCATGCCTGGCTGGCGGGGCGTGATTTCGTGACCCCCGACGACGTGCGCGCGGTCGCGCCCGACGTGCTGCGCCACCGCGTGCTGCCCAGCTACGAGGCGACGGCCGAGGGCTGGGACGGTGAGCGCCTGGTGCAGGAACTGCTGCAGCACGTGCCGCTGCCGTGAGCAACCAGGCCGCCACCGCAACCGGAGGCGATGGCATCACGCCGTCGTTGGCCGAGCTGATCGGCCTGCGCGGCATCGCGCAGGCGCGCGTCACCGCTCGGCGCGGCGCGGCCGGCGTGGCCGGTCCCGCGCCTTCGACGCTGCGCGGGCGCGGCATGGAATACGCCGAGTCGCGCGCCTACGCTGCAGGCGACGACGCCCGCCACATCGACTGGCGCCTGACCGCGCGCAGCGGCAAGCCGCATACCAAGCTGTTCCAGGCCGAACGCGAGCGGCTGACGCTGCTGGTCGCCGACACGTCGCCGGCGCTGTATTTCGGCACGCGGGTGCGCTTCAAGTCGGTGCAGGCGGCGCGCGCGGGGGCGTTGGCGGCGTGGCGCGCGGTGCGCGACGGCGATCGTGTGGCCGCGCTGCGCGGCAGCATGTCGGAACCTCCGGTGCCGCCCGCGTCCGGCCCGCGCGGCGCGCTGCGCGTCCTCGACGCGCTGGTGCGCTGGTATTCGACGCCACCACCGGATGACGCGGGGCTGGACGTCGCGCTCGACCACGCCCGGCGCCTGCTGCGTCCGGGCTCGCGACTGCTGGTGCTGGCCGATCCCGCCAGCGTGGCCGCCGTCCCGGAACAGCGCTGGCCTGCGCTCGCGGCGCACCACGAGGTGCTGGTGCTGCTGCTCACCGATCCGCTCGAGATGGAGCCGCCGCGCGGAATGCTCGCGTTCTCGGTGGCGTCGACGATCGCAGCGCAAGTCGGCGCCGCTGCGTCCGACAGCGCGCGCCGCGCCCGCATCGAGCTCGACCTCGGCAACAACGGCGAACGCGACCGCTGGCGCCTGGCCTTCGACGGCGGGGTCGAGCAGACCATCGCCACCCTGACCGGGCGCGGCGTGCGCGCCTTGCGCCTGTCCACCGCCGACGAAAGCGACGCCTGGCTGGCGTTGCCCGCCCGGGTGGCGAGGAGCGCGTGATGCAGGACGCACTGCCGCTGCGCGATATCCACCCCTCGTCCGCCCCCGCGTGGTGGCCGCCCGCACCCGGTTGGTGGATGGTCATGGCGGTCGTCGCACTGGCACTGCTCGCGCTCCTGGCCTGGCGCTGGCGGCGGATCCGTCGCCGCCGGCGTCACGAACAGGCGTTCGACCTGGCCGTGGCCGCCGCGGTCGGCCCGGCCCAGGAGATCGCAGCGATGTCAGAACTGTTGCGCCGCGCCGCACGCCTGCGTGACCCGGCCGCCGATCGCCTGCAGGGCGACGCCTGGCTCGCATTCCTCGATGCCGATGACGCCGCGCCGCGCTTCTCCGGCGATGACGCCGCGCTGCTGGTCGACGGCCCGTTCCGGCGCGATGCGGATCCGGTTGCCGTGGACACACTGCGACGCACTGCACGGGCGCGCTTTCTCGCATGGATGGAGGGTCGCAAGTGAACGCGCTGGCAAGCCTCTGGCCCGCGTTCGCCGGTTTCGACTGGCCGTGGATGCTGCTCGTGCTGCCGCTGCCCTGGCTCGTCCGCCGCCTGGTGCCGCCGCTGCCCGATGCCGGTCCGGCGCTGCGCGTGCCGTGGTCCGCGCGCGTGCGCGAGCTGGCCGGTGCTGCGACGCATGCGGGCGGAACCGGCACCCGCGTGCCCGCACTGGCCTGGCTGGGCTGGGCGCTGCTGTGCGTGGCCGCCGCGCGTCCAATGGCCTGGGGCGAGGCGGTGCAGCCGCCGGATGTGGGCCGCGAGCTGGTGCTCGCGGTCGACCTGTCGGCGAGCATGGGCGAGCGCGACATGCTGCTGGGTGGCGACGTTGTCGATCGCCTCACCGCCGCCAAGGCAGTGATCGCCGACTTCCTCGAGCGACGCCATGACGACCGCGTCGGCCTGCTGGTGTTCGGGCGCAGCGCCTATGCGCTGGCGCCGCCGACCACCGACCTCGCCAGCGTGCGCGAACAGCTCGCCGATACCGTGGTGGCGCTCGCCGGGCGCGAGACCGCCATCGGCGACGCCATCGGTCTGGGAGTGAAGCGCCTGCAGGCGCAGCGCGAAGGACAGCGCGTGCTGGTCCTGCTTACCGATGGGGTCAACACCGCCGGCATGCTCGACCCCCTGAAGGCCGCCGGCATCGCCGCCGACGAGGATGTGCGCATCCACACCATCGCCTTCGGGGGCGACGGTGAAGCGTTGTCGGTGTTCGGCTTTCGCCTGCCGTCCGGGGGCAACGAGATCGACGAGGCCACGCTGGTGCGGATCGCCGACATGACCGGGGGCCGCAGCTTTCGCGCCGCGGACACCGAGTCGTTGGCGCAGATCTACGCCGAGATCGACCAGCTGGAACCCATCGAACATCCGGGCGAGGCGCTGCGCCCGCGCCTGGAGCGCTACGTGTGGCCGCTGGCGGCCGCGTTGTGCTGCGGCCTGCTGGCCCTGCCGCTGGCGTGGCGGCGGAGGCGACCCGCGTGACGGCCCTGCTGTCACCGCTGCAGGCCGTGCAGTTCCTGCGCCCTGTGTGGCTGCTGGCACTGCTGCTGTTGCCACTGCTGGCATGGGCGTGGCGTGCGCGCCAGCGTCGGCGCAGCAGCTGGCGCACGGCCGTCGATCCGCACCTGCTGCCGCACCTGCTTGACGCGGGTGCGCGCGGCCGCGGCGCGTGGGGCGGGGGCTGGCTGGTGCTGGCCGGCTGCGCGCTGCTGGTGCTGGCGCTGGCCGGTCCGAGCTGGCGCAGCTCGGCGCAGCCGCTGCAGGCTGGCGGCGCGCCTCTGGTGATCGCCCTCGACCTCTCGAGCGCCACGCTGGCCAACGACCTGCCGCCGTCGCGGCTGCTGCAGGCGCGTGCGCGCATCGACGCACTGCTGCGCGCGCATGCCGGCGAGGTCGCGCTGGTGGCTTATGCGGACGACGCCTACACGATCGCGCCGATGACCCGCGATGCGGGCAACGTCGCGGTGTTCCTCGACGCGCTGGCACCGGATGTGATGCCGGTCGACGGCAGCAAGCCGGCGCGCGCCATCGCGCTGGCGCAGCGCCTGCTGGCGCAGTCCGGACACGCCCGCGGCGACATCCTGCTGCTGGCCGGCAGCGGCAGCCGCTCGGCGACATCCGCCGCGGCGGACGCGCGTGCCGCCGGCTATCGCGTATCCGTGCTCGGCATGGGCACCGCAGCCGGTGCGGCCTACCGCCGCCGCGACGGCGGCATCCACTCCGCGCGCCTGGACGTGGCTTCGTTGCGTGCGATCGCCGACGCCGGCGGGGGCCGTTACCACGCCTGGTCCGAGAGCGTGCCCGGCGTGCTGGCCGCGATCGGCGGCGGTGAGCACAGCGGCGATGCCGATCAGGCTGCAACACCGACGATTGGCGGCACCGGCACCGGCACCGGCGACGGCATGGCGCATGGGCCGCGCGACGCCGCACATGCCTTCGTGCGCGAGGACGGCGGCTTCTGGCTGCTGCCGCCCGCCATGCTGTTGCTGCTGCTCGCGTTCCGGCGCGGCGGCGTGTTCGTCGCGCTGCTGCTGTGCCTGGCGCTGCCGCCGCCACCACTGCTGGCGGCCGAGGACAGCGCCGGCGTCGAAGCCACTGTCTGGCGACGCGCGGACCAGGTCGCGCACGCGCGCAGCGCGGAGGCCGAAGCGGCATACCGTCGTGGCGACTACGAAGCCGCCGCGCGGGGATTCGCGCGCCTCCCCGGTGCGGACGCCGCCTACAACCGCGGCAACGCGCTGGCGCGCCTTGGCCGTTACGAGGATGCGCTCGCGGCCTACGATGCCGCGCTCAAGGCAGCGCCCGGCATGGCGGATGCGGCTGCAAACCGGGCGGCGGTGGAGGCTGCAATGCGCCGCAAGCCGCCACCGGGCGCCAAGGGCGACAGCCGCGGCGATGGCAAGGACACACCGGAACGCGGCAAGCCGCAGCCGGGCCAGGCGGGCGCCGGCCAGGGCGACGCCGATGATCCATCGGGGCAGGGCGCAGCGTCGCAAGAGCCGGCCGACAGCGCACCTGCGCGTCGCGACGGCGAGGCACCGCCGCCACCTTCGACCGGCACAGGCGAACAGCAGCGCAAGGCCGAGGCCGCCCAGCGCGAAGCCGATGCCGCGCAGCGCGAGGCCATGCAGCGCGCGCTCGAGGACGGGCGCCCCGCGACCTCCGGCGCCGACGCCAAGGGTGAACCCGAACAGGCGCGCGATGCCGGCGAAAGCGAGCAGGCGCAGGCCAACGCGGCGTGGCTGCAGCGTGTGCCCGACGACCCGGGTGGGTTGTTGCGCGCGCGCCTGCGCATCGAACACGAACGCCGCCGGGCGGAAGGAAAATGACCGCATGCACACGATGATCCGCGCGCGCTGGATGCTCGCCTTCCTGCTTGGCCTGCTGCCGGTGCTCGCACACGCCGAGGTGCGCGCGTGGCTCGACCGCGACCGCGTCGCGCTTGGCGAGACCGTCACCCTCAACATCGAGACCGACGGCGGCGGCCAGCCGGACTACGCGCCGCTGGCCGCCGACTTCGCGCTGAGCCAGCACGCCAGCAGGCAGCTGTTCGAACGCCGCGCCGGCCAACAGGTGTCGCGCATGCTGTTCGCCGTGGCGCTGGAACCGCAGCGCGCGGGCAGCCTGACCGTGCCGGCACTGCGCGTCGGCAGCGAACGCACCGTGCCGCTGGCGTTGTCGGTGGTGGCCGCTGCGGCCCCGGCGCGCGCGCGCGGCAACGTGTTCATCGAAGCCGAGGTCGATGCGCCCGCGCCGTACGTGCAGCAGGCGGTCGGCTACACCTTGCGCCTGTACTACGCCACGCAGCTGATTTCCGGCCAGCTCGACCTGCCACCGCCGGAGGGCGCTTCGCTGCAGCGCGTGGGCAGCGACGTGCAGTACAACCGCGATATCGGTGGCCGCCGCTACACCGTGGTCGAGCGCCGCTACCTGCTGCTGCCCGAGCGCAGCGGCGCACTGGTGCTGCCCGGCGCGCGCTTCGAAGGGCGCGGTGTCGGCAACCTGTTCGACGACATCTTCAGCGACGGCCAGCGCGCGCTGTCGGCGCGCGGCCCGGACATCACCCTCGATGTCCGCGCCATGCCGGCCACGGCGCCGCGGCCGTGGCTGCCGCTGCGTGCGCTGTCGATGCGCTGGGTGGATCCGCCACGCACCGCGCGCGTGGGCGATGCCACCACGGTCGAACTCGAGATCGTCGCCGACGGTGCGATGGCCGCACAGCTGGCGGCGCCTACCGTGGATGCCGACCAGGGCGCGCAGGTGTTCGCCGAGCCCGCGCAGGTGGATGAAACCGTGCGCGACGGCCGCCCGCACGTGCGCCTGCTGCGACGCTTCTCGGTGCTGCCCGCGCGCGACGGGCGCATGCGCGTGGTCGCCCCGACCATCGCCTGGTGGGACGTCGCATCCGGCCAGGCACGCGAAGCAGTGCTGCCCGACCTCACGCTCGACGTGGCGCCCGCGCCGGGCGCGCGCGCCGATGCGGACGGCGCAGCCGTCGCCGCCGCTCCGGCGCCGGGCGACGGCGACCCCTGGGTGCGCGTGCCGGGCGTCCAGGGCGAAGTGCGCGCCTGGGCCCTGGCCACGGTCGCGTTCGCGCTGCTGTGGCTGGTCACGCTGGGCTGGGCGCTGCAGCAGCGGCAGCGGGCGGCCGGCGTTGCGACGGACGCGTCGACGCGCGTTGCGGCAACCGCCGGGCACACGCCGTCCGCCACGCCGCGCGCCCTGCGCCGGGCACTCGACACCGGCGATCTCGGTGACGTGGCACATGCCCTGTGCGCGTTCGCCACGCCGCCGGCCGCGGACCTCGACGCACTTGCCGACCGCATCGAACCCGGTCCGCAACGCGCCGCCATCGCGCTGCTTCAGCAGGCGCGCTGGGGCGGCGGCGATGCCGCAAGTGCACGCACGGCGGTGCGAGCCGCATTCGCCGCCGGCGCGCGCTGGCAGACGGCATCGACGCCGGCCGATGCCGACTTGCCGCCGCTGTATCCCTCGTGATCCGGGCGTGCCGGGCGCGCTTTGTTAAGCTCGGACGGTCCAGCCACTCCGGAACCACCGCATGACCGAGTCGAACGCGCCTGCCAGGCAACGCATGCCGCTGCACTGGAAGATCGCCATCGGCTTTGTCGCCGGCCTGGGCGCCGGCCTCGTCGCCCACTACGGTTTCGGCGCCGACGCCGGCTGGGTGCAGGCGTTCACGCGCTACGTCACGCAGCCGTTCTCCACGCTGTTCCTCAGCCTGATCTTCATGATGATCGTGCCGTTGCTGTTCTCGGCGCTGGTGGTGGGCGTGTCGGAGATGGGCGACATCCGTTCGCTGGGTCGCATCGGCTGGCGCACGCTGGCCTGCACCGTGCTGCTGTCCGGCATCGCCGTAGTGCTCGGCCTGGTGATGGTCAACCTGTTCCGCCCCGGCGACGGCGTCGACCCGGAACTCGCGCAGCGCCTGCTCAGCGAGGGCGCCGAGCGGGCCGCTGCGATCGTGCGCGACAGCAGCGAGCAGCCCACCGGCGTGCAGATGCTGCTCGACATCGTGCCGCAGAACATCGTTGACGCGGCCTCCAGCAATGCCAGCATCCTGGCGCTGATGTTCTTCGCGCTGATGTTCGGCATCGGTATCGTCATGAGCCCCGACAGCCCCGCGATCCGCACGCTGCGACGCGGCATCGAGGGCATCTTCGAAGTCTCGATGACGCTGATCGGCCTGGTCATCCGGCTCGCGCCCTATGCGGTGTTCTGCTTCATGTTCAACCTCGCCGCGCTGTTCGGCTGGGACCTGCTGTTGCGCCTGGGCGCCTACGTGCTGGTGGTCGTGGGCGCGCTGGCCATCCACATGCTGGTGGTCTATTCGCTGGCGCTGAAGTTCGTCGGTGGCTATTCGCCGCTGCGCTTCTTCAAGGGCGTGCAGGAAGCGATGCTGATGGCCTTCAGCACCGCGTCCAGCAACGCGACGCTGCCGACCGCGCTGCACGTGGCCGATACCCAGCTCAAGCTGCCCAGGGCGGTGTCGCGCTTCGTGCTGACCATCGGCGCCACCGCCAACCAGAACGGCACCGCGCTGTTCGAAGGCGTGACCGTGATCTTCCTGGCGCAGTTCTTCGGCGTCGAGCTCGGCATCGGCCAGCAGGTGGTGGTGATGCTGGTGTGCATCCTCGGCGGCATCGGCACCGCGGGCGTGCCATCCGGCTCGCTGCCGGTGGTGGCGCTGATCTGCGCCATGGTCGGCGTGCCACCGGAAGGCATCGGCCTAGTGCTGGGCGTCAACCATTTCCTCGACATGTGCCGCACCACGGTGAATGTCACCGGCGACCTCGGCATCGCGGCGATGGTGGCGCGCGACATCGAGGACGTGCCTGGCGCGCCCGTGCTGGACGACGCCGCGGCCTGAACGGCGGGCCTGCGCCACAGTCCGGGCAGCGCGTCCGGGACACCGGTCGGCGGGGGTGGGACAATGGCGGCTTCGCCCGCCGCCGCCCCCGAGACATGACCAGCCCCAGCCGACGCGACCTTGCCAACGCCATCCGCTTCCTCGCCGCCGACGCCGTGCAGGCGGCCAACTCCGGCCATCCCGGCATGCCCATGGGCATGGCCGACATCGCCGAGGTGCTCTGGAACGACTACCTGAGCCACAACCCGGGCAACCCGAAGTGGTTCAACCGCGACCGTTTCGTGCTGTCCAACGGCCACGGCTCGATGCTGCTGTATTCGCTGTTGCACCTCTCGGGCTACGACCTGCCGATCGAGGAGCTGCGCAACTTCCGGCAGATGGGCCACCGCACTCCGGGCCATCCCGAAAACTTCGTCACCGACGGCGTCGAGACCACTACCGGGCCGCTGGGCCAGGGCTTCGCCAACGCGGTCGGTTTCGCGCTTGCCGAGAAGCTGCTCGCGCAGCGCTTCAACCGCCCCGAGTACGCCGTGGTCGACCACCGCACCTGGGTGTTCATGGGCGACGGCTGCCTGATGGAGGGCATCTCGCACGAGGCCGCGTCGCTGGCCGGCACCTGGGGCCTCGGCAAGCTGGTCGCGTTCTGGGACGACAACCACATCTCGATCGACGGCGACACCGCCGGCTGGTTCACCGACGACACCCCGGCGCGCTTCGAGGCCTACGGCTGGCGCGTGATCCGCGACGTCGACGGCCATGACGCCAAGGCGGTCAAGGACGCGATCGAGCTGGCCATGCGCCACGACGACCGCCCGGTGCTCATCTGCTGCCGCACCACGATCGGCTTCGGCTCGCCGGCCAAGGCCGGCAAGGAGTCCTCGCACGGCGCGCCGCTCGGCAAGGACGAGCTCGACGCCACGCGCAAGGCGCTGGGCTGGGAGCACGCGCCGTTCGATGTGCCGCAGGCCATCCAGGACGGTTGGCGCGCCACCGGCGCGGGCCTTGCGCGCGAGGCGCAGTGGAACACGATGTTCGACGCCTACGCCGAGCGCCATCCGGAGCTCGCCGCGGAGCTGGTGCGCCGTTCGCACGCGGAACTCCCGGAGGGCTTCGCCGCCGCGGCCGATGCCTACATCGCCAAGCTGCAGGCGGACGGCCCCACCGTCGCTTCGCGCAAGGCCTCGCAGATGGCGATCGAAGCCTTCGCGCCGCTGCTGCCCGAGCTGGTCGGCGGTTCGGCCGACCTGGCCGGCTCCAACCTGACCCTGTGGAGCGGCAGCAAGTCCGTCACCAGCGACGCGCCCGATGCCAACTACGTCTATTACGGCGTGCGCGAGTTCGCGATGACCGCGATCAGCAACGGCCTCGCCGTGCATGGCGGCTTCATCCCCTACGACGCCACGTTCCTGGTGTTCAGCGACTACGCCCGCAATGCGGTGCGCATGAGCGCGCTGATGGGCGCGCATGCGATCCACGTCTACACGCACGATTCCATCGGCCTTGGCGAGGACGGTCCCACGCACCAGCCGGTCGAGCACCTGGCCAGCCTGCGCCTGATTCCCGGCAACGATGTCTGGCGTCCGTGTGATGCGGTGGAGTCGGCGGTGTCGTGGCGTGCCGCCATCGAACGCCAGGACGGCCCCAGCTGCCTGGTGTTCTCGCGCCAGAACCTCGCCCACCAGGCGCGCGATGCCGCGCAGGTCGCCGCCATCGCGCGCGGCGGCTACGTGCTGCGCGACTCGGTCGGCGCACCGGAGCTGATCCTCATCGCCACCGGCTCCGAAGTCGGCCTGGCGATGGACGCCGCCGAGCGCCTGGGCGACGGCGTGCGCGTGGTGTCGATGCCGTCGACCGACGTGTTCGATCGCCAGGACGCCGCGTACCGCGAAGCCGTGCTGCCGCGCGCCTGCCGCAAGCGCGTCGCGGTCGAGGCTGGCGTGACCGACATCTGGCGCAAGTACGTGGGCCTGGACGGCGCGGTGGTCGGCATCGACCGTTTCGGCGCCAGCGCACCGGCCGAGGTGCTGTTTCCGCACTTCGGCTTCACCGTCGACAAGGTGGTCGAAGCGGCGCGCGCGCTGTAGCGCCGCCGGCCACGGCCTGGAGTTGCCATGCCCCAGCGTGACTGGGTGGCGCGTGCCATCCACATCATCGAAGCCGACTTCAACCGTTCGGCCGACACCCACCTGATCCCGCTGGACGTGCCCGGCTATCCGGGCATCGACGTGTACCTGAAGGACGAGTCGAGCCATCCCACCGGCAGCCTCAAGCACCGGCTGGCGCGCTCGCTGTTCCTGTACGCGCTGGCCAACGGCTGGCTGCGCGAAGGGCGGCCGGTGGTGGAGGCGTCGAGCGGATCGACCGCGGTGTCGGAAGCGTACTTCGCGCGGCTGCTGGGCCTGCCGTTCATTGCGGTGATCCCGGCGTCGACCTCGCCGGAAAAGATCGCCGCGATCGAATTCCATGGCGGCCGCTGCCACCTGGTGCAGACCGCCTGCGCATTGGATTCCGAATCGCAACGCGTGGCGGCCGAGACCGGCGGCCACTTCATGGACCAGTTCACCTACGCCGAGCGCGCCACCGACTGGCGCGCCAACAACAACATCGCCGAATCGATCTTCCGGCAGATGGCCGAGGAGCGGCACCCGGTGCCGGAGTGGATCGTGTGCAGCCCGGGCACCGGCGGCACCGCCGCCACCCTGGGGCGCTACGTGCGCTACCGCCGCCATGCCACGCGCGTGCTGTGCGCGGATCCGCAGGAGTCCGTGTTCCACGACGCCTACCGCGCGGCACTGGCGGGGCAGCCCTGGCGCGACTTCACCCATCCCTGCGGCTCGCGCGTGGAAGGCATCGGCCGGCCGCGCGTGGAAGCGAGCTTCATTCCCGGCTGCATCGACGCCATGGTCAAGGTGCCCGACGCGCTGGCGCTGGCGGCGATGCGCCATGTCAGCGCCACGCTCGGCCGTCGCGTCGGCGGCTCCACCGGCACCAACTTCGTCGGCGTGCTGCACGCGGCGCGGCGCATGCGCGAGGCCGGGCAGGGCGGCTCGATCGTCACCATCCTCTGCGACAGCGGGGATCGCTACGCGCACAGTTACTACGCGCCTGAGTGGTACGCGGCCAACAGGATCGACACCGAAGCCGCGGACGCGGTCATCACTTCGGCGGTGGCCGGCGGCCACATCGACGGCCTGGATCCTTTCGGCGACGCCTGACCTCGCCCGCCCGATCCTGCAGGCGGGGCTGCGGGCGCGACCGTTGTGTCAGCAGAAGATTTTCTCTCGCGAAGGCGCGAAGGCGCGAAGTTCTTTCCGGGGTGGGTTTGCTTCGCGCCTTCGCGCCTTCGCGAGAGATCGCTTTGCCTTGGTCGCGGCCCTGACTGGTCGCGTGAGGGGCATGCACAGCGCTTGACAGCGGGATCGTTTACGCATGTAATCGAGCCTTGGGTTTACAGGTGTAATCGACATGTCGATCAGTGATGCCGAAGCGGTGGTGATGGACGTGCTCTGGCGGCAGCAGCCGCTGGCGGCCGAGGACGTGGTGGCGCGGCTGGCCGCCAGCTCGGAGTGGGCGGAACCCACCATCAAGACCCTGCTCAACCGCCTGCTGAAGAAGGGCGCGGTGCGTGCCGAGCGCGACGGCCGGCGTTACCTGTATTCCCCGGTGCTGACCCGCGAGGCCTGGGTGGCGCAGCAGAGCGAAGGCGTGCTGGATCGCCTCTTCGGCGGGCGCGTCGCGCCGCTGGTGGCGCATTTCAGCGAACGCGGCAAGCTCAGCCCGGCCGACATCGCCGAGCTCCGCCGCCTGATCGAAGGCCTTGATGATGATCGCCGCTGAGACGCTGCTGCGCTGGCTGGTGGACGGCAGCCTCGCGGCGAGCGTGGCGCTGCTGCTGGTGCTTGCGCTGCGGCTTCCGCTGCGTCGCGCGTTCGGCGCGCGCGTGGCCTACGCAGCGTGGGCGCTGGTGCCGTTGGCGCTGTTCGCCGCCGCATTGCCGCGGCCCGGTCCCGGCCAGATCCTCGCGCCGACCCTCCTGGCGCTGCATCCCGGCGTGCTGGTGGTGGCGGCCACCGACGCGGCGCGCACCGCGTCGGTGGCCGGCGACGGTCCGCTGCTGCTGGTGGCGGCCTGGCTGCTCGGTGGCATGCTTGTCGCGTTGCGTTTCGGTGCACAACAGCGACGCTACGTCGCGGCGCTCGGCCACCTCGCGCAGGGCGCGGACGGCAGCTGGCGCGGCATCGGCGTCGAGGCGCCGGCGGTGGTGGGCGCGCTGCGGCCACGCATCGTGCTGCCCGTCGATTTCGAAGCCCGGCACGCCGCCGACGAGGCAGCGCTGGTGGTCGCGCACGAGCGTGCCCATCTCGCGCGCGGCGACACCCGCGCCAACCTGCTGGCGGTGGCCTTGCGCTGCCTGCACTGGTTCAACCCGCTCCTGCACCTGGCCGCGCGCGGATTCCGCCTCGACCAGGAGCTCGCCTGCGATGCCACCGTGCTCGCGCGCCATCCCCATGCGCGTCGCCGCTACGCGGACGCGATGTTGAACGTGCAACTGGCCGTCCCTGGACTGCCGGTCGGTTGCCATTGGCAGTCCAGCCAATTCCTCAAGGAGCGCATCCTCATGTTGAAACAACCGCAACCCGGCGCTGTCCGCCGCCGCACCGGCGCCGTGGCCCTGGGCGTCGTGCTCGCCGCCTGCAGTTACGCCGCCTGGGCGGTCCGCCCGGCCGCTGCACCGCCAGAAGCTCCCCTGCCACCGGTGCTCGCAGCGCCTGCGCCTCCGGCACCGCCCGCACCACCCGCACCTTCAAGTGCTCCGCTGCCGCCAAGCCCGTCAACGGCACCGTCGCCCCCGGCAGTGCCGGCGCCGCCCGCACCACCCGCGGCGCCGGTCACGCCCGCGCCGGCTTATCCAGCCGAGGCCCTCGCCGCGGGACAGGGCGGGCGGGTCGTGTTGAAGTTGCGGGTCGGCACCGACGGCAGCGTCATTGACGCGGTGGTGGAGCAGTCGACGCCGCAAGGCGTGTTCGACGCGGCAACGCTCCAGGCCGCGCGCAACTGGCGCTTCGATCCCGCGCAGTCCGACGGCAAGCCGGTCGAACGCTGGATCCGTGTTCCGGTCGACTTCGCGCCGGACTGACCCGCGCGGGAGGGGCCCCGCGGAATTCAGTCGAGGACATGCACCGCGCTGGTCATCCGCCGCACCTCGTCGGCAGCGTGGCTGACATGGACCATCGGCAGCCGCACCTCGTCGCGGACGCGCTGCAGCCACGGGATCAGCTCTTCGCGGCGCGCCAGGTCGAGCGCCGACAACGGCTCGTCGAGCAGCAGGATCGCCGGCTGCGAGAGCAGGGCGCGGCCGATGGCCACGCGCTGCGCCTCGCCGCCGGACAGGTTGCCGGTGCGGCGCGCCAGCAGTGCCTCGATGCCGAGCAGGGCGACGACGTCCTCGAGCCCGAAGCGCGCCGTGTCGCCGCGCCGCGCATGGCGGCCATACAGCAGGTTGCCGCGGACGTCGAGGTGCGGGAACAGCCGCGCATCCTGGAACACGTAGCCGACATGCCGCCGGTGTGGCGGCAGGTCGAGGCCGCGCGCGGCGTCGAACAGCACGCGGCCATCGACGGCGATGCGTCCCGACACCGGGCGCACCAGGCCTGCGATCGCATTGAGCACCGTGGTCTTGCCGGCACCGGATGGCCCGGTCAGGGCCACCACGCGCGCGTCGTCCTCGATGCGAACGTGGCGCGCGAAGCGGCCGCGCCGCAGCTCGACGTCCAGGCTCAGCATTGGCACGCCTCCGGACCCGGCGGGTTCATGCTTCGTCCCAGGCATCGCGGCGCCCGTGCTGGCGGCGCACCAGCCATTCCGACGCCAGCAGTGCCAGCAGCGAGATCGCCACCGCCACCGCTGCCAGGCGCCAGATACCCGTTTCGCCACCTGGCACCTGCATCAATCCGTAGATCGCCGTCGACAGCGTCTGCGTCTCCCCCGGGATGCTGGACACGAAGGTGATGGTGGCGCCGAACTCGCCCAGCGCCTTGGCGAAGCCGAGCACCGCGCCGGCCACGAGCCCGGGCCACGCCAGTGGCAGCGTGACCGTGGCGAACACGCGCCAGGGGTTGGCGCCAAGCGTCGCCGCGGCCTGCTCGAGGCGGCGGTCGACGTTTTCGATGGACAGGCGGATCGCGCGCACCATCAGTGGAAAGCCCATGATCGCGCTGGCCAGCGCGGCGCCGGTCCAGCGGAACGCGACGCCGATGCCGAACTGCTCGGCCAGGAATCCCCCGATCGCGCCCTGGCTGCCGAACAGCACCAGCAGCGCATAGCCCACCACCACCGGCGGCAGCACCAGCGGCAGGTGCACCAGCGCATCCAGCAGCGCCTTGCCCGGGAAGCGGCCGCGCGCCAGCAGCCAGGCGACCGCGACTCCGGCCGGCAGGCTCGCCAGCGCCGCGGTGCAGGCCACTTTCAGGCTCAGCGCGATGACGGTGAGTTCGGCGGCGGTGAAGAGAGGCATGCGCGCAGTGTCGCCGCGGATCAGCGCAGGCTGAAGCCGTGGCGCGCGAAGATCGCCCGCGCCGGCGGCGTGTGCAGCCAGCGCACGAACGCCGCGGCATGCGGGTGACGGCTGGCCGCGACGCGCGCCACCGGATACACGATCGGCGGATGCAAGGCGGCCGGAAAGGTGGCGAGCACGCGCACGCGTGGTTCGACGCGCGCATCGCTGGCGTACACCACGCCCAGTGGTGCTTCGCCACGCGCCACCAGCATCAGCGCCGCGCGCACGTTCACGGTGCCGGCCACGCGCGGCTGCAGCGCGTCCCACATGCCGAGCGACTGGAAGGCGGCGCGCGCGTACTTGCCGGCGGGCACGCTGTCCGGCAGGCCCAGCGCGATGCGGCCGCGTTCACCGAGCAACGGCAGCAGGTCGGTGCCCCGCCCCAGCGTGACGGGGCGTGCGGCGCCGCGCGCCGGCGCGATGAGCACCAGCGCGTTGCCCAGCAACGCACTGCGCGAGGTGGTGTCGACCAGGCCCTGTGCCTGCAGCACGTCCATCCAGTCGAGGTCGGCGGAGACGAACACGTCCGCCGGCGCGCCCCGTGCGATCTGCCGCGCCAGCGCCGGGCTGGCGGCGTAGGACACGCGGACCGGTTGCCCGGTCGCGCGCCGGTAGGCGTTGGCGGCGTCGTCGATCGACTCCTGCAGGCTGGACGCCGCAAACACGGTGAGCGGCATGGCCACCGCGTCGCCGGCGCGCGCGCTGGCCGCTGGCCAGCACGCGGCGAGCGCCAGCAGGGCAAGCACGCGGGCAGCGACGCGGGGCGTCATGCCGCTACAGCGCGTCCGTGGCCGCGACCACGCAGCTCCAGGTGCCGCTGCCGGCATGGTGGAACGGGTGGACGCGCGGTGCGGCGATTCTGTTCACGGTACGGGCGTCGGATCCACCGCAGGCACCACGGCGGGGCTCGCCCCGGGCAGCGCCCCGGGCACCGCGACCGGCGGCGCCAGCGCATGGTTCAGCATAGCCGCGAGCCGCGCGCCGGCCTTGCGCAGGCGCTCTTCGACGATCGGCAGGCGCGCGTCGAGGAAGGTGTCGCCGAGCACGCGCCGGCCCTCCGGCGGGTAGACATCGCCGGCTTCGATGATGCGGCAGGATTCCAGCGCCCAGTCGAGCGCGGGCGTCTGCGACTGCAGTGTCGGGTCCTGCGCCAGCGGCGCGCGTGCCAGCAGCTCCGCCGCGTAGGCGCGGGACTTCAGGCCGCGGCGCTCGAGGATCGTCCCGTCCCAGATGCGGTGCAGGTTGCTGCCGTCGCCCTTGTAGTTGACCTGGTGGCGGTTGCCGCCGGCGTCGTCGCGCAGGCCGGCGTGCAGCGGCTGGTGCGCATCGCCGACGAAATGCACGAGGAACTTCAGCGCATCGCGGCGCTCGCCGTCCGCGCGGCCGTGCTGCGCGAGAAGCAGGTAATTGCGGTTGATGGCGCCGATCACGCAGTCGTTGCCCGCGCAGTCGGTCGCCGCGTCGAACGCACAGCGGCCCTGGAAGTTCACGAAATGCCAGCGCGCACTCGCCTTGGCGGCTTCCGGGTCGGTGTCGCGGAGTTCGTCGGCCCAGGCGGCGATGCCGGCCAGTGTCGGATCGGCCTCGCCCTCGAGCAGGCGGTCGACCTCGACGCGCGCGGCCGGGCTGAGCCCGGCCTCGGCGATGCGGGCCACGATGCGGTGGCCCTCGGCGCTCCAGGCCAGCGCGTCGCCGGGGGCGAACGCGGCGGCGAAGGTGAGCAGTGCAGCGAAGAAAGGCAGGCGGGACGGGATGTGCGGGCGCATGCCGCGATTCTAGCGCGCGCCCGCCGCCACCCGCCCGCCGGTCAGAAGCGCATGACGTAGGCGGCGCCGTACACCAGCGGGTCGATGTTGGCGGTGCCGAGCTTGGCACCATCCAGCGTCACGTCGCTGTCGATGTCCATCCAGCGCACGTCGACGCGGATCGAACCCTTTTCGCCGACCTTGAAGTCCAGGCCTGCGTGCAGCGCGAGGCCCCACGAATCGTCGAGTTCGAGCTTGCTGCCGGCGAGCGCCCCGCGGGCGTCCTCGCTGAAGAAAGTGGTGTAGTTCACGCCCACGCCCAGCAGCGGCGAGACCTTGCCCTGGCCGTTGAAGTGGTACTGCAGGCTGACCGTCGGCGGCAGGTGCTTGGTGCTGCCCACGCGGCCCAGGCCGCTGATGGCGATGTCGTGCTGGAACGGCAGTGCGGCGAGCACTTCGAGGCCCAGATTGTCGCGCACGAAGTACTCCACCGCGATGGTCGGGCGCGTACTCGAGCCGATGTCCAGCGGCAGGGTGCCGGCAGCCAGCTTGCCGTTGTCGGAATCCGGGTTGACCTGGTGCGCGCCGAGCGCGACGGTCCAGTCGCCGGTGGATTGCGCCAGGGCCGCGGGGGCGGCGATTGCGCCACAAAGGGCCAGCGCGACCAGCGGAATTGTCTTGAAACGCATCGTTTGAACCTCGTCATGGGGGTGGATGCGTCCATGGTGCGTTGCGGCAGCGAATGTCACATTGACCTCGGTCAAGGCGGTCTTCGTGGCCGCGGGCTGCTAAAATCACGGGTTCGCGAGTTCCATCCACCCAGCGCCGCGCCGCGCGCGGCCGATCGGAGTCAGCATTCCCATGGCGATCAAGGTAGGCATCAACGGTTTCGGCCGCATCGGGCGCAACGTCCTGCGTTCGGCGCTGGAGAATTTCGGCAGCGACATCGAGATCGTCGCCATCAACGACCTGCTCGAGCCGGATTACCTGGCCTACATGCTGCAGTACGACTCGGTGCACGGCCGCTTCCAGGGCGAGGTGTCGGTGGACGGCGACACGCTGGTGGTCAACGGCAAGCGCATCCGCCTGACCCAGGAGCGCGATCCGGCCAACCTGAAGTGGGGCGAGGTGGGTGCCGACGTGGTCATCGAGTCCACCGGGCTGTTCCTGACCAAGGAATCCGCGCAGAAGCACATCGACGCGGGCGCGAAGAAGGTGATCCTGTCGGCGCCGTCGAAGGACGACACGCCGATGTTCGTGTTTGGCGTGAACGACGCCAAGTACGCCGGCGAGGCGATCATCTCCAACGCCTCCTGCACCACCAACTGCCTGGCGCCGATCGCCAAGGTCATGCACGACAAGTGGGGCATCAAGCGCGGCCTGATGACCACCGTGCACGCGGCTACCGCGAGCCAGAAGGTGGTTGATGGTCCTAGCAACAAGGACTGGCGTGGCGGCCGCGGCATCCTCGAGAACATCATTCCGTCGTCCACCGGCGCGGCCAAGGCGGTCGGCGTGGTCATCCCCGAGCTCAACAAGAAGCTCACCGGCATGAGCTTCCGGGTGCCGACCTCCGACGTGTCGGTGGTCGACCTGGTGGTCGAGCTGGAGAAGCCTGCGACGTACGCCGAGATTTGCGCGGAAATGAAGGCGCAGAGCGAAGGCGCGCTGAAGGGCATCCTCGGCTACACCGAGGACAAGGTGGTCGCCACCGACTTCCGCGGCGATACCCGCACCTCGATCTTCGACGCCGAGGCCGGCATCGCGCTTGACGACACCTTCGTCAAGCTGGTGGCCTGGTACGACAACGAGTGGGGCTATTCGAACAAGTGCCTGGAAATGGTGCGGGTGGTCGCGGCGAAGTAAGCCGCACCGATCACGCGTCCCACCTGAAGCCCCGCACATCGCGGGGCTTCCTGTTTCCGGCGCCGGCCGCTCAGGCGAGCTTGCGCAGCGCCTCGGCGAAGGCGTCCGGCGTCTGCGCACCCTGCATGCCGTGGCGGCCGTCGATGACGAAGGTCGGCACCGCACGGATGCCCAGCGCCTGCGCCTGGCCGATGCCGGCGCGCACCTCGGCAAGGCCCTCGTCGGACGCGAGCAGCGCATGGACCCGGGCTGCGTCGAGGCCGCCGCCGTCGCCGCCGGCGGCAACCAGTACGTCCGGATCGGCGAGGTTGCGGCCCTCGGCGAAATGGGCGCGGAACAGGGCTTCGACGACCGCATCCTGGTTGCCCTCGCGGCCGGCGAGCCAGATGAGGCGATGCGCCGGCAGGGTGGTCACGCGCACCTGGCCACGGCTGAAGTCCATCGGCAGGCCTTCGGCGCGCGCGGCGGTCTGCGTCTGCGCGAGCAGCGCCGCGGCGCGCTCGGCGCCGCCGAACTTGGCGGCGTAGGCCTCGCGCAGCGGCACCGGAGTGGCATCGGCATCGGGATCGAGCAGGTAGGGATGCCAGCGAACCTCGACGCCCGGGGCGTCATCGCCAAGCAGCGCCAGCGCACGCTGGAACCGGTGCTTGCCGATCCAGCACCAGGGACAGACCACGTCGGACCAGATGTCGATGCGCATTGCCATCACCTCGTCTTGGGATCGCGCCGCAGGCGCGTTTGGCTGGCACGGTCGTGCCAGGTGAGGCGGTCGCGGTCGATCCACGCCCACCAGAAGCCGCATCCCGCCGCCAGCAGCGACAGCGTGCCCACCGCATAGCGGAGCCACAGCGCCTGCCATGCTGGGGTGCCGCCGCTTTCCGCGACCACGCGCAGCCGCCAGGGACGCATGCCGAGCGTCTGCCCGCCGCGCTTCCAGCTGACCGTGGCGTAGGCGCCGGCGGCCAGCCAGCAGGCCAGCCACAACAGCCACTGCAGCAGGCTGAAGGGCGGGATGTTCTCGCGCGCGTCGTGGCCCGCCAGCATGTAGCCGTACGCGAACAGCGCCGACAGCGCGAACCACAGCGCCAGCGCCGGCCACAGGTCGTAGAACAGCGCCAACAGGCGCCAGCCGACCAGGGCATGCGGGCGCGAGGGCGTGGTGGCCGCAGCGTGTGCGGCGGCGGTGCGGGAAGCATCGGAAGGCATCGCCACAGGATAGCCGGCGCATCGCGGCGGCGGCTAAGCTGGTGGCGATGACCGCGTCGACACCCGCCGAACGCCGCATGCGCAGCATGCGCCTGCCGCCCCTGCACGACGCCGATGCGCGCGCGATCGCGGCATTCCTCGACGCCTGGTGGGCCGGCTCCGGCGCCGCGCGACAGACGCTGGACGCCTACCGCCGCGACCTGGAAGGCTTCGCCCGCTGGCGCGACCGCGGCGACCTCGCCAGCGCAGACCGCGCCGGTCTGTTCGACTACCTCGCCTGGCGCACCCGCGAGGGCTGGTCGCCGCGCAGCAACGCGCGCCTGCTGTCGGCCTTGCGCGGGTTCTACGGTTGGCGGCTGCTGCAGGGCCTGCGCGACGACGATCCGACTGCGCTGCTGGATCCGCCACGGCTGCCGCGGCTGCTGCCCAAGGCGCTGTCGGAGTCCGAGGTCGACCGCCTGCTGGAGGTACCCGACATCGACGACGCCACCGGCCTGCGCGATCGCGCGATGCTGGAGCTGATGTACGCCTGCGGCCTGCGCGTCAGCGAACTGGTCAACCTGCCGGCCACCGCCGTCAACCTGCGCCAGGGCGTGCTGCGGGTGCTGGGCAAGGGCGGCAAGGAGCGCCTGGTGCCACTGGGCGAGGAGGCCCAGCACTGGCTGCAGCGCTATCTGGCCACCGCCCGCCCGCAGCTCGCCGGTCGCCTTGCGCCCGCGGCGCTGTTCATCACCGCGGGCGGTGAAGCACCGTCCCGGCAGGCGTTCTGGGCGCTGGTGAAGCGGCATGCCGGCGCCGCCGGCATCGATCCGGCGCGCGTCAGTCCGCATGGCCTGCGCCACAGCTTCGCCACCCATCTGTTGAACCGCGGCGCCGACCTGCGCGCGCTGCAGATGCTGCTCGGCCACAGCTCGCTGTCGACCACCCAGATCTACACCCTGGTCGCGCGCGAGCAGCTCAAGCGCCTGCACGCCCGCCACCACCCCCGCGCCTGAGTCGCGTCTGAGCCACGGCGCCGGGCGCTGGCCTCGCGCGCCGGCACGCATGCGAGAATGCCGCCTCACGCGCCCGCCCCGAGCCCCGATGGCGCCCTCCTGCCGAGACCGCGAATGAAGTTCCTGCTGCCCCTGATGCTCTGTGCCGTCAGCCTCACCGCCTGTGCCGAGTCGCCGGCGCCCGGCTCCGGCGATGCGGGCGCGGCCGCCACCGAAGCGCCCGCGGCCGGCCAGGTTCCGAAGGTGGAAGCCGGCACCGCCGACGAGCGCGCGGTGGCCGCCATCCAGACCATCAACCCGCGGGTGCGCATCGACCACGTCGGCGCGGCGCCGCTGCCGGGCTTTCGCGAACTCATCGTCGGCGGCCAGGTGATCTACGTCAGCGATGACGGCCGCTACCTGCTGCAGGGCGCGCTGTTCGACGTCAAGGAGCAGAAGGACCTGAGCCAGGGCGGCCTGGCCACCGTGCGCCGTGACCTGCTGAAGACCATCCCGGCCAAGGACCGCATCATCTTCGCCGCCGACAAGCCGGACTACACGGTGGCGGTGTTCACCGACGTCGAATGCGGCTACTGCCGCAGGCTCCACCAGGACATCGCCGAGTACAACAAGCGCGGCATCTCCATCGAGTACCTGGCGTTCCCGCGCATGGGCCCGGCCAGCGAGGACTTCAAGAAGATGGTTTCGGTCTGGTGCGCCCCGGACCGCCGCCAGGCGCTGACCGATGCCAAGGCGGACAAGCGCGTGCCCACGCGCGACTGCACCAATCCGGTCGCGATGCACTACGACATCGGCCAGCGCGTCGGCCTGACCGGCACGCCGATGATCGTCACCGCCGAGGGCATGCAGATGCCCGGCTACATGCCGCCGGACGCGCTGCGCGCGGCGCTGGACAAGCTGGCCGCCGAGGCTGCGGGCCCCTGAGCCCCGAGGCCGGTCAGCGGCGGGGCGCCCGCGGGCGCCCGGCTTCGCTACAATGACCGGCCCGTTCCACGGTCAATCCCGGACATGATCGTCCTCGAGGGCCTGCCGGCCCTGTCGCCGTTCCGGCGTGAACGCCTCCAGGCCCGCCTGCAGGCCATTGCCCCCGCCGTCCGCGTCACCGGCGCCTGGCACGTCTATTGGGTCGAGCCCGTCGCGGGCGCCACGCCCGACCGCGCCATCCTGCATCGCATCCTCGAAGCCGGAGACGGCACTGCCGACGCCACTGCGGATGCCACCAGCCGCTACGTGGCACCGCGCCTGGGCACCATTTCGCCCTGGGCCAGCAAGGCCGGCGAACTGCTGCGCGACGTCGGCCAGCCGGTGCGCCGGGTGGAGCGCGGCACGCGCATCGACATCGCCGGCTGGCCCTCCGATCCCGTGGCCGCGCGCGCGCTGGCCCGCGTCCTGCACGACCCGATGACGCAGTCGCTGCTCGACAGCCACGACCAGGCCGCGGCGCTGTTCACCGCGCCGGCCCGCGGCAGCGTCGAAGTCATCCCGCTGGCCACGCTCGAGGACGCCAACCAGCGCCTCGGCCTGGCGCTGGCCGAGGACGAGATCGCCTACCTGCGCGAACGCTACACCGCGCTCGGCCGCGACCCGCACGACGTCGAGCTGATGATGTTCGCGCAGGCCAATTCCGAGCACTGCCGGCACAAGATCTTCAACGCCAGCTGGACCATCGACGGCCAGGACATGCGCATCGATGGCGGCGCGGCCAACGGCGGCGCGCAGACGCTGTTCAAGATGATCCGCCACACCCACGCGCAGACCCCGCAGCACACGCTGTCGGCGTACAGCGACAACGCCGCCGTGGTGGAAGGCTATCCGGCACAGCGCTTCCGCCCGGATCCCGGGACCGGGCGCTACCGCGCCGAGCCGCTGCGCGATTCGGCGTTCTGCATCAAGGTCGAGACCCACAACCATCCCACCGCGATCTCGCCGTTCGCGGGCGCCTCCACCGGCGCCGGAGGCGAGATCCGCGACGAGGGTGCCACCGGCCGCGGCGGCAAGCCCAAGGCCGGGCTGGCGGGCTTCAGCGTCTCGCACCTGCGCATCCCGTCGCTGCCGCAGCCCTGGGAGCAGCCGCGTGAACTCAATCCGCGCATGGCCTCGGCGCTCGAGATCATGACCGAGGGTCCGCTGGGCGCGGCGGCGTTCAACAACGAGTTCGGCCGGCCCAACCTCACCGGCTATTTCCGCAGTTTCGAGCTGGCGGAGGGCGATGGCCTGGTGCGCGCCTACGACAAGCCGATCATGCTCGCCGGCGGGCTGGGCGCGATCGACCGCGTCCAGGTGGCCAAGCGCCGGCTCGCGCCGGGCGATGCCGTGGTGGTGCTGGGCGGGCCATCGATGCTGATCGGCCTCGGCGGCGGCGCCGCGAGTTCGGTGGCCTCCGGCGAAAGCGCGGAAGACCTCGATTTCGCCAGCGTGCAGCGCGACAACCCGGAGATGGAACGCCGCTGCCAGGACGTCATCGACCGCTGCGTCGCGCTCGGCGAGGACGGCAACCCGATCAAGTGGTGCCACGACGTCGGCGCCGGTGGCCTGTCGAACGCCATCCCCGAGCTGCTGCACGATTCCGGCGTGGGCGGGGTGATCGACCTCGACCGCGTGCCGAGCGACGACCCCTCGCTGTCGCCGATGCAGCTGTGGTGCAACGAATCGCAGGAACGCTACGTGCTCGGCATCGCGCCGGACGCCATCGAGGCGTTTGCCGCCATCTGCGAGCGCGAGCGCTGTCCGTTCGCCGTGGTTGGTCACGCCACGCAAGAGGAGCGCCTGGTGGTGGGGTATGGCGCATCCCCATCCGCGCCCGCCGGAAACGCCACGCACGCCATCGACCTGCCGATGGACCTGATCTTCGGCAAGACGCCCAAGATGCATCGCGACACCGCGCGCACCGCCGGCGCGCGCTGGCCACAGCTCAACGCGCGTGCGTTGGCCGCGGGCCAGACGCCCGGCGAGGCGCTGCGCCAGGCCGGCCTGCGCGTGCTCGCGCATCCCACCGTTGCCGCCAAGCAGTTCCTGGTCACCATCGGCGACCGCAGCGTCGGCGGGCTCACCGCGCGCGACCAGATGATCGGCCCCTGGCAGCTGCCGCTGGCCGACTGCGCCATCACGCTGGCCGGATTCCACGGCCACGCGGGCGAGGCCATGGCGATCGGCGAGCGCACGCCGCTGGCGCTGATCGATGCCGCCGCCAGCGCGCGCATGGCCGTCGGCGAGGCGATCACCAACCTCTGCGCCGCGCCGGTCGAGTCGCTGGCGCGCACCAAGCTCTCGGCCAACTGGATGGCCGCCGCCGGGCATCCAGGCGAGGACGCGCGCCTGTATGACGCCGTGCACGCCGTGGGCATGGAGCTGTGCCCGGACATCGAGCTTTCGATCCCGGTCGGCAAGGACTCGCTGTCGATGCAGGCGCAGTGGCAGGCCGACGGCGAGACCCGTCGGACGGTGTCGCCGGTGTCGCTGGTGGTCACCGCGTTCGCGCCGGTGGCCGACGTGCGCCGGCAGCTCACGCCGCTGCTCTCGCGCGAGCCGGGCACCGAGCTGTGGCTGATCGGGTTGGGCGCGGGCAAGCAGCGCATGGGCGGTTCGATCCTGGCGCAGTGCCACGACGCCTTCGGCGGTGCCTGCCCGGATCTCGACGACCCGCAGCGCCTGCGCGAGTTCTTCGAACTGATCCGTGCCGCGCGCGAAGCCGGCCTGCTGCACGCCTACCACGACCGCTCCGACGGCGGCGTTTTCGCCACCCTCTGCGAAATGGCGTTCTGCTCGCGCGTCGGCCTCGACATCGATCTCGATGCCTGGGGCGACGACCGCACCGAGGACGTGTTCCGCACGCTGTTCAACGAGGAGCTGGGCGCGGTGGTGCAGATCGCCGCGGACGACCGCGTCGAGTTCGCCGACCTGGTCGCGCGCCACGGCCTGGTCGAATGCGCGCAGCGCATCGCGCGCCCGACCACCGCGTCCGCGGTGCGCGTGCTGGCCGACGGCGAAGTGCTGGCCGAGTGGAAGTGGGAAGAGCTCATCGAGGCCTGGTGGTCGGTGAGCCACGCCATGCAGCGCCAGCGCGACAATCCCGAATCCGCCGACGCCGAGCGCGAGGCCACGCTGCGCTTCGACGCGCCGGGCCTGCAGCCGAAGCTCGGCTTCGATCCCGTGCAGGACATCGCCGCGCCGTACATCACCACCGGTGCCGCGCCGCGCGTGGCGATCCTGCGCGAGCAGGGCGTCAACGGCCAGGTGGAGATGGCGGCCGCGTTCTCCCTGGCCGGCTTCGACGCGATCGACGTGCACATGAGCGACCTGGTCGAAGGCCGCGCCACGCTTGCCGATTTCGCCGGCTTCGCGGCCTGTGGCGGCTTCAGCTACGGCGACGTGCTGGGTGCCGGCCGCGGCTGGGCCACGTCGATCATGGAACGCGACACGCTGCGCGACATGTTCGAGCGCTTCTTCGCGCGCGGCGACAGCTTCGCGCTGGGCGTGTGCAATGGCTGCCAGATGCTGTCGCAGCTCAAGGACATCGTGCCGGGCGCCACGCACTGGCCGCGCTTTTTGCGCAACCGCAGCGAGCAGTTCGAGGCGCGCCTGTCGATGCTGGAAGTGGTCGAGTCACCGTCGCTGTTCCTGCGCGGCATGGCCGGCTCGCGGATCCCGGTGGTGGTGTCGCACGGTGAAGGACGCGCGGAATTCGCGGGCTCCGACGCCCAGTCGGCCGCGCGCGTCGCGCTGCGCTACGTCGACGGCGATGGCCGTCCGGCCATCGCGTATCCCGCCAACCCGAACGGCTCGGATGCCGCCGTCGCCGGACTCACCAGCGACGACGGCCGGGTGACGCTGATGATGCCGCACCCCGAACGCACGCTTGCCACGGCCAACTTCAGCTGGGCGCCGGCCGCGTGGCCTGGCGCATCGCCGTGGCTCAGGATGTTCCGCAACGCGCGGGCGGCGATCGGCTGACCGTCGCCCGCGGATCGCACGGCGTCAGGGCGCGGGCGCCAGGAACTCCTGGCCGACGGCCCTGATGCCGGTGCCGGGAGGCAGGGCGCAGCTGATCGCCGGGTACGTGAAGTTCTCGCCTTCGTTCTCGGCGCTCGACCAGACCAGTTCCGCGATCGGCTGGTTGGCGGCCAGCTCCACCGACTTGGGACGGTAGAGCGGATCCGTCATACCATTCCGGCCGTCGACGAGGGTGCAGTTCACCGTGGCCGGACTGCTGGAATTGTTGACCAGGGCGACGAACACGATCGCGCTTGACGCTTGGCCGTAGAACTTGCCCTCCATGCCGCAGGTGACGAACGTGGTGATGCTGCCCTCGTTCTGGACCGCGAGCGGGCGCTTGCGGACCACGCCGTCGAACACCGGCAGGGCGGTCTGGCAGGCGCCCGCGGCCATGGTGATGCGCGAATCCGGAGCCGGCAGGGTTCCGGCGTGGGCCGCGGTGGGCAGGGCGAGCATGGTCGCCAGGAGGAGCATCGTCTTCGTCATGTGTCGTATCCCGTTGCGGAAAGGTGGGCGTGGCGAGAGCCATGCACTGCGTGCAAACGGGCTATGGGGCGTGGTCCGGCCACTGCGGACCGGCAATCGGAACCATTGGGAGGCGTCTGCTAAAGTCGACGACCGCATGCAATCCCTCCGGAACACGTGAACAGCACCGTCACGATCCCCGCATCCGCCGATGAGCGCATCGTCGCCGCCCTGCTCGAGAAGGGCCGCCTGAAGGATGCCGATCTGGCGCGCGCGCGGCGCCTGCAGGAAGAAACCGGCGGCAGCCTGCTGTCGCTGCTCACCCGGCTCGGCCTGGTGTCGGAGCGCGACCACGCCGAAGCGTGTTCGGCGGTGCTCGGGCTGCCGCTGGCGAGCGCCAAGGACATGCCCGAACTGCCGCCCGAGGGCGTGCTGCTCACCGCGCGCTTCATGAAGCAGTTCCACGTGGTTCCGGTGGCGGAGGGCGATGCGCATGTCGAGGTGCTCGCGGCCGATCCGCAGGACCCGTACGCGTTGGACGCGGTGCGCCTGGCGACCGGCAAGGACGTGCATGCGCGCGTCGCGCTGCGCTCGGAGATCGCCGACCTGGTGGAGCGCTGGTACGGCCAGGGGCGCAGCGCGATGGGCGCGATCATCGAGACCGCGGAGGGTGGCGACGGCGACATGGACGACGTCGAGCACCTGCGCGACCTCGCCAGCGAGGCGCCGGTGATCCGCCTGGTGAACCTGGTGATCCAGCGCGCGGTGGAGCTGCGCGCGTCCGACATCCACGTGGAGCCGTTCGAGAACCGGCTGAAGGTGCGCTACCGCGTCGACGGCGTGCTGGAGGAGGGCGAAAGCCCGCCCACCAACCTCACCGCGGCGGTGATCAGCCGCATCAAGATCATGGCCAAGCTCAACATCGCCGAGCGCCGCCTGCCGCAGGACGGGCGCATCATGCTGCGCGTGCAGGGCAAGGAACTGGACCTGCGCGTGTCGACGGTGCCGACCGCGCACGGCGAGAGCGTGGTGATGCGCCTGCTGGACCGCGAGACTGTGGTGTTCGACTTCCACAAGCTCGGCTTCACCGACAACTTCCTGCCGCAGTTCGAGGCCGTGCTGCAGCAGCCGCACGGCATCCTGCTGGTCACCGGGCCCACCGGTTCCGGCAAGACCACGACGCTGTACACGGCGCTTTCCAAGCTCAACACCGCCGACGTCAAGATCATCACCGTCGAGGACCCGGTCGAATACCAGATCGAGGGCATCAACCAGATCCAGGCCAAGCCGCAGATCGGCCTGGACTTCTCGCACGCGCTGCGTTCCATCGTGCGCCAGGACCCGGACATCATCATGATCGGCGAGATGCGCGACCTCGAGACCGCGCGCATCGCGATCCAGTCGGCGCTCACCGGCCATCTGGTGCTGTCGACGCTGCACACCAACAACGCCGCCGGCGGCATCACCCGCATGCTGGACATGGGCGTCGAGGACTACCTGCTCACCTCCACCATCAACGGCATCCTTGCGCAGCGCCTGGTGCGCCGCCTGGAGCCGACGCACGCGGAGCGCTACCCGGCGTCCCCGGAGGAGATCGAGAAGTTCGCGCTGCGCAAGTACCAGCCCGACGGCGAGATCTTCCTGTACCGCCCGCGTGCCTCGGCCATCGCCCCCACCGGTTACCTCGGCCGCACCACGATCATGGAATTCCTGGTGATGAACGACGCCCTGCGGCGCGCGGTCATGCGCCATGCCGGCATGGGCGAGATCGAGCAGCTCGCGCGCGACGCCGGCATGCGCACCATGTACGAGGACGGCATCATCAAGGCGATGGCCGGCATGACCACCATCGAGGAAGTGCTGCGGGTCACCGAGGACGCCTGAGCATGCCCCTGTACCGCTACAAGGCGCTCAACAGCCGCGGCGAAACCCTGGACGGCCAGATGGAAGCCGCCAGCGATGCCGACGTGGCGCTGCGCCTGCAGGAGCAGGGGCACCTGCCGATCGAAGCGCGGCTGGCCGCCGAGGGCGGTGGCGATGGCGCGTGGAAGACCCTGTTCAAGCCCAAGCCGTTTTCCGGCGAACGCCTGGTGCAGTTCACCCAGCAGCTGGCCACGCTGCTCGGCGCCGGACAGCCCCTGGACCGTGCGCTGACGATCCTGCTGGAGCTGCCGGAGGACCCGGCGGCCAAGCGCGTGGTGACCGATATCCGCGACCAGGTGCGCGGCGGCACCGCGCTGTCGACCGCGCTCGAGCGCCAGCACGGCACGTTCTCGCGGCTGTACATCAACATGGTGCGTGCGGGCGAGGCGGGCGGCACCATGCAGGAGACGCTGCAGCGCCTGGCCGACTACATGGAGCGCAGCCGCGCGCTGCGTGGCAAGGTGATCAACGCGCTGATCTATCCGGCCATCCTGCTGGTGGTGGTGGGCTTCGCGCTGCTGTTCCTGCTGGGCTACGTGGTGCCGCAGTTCGCCGACATGTACGAAAGCCTCGACGCGGAGCTGTCCTGGTTCACCGTGCTGGTGCTCGCGGTCAGCAATTTCGTGCGCCAGTGGTGGATCGTGCTCATCGCGGCCCCGGCGCTGGCGGCGTGGTGGCTGGAGCGCAAGCTGCGCGTGCCGGCATTCCGCGCCTGGTTCGATGACTGGCTGCTGCGGCAGAAGCTGGTCGGCTCGCTGGTGGCGCGCCTGGAGACCGCGCGCCTGGCGCGCACCCTCGGCACCCTGCTGAAGAACGGCGTGCCGCTGATCATGGCGCTGGGCATCGGCCGCGCCGTGCTGGGCAACCGCGCGCTGGCCACCGACGTCGAGGCGGCCGCGGAGGAAGTGAAGAACGGCGTGGCGCTGTCCACCGCGCTGTCGCGCGGCAAGCGCTTCCCGCGCCTGGCGGTGCAGATGATCCAGGTGGGCGAGGAGTCAGGCGCGTTGGATACTATGCTGCTGAAGACCGCCGATACCTTCGAGCAGGAAACCAGCCAGGCGCTCGACCGGCTCATGGCTGCGCTGATCCCGGTCATCACCATGGTCCTGGCCACCGTCGTCGGCGTGGTCATCCTGGCCGTCCTGATCCCGATCTACGGGCTCACCAACACAATGGGTTGAAGATGACACTCCACCGTTCAAGCAAGCGTCCCCCCCGCCGCGCGGCCCAGGCCGGCTTCAGCCTCATCGAGATCATCATCGTCACGATCCTGATCGGCGGCATCGTCGCGTTCGCGGCCAGCCAGATCCTCGGCGGCGGCGACAACGCGCGGTTCCGGCTGGCGCAGTCGCAGGTACAGACCGTGGCGCAGAAGATCCAGCAGTTCGAGATGGACACCGGCGTGCTGCCGGCCACCCTCGGTGAACTGGTGAGCGCGCCCGGCAATGCCAGTGGCTGGCTCGGCCCGTATGCCAAGGCGGCCGACCTCAACGATCCGTGGAAGACGCCTCTCGAATACCGCGTTCCCGGCGAGAACGGCCGCTTCGACCTGGTGAGCTACGGCGCCGACCGCAAGCCCGGCGGCGAGAGCGTCGACGCCGACATCCGGTACGAGTAAGGGCCACGCCCATGTGCGCCGGTCGCGGCGGGACGCGCCGGGCGGCGGGGTTCTCGCTGCTGGAGGTGCTGTTGGTGGTGGCGCTGTTCGCCGCCATGGGCATGCTTGCCGCCGGCGTGCTCGGCGGCGGTTTCGAACGCATGCAGCTGAAGTCGGCGGTGAGCGACATCGCCGCGCAGCTGCGCTTCACCCGCGCGCGCGCGATCGCCACCGGCACGCCGCAGACCTTCAGCATCGATCCCGCCAGCCACGCCTGGCAGGGCGCCGATGGCCGCAGTGGCGAGGTGCCCGAGCGGCTCGGCATCCACTTCACCGGCGCACGCGAAGTGCAGCCGGCGGACGGCATCGGGGCGATAATGTTCTTCGGCGATGGCGCCTCCACCGGCGGCCGCGTGCAGCTGAGCCTGCGCGGCGCGGCGTGGGACATCGACGTCGCCTGGCTGACCGGCGAGGTCACCCTGCACCGCAGCGAGCCGGCGCCGTGAGCAGCCCGCGCCAGCAGTGCGGCTACACCCTGATCGAAGTGCTGGTCGCATTCGGCATCCTCGCGCTCGCGCTCACCCTGCTGCTGGGCACGCTGTCGGGTGCCACGCGCCAGGTGCGCTGGTCGGCCGACGCCGGGCGCGCCGCGCTGCATGCGCAGTCACTGCTCGCCAGCACCGGCGTCGGCGTGGCGCTCGAGCCCGGACGCGAGGAAGGCGAGCTGGAGGACGGCCGCTATCGCTGGCAGCTGGAGGTCGCGCCGTATGTCGATCCGCTGCAGCCCGCGCCGGTCGCCGACGATCCGTTCGCGCCACGCCTGCTGCAGCTGCGCCTGGAGCTGGGCTGGGGCAAGGACAGCCGCGCCGAGCGGCTGGTGGTGGAGTCGCTGCGGCTGGTGCAGCCCGACCCGGGGCAGGGCCAATGAGGCGTGCGCGCGCATCCGGCTTCACGCTGATCGAGGTGCTGCTGGCCACGGTGCTGCTCGCCATGGGCCTCGCGCTGGCATTCGCCACCCTGCGCGCCTCCATGGCCACCAGCGAACGCGGCGAGGCGATGGCCAGCCGCACCGACCGCATGCGCGCCGTCGAAGGCTTCCTGCGCCGGCGCCTGGCCTCGGCGCAGCCGATCGCGTTCGCCACCGATGAAAGCACCGGTGGCGCGCTGCGCTTCATCGGCGAAACCGACCGCATCCGCTTCGTCGCCGACCTGCCCGATTACCTGGGCCGCGGCGGCCCGCACCTGCACGACATCGGCGTCGACCCGGGCAGCCGCACGCCCGTGCTTGGCGCGTCGTTCGCCATGGTGCTGGCCGGCGAGACCATCGAGGAGGAGCGCCCGCGCGCGCCCGAACCGCTGGTCGAGGACCTGGTCGACCTGCGCTTCCGCTACCGCGGCCTCGACGACGAAGGCCTGACCGGCTGGCTGGACACCTGGGACAACCACGAGGAACTGCCGCTGCAGGTCGCGGTGGAGATCAGCAGCGAAGACGGCGGCGCATGGCCGTTGCTGGTGGTGGCGCTGCCGCAGTCGGCTTCGGGCGCCGCGCTTGGCCAGGGCCTGGGCAGCACGCGCATGCGCCGGCCGCCCGCTGTGCAGGGCAGCGACGGTGCCGGCAAGGGTGGGCGCGCACGCAACCGCCTGCGCGCGCTGCCGGGGCGGCGCTGATGGGTGCACAACGCGGCGTCGCCCTGGTGCTGGTGATGTGGCTGGTCGCCCTGCTGGCCGCGCTGGTGGGCGCGTATGCGACCACCGCCCGCATCGAATACATGCAGGGCCGCGTGCTGCACGGCGCGGTGGCCGCCGAATCGGCGGCGCGTGCCGGGCTGGAGTACGCGCTGGTGCGCCTGCAGGACCCGGAGCCGGGCCGCGCGTGGCTGGCCGACGGCCGCGCCTACCGCTGGCGCTTCGCCGGCGCCGACGTGGAGCTGCGCATCGTCGACGAGTCCGCCAAGATCGACCTCAACGCCGCCGACCTGACACTGCTGGCGGGGCTGTTCCGCGCGCTGGGGGCCGAACCGTCGCAGGCCGACGCGGTGGCCGCGGCGATCGTCGACTGGCGCGACGACGACGCGCTGACCCAGCCCGCGGGCGGTGCCGAAGACGGCCAGTATGCCGCCGCCGGATTGCCCTATGGCGCCAAGGACGCGCCGTTCGACACCATCGCGGAAGTGGAGCAGGTGCTGGGCATGACGCCGGCGCTGTACGCGCTGGCCGCGCCGCACCTGTCGGTGTTCAGCGGCCTCGAGCAGCCCGACCAGCGCTTCGCCAGCGCCGAGGTGCTCACGGCGCTGGGTGTCGACCCGGCGATGATGCTCGCCACGCGCGAATCCGGCGGCGCGGCACAGGCCGAAAGCCTGCTTGGCGGCGGCAGCGGCACGTATAGTATCGACAGCCGCGCACGGCTCGCAGATGGCCGCCAGGCCGTGCTGCGGGCGGTAATCCGTGTAGGTGGAAGCGGGGTGCCGGGATCGGCCTACACCCCATTGCGATGGGAAGAAGGAGCCACTCCGCGCTGATGTCTGCCGTCGAACCCACCGCTGACAGCACGCCAATCCGCCAGCGCCTCGGGCGCATGGGGGGATCGCTGCGCCCCGGCGTCGCCGGATTCTGGAGCTGGTGGACGCAGGCGCTTGCGACCTGGCTGCCGGCGCGCCTGCGCGAGCTGTTCGGGCTGGCGCACGAACGCCTGTTGCTGGCAGCCAGTGCCGATGGCCTGCGGCTGTCGATGGATCGCGGCGACGCGGTGCGTGCGGTCGCCGAGCTGCCGCCGTTCGCCGTCACCGGCAGTGGCGACGATCCGCTCGCCCCGCTGCTCGCGCAGCGTGTCGCCGAGCTGCCGCGCTGGCTGCTGCTGCCGGCCGGCGACGTGCTGCGCCGCCGCCTGCCGCTGCCCGCCGCCGCCGCCGAGCGCCTGCGCGAGGTGATGGGCTTCGAGGTGGAACGGCAGACGCCATTCCCGCTGGCGGATGTGGAATACGACGCGCGCGTGGTCGCGCGCCGCGGCGACGGCCAGCTGGAGACCGAGCTGGTGGTGGTGCCGAGGCACCTGCTGGAGGCACGGCTGGCCGCATTGGGTCCGCTCGCAGGCACCCTGACCGGTGTCGACGTTGCCGACGACCTCGGCGGCGGGCTGGGCGTCAACCTGTTGCCGGGCGCGCGCCGCGTGCGCCGCGCCGATCCGTGGATGGCCTGGAACCTGGCCCTGGGCGCGGTGGCGGTGATCGCGCTTGCCGCCGGCCTGTGGCAGGTGCTGGCCAACCGCCAGCTGGCGGCGGATGTCTTCGAGGCCGAAGTCGAACAGGCCGCGATCCGCGCCCGCGGCGCCGCGGCGCAAAAGAAGGAACTGGTCGACCTGGTCGAAGGCATGGCCTTCCTGTCATCCGCGCGCGCCGCCCGCCCGACCACGGTCGAAGTGCTGGACGAACTCTCGCGCCGCCTGCCCGACAGCACCTATATCGAGAAACTGTCGATCGAAGACACGCGGATCCTGCTGATCGGCTTGAGCAGCGAGGCCTCGTCGCTGGTGCAGCGCCTGGAAGGGTCGCCGCTGTGGCGTTCGCCGGCGCTCGCCGGCGCGCTGCAACCCGATCCGCGCAGCGGCCGCGACCGCTTCACGCTGACCGCCGAACTCGCCGTCGCCGACGTGCCGGCCGCCGCAGCCGCCGGTGACACGGAGGCTGCCAATGCGCGAAGCAATCCCTGACCGCGACCGCTGGCTGGCGCTCGCGATCCTTGCGGCGCTGCTGGCGCTGGCCTACCTGCTGCTGGTGCACCCGTGGTGGACGGCACCGATGCGGGAGGTGGGTGCGCGCATCGCCGCCCTGCAGGAACGCGACGTGCGCGTGCGCATGGAACTCGCACAGGCCCCCGACGTGCAGGCCAGGCTGGCCGAGGCGCAGGCGCTGGCCGGGCGCGTGCCCGGCTTCATGGCCGAGCGCAGCACCGAACTCGCCACCGCGGCGCTGGTGCAGCGACTGGAGACCGCGGTCGCCGAGGCGAGTCCGGGCAACCGCAGCTGCGCGATCAGCAACCGCTCGCCGATGACCGATCCGCGCCAGGGGCGTTTTCCGCGCGCGGTGGTGCAGGTGCGCCTGCGCTGCGGCAACCCCGAACTCGCCGCGGTGCTGCACTCGCTGGAAAGCGGCGCGCCGCGGCTGTTCGTCGACAACCTCAACGTGCTGGTGCAGCGGCAGTTCTTCGCCGCCGGCGGCAGCGGCGGGCAGGGCTCCGGCCTGGACGTGACCTTCGACCTCTACGGCTACCTGCGTGCGCAGGCCGCCGTGCCGGCACGCGCGGAGGTCGGCAATGCACGCTGAGAACGCCGGCGCACGCACCTGGCTGCTCGGCGGCGTGGCGCTGTGGGCGCTCACCCTGTGGGCGCTGGGACTGTTCGGCCTGGGCGGCCGCATCGAGCGCCTGCCGCCGGATCCGACGCTGGTGCAGGCGCTGCCGGCGGTGGTCGAGCCGGGCGAGGATCGTCTTGGCGAGCTGCCGCTGTATGCGGCGATCGGGGACCGGCCGCTGTTCACCACCGACCGCCGGCCACAGCCGTTCTTCATCAACCCCGAGGGTGAAGAGGAGCCGGTCGCGTTCGAGTTCGTGCTGACCAGCGTGCTGCTGACGCCGGGCCTGGAGATGGCCATCGTGCAGCCCGGTGGAGGCGGCGAGTCGGTGCGCCTGCGCGTCGGCGAAGCACCCGAGGCGGCGCCCGGCTGGCGCCTGGCCTCGGTGGCCGCGCGCAGCGCCGTGTTCAGCGGCCCCGAAGGCGACCGCAGCCTCGAGCTGCGGGTATTCGACGGTGTCGGTGGCCAGGCGCCCACGGTGTCAGCCGCGCCACAGCCGCCGGTCGCCGCGTCGCCGGCCTCGGGTGGGGCGGTGCCTCCCGTCGCCGGGCCGGGCCCCGGCAACCGCCCGGTGGTCGTGACCACCTCCAGCTCACCCGCGCCCACCGAGGTGACCGTGCCGCAGGCCGGCCAGCCCGCCGGGGCGGCACCGGCACCCGAACCCGGCGTGCAGACCCCGGATGCCCAGGTCGAGGCGATCCGCCAGCGCATCGAAGCCCGCCGCGCGCGCCTGCGCCAGCAGGCCCAGGACGGCACGCCGCCGGCCCAGACTCCCTAGAATGCAGCCGATGACCCCGATCCCGATGCTCAAGCCCGCGCTGGTGGCACTCCTCGCCACCGTCCTTGTCGCCTGCACCACGGTGCCGGCCCCGACCGTGCGCCGCGATGCCCAGCTGCCACGGCCGGTCATGCAGGTCGGCGGGGTGCCGCGCGATGCGGAGGCAGGCGTCGACGGCATCCAGGAGGAGGCGCTTGCCGACGGCCCGCGCGCGCAGCTCCACCGCGGCAGCGGCACCGTCATCAACCAGTCGGTGGCGCGCTCGGCGCCGCCCAACCTGGCGGGCAGCACCGGCGAGGCGACCTTCAATTTCGAAGGCGAGTCGCTGCATGCCGTGATCAAGGTGATCCTCGGCGACATGCTCGGCCAGAACTACGTGATCGCTCCGGGCGTGCAGGGCACCGTGACCCTGGCCACGCCGAAGACCGTGAGCCCGGCGCAGGCGCTCAGCCTGCTGGAGATGGTGCTGGGCTGGAACAACGCGCGCATGATCTACGCCGACGGCCGCTACAACATCGTCGGCGCCGACCAGGCCATGGCCAGCGGCGCGGTCGCGCCGCGCACCGGGTCGGCGGCGGCGGCGCGCGGCTTCGAGTCACGGGTCGTGCCGTTGCGCTACATCTCCGCGGCCGAAATGGAGAAGCTGCTCAAGCCGTACGCGCGCGCCAACGCGATCATCAGCGTCGATTCCGGCCGCAACGTGATCACCGTCGCCGGCACGCGCCAGGAACTCGAGAACTACCTGCGCACCATCGAGATCTTCGACGTCGACTGGCTGTCGGGCATGTCGGTGGGCGTGTTCCCGCTTGTCGCCGGCAAGGCGGCGCAGGTCGTCAGTGACCTGGAGAAGGTGTTCGGCGAGCAGAGCAAGTCGCCGGTGGCGGGCATGTTCCGCTTCATGCCGCTGGATGGGGCCAACTCGGTGCTGGTGATCACCTCGCAGCCGGAATACCTGGGCCAGATCGAGCAGTGGATCGAACGCATCGATGGCGCCGGTGGCGGCGTGCAGCTGTTCTCCTACGAGCTCAAGTACATCACCGCCAAGGACCTCGCCGAGCGCCTGTCGGAAGTCTATGGCAGCCGTGGCGGCAGCTCGGGCGGTCGCGCCGGCGCGTCGTTGATGCCCGGCCTGGAGTCGACCGAAATCCGCGATGGCGGCATGGATGGCGGCAGTTCCGCGCAGGTCGGCGGTGATCCGTTCAGCGGTGGCAGCGGCGGCGACAGCGGTAGCGGCAGCGGGCTGGGCAGCGGATCGCTGTCGCTCGGCGAGCGCACCGGTGGCAACGCTGCCGTCACCCTGGAAGTCGACGGCGACAAGGTCGGCGTGTCGGCGGTGGATGAGACCAACACCCTGCTGGTGCGCTCCACCGGGCAGGCCTGGCGCTCGATCCGCCAGGTCATCGACCGCCTGGACATCATGCCGCTGCAGGTGCACATCGAGGCGCAGGTGGTGGAGGTCACGCTCAGCGGCGACCTCAGCTACGGCGTGAACTGGTTCTTCGAGCGCGCGGTCACCGATGCCGGCCTGCCCAGCGCCGTGGGCCGCGAGACCTGGAGCGCGATCGCCGGCAACGTCACCGGTTCGCAGGCCGGCGGCGTCGCCCCCGGCCTGGCCTGGACCTTCCTCGGCCGCAACGCGGCGGCGATCATCAGCGCGCTCGACGAGGTCAGCGACGTGCAGATGCTGCAGACGCCGTCGGTGATGGTGCGCAACAACTACGAAGCCACGCTCAACGTCGGCAGCCGCATCCCGATCTCGTCGGTCACGGTCAACCCCGGCTTCGGCGGCGACAGCTCCTACAGCCAGGTGCAGTACCTCGACACCGGCACCATCCTCAAGGTGCGCCCGCGCGTCACCAGGGACGGCACCGTGTTCCTGGACATCGTCCAGGAGGTCAGCAGCCCCGGCAGCCAGCCCGACCAGAACGGCAACGTGCGCATCGACACGCGCCGCCTGAAGACCAACGCCATCGTGCAGAGCGGCGACACGGTGATGCTGGCAGGACTCATCCAGGACAGCACCACGCGCGGTTCGCTGGGCTTCCCGGGCCTGAGCCGCATCCCGGTGCTGGGCGGCCTGTTCGGCCGGCAGAGCTCCAACACCACGCGCAGCGAAGTCATCGTGCTGATGACGCCCACGCTGGTGCGCAACCAGCAGGACGCGCGCGACCTGACCGACGAGTACGGCCGTCGCTTCCGCGCGCTGGAGCCGCTCAACCGGTCACGCGACTGAGCATGGCCCGCGTCGGTGGCCGGCATGGCTGAACTCCCGGTCGTGCTGCTGCCGGTCGCGGTCGACGACGACGCGCTCGATGCCTGTCTTGCGGCACTCGAGGCGGGCACGCCCGCCGGCACGCGGGTGTGGCTGGCCGATGACGCGCAGGCCGGGCCGCGCGGCCTGGCCATCATCGAACGCTGGCTGGCGCGCACCCGCCTGCAGGCGGAATACACCCGCCGCCAGCGGCGCCTGGGCGAAGTGGCGCACATCGACCAGGCGCTGGCCGCGTGCGGCGACGACGACGTGATCGTGCTCGCCGCCGACGCCGTGCCGTCTCCCGGCTGGGCAAGGCAGCTTGCGGCCTGCGCCGCGCGCGATCCTTCCATCGCCACCGCCACGCCGTGGTGCAACGCGGGCGAGACCGCCGCCTGGCCGCGCAGCGGCGAGGTCGCCGCGCTTCCCGACGAGCGCGAGCTCGCGCGCCTGGCGCGCGCCGCCGAAGGCATGGCGCCGGCGCACGCGGAGCTTCCCGCCGCGGTCGACCACGCGGTCTATCTGCGTGGCCGCGCACGCAGCCGCGCCGGTGGGCTGGATGCGGCCAGCTACGCCTCGTGGTACGCCGCGTTGATCGACCTGTCGCTGCGCATGTCCGGCCTCGGCTGGCGCAATGCGCTGTGCGAGACCGCGTTTGTCGCGCGCGGCGGCGAGGGTGGTCCGGCCGATGGCGACCTCGACGCGCTGGCCGCGCGCTGGCCGCGCTGGCATTCGCGGCTTGCCGAATTCCTGATGCACGACCCGCTGCACGCCGAGCGCGCGGCGCTGGGCCGGCGGCTTGAAGGCCTGGAGCCTCCGGCGCAGCGCGAGCTGTTCGCGGCGGCGCAGGCCGTTGGCGCGGTGGACGCGTCGCCCGCTTCGGACGCCACGGGTCAGCGGGCGGAGGCGTGACCGTCGCCGTGATCGCCGCCATCGTCGTCAGCCACCAGAGCACCGGCACCATCGATGCCTGCCTGGCGCGCCTGCGCGCGGCGGCCGCGGTGGCCGAGATCCGCGTGGTCGACAACGCCTCCAGCGACGGCACCCTGGTCGTGGTGCAGCGCCACGCGCTCGCCGATCCGCGCGTGCGCTTCGTTGCCAACCCGGACAATCCCGGCTTCGCGGTGGCCTGCAACCAGGGCGCGGCGGACAGCACGGCGCCGTGGCTGGCGTTCGTCAATCCCGACTGCATGCTGGAGCCGGATTCGCTGGCGCGGCTGCTGGCGCACGCGCAGGCGCTGGCCGGCGACGACGCGTCCGTGGGCGCATCGGCAGGCGACGTGCTGCTCGGCGCCGACCTGGTCGACGAGGACGGGGTGCGCGACGGCGCCGCGCGCCGCAACGATCCCGACTTCCTGGCGATGCTGCGCGGCCCGCTGCATGCGCGCCACGGGCGGCCACTGGACGTCGTACCCGATTCCGCGCAGGTGCTGCAGCGGGTCGACGCCGTGTCCGGCGCTCTGATGCTGCTGCCGCGCCGGCTTTTCACGCGCATCGGCGGTTTCGACGCCGGCTATCGCCTGCACGTCGAGGACCTCGACCTGTGCCGGCGCGCGCGCGAGGCTGGCGCGACGGTCGCGGTCGCCAATGACGTGCGCGTGGTGCATGTGCGCGGCGTGTCCGCGCGTGCGCGGCCCGGCTTCGTGGAATGGCACAAGCACCGCGGCCTGTGGCGCTATTTCAGGCGCTTCGAGGCGCCGCGGCGCGGCCGGGTGGTGTGCGCGGCAGTGTGGGCGGCGGTCTGGCTGCACTGGGCCTCGCGCCTGCCGGCCGTGTTCCTGGCGGCCATGCGCGCGGACACGCCATGATCATCCGGTCGCTGCTCGACACCGACCTCTACAAGTTCACCATGATGCAGGCGGTGCTGCACCAGCATCCCGCCGCGCACGCCGAGTACCGCTTCAAATGCCGCACGCCGGACATCGACCTGGCGCGGCACATCGACGCCATCTCGGCGGAGATCGATGCGCTGTGCGCGCTGCGGCTGAGCCGGGAGGAGCTCGACTACATGCGCGGGCTGCGCTTCATCAAGCCGGATTTCGTGGAGTTCCTCGGGTTGTTCCAGCTCGACCGCAAGCACGTGCGGCTGCAGGCGTCGGACGCGGTGCCGGGCGAGATCGAACTCACCATCAGCGGCCCGTGGCTGCACACCATCCTGTTCGAAGTGCCGCTGCTGGCGATCGTCAACGAAGTCTGGTTCCGCGCCGCGCATGGACCGGCCGACACCGCCGAGGGCCTGCGCCGGCTCGATGCCAAGCTCGCGCGCATCAATGAGGACATCGGCTTCGAGGACTGCCGCATCACCGACTTCGGCACCCGGCGCCGCTATTCGCGCGACTGGCAGGACACCGTGGTGCCGCGCCTGGCGCGCGGCCTGGGCGTCAAATTCGCCGGCACCAGCAACGTCGACATCGCCCGCCGCCACGCGCTGGTGCCGCAGGGCACGATGGCGCACGAATGGCTGCAGGCGCACCAGGCGCTGGGTCCGCGGCTGCGCGACTCGCAGGTCGCCGCCTTTGACGGCTGGGCGCGCGAATACCGCGGCGACCTCGGCATCGCGCTCACCGATGTCATCGGGCTGGACGCGTTCCTGCGCGATTTCGACCTGTATTTCTGCAAGCTCTTCGACGGCGTGCGCCACGATTCCGGCGACCCGGTGGAGTGGGGCGAGCGCGTCATCGCCCATCTCAAGGCCATGCGCATCGACCCACGCACGCGCACGCTGGTGTTCAGCGACGGCCTCGACATCGACCTGGTCATGCAGCTGTACGCACACTTCCGCGGCCGCTGCCGGATGTCGTTCGGCATCGGCACCAACCTCACCAATGATGTCGGCCCGGTGCCACTGCAGATCGTGCTGAAAATGGTCCGCTGCAACGGCCAGCCGGTGGCCAAGCTCAGCGACTCGCCCGGCAAGACCATGTGCGACGACGCCGGCTACCTGCGCTACCTGCGCCAGGTGTTCGCGGTGCCGGAGGCCGCCAGCGACGGCTGACCGGGCCGCCGCGCTCAGCGGTGGCGGTTGATCGCGTCGCGCAGCGTGCGCGCGGCGCCCGCGGCTGCAGCCGCATAGTCGTCGCCGGCCGAGGCGTAGAGGATCGCCCGCGACGAGCTGACCAGCAGGCCCGTGCCATCGGCGCTGCGACCGTTGCGCACCACCGCTTCCACGTCGCCGCCCTGCGCACCCACGCCGGGCACCAGCAGCGGCATGTCGCTGACGATGGCGCGTACCTCGGCCAGCTGCTCCGGCCAGGTCGCCCCCACCACCAGCGCCACGTTGCCATGGCCGTTCCAGTCGCGCGCGGCCCTGGCGGCGACGTGCTGGTACAGCGGCTTGCCGTCGACCGGCAGGTCCTGCAGGTCGGCGGCGCCGGGGTTGGACGTGCGGCACAGGATCACCACGCCGCGATCGGCGTGGTCGAGGAAAGGCTGCAGCGAATCGCCACCGAGGTACGGGTTCACCGTGACCGCATCGGCGTCGTAGCGACCGAAGGCTTCCGTCGCATAGCGCTGTGCGGTCGAACCGATGTCGCCGCGCTTCGCGTCCAGGATCACCGGGATCCCGGGATGCACCGCGTGGATGTGCGCGACCAGCCGCTCCAGCGCGCCCTCTGCAGCGAGCGCCGAGAAATGCGCGACCTGCGGCTTGAACGCACAGGCGAACTCGGCGGTGGCGTCGACGATGTCGCGGCAGAACGCGAACACCGCATCGTCGTCATCGGCAAACCGCGCGGGAAACCTCGCCGGCTCCGGATCCAGCCCCACGCAGACCAGCGACCCCGACGTCGACCATCGCCCGCGCAGCTCCTGCATGAAACCCATCGGAAGTTTCCTTTCTTGCCACGGATCAGGTCAAAAGATTCCTTGGCCGCGGATCTGCGCGTCCATCCGCGCAGGTCCGTGGCAAAAACGCCCCTACTTCAGCGCCTTGAAGCGCAGACGCTTCGGGCCCGCGTCGTCGCCCATGCGGCGCTTCTTGTCTTCCTCGTACTCGCGGTAGTTGCCCTGGAAGAACTCGACGTGGCTGTCGCCCTCGAACGCCAGGATGTGCGTGGCGATGCGGTCGAGGAACCAGCGGTCATGGGAGATCACGAAGGTGTTGCCCGGGAACTCCAGCAGCGCGTCTTCGAGCGCGCGCAGGGTCTCGATGTCGAGGTCGTTGGACGGTTCGTCGAGCAGCAGCACGTTTCCGCCCTGCAGCAGCGTCTTGGCCAGGTGCAGGCGGCCGCGTTCACCGCCCGACAGCGTGCCGACCATCTTCTGCTGGTCCTGGCCCTTGAAGTTGAAGCGGCCGAGGTAGGCGCGCGACTGGATCTCGATGCCGTTGATGTTGAGGATGTCGAGGCCGCCGGAGACTTCCTGGAAGACGTTGTGGTTGCCTTCCAGCGCGTCACGGCTCTGGTCGACATAGGCGATGTTGACCGTCGAGCCCATCTCGATGCTGCCGGAGTCGGGCTTCTCCTGGCCGGTGATCATCTTGAACAGGGTCGACTTGCCGGCGCCGTTCGGGCCGATGATGCCGACGATCGCACCGGCCGGCACCATCAGGCTCAGGTCGTCGATCAGCAGTCGGTCGCCGAAGCGCTTGGAGACGTTCTTGAACTCGAGCACCTTGGCGCCCAGGCGCTCGCCCGGCGGGATGAAGATCTCGTTGGTCTCGTTGCGGCGCTGGTAGTCGACCGCCTGCAGCTCCTCGATGCGCGCCAGGCGCGCCTTGCCCTTGGAGCGGCCGCCCTTGGCGTTCTGCCGCGCCCACTCGAGTTCCTTCTGGATCGCCTTCTGGCGCGCCTTTTCCGACGACTCTTCCTGCTTCAGGCGGTCGCCCTTCTGGGTCAGCCAGTCGGTGTAGTTGCCCTTCCACGGGATGCCCTTGCCGCGGTCCAGTTCGAGGATCCACTCGGCGGCGTTGTCGAGGAAGTAGCGGTCATGCGTCACCGCCACCACGGTGCCGGTGTAGCGCGCCAGGAACTGCTCCAGCCATTCCACCGACTCGGCGTCGAGGTGGTTGGTGGGTTCGTCGAGCAGCAGCATGTCCGGCTTCTGCAGCAGCAGGCGGCAGAGCGCCACGCGGCGCTTCTCGCCACCCGACAGGTTGCCGATGGTGGCTTCCCACGGCGGCAGGCGCAGCGCATCGGCGGCCACTTCGAGCTGGTTTTCAAGCGTGTGCGCGTCGCCGGCGGCGAGGACCGCCTCCAGGCGCTCCTGTTCCTTGGCCAGTGCGTCAAAATCGGCGCCTTCCTCGGCGTAGGCGGCATATACCTCGTCGAGGCGCTTTTGCGCCTGCAGCACGTCGCCCACGCCCTCCTCGACCGCCTCGCGCACGGTCTGCGTGGGGTCGAGCTGCGGTTCCTGCGGCAGGTAACCCACCTTGATGCCGGCCTGCGGACGCGCCTCGCCGGAGAAATCGGTGTCCACGCCGGCCATGATGCGGAGCACGGTGGACTTGCCGGAGCCGTTCAGGCCGAGCAGGCCGATCTTGGCCCCCGGGAAGAACGACAGCGAGATGTCCTTGATGATCTGGCGCTTCGGCGGCACCGTCTTGCTGACGCCGTTCATGGTGTAGATGTATTGCGACATGGAAGCTCCGGTGCGACGCCGCCGCCGCCCATGCGGGTGCGCGGGCAGGATCGGTGGCTGGGGATGGCGCGATTATAGCGGGCCATGCGCGGACCCGCCGAGGCGGGCTTGCCGAATCTGAATGGTCCCGGGAGCGCGCCGCGCAGGTAGTGCATTCGTTCAGGACGGTTTGCCGATAGTCGCTGCACCACCACGGGAGACGGCGATGAAACACACCAGGACCCTTGCACTGGCCACCTTGTTGCTGGCCTTCGGCGCGGTTTTCGCCGCTCCGGCCATGGCGCGTGACGACGGCCGCCGCGGCAACGATCGCGGCCATGACCGCAGCTACGACCGGGGCTACGAGCGTGGCTACGGCAACGACCGCTATGCCCGTGACGACTACCGCCGAGACCGCGACCGCGATTCGCGCCGTGGCAAGGGCCACGGGAAGGGCCATGGCAAGGGGCATCGCGACCACGTGGTCTACGTGTCCCGCTCGCCGGTGGTGGTGCACCACAATCGTGGCCACCGCGGTCCGCCGCCGTGGGCCCGTGGCCGCCATTACCAGTACGCCGGCTACGCCCCCACCTACGTGGTCCAGGACTACCGCCACTACGGCCTGCGCCATCCCCCGCGCGGCCACCACTGGCGGCGCAGCGACGCCGGCGAATTCCTGCTGGTCGCGGTGGCCACCGGGATCATCGCGGACATCTTCCTCGGCCGCTGAGTCCGGCCAGGTTTGAACCAAGGGCGCGCCTCAGGGCGCGCTTTTTTTGGCTCTGGAGCCCGGTGGTGGCCGCGAGGCCGTCGCGGCTTCGCCCCCGGCATCCGCCTGGCGGCGGATGCCTCCTCCTTGACTTCCCCGCGACGGCCTCGCGGCCACTGCGGGGCTTTGCTCCGGCTGCCGGTACCGCGACCGTGCGCGAGCTTGCGGGCAGCGGCTTCGCTCCTCAAACCACCGCGAAGTGCGGCGGACCGGGTGCCAAGGCCCTTGAGGGCGAAGTCAAGGAGGAGGCGATGGCCGCAGGCCATCGCCGGGGGACATGAGTCCTCAAGGGCCTTGGTACCCGGCGCCGATACAAGCGCCGCGCTTCCACTCCATGGGGAGACGACACCGCTCCTGTGCGGCGGGGTCGTTGGCGGCCGCGGGCTACAATTGCCCGAACCCCATCTTCCGCCCGGAGTGACCATGTTCCCGCGAGACGCGCGCATCGAAGGCTACGACCCCGAACTGGCCCAGGCCATCGCCGACGAAGGCCGCCGCCAGGAGGACCATGTCGAGCTGATCGCATCGGAGAACTACGCCAGCCCGCGGGTGATGGAAGCGCAGGGCTCCAAGCTCACCAACAAGTATGCCGAGGGCTATCCGGGCAAACGCTATTACGGCGGCTGCGAGTACGTCGATGTCGCCGAAAAGCTCGCGCTCGACCGCGTCAGGCAGCTGTTCGCCGCCGGCTCCGCCGACGACATGTACGCCAACGTGCAGCCGCATTCCGGCTCGCAGGCCAACCAGGCGGTGTACCTGGCGCTGCTGCAGCCGGGCGACACCATCCTCGGCATGTCGCTGGCCCACGGCGGCCATCTCACCCACGGCGCCAAGGTCAACATCAGCGGCAAGCTGTTCAAGGCCGTGCAGTACGGCGTCGACGAGGCCGGCATGATCGACTATGACGAGGTCGAGCGCCTCGCCGTCGAACACAAGCCGAAGATGGTCATCGCCGGCTTCAGTGCCTATTCGCAGGTCGTCGACTGGGCGCGCTTCCGCGCCATCGCAGACAGGATCGGCGCGTACCTGTTCGTCGACATGGCGCATGTGGCCGGCCTGGTCGCGGCGGGCGTGTATCCCAACCCGGTGCCGCACGCGCACATCGTTACCTCGACCACGCACAAGACCCTGCGCGGCCCGCGCGGCGGCATCATCGTCGCCAGCCGCGCCGCCATGGGCGAGGCCGCCGACGAGATCACCAAGAAGCTGCAGTCGATCGTGTTCCCGGGCATCCAGGGTGGTCCGCTGATGCACGTGATCGCCGCCAAGGCGGTGGCGTTCAAGGAAGCGCTGGAGCCGGAATTCAAGGCCTACCAGCAGCAGGTGGTGAAGAACGCCCAGGCGATGGCCAAGGTGATCATCGACCGCGGCTACAAGATCGTCTCCGGCGGCACCGAGAACCACCTGATGTTGGTCGACATGATCGGCAAGGGTGTCACCGGCAAGGCTGCCGAGGAGGCGCTCGGCCGCGCGCACATCACCGTCAACAAGAATGCCGTACCCAACGACCCGCAGAAGCCGTTCGTGACCTCGGGCCTGCGCCTGGGCACGCCGGCGGTGACCACGCGCGGCTACCTCGAAGCCGACTGCGTGGAGCTGGCCAACTGGATCTGCGACGTGCTCGACCAGCCCGCCGACGAGGCCGTGATCGCCCGGGTCCGTGAAAACGTGACCCGCCAGTGCGCGCGTTTCCCCGTCTACGGATAAGGTGAGGCCGGACCGGCTCGACACCCCGCCACAGCACCAGAGCGCCCGCCGACGATGCATTGCCTCTTCTGCCAGCACCACGACACCCGCGTGATCGACTCGCGGGTGAGCGACGACGGCGCGACCATCCGCCGTCGCCGCGAGTGCGAGGCCTGTGGCGAGCGCTTCTCGACGCTGGAGACCATCGAGCTGAAACTGCCGGCGATCATCAAGTCCGATGGCCGCCGCGAGAATTTCGACGCGCGCAAGCTGCGCCTGGGCTTCGACCGCGCGCTGCACAAGCGCGCGGTTTCCGAGGAGCAGATCGAAGCCTCGGTGCGTGCGGTGGTGCACCAGCTGCGCATGACCACCGAGCGCGAGATCGCCTCGCGCCGGGTGGGCGAGTTCGTGATGGCCGAGCTGCGCAAGCTCGACCACATCGCCTTCGTGCGCTTCGCCTCGGTGTACCAGGCATTCGAGGACGTCGCCGATTTCCGCGAGCAGCTCGACCGCCTCGAACGCGAAGCCCCGGGCGATGGCCAACTGCCCCTGCTCGGCGGCGACGTGCTGCCGTTCGATGCGCGCTCGGGCAAGGGCCGCAAGCGCTGAGCCCGATGCAGCACCCCGGCGAAGCGGGCCTGCATCCACGCCCGGGCGCGCGCCACGTGCACGCGCGCGCGCTGGCCCTGGCCAGCATCGCCTGTCGCGCCGCCCTGGAGCAGGATCCGGGCGACCCGGAAGCGGAGGCGATGCACCTGCGCCTGCGGGCCTGGCTCGATGCCGCCCATCTGATGGCCGCCCTGGAGCCGGCGGAGGTCGAGCTCATCACCACGCCGCTCGGGCGACTCGCGGACAAGGCCGCGATCGACGCCAGCTGGCGCGCCGAGGGCCTGTACGTCCTGGGCTGGGCGATGGACCTGCAGCCGGGGCTGGCCCACGACCGCCTGGTCGATCCGGTGGCGGCCGCCGAGGCGGTGGGTTTCCTCCACGACACGCCCCTGGACCGCGATCCCGCGCCGCAGCTGCGCGGCGAACGCGCGCTCGACACGTTCGCCGCGCAACAGCTCGCGCTGCACTGGCGCCTCCGGGACTGGCAGCTGCATCCGCAGCCCATGGACTTCGCGGCCTTCGTGCGCGAGTGCAGCTGGGCCAGCCTGGACGTCGACGAAAGCGCGCTGCTCGACGGCGACCTGGCCATCGAAGGCGTGCGCATCGACCAGGCCGACGATGAGCAGCTGCAGCGCTGCCTGAGCATCGCCGGCGAGCGCCACCAGGCGGCCAACTGGCTGCTCGGCGGCGACCCCCTCTACTCCAACGTGGACACCAGCACCTGATGCAGGGATTTCCGGCTGTCGATCACGCCATGATGGCGCACGCACTGCGCCTCGCCGAGCGCGGCGCATGGACCACCAAACCCAATCCGATGGTCGGCTGCGTGCTGGCGCATGGCGACGAGGTGGTCGGCGAAGGCTGGCACCAGCGCGCCGGCGGTCCGCATGCCGAGGTCCATGCACTCGAGGCGGCCGGGGAGCGCGCGCGAGGCGCCACTGCCTACGTCACCCTTGAACCCTGCGCGCATACCGGCGCCACGGGACCCTGCGCGGACGCCCTGGTGGCCGCCGGCGTGGCGCGCGTGGTGGCGGCGATGCGCGACCCGTTCCCGGAAGTCGACGGCAGCGGCTTCGAGCGCCTGCGCGCGGCCGGCATCGCGGTCGAGTCGGGCCTGATGGAGGCGCAGGCCCGCGTGCTCAACCGCGGCTACCTGGCGCGCCTGGAGCGCGGCCGGCCATGGCTGCGCGTCAAGCTGGCAATGAGCCTGGACGGACGCACCGCGCTCGCCAACGGCGAGTCGAAGTGGATCAGCGGCGACGCCTCGCGCGAGGACGTGATGCGCTGGCGCGCGCGCAGCGGCGCGCTGCTCACGGGTTCGGGCACGGTGCTTGCCGACGATCCGCAGCTCACCGTGCGCATGGCCGACGGCGCGGACTTCGTGCCGCCGCTGCGCGTGGTCCTCGATCCCGGCCTGGCCACCGTGGCGCGCGGACGCGTGCGCGAGGGCGCCGCGCCCACGCTGTACCTGCACGCCGGCAACGCCAAGCCGCCGCGCCTGGCCGGCATCGACCGGGTGGCGGTGCCGTCGCAGGGCAATGCGCTGGACCTCGACGCCGTGCTGCGGCTGCTGGCCACGCGCGGCATCAATGAAGTCCAGCTCGAAGCCGGCGCCACGCTGGCCGGCGCGTTCCTGCACGCCGGGCTGGTCGACGAGATGCTGATCTACATGGCGCCGATCCTGCTCGGCGCGCACGCGCGGCCGTTGTTCGCAGGCCTTGGCATCGCCGACATGGCGCACCGCATGCAGATGCGGGTCGAGGAGACGGTGCAGGTGGGCGAGGACATGCGCATGCGCCTGTACCCGGTCCAGGCGGCCACGCGGGTCGACGCGCCGTCCGCCGCACCGGCCGCGTGAGCGCGGCGCGGCCCGCAACCCGCTGCGACGCCGCTGCCGGGACGCACCGTCCCCGGGGCCGCCCGCGACCCCGATGCTAGAATCCGCGCCGCCGGATGCCCCGGCACGCGGCAGCACCCGACGCCTGCGCCTGCCCCGTTCCGCGGGTGCCGGGCCGCGTGGCGCGCGGCGCACGCGGAGCCCAGACGGACGGCGGAAGGCCTGCATGTTCACCGGAATCATCGAAGCGGTCGGCACCCTCGACCGGCGTGAAGCACGCGGCGGCGACGCCCGCCTGCGCATCGCCGTCGGCCGCCTGCCGTTCGCCGATCCGGCCCTGGGCGAGAGCATCGCCGTCAACGGCACCTGCCTGACCGTGGTCGCGTTCGATGCCGGGCATTTCGAGGCGGATGCCTCCAACGAGACCCTCGCCCTGACCACGCTCGGCGCGCTCGCCGAAGGCGCGGCGGTGAACCTCGAGCGCGCCATGCGCGCCAGCGACCGCCTCGGCGGGCACCTGGTCAGCGGCCATGTCGACGGCGTCGGCCGCGTGCTCGCGGTCAGCGACGACGGCCGTGCCCAGCGCTGGCGCTTCCAGGCCCCGGCCGCGCTGATGAAGTACATCGCACGCAAGGGGTCGATCTGCGTCGACGGCGTGAGCCTCACGGTGAATGCCGTGGCGGATGACAGCTTCGATGTCGCGCTGGTGCCGCACACCGTCGCCAACACCGCCTTCGCCGACACCGCCGTCGGCGACCCCGTCAACCTCGAGATCGACCTTGTCGCCCGCTACGTCGAGCGCCTGCTGCAGGACCGCTGAACCATGCCTTTCGCCACCGTCCCCGAACTGCTCGAAGAACTCCGCGCCGGCCGCATGGTCGTCATCGTCGACGACGAGGATCGCGAGAACGAGGGCGACCTGATCATGGCCGCGGAGCTGGTGCGGCCGTCCGACATCAATTTCATGGTCACCCACGCGCGCGGCCTGGTGTGCCTGTCGCTGACCCGCGAGCGCTGCGCGCAGCTCGGCCTGCCGCCGATGGTGCAGTCCAACACCTCCTCGCACCACACCAACTTCACCGTCAGCATCGAGGCCGCCGAGGGCGTTACCACCGGCATTTCCGCCTACGACCGCGCGCACACCGTGCGCACCGCGGTGCGCCCGAACGCGACGCCCGCGGACCTCGCCCAGCCGGGCCACATCTTCCCGCTCGCCGCGCAGCCCGGCGGCGTGCTGGCGCGCGCCGGCCACACCGAAGCGGCCGCCGATCTGGCGATGCTCGCCGGCCTGGAGCCGGCCGGCGTGCTGGTCGAGATCCTCAACCCCGACGGCACCATGGCGCGCCGCCCGGAGCTGGAGGTGTTCGCGCGCGAGCACGGCCTGAAGATGGGGTCCATTGAAGCGCTGATCCGCCATCGCCTGGCCACCGAGCACACCGTCGAGCGCGTCGACGTGCGCCGGATCGACACTGCGCACGGCCCGTTCCAGCTCCACAGCTACCGCGACCGTCTTGGCCATGCCCTGCATTTCGCGCTGGTGCGTGGCGAGCCCGGCGCGGATCCCGAGACGCCCACGCTCGTGCGCGTGCAGGTGCGCAATGCGCTCGCCGATGCCGTGCACTGGAAAAGGGCGGATTTCGGCCCGGCGGTGGGCGACGTGCTGGCCGCGATCGCGCGTGAGGGTCGCGGCGCGCTGGTGCTGCTCGACGGTGCCCAGACCCCGGATGTGCTGCTGGCGCGCATCCGCGCCGCAGACGAAGCCGCTCCGGCGCCGGCCGAAGCACCGCGCGGCGGGGCGCTGCTGGAATGGCGGCGCAACGGCGCCGGCAGCCAGATCCTTGCCGACCTTGGCCTGCGCCGGCTGCGGGTGATGGGCACCGCGCGCAAGCAGGTCGGCCTGGCCGGTTTCGGCCTGGAAGTCGTCGGGTACGTCGACCCGCCCGCGTAATGCGGCTCGGCTAGAATGCCCGCCTACCCGAGGATGTCCCCCATGACCCACCACGAAGGCGACCTGCGCGCCCCCCAGGGCGCGCGCTTCGCCATCATCGCCAGCCGCTGGAACCCGCGCATCGTCGATGCGCTGGTCGCCGGCGCGCGCGCGACCTTCGATGGCCATGGCGTGGCCGCGGATGACGTCGACGTGGTCCGCGTGCCCGGCGCCTGGGAGATCCCGCTGGCCGCCGCGCGCCTGGCGCAGGGCGGGCGGCATGCCGCCATCGTCGCCCTGGGCTGCGTGGTGCGCGGCGACACCCGCCATTTCGAGCACGTCGCCGACCGCTGCGCCGACGGCCTGGCCCGCGTGCAGCTTGACCACGGCGTGCCGGTGGCCAACGGCGTGCTCGCGGTCGACGAGCAGGCCGATGCCGAGAACCGCGCCGGTGGCAGCCACGGCAACAAGGGCGAGGAGTGCGCACTGGTCGCGCTCGAGATGGCCAGCCTGCTGGCGGTGCTGGCATGAAGCCGTATCGCGGCGGTGGCGCGCGCCATGGCGGCATGGACCCGGTGGCGCGCTCGCGCTCGCGGCGCCGCGCGCTGCAGGCGGTGTATGCCATGCAGCTGTCGGGCGCCAACGCCCGCGACGCGATTTCGCAGCTCGCCCACGAGCAGGCCAAGGAAGTCGCCGACCTCGAATATTTCGAGGACCTGGTGCGCGGCGTGGAAAACCACCGCCGCGAGCTCGACGAGGCGCTGGCCCCGTTCCTCGACCGCGGCATCGCCGAGGTCGATCCCATCGAGCGCGCCATGCTGCGCATCGCCGCCTACGAACTGCGCCACCGCATCGACGTGCCGTACCGGGTGGTGATCGACGAGGCGTTGAAGACCGTCAAGCGCTTCGGCTCCGAGCACGGCCACACCTATGTCAACGGCGTGCTCGACCGCGCCGCCGCCGAATGGCGCGCGGCCGAAGTGCAGGCCCCGCGCGGCTGACCGCCGGCACGCGGCCGTGGCCGAGTTCGAACTGATCGACCTCATCCGCGCGCGGGCCGCCCACGGCCGCGACGACGTGCTGCTCGGCATCGGCGACGATGCCGCCGTGCTCCACGTGCCCGCCGGCCGCGAGCTGGTGGTGGCCATGGACACGCTCAACGCCGGCGTGCATTTCCCCGCCGGCACCGCGCCCGCCGACATCGGCTGGAAGGCGCTGGCGGTGAACCTGTCCGACCTGGCTGCGATGGGCGCCGAGCCGGCGTGGTGCACGCTGTCGCTGTCCCTGCCCGAAGGCGACGCCGCGTGGGTCGCGGCCTTCCTCGACGGTTTCATGGCGCTGGCCGCCGAACATCGCGTGGCGCTGGTGGGTGGCGACACCACGCGCGGGCCGCTGTCGATCTCGGTCACCGTGCACGGCTTCGTGGCGCCGGGCGCCGCCCTGCGCCGCGACGGCGCACGCGTCGGTGATGGCGTGTGGGTCAGCGGCACGCTCGGTGATGCCGCCGCGGCACTCGCGCAGTGGCGCGCGCGCGGCGCGATCGACCGCATCGACGCAGCGCTGCGCGCGCGCCTGGACCGTCCGCTGCCGCGCATCGCCTTGGGCCGTGCGCTGGCCGGGCTTGCGCATGCCTGCCTGGATGTCTCCGACGGCCTGCTCGCCGACCTCGGCCATGTCTGCGCCGCGAGCGGCGTGGGCGCGGAGATCGATGTCGACACCCTGCCGGCCAGTGCCGCGCTGCAGGCCGCGTTGGCAGGCGATGCGCTGCGTGCGCTGCAGGCCGGTGGCGGCGACGACTACGAACTGTGCTTCACCGCGCCGGCGTCAGTGGACAGCGCGATCGAGGCTGCGGGGCGCGCGGCGGACGTGGCGGTCACGCGCATCGGCACGACCGTGGAACCGCACGGCGTCCGCGCGCACCGCGCCGGCCAGCCGTGGCTCGTGCCACGCAGCGGGCACGTGCACTTCGGCGACTGAGCGTGGCCCGTCAGGCGTCGTCGAGCCGGAACGCGTCGCGGTGCCAGGTGAAGTCCGGCGCGGCCGGATCGCCGCTGGCGTCGATCACGTCGAAGCGGCAGTACGACTCGGCGAGGGCAGGGTGCTGCAGCAGGAACAGCTGCGCCGCGCGCACGATGCGCCGGCGCTTGCCGCGGTCGACCGATCCGCCACCGCCGCCGTAGTCGGCGCTGGCGCGGTAGCGCACTTCCACGAACACCAGGGTGTCGCCGTCGCGCATCACCAGGTCGAGCTCGCCGAGCCTGTAGCTGGCGTTGGCCGCCACGTCGCCGAGACCGGCGCGCAGGAGATGCGTGCGCGCCGCGGCCTCGACGTCGGCGCCGCGGCGCCGGGTCTCGTTCAACCGCCGGCGCCGGCCAGCGGCACCACGTTGCCGCCGCTGAAGGTCGACCACGCCGGCGAACGCAGCACGTTGCCATCGCCATCCATGCGCAGCGTGCCGCTGGCGCTTCCCACGCTGGCCTCGGGCGACATGGCCAGGTGCTCGAGGTAGGCGGTGAGCAGCCATGCGTCGTAGCCGAACGCGAACAGCCGTGCCGCCGGTCCGCGCGCGGTGGGCAGCGAGGAGGCCACGCTGTCGGCGGACGGCAGCCCCGGCACGCCGGTCACCGACCAGGCATCGGACGGGAATGCGATGCCGTCGAGCGCGGCATCCTCGCCGGCCTTGCCGGTGCCCGACATGATCTGCGAGGTCGCCACGCGCGGGCGCGTGGCCAGCCCGGCGGCGGCGACCTGGGGCGCGACCAGCCGCGCCTGCGGCCCGCGCAGCGCCATGAACACCGCATCCACGCCGCCCTCGCGCTGCAGCGCACCCTGCATGAGCGCGGTCATGTCGGCGGGTCCGTCGCCGACCACCGCCAGCAGCTGCACCACGCTGCCGCCATGCGCCTGCAGGCGGGTGGTGAAGGCATCGATGCTGCGCCGCGCGCTGTCATCGCCCGAGCTCAGCACCAGCACGCGCAGCGCGTTGCGCGCGGCCAGGAAATCCGCCGCGCCGCGGCCTTCGTCCTCGGGTGCCAGCGCGTAGCTGGCGGCGTTCAGCGGCGGCGTACCGGCGCGGTTGAGCGCGAGCAGCGGCACGGTCGGCGCCGTCTGCACGAACACCGCGTCCACCTCGTCGCGGCCGAGCGGGCCGACCACCTGGTCGGCGCCTTCGGCGATCGCGCGCTGGTAGGCGGCGACCGCGCCCTGCGCGGTGCCGGCGGTGTCGTAGAACTCGAGGTCCGGGCGGCGGCGGCGCTCGCCGTAGTAGCCGGCCAGCAGGCCGTCGCGCACCGGCGCGGACGCGGTGGCCAGGCTGCCGGTGAGTGGCAGCAGCACCGCCAGCTTGTTGGGCGGGCGGTAGCCGTCACGCTCCGCGGCTGGCCGCCCGCTGGCGTCGTATTGCCAGTGGCTGCTGCGCGGGGCGTCCTGCACGACCTCGACGGGCGCCGCCGGCGCGCTGACCTGCACCGCGGCGCAGCCGGCAAGCGCCACGCTGGCGATGGTGGCGGCGAGTCCCTGCTTCCAAGAATGACGCATCGTTGCTGCCCGGCTGCGAGAATGGCCGGATTCTACCGTCCCGCCCGCATGGACACGATGCAGACTTCCGCCGGAACCCTCCACATCGTCGCCACGCCGATCGGCAACCTCGCCGACATGTCGCCGCGCGCGCTGGACACGCTGCGCGCGGTGGACGCGATCTGCGCCGAGGACACCCGCCACACCCGCCACCTGCTCGCGCACTTCGGCATCGAGCGCCCGCTGCTGGCGGTGCACGAGCACAACGAGGACGAGCAGGCGACGCGCCTGGTGGCGCGCCTGCTGGCCGGCGATTCGCTGGCGCTGGTGTCCGATGCCGGCACGCCGCTGGTCAGCGACCCTGGGTACAGGCTGGTGCGCGCGGCACGGGCCGCCGGCATCCGCGTCAGCCCCGTGCCCGGCCCGAGCGCGCTGGTGGCCGCGCTGAGTGCCGCCGGGCTGCCCAGCGACCGCTTCGTGTTCGAAGGCTTCCTGCCAGCCAAGGTGGGCGCGCGCCGCGAGCACCTCGCGCAGCTGGCGGGCGAGCCGCGCACGCTGATCTTCTACGAGTCCTCGCACCGCATCGTGGAATCGCTGGCCGACCTGCGCGCGGTGTTCGGCGATGCGCGCCGCGCGGTGCTGGCGCGCGAGCTGACCAAGCTGTTCGAGACCATCCTCGATGGCTCCCTGGCCGAGCTGCATGCCACGGTCGAGGCCGACGCCAACCAGCGCAAGGGCGAGTTCGTGCTGGTGGTGGAGGGCGTCGGCGAGGACGCGGACGCCAAGGTGGCACAAGGCCGGATGCTGTACGCGAAGCTCGCCGCGCACCTGCCGCCCTCGACCGCCGCGAAAGTGGCTGCCGATATCAGCGGGGCGCCGAGGAAAAGCCTGTACGGCGGCTAGCACCGGAACCGGGCGTGCGGCGTGCGAGAATGCGCGCGGCGGAGTCGGCCAGACAGTCGCGTCATCCGGACCACTTCGGTGGACCCGGGTGCCGAGGAAAGTCCGGGCTCCACAGGGCACGGTGCCAGGTAACGCCTGGGCGGCGCGAGCCGACGGAAAGTGCAACAGAAAGATACCGCCGAACGGCGTCGCAAGACGCGCGTGGCAAGGGTGAAATGGTGCGGTAAGAGCGCACCGCGAGCCTGGCAACAGGCCGGCACGGCAAACCCCACCGGGAGCAAGACCAAATAGGGAGACAATGCCGTGGCCCGCGGTGTCTCCGGGTAGGTTGCTTGAGCGTATCGGTGACGATGCGCCTAGAGGAATGACTGTCCACGACAGAACCCGGCTTATCGGCCGGCTCCGCCACCTTTTCCCACCGACTGTCCGGAGCAGCGCTCCGGGGCACGTCCGTGCGCGCCCCCGGCGAGATGTAAAAACTCCGTGAAGACCGTCACGATTCTCAAAATTTGAGACTAAACAGGAGCTTGTGGATAAACCTTGAACAAGTCTCTGAAGTTCGCCGCAAGTCCTTGACCTGCTTAATGAAATTCGTCACTCCAGGCTGTTGACAAGGGTTGTGGCCGCTCCTAAGGTGGCCACACGTGGGAAGACATGGATATTCGTGGTTTTCCTGCGCATGAAGCCCGCCGCAGACGGGCATGGAGTGACAGGCAACGTGTTCCAGGGCGAGACCGCCATCACGATCGATGACAAGGGCCGGCTGGCGATCCCCACCAGCTACCGGGACCTTGTCGCGTCCGCGTGCGCGAACCGCCTGGTGGTCACGTACAACCCCTTCGAAAAGGGTTGCCTGTACCTGTATCCGTTCGCCCAGTGGGAGCGCGTGCGCGACCAGGTGAACGGGTTGTCCAAGGTCCGCAGGACCAACCGCGAGCTGCAGCTGAAGCTGGTCGGCGCCGCGGCGATCGTCGAGCCCGACGGCAACGGCCGGATTTCCATCCCGGCCAGCCACCGCAAGGCGATCGGGATTGAAAAACACGCCGTGCTGCTTGGCATGGGCGACAAGTTCGAGCTCTGGAGTGAGCAGGCGCATCGCGAGCAGATCGAACGGACCCTCGGGGACGGCGACCTCGGCGACGACCTGGTCGGGCTGCTGTTGTGACCGCGGGTGCCGCGGATCGCCGCTCCGCGCACCTTCCGGTTCTGTATTCGCAGGTCATGGAAGGGCTGCACGTGCGTGGGGACGGGACGTACCTGGATGGCACGTTCGGCCGCGGCGGGCACGCCCGGGGCGTGCTCGAGGCACTCGGACCGCAGGGCAGGCTGCTGCTGATGGACAAGGATCCCGACGCGATCACCGTCGCCGAACGCGAGTTCGGCGCGGACCCGCGCGTGGCGATCCGCCGCGGCAGCTTCGCGGACCTCGGCCGCTGGGACGCCGTGGCCGCCGGCCTGGACGGCGTGCTGTTCGACCTCGGCGTGTCCTCGCCGCAGCTCGACGTCGCCGAGCGCGGCTTCAGCTTCGGTCGTGACGGCCCGCTCGACATGCGCATGGATCCCGACAGCGGCGAGAGCGCGGCGCAGTGGCTGGCGCGCGCCACGGCCGACGAGATCGCCGACGTGCTGTGGACCTACGGCGACGAGCGCCTGAGCCGGCGCATCGCGCGCGCCATCGTCGAGCGTCGCGCCGATGCGCCGCTGCTGCGCACCGCGCAGCTGGCCGAACTGATCGCCTCGGTCATGCCGCGGCCCAAGCCCGGCCGGCACGAGATCCACCCGGCCACGCGCTCGTTCCAGGCGATCCGCATCCACATCAACCGCGAGCTCGGTGACCTGGAAGACGGCCTGGACGCCGCGTTCGCCGCGCTCAGGCCCGGCGGGCGTCTGGCGGTGATCAGCTTCCATTCGCTCGAAGACCGCATCGCCAAGCGCTTCATCGCGGGCCATGCCAGGGCGCCGGCGGGCAACCGTCGGCTGCCCGAGCCTGAAGCATTCGTGCCCGGGCTGCGCGAGATCGGTGGCGCCACCAAGGCGACGACGGCCGAGCTTGCCGCCAACCCGCGCGCACGCAGCGCGGTGCTGCGCGTGGCCGAGAAGCTGGAGGCGCGGCCGTGACCCGCTTCCTGGTGATCGTGCTGCTGGCGGCCTCGGTGGTGTCGGCGATCGGCGTGGTGCACGCGCGCCACCGCCACCGCCAGCTGTTCGTCGAGCTGACGCGCCTGGAGCGCGCGCGCGACGAACTCAACATCGACTTCGGCCGCCTGCAGCTCGAGCAGGCCACGTGGGCTGAAAGCAACCGCGTCGACCAGGTCGCGCGCACCCGCCTGGGCATGAAGTTCCCCGAGGCGGGCGAGATCGTGGTGGTGCGGCCATGAAGTTCGGCAAGGACCGCAACGGCGTCACCAAGCCCCGCGGCCGCGCACGCTTCGACCTGCGCGGCCGCCTGAAGATCGTCGCCGGTGGCCTGGGCCTGTGCGCGCTGGCGCTGGTGGCGCGCGCCGTCGATCTGCAGCTGGTCGACAACGCCTACTACCAGCAGAAGGCCGATTCGCGCTTCCTGCGCGAGATCCCGATCCCGACCTCGCGCGGCATGATCACCGACCGCAACGGCGAGCCGCTCGCGGTGTCGTCGCCGGTAGACACCGTGTGGGGCAACCCGCAGGAACTGCTGAAGTCGCCCGCGCGCCTGCCTGAATTGGCCGAAGCATTGGGCGTGCCGCTGGACGAGCTGGAGCGCAAACTGGCGCAGCGCGCCGACAAGGAATTCGTCTACCTGCAGCGCCGCATCAATCCGGCCGCCGCCGAAAAGATCCTCGCGCGCAAGATTCCCGGCGTGTTCTCGCAGCGCGAGTTCCGCCGCTTCTATCCGCAGGGCGAGGCGCTGGCACACGTGCTCGGCTTCACCAACATCGACGACCTCGGCCAGGAAGGCGTGGAGCTGGCGTTCGACGACTGGCTGCGTGGCACGCCGGGCGCGCAGAAGGTGATCCGCGACCGCCGCGGCCGCATCGTCGAGAACGTCGACCTGGTGCGCGCCGCGCAGCCGGGCAAGGACCTGGTGCTCAGCATCGACCGCCGCATCCAGTACCTCGCGCATCGCGAGCTGCGCCGCGCGCTGCTGGAAACCGGTGCCAGTGCCGGTTCGGTGGTGGTGCTGGACGTCGCCACCGGCGAGATCCTCGCCATGGCCAACCTGCCCACCTTCAACCCGAACGCGGTCACCGGCGAGCACCGCGATGCGCGCCGCAACCGCGCGGTGACCGACCTGATCGAGCCGGGCTCCACGATCAAGCCGCTGACCGTCGCCGCCGGCCTGGAGGCCGGTGTGATCAGCGTCGACACGCAGTTCGACACCAGCCCCGGCTGGATCCCGAATGGCCGCTACCGCACCAGCGACTTCCGCAACTACGGCGTGCTCGACACCACCGGCGTGCTCACCAAGAGCTCCAACGTGGGCGTGGCGCGGATCGTGCAGCGCATGCCCGACAAGGACTTCCACGCGTTCCTGTCGCGCATGGGCTATGGCAAGAGCACCGGCAGCGGCTTCCCGGGCGAGGCCGCCGGCCTGTTGCCGCCGCCGGGCGGCTGGAGCGGCACCAGCAAGCAGACCATGTCCTACGGCTACGGCCTGTCGGCCACGCCGCTGCAGATCGCGCATTCCTACGCCACGCTCGGCAACCACGGCCGCGCCATGACCCCGACCCTGGTCAAGGGGCAGGGCGGCGAGGCGGTGCAGGTACTGGATTCCGACATCGCCGACCAGGTGGTGCGCATGATGCAGACCGTCACCGAGCCCGGTGGCACCGCCACCCGCGCGGCGATCCTCGGCTACCACGTGGCCGGCAAGACCGGCACCGCGCGCAAGGCGTCGGGTGGCGGCTACGCGCGCCGCTACGTCGCCTTCTTCGCCGGCCTGGTGCCGGTGGACAACCCGCGCTTCTCGATGGCGGTGGTGATCGACGATCCCGACACCACGCGCGGCGTGTACGGCGGCGGCGCGGTCTCGGCGCCGGTGTTCCAGCGCGTCATGGACGGCGCGCTGCGCCTGATGGACGTCCCGCCGGATGACATCGACACCTGGCTGGCCGCGCAGGCCAAGGACCAGGCCAAGGCCCAGGCGGCGAACGCGCGGCGCCCGGGGGCTGTTGCCACCGTGCCCGCGGCCGCGGCGCCCGCAGTCGCGGCGCCCGCAGTCGCCACCGCGGCCACCGCGGGAGCACGCCCATGAGCCGGCGCATGCCACTCGCCGCGCTGCTGCCCGACATTGCCGCCGTGCCGGCGACGCTCGAGGTGTCGGGCCTGGTGCAGGACAGTCGCGCGCTGCGCGCCGGTGACGCCTTCGTCGCGATCGGCGGCTTCGGCACCCACGGCCTGCATTTCGCCGCCCAGGCGTTGGCCGATGGTGCGGCGGCGGTGCTGTTCGAGCCGCCGGTGCCGGCCGATGTGCCGGCGCCACCGGCCGCCGCCATCGCGGTGCCCGGCCTGCGTGCGCGCATGGGCGCGATGGCGCATGAATTCCACGGCCGACCGTCTGCGGCGATGACCACCGTCGGCGTGACCGGCACCAACGGCAAGACCTCCACCGTGCAGCTGCTGGCGCAGGCCTGGGAGCTGCTCGGCCGCCGCGCCGGCACCATCGGCACGCTCGGCGCCGGCCTGCACGGCGACGTGCGCGCCACCGGCTTCACCACGCCGCTGGTGCTGCAGACGCACGCGCTGCTGGCGGACCTGCGCGATGCCGGTGCGGACGCGGTGGCGATGGAAGTCAGCTCGCACGCGCTCGACCAGGGCCGCGTCGACGCCGTGCGGTTCCAGCTCGGCGTGTTCACCAACCTCACCCGCGACCACCTCGACTACCACGGCGACATGGCCAGCTACGGTGCCGCCAAGGCGCGCCTGTTCGCGACGCCGGGACTTGCCGCGGCGGTGGTCAACCTGGATGACGACCACGGGCGCGCGCTGTTCGCCACGCTGCCGGCCAGCCTGCAGCGCGTCGGCACCAGCGCGCGCGCTGCGGATGGCGCCACGGTGTCGGCCGCGCACACCGTGCTCGACGCCGCCGGGATCGGCTTCACGCTCACCATCGACGGCCACGCCGCCAAGGTGCGTTCGCCGCTGCTCGGCCGCTTCAATGTCGACAACCTGCTGGCGGTCGCAGGCGTGCTGCACGCGCAGCAGGTCGGCATCGCCGACATCGCGCGCGTGCTGGCACAGCTGCAGCCGATCGCCGGGCGCATGAACCGCCTCGGTGGCAGCGCCGGCCAGCCGCTGGTGGTGGTGGACTACGCACACACGCCCGACGCGCTGCAGCAGGCGCTGGCCAGCCTGCGCGCGCACGCCAGCGGCCGCATCGCCTGCGTGTTCGGCTGCGGCGGCGAGCGCGACCGCGGCAAGCGCCCGCAGATGGCGGCGATCGCGGAAGCCGGCGCCGAGATCGTGTTCGTCACCGACGACAACCCGCGCAACGAGGATGGCGACGTGATCGTCAAGGAGATCCTCGCCGGCCTGCGCAATCCGGCCGCGGCGACCGTGCTGCGCGACCGCGCCGCGGCGATCACGCGCGCCGTGGGCGCGGCGGGCGAGGGCGACATCGTGCTGGTCGCCGGCAAGGGCCACGAGCCCTGCCAGGAGATTGCCGGCGTGCGCCATCCCTTCGACGACAGCGACGTCGCGCGTCGCGCGCTGGAGGCCCGGGCATGAAGCCGCTGTCCCTGTCGCGCATCGCCCAGGCGTGCAACGGTCGCCTCGACGGCGAGGACATCGTGGTCGATGCCGTGGTCACCGATTCCCGCGGCCTGCGCGCCGACTCCGCTGCCACGCTGTTTGTCGCGATCGCCGGTGACACCTTCGACGGCCACGACCATGTCGCCGCCGCCGCCGCCGCGGGCGCACTCGCGGCGCTGGTGTCGCGCCGCGTGGACGCGCCGCTGCCGCAGGTGGTCGTGGCCGACACCGTGGCCGCGCTCGGGTCGCTGGCCGCCGCGCTGCAGGCGCAGCGCAGCACGCAGGTGGTCGCGATCACCGGCAGCAACGGCAAGACCAGCGTCAAGCAGCTGCTGCTGCCGATCCTGTCGCGCTGCGGACGCACGTACTGCAACCCGGGCAACCGCAACAACGAGATCGGCCTGCCACTGGCGGTGATCGATGCGCCCGACGACGCCGAGTTCGCCATCTACGAGATGGGCGCCGGCCAGCCCGGCGACATCGCCTACCTGACCGCCATCGCGCGGCCGCGGGTGGCGGTGGTGAACAACGTCGCGCCCGCGCACCTCGAGCGCATGGGCAGCCTGCTTGGCGTGGCCGACACCAAGGCCGCGATCTACGACGCGCTGCCCGATGACGGCACCGCGGTGCTCAATGCCGACGACGCGTTCGAACCCTATTTCGCCGAGCGCGCCCACGGCCGCCGCCTGCTGCGCTTCGGCTTCGACGCGCGCGCCGACGTGCGCGCACGCGACGTGGTGCTGCGCGAGGACGGCAGCGCGTTCGTGCTGGTGGCGCGCGAAGGCGAGATCGCCGTGTCGCTGCCGCTGCCGGGCCGCCACAACGTGGCCAACGCGCTCGCCGCCGCTGCGCTGGCGCTGGCGTGCGGCGCGGGGCTGGACGCGATCGCCGCCGGCCTTGCCGGCGTGGAGCCGGTCGCGGGGCGCCTGGTGCGCCATCGCTTGCCCGGCGGTGCCTGGCTGGTCGACGACAGCTACAACGCCAATCCAGGCTCGCTGGCCGCGGCCATCGACATCCTCGCTGCGGCGCCGGGCGAGGGCTGGCTGGTGCTGGGTGACATGCGCGAGCTTGGTGCCGACGCCATGGCGCTGCACGAGGCCGCCGGCCGCCGCGCGCGCGATGCCGGCGTGGCGCGGCTGTACGCGCACGGCGCGCTGAGCGCGGTCGCGGCCGAGGCGTTCGGCCCGGGCGCTGCGGTGTTCGGCTCACATGCCGAACTGGCCGCGGCACTGGCCACCGCGCTGGCCGCGGCCACGCCGGCGACGGCGGCGCCGACGATTCTGGTGAAAGGGTCGCGCGGCAGCGCGATGGATCGCGTGGTTGCCGCGCTGCTGACCAAGGACGACACCCATGCTGCTTGAACTCTCCCGCTGGCTGCAGCAGCTCGAAGGCCTGTTCGGGCTGTTCGGCTACCTGACCTTCCGCGGCATCCTGGCGGCGCTGACCTCGCTGCTGCTGTCGCTGTGGTGGGGCCCGGCGGTGATCCGCAAGCTCGCGCAGTACAAGGGTGGCCAGCCGATCCGCAGCGACGGCCCGCAGACGCACTTCTCCAAGGCCGGCACGCCGACCATGGGCGGGGCGCTGATCCTGGTCACGGTGCTGGCATCGGTGCTGCTGTGGGGCGACCTGCGCAACAAGTACGTGTGGGTGGTGCTGGGCGTGATGGTGGCCTTCGGCGCCATCGGCTGGTACGACGACTGGATCAAGATCGTCAGGCGCGACCCCAATGGCCTGAAGTCGCGCTGGAAGTATGCCGCGCAGTCGGTGTTCGGCCTGGCCGCGGCGCTGTACCTGTGGCTGTACGCCGACGTGCCGGCCGCCACCACGTTCTACGTGCCGTTCTTCAAGTCGATCGCGCTGCCGCTGGCCGGCGTGGGCTTCGTGGCGATCGCCTACTTCTGGATCGTCGGCTTTTCCAACGCGGTCAACCTGACCGACGGCCTCGACGGCCTGGCGATCATGCCGACGGTGCTGGTGGCCTGCGCGCTGGGCGTGTTCGCGTACGCGTCGGGCCATGCGCAGTTCTCCGAGTACCTGCAGATCCCGCGCGTGCCCGGTGCCGGCGAGCTGGTGATCATCTGCGCCGCGATCGCCGGGGCGGGGCTGGGCTTCCTGTGGTTCAACACCTATCCGGCCATGGTGTTCATGGGCGACATCGGCGCGCTGGCGCTGGGCGCGGTGCTCGGCTGCATCGCGGTGATCGTGCGCCAGGAGCTGGTGCTGGTGATCATGGGCGGCATCTTCGTCATCGAGACGCTGTCGGTGATGATCCAGGTGGCGTCGTTCAAGCTCACCGGCAAGCGCGTGTTCCGCATGGCGCCCATCCACCACCACTTCGAGCTCAAGGGCTGGCCCGAGCCGCGCGTGATCGTGCGTTTCTGGATCATCTCGGTGGTGCTGGTGCTTGTCGGCCTCGCCACGTTGAAGGTGCGCTGATGGACCGCGGCCACGACCATTCCGCGCAGGCCACCCGGCTGGATGCCATCGCCGGCCGCTTCGACCCGTGGCTGCTCGCCGCGGTGACCGGGCTGGCGGCGCTGGGCGTGGTGATGGTGGCGTCGAGCTCGATCGCCATCGGCGAGGACCTCGATGTCGGCCCGTTCTACTTCCTCACCCGCCACCTGGTGTTCCTGGCACTCGGCACCGGCCTCGCGTTCTGGGCCATGCGCACCGAACTCAAGACCATCGAGCGCTTCGACCGCCTGCTTCTGGTCGGCTGCTTCCTGCTGCTGCTGATGGTGTTCGTGCCCGGGCTGGGCAGCAGCGTCAACGGCGCGCAGCGCTGGCTGAACCTCGGCGTGTCCAAGTTCCAGGCGGTCGAGGCGGTCAAGCTGATGTACATCGTGTGGCTGGCGAGCTACCTGGTGCGCTTCCGCGACGAGGTCAACGCCACCTGGGGCGCGATGCTGAAGCCCATCGGCGTGGCGATCCTGCTGATGGCGCTGCTGGCGCTGCAGCCGGACTTCGGCTCGCTGGCGCTGGTGCTGGCGATCACCGCCGGCATGCTGGTGCTGGGCGGCGTGCACCTGCCGCGCATGGCCGCGCCGGTGTTGCTGCTGCTGCCGGTGCTGGCGCTGGTGGCGATCGCCGAGCCTTACCGCATGCGCCGCCTGACCTCGTTCATGGATCCCTTTGCCGATCCGTTCAACAGCGGCTACCAGCTGGCCAACGCGCTGATGGCGGTGGGCCGCGGCGAGCTGACGGGCGTGGGCCTGGGCGCGTCGATCCAGAAGCTGTCGTACCTGCCCGAGGCACACACCGACTTCATCCTCGCGGTGATCGCCGAGGAGCTCGGCTTCATCGGCGTATGCGCGGTGATCGGCCTGTACGCGCTGCTGGTCGGGCGCGCGTTCTGGATCGGCCTGAAGTGCGTGGAAATGCGTCGCCACTTCGCCGGCTACTGCGCGTTCGGCATCGCACTGTGGATCAGCCTGCAGAGCCTGGTGTCGATCGGCGTCAACCTCGGCCTGCTGCCCACCAAGGGCCTGACCCTGCCGCTGGTGTCGTCGGGCGGCTCGAGCGTGCTGATGACCTGCGCCGCCATGGGCGTGCTGCTGCGCGTCTCCTACGAACTCGACCGCGCCCAGCGCCAGGTTGCGCGCCTGCGCGGCGAGAACGCCAACCCCTCACAGGTCCCCATGCCACCGCCACCCGAAACCACCCAGCCGACGCCTTCACTGGCCGCGCGCGGCACCAGCCGCCTGCGCCAGCGCGTCGAACCCACGTTCTCGCCGAGGGCACGGGCATGATGCGCCGCCTTGATGAAAGCCACGGCATCGCGATGGCCGACTTCGCACGCCGCCATTCGCGCGTGCACTTCGTCGGCATCGGCGGCACCGGCATGAGCGGCATCGCCGAGGTGCTCGGCACGCTCGGTTACGACGTGTCCGGCTCCGACACCGCCGACAACGCGGTCACGCGCCGCCTCGCCGGCCTCGGCATCGCCATCCACCGCGGCCACACCGCGGCGAACGTGCTCGGCAAGGATGTCGTGGTCGCCTCGAGCGCGATCCGCGCCGACAACCCGGAACTGCTCGAGGCGCGTGCGCAGCGCATCCCGGTGGTGCCGCGCGCGGAGATGCTGGCCGAGCTGATGCGCTTCCGCCGCGGCGTGGCTGTCGCCGGCACGCACGGCAAGACCACCACCACATCGCTCCTGTCCAGCGTACTGGCGGAAGGCGGCCTGGACCCGACCTTCGTCATCGGCGGCAAGCTGCTCGCGGCCGGCGCCAACGCGCGCCTGGGCGGCGGCGAATGGCTGGTGGCCGAGGCCGACGAGAGCGACGGCAGCTTCCTGCGCCTGAATCCGCTGGTGGCCATCGTCACCAATATCGACGTCGACCATCTCGAGAACTACGGCGGCGACTTCAGCCGCGTGCTGCAGGCGTTCTCCGAGTTCCTGCATCGCCTGCCGTTCTACGGCCTCGCGGTGCTGTGCCTGGACGATCCCGAGGTCGCGGCGCTGGCGGGCACCGTGTCGCGCCATGTCATGACCTACGGCTTCCACGACGACGCCGACGTGCGCGCCATCGACGTCAGCCAGACCGGCCCGAGCATGCACTTCACGCTGTGCCTGCCCGACGGCTCGCGCACGGTGGTGGAGCTGGCGCTGCCCGGCCGCCACAACGTGCAGAACGCGCTGGCCGCGGCCACGGTGGGCTGGCAGCTCGGCGTGTCCACCGATGCCATCGCCACCGCGCTGCGCGGCTTCGAAGGCATCGGCCGGCGCTTCAACATGCTCGCCGAACTCACCACCGCGCGCGGCGCGAAGGTGCAGCTGGTCGACGACTACGGCCACCATCCCAACGAACTGGCCGCGGTGTTCGAAGCCGCGCGCGGCGGCTGGCCGGAGCGCCGCCTGGTGGTGGCGTTCCAGCCGCACCGCTACAGCCGCACGCGCGACCTGCTCGATGATTTCGCCGGCGTGCTCTCGGGTGTCGACGCGCTGGTGCTGACCGAGGTCTACCCGGCCGGCGAGGCACCGATCGCCAATGCCGACTCGCGTGCGCTGGCGCGTGCCATCCGCGCGCGTGGCCGCATCGATCCGGTGGTCGTGGGCGGGCCGTCCGAGCTGCGCGACGTGCTGCCCGACATCCTCCAGGACAACGATCTGCTGCTGGTGATGGGCGCCGGCGACATCGGTCACGTGGCGCAGCAGCTGGCCAGCGAAGGCTTCCCGGAGGAGGGCGCATGACCGCATCCGTCCTGCCTCCGCTGCGCATCACCCGCGCCGCCGACTTCGGCCGCGTCGCCGTGCTGATGGGCGGCGCCAGCGCCGAGCGCGAGGTGTCGCTGGATTCCGGACGCAACGTGCTCGCCGCGCTGCAGTCGCGCGGCGTGGACGTGGCGGCGGTGGACGGCGTGCCCAACCTGCTGCGCGAGCTGCAGGACCGCCAGTTCGACCGCGTGTTCAACATCCTGCACGGCGGCGACGGCGAGAACGGCGTGCTGCAGGGCGTGCTGCAGGCGCTGCGCGTGCCCGTCACGGGCTCCGGCGTGCTCGGCAGCGCGCTGACCATGGACAAGGTGCGCACCAAGCAGGTGTGGATCGCCGCCGGCCTGCCCACGCCGCGCTTCGAGCGCCTGCCGAAGGGCGCCGACCTGCGCGCCGCCGCCGAGGCGCTGGGCTACCCGGTATTCGTCAAGCCGTCGTGCGAAGGCTCCAGCGTCGGCGTATTCCGCGTGCTGGCGCCGGCCGACCTGGCGCCGGCCATCGAGTTCGCCGCCGGTTACGACGGCGAGCTGCTGATGGAGCAGATGGTGCAGGGCGACGAGCTCACCGTCGGCATCCTCGGCGACGTGGCGCTGCCGTCGATCCGCATCGTGCCGGCCGGCGAGTGGTACGACTACCACGCCAAGTACATCGCCGACGACACGCAGTACCTGTGCCCCGGCATGTCCGGCAGCGACGAGGACGCGATCCGCGCCCTGTCGCTGCAGGCGTTCACCGCCGCCGGCTGCAGCGGCTGGGGCCGCGTGGACGTGATGCGCGACAACGCGCGCGGCCTGCAGCTGATTGAAGTGAACACCGCACCCGGCATGACCAGTCATTCGCTGGTGCCCAAGGCCGCCGCCGCCTTGGGCTGCGACTACGCCGAGCTGTGCTGGCGCGTGCTGGAGCAGACGCTGTGAACGCGCTGGCGCGGATCCTGGCCTGGACCCTGGCGGTGGCGCTGATCGCGCTGCCGGTTGTCGCCGTGGTCAAGGGCTGGATCGGCGCCGAGCGCTGGCCGCTGCGCACGCTGCGCATCAACGACAACCTGCAGCAGGTCGATCCCGCGCAGGTGCGCGAAGCGGTGCTGCCGTACGCCACCCAGGGCTTCTTCGCGATCCGCCTCGACGAGGCCCGCTCCGCGGTCGCGGTGCTGCCGTGGGTCGAGCACGCCGAGGTCAGCAAGACCTGGCCCGACGTGCTGGACGTGCGCGTGCACGAGCACCGCCCGTTCGCACGCTGGGGCGCGGACAGCCTGCTCTCGCAGCAGGGCAAGGTGTTCCCGGCCGCGGGCGTCACCGTGCCCGACGGCCTGCCGATCCTGCACGGCCCGGCCGCGCGCACCGCCGACGTAGTGGCGCTGTACAACGAGTCGCGCACGCTGTTCGCGCCCACCGGCTACGGCGTGAGCGCGCTGCTGCTCGACACTCGCGGCAGCTGGACGCTGGTGCTCTCCAACAACACCGAAGTCGTGATCGGCAGCCACGAGGCGCGCCTGCGCCTGGCACGCTTCGCGCGGCTGCTGCCGCAGCTCATGGCCCAGACGCCCAGGCCGCTGGCCCGCGCCGACCTTCGCTACACCAATGGCTTCGCCCTGACATGGGCCGAGGAACAAAACGCATGAACCGCAAAGGCGACAAGGCCCTCATCGTCGGCCTCGACATCGGCACCTCCAAGGTCGTGGCCCTGGTCGGCGAGTACTCGCCGGGCAACCCGATCGAGGTGATCGGCATCGGCAGCCACGAATCACGGGGGCTGAAGCGCGGCGTGGTGGTCGACATCGAATCCACCGTGCAATCCATCCAGCGCGCCGTGGAAGAGGCCGAGCTGATGGCCGGCTGCGAGATCCGCTCGGTGTACGCCTCGATCTCCGGCAACCACGTGCAGTGCAAGAACTCGCCGGGCATCGTGCCCATCCGCGACGGCGAGGTCACCTGGGGCGACCTGGACCGCGTGCTCGACGCCGCGAAGGCCGTCGCCATCCCGGCCGACCAGAAGATCCTGCACGCCATCCCGCGCGAGTACGTGCTGGACGATTCGCAGGAAGGCATCCGCAACCCGGTCGGCATGACCGGCGTGCGCCTCGAGGTGCACGCGCACCTGGTGGTGTGCGCGCAGTCGGCCGCCGCCAACATCTCCAAGTGCGTGCAGCGCTGCGGCCTGCAGATCGACGACCTGGTGCTGTCGTCGCTGGCGTCGAGCACCGCGGTGCTGACCAGCGACGAGCGCGAGCTCGGCGTGGTGATGGTCGACATCGGCGCCGGCACCACGGACCTGGCGGTATTCGTGCAGGGCGCGATCTGCCACACCGCGAGCCTGCCGATCGCCGGCGACAAGGTCACCGAGGACATCGCGCACATGTTGCGCACGCCCACGCCGGAAGCCGAGCAGATCAAGGTGCGCTATGCCTGCGCGCTGGCGCAGCTGGCGACCAGCGAGGAGTCGATCCAGGTGCCGAGCGTCGGCGACCGTCCGCCGCGCCGGCTGCCGCGGCAGTCGCTCGCGCAGGCGGTGCAGGCGCGCTACGAGGAGATCTTCGAGATGGTGCAGGCCGAACTGCGCCGCTCGGGCTTCGAGCAGCACGTGCGCGCCGGCATGGTGCTCACCGGCGGCTCGGCAAAGATGGAAGGCGTGGTGGAACTTGCCGAGGAAATGCTGCAGATGCCGGTGCGCGTGGGCATCCCGCAGCACGTGACGGGACTTGGCGAAGTGGTCAACAACCCGGTGCACGCCACCGGCGTGGGGCTGCTGCTGATGGGCAGCCAGATCGAGCACCCGCGGCGCCCGGTGATCCCGAGCGGCCGCGCCGGCAGCCTGCTGAAGAAGATCAAGACCTGGTTCAACGGGGAGTTCTGAGATGGACGCGAACACACCGCGCGCCGGACCCCCGAGGGCGAGGCGACGACGAAAACGAAAACGCAGTTTGCAGCACCTGGCGGCACCGCGACACGACACCAGCAACACATAACTACATAAAGGACACGGACATGGCGCACTTCGAACTGGTTGAAAAAATGGCCCCCAACGCGGTCATCAAGGTCATTGGCGTGGGTGGCGGCGGCGGCAACGCGGTCGCGCACATGGTCAACGGCAGCGTGGACGGGGTGGAATTCATCACCGCCAACACCGACGCGCAGGCCATCCGCACCTGCGGCGCGCGGCTGCAGCTGCAGCTCGGCACCGGCGTCACCAAGGGCCTGGGCGCGGGCGCGAACCCGGAGGTCGGCCGCCAGGCCGCGCTCGAGGACCGCGACCAGATCATGGCGGCGCTGCAGGGCGCGGACATGGTGTTCATCACCGCCGGCATGGGCGGCGGCACCGGCACCGGTGCGGCACCCGTGGTGGCCCAGCTGGCCAAGGAGATGGGCATCCTGACCGTCGCCGTGGTCACCAAGCCGTTCCCGTTCGAAGGCCGCCGCCGCATGCAGGTCGCGCTCAAGGGCATCGAGGACCTGAGCCAGCACTGCGACTCGCTGATCACCATCCCCAACGAGAAGCTGATCACCGTGCTCGGCCGCAACGCCACCATGGTGCAGGCCTTCCGCGCGGCGAATGACGTGCTGCTCGGCGCCGTGCAGGGCATCGCCGACCTGATCGTGCGCCCGGGCCTGATCAACGTCGACTTCGCCGACGTGCGCACCGTGATGAGCGAGATGGGCCTGGCGATGATGGGCACCGGCACCGCACGCGGCGACGACCGCGCCCAGGCTGCCGCCGAGGCCGCGATCCAGAACCCGCTGCTCGACGACGTCAACCTGGCCGGCGCCAACGGCATCCTGGTCAACATCACCGCCGGCCCGGACTTCACCATGAGCGAGTTCGACGAAGTCGGCCGCACCGTGGAGAACTTCGCCAGCGAGGACGCGACCATCGTCATCGGCACCGTGCTCGACCCGGACATGCAGGACGAGGTCCGCGTCACCGTCGTGGCCACGGGTCTCAACCGCGGCCACGTGCGCCAGGCCGGCGGCCGCGACGCCGCCTTCGGCGAATCCCCGCGCCAGCGCCCGCACGTGCAGCTGATCAACACCCAGGGCCGTCGCGACGGCACCACCGGCATGTTCATCGAAGAGGATGACGGCCATGCGGTGGCACCGGCGTCCGCGGTGGGCGGCTTCGGCCTGCGCCGCGGCTCGGCGGAGCCGGCGGCGGCGACCCCGGCGGTGGCGGACTTCGGCAGCGACAGCTACCTGGATATTCCGGCGTTCCTGCGGCGCCAGGCGGATTGAGGGGGCTGGAGCGGTTTTTCTCGCGAAGGCGCGAAGGACGGGGGGGTGGCCTGGTGGGTTGGGCCGCCTTCCCCGGTTGCGGGGGAGGGGCTGCTTCCGTTCAGGTCGAGCGGCGCGCATGCTAGATTGCGAGCCGCTTTCATTTGCCGCGTTGCGACGCCGGCGTTCCCACCGAGCCCCCATGGTCCAGCAGCGCACCATCAAGAATGTCACCCGCGCCACCGGCGTGGGGCTGCACAGCGGCGAAAAGGTGTACCTGACCATGCGTCCGGCCGCGCCCGACGCCGGCATCGTGTTCCGCCGCGTGGACATGGAGCCGCCGGTCGAGATCCCGGCCGATGCCATGCTGGTCAGCGAGACCACGCTGTGCACCGGCCTGTCGCAGGGCGGGGCCAAGGTGCAGACGGTCGAGCACCTGATGTCGGCGCTCGCCGGCCTCGGCATCGACAACATCATGATCGAGCTGTCCGCGGCCGAGGTGCCGATCATGGACGGCTCGTCCGGCCCGTTCGTGTTCCTGCTGCAGTCGGCGGGCATCGTGGAGCAGGACGCGCCCAAGCGCTTCATCCGCATCAAGCGCCCGGTGGAGGTGCGCGACGGCGACAAGATCGCGCGCTTCGAGCCCTACGACGGCTTCCGCCTGGGCTTCACCATCGAGTTCAACCACCCGGCCATCCCGACCAGCCAGTCGCGCGCCGAAGTGGAATTTTCCACCGAGAACTACATCCGAGAGGTCAGCCGCGCGCGGACCTTCGGCTTCATGCACGACCTTGAATACATGCGCGACCGCAATCTCGGCCTGGGTGGCTCGATGGACAACGCGATCGTGCTCGACGACTTCCGGGTGCTCAACGACGACGGCCTGCGCTACGCCGATGAATTCGTGCGCCACAAGATCCTCGACGCGGTGGGCGACCTGTACCTCGCCGGGCATCCGGTGATCGGCGCCTTCGACGGTTTCAAGTCCGGGCATGCGCTGAACAACACCCTGGTGCGTGCGCTGCTGGCCGACCGTTCGGCCTGGGAAGAAGTGACGTTTCCCGAAACCGGCACCGGCCCGGTGGTCTACGGCGCCCTGCAACCGGCCTGAACCTGCGCAGCTGAACCGGGCAACCCGGGTCACAATTTCACGAAAAATTAACGAAATGAGACCGGAAACACCGGTTTCGTTAACTTTTCACGCTGCCTCGACGTTTAGGATGTCCCGTCGCGCAAGGATGCCAAGGCGGCCCGCAGCGATTCCGGGGCGGTCGCCGACAGGGGAAGTACGGTTGTTTCGACCCGCGCAGGCGGGAGGAGCGGCTGGGTGGTGGTCCTGACCTTGAGCTCGTCGACGTCGAGTCCGTTTGATCGGGCGGCATCGAGGAGCGCCGGAGCGGCAAGCCTCAGTTTGGCGTTCCAGATCGGCGAATCCACCAGATAGACCAGCTTCGCGCCATCCACATTTGCAAGCCGCGCGTGCGCGGCCAGTGAAGGTGGCAAGTGGGGACGGAGCAGGCGATCCAGAGCGTCGAGCCACAAGGCGCGCTGGATCGGACGGCCGGCGGTATCGGCCAGAAGCGCGTCGAGGGCAGCGCGTGGACCTCGGGGGATTGCCTGTTTGGACCTGGACCTGGACATCTGATGACTCTACACCGCTCACTTCAACATTCGCAGGACTGGCTCCTGCAGTACGCCCGCCGCAGCGCCCTTCGGGTCGCGCGCGTGGCCGGACGCAAGCCGCTCGCCGCCGCCGCCGCCATGCTGGTGGTCGGCGCCACCCTCGGTGCCGGGCTGCAGGCCGGGCACGTGAACACCCTGCAGGCGCAGGTGCAGGCGCAGGACGCCCGTCTCGACGACACCCGCCGCGCCGCGCAGCGCGAGGTGAATGCACTGGCCGCGCGACTGGGCGAGCTGCAGGCGCAGGCCAACCGCCTCAACGCGCTTGGCGACCGCCTGACCCGCGTGGCCCAGCTGGGCGACGGTGAATTCGATTTCAACCGCCCGGTGGGCGTGGGCGGCTACGGCCCGGTCGGCGACATGCCGGCGACCGAGCTGCGCGAGGGCATCGCGCAGGCGGATTCGGACCTCGCCGGCGCCGGCAGCCAGCTCTCGGTGCTGGAATCGCTCCTGTTCAACCGCGAACTCGACCGCAACGCCGTGCCCTCGCGTTCGCCGGTGGCCGCCAGCTACATCACCTCCGGCTTCGGCCGCCGTGCCGATCCGTTCGGCGGTGGCGCCGCATACCACAAGGGCATCGATTTCGACGCCAACACCGGCGACGCGGTGATGTCGGTGGCCGATGGCGTGGTCAGCTATTCCGGCGTGCGCTCGGGCTACGGCAACGTGGTCGAGGTGGACCACGGCAACGGCTACGTGACCCGCTACGCGCACAACTCGCGCAACGTGGTGAGGGTGGGCGACCTGGTGCGCGTGGGCCAGCAGATCGCGCGTGCCGGTTCCACCGGCCGCAGCACCGGCGCGCACGTGCATTTCGAGGTCTGGGAAAACGGCCGCGTCGCCAACCCGCGCCAGTTCCTCGGCGACCAGCAGATGGTCGCCAAGCGCGGCTGATCCTGCCCCGGGGGGCTTGATAGGCGGCCTGCAGACCCCCACGGTACAATGTCGCCGCCAGCAGAGAAGGGCGCCCCGCGCCCTTTTCCTGTTTCCGGAACCATGACATCCCGGTGTACTCCCCGGGCCACTCTTCACAGCAACGGTCAATCCATGCTCAATCGCCTGCTCACCAGCGTCTTCGGCAGCCGCAACGAACGCGTCGTCGGACAGTTCAACAAGGTTGTCGCCAAGGTCAATGCGTTCGAAGCGCAGATGCAGGCGCTCTCCGACGCCGAGTTGCAGGCCAAGACCCCGGAATTCCGCGAGCGCATCGCCAAGGGCGAGTCGCTCGACAAGCTGCTGCCGGAAGCCTTCGCCGTCTGCCGCGAGGCCTCGGTCCGCGTGCTCGGCATGCGCCACTACGACGTGCAGCTGGTCGGCGGCATGGTGCTGCACACCGGCAAGATCGCCGAGATGCGCACCGGCGAGGGCAAGACCCTGGTCGGCACGCTGCCTACCTACCTCAACGCGCTCGAGGGCAAGGGCGTGCACGTGGTCACCGTCAACGACTACCTGGCGCGCCGCGACTCGGCGTGGATGGGCCGCCTGTACAACTGGCTCGGCCTGTCGGTCGGCGTGGTGTACCCGGGCATGCCGCACGGCGACAAGGCCGCCGCGTATGCCGCCGACATCACCTACGGCACCAACAACGAATTCGGCTTCGACTACCTGCGCGACAACATGGCGTTGTCGAAGGACCAGCGCCACCAGCGCGGCCTGCACTACGCGATCATCGACGAGGTCGACTCGATCCTGATCGACGAGGCGCGCACGCCGCTGATCATCTCCGGGCCGTCCGACGACTCGCCCGAGCTGTACATCAAGGTCAACCGCATCGTGCCTTCGCTCAGCCGCCAGGAGAAGGAAGAGAGCGAGGGCGACTACTGGGTGGATGAAAAGGGCAAGCAGGTGCACCTGTCCGAGTCCGGCCAGGAACACGCCGAAAACCTGCTGCGCGTCGCCGGGATCCTCGGCGAGGACGACGGCCTGTACGCGCCGCAGAACATCCACGTGGTGCACCACCTCAATGCCGCGCTGCGCGCGCACGCCATCTACCAGCGTGACGTCGATTACATCGTGCGCGACGGCGAAGTGGTGATCGTGGACGAGTTCACCGGCCGCACCCTCACCGGGCGCCGCTGGTCCGATGGCCTGCACCAGGCGGTCGAGGCCAAGGAAGGCGTGCCGGTGCAGCGCGAGAACCAGACGCTCGCCAGCATCACCTTCCAGAACCTCTTCCGCATGTACGGCAAGCTCGCCGGCATGACCGGCACCGCCGATACCGAAGCGTTCGAGTTCCAGTCCATCTACAGCCTGGAAGTGGTGGTCATCCCCACCAACCGCGAGATGGTGCGCAAGGACCACCCGGACGCGGTGTTCCTCAACCGCGTCGGCAAGTACCGCGCGGTGATCAACGAGCTGAAGGACGCGCACGCGCGCCAGCAGCCGGTGCTGGTCGGCACCACCTCGATCGAGGTCTCCGAGATGCTCAGCCAGCAGCTCACCGAGGCCGGCATCCACCACGAGGTGCTCAACGCCAAGCAGCACGAGCGCGAGGCGCAGATCGTCGCCAACGCCGGTGCGCCGGGCGCGGTCACCATCGCCACCAACATGGCCGGCCGCGGCACCGACATCGTGCTCGGCGGCTCGCTCGAAGCGGAGATCGCCGCGCTCGAAGCCGAGCAGGGCGAGATCGACGACGCCACCCGCGCGCGCCTCAAGGCCGCCTGGCAGCTGCGCCACGACGCGGTGAAGGAAGCAGGCGGCCTGCACATCGTCGGCACCGAGCGCCACGAATCGCGCCGCATCGACAACCAGCTGCGTGGCCGCTCCGGTCGCCAGGGCGACCCGGGCTCCAGCCGCTTCTACCTGTCGCTCGAAGACAACCTGATGCGCATCTTCGCCGCCGACTGGGTGCAGAAGGTCATGGCGCGCATGGGGCTGAAGGAAGACGACATCATCGAGAGCCCGCTGGTCTCGAAGCAGATCGCCAACGCGCAGCGCAAGGTCGAGGCGCACAACTTCGACATCCGCAAGAACCTGCTCGACTTCGACGACGTCAACAACGACCAGCGCAAGGTGATCTACGCCCAGCGCGACGAGCTGCTGGATGCCGAGAGCATCCGCGACAATGTCGCCGGCATCCGCGGCGACGTGGTGGGCGAGCTGGTGGACAGGTTCGTGCCGCCGGACTCGATCGACGAGCAGTGGGACCTCGCCGGCCTGCAGGCCGCGCTCGACGCCGACTTCGGCCAGCAGCTGGACCTGGTGCAGTGGGCCAACGCGCAGTCCGAGCTCGACGCCGAGGGCATCCAGAACCATGTCCAGGACGTGATGGCCAAGGTGTTTGCCGACAAGGAAGCCTCGGTCGGCGACGAGACCATGCGCATGCTGGAGAAGCACATCATGCTCAGCGTGCTCGACGACAACTGGAAGCAGCACCTCGCGCGCATGGACTACCTGCGCCAGGGCATCCACCTGCGCGGCTACGCGCAGAAGCAGCCCAAGCAGGAGTACAAGAAGGAAGCCTTCGAGCTGTTCTCCGAGCTGCTCGACAAGGTGAAGCGCGAAGTCATCACCATGCTCGCCCGCGTGCGCGTGCGCAGCGAGGAAGAAGTGGCCGCGATGGAAGCGATGGAGCGCCAGCAGGCCGAAGCGCAAGCGCGCAACCTGCAGTTCCAGCACGCCGATGTTGGCGGCTACGGTGCCGACGAAGAAGCCGCCACCCCCGACTACCAGCTCGACGGCCCGCCCGACGTGCCGCGCGTTGGACGCAACGAAGCCTGTCCCTGTGGCAGCGGCAAGAAGTACAAGCATTGCCATGGGCAGCTCGCCTGACGGGATGTCACCGCGGGATCGCCCCCGTACGCACGCCGGGCATCTACCTCCGCTGATGCGGGGGACGAGGGCCGCGGCATGAAGGTGACCGAGGTGGTTGCCGGCGTGCTGAGCGACGCGCGCGGCCGGGTGCTGCTCACCCGCCGCACCGTGAACCGCGACTTCGCCGGCCTGTGGGAATTCCCTGGCGGCAAGCGCGAGCCCGGCGAGGAAGCCGACGCCGCGCTCGCGCGCGAATTGCACGAAGAACTCGGCATCAACGCCACCATCGGCGCGCCGCTGATCACCGTGCCGCAGGCGTATCCCGGCAAGCGCCTGCGCCTGGACGTGCGCCGCATCGCGCGCTGGCGGGGCGTGCCGCGCGGCCGCGAAGGCCAGGCGCTGGCCTGGGTGCCGCTGGAAAAGCTGCACACCTATGCCATGCCGCCCGCGGACATCCCGGTCGTGGCGGCGTTGCACCAGCCGGATCGCTATCTGGTCACCCCGCCGCCCGCCGCGGGCGTCGCCGCCCTTGTCGACGGCCCCTGGCTGGAGGCTCTGGACGCTTCGCTCGCCACCGGCATTGCACGCGTGCAGCTGCGCCTGCCCGGGCTGGAGCCGGCGCGCGTGCGCACGCTGGCTGCCGCCGCCCTTGAACGTTGCCAGCGGGCGGGCGCCGAACTGCTCGTCAACGGCGATGCCGAGCTTGCGCGTGAGCTGGGTGCCGGCCTGCACCTGCGCGCCGCGCAGCTGGCTGCGCTCGGCGAGCGCCCGCAACTGGCGGACGGTGCGGCGCTGGCCGCCTCCTGCCACGACGCGGGCGAGTTGCTGCACGCCGCGCGCCTCGGCTGTGATTTCTGCGTCGCAGGCCCGGTGATGGCGACTGAGAGCCACCCCGGCCAGAAGGGCATCGGCTGGGCGCGGTTCGCCGAACTTCGCGAGGGCGTGGCGTTGCCCATGTATGCCATTGGTGGCATGGGAGCGGGGGACATCGAGGTCGCCAGGCGCCACGGGGGGCAGGGTATCGCGGCTATCCGCGGGCTCTGGGCGCAGGCACCGCGCTGAAACTGTGACGCGCGGACAATCCCGACTTGACGCCCCCGCCGGGCCTCTCTAGCTTCGGGCGCAGACCATAAGGATATGGACGCATGCGCAGATGCCACCACCGGCGCGCAGGCTTGGCGGCCTTGCTCGCCGCCGTACTGACCGGCGCCACGCTGCTGCAGGGATGCAATGCCGTGGAACCCGAATTCGATCCGATGACACCGCCCCCGGGGCAGGGTCCGTTTACCGGAACCGTGGCGGATTGGCCGTTGTGGTTTGTTTGGCATCAGTTTGGGACGCATTGCTTCAGCGTCCAGAGCTGCAAGATCATCTATGCGGGTCACCCACACGGAGTCGAGCGCCCGGGACGTTCCTTGGAATCCATCGGGCGCCCGATCGAGCAGATAATAAGTGCCGACATGGGACCGATCAGGAACTTTCCGGCGCCCGCGGAAGTGACATGGACGGCACTGGATGGAACTCCATTGACCGCAAGCGTAAATGTCGCCGAGATCTTTGCGGATCGTCTCGTGCGCCACACGGTGGCACGAGAGGACATTCTCGAGGACAGCAATATTCCCTATCCTGGGATCATCCTTGTCGTTGATGACCGCACCATCACTGTGTATATGAGCACCTGGATGGCGTTGAAGACTCGGACGAATCCCGACAATCCTCACAGCAACCAGCACTCGGGAGTAGTGCTCGTTCATACCAAGACTTACTGACATCAATTGACTGCAATCATGGAGGATTGCATGGGCGACTACAGGCTGACGCCTGATGGCATCCAAGCCAGGCAGGCAACAAAGGAGGAGTTGGCGACCCTGCAGTTGGCAGAGAATCGCCTCGTACAGTTGCGCGCCCCGCTGCTGCTTGAAACACCCCGCGACCGTGTGTTCGTTGCCGCGATGGATGGCACTGGAAACAGTCTTTACAACGACTTGCCAACGGAGCGCACTATCGTTGGGCGCTTGCGAGACGACATCAGGGCGCTTGGGCATCCCTTCATTGCCACGGGATACGTGCCCGGTATCGGCACCCAGAGCGAGTACCTTTCCAGTCGTATAGATAGTCTCCTGGCCGTGACTTTCGAGCCCCGCGTCGAACAGGCTTACTACCAGTTCTGCGTCCAGGCCGCCAAATGGATCGATGAGGACCCCGGCGTCCGCATCCATCTGGTCGGCATCGGCTTCAGTCGCGGCGCGGAGCAGGTTCCCGCACTGCAGCGATTGATCCACGAAAGAGGGATCCGGGATCCGACCAATGCCGACATCGCCTACGGTTCCGAAGGCCTGCTCACCAGCATCAAGTACGCCGATCGCCCGGCGCTGGTGCCACCCGGCCGCACGGTGCAGGTCGCGATCATCCACGACCCCGTCGCCGCCTCCATCAAGGACCAACCGCGGGCATTCCCGAGTTCGAATATCAGCGCATTGGGGTTCACCGCCCTGCACGAAGCGCGCGGGTTGTTCGATGCCACCCGCCACCTGCCAGACGGACTGTCGGAGCGCGGCCGCGTCGCCAACTTCTTCGTGCCCGGCGCGCACGCCGACGTCGGCGGCGGGTACCTGATCGACGGCGCCTCCCGGCGCGTGCAGAACATGGACGTGGACTACCTCAACACCCTGTTCGGTGCGCCGCTGCTGCAAAAGGTACCTGTGCCGCTCGACCCGCGCATGTACGTCATCCACAGCTCCGACCAGCACCAGCTCGGCGTCATCGATACCGGCCACTACCGCCGCAACGGCGAGCGTCGCATCCACGACGACCTGTCGCCCGGGTGCGCGGTGTTGGCCCGCGATCCCTGCGCGAGGGATCCGGTCGACCATGCGCTCGCCGCCAGCCTGCCATGGCGCTACGTGGAGCGCGGGCGTACACCGGGCGGCACCGATCCCAAGATGGATGCCGCGCTGGCGGCCCTCGACCGGATGCACGCGCGCGAGCCGACCCTGCTCGACCACGTCGCGGCGCGTTCCACCCTGCCCATGCGGGCGGAGGTGCTGATGGCGCGCAACACCGTGGAGGTCCTGTTCGACCGGCTTGCCGACGCCGCGAAGCGCCAGGGGACGGCCAGCATGTCCGCGGTGGCCGACGCCTATCTGCAGACACCGGCGGGCCAGGCGTTCAGGTCGGGCCTGCGGCTCGGTCAAGCCTGGTCGGCCACATACGGGAGGGAGAACGACCACGCCAGCCTGGGCCTGCGGGCAGAACGGGAGCAGGAGCAGGCGCTTCAACCGCATCTGCCCGCCGCGCCAGGGCAGGGCGCGCCGGCGATGCTGCACCCGTGAGCCAATTGCCGTCCGATCTCGATCCGCGCGAGTTCGCGCTGCAACTGGCCGTCGTGGCCGGGCGTCTCGACGAGCGGAGCACGCGCGCAGTCGAGCACCTGGAACGCACGAGCGCAGAATTCCGACGCGAGGTCACCGCCGCTGCCAGCATGCTCGGAGCCGAGCGCAGGCGGGCAGCGGCTGCGCAGGCTGCCGCAGGCGTATCGGGCTACCGGCATCTCTGGATCGCGTCGGCCGCGCTGCTGTTCGGCGCACTGGTCGCCGTTGCCGGCGCAACGCTGGCCCTGTCTTCAGCCAGGCGCGAGATCGACGCCATGGGGCGCGACCTTGTCCTCCTCGAAGCGGTCAACGCCGCAGACCTCACGCTGTGCGGCGAGCGCCTGTGCGCCCGCGTGGAGCGTCCGCAGGGTCGCGATGACGACCGCGGGTACCAGGCAGTCGCCCTGCGACGCGGGACCAGCCCGTAGCGAAGGCCTCCTCAGCCAGCCACCGCGTGCAGATACACCTGCGCGCCCGCCTGCACCAGGATCCAGATCCAACCCGCCACGCCCAGCTGGAAGCGCGCGTGGGTGCTGAACGCCGGATTCCCGGCCAGCCAGACCAGGGTATTGGCGATGGCGAGCGAGATGGTGAGCATGACCAGGCCGCCACGCGGCTGCAGCAGGCCGAATCCCGGGTACAGCGGGATCAGCGCCACATGGCCAAGCATCACGCCCAGGCTCGCCAGCCCGGCGGGCAGCCGCATCCGCCTCACGGCGCCGGTACGCGTGCCAGTTCCAGATAGCGCCCGTGGAGTGCGGCCACTGCCGCGTCCAGCGCGTCCAATGGCCCGTCGTTGACGATCACATCGTCGGCGATCGCCAGGCGCTCCACGCGGCTGGCCTGTGCGCGAATCATCTTCCAGGCCAGCGCCTCGTCGATGCCATCGCGGCGCAGCAGGCGCGCCAGCTGCACGTCCACCGGCACGTCGACCACCAGCACGCGATGCAGCCAGGGGTACGCGCCGCGGCCGCCCTCGGCGAGCAGCGGGATGGCGGCGATGGCGTAGGGGCCGGGCGCGGCCGCACATGCAGCGTGCAGTGCCAGGCGCACGCGCGGGTGGATGATGGCTTCCAGGCGCTGGCGCGCGGCATCGTCGTTGAAGACCAGGCGGCGCATGGCGGGGCGGTCGAGGTTGCCTCCGGCATCCAGGGCGTTCGCGCCGAACGCCGCCACGATTTCAGCAAGACCGTCGGTGCCACGGGCGACGACGTCGCGGGACGCCTGGTCGGCGTCGGCGACGGTGATGCCCAAGGCGCCGAAGCGGCGCTCCACTTCCGATTTGCCGGAAGCGATGCCGCCAGTCAGGGCGATGGTGTAGTCGGCCATCTCAAAAGCCGGCGTACGCCCGGTAGCTGCCGATGATGTAATCGCCCCACATGAACACGATCCAGCCAGCGATGGCCAGGAACGGACCAAACGGAATCGGCGTGGCGCGGTCGCGGCCCTTCATGGCCAGCCACGCGCCGCCAACGATGGCGCCCACCAGCGACGACATCAGGATGGTCGGCAGCACGCCGGCCAGGCCGCACCACGCGCCCAGTGCGGCCAGCAGCTTGAAGTCGCCGTGACCCATGCCTTCCTTGCCGGTGACCTGCTTGAACACCCACCACACCGACCAGAGGCTCACGTAGCCGGCAATGGCGCCGAGCAGCGCCGCCTTGGGCGTGACATACAGGTTCTCCACCGCCGCGATCAGCCCCAGCCACATCAGCGGCAAGGTCAGCGAATCGGGCAGCAGCTGCGTGCGCAGGTCGATGCCCGACAGCGCGATCAGGAAACAGGTGAGCAGCGCGGCGCCAAAGCCCTGCCAGCCGAAGCCGAAGCGCCACACGCACAGCACCATCAGCAGCATCGTGAGCAGTTCGACCGCCGGGTACTGCGCGGAAATGGGCGCCTTGCAGCTGCGGCACTTGCCGCGCAGCGCCAGCCAGCTGAACACCGGGATGTTCTCGAACCAGCTGAGCTGGTGGCCGCAGTGCGGGCAGTGCGAGCGCTCCACCACGATCCCCGGCGGCGGCGGGTCGTACATCTCCGGCTCGCCGAGCATCTCGCGGCTGTCGCGCTTCCACTCCCACTCCATGCGCCGGGGCAGGCGCAGGATCACCACGTTGAGGAAGCTGCCGACCAGCAGGCCGAGGCCTGCGACAACCGGATAGCCCAGTTCGGGGTTGTCGCCGAGGAAAGACATCCGACTAGATAGCCGCCGCCAGCTTGAAGATCGGCAGGTACATGCCGATCACCATCGAGCCCACCACGCCGCCGATGATGATCATGATCATCGGCTCCAGCAGGCTGCTGAGCGCGTCCACGGCGTTGTTGACCTCTTCCTCGTAGAACTCCGCCACCTTGAACAGCATGGTGTCGAGGGCGCCGGCTTCTTCGCCAATGGCTGTCATCTGCACCACCATGTGCGGGAACAGGTTGACCTGTTTCATGGCCATGTTGAGCTGGAAGCCCACGGACACGTCATCCTTGATTTCGTGCACGGCCTTCTCGTAGACCTGGTTTCCGGTAGCGCCGGCGACGATGTCCAGCGCCTCCACCAGCGGTACGCCCGCCTTGAACGTGGTGGCCAAGGTGCGCGCGAAACGGGCAATCGATGCGTTGTGCAGGATCTGACCCACGACCGGGATCTTAAGCATCAGCCTGTCCGCGGTGTGCTGCATGGCGGGCGATCTCTTGTAGAGATACATGAAGAGAAATCCTCCACCAACGATCAATGCAAGGATGGCCCACCACCAGGCAATCATGAAGTCACTGGCTGCAATGATCATCATGGTGAACGCGGGCAAGTCAGCCCCGAAGCTCTGGAACACTTGCTGAAACTGCGGCACCACAAACACCAGCAGGATTGCACTGACCAGGATCGCAACGGCGATGACCGTGGCGGGATAGAACAGCGCCTTCTTGATCTTGCCCTTGAGGCTTTCGGTGTTCTCTTTATATGTGGCAATCGTGTCGAGCACCGTTTCCAGCACGCCGGCGCTTTCGCCCGCCCTGACCAAGTTGCGGTAAAGCTCGTCGAACTGCACAGGGTGCTTGCTCATCGATTCGTAGATCGACGAGCCGCCCTCGATGTCCAGGCGCACGCTGTTCACCATGACCCTCATGCGCTCGTTCTTGTGGCCGTTGCCGATGATCTCCATCGCCTGCACCACGGGCACGCCTGACTTGATCATCGTGGCCAGCTGTCGGCTGAACACCGCAATGTCCTTGGCCGTAATCTTCTGGCCGGTGCTGCCGAACAGTGGCTTGGACTTCGCCTTGACCACGGTGGGGGTGATGCCCTGGCGACGCAACTCTGCGCGCAGCAGGTTGGCGTTCTTTGCCGACTGCTCGCCCTTCATCTTCTTGCCGCGTTTGTCGGTGCCCTCCCAAAGGAAGGACGACAGGTCGACGCCCGCTCGCGTCGGGACAGTCGGTTTTTTCGCTGCGGACCGCGCAGCGGTACGGGACACGGCCATGCTCTAGCTCCCCAGAAGGCCCGTTACCCCGATCGGGCCACAAGTGCCCATCCTAAACGCTTGCAAGGCAAAGTGAAATTTGCGTTTGTGACGGCGGGCAGACTTCCACCCTCCCTTGGCCCGCAGAGCATCGGCCGCTGCCCCAAAGTCGGCGGGGCGGCGCCGTGGCGCGCCTAATCCACGGTGATGCGATTGATCTCCGCCAGGCTGGTCAGCCCGTTTTTCACCTTCAGCAGCGCCGATTGGCGCAGATCCCTGACGCCGGAGGCCTTGGCCACCTCGGCGATCTGGATGGCATTCCCGCCTTGAAGGACGATCGTCTGGATATCCTCACTCATCGGCAGCACCTGGTACACGCCAAGCCGGCCCTTGTAGCCGCCGGTGCACTCGTCGCAGCCCACCGCATCGTAGATGGTGAATCCCTGGTGGATCTCGTCGGCCGTGAAGCCTTCGGCCAAGAGCGCGTTGTCGGGCAACTCCTGCGGCTGCTTGCACTTGTTGCACAGGCGTCTCGCCAGGCGCTGCGCGATCACCAGGGTCACCGAACTGGTGATGTTGTAAGGGGCAATGCCCATGTTCATCAGACGGGCAATGGTCTGGGGCGCGTCGTTCGTGTGCAGGGTGGAAAGCACCATGTGGCCGGTTTGTGCTGCCTTGATGGCGATCTCCGCCGTCTCCAGATCGCGGATCTCGCCCACCATGATGATGTCCGGGTCCTGGCGGAGGAAGCTGCGGAGCGCTACGGCAAAGGTCATGCCGCGCTTTACGTTCTGCTGGACCTGGTTCACGCCCGGCAGGCGGATTTCCACCGGGTCCTCGGCGGTCGAGATATTGCGGGTCTCGTCGTTCAGGATGCCCAGCGCGGTGTACAGGCTCACCGTCTTGCCGGAGCCGGTGGGGCCAGTGACCAGCACCATGCCGTAGGGCTTGTGGATAGCGTCCAGGAACAGCTTCTGCTGTTCGGGCTCGTAGCCGAGCTTCTCCACGCCAAGCTTGGCGGCGCTGCCGTCCAGGATGCGCAGCACCACCTTTTCGCCGAACAGGGTCGGCAGGGTGCTGACGCGGAAGTCGATCTGCTTGGTCTTGGACAGGTTGAGCTTGATACGACCGTCCTGAGGGACCCGCTTCTCGGCGATATCGAGCTGGGCCATGACCTTGAGACGCGCAGTGACACGCTGGTTCAGCTTCACGGGCATCTTGGCTACCTGCTTCAGGATGCCGTCGATGCGCAGGCGAACCCGGTAATCGTTCTCATACGGCTCAAAGTGGATGTCCGAGGCGCCCTTCTTGATGGCGTCGATCAGCACCTTGTTGATGAACTTGACGACCGGGGTGTCGTCGCCCTTGGCCTCGACGGCTGAGTCTCCCCCTTCATCCTCGCCTCCCGAGATGTCAAGGTTTTCCAGGCCCTCGGAGTCGCCCAGCGTATCGCCGAAGGTATCGCCAGCGTCCTGCCAGAGCTCCACGCAGCGACGGATCTTGTCCTCGTCAATCAGGATTGGCTCGACCGCGAGGTTGGTATGGAACTTGACCTCATCCATCGCCGGCGTATTGGTGGGGTCTGAGATGCCGACGAACAACCGGCTGCCGCGTTTGAAGAGCGGCAGTACCGCATGCTTGGAGAGAAGCTCCTCGCTCACCAGCTTGATGGCGCTCAAGCTCCCGTCCATGGTGAGGGGGTCGAACACCGGCATGCCGAACTCAATCGAATTAGCCGCCGCCATCTGTGCCGAACTGACCAACTTGTGCTCGCGCAGGTAGAGCGCGATCGGCTTGCGCTCCTGGGTGGCCTTCTCGAGCGCATCGCGTGCGGCGGCGTCGTCGAGCACGCCGTCGAGTACGAGGCGGCGGGCGATACCGGTGATGCCGACGAGGTTGGCTGCCGAAACTGCGTTCATGGTTCTTGATCCCCTGGGATTCTGGCCCTAGCGTAAAGCCTGCCATGGGCCAAGGCACAACATCTTGTCCGCAACACGCGGTTCCGCTCGCCGTCCGATTCAGGATACCCTTTCCCACCAAAGGGGAATCCATGCGCATTTCGGTGATATTGCCTGCCAAGAACGAGGCGGAGGGCCTGCGGGTGACCCTGCCGCGGCTGCGTGCGGCGATGCCCGACGCCGAGATCATCGTCGTCGACGACGGGTCGACGGACGATACCGCCGCCGTCGCCGCCAGCCATGGCGCTCGCGTGCTGGGTAGCCCGTACTCGATGGGCAACGGCGCCGCGATCAAGCGCGGCGCGCGCGCGGCCGGCGGCGACCTCCTCGTGTTCATGGATGCGGACGGCCAGCACGACCCGGCCGAGATCCCGCGCCTGCTGGCCAGGCTGGACGAGGGCTACGACATGGTGGTGGGCGCGCGCGACACCACCGGCCAGGCCAGCGCCGGCCGCAGCGCCGCCAACGGCTTCTACAACCGCCTGGCCACGTGGATGACCGGCCACCGCATCGACGACCTCACGTCCGGATTCCGTGTCGCACGCGCCGACCGCTTCCGCGAGTTCCTGCACCTGCTGCCGAACGGGTTCTCCTATCCCACCACGTCGACGATGGCGTTCTTCCGCAGCGCTTACCCCGTGGCCTACGTCCCGGTCGAGGTCGCCCGCCGCGTCGGCAACAACAGCCATATCCGCCCGATCAAGGACGGCATCCGCTTCCTGCTGATCATCTTCAAGATCGCGACGCTGTATTCGCCGTTGAAGCTGTTCCTCCCCGCCGCACTGCTGGCCTTCTTCCTGGGGATCGGCTACTACGCGTATACCTTCGTCACGGAACACCGCTTCACCAACATGAGCATGTTGCTCTTCAGTGCGGGGGTGATCATCTTCTTCATCGGGCTGATTTCCGAGCAGATCACCAACCTGACGTATAGACGTGACTGAACGCAGTCTGCTCGTGATGGTGGGAACCAAGGCGCAGTTCATCAAGACGGCGCCCATCCTCCGCGAGCTCGATGCCCGGCGGATGCCGTATCGACTGGTCTACACGGGACAGCACAACGAGACGTTCGACCTGCTGGAGGTCGCGTTCGGGACCCGGGCGCCGGACGAAGTGCTGGTGCCGGATTTCGAGGCGTCGACCCAACGCAGCTTCCTGCAATGGTGCCTCCGCTACTGGTGGGCGGTTGCCCAGCGCATAGCGCGTGGAACATGGCGCGGCACGCGGATGGGCCTCGTACATGGCGACACCGCATCGACCCTGTTCGGCGCGTTGACCGTCCGCCTGGTCGGTGCTCGCGTCGGACACGTCGAGGCAGGCTTGCGCTCCCCACGACTGCTCGCGCCGTTTCCCGAGGAAATCGTCCGGCGCCTCGTCTCCAGGCTTTCCGCCGTGCACTACGTGCCCGACGCGCAGGCAGGGAAAAACCTTCGCAATGTCCGTGGCGCGGTTGTGCACACTGGCGGCAATACCCTTCGCGATGCCCTCCAGATGGCGCTTGCCAGGATGCGACCGCTTCCCGGGCAGGGGGGCGCGGGCGATTACGCGCTGGTCTCGATCCATCGCAGCGAAACCCTGTCCAGCCGCGCCGATTTCAACCTGCTCATGGAAGAAGTTCTGCATGCGGCCGACCAGATGCCGGTCAAGTTCGTCCTCCACCCGACGACCCGCGAGAAGATCAGGTCGAGCGGCTGGCTCCCCCGTCTGGCCGAGCATCCGCGGCTCGAACTTCTCAAGAGGGTCGACTACCCCGAGTTCGTGCACATGCTGATCGGAAGTTGCTGCCTGCTGACCGACGGTGGAAGCAATCAGGAGGAGGCTGCGATGCTGGGGCTGCCGACGTTGCTGTTGCGTCGTGCAACCGAGCGCATGGATGGCCTGGGCGACTGTGTCCTGCTCTCGGGACTGGAGACGGACGCGATCCGCAGCTTCGTCCGCGACAATGTAGGGAGCCGCTGGCGATTGAACCTGGTCGACGGCGACTCGCCGACACGGACCCTGGTCGACTCGCTCCATGGCGAGCTGCATGTCGGCGGCTGACCATGGGTGGTTCTGAGGCCCGGTTGTGCGCCCCGACTAGGACAAGCAGAATCAAGTCCCTGACCACTGGAACCTGCGATGTCGAACCGCCCGCAGGTTGAGATCAGCGACATGACGCAGCTCTCGCCCGCCCCGGTCGTGAGCGTTGCGATGGTCACCTACAACCACGAGTCCTGGATCCGGAACGCGATCGAAGGCGTCCTGATGCAGGAGGCCCCGTTCGATTATGAGCTTGTGATCGGTGAGGATTGCTCGAGCGACGCTACCCGTAGCATCGTCCTCGACTACCAGCGCCGCTTCCCAAGCCTCATTCGAGTCATCTGTTCCGAGCGGAACGTCGGACCCGCCGCGAACCACGGCCGTGTCATCGATGCCGCCCGAGGCGAATTCCTCGCCTTCTGCGAAGGTGACGACTACTGGTGCAACCCGCGAAAGCTCGCTGCGCAGGTTGCCTTGTTGCAAGCCGACCCCGGCGCAGGTGCGGCCCACTCGGACTGGATCAGGGCCAGGAACGACGGCGCGAACAGCTGGATCCTCGACCTTCGATCGGTGCACCACCGCATGCGCCGCAAGTACCTCGAAGGCGATCTTTTCCCGGTGTTCTACTTCGCAAAGGTGCTGCGCACGTGCACCCTCATGCTGAGGCGCTCTGCCCTCCAGGCCTACCAGGGTGACCGCATTTCCACGCCTGCGTACCGCTTTGGCGACACCGTGATCGCTTCGTATGTTACGTCCCGCTGGCGTGTCGCCTACTGGCCCGAGGTGTCAGCGGTCTACCGGGAAAGCCCGGGCTCGCTGTTGCGTTCGGGCCTGCAGTCCAAGATTGCGTTCCTGAAGTCATGCCTCGCCTTCGACGACGATGCCAGGCAGTACTTCGCCGATCGATCCGACTACCCGCAGGCCTATCGACTCGAGATCGGGCTTGGCCTGTTCCTGTGGGCGGTGAAGGCCCGCGATCGTGGTGCCGCTGTCCTCGCTCTCCGCGACCTGCGCGCGCATTTCGGCGTCCGCGGTTTCTTCGTCGCGTGCTGGCGCGCGTTGAGCATCCGGCTGCCCACCCTGCGGCGGCGTGGCGACGCGGGGGCCGCGTCCGCCGCGGCTTGGCGGTAGAAGCGCGCGTGGCAGCGAGCCTCCTCGACAAGCTCCTAGCCTGCCCCCGGATCGGGCGACTGGGCCTGAACACGCTCCTGTCGACCGCTGGGCTTGGCGTGCGTGCGCTCATCCAGGCCGGCTATCTGGTCCTGCTCTCGCGATGGATGGGTGCGGAAGGGTACGGTCTGTTCGCTGGCTCAGTTGCGGTTGCGATCCTGTTGGGACCGCTTTGCGGCTGGGGCGTCGCCTACCTCTTGTCGGATGCAGTGGGGCGCGACATGTCGGCGCTGGGCGCCCTGTGGGCGACCGCCCTGGTGCAGATCGCGTTGACCGGCACGGTGCTGGTCGCGTTGCTGCTCATTGCTTCGGTCGTCTTTCTCGACATGCGTCTGTCGATCGGGGCGATGCTTCTGCTCGGCATGGCAGAACTGCTTGCATTGCCGGTTTCGAACATGGCCATCAGCGCATCGCTGGCCGTAGGTCGCGGCGTGGCTGCCTCATGCGCCATGTGCGTCGTGCCTGCCGGACGACTGGTGTTCGTCTCAGGCTTCATGCTCGGCGGTTGGCGTGGCGAGCCCGACCACGTGGCCGCGATGCACTTTGCCGGATCCGTGGCTGGGGCGCTGGGCGCCATGGGCCTGGTCTGGCATCTCGGGGGACGGCCGGCCTGGCGCCGGCGCCGGTCTTTGGGTCGGACGACTCGGGATGGCACGCGCTATGCGCTCGGCTCCCTCGTCGGGAACGGCTACCACGAGATCGACAAGGTGCTGATGTTGCAGATGCTCGGCGCGACTGCGGTCGGAACATACACGGCCGCCTTTCGGGTCATTGGTGTATTCGTACTGCCAATCGCGGCACTCATGGGCGTGGCCCTCCCGCGCCTCTATGCACTTGGGACGAGCCACGAAGGAGCAGGCTTGCGCCGCGCCATCGCGATCGCAACGCTGGGTTACGCGGTGGTGGCAACGGTCGTCGCCGCAGCGCTGTCGCCCTTACTGCCGGTGCTCCTCGGCCCGGATTTCGCGGCGTCGAGCAGGTACATGCTGATGCTGGTGCCGTGGATCATCCCGTTCGCGCTGCACCAGTATTCCGCGATCGCGCTCACGACCCGTGGCCTCCAGGGCGCGCGCGTGGCCGTGGATGCCACCGGCCTGCTGCTGGTAGTGCTACTGAATCTGTGGCTTCTGCAGGTACTGGGGCGCGGGGGAGCGGTGGTGTCGCTCCTGGTCGCGGAGGTGCTCATGGCTGCCGGGTGCTGGGCCGTCCTGGCCGCATCGAACAGGCGCGCAGCCAAGGCGTGAGGGGGCCGTCTTACTCTCTGCGTGGCGCCCGGCCCAGCTTCAGCGTCCGCGGCAGACCAGGTAGATGCTGGCGGTCAGTTCGGGATACTGCATGCCGAGTGCATAGCAGCCTTCCAGATACGCGTCGTCGATCACCTTGTTCTGGATCATCCGGTCGAACTGGAAGTTCGCGAATGGCTTGAACATCACGCCGCCACGGGACTCCACCCGCAATCCGGCCGACAGGACATCGTGTTCGAGCGTGTCGAGGCTGTAGGTGCAGCGATGGCCATGGGCACGCTCGCCCTCGGTCACCGCGTGGTTGGTGTCGATCAGTCCCATGCGCACGGCGATCTGTCGCGACGCCGCCTGCGCGTTGGGCACGACGACGAAGAAGCGACCCGTGGGGCTGAGCCATTGACGGATGCGCGTCATGGCTTCGACCGGAGCGTCGAGATGTTCCAGCGTGTGGACCAGGAAGATGGCGTCGTAGACCGGGTCAAGGGTCGCTGTCTCGATGGTGCCGTGGACGAAGGAGACGTCGGGCACCTTGCGCCGGGCAACCGCGATCAAGTCGCCCGACGCTTCCAGGACCGTCAGGTCCTCGAAATGGTCGGCAAGCAGCCTGGTCGAGTCGCCTTCGAAGCAGCCGAGTTCCAGCGCCTTGCCGCCTGGCGAGAAGTAGGGCGACAGCGTGCGCATCAGGTAGCCGCGGACGACGGCGTCGAAATCGTACGCGTACTGGCGCTGCGCGTTGTCCTGGAACTCCGCGTTGTAGTCACGCATGGTGTACTCCTCAGCCCTGGTCGGGCCTGTACATCCGCCTTTCCGGCGGCTGGTACCACTCGTCGTGGCTGGATGGAACGCGTGCGTTGTAGCCGAGTAGTTGCCGCATGCGCGCGTCCTGCGTGTAGTCCTCGCCCAGCAGGCGCGGGTAGTCCATCTGCTGCTTGAAGAAGGGTCGGGTGAACGTCAAGGTCAACGCCATCCGTGGCCCTGCCGTCCGGTTTGGCGCCGCGGAGTGCCACAGGTTGGAATCGAACAGCAGAACGCTGCCGGCGCGCCCGACCGCCTGCACCGCATTGTCTTCCAAGAAGGCTTCGTCCGGACGCTGCAGCGCGCGGTGGCTGCCGGGTACGAGGCGGGTCGCTCCGTTCTTGATGGTGAAGTCGTCGACCATGACCAGCATGTTGAGCATCAGCCGGAAGTCGCCCGAGAACGTCCGGACGTCGCGATGGAACCGTTGGCCATGTTCATACGTGTCGGCAGAGATGGGCAGGTTGTTCAGGGCACCGTACGAATTGAGGATGTATGCACCGTCGAAGAAGTCGCGTATGTAGCCATCGAGGTCGGAGACCTTGAGGAACGCGTCCAGGCTGTCGCCGCGGCCGACCACGTGATGCGCGGCACCTTCCATGCCCTCGCCCAGCCCGTTCCTGCGTTGCTGTTCCCGACACGCTGCCACGTGCGCCGCGATGTCCCGGCGCAGGGACGCGAGGAAGGGTTCGGGGACGAGGTCCTCGAACAGGACGTAACCGTCGCGGGCGATTGCGTCGCGGAAGCGCGCGAGTTCCACGGATCAGCCCCAGTAACCCGAGGTGCGCGCGATTTCGTGGTACCGGTCACGGGTGATGCCGACGACCAGCTTGTCCCAGTAGCGTCCGCCACGGAAATAGGCATCAACCTTCCTGCCTTCCACGAGCCAGCCGCACTTCCCGACGTACACGCCGATCGACGGTTCGTTGTATTCGATGATGTCGGTGTCCAGGCGGGCCATTCCGAGTTCGTCGAAGGCATAGCGCATGACGGCCATGATGGTGTCGACGCCGAACCCTTTTCCACGCGCCTGCGCGTCGCCTAGGAGCATGCCGTGAAAGGCATTGCGGTTCTTCCAGTCGATCGACACGAGGTTGGCGGTGCCGATCAGCCCCATGCCCGCTGCCTCGATCGCGAAACGCTGGTCGCGTGCGTTGCAAGAGAGTCCGGACAGCCACTGCAGCTGGTCGCCATGGCTGGTGGGGAAGTGCCAGCCGCCGAGCATGCGCTGGATCGCGGGGTCGTTGGCCCAGGTCTGCAGCGACGGCAGGTCCGACGGCTCGATGGCCCGCAGGAGAACGCGCTTACCTTCGATGTTCATGTTGTTTCCCGATCTCGAGCAGGGCATCCACGACGTGCTCCATGTGAGCCTCGCCATACCGATGGTCGCACGGCAGGTAGAGCGTGCGATCGCGTAGTGCCAGGCCCACCGTGTCGTGGGAAGGGGGGACGGCATCCGGCCAGTACGCCGGCGCAAAGATGGCTCGCGATGCCAGCGCGCGCCGCAGGTCGGGTGCCTCGACGCCGAAGACCGGGCAACAAAGCGGTACTGCATCGCGGGGCAGCTCGGGCACGACGAAACCCCGGCTATGGAGCATCGCGGCGAGGCTGGTGAAGTTGGCACGGCGCTGGCGCCGCACGCGGTCGAAATCGATGATCGACAGCATGCCCGCCGTCGATGCCGACATTCCGCGCGGCGTGCAGTCGGCCAATGTGGCTTCTGCCTGCTGGAATTGCTGGTAGCCAGCTGCAACGTCGCCGGCCGCGCGCGTCGACAAGTACCTGCCGCGCTCGATCGAGCCAGCTTCGTCAGCTGGGTCGGCCAGGGGCAGGCGATGGGGCGTGACCAGCAGCCCCCCATCCGGGACGCCGACGAACTTGCGTGGCGAGTACACCGTCGAGACGTCGCTCCCAGGCGGGTGGAACAGCGCCTGCGACGCGTCGATCAGGATGCGGTGCCCGCCATGCCGCGCGACGGCGGCGGTGCAGCTGTTACCGGACATGCCGAAATAGTCGATGCAGACCAGCCAGTCCAGCGGACCGAGTGGCAGGTCGTCGGGCACCCCGCGCGTATCCGTCAGATGATAGCGGCGCACCTCGACGGCCACGGCGTCCAAGGCGTCGATGACGGCTCCACATACGTGGTGCGGCACCCAGGCGACAGTGGCACCGACCGCTCGGAACAGCGCGACGATGGCCGATCGTGCGGACTGGTAGCGCGCCGCGCCCCGCAGCGCCTCCAGCCCGCTGCCGGCGCCGCGTTCGGACGCGAAATAGCCGCCGATCGCCTGGTGGCCGTGGGTACTCACGGCGCGGGCCGAACGACGTCGTACCCGCCGAGCATGGCGGTCGCCTGCTCGGGCGAGTTGAACATGAGCACGTCGATGATCGACAGGAACGGAACGTGCGGCCGCCCGAGTTGCGGGTAGCTCGTCACCCGGGGATGGACGAAGCCCAGTTCAAGCCCGGCCCGCGCGAACGCGTCGGCATCGTACAGCCCTGAGCCGCCGGTGGCATTGAGGTAGGTCGAGGCACCGAGGCGCCGACAGAGGTCGATTACGCGTGACTGGGCATCCAGCTCGCGGTCGTAGTCCAGCTGCGAGGAGGGCACGAACGCGCAGTCGATCCCGAGCCCGCGGGCGATTCCTTCGAGGTGTGCCTGGTTGAAGGAGGAGACGGTGTCCGGGCCGCTCTCCAGGTAGTCGACGGCCATTGCCACGATCGGCCCGAAGAAGGGTGCGGCGCGGTAGGCACCGTCCAGCTTGGCGACAAGCGCGCTGGTCCGCGCGGCCGAGCGGGCATAGCGCCGCTCGCGGATGGGAAGGCGGTAGTCGTTTCTCTCGACGGGATGCGTCCACCAGGCGGGAGCGCCGTCATGCAGGATGCGATTGCGATTGACCCAGCCGCCCTTCATGTACTGCGCGTCGTCATAGAAGACGAAGCAATCCACTGCCTTCATCAGCTGGAAGTAGCCGATGTAGGGGAAAAAGTAGGGTTGCATTAGCGCGACGATCACTCACGCGATTCCGCACAGGCGGGTGATCACCGCGGCGATCACGTTGATGGCATCCCCGGGAAGCGTCGTGCCTGAAGGCAGCACGACGACCCGGCCTGCGACCCGCTGGGTCTCGGGCAGCATCATCCCGGCGTGGGGAAAGAGATCGCGGTACGGCTTCATCTGGTGGCAACCAGGCCAGAAGTACTTCCGTGCGAGTATGTTCTCGGCGTGCAGGGCGGCCACGATCGCATCACGACCAACAGGACACTCGTCACCGACCTCGAGCACGACGTAGTGGTAGTTGTTCTGCTCAGACTCGTCGTAAGACACCACCGCGAGCCCCGGCAGTCCAGCGAACGCGGCGCGGTACGCGAGGTAGTTGCGCCGGTTCGTCGCGATGGTCTCGTCGAACGATTCCAGGTTGGCCAGACCCATCGCCGCGCAGACCTCGACCATCTTGCCGTTCGTGCCGGGATGGATGACCTTGTCGAAGTCGACGAAGCCGAAGTTTCGCATCAGGCGCATTGCCTCGGCCAGTGCGTCGTCGTCGGTCACGACCGCCCCGCCCTCGAAGGTATTGAAGCACTTGGTGGCGTGGAAGCTGAGGACCTCGGCCCGCCCGAAGCCGCCGATGCTGCGCCCCTGGAGCGAGCAACCAAACGCATGCGCCGCATCGAACATGAGCTGGATGCCGTGCTCGTCGGCGACTACCTGCAAGGCGTCCACCGGGGCCGCGCGGCCCCAGAGGTGGACACCGATGATGCCGCTGGTCCGAGGCGTGATCATGCGGCGCACCGCCTCGGGGTCGAGGTTATGAGTCGCCGGGTCGATGTCGGCGAACACCGGCGTGATGCCCTGCCAATGCAGCGCGTGCGCCGTGGCGATGAAGGTGTACGACGGGATGATCACCTCCCCGGTGAGTCCGAGCGCCCGGATGGCGATCTCGAGCGCAATCGTCCCGTTGCACATCGCGACGCAGTGCTTCACGCCCAGTCTCGCGGCGATGCGCGACTCGAACTCGCGCACCAGCGGCCCGTTGTTGCTCAGCCAGTGGCGGTCGAACATCTCGCCCGCGAGCCGCAGGAACGTCCCGCGATCGCCGATGTTCGGGCGTCCCACGTGCAGCGGCTCGGCGTACGCGGGCGGCGCGCCGTTAATGGCCAGGTCCGCGGTGGTACGTATCGACTTCATATGTTCCAGGTATTCCGGCGAGTTGCTGGGGGGGGGGCACATGACTATCTGTTCACAGGCTTTGCATCCTCGACACTCTCGGCGAGCAGTCGATCAAGCGCGCGGGCGGATTCATTTTGACCTAAGCGCCCCAGTTGTCGCACTCTCTCGATGTGCGCAGCAGCCACTTCGAGTTGGTCGGTGGCAACAAGCATTCGGGCCACCGTCACCTAGTACTAGACTACGGTCGGCGTGCTCCGCGGCACCCTCCCACGGGGTCAGCGCAAGAGCCGGGTCATGCAGCACATGGAGCGCGTAGTTGCCGTAGATGTTCAGCACTTCTGCGCGCTCCCCGTTCGACATCGCGGCCAAGAGGGCGGCCATCATGAGCTCCCGCGGCAGGTCGCAGCGCCCGTCCATCTGGCACCGCACTACTGTGGCGAGTCTTATTTGATGGATTTCAAGCTGCTGGAGAGCGTTGGTCAAGTGGTTCGTGAGAGTTTTCAGAGCATCCCTAAAGCACCTCTATTCTTGAGCTACGAAGTTGCCCTCCGGTGGCGGCGCACCCGAACAGTAATAGCTCCGAATCGCGCAGTTTGTTCAGACTCAGGGCAAGCGCCGCTCTATCTCTTCCCGGTATTGATTGACCAGCCGCATACCGGTGACGTCATCGGCACGTACTTTGACTCGGGCCTTGTCCAGCATGGCTGCCGCCTCGGCCGTTTCTCCGCGTTGCAAAAGCAAAGCTGTGATCATTAATGGGACCGGTGCGTCTGCTGCACCATCCGCCCAAGCCATCTGCGCTTGTCGTAGCGCTTCGTCGCTGCGGCCGGCGGCAAGGTTGAGTTTGGCTGCCTTCAGGCGCAGGCGCCAAATGGCATGGTGGCGTCGGGACAAGGTTGAGCGATCGAGCATTGCCGCGAACTGTTCGGCAGCAGAGCGTGGAACGAGGCCAGTGCAAGGCTGGCTGATCAGTCCTTCGCTCAGGGATTCGAACGCGACCAGCAGGTCGGGTTCAATCGGCTTCGGGTCTCCCGCAAAGGTGGCGTGGACCAGGTCTAGCGGCGCATTGCCAATGGCTGCGCATTCCATCATCAGCTTGAGCACGCCGCCGAGACGATGCGTACTGGGATCCCTCGACGCTAGGAGGCGATCGGCACTATCGCGTGCGTCGTCGATCGCGGGCGGTGTTTGCGACATAGCCCGCTGAATCAGCGCGACACGCAGCCACCGTGAATCGGGATGGTATTGCTGTGCCTGTGCCAGCAGGGTGGACTGCGACTGCCAGACCAGGGCGCGTCCGGCGGTGGCGACAGACAGCGCCAGCACAAGGGCAATCGCGGCGATGGAAAAGATCCTTGTGGCCTGATCCACATGCGGGCGCAGGCGTTCGACGCAGTAAGCCGCGAGACTCAGCAGCGCCCAGATCACGCCAATGGCGGGCAAATAGTTGCGATGTTCGAAGTACATCAGCAGCGGGAACACCGAGGATTCCAGCGCATGACCAACGAGGAAGAAGCTCAGGCCAAGCAGCAAGCCGGGGATGCGCCGGCGCCAGCGCCACGCCAATAACAGGGCCAGCAGCCAGCCCGCGATTGCCAAAGCCGTGCTTGCTGGATCAAAGAGCCCGTGCGAGATCGGGTAGTCGTCGTGATACAGGCCCAGCCGCGGCCCATGCGGCATGAGCAAGCTTCCGATGTAGTCCCAAAGCACGCGTGGCTGCGTCAGCAGGCGCTCGATCAGGGTGAAGGGGCGATTGGCGTAGCCCACAGTGATCGCTGGATACTGGATGGCGGTCAAGACGACAGCGATCAATGCAGGTGCGAGGAGCCCGAGCGCGATGACCAGGCGTGACGGCCACGGGCGACGTATGCCAGCACGGGGCGCAAAAACACACAGCTCTATGACAGCGCACAGCGCTGGCGCGAGTACGCCGTTCTCTTTCGAGAGCGCAGCCAGGACGGTGCAGAGTGGCACGAGTGCGAGCAGGGTCCACGCCTTGCGGTACTGCCCGGCGGTCAGGGCTAACCGGGCCTGCACGTATGCCAGCATGGCCAGCAGAATGAATAGTGCGCTGAGCATTGCCATTCGCTGCACGACGTAGAGTACGGTGCTGGCCAACAGCGGGTGAAGTAGCCATATCGCGGCGCCGAGCACGGGCAGCCAGCGATTGTCGGCAAGGGGAGCGCGGGCCATCGCACGTTGGCTCAGCAGTGCCGCGAATAGCAAGTACACCAAGCTGCCATTGATCAGGTGCAACAACAGGTTGCCGAGCTTCAGGCTCCACACTTCAGGACCCAACACAGCGACGTTGAACACAAAGCTGGCCATAGAGATTGGCCGGCCAAACATGCCGGAGTCGTTGCCGAAGACTACGGACAACCACCCGCGCTCGCTTTCAAGCCACTGAGTGATCGGAAGCAGGTTCTGAATGTCGTCGAAGATCAGGGGGCCGCGCAGACCAGGCCAATAGACGGTTGCCGTCAGGAAGACGACCATAACCAGTATCAATCGCAGTTTCACGATGGTATCCCCGAAATAACAAGGCCCCGGCGCGGGCGCCGGGGCCTTGATTTCACAGACGGATCAGTCGGCGATCAACGGCACTGCGAAGGCAGATATTTGTCAGGGATGGTCGAGTTGGTGCACGCCCAGACAAGCTGTCCCGAGCCAGCAGCGGTCTCCGTCGGGGTCAGGACGAGATTGGCATTCGCGGCAGTGTTGCCAGTGTTCTTGGCAGTGACCGTAATTACACCCGTGGCATCGGTGATCACCACGTTGCTGACATAGCTGGTAGCACCCGGAAAGCTGTAACCGCTGTTGGCGGCGGTGACGGCGCCCAAGCTGCCCTTGGACGAAACGGTTTCGGCGACCGCAAGCTTGGCCGGTGCCGCCATCTGCATCGACTCGGAGACCTTCGCGCGGACGGTGTAGTCCTGGTAGGCCGGGATCGCGATGGCCATCAGGATGCCGAGGATCGCGATCACGATCATCAGCTCGATCAGGGTAAAGCCCTTCTGCATCTTCTTCATGGTGTATCCCCTAGGAGTGAATTGAACTTCACGTGCGGCGATGCCGGTTTGGGTTCCGGAACCGCTTGTGCCGTGCGACGTCGCACGTGCCGTAGGAGTGTATGCACAACGCGTGCCAATGCCAGCCACATCGGGGTTGATGAATGGTTCTGCAACCGCAATCACGAACAGGACTGTCGCGGGTGGGAATAACAAGACGTTCCGCGTCACATTTGGCCTTCGATGTGTCGCTAATTGACACCTTAATCACGAGGTCCGTGACGGGTATCGCGGAATGCAAGCTCGGGGGCTGGGCGGGCGCGCGGAGCGCTACGGATTTCTTGGGTGTTTTTTTTGTCGCCGGGTATGCCGCCATCCGCCCCGTTTGGGCACCTTCCCGCTGCTTTATCGTTCGAGCACGAACCCTGGCCGCTGCGGGCCCGCACGTCGCGGCCGTCGGCAAAGGTTCCGGCGGCGTCCGTGGACCCATGTCGAAGAGGTCAAAGCTTGAACCGGTATGATGCCGCCCTCCCTCCACCCCCGGAAGTCCCATGGTCCGCGCCTTCCTCATGATCCTCTTTGTCACCTGCACCACGATCAGCGGCCAGCTCCTGCTGAAGCGCGCGGTCACCGAAGTGGCGGAGCGGGTGCCAGGGGCCAGCGGCCTGGAATGGCTGATGGTGACGTTCATGTCGCCGCTGGTGTGGGCGGCGGTGGTGATCCAGGGCGTGGGGTTCATCGTCTGGGTGGTGGTGATCAGCAAGCTGAAGCTGGGCGTGGCCTTTGCGCTGGCTGGAGCATCGCTCTACATCCTGATGGCGCTGGTGGCCTGGCTGCTGCACGGTGAGCGCCTGGCGCCTGTCCAATGGGCCGGCCTGATGCTGATCTCCTGCGGGGTGTTGATGGTGTCCAAGCTCGGGCAAGCGGCCGCCTGATGGCCGGGCACTGCTTCGTGGTGCCGGCCTACGGCCATTCCCCTTATCTGGAGGATTGCCTGGCTTCGCTGGCGGGGCAGGCGCGGCCGTCCAGCCTGGTGGTCACCACGTCCACGCCGTTCGATGGGCTGGAGGCGATCGTGGCGCGCTACGGCGCACGCCTGGTGGTGCACGGACCCAACGCGGGCATCGGGCGCGACTGGAACGCGGCGCTCGAGCACGCGGACGGTGACTGGGTGACGCTCGCGCACCAGGACGATACGTATGCCCCTGGCTTCAGCGCTGCGGTGCTGGACGCGGCTGCGCGCCATCGCGACGCCCTGATCGTGTTCACCGGGTACGCCGAGCTGCTGGACGGCAAGCTGCGCCGCGGCGGCCTGCCGGCGATCAAGCGCGCCCTGCTGGAGCTCGGGTTCCTGGGCCGGGAGTGCGTGCGCTCGCGCCGCGCGCGGACCAACAGCCTGCGTTTCGGCAACGCCATCCCGTGCCCTGCGGTGACCATGCACCGTGCACGCACGGGGCTGCGCTTCGACGAGTCGATGCGCACCAACATGGACTGGGCGGCGTGGCTCGACCTCTGCCAGATGGACGGCAGCTTCGTGTACTTGCGCAAGCCGCTGATGACGCATCGCATCCATGCGGGCAGCGAGACCTCCAGCACCATCGGCAGCGGCCACCGCGCGGCCGAGGACCTGCAGCTGCTGCGCCGCCTGTGGCCGGCGTGGATTGCCCGCGGCATTGCCCGTGCCTATGCTCTGGCCTACGCCAGCAATGCCGCGGCCGAGCCTGGCCGCTCCGCGCGGTCCTAGGCGACCGGTCATGGCCATGAAGGAAAACTCGATGTCGATGCAGCTTGCCGAGGGTGTGCCCGGCACGGCGCGCCCCAATGCCGGGGCCTGGGTCGTGGTGCCGGCGTACAACGAGTCGACCAGCATCGGGCCCGTGGTGCGTGGTGCGCTGGCGCATGTGGACGGCGTGGTGGTGGTGGATGACGCGTCGGCTGACGACACCGGTGAGCAGGCGCGCCTGGCCGGGGCGGTCGTGTTGCGGCATCCGGTGAACCTGGGCCAGGGTGCGGCATTGCAGACCGGGATCAGCCATGCGCTGGCGGAGGGCGCGCGCTACATCGTGATGTTCGACGCCGACGGCCAGCACGAGGCGGCCGAGATCGACCGGATGCTGGCGGCGCTGCGCGACTCGAAGGTTGACGTGGCCCTGGGCAGCCGGTTCAAGGGCACGACCGTGGGCATGCCGCGCCTGCGCCGGGTGGTGCTCAAGCTGGCGATCGCCTTCACCCGGCTGACCACGGGGCTGAAGCTCAGCGACAGCCACAACGGATTCCGGGCGTTCACCGCCGATGCCGCGCGCCAGCTGCGCATCCGCCAGAACCGGATGGCGCACGCGTCGGAGATCCTCGAGCAGATCGGACAGCGCCGCCTGACCTTCGTGGAGGTGCCGGTGACCATCCGCTACACCGACTATTCAAAGCGGAAAGGGCAGGGCAACTCCGAGTCCCTGAACATCCTGCTTGATCTCATGACCCAGTGGATCCGCAAATGATCGAGATCATCCTGACCGCACTGCTTTCGGTGGGCATCGCGTTCGCGCTGCGCGAGTGGAAGCAGTCGCGGATCCTGTGCACCGCCATCGTGCTGCTGACCGCCACCGGCATCTACTTCGTGTGGGAGCAGGGCGCCTCGACACGGGTGGCCCATGCGCTCGGCGTCGGCCGCGGCGCGGACCTGGTGCTGTACATCTATGCCGCGATCAGCTTCGTGCTGATCATCAGCCTGGTGCTGCGCATCAAGGGGCTGCAGGAAACCCTGACCGACCTTGCCCGGGCGTTCGCGCTCGCGCATCCGGCCAGGCCGGCGATCGACGGCGACAAGGAAGAAGCGCGATGAAGATCGGTCCCGCGGTTCGCCGGCTGATGCCGGCAGGCCTGGAGCGCAAGGCAGCCGCGGCCTACCGCCGGGTCTTCGTGGACCTGCACAAGGTTGCGGCACTCGTGGCTGGCGCGCTGCCGGCCGACGCGCATCTGCTCGACATCGGCGGCGGCGACGGCGAACTGCTCAACCACTTGCTGGCCGCACGTCCGGATGTGCGGGTGACGATGGTCGATATCGCCGGCAGCGTCGGCAAGTTCGTCGAGCCGGTCCATTTCGACCGTGTCCGGCGGCTGCCGGGTACGTCCATCGAGGCGCATCTCGGGCAGCTGGACGCCCCCTACGATGCGGCGCTGGTCAGTGATGTCATGCACCACCTGCCGGTCGCGTACCGGGCGCAGTTCCTGCGATCGATCCGCGATGCATTGCGGCCGTCCGGTGCGCTTTTCGTCAAGGATATCGAGCCCGGGCACCCGGTCGCCTGGCTGAGCCTGGTCTGCGACAAGTACGTCAGCGGCGACCGCGGGGTGACGCTGGTGTCGCTGGCGGAGCTGCTCGCCCTCGCCGAGGCCGAGCTTGCGCCCCAGGCCGCAGGCGAGATTGGCCTGCACCGGGTGGACCGGCCCAACTACCTGGTTCGCCTGGACCTCCAGGGGCCGGAAGTGCCGGCATGACGGCGACCAGCCCGCTGCCCGCCCTGCACTACACGGCGCTGGAGCACGTTCGGGTGCCGCGGCCGGTGGACCGGCTGGCGACACTGGCGGCGCTGGTGCGCGGCAAGGGCGTATTCGACCTCGGCGCACTGGACGAGACCGCGATCGATGCCAAGCGCGGCGACGACAACTGGCTGCACGCGCGGCTGTGCCGCGAGGCGGCGTGGGTGGTCGGGATTGACAACTCCCAGCGCCTTCCGCCGGAAGGCATGGAGACGGCGCCCAGGGGGCGCATCATCCACGCCGACATCTTCGACCTGGCGCCGGTGGTCGAGGCGCATGGCCGGCCGGACCTGGTGGTGGCCGGCGAGCTGATCGAACACCTGCCCGACACCGAGGGTTTCCTGCGCAGCCTGCGCGCGAATACGGCGCTGCGTGGGGCGGACTTCGTGTTCTCGACGCCCAACGCATGCTGCTGGCACAACGGCATCGTTGGCCTGGCCGGCCGCGAGTCGATGCACCAGGACCACCTTCAGATCTATTCGTACAAGACGCTGCGGACGCTGTTTGCACGCGCCGACATCGCGCTGGTGTCGCTCACGCCCTACCACGCGCGGTTCCAGGAAATGATCAGCGGCAGCCGCGGCGTGGCAAAGCTGGGCGTGCGCGGATTCCAGGGACTGGTGAACGCGCTCGAGTTCGCCTGCCCCATGCTCTCGGGTGGCTGGATCGGCGTCGCGCGGCTCTAGGCACCGAGGGGACCCGGGCGTCTCCGGGGTTACTCGATGCCGAGCTTCTTGAGCTTGTACCGCAGCGCCCGGAACGTGATCCCCAGCGCCGCCGCCGCCTTGGTCTTGTTGTAGCGGCTCTCGGTCAGCGCCTGCTGGATCGCCGCCCGCTCGATCTCTTCGATGTACGAGGGAAGGGCGCTTGACGCGGTCTCGCGCGGATTGAGCGAACCAGGCGAAGCGCCGACCTGCGGCGGTGCCGCCACGGGCGCGCCGCGGCCCTGCGAGGCAAACCCGCCAGCCCCACCCGTCGGCAATCGCAGATCCGCCGCGGTGATGTGGTCGCTGTCCGCCAGGGCCATGGCGCGTTCCAGCACGTTCTCCAGCTCCCGCACGTTGCCCGGAAACGCGTACCCAGCCAGCGCCGCCAGCGCATCCGCACCCAGCACCGGCGCAGGCCGGTGCATCGCCTGCGCCAGCCGCGCGAAGATCGCATTCGACAGCAGCGGCAGGTCGCCATCGCGCTCGCGCAGCGCGGGCACGTGCAGCTCGATCACGTTGATCCGGTAGTACAGGTCATGCCGGAAGCTGCCGGCATTCACCAGTGCATTGAGGTCCTTGTGCGTGGCCGACAGGATGCGCACGTCGACATCGATCTCGGTGCTCGCCCCCACAGGGCGGATCTTCTTTTCCTGGATGGCGCGCAGCAGCTTGACCTGCATCGACAGCGGCAGCTCCGCCACTTCGTCCAGGAACAGGGTGCCGCCGTCGGCCGTCTGGAACAGGCCGGGCTTGTCGGCGTGGGCGCCGGTGAAGCTGCCCTTCTTGTGGCCGAAGAACTCGCTCTCCATCAGCTCCGTGGGAATCGCGCCGCAGTTGACCGGCACGAACGGCCCGCCGGCGCGCGCGCCCTGTGCGTGGATGGTGCGCGCCACCAGTTCCTTGCCGGTGCCGGACTCGCCGCTGATGTGCACCGGCGCCTGGCTGCGCGAGACCTTGGCGATGGTGTCGCGCAGGCCGACCATGGCCGGCGAGGTGCCGAGCAGGCGGCTGGCTTCCTCCGGGCGCGTGGTGCGCTTGGTGTTGAGCTCCAGCGCCTGGCGCACCAGGCCGCGCAGCACGTTGATGTCCACCGGCTTGTTGACGAAGTCGAAGGCGCCGGCCTTCAGCGCTTCCACCGCGGCTTCGACGTTGCCGTAGGCGGTGATCACCGCCACTGGCGTATTGGGGAAGCGCGTGGAGATGTCGCTCACCAGCTCAAGGCCCGAGCCGTCGGGCAGGCGCATGTCGGTCAGGCACAGGTCGTAGCTGGCGACGGCCAGCATCTCGCGGGCGACCGCCAGGTTGGCGGCGGTGTCGGTGCGCAGGCCCATGCGGCCCAGGGTGAGCACCAGCAGCTCGCGGATGTCGTGCTCGTCATCGACGATGAGGGCGCTGCGGGCTTCACTCATGGTGGTCATGGGGGTGTCTGGCGAAAGGTGACCAATTTTGGCACTTTTTTTCAGACTGTGACGAGTGTCAAAGGTTTCAAGCTGTGGCGAGCATCGCATTCCGGCCACGCAGCACGATCCGGAAGCAGGCGCCGCCCCCCGGAACGGGCACGTAATCCAGCGTGGCCTCGTTGGCGCGGCACAGTTCGTGGGCGATGTAGAGGCCGAGGCCCGTGCCGTGCTCGGAGGTGGTGAAGAACGGCCGGAACAGCTGTGCGGTGACGGCATCGGGGATGCCGGGGCCGCGGTCGCTGACCTCGATCACCGGGTGCTCGTCGTGCACGCCGACATGGAGGGTGATGCGCGCGGGCTCGCCGGGCTGGTGGCCGTGGCGCACGGCGTTGTTGACCAGCGCGGTGAGCGCCTGGTGCAGGTGGCGCGGGTCGACCATGGCCGGGAGCCGCGCCAGGCTGCCGGCAGCCTTGACGCTGGCGTTCTCCTCCGGGGTGGTCTCGCGGTAGTCGTCGATGAAGTTGCGCACCAGCGCGACCAGGTCGACGTGCTCCGGCTGGGCACGTTCGCGGCGGGCGAGACCCAGCACGCTTTCGACGATGCCGTTGGTGCGCATGCACTGCTGGTGGACGATCTGCAGCAGGCGGCGGTCGGCGTCACCGATGTCGCGCGACTCCTCCAGCAGCTGCGTGGCGTAGCTGATCGCGGCCAGCGGGTTGCGGATCTCGTGCGCGAGGCTTGCCGAGAACCGGCCCATCGCGGCGAGGGTGAGGGTTTCGGCGCGGCGCGACACCAGCGAGGTGTCGTCGAGGAAGATCAGGGTGGTGTCGTCGGTGGCCAGCAGGCGCGCGAAGCGCGGCAGGATGTCCAGGCCGTCGTCGCCGATCTTTAGCGGGGTGTCGTCGCTCTCGCCGCTGCGCCGCCATTCGGCCACGCGCATGGCCAGCGCCGGGGAGATCTGCGGCAGCGTGCGCGGCTGGCCGTCGGCACCGCTGGCGGTGTTGCCCAGCAGCACCATGGCGGCTTCGTTGGACATGCGGATGTGGCCGGCGCCGTCGACCATCATCACGCCCACGCGCATGCGGCGGATGATCAGTTCGTTGATCTCGGCAAGGTTGGCCGCCTCGGCGCCGCGCTGCTGCGCGATGGTGCGACTCTCGCGCGTCTGCAGGCCCAGGAGGTTGGTCAGCGTGGCCATGGCGAAGTAGCTGACGGAGAACATCAGCACTTCGGCCAGCGGCCGGTCGCGCATCAGGCTGCCGCTCGTGGACACCAGCATGAACTGCAGCACCAGCGCGCCGGAGGCCAGCGCCGCGGCCACCAGGCCCAGGCGCAGCGGCAGCAGCAGCGAGGCCGCGCCCACATTGAACAGCAGCATCATCGCGATGCCTGGCCCGGCACTGGGCATGGCGTGCGTGGCCAGCGTGGCGGCGCCGACGTCGCAGACGATGCCCACCAGCAGGTGCGGCAGCATCGGGTAGTCCTCGCGCCGCGAGAACAGCAGCAGCACCAGCGACATCAGCAGGTAGGCCACGGCCACCGTGGCGGCAAGCGCGGGGTCGCGCGGTTCGCCGAATAGCGCGCCGGCAGGGCTGAACACCATGGCCGCCAGCAGCGTGGCCTCGAGCACCCGGTAGAGGGCAAGCAGGTAGAGCTCGCGGCGCATGGCGCGGTCGGCGGCGGGACTGGGCAAGGACCGTGGCTCCCTCGGGGGTCGAGGCACTATATAGGGCCGGGGCGTGCTGTCCGCCGTGGCGGGGCTGGGGTTTTTTGGCGTGGGGCGGCCGGATCGGCGAGAATGCCGGGCGCTGTCCCACTTTCCCACGACGGATCCCCACATGAACTTCCACGAGTACCAGGCGAAGCAGTTGTTTGCCGATTACGGCATTGCAGTCCCGGCCGGGCGCGTCGCGCATACCGCCGAGGAGGCCGTCGACGCGGCCAAGGCCATCGGCGGCGACTTCTGGGTGGTCAAGGCCCAGATCCATGCGGGCGGCCGCGGCAAGGCCGGCGGCGTGAAGCTCGCCAAGACGCTCGAGCAGGTGAAGGAGTACGCCTCGGCGATGCTCGGCACGAAGATGGAGACCTACCAGACGGCCGGCATCAAGCTGCCGATCGACGCGGTGCTGGTCACCCAGGCCACCGACATCGCCAAGGAGCTCTACCTCTCCGTGCTGGTCGACCGCAGCACGCAGTCGGTGACCTTCATCGCCTCCAGCGAAGGCGGCGTGGACATCGAGCAGGTGGCCGCGGAAACGCCCGAGAAGATCCAGTCGCTCAACGTGAACTTCATCCAGGGCCTGCAGCCCTACCAGTGCCGCGACATGGGCTTCGGCCTGGGCCTGACCGCCAAGCAGGTCAACCAGCTCACCAAGATCATGATGGGCCTGTACAAGCTGTTCAACGAGAAGGACCTGGCGCTGGTGGAGCTCAATCCGCTGGCCATCCTCACCGACGGCAACCTCGCGGTGCTCGACGGCAAGGTCGACTCCGACGACAACGCCGGCTTCCGCCATCCCGAGCTGGTCGCCATGCGCGACATCCGCCAGGAAGACGAGACCGAGGTCAAGGCCAGCCAGCACGACCTCAACTACGTGACCATGGACGGCAACATCGGCTGCATGGTCAACGGCGCGGGCCTGGCCATGGCCACCATGGACGTCATCCAGCTCGAAGGCGGCTCGCCGGCCAACTTCCTGGACGTGGGCGGCGGCGCCACCAAGGCGCGCGTGACCGAGGCGTTCAAGCTGATCCTGTCGTCGGACGACGTGAAGGCGATCTTCGTCAACATCTTCGGCGGCATCGTGCGCTGCGACATGATTGCCGAGGGCATCATCGCCGCGGTCAAGGAAGTGGACGTCAAGGTGCCGGTGATCGTGCGCCTGGAAGGCACCAACGTGGAAGAAGGCAAGGCACTGCTGAAGTCGAGCGGCCTGGCCATCACCGCGGCCGACAACATCAACGACGGCGCGCGCAAGGCCGTCCAAGCCGCCAAGGCCGCCTGACGCGCAGCGCGCGGCAGCCCCCACTTCCAACTTTCCAGGATCCAATTCGAATGAGCGTTCTGATCAACAAGGACACCAAGGTCATCGTGCAGGGCTTCACCGGCACGCAGGGCACCTTCCACGCCGAGCAGATGCTCGACTACGGCACCAAGGTCGTCGGCGGCGTGACCCCCGGCAAGGGCGGCAGCGAGCACCTCGGCCTGCCGGTGTTCAACACGGTGGCCGATGCCGTCGCCGAGACCGGCGCCAACGCGTCGGTGATCTACGTGCCGCCACCGTTCGCGGCCGACGCGATCCTCGAGGCCGCCGATGCCGGCATCGCGGTGATCGTGTGCATCACCGAGGGCATCCCGGTGCTGGACATGCTGCGCGTCAAGAAGACCCTGGTCACCACTTATCCGGAGACCGTGCTGGTGGGCCCCAACTGCCCGGGCATCATCACCCCCGGCGAGTGCAAGATCGGCATCATGCCGGGCCACATCCACATGCCGGGCAAGATCGCGATCGTGTCGCGCTCGGGCACGCTGACGTATGAGGCGGTCAAGCAGACCACCGACGCCGGCCTCGGCCAGTCGACGGTGATCGGCATCGGCGGCGACCCGATCAACGGGCTCAACTTCATCGACTGCCTGAAGCTGTTCCAGGACGATGCGCAGACCGAGGGCATCATCATGGTCGGCGAGATCGGCGGTTCGGCCGAGGAAGAAGCGGCGGAGTTCATCGCCGAGTACGTGACCAAGCCGGTGGTGGGCTTCATCGCCGGCGCCAGCGCCCCGAAGGGCAAGCGCATGGGCCACGCGGGTGCCATCGCCTCGGGCGGCTCGGGCACCGCCGAGGGCAAGTTCGCGGCCATGGAGAAGGCGGGCGTGACCACGGTGAAGTCGCCGGGTGACCTGGGTGCGGCGATTGCCAAGCGTCTGGCTGGGTAAGGCAGAAGCAAGGGCTTTTTTCTCGCGAAGCCTGGAAGACGGGTAAAGGGCAGGTGGGGGTGGTTGCGCCGCACTCTGCTTGATGAGGACCCCGCATTCGTGCGGGGTTTTTCTTTGGCCGCAGTCAGCGCAGAGCCGCGAAGGCCTCCCGGCGATCACAGGGGCCTTCGACTGACTGATTGACTGTGCGCGTCTTTAGTGCGCATCATCAATGCGCACACTCATGGAGAGCCATCATGCGCATTCGCGAAGGCTATGCCGGCTTCGGCAAGCGTGCCACCAACGTCAGCATCAACCAGGGGCTCCTGGCAGACGCCAAGGCCCTGGACATCAATCTGTCCGCAACGCTAGAGCGCGCGCTGGAGGTCGAGGTCGGGGCACGCAAGCGCGAGAAGTGGCTGGAGGAAAACCGGGAGGCGATCGCCGCATACAACGAGCGCGTCGCGCGCGATGGCCTTGCCGGAGATCATGTCCGGGCATTCAAGGCATCGCTCAAGGCATGAGCCAGTTCTGCGTCTATTTGAATGCCGACGTCGCGTCGCGGCGTTCCATACCCTGCTGGCTGAACGTCCAGAGCGATTTGATCGATACTGCCGAATCACGCGTGGTCGTGCCTTTGATCGCGCCCGAGCGCGGGCGGCCGTCGGTCGCCAGCCTGATGCCAACCCTGACCGTCGCCGGCAGGCCGCTCGTGATGGACACCGCACAGATCACGAACGTGCCGATGCAGATGCTCGGCAGGCGGCTGGCTGACCTGTCCGCCGATCGTCTGATCATCATCGGTGCACTGGACTTCCTGACGCATGGAATCTGACATGACCCCAACGCTCCGCATTGCACTCGCCCAGTTCGACTTCCCCGTCGGCGACGTCGAAGGCAACGCCACGCGCATCGCCGCGATGATCGCCGAGGCGCGCGACGAATACGCCGCCGACATCGTGGTGTTCCCGGAACTCGCCATCAGCGGCTATCCGCCGGAGGACCTGCTGCTGCGGCCGTCGTTCCTGGCCGACTGCGCGCGCGCGCTGCAGCAGGTGGCCGCGGCGGCGACCGGCATCGTGGCGGTCGTCGGCTGGCCGGAGTCCGCCGGCAGCATCCTCTACAACGCGGCCAGTGTGCTGCGCGACGGCCGCGTCGAGCGCACGTACCGCAAGCGCGAGCTGCCCAACTACAACGTGTTCGACGAGCGCCGCTACTTCCACGTCGATCCCGACGGCGGCTCCTGCGTGTTCGAGGTCAAGGGCGTGCCGGTGGGCGTGCTGGTCTGCGAGGACCTGTGGTACCTGGAGCCGATCGCCGACACCGTGGCGCAGGGCGCCGAGCTGGTGCTGGTGCCCAATGCCTCGCCGTTCGAGCGCGGCAAGCACGCGCAGCGCGACGCCATGCTGGCCGCGCTCACGCGCGCCAACGGCGCGGCCATCGCCTACCTCAACCTGGTGGGCGGGCAGGACGCGCTGGTGTTCGACGGCGCTTCGGTGGTGGCCGACGGCGACGGCACGGTGCACCCGGCCGCGGCGGCGTTCACCGACCAGTGGCTGGTGGTCGATTACGACGCCGCGCGCCGCGCGTTCACGCCCATGCTGTGGATGGACGACGGCGACGAGAGCATGGATGCGCTGGCCTGGCGCGCGGTGGTGCGCGGCATCCGCGACTACTTTGGCAAGAACGGGTTCACGCGCGCGTGGCTGGGCCTGTCCGGCGGGATCGACTCGTCGATCGTGCTGGCGATGGCGGTGGATGCGCTGGGTGCGGCCAACGTGACCGCGGTGCGCATGCCGTCGCGCTACACCGCCAACCTCAGCAACGACCTGGCCGAGGAGCAGTGCCGGGCGCTGGGCGTGGAGCTGATGACGGTGCCGATCGAGGCGCCCTTCGAGGGCTACCTGTCGGCACTGCGCGAGGCCTTCGACGGCCACGAGGTCGATACCGCCGAGGAGAACCTGCAGTCACGCGCGCGCGGCGCGATCCTGATGGCGCTGTCCAACAAGCTCGGCGGGCTGGTGCTGACCACCGGCAACAAGAGCGAGTACGCGGTCGGCTACGCCACCATCTACGGCGACATGTGCGGCGCCTACGCGCCCATCAAGGATCTCTACAAGACCGAGGTCTACGGCCTGTCGAAGTGGCGCAACACGGTGGGCGGCGCGCCGGTCATCCCGCCCGCGGTGATCGCGCGGGCGCCGTCGGCGGAGCTGCGCGACAACCAGCTCGACCAGGACTCGCTGCCGCCCTACGACGTGCTGGATGCGATCCTGCGCCGCTTCGTCGACCTGGAACAGTCACGCGAGGAGATCACCGCCGCCGGCTTCGACATGGCGGTCGTGGACCGCGTGGTGAAGCTGGTGCGCACCAGCGAGTGGAAGCGCCAGCAGTCGGCGCCAGGGCCGAAGATCTCGCGCCGCGCCTTCGGCCGCGAGCGCCGCTACCCGATCAGCAACAAGTACACCCACTAGCCGAATCCTCACGGCCACCCCGGGAGCGCCGTCACTCCAGCGCGGATTTTTCCGAAGCAAACGGGTTGAGCTTGCGGATGGTCCACGGATACGTGGGCCACTTGCCGGTCAGGTAGGGATGCGCCGGCTCGTTGAGTTCCAGCACGCGCCGCGCGTCGGCGGCCAGGGTGGTGTTGCCCAGCTTGGTGTAGGCGGCCGCCAGCACGGCGACGGCGTCGTTCTGGTATTCGCTCTGCGGGTAGGTTTCCAGCAGGTAGGTGGCGCGCTCGCTGGCGCCCACCCAGGCTTGGCGGCGCATGTAGTACAGCGCCGTCTCGATCTCGTGGCGGGCGAACAGGTTGCGCAGCGCCACCATGCGCTGGCGCGCGTCGGCGGCGTAGCGGCTGTTGGGATAGCGGTCGGCGACGATGGAGAAGTCGTTGAAGCCCTGGGTCGGCGTGGCCAGGTCGCGACGGCTGGCATCGAGCGACCAGACGCGCTGCAGGAAGACGGTGTCGCGGTTGGAGTTCACCAGGCCGCGCAGGTAATACATGTACGCCACGTTGCGGTGCGTGGGGTAGGTGCGGATGAAGCGGTCGATGGACGAGATGGCTTCCTCGTTGTTGCCCATCTTGTACTGCGCGTAGGCGGTTTCCATCAGCGCCTGCTCGGTGTGCGCGCCGTAGGGGTATTGCGCCACCAGCCGCCTGTAGGTGGTGGTCGCTCCGCTCCAGTTGCCGCGGCGCAGCTGCAGGTGGCCCTTGTCGTAGAGGGTCTCGGCCGGGATGCCTTCGTTGGCATCCTCGTCCTTGAACATGCCCTTCATCCGGGCACATCCGGAGGTGGCGAGCACCGCCAGCAGCACGAGCAGCAGGGCACGGCGGAACAGGGTCGGGCGAGCGGTCATGGGCATCTGGGGCAGCGGAGGCGTGAACCGGGGATAATAGCAGCCAGTCCCGGCCTGCCGCCGGGCGCGCCTGAACCCGAGCCCCGCCCCCATGTCCGACCACGAACCCGATGCAGGCGCCGCCGACGGCGCCGCCGAAGCCCCGCTCACCGCGCGCGTCCCCGACGCGCTGTCCGGGCGCCGCTTCGACGCGGTGCTGGCCGAGCTGTTCCCCGAATTCTCGCGCTCCAAGCTGACCACCTGGATCAAGTCCGGCGACGCGCTGCTGGATGGTGCCGTGGTGCGCCCGCGCGACCCGGTGCGCGGCGGCGAGGAGGTGGTGCTGGCCGCCACGCTCGACACCCAGGTGACCGCCGAGCCGGAGGACATCCCGCTGTCGGTGCTGTACGAGGACGCCGACGTGCTGGTGGTCGACAAGCCCGCGGGCCTCGTCGTCCACCCCGGCGCCGGCAATCCCGACGGCACCCTGGTCAACGCGCTGCTGTTCCGCGACCCGGCGCTGGCGCTGGTGCCGCGCGCCGGCATCGTGCACCGCCTCGACAAGGACACGTCCGGCGTCATGGTGATCGCACGCACCGTGCAGGCGCAGACCGCCCTGGTGGCGCAGCTGTCGGCGCGCGAAGTGCACCGCCAGTACCTGGCCGTGGTGGTCGGCGCGCTGGTGTCGGGCGGCACGGTCAACGCGGCGATCGACCGCCACCCGCGCGACCGCATCCGCATGGCGGTGCGCGAGGACGGCCGCGAGGCGACCACGCATTACCGCCTGCAGGAGCGCTTCCGCGCGCACACCGCGCTCGATTGCCGCCTGGAAACAGGGCGCACCCACCAGATCCGCGTGCACATGACGCACATGAAGCACCCGATCCTCGGCGACCCGATGTACGGCGGTCCGCTGAAGCTGCCGCGCGGTGCGTCCGACGAACTGGTCACGGTGCTGCGCGGATTCCGCCGCCAGGCATTGCATGCGCAGGTGCTGGAGTTCGTGCATCCGACGACCGGCGAATCCATCCGCTGCGAAGCGCCGCTGCCCGCGGACATGCAGGCCCTGCTGCGCGCGCTGCGCGACGACAGCCGCGCCTACGCGCAGGCACAGCCTCAGTCGCGGCGATGAGCAGGGCGCCATGGCTGGACGCCAACTGGCCCGCGCCACCCGGCGTGCGTGCGCTGGTGACCTTGCGCCACGGCGCGGGCGCGTCGAGCGCGCCGTTCGACAGCTTCAACCTCGGCAACGCGCGCGCTGACACCGGCGACGATCCCGCCATCGTGGCGACCAATCGCGCCGGACTCGCGGCGCTCGCGGACCTGCCCTCGGCGCCGCGCTGGTTGCGCCAGGTGCACGGCACGGGCGTGCTGCGCGTGGACGCGGCCCTGCCACCCGGCGACGCGACCGCGGAGCGCGCGCGCATGGCCGCGGAGCCGGAAGCGGACGCCGCGGTGACCGCAAGCGCGGGCACCGTGCTTGCCATCCTCACCGCCGACTGCCTGCCGGTGGTGCTGGCGGCGCGCACTGGTGGAGAGATTGGCGCCGCGCATGCCGGCTGGCGCGGACTGGCGGCCGGCGTGCTGGAGCGCACGGTCGCGGCGATGCAGGCGGCGCCGGGCGATCTCGTCGCCTGGCTGGGCCCCGCGGCGGGACCGCAGGCGTATGAAGTCGGTGCCGAAGTCCGCGATGCCTTCGTGTCGATCGATGCGGGTGCCGCCGCGGCATTCGCGGCCACCCGCCCCGGGCACTGGCGCGTCGATCTTTACGCGCTCGCGCGCCGCCGGCTTCAGGTTGCCGGGCTTGCCGCGCACGACATTCACGGCGGCGACCTGTGCACCATCAGCGATCCGGCGCGCTTCTATTCGCATCGCCGCGATGCGCGCACCGGGCGCATGGCCACGCTGGCGTGGCTGGAACGCTGAAGCCCGGCCGCGCTCCGCGCCGCGCCGGGGGCAGGGCCGCCGACGCGCGATAATGGCCGGCACTTCCCCCACAGGATGCCGACCATGACCGACACCCCTACCGCGCCTGGCGTCGCCGCCGCGCGCGACGCCGCGACCGCCGGCTTCGTCTTCAACCACACCATGCTGCGCATCAAGGATGCACGCGCCTCGCTGGATTTCTACACGCGCGTGCTCGGCTTCAGCCTGCTGCGCAGCAACGAGTTCCCGGAGGCCGCGTTCTCGCTGTACTTCCTGGCGCTGGTCGATGACCTGTCGGCGATGCCCGAGGACGCCCAGGCACGCCAGCACTGGATCGCCGGCCTGCAGGGCGTGCTGGAGCTGACCCACAACCACGGCACCGAGGACCAGGACGGGCCCGTGTACCACGACGGCAACAGCGAGCCGCGCGGCTTCGGCCACATCTGCCTGAGCGTGCCCGACCTGCGCGCCACCTGCGCGCGCCTGGAGGCGCTGGGCGTGCCGTTCCAGAAGCGGCTGGAGGACGGGCGCATGAAGCACCTCGCCTTCGTCAAGGATCCGGACGGCTACTGGATCGAGCTGATCCAGCAGTCGGCGCTGGCATAGCGTCCGCTCAGCGCGCGGCGAGCCTGGCCAGGAAATCGCGCCGCCAGGCGTGGATGTCGTAGCCCTCGATGGTGTCCATCATCGCGCGCCAGCGTTCGCGGCGTTCCGGCAGCGGCATGGCGACCGCCTGCGCGAGCGCGTCGGCCACGCCGTCCAGGTCGTAGGGATTGACCTGCAGCGCGGTCTCGAGCTCGCGCGCGGCACCGGCGAAACGCGACAGCACCAGCACGCCGGGGTCCTCGGGGTCCTGGGCCGCCACGTACTCCTTGGCCACCAGGTTCATGCCGTCGCGCATCGGCGTGACCACGCCGACGTCGGCGGTGCGGTAGAAGCCGGTCAGCACTTCGTGCGCGAAGTTGCGGTTGACGTAGCGCACCGGCGTCCAGTCGGGCGTGGCGTGGCCGCTGTTGATGTGGCCGGCCAGTGTTTCAAGTTCGCGGCGCAGCTGCCGGTACTCGGGCACGTCGCTGCGCGAGGGCGGCGCGATCTGCAGGAAGGTGAGCTGGCCGCTCTGTTCGGGGTGCCGTTCCAAGTGGCGCTCGAACGCGCGGAAGCGCTCCGGAAGCCCCTTTGAATAGTCCAGGCGGTCGACGCCGATCGCCAGCCGGCGCCCGCTGAGGCTTTCGCGCAGGCGCTTCACCGGCAGGCGCTTCATGGCGCGCGCGGCCTGGCTGGCGATGGTGGCCACGTCGATGCCGATCGGGAACGCGCCGCCGTGGAACTGGCGGCCGTCGGGCGAAGCCAGTACGCCGCTGCCCATCACGCCGCCGCCGCCGTACAGGCGCACGTAGTCCTGGAAGCGTTCGAGGTCGCGTCCGGTCTGGAATCCGACCAGGTCGTACGACGACAGCGCGGCGAACACTTCGCGATGCTCGGGCAGCGCCGCCAGCAGGTCCGACGACGGCATCGGCACATGCAGGAAGAAGCCGATGCGGTTGCCCACGCCGCGCTCGCGCAGGCGCTGGGCCAGCGGGATCAGGTGGTAGTCGTGGATCCAGATCAGGTCGTCTTCGCGCAGTTCCGGCACCAGCCGGTCGGCGAACAGCTCGTTGACGCGGCGGTAGCCGGCGTAGGTCTGGCGCGTGTAATCCACCAGGTCCATGCGGAAGTGCAGCAGCGGCCACAGCGTGCGGTTGGCGAAGCCGTTGTAGTAGTCGTCGAAATCTCGCTTCGACAGGTCCATCAACAGGTAGCGGGTGTCGCCTTCGCGCTCTTCGTGCATCTCGCCGGACGCTCCGGCCACCGTGCGCCCGCTCCAGCCGAACCACAGCCCGCCACGTTCGGCGAGCGCCGCACGCAGCGCCACCGCCAGCCCGCCGGCCCGGGTTTCGCCGGGGAGCGAGACGCGGTTGGAGACCACGACCAGACGACCCATGTCAGACCGCCGAGGACCAGGGCTTCGACAGGCACATCGCCGCCATCACCACGCCCACGTGCGAATACGTCTGCGGGAAATTGCCCCAGGCCTCGCCGTCCTCGAACGCCATGTCCTCCGACAGCAGGCCCAGCGGGTTGCGCCGCGCCAGCAGCTGCTCGAACTGGCGGCGCGCCTCGTCGGTGCGGCCGATCGCGGCCAGCGCCTCGATGTACCAGAAGCTGCAGATCGTGAAGCTGGTTTCCGGGTGCCCGAAATCATCCGGCGCGATGTAGCGGTACAGGCCGTCGCCGCGGCGCAGGTGCACGCCGATGGCATCCACCGTGGCGACGAAGCGCGGATCGTCGGCGGCGACGAAGCCGAGTTCGGCAAGCAGCAGCAGGCTGGCGTCCAGGCGCCGGCTTTCCGCGGATTCGACGAAGTGACCGAGTTCGGCGTCCCAGGCGCGTTCGATGATGGCCGCATGCATGGCGTCGGCGCGCGTGCGCCAGCATTCCGCGCGCGGCGCCAGGCCGAGGTGGGCGGCAATACGCGCCAGGCGGTCGCAGGCCGCCCAGCACATCACGCTGGAATAGGTGTGCACCTCGGCGCGGCCGCGGAATTCCCAGATTCCCGCGTCAGGCTGGTCGTACAACGCCCAGGCGCGCGCTCCGAGGGCCTCGAGGCGGTGGAACGTGTCTTCGTCACCGGGATGATCCAGGCGCTGGTCGAAGAACAGCTGCGTGGACGCCAGCACCACGCTGCCGTAGACGTCGTGCTGCACCTGCTTCCACGCCAGGTTGCCGCGCCGCACCGGGCCCATGCCGCGGTAGCCGGCGAGCGCCGGCACCTCCTCCTCGGTGAGCTCGGACTCGAAGCCCACGCCGTAGAGCGGCTGCAGGTCGTCGTCGCCGGTGGCGAGATTGAACACGTACGAGAGGTAGCCCTCCATGGTGCGCGTGGCGCCCAGGCGGTTCAGCGCACGCACCACGAACGCCGAGTCGCGCAGCCAGCAGTAGCGGTAGTCCCAGTTGCGCACCGTGTCCGGGGCTTCGGGGATGGACGTGGTGAGCGCGGCCACGATGGCGCCGGTTTCCTCGTACTGGCACAGCTTGAGCGTGATCGCGCTGCGGATCACCGCGTCCTGCCATTCCAGCGGGATCGACAGGTAGCGCACCCACTCGCGCCAGTAGTGGATGGTGCGCTCCTCGGCCTGGCGGGCGAAATCGTCGACCGGCTCGGTCAGCGTTTCATCGGGGCCGAGCACCAGGTTGCGTTCGCCGTCGAGCACGAACGGCAGCGACTCGCGCACCATGCGCACCGGCACGTCGCTGGTCAGGCGCAGCGTGAAGCCCGGCACCAGGTAACGCACGTGATTGCTGCCCCAGGTGGTGTCGGGGACGGTGGCGCCGTAGTCGCCGAGCGGCCGCAGCACGATGCGCACGCGCGGTTTGCCGGCCAGCGGACGCAGCCTGCGTACCAGCATCACCGGCCGGTAGAAGCGCCCGTGCTGGCGCCAGCGCGGGGCGAAATCGGTGATCTCCACGGCGCCGCCGTGGCGGTCGCGCAGCACGGTGCGCAGCACGGCGGTGTTCTGCACGTAGTGCTGCTCGGCGCTCACCATGTCCTCGAGTTCGATCGCGAAATCGCCGCCGCCGATCTTCGGCGACAGCAGTGCGCAGAACGTGGGATCGCCATCGATCGCCGGTACGCAGCCCCAGACCACGCGCGCATGCGCATCGATCAGCGCGGCCGAGCCGCCGTTGCCAACCAGGCCCAGGTCCAGGCTTGTCTGCCTGCTGTTCATGCCGCCATCCCCAGCCATGCCAGCACCTCAGCCGGGCCGGGCAGGGCGAAATGTGCGGCCGAGTCGCGTGGCCGTCCAACCAGCACGCTGATGCCGCCGCGCGCATTGACCGCGGCAAATCCCGCTTCATCGGTGAGGTCGTCGCCGGCGAACACGGGCACCCGTCCGGTGAACGGCGGTTCGTCCATGAAGTCGATGATCGACGCGCCCTTGTCGGCGCGGTGCTGGCCGTGGGCGGCGGGGCGGATCTCCACGACCTGGCTGCCGTGCTGCAGGCGATAGCCGGGGAGCCGCGGCAGCACCGCCGTGGCGAATGCGGCGAGCGCCGGGCCTGACGCGGGGGCGGCGCGCCAGTGCAGCGCCAGCGCCGGGCCCTTGTATTCCACCAGGGTGCCCGGATGGCGCGCTACCAGTGCTTCGGCCGCCGTTGTCACGGAAGCCAGTGCAGCCGGTGCGGACGGCGGCCCGTGGCCACGTCCGCCCGCGTGGCGACGCTCCAGGCCGTGCAGCCCGGCGGCGGGCAATTGTGGCAGGTCGAGGAGCGCATCGACCGCCGCCAGGCTGCGGCCACTGACCAGCGCGAGGGCGCCGTCCAGTTGCGCGGCCAGCGCCGCAAGGCCTGGGCGGAGCGATGGCGGGACACGGACGGCGTCCGGCGTTTCGGCGATTTCGAGCAGGCAACCGTCCACATCGAGGAACAGGGCCCAGTTGTCGGCAGGCGGCGGGGGCTGCGGCCTGCCGAAGGAACGTGGCTGAGGCATGTCCGGCAGTGTGGCCATCCGGCCGTTAGGAGGGGGTGTAAGGCGGGGGCACGGACGCTGGCGACGGCGCATCGGCGCTTGTTTCCGGGCGCGCCGACCGCATGTGCATCTACATTGCCGGCCAGGGCCGGCCACACCTGATGGAGACCGACGCCATGCGTCAAGACAAGCTCACCTCGCGTTTCCAGCAAGCGCTGGCGGACGCGCAGTCGCTGGCCGTGGGCCGCGACCACAACCTGATCGAACCCGCGCACCTGCTGCTGGCGCTCATCGACCAGCAGGGCGGCGGCACCCGTCCGCTGCTGGCGCAGGCCGGCGTGAACGTGCCGGTGCTGCGTGAGGCGCTGGCCGAGGCGCTGGGCAAGCTGCCCGCCGTGTCCGGCCAGGACGGCGCGGTGTCGATCGGCAACGACCTCGCGCGCCTGCTCAACGTCACCGACAAGCTCGCGCAGCAGCGCGGCGACGGCTTCATCGCCTCCGAGCTGTTCGTGCTCGCCGCGCTCGACGACCGCGGCGACACCGGGCGCGCGCTGAAGGCCGCAGGCGCCGACAAGGCGCGCCTGGAAGCCGCGATCGACGCGATGCGCGGTGGCGAGACGGTCTCCGACGCCAGTGCGGAGGAAGCGCGGCAGGCCCTGGAGAAGTACACCGTCGACCTCACCGAGCGCGCCGAGCGCGGCAAGCTCGACCCGGTGATCGGCCGCGACGAAGAGATCCGCCGCACCATCCAGGTGCTGCAGCGGCGCACCAAGAACAACCCGGTGCTGATCGGCGAGCCGGGCGTCGGCAAGACCGCGATCGTCGAAGGCCTGGCGCAGCGCATCATCAACAACGAGGTACCCGAGGGCCTGCGCGGCCGCCGCGTGCTGTCGCTGGACATGGGCGCGCTGATCGCCGGCGCCAAGTTCCGCGGCGAGTTCGAGGAGCGGCTGAAGGCCGTGCTGAACGACCTCGCCAAGCAGGAAGGCAACGTCATCCTGTTCATCGACGAACTGCACACCATGGTCGGCGCCGGCAAGGCCGAGGGCTCGATGGATGCAGGCAACATGCTCAAGCCCGCGCTCGCGCGCGGCGAGCTGCACTGCATCGGCGCGACCACGCTCGACGAATACCGCAAGTACGTGGAGAAGGATGCCGCGCTGGAGCGCCGCTTCCAGAAGGTGTTCGTCGGCGAACCCAGCGTCGAGGACACCATCGCCATCCTGCGCGGCCTCAAGGAGCGTTACGCGGTGCATCACGGTGTGGAGATCACCGACCCCGCGATCGTCGCCGCAGCCACGCTCTCGCACCGCTACATCGCCGACCGCCAGCTGCCGGACAAGGCCATCGACCTGATGGACGAAGCCGCATCGCGCATCCGCATGGAGATCGACTCCAAGCCCGAGGAGCTCGACCGCAAGGAGCGGCGGCTGATCCAGCTGAAGATCCAGCGCGAGGCGCTGAAGAAGGAGAAGGACGCCGAGTCGAAGAAGCGCCTGGCCGACCTGGAAGCCGAGATTGGCACGCTCGAGCGCGAGTACAACGACCTCGAGGAAGTGTGGAAGGCCGAGAAGGCAATGCTGCAGGGCGCGACCAGGGTCAAGGAGCAGATCGAGCAGGCGCGCCTGGACCTGGAGGCGGCGCAGCGCAGGCAGGACTACGCGCGCATGAGCGAGATCCAGTACGGCCAGTTGCCGGAGCTGGAAAAGCAGCTGAAGGCTGCGCAGGAAGTGGAGACGCAGGGCTTCACCCTGCTGCAGGACAAGGTGACCGCGGAAGAGATCGCCCAGGTGGTCGCGCGCTGGACCGGCATCCCGGTGAGCAAGATGCTGGAAGGCGAGCGCGAGAAACTGCTGGCGATGGAATCGCAGCTGCATACGCGCGTGGTCGGCCAGCACGAAGCGATCAAGGTGGTGTCGGATTCCATCCGCCGGTCGCGCGCGGGTCTGTCCGATCCCGGCCGGCCGACTGGATCGTTCCTGTTCCTCGGCCCCACCGGCGTCGGCAAGACCGAGCTGTGCAAGGCACTGGCGGAATTCCTGTTCGACTCCAGCGACGCCATGGTGCGCATCGACATGAGCGAGTTCATGGAGAAGCATTCGGTGGCCCGGCTGATCGGCGCGCCCCCGGGCTATGTCGGCTACGAGGAGGGCGGTTACCTGACCGAAGCGGTGCGCCGCCGGCCGTACAGCGTGATCCTGCTCGACGAGGTGGAGAAGGCGCATCCGGACGTGTTCAACATCCTGCTGCAGGTGCTCGACGACGGCCGCCTGACCGACGGCCAGGGGCGCACGGTGGATTTCCGCAACGCGGTGATCGTGATGACCTCCAACCTCGGCTCGCACCAGATCCAGGAACTCGGAGGCGACGATTCGGCCGAGGCCTACACGCAGATGAAGGCGGGCGTGATGGCGGTGGTGCAGGCGCACTTCCGGCCGGAGTTCATCAACCGGCTCGACGACATCGTGGTCTTCCACGCGCTCGACAAGGTGCAGATCAAGGAGATCGCGCGCATCCAGATGCGCGGGCTGGAGAAGCGGCTGGCAGAGCGCGGCATGCGCATCGAGGTGAGCGACAAGGCCTTCGACCTGCTGGCCAACGTGGGCTTCGATCCGGTCTACGGCGCGCGACCGCTGAAGCGCGCGATCCAGCAGCAGCTGGAGAACCCGCTGGCGACGCGGATCCTCTCCGGCGGCTTCGCCGGCGGCGACACGGTGCGCGTGGATGCCGAGGGTGGGCACCTGGTGTTCGCGAAGGACTGACATCGCCGGCCCGGCCACGCCCGGTTGGGCGGCGCGCTGGGCCTCAGGTGGCGACGCGCGCCGGCCGGTACGGCGGCGTGGCCATCACCATCTCCGCCAGCGAGTAGGCCAGCTCGCGTTCGGCCAGCACCGCGCCATCGGCGCCATGCTGCAGCAGGTGCTTCACTTCCGCGTCGCTGTGCGCCCGCGCGAGCACGGTGATGGCCGGGCTGAGCGCCTTGAGCCGGGCGATGGTTTCGCCGGCTTCAAGCGCGTTGGGAATGGCGAACACGGCGAGCTTGGCGCGCCCGGGTGCGGCTTCCAGCATCACCGGTTCGGAGGCGGCATTGCCGCGCACCGCGTGCACGCCGGCCTCGCGTGCCAGTGCGACCAGGTCGGCATCGTCCTCGATCACCACCACCGGCACGCCGCGCTGGTGCAGCAGCGTGGCGAGCTGGCGGCCCACGCGGCCGTAGCCGACGACGATGGTGTGGTCGTTGACCGATTCGGGCAGGTGGTGGCTGGCGGCGTCTTCCGCCGACACGCGCGCGGCGTGGCTCGCGCTTTCGGCGGCCTGGTTCGCGTCCTGGCGCGCCTGCCAGCGGTCGACCAGGCCGAACACGAGCGGGTTGAGCATGATCGACAGCAGCGCCGCGGCCAGCACCAGGTCCTGGCCCTGCTCGGGCAGGATGCCCAGCGTCACGCCGAGCGCGGCGATGATGAAGGCGAACTCGCCGATCTGCGCCAGGCTGGCGGAAATGGTCAGCGCGGTGGCCTTGGGTCGCCCGAAGGCGCGCACGATCAGGTAGGCCGCGGCGGACTTGCCGAACATGACGATGAGCGTGGTGGCCAGCACCAGCTGCGGCTGCTCGACGAGGATCGCGGGGTCGAACAGCATGCCCACCGACACGAAGAACAGCACGGCGAACGCATCGCGCATCGGCAGTGAATCCTGCGCGGCCTTCTGGCTGAGCTCGGATTCGTTGAGCAGCATGCCGGCGAAGAACGCGCCGAGCGCGAACGACACTCCGAACAGTTCCGCAGAGCCCAGCGCGATGCCGAGCGCGATCGACAGCACCGCGAGCGTGAACAGCTCGCGCGAGCCGGTGCCGGCGGTGCGCTCGAGCATCCACGGGATCACCCGCCGCCCGACCAGCAGCATCACCGCCACGAACAGGCCCACCTGGAGCAGGGTCTTGCCGATCGCCAACACCACCGCGCCGAGGCTGATGGGGTCGTCGCCGGCGCTGGCCATCAACTTCGCCAGCACCGGCATCAGCACCAGCGCCAGCACGCAGGCCAGGTCCTCCACGATCAGCCAGCCCACGGCGATCCGGCCGCGCTGGCTCTCCAGCAGGCGGCGCTGTTCCATGGCGCGCAGCAGCACCACCGTGCTGGCCGTGGCCAGCGCGAAGCCGAACACCACGCCCTGCAGGGTGGGCCAGCCCAGCATGGTCGCAAGCCCCCAGCCGAGCAGGGTGGCGACCGTGATCTGCACCACCGCGCCCGGGATGGCGATGGCCTTCACCGCCATCAGGTCCTTCAGCGAGAAATGCAGGCCGACGCCGAACATCAGCAGGATCACGCCGATCTCGGCGAGCTGCGGGGCGAGCGACTGGTCGCCGACGAAGCCGGGCGTGAACGGCCCGGCGATGATGCCGGCGACCAGGTAGCCCACCAGCGGCGACAGCCGCAGGCGATGCGCCGCCAGCCCGAGCACGTACGCCAGCACGAACCCCATGGTGAGGATGGCGATGAGTTCGGTGTGGTGGGGCATCGGGAGATCCACTGGAGTCACGACAGCATAGTGGACGCCCCGGGGGCCGCGGCTTCGTCCTTGCCAGCCGCGGCCGTCAGCTGTGCGGCAATCTCACCACTGGTAGCCGATCTTGCCGTACACGAACGCACCGTTGAACCCGAAGGGCGCCGCGGAACTGGCATACGGGAACTGGCCGCCGGTGGAGTTGGCGAACACGTTCTCGTCCGGATACTCGTTCAGCACGTTGTCGCCGCCCAGGGTGAAGCTCCACCGGTCCAGCTTGAGCGTCGCGGCCAGCGCGAGCGTCCACTTGGGGTCGAAGGTCTGGTCCTGGGCCGGGTTGGCGTTGCGCACGGTGATCTCGCCATAACGCACCGCGTTGGCGGAAAAGTTCCAGAGGTCCGAGCTCCACTCGCCGCCGAGCAGGAACTTGTCACGTGGCGCGCCGACCTCGAAGCGGCCGATCTCGACCCTGCCGAAACGCAGCGCGGTGGGGTCGATGGCATTGAGCGACGCCGGATTGGGCGCGATGCGGTCGATGCTGGTCTTGTTGTGGTTGTAGCCCACCGTCAGGTCCAGGTCGCCGTTGCCGAGCTGCCAGCCGTAGGTGCCGATCACGTCGATGCCGTCGGTGGTGGTATCGATGGCGTTGGTGAAGTAGCGCCCGCCGCCAACGCCCGGGAAGCCGTTGGCGTTGAGGAACTCGCGGATCTCAGGACGTGCCGGGTTGGTGCCGAGGTTCTCCGACAGGGTGATGCGGTCCTCGAGCTTGATCCGGTAGGCATCGATGGTGATGTACAGGCGGTCGATCGGCTGCAGCACCAGTCCCAGGCTGAAGTTGGTGGACTCTTCCGCCCGCAGCGGCTCCGCGCCGAGCGCGATGCCGGCCGGGTTGGTGACGCGGAAGGTGACGATGTCGAACGGGGTGTTGCCCTGCGGTGGTGGCAGCACGATGAAGTTGGTGGCCGTCGACTGGAAGTACTGCTGCTGCAGCGATGGCGCGTGGAAGCCGGTCGACAGCGTGCCGCGCAGGGCCACCGTCGGCGTGAAGTCGTAGCGCGCGGTCAGCTTGCCGGTGGAGGTGTCGCCGAAGTCGCTGTAATCCTCGTAGCGTGCCGCGATACCCGCCGACAGCTTGTCCGTCACGTCGCCTTCCAGCGACACGTAGAGCGAGATGTTGTCGCGCTTGAACTGCCCGCCGTCGCTGGGCTTGAAGCCGGCGAACACCTGCGAGCCCGGGATGTTTGCGAACGGGCCCAGCGCGTACGAATCCGGCTCGCCCGGCGATTGCTCGAACTCGTCTTCGCGGTACTCCGCGCCGTACGCCAGGACCAGGGGCGACGACAGACCCAGGTCGAGCGGCGTGCTCATGTCGAGGTTCAGGATGTGCTGCCTGACCTCCAGCGCACCGGCGTAGAACCGGGTGGGCGACGTCGGCCCCAGGCTGCGGTTGAGCGTGTTCTTGATGTCGAACGTCAACTCGTTGGAGCCGTAGGTGTAGCTGGCGTCGAGCGCGGTGCCGCCGCTGAACAGCTTGCGCAGCCCGCCGACGAAACTGTAGTCGGTCGAATTGTTGTTGATCTGCGGCAGGAAGCCGTCGGGGTAGATCGACGGGATGTTGCGCGAATCGCCCGCCGGCCGGAAGAAGCCGTTGGACAGGATGTCGCGCTTGGTATGCAGGCCATGGGAATAGAGCGTCAGGCTGTCGCTGGCGGCGAGTTCGGCGTTGTAGCTGCCCGAATAGCTGTCGACCTCGGGATCGCCCTGCCGCTGCACCACGCGGCCAAGCGGCGCGGAGGTGGGCGTTGCGGGGCCAAGGAAGGGACGTGCGCGATCGGTCTGGTCCTGCCGGTCGGCCTGGACGGCCAGATGCACGAAGCCGCCTTCCGCCCCCAGCGGGAAACCGGCATCGGCCAGCAGGTTGGTCTGCGCACCATCGCCCGCACTGGTCTGGCCGTGGCGCAGGCTGACGCTGCCGCCATCGGGGCTGCCCTTCAGCACGATGTTGATGACGCCGGCAATGGCGTCGGAGCCGTACTGCGCCGAGGCGCCGTCACGCAGCACTTCCACGCGCGCGATCGCGGCGATCGGGATGGTGTTGAGGTCGACCGGCGACGAGCTCCGGCCCTGGGTTCCGTTGACGTTGACCAGAGCGCCGGTGTGGTAGCGCTTGCCGTTGACCAGCACCAGGGTGTGGTCCGGGGAGAGTCCACGCAGCTGCGCAGGGCGCACGGCATCGGTGCCGTCGGAGACCGCGGGCCGCGGGAAGTTGAGCGACGGCAGCAGCCGTGACAGCGCGGTGGCGAGTTCGGTGGTGCCCGACGACTGCAGCGCCTCGGGTGTGATGAGGTCGATGGGTGCCGTGGATTCGGCCGCGGTGCGGTCGCTGGCCCGCGTGCCGGTGACGATCACCGTGTCGAGGCTGGTGGCCTTGCGCTCGGCCGGCGTGGCGGTCTGGGCGTGTGCGGGGAGGGCCGTGGCGGCCAGGGTGGCGATCAGTGCGACAGCGAGCGGGTGTGGCGTCATGACGGGCGACCTCGTGGCGATGGGCGGCGGGCACGCGTGTTCAGCTGCAACTCCGCTTTAACATCCGCTGAACGACCGCGTCAATGCTCACGAATCCGTCACCTGGGCATTCCAGGCGTGGAACGATGCAGGCACTTACCGGGCAGCCCCCACACCGGCTCAGGTGAACTCCCGCTCGCGCATCCAGCGCGTGGCGATCCATTTCTCGCCGCGCAGCACCGGTGCGCCGGCATGGAACGAGAGCGGGTCGCAGCGCGACTGCGCATCGGTATAGGCGAAATAGACCGCGCTGCCCTTGGCTGGCGCCACCGACAGGCCGACGTCCGGGAACACGGTCTCGCCACCGGCCTCCACGTCGTTGAGGTAGATCACCAGGCTGGCGATGCGCTGTCCGCCGTTGGCAAGGTGCAGGGCCTGACCGGGGCGCTCGAGGTCGAAATAGTCGAAGTGGGGCGTGTATTCGGCACCCACGCCGTAGCGCATCACTTGCAGGTCCTCGCCCTGCGCCACCGGCACGCCGGTGATGCGGGTGATGCGCGCGTCGACCTTCGCCAGCAGCGGCGTGGTGCCGCGCAGGAGCATGGTCAGTTCGCTGGTGCGGCGGTCGTCGACCTTGGCGCCGCCGCGGTCGGAGTCGACTACCTTGGCGCGCTCCAGCGTCGGCGTGGCCTCGGCGATGAGCTGGTCGCATTCGGCGTGGGTAAGCACGTTGTTGAACAGCACCACGTAGGGGCGCACGTTGTGGAAGGCCACGCGCACGTCGCCGTGCTCGCAGCGGATCGCGTGGCCGGCGGCGAGCGCGATCGGCGCCACCGGCGAAAAGCCGCCGCCCGCGCGTGCACCGGCTGCCACCTCCGCCAGAGCCTGCGCGCGCTGGGCGCGGGCGTCGGCGGCCTTGGGCAGGGTGTGCGCGACCTTCGGCTGGTTCGGGCTGAGCCGCGAGAATCCCGCTTTGAACCCGTCCGGGTCGCGCAGCGCGGCATCGTAGATGCGCCGGATCTGGAATTCGTCGTAGCCGCGGAGGCCGAGTGCCGCGTGGATCTCGCTGAACGGCGCCTGCGCCACCACCCGCGCGTGCACCCAGGCGGCCGTTTCGAGATTGATCGAGATCGCCATCACTGCCCTGCGCCGTCAATTTCCCGGCTGCAGACACTACCGCATCGCGGCTGCAGCGGCGCGGCCGCTACAATGGCGGATGATTTCATTCCGCAATTTCGCCCTCCGCCGCGGCGAACGCCTGCTGTTGTCCGACCTCGACCTGTCCCTGCATGCCGGCTGGCGGGTGGGCGTGGTGGGCCGCAACGGCACCGGCAAATCCTCGCTGTTCGCCGCCGTGCGCGGCGAAGTCGAACCCGACCGTGGCGACCTCGACCTGCCGTCGCGCCTGCGCATCGCCAGCATCGCCCAGGAAATGCCTTCGCTGCCGGATCCGGCGGTCGACTTCGTGCTCGCCGGCGACGCCGCGGTGCACGATGCCCTGCAGGCCGAGGCCAATGCCTTCGCCAACGAGGACTGGGAGGCGGTGGCCATGGCCCACCACCGGCTGGAAGAAGTGGGCGGCTACGACGGCGCCGCACGCGCGGCCAAGCTGCTGCACGGGCTGGGGTTTCCGGCCGAGACCCAGCAGCGCCCGGTGGCCACGTTCTCCGGCGGCTGGCGCGTGCGCCTGAACCTGGCGCGCGCGCTGATGACACCGTCCGACGTGCTGCTGCTCGACGAGCCCACCAACCACCTCGACCTCGACGCGGTGCTGTGGCTCGAGCAGTGGCTGCTGAAGTACCCCGGCACGCTGCTGCTGATCTCGCATGACCGCGAGTTCCTCGACAACGTCAACACCCACACCCTGCACCTGCACGGCGGCAAGGCCAAGCTGTACACCGGCAACTACACCGCCTTCGAACGCCAGCGCTCCGAACAGCTGCGCCTGCAGCAGATCACCCACGAAAAGGCCCAGGCCGAGCGCGCCCACCTGCAGAGCTTCATCGACCGTTTCAGCGCCAGCGCCGCCAAGGCCAAGCAGGCGCAGTCGCGGGTCAAGCGCCTGGCCAAGATGGCCAACACCGAGGCGGTGCGCGCCGAGCGCGAGGTGCGCATCGACTTCCCGGCGCCGCTGAAGCTGCCGCACGCCTTGTTGCGGTTGAACCACGCCGATTGCGGCTACGACACCGCGACCATCCTCCACGACGCCAACTTCGGCCTCGAGGCCGGCGACCGCATCGGCCTGCTCGGCCCGAACGGCGCCGGCAAGTCGACGCTGGTCAAGACCCTGGTCGGCGAGCTGCCGCTGCTCACCGGCGAGCGCTACGCACACCCGGACCTGCGCATCGGCTACTTCGCCCAGCACACGGTGGAGGCGCTGGTCGCCGGCACCTCGCCGATCGACCACCTGCGCGAGATCTCGCCGGAAGCGTCCATCCAGGATTTCCGCAACTTCCTCGGCAAGTGGAGCTTCCCCGGCGACCGCGCGTTCGAATCCATCGACGGCTTCTCCGGCGGCGAGCGCGCGCGCCTGGCGCTGTCGCTGATCGCCTGGCGCCAGCCCAACGTGCTGCTGCTCGACGAACCCACCAACCACCTCGACCTCGAGATGCGCGAGGCGCTGGCCGAGGCGCTGAGCGATTTCCCCGGTGCGATCGTGCTGGTTTCGCATGACCGCCACCTGATCGGCCTGGTCAGCGACACCTTCTGGCGCGTCGCCGAAGGCGTGGTCACGCCGTTCGACGGCGACCTCGACGAATACGCGGCATGGCTGCGCTCGCGGCCGCAGGATGTGCGGCCCGGCATCGGTGCCGCCGCTGAAACGACCGTGGCACCGCCGCCGCCGACCGCACCCGCGCCTGCGAAGGCCAAGGTCAACCCGCACAAGCTGGCGCAGGCCGAAGCGCAGGTGGCGTCGCTGGAGGCCGACATCGCCGCGATCGACGCAAGCCTGGCCGATCCCGGCTTCCACGCCGGTGCCGACGCTTCCGCCCGTGTCGCCGACGCCGCGCAGCGCCGCGCCTCGCTGGCCGGCCGGCTGGCCGATGCCGAGTCCGCGCTGCTCGCCCTGTACGAAGCCGCCTGAGCAGGACCGTCAAGACGCACCGCGGCGTTTGCCGTGGGTGGGGCGCGGCGGTACGGTGAGGGCATGACGATCATCCGACTCTCCGCACTTTCCGCCGCGCTGGTGGCCGTTGCCGCCTGCACTCCGTCCACTCCGCAGGCGACGGCCGACGTCGCCGCGGGCAACACATCCGCCCCGGCGACCGCCGCGCCCGCCACCGATGCCGCACCCGCCGACGCCTTCCTCGCCGCCCTCGCCAGCCACTGCGGCCAGGCGTTCGCGGGGCGCATCGTCGCCAACGAGCCGGCGTCGCCGGAACCTGATGCGTTCGAAGGCAAGGCGCTGGTGATGCACGTGCGTGGCTGCGACGACCCGACCCGCGAGCTGCGCGTGCCGTTCCACGTCGGCGACGACCATTCGCGTACCTGGGTGCTCACCCGCACCGGCACCGGCCTGCGCCTGAAGCACGACCATCGCCACGAAGACGGCAGCTCCGACGTGCAGACCATGTACGGCGGCGAAAGCACCACCGCCGGCACCGCCGTCCGCCAGGAGTTCCCGGTGGACGCGGAGTCGATCGCGCTGTTCGGCCACACCGGCGCAGATGTCTCCACCACCAACACCTGGGCGATGGAAGTGGAGCCGGGCTCGCGCTTCCTGTACGAGCTTTCGCGCCCGGGCGGGCGCATGTTCCAGGTCGAGTTCGACTTGACCACGCCGGTGGCGGAACCGCCGGCGCCGTGGGGCAGCAGCGACTGACCTGAAGGTTGCCGTTCGCATGCCGGCTGAGTAGCATCCCGCGCTGCCGCAGGGGGCGGCAGCAAGAGGGGAAACAGATGAGACTCGGATTCACGGTCGCCGTCGCGGCGCTTGTCGCGGGCGGTGTCTTTGCGTGGGATGCATCGAATGCATCGGCGTCGCGGACGCCACGCGTCGTCCCGCCCGTGGCGCCGGTCACGCCGTCGGCACGCCTCCGGTTGCCCGGTGCGGCGACGGGCCTGCGCATCGACGCGCAGGTCGCGATAGCGGGCGTGGAAAGCGGGCCGGCGATGGTGACGCTGCGCGTTGGCAATGCCGTCAGCACAGTGCCTGTCAGCCTGCCGGCGTTCTCCGTGCAAGTCCCCGGTGGTCGCCCCGAAGCCATGGTCTCGATCGAAATCGATTCGCACCAAGGCAAGCACGCGGCCATCCTGGGCAGTTACGCGCGCCTGGCGCGCAACGCAGGTGCGGATGCCATCCTGACGCCGGGTGAACTCGACCGCGTCCGCGTCACCGCGATGGGGACCTCGCTGCACCATCACGTCAGCCGCGTACTGGGTGGCCGCCTGCCGCTCTCGGACCAGGAACACCAGCAGGCGATCCGTTCGATCGGCCTTGAAGCCGCGGTCGGCGGCAATGTGCTGCAGGCACTCGCCTCGGGCGCCGCGCCGCTGCCGGCCGGCTATGCGCACGGCTACGCGCTGCTGCAGGACGATGCCGGATTGCGCACGTTCCTGGCAGCCCAGCCGGACGTTGCCGCGTCGCTGGAAGCATTCGTCCAGCAGCCGACGGGAATTCCGTTGCCGCTCGCCGTGCTGGGAACCCGGACGGCGATCCTGCCAGCCCTTGCCTACGGTGAGGCGACGCTCCAGAGCGCGGCGCAGCTGCTCCTGCGTGGCAATGGCGGCTTCGAATACCACGGCCGCAGCGGCACCGATCCGGTCGCAACCGTCACGGCGCTCGATGCCGGAACGCTGCGCATGACCCCGCGCGCGTCGGCGCCGGTCTTCTCCTACGACTTCGTGCAGCTTGCACCGGGTCAGCCGACGGTGCAGGTGCTGACAAGGCGTGACACCGTGCACGAAACCTGGCGACGCCACTTCGTCGGGGATCGCTACAGCCTGTGGTCGGTGACCGGGGCCGTGCGGGTGTCCTATCCCGACTATCCCCATCTCTCGCCGACTGACGCGAGCAGCACTCGGATCGCGCATGCCTTCAGCCTGGACGGAATGTCCCAGCGCATCTGGCCGGCCGACGTGGCCGGGCGCCGCGCGTTGCCGCACTTCTGCCTGGAGCCGGATCCGGTCAGCACGATGGACGTGCTCTCGGGTTGCGAATACGCGCAGACCACGTTCCTTCCCGATGGCAGCGGACTCATCCAGGACACCGGGTCCAAGGTGGACCCGGACATGCAGCCGCGGATTGGCGGGTTTGGCAGCGGATCATTCGAGTGGAACCTCGGCCCGCGCGGCACCCTGCAGCTGCGGTATCCGCAGACGGAGGTCACCTACTGGCGGCTTGAAGGCGGTGAGTCGATGGCCGTGCCGGTGCTCTACCTGGCGCGCACGCAGGCGGCCGATGGTCTGGCGCACAGCCTGGTGGGCACGTCGGTGCTGATGGACGCGCGCGTCGGCCCGGCCTTGGACGCGTTGTCGGTGCTCGGGAGCTGGGAGTACGGCACGTTCACCCAGAACGCGAATGCCAACCCGTGGCAGTCACCGCGTGCCGACACGACGTTCGTGCGCGACGCGGACGGCGTTACCCGGCAGGTGACGCGCTATCAGGGGGCGGAGTACCCGACCTCGACCTCCCGCGCCTCCTGGCAGCTGTTCGACACCGTCATTGGCGGCCAGACGCATACCCGGCTTTACGAGAGCCGCTACCGCGGAAACATCGGCGGCCCGGTCGCGGCCTGTTCCGAGGCATACGCGGTCGGCGCCACCGAATGCATCCCGCTGCAGGTCCGCTACTTCCGTCCGATGGGGCAGCGTGGCAACCGCATCTACGGAATCGACGAGCTGTACTTGAACACTGCCTGGTTCGGCGAGGCACCGATCATCCAGCGCCACGTGCGTCCGACGTACCACGACCGCGTGGCGGACGGCATCGATGCGATGCCGCCGCGGGTGGCCGAGCGGAAAGTCTCCCGCGCGCGGTAACCGAAGCCGGGCAACTCGCGGGGGCACGCCGGCCAGCCGGTGGCCGTGGGCGTGGGCGTGGGTTGTGCCTTGATTCGCACGCCCACGCCCCCAGAATGCCCGCAGCCCACGTCACCGAGCCAATGCCACCGCCATGCCGATCTACGCCTACCGCTGCGCCCAGTGCGAGCACGATTTCGACCGCCTGCAGAAGCTCTCCGATCCGGATCCCGATGCCTGTCCGGAGTGCGGTGCGGTGGGCGAGGTGCGCCGGCAGCTGACGGCGCCCTCGTTCCGCCTTGCGGGCAGCGGCTGGTACGAGACCGACTTCAAGAAGGATGGCGACAAGAAGCGCAACCTGGCCGAAGGCGGCGAGGGCGCGGGCAAGCCCGAGGCAAAGCCGGCGGCCGCCACGCCGGCAAAGAGCGAGCCCGCCCCGGCGCCGGCAAGCCCCGCGCCCAAGGCGGAGCCCAAGCCCGCTGCGTGACGGGCCGCCATGGCCACCGTGGCCGCCAGCCGCGGGCTGGACATCACGGATCGGGCGGCATCGGCGACGGGACGCTTTAAACTAGCGGGCTCCGCCGTCCGGCGGCCCGTTTCCCGCGTCCGGAGTTTCCATGCGTACCCATTTCTGCGGCCTGATCGACGCCTCCCTGGTCGGCCAGACCGTCACCCTCTGCGGCTGGGCCGATGTGGCCCGCGACCTCGGCGGCCTGTGCTTCATCGACTTGCGCGACCACGAAGGCATCGTGCAGGTGGTGGCCGAGCCCGACGCCGCCACCGCGGGCAACGCCGAGGTCATCGCCACCGCGGCCAAAGTGGGCTACGAGGACTGCCTGCGCGTCACCGGCACCGTGCGCCGCCGCGAGAGCGTCAACGCCAAGATCGCCACTGGTGAGCTCGAAGTGGTCGCGACCACGATCGAGGTGCTGAACAAGGCCGAGCCGCTGCCGTTCCATGCGCACGAGAACCCGGGCGAGGACATCCGCCTCAAATACCGTTACCTGGACCTGCGCACGCCGGAGATGCAGCGCAAGATGCGCACGCGCTCGAAGCTTGTGGTCGCGCTGCGCCGCTGGCTGGACGCGCGTGATTTCCAGGACATCGAGACGCCGATCCTCACCAAGGCCACGCCCGAGGGCGCGCGCGATTTCCTGGTGCCGGCGCGCATGCATGCCGGCGAGTTCTACGCGCTGCCGCAGTCGCCGCAGCTGTTCAAGCAGCTGCTGATGATGGCCGGCTTCGACAGGTACTACCAGATCGCGCGCTGCTTCCGTGACGAGGCGCTGCGCGCCGACCGCCAGCTGGAATTCACCCAGCTGGACATGGAGTTCGCGTGGGTGGACGAGGCGATCGTGCAGGACACCGTCGAGGCGATGATGCGTGACGTGTTCCGCGAGGTGATCGGCGTGGAGCTCGGCGAATTCCCGCGCATGACCTGGGCCGAGGCCATGCGCCGCTACGGCTCCGACAAGCCCGACCTGCGCATCGCGCTGGAGCTGGTGGACGTGGATGCGCTGGTGAAGGACTCGCAGTTCAAGGTGTTCACCGACTTTGCCGGCATGGAGGGCGGCCGGGTCTGCGCCCTGCGCATTCCCGGTGGCGCGGCGCTCAGCCGCAAGCAGATCGACGACTACGCGGCGCACGCCGCCAAGTACGGCGCCAAGGGCCTGGCCTACGCCAAGATCGCCGACGACGGCGCGGTCAATTCGCCGGTGGCGAAGTTCTTCGATGAAGCGGGGTTCGCCGCGCTGCTGCAGCACGTGGGGGCCGGCAATGGCGACCTGGTGTTCTTCGGCGCGGGTGCATACAACACGGTCAGCGACTTCATGGGCGCGGTGCGGCTCAAGGCAGGCAAGGATTTCAACCTGGTCGCCGCGGGCTGGGCGCCGCTGTGGGTCACCGACTTCCCGATGTTCGAGTTCGACGACGAGGCGCAGCGCTACGTGGCGCTGCACCACCCGTTCACCGCGCCCGCGGTCGACGACGAGGCCGCGCTGCGCGCCAATGCGCGCAGCGCGACCAGCCGCGGCTACGACATGGTGCTCAACGGCAACGAGATCGGCGGTGGTTCCATCCGAATCCACCGCTCGGGCATGCAGTCGGCGGTGTTCGAACTGCTCGGCATCGGCGCGGACGAGGCCGAGGCCAAGTTCGGCTTCCTGCTCGACGCGCTGAAGTACGGCGCGCCGCCGCACGGTGGCATCGCCTTCGGCATCGACCGCATCGCCGCGTTGATGGCCGGCAGCGAATCGATCCGCGACGTGATCGCGTTCCCCAAGACCACCGGCGCGCAGTGCCTGATGACCGGCGCGCCTTCGCCGATCCCGGACGCGCAGCTGGCCGAGGTGCACGTGGCCGTGCGGTCGAGGCCTGCGGCCTGATCGCGGCGCGCCCGGGAGCGGCTGCGTGACCGTCACCATCCGTCGCGCGACGCCCGACGATGCCGCGACCCTGTCGCGGCTCGCGGCGCGCACGTTCACCGAGACCTTCGGCCACCTGTATCCGCCCGAAGATCTCGAGGCGTTCCTCGCCGACGCCTACGCGGTCGCAAAGCAACACCTGATCCTGTCCCATCCCGACTACGCGGTCTGGCTGCTGGAGGACGACGGTGAAGCCGTCGGTCACGCCGCGGTCGGCCCCTGCGGCCTGCCGCATCCGGAGGTCGCCCCCGGCGATGGCGAACTCAAGCGCCTGTACCTGATGGCGTCGCACCAGCGCGGCGGCTGGGGCGGCCGGCTGTTCGACACCGCGATGGGCTGGCTGGAGCGCGATGGCCCGCGCACGCTGTGGATCGGCGTGTGGTCGGGCAATGCCGGCGCGCAGCGCTTCTATGCGCGGCGCGGTTACGAGCCGGTGGGCGAATACCTGTTCCCGGTGGGGCGCGTGCAGGACCTGGAGTTCATCCTGCGCCGCCCCGCACCCGGCGCAGGCTGACATGGCCGCCGCGCGCCGCGCACTGCTGCTGCACGGGCTGTGGATGCCGCCGCTGGCGATGCGGCGTTTCGCGGCGCGCCTGCGGACAGCGGGCTTCACCACCGGGATCATCGGCTACCGGAGCATCTTCGGCAGTACCGATGCCGCGGTCGACGCGCTGCGCGCGCGGCTGCGCGGCGGCGAGCCGACGCATCTCGTCGGCCACAGCCTCGGGGGGCTGATGGCCCTGCAGGCGCTGCAGGCCGAGCCCGCGCTGCCGGTGGCGCGCGTGGTCTGCCTCGGCACGCCGCTGTGCGGCAGCGGCGCGGCCCGCGTGCTGTCGCGCCGCGCACTGACCGCGCTGTACCTGGGGCGCAGCGCGGCCCTGCTGCGGCAGGGCTGTGTCGCCCTGCCGGAAGGCGTGGAGGTCGGCATGGTCGCCGGCTCCCGGCCACGCGGCCTGGGTGCGCTGGTGGCGCGTTTCGACGAGCCGCACGACGGCACCGTGGCGGTCGCCGAGACCCGCCTGCCGGGCCTGGCCGACCACGTGGTCATCGACGCCTCGCACAGCGGGCTGCTGGTGTCGGCCGAGGCCGCGCGCCTGGCGATCGGGTTCCTGCGCGACGGGCGTTTCGCGCGCTGACCGGCCGCTTGCGGGAGTGCATTTGCCGGAGCGGTTACCATCCCCTATCGCCACCAGGGTTGACGGGAATACGCATGGGCAGAGGCCCCTCCATCGAAGGCCGCAAGAACGCCGAAGACGCGCGTCGCGGCAAGATCTTCACCAAGCTGATCCGCGAGATCTCGGTCGCCGCACGCGCCGGCGGGGGAGACCTCGGCAGCAATCCGCGCCTGCGCAGCGGCGTGGACAAGGCGCTCGCTGCGAACATGACCAAGGACGTGATCGAGCGCGCCATCAAGAAGGCGACCGGCGAGCTCGAGGGCGTGGACTATGAAGAGATCCGCTACGAGGGCTACGCCCCCGGCGGCGTGGCGGTGATCGTCGACTGCCTGACCGACAACAAGGTGCGCACCGTGGCCGACGTGCGCCATGCGTTCGGCAAGTTCGGCGGCAACCTGGGCACCGACGGCTCGGTGGCCTTCATGTTCCACAAGCAGGGCGTGCTGCGTTACGCGCCGGGTGCCAGCGAGGACGCGGTGACCAACGCCGCCATCGAGGCCGGCGCCGACGACGTGGTGGTGTACCCGGAGGATGGCGCGATCGACGTGGTCACCTCGCCCGAGGATTTCGGCGCTGTGCGCGACGCGATGGCTGCCGTGGGGCTCCCCGCCGACCATGCCGAAATCACCATGCGCGCCGACAACGACATTGCCGTCGAAGGCGACACCGCGCAGCAGGTGGTCAAGCTGCTGCGCTGGCTGGAGGACATCGACGACGTCCAGGCCGTGTATTCCAACGCCGAACTCGGCGACGACGCGTACGCGTAAGAAGCACGACGTGACCAGGATCCTCGGCATCGACCCGGGCTCGCAGCGCACCGGCGTCGGCATCATCGACGTCGATGCCACCGGGCGCGTGAAACACGTGTTCCACGCGCCGCTCAACCTGATGGCCGGCGTGGCCGCGTGCAAGGGCGACCTGCCGCAGCGCCTGCGCCGGCTGCTGGACGGCCTGCGCGCGATCGTCGAGGAGCACCGCCCGGACGAGGTCGCCATCGAGCAGGTGTTCATGTCCAAGAACGCCGACTCCGCGCTCAAGCTCGGCCAGGCCCGCGGTGCGGCGATCTGCGCGGTGGTCATGCACGACCTGCCGGTGCACGAATACGGCGCGCGCCAGGTCAAGCTGGCGCTGGTGGGCAAGGGCGCGGCCGACAAGGCGCAGGTGCAGCACATGGTCGGCGCGATGCTCGGCCTCACCGGCCGCCTGCAGGCCGACGCCGCCGATGCCCTGGCCATCGCCATCACCCACGCCCACGTCAGCGCCAGCGCGCGGCGCCTGGGCATCGACGAACGCCTGGCCTGGAGCCGCAAATGATCGGACGCCTGCGCGGCAAGCTCGCGCACAAATCCCCGCCGTGGCTGGTGATCGACGTCAACGGCGTCGGCTACGAGCTGGAAGCACCGATGAGCACGTTCTACGACCTGCCGGTGCTGGGGACCGAAGTCTCGCTGTTCACGCACTACGCGCAGAAGGAAGACTCGGTGTCGCTGTACGGCTTTGCCAGCGAGGCGGAGCGGCGCCTGTTCCGCGACGTGCAGCGGGTCACCGGCATCGGCGCGAAGATCGCGCTGGCGATCCTGTCCGGCGCCAGCGTCCAGGAGTTCGCACGCCTGGTGTCGGGCGGCGACGTGGCCGCGCTGACGCGCATCCCGGGCATCGGCAAGAAGACCGCCGAGCGCATCGTGGTGGAACTGCGCGACCGCGCCGAGGCGATCATGGGCGGCGCGACGGCGATGCCGATGGCGGGCACGCCGGCCGATCCGCTGTCGGAGGCGACCGAGGCCCTGCAGCAGCTGGGCTACAAGCCGGCCGAGGCGCAACGCATGGCGCGCCAGGCGCACGTGGATGGCGATCCTGCGGAAACCATCATCCGAAAGGCGCTACAGTCCGCGCTTCGTTGACCGCAGGCACCCGGAAACCAATGTTCGCAGGTACTCCACGGCGCGCCGCCGCGACCCACGGCGCGCCAGGCAAGGCCAAGCCCAGGACCGGCCTTCCCGCGCTGGTGGTCGGCGCCGTCGGCGTGGTGTTCGGCGACATCGGCACCAGTCCGCTGTACACCCTGCGCGAGGCGTTCTCGCCGCACTACGGCCTGGTCGCCAACCATGACACCGTGCTCGGCATCCTGTCGCTGGTGTTCTGGGCGCTGACTGTCGTGGTGACGCTGAAGTACGTCACCATCATCATGCGCGCCGACAACGAGGGCGAAGGCGGGATCATGGCGCTGATGGCGCTGGCACAGCGAAGCCTGAAGCCCGGCTCCAAATCGGTTTACCTGGTCGGGCTGCTCGGCGTGTTCGGTGCCTCGCTGTTCTTCGGCGACGGCGTGATCACCCCGGCGATCTCGGTGCTGTCGGCGGTCGAGGGCCTGGAGGTGGTGGCGCCCGGCATGCACGACTGGATCGTGCCGATCACGGTACTGGTGCTGGCGGGGCTGTTCGCCACCCAGCGCTTCGGCACGGACAAGGTGGGCCGGGTATTCGGTCCGATCACCATCATGTGGTTCCTGGCGCTCGCCGCGCTGGGCGTGTTGAACATCGTCGGCGAACCCGAAGTACTGCACGCCATCAATCCCTGGTGGGGGGCGAAGTTCTTCATGGAGCACAGCTGGGGCGGGGTGTTCATCCTCGGCGCGGTGGTGCTGGCGGTGACCGGCGGCGAGGCGATCTACACCGACATGGGCCACTTCGGCCCGCGGCCGATCCGTTTCGGCTGGTACTGGTTCGTGCTGCCGGCCTTGATGCTCAACTACCTGGGCCAGGGCGCGCTGGTGCTCCAGGACCCGGAGGCGATCCGCAACCCGTTCTACATCGGCGTGCCCGAGTGGGGCCGCTGGCCGATGATCGTGCTGGCCACCGCGGCCACGGTGATCGCTTCGCAGGCGGTGATCACCGGCGGCTTCTCGGTGGCGCGCCAGGCCATGCAGCTGGGCTACATCCCGCGCATGCGCATCAAGCACACCTCCAGCGAGACCATCGGCCAGATCTACATCCCGGCGATCAACTGGTCGATGGCAGTGATCGTGATCGCCCTGGTGCTGAGCTTCCGCACCTCGTCCGCGCTGGCCGCGGCCTACGGCATCTCGGTGTCGATGACGATGCTGATCGACACGCTGCTGCTGGCGATCGTGGCCCGCGCGCTGTGGCCGAAGGCGCGGCGCTGGGTGTTGGCGTGTTGCCTTGGCTTCGTGGTGATCGACCTGGCGTTCGTGGTCGCCAACGGCGCCAAGGTCCTGCAGGGCGCCTGGTTCCCGCTGGTGCTGGGCACCGTGCTGTTCACCATGCTGCGCACGTGGCGCCATGGCCGCGAGCTGCTGCGTTCAGCGGTGCAGAAGGAGGGCATCCGCCTGGACACCTTCATCCCCGGGCTGATGCTGGCGCCGCCCGTGCGCGTGCCGGGGACGGCGATCTTCCTGACCAGCGATCCGGGCGTGGTGCCGCACGCACTGATGCACAACCTCAAGCACAACAAGGTGCTGCACGAGCGCAACGTGTTCCTGACCGCGGAGACGCTGAAGGTGCCGCATGCGCCCCGCGAGCGGCGCCTGGAAGTGAAGGAAATCGGCGACGACTTCTACCGGGTCACCGCGCGCTTCGGCTTCATGGAGACGCCCGACCTGCCGCTGGCGCTGATGCGCTCCTGCGACGTCGAAGGCATGGACTTCGATCCGATGGACACCACGTACTTCGTCAGCCGCGAGACCATCGTCGCCAGCCGCCACGTCGGCATGCCGGTGTGGCGCGACAAGCTGTTCGCGTACATGCACCGCAACGCGGCGCCGGCCAACAACTTCTTCCGCATTCCGGGCAACCGCCTGGTGGAGCTGGGCGCGCAGGTCGAGATCTGAGCGGGCAAGGGCGGCGGGTGCGCCAGGGCCGCGGCGCCCATGCGAACATGTCGGCATGAGCGAAGACCGCATCATTGCCCCTTCCGCCTCGCGCGAGGACGCCGCCCTCGAGGCGTCGATCCGCCCGCAGCGGCTGGACGAATACCTCGGCCAGCAGCCCGTGCGCGAGCAGCTGTCGATCTACATCGAGGCGGCCAAGGGCCGCGGCGAAGCGCTCGACCACGTGCTGATCTTCGGCCCGCCCGGGCTGGGCAAGACCACCCTCAGCCACGTGATCGCCAACGAGCTGGGGGTGAATTTGCGGGTGACGTCCGGCCCGGTGATCGAGAAGGCCGGCGACCTGGCGGCGCTGCTGACCAACCTGCAGCCGCACGACGTGCTGTTCATCGACGAGATCCATCGCCTGTCGCCCGTCGTCGAGGAAGTGCTGTACCCGGCGATGGAGGATTTCCAGATCGACATCATGATCGGAGAGGGCCCCGCCGCGCGCTCGATCAAGCTCGACCTGCCGCCGTTCACGCTGATCGGCGCCACCACCCGCGCGGGCCTGCTGACCGCGCCACTGCGTGACCGTTTCGGCATCGTCCAGCGGCTCGAGTTCTACAACGTCGAGGAGCTGACGCGGATCGTGCGCCGCTCGGCGCGGATCCTCGGCATCGACTGCGCGCCGGAGGGTGCCGACGAGATCGCGCGCCGCGCGCGCGGCACGCCGCGCATCGCCAACCGCCTGCTGCGCCGCGTGCGCGACTTCGCGCAGGTGCGCGCCGGGGGCCATATCGACCACGAGGTCGCCAACGCCGCGATGCTGCTGTTGAAGGTCGACCCGGAAGGCTTCGACGACCTCGACCGGCGCCTGCTCAACCTGATCATCGGCAGCTTCGATGGCGGCCCGGTGGGCGTGGAATCGCTGGCCGCGGCGCTCAGCGAGGAGCGCGGAACGCTGGAGGACGTGATCGAACCGTTCCTGATCCAGCAGGGTTTCCTGGTGCGCAGCGCGCGCGGGCGCATGGCCACCGACAAGGCCTACCGTCACCTCGGCCTGCTTCCACGCGGCACGGGCAGGGAATTGCTGCCGTGACGCACACGGTTTGCCACCCGTTCAGCTTGGCGACAAGGGTGTATTGGGAAGATACCGACGCCGGCGGCGTGGTGTACCACGCGCGGTACGTCGCCTACCTCGAACGCGCACGCAGCGACTGGATGCGCGCGCTCGGGCACGGGCAACGGGTACTGCGCGAGCAGCACGACCTGGTGTTCGCCGTCCGCGACATGCAGCTCGACTTCCATCGGCCTGCACGCCTGGACGACGCGCTGCAGGTCACCGTGGCGCTCGCTTCCCTGCGCCGCGCCAGCGTGGTGTTCGCACAGGACGTGCGGCGCGACGGCGAACTGCTGGTGGCGGCGCGGGTGCGGGTCGCGGCGCTCGACGCCGGCGGCTTCCGGCCGCGCGCCATCCCGGACCCGCTGTACCTGCAACTCAAACCCCTCGAATCGAACGCGGAGCAACACAGATGACAGTACTGGCCACCCTGCTGCAGGCGACCACGGCGGAACCGTTGCCCGACGAAGCCGCGGCGCAGTCCGTCGAGCTCGCGGCCGACGCCGCGCAGGCCGCCGCGGCACCGGCCGCCGGCGCCAACCTCGACCTGCTGCACCTGGTGCTGCATGCCTCCATCCCGGTGCAGCTGGTGATGCTGGTGCTGCTGTTCGCGTCGATCGCGTCGTGGGTGATCATCTTCCGCAAGAAGCGCATGCTCGACCGCGCCGCCAAGGAGGCCGACCGCTTCGAGGAGAAGTTCTGGTCCGGCGTCGACCTCGGCAAGCTCTACAGCTCGGCCAGCGAGCGCAACCGCGAGGTGGAAGGCCTGGAGTCGATCTTCGAGGCCGGCTTCCGCGAATACTCGCGCGGCCGCCAGCGGGTGGGTGGCGACGGCCGCGCGCAGCTCGAGGGCGCGCAGCGCGGCATGCGCGTGGCCAGCTCGCGCGAACTGGATGGTCTGGAGCACAACCTCGAGTTCCTCGCCAACGTCGGCTCCATCGCGCCGTACGTGGGCCTGCTGGGCACGGTGTGGGGGATCATGATCGCCTTCCAGGGTTTGGCCAACGTCAAGGAAGCCACCATCGCCAGCGTTGCACCGGGCATTTCCGAAGCGCTGATCGCCACCGCCATGGGCCTGTTCGCCGCGATCCCGGCGGTGTGGGCGTACAACCGCTTCGCGACCCGGGTCGAGCGCATCGCCGGCCGCTACGACGCATTCTCCGACGAGTTCTCCTCGATCCTGGAACGGCAGGCGACCACCGGGGAGGCCTGACCCATGTCCGTCCGAAGCCGGCGCGCGCGCCGCCGCAAGCTCAAGAACGAGATCAACGTCGTGCCGTACATCGACGTGATGCTGGTGCTGCTGATCATCTTCATGGTGACCGCGCCGCTGATGAACCTCGGCGTCGACGTGCAGCTGCCGGAATCCAACGCAAAGTCGATCCAGGAGAAGAAGGACCCGGTGGTGGTCAGCGTGGACGCCGACGGCCACTATTTCCTGGCGGTGGAGGCGGGCAGCAATGAAGCGGTCGATGCCGCCTCGCTCAACGCGCGCGTGCGCGCCATCGTGGCCAGCAACCCGCAGGTCGCGGTGTTCATCGCCGCCGACGGCAACGGCAGCTACCAGAACGTCATGGACGCGATGGCGCTGCTGCAGAACGCCGGCGTCGAGCGGGTCGGGCTGATGAGCAATCCCAGGCAGGACGGTCCGCGCTGATGCGTGAAAGCCGTGCCGATACCGCGCGGGCGTTCGGGCTGGCGCTGCTGCTCCACGTCGCCCTGTTTGCCCTGATGTTCGCCGGCCTGTGGTGGACGCGCACGGCCGCGCCGCAATCGGCCGCCGGCTCGCCGATCAGCGCCGAGATGATGGACGCCGGCGACCTGTCGCCGGCCATGCAGCGCACGCTGCGCGACCGCCCCGAGCCGGTGCCGGAACCGGAGCCCGAACCCGATCCGGAGCCGCTGCCCCAGCCCGTGGAAGAAGCCGCGGTGCCGCCACCACAGCCGCTGCCCGAGCCGCGCCCGGAAGATTCCCCGGTCACGCCGCAGCCGCAGGCCCAGGAGCAGGTGCCGGAGCCGGACACGGTCGACCAGGATGCCGCGCGCCGCGATGCGATCTCGCGCGAGACCGCCGAGCGCGAGCAGGAAGCGCGGCGTCGCCAGGAACAGATCGACCTCACCGAGCGCCAGCGCCAGGAGGAGGCCGAGAAGCAGCGCCGCCTGGCCGCGCAGCAGCGCGAGCGCGAGGAGAAGCTCGCCGAGCTGCGCAAGCAGCAGGCGCAGGCGCGCCGCGAAGCCGAGCTCGCCGAACAGAAGCTCAAGCAGATCGCCGACCAGCGCGCGCAGCAGGCGTCCGCGCAAGCCGCCACCGCGGGTACGCCGCCGCCGGGCAACGACGGCGTGGATGCCGGCCTGAGCGCGCGCTATGCCGCGGCGATCCAGGAAGCGATCCTGCGCAACTGGACCCGTCCGGAGAACGTGCCGCAGGGGCAGAAGTGCGTCATCCACATCACCCAGGTGCGCGGCGGCACCGTCATCAAGGCCGAAGTGGCGCCGTCGTGCCCGTTCGACGAACTCGGCCGCCGGTCGGTGGAAGCCGCCGTGCTGAAGGCGCAGCCGCTGCCGTATGCCGGATTCGAGTCTGTGTTCAACCGTACGATCAACCTCAATTTCACCGCAGCGGACCGCTGATCGCGCCGCGCTGGCCGTCGGGTCCGCCCGCGTTCATCCTTGAGCATGCTTTCACCGCCACCCTGTCACGCTCACCGCATCGCCCCCCCGGAGCCTGGAATGACCCGAACCCAACGCCGCCTGGCCACGCCCAGCGCGTGGCTTGCCGCCTGCCTCGCCCTGCTGCTGCCGTTTGCCGCCGCGGCGCAGCAGGCGCTCGAGATCGACATCGTCGGCGGCAACGCCCAGGCGCTGCCGATCGCCGTCGTACCGATGCCCTACCAGGGTGGCGGCGCGGCGCCTGATACCGACGTCGCCCGCGTGGTCCGCGAGGACCTGGCGCGATCGGGTCAGTTCCGCGGCCTGCCCGAGCAGGACATCACCGAGCGCCCGACGCGTGGCAGCGAGGTGAACTACCCGACCTGGCGCCTGCTGAAGCAGGATTTCCTGGTCGTGGGCCGCGTGGTCGATGCCGGCGGCGGCGCGTTCCGGGTGGAGTACGAACTGTTCGACGTCGCCAAGCAGGAGCGGCTGCTCGGCATGGCGATGACCGGGCGCGCGAACGCCATGCGCGACGTTGCCCACCAGATGGCCGACGCCATCTACGAGAAGATCCTCGGCGTGCGTGGCGCGTTCTGGACGCGCATCGCCTACGTTACCGCCACCGGCACCGGCACCAACACGCGCTACGCGCTGATGGTGGCCGACGCCGATGGCCACGCCCCGCAGGTGGTGGTGCGCTCGACCGAGCCGCTGATGTCGCCCAGCTGGAGCCCGGATGGCCGCCGCCTGGCCTATGTGTCGTTCGAGCACAACAACAACTCGGCGATCTACATCCAGGACCTCGGCACCGGCGCGCGCGAGCGCGTGGCCAGCTTCCGCGGCATCAACAGCTCGCCCGCGTTCTCGCCCGACGGCAACCGCCTGGCGCTCACGCTGTCGCGCAGCGGCAGCCCCGAGATCTACGTGATGGACCTGGGCAGCAAGGCGCTGACCCAGCTGACCAGCCAGATCGGCATCGATACCGAGCCCACCTGGAGCAGCGATGGCAGGAGCGTGTACTTCACGTCCGACCGCGGCGGCCCGCCGCAGGTCTACCAGGTGCCGGCGTCCGGCGGCAGCGCCACGCGCGTGACATTCCAGGGCAATTACAACGCCAGCCCGACGGTGTCGTTCGACGACAAGAAGATCGCCGTGGCACAAGGTTCAGGAAACGTATACCGTATCGCGTTGCTGGATCGCAGCCTCGGTTCGCCGCGGTGGTCCACGCTGTCTCCGGGGTCGCTCGATGAATCACCGAGCTTCGCACCGAACGCCAGCATGGTGCTGTACGCGGCGAGGGAAGGCACCAGGGGAGTCCTGTACGCCGTCTCCGCCGATGGCCGCGTCCGGCAAAGACTGGTGCTCGCCGACGGCAACGTCCGCGAACCCGCATGGGGACCGTTCCGGCAGCGCTGACGCTGCCTGCACAACCCCGCTTGCAAGCTGAATGCACAACCCCTTTGCAGAGGATCGACGAGAGATGAAGACCCCAACCCGCGTTCTGCTCACCGCCCTGCTCTGCATGGCCGCTGTTGCATGTACCAAGAAGGTCAAGGAAGAGGCGCCGGTCGACACCGGCCCGTCCACCCCGACCACCACCCAGCCGGCCACCACCGCCGGTGCCTACGGTCCCGAAGACCTTGATACCGATGCATGCCTGCGCCAGCGCGTGGTGTACTTCGATCTCGACCAGGATTCGCTGCGCCCGGAGTTCCAGGCCGCCATGGCCTGCCACGCCAAGTACCTGCGTGACCGTCCGTCCGCGCGCCTGACCCTCGAAGGCCATGCCGACGAGCGCGGCAGCCGCGACTACAACCTGGGCCTCGGCGAGCGTCGCGGCAATGCGGTGTCGTCGGCGCTGCAGGCCAACGGCGGCAACGGCAGCCAGGTCTCGGTGACCAGCTACGGTGAAGAGCGTCCGACCTGCACCGCCTCGAACGAGGATTGCTGGGCCAAGAACCGCCGCGCCGAGATCGTCTATACCGCCCGCTGAGCGGCGCACGCGTGACCACCGTCGGCAGCTGTCGGGGAACCCCGCCAGCTGCCGATTGTCTTTCCAGAGTCCGAACAACAGCAGCCGATGCCATGACCCGCAGCCACGTCCTGTCCCGCCTTGTCCTCGCCAGCGCGCTTGCCGCGGCGCTGTTCGCCCCGCCTGCTTCGGCGCAACGTGCCAGCCTCGGCGAGCGCGTCTCGGCGCTCGAAACACAAGCCGCCAACAACCAGGGCAACATCGACCTGCTCAACCAGCTCACCGCGCTGCGCAATGAAGTGCAGGCGCTGCGTGGCCAGATCGAGGAGCTGCAGCAGCAGAACGACCAGCTGCAGACCAGCGCCCGCAACCAGTATCTCGATCTCGATGACCGCATGAACCGCCTGGAAGGCGGCAGCGGTGCAGCGTCGTCCCCCGGCGCGGCGGCACCTGCGGCAGCGCCGAGGCCCGTCGCCGGCCCGGCAGCGCGCCCCGCGGCGGGCCCCGTGGACAGCGCGCCCACCGTGTTCGGCGATGCCGGCCTGCTGGCCAATGCCGCCGACGAGCGCAGCGCCTACGAGCTGGCGTTCTCGGCCATGAAGGAAGGCCGCTACGCGGAGTCCGCCAACCTGTTCCAGGCCTTCCTGCGGGCGTATCCCACGGGGTCGTACGCACCCAACGCGCTGTACTGGCTGGGCGAGAGCTATTACGTCACCAGCAACTACGCGCTGGCCATGGAGCAGTTCCAGGCGGTGTTGCAGCGCTATCCCACGCATGACAAGAGCGCGGGCGCATTGCTGAAGGTGGGCCTGTCGCAGTACGGCCTGCGCGACCTGCCGGCGGCCGAGGCCACCCTGGGCCGGGTGGTGGCGCAGTACCCGGGTACCGACGCCGCCCGCACCGCCGACGACCGCCTGCGCTCGATCCAGCTCAACAGCCTGCGCTGAGGCCTGTTTTCCGCCGCCCCGCACAGGGGAGCGCGGCGACCGGCGCGGTAGAATGACGCCCATGGACACCCTTTCCGCCGAGTCCGGCGTGGCCACCGCCGCGGCCCCGGACCGGCTGCGCATCACTGAAATCTTCCTCTCGCTGCAGGGCGAGGCGCGCGACGCCGGCTGGCCCACGGTGTTCGTGCGCCTGACCGGCTGCCCGCTGCGCTGCACCTACTGCGATACCGCCTACGCCTTCCATGGCGGCGAGTGGCGCGACATCGCCGCCATCGTCGACGAAGTCGCCGGCCACGGCGTGCGCCACGTGTGCGTCACCGGCGGCGAGCCGCTGGCGCAGAAGCGCTGCATCGGCCTGCTGCGCGCACTGTGCGACGCCGGCTTCATCGTGTCGCTGGAAACCTCGGGCGCGATCGACATCGCCGACGTCGATCCGCGCGTGTCGCGCGTGCTCGACATCAAGACCCCGGGTTCCGGCGAAGTGCACCGCAACCTGTGGTCCAACATCGACCTGCTCACCGCGCACGACCAGGTCAAGTTCGTGATCTGCGGCCGCGCCGACTACGAGTGGGCGCGTGCGACCCTGGCCGAGCACGCGCTCGACGCGCGCTGCGACGTGCTGTTCTCGCCCAGCAAGTCGGAGCTCCAGCCGCGCGACCTGGCCGACTGGATCGTCGCCGACCGCCTGCCGGTGAGGTTCCAGCTGCAGCTGCACAAGATCCTCTGGAACGACGAGCCGGGGCGCTGACATGCAGACCAACGATCCCGGGCTGCCCGCCATCGTGAGGAATGCCGTCGTGCTCGTGTCCGGCGGGATGGATTCCGCGGTGGTGCTCGCCATCGCGCGCGAGCAGGGCTTCGCCGTGCATGCGCTGAGCGTCGCCTATGGCCAGCGCCACACCTCCGAACTCGAGGCCGCGGCTGCGCTGGCCGCGTCGGCCGGCGTGGCCGCGCACAAGGTGGTGGGCGTGGACTTGCGCGCGATCGGCGGCTCGGCGCTCACTGCCGACATCGACGTGCCGGACGCGGGCGATGCCGGCGGTGGCGTTCCCGCAACTTACGTGCCGGCCCGCAACACCATCATGCTGTCGGTGGCCCTGGGTTGGGCCGAGGTGGTGGGCGCGGCGGACATTTTCTGCGGCGTCAACGCCGTGGACTATTCCGGCTATCCGGACTGCCGGCCCGAGTTCATCGCCGCGTTCGAGCGCCTCGCCAACCTGGCCACGCAGGCGGGCGTGGAGGGCGCGGGGATTCGCGTGCACGCGCCGCTGCAGCACATGTCCAAGGGCGACATCGTGCGCGAAGGCCTGCGCCTCGGCGTCGACTTCGCGCAGACGGTGTCCTGCTACAGCGCCGATGCCCAGGGCCGCGCCTGCGGCCGTTGCGACGCCTGTGCGCTGCGTGCCGAAGGCTTTGCGGGCGCCGGCGTGGCCGATCCGACGCGCTACGTGCGCTGAGGCTTCGCGCCCGCCTCACGGCAACGCCCGTCCCGTGCACGGTGCCCCGCGGGACGTGTGACATAATTCCGCCCCTGCCGGGCCGTTAGCTCAGTCGGTAGAGCATCGGACTTTTAATCCGCTGGTCGATGGTTCGAATCCATCACGGCCCACCAGCTTCACAGCATAAAACACGCCTGGAGCGGGGAGCCGAAAGCCCCGCAGGCATGATCCTGCGGGGCGCTCCTCAACCGGCCGCTCAGGCGGCTCGTCTGGCCTTCTGGCCGCCGCCTTCGGCGATCATCGTCAGCTTCTCGTCGGTCGCCTTCTCTTCCTTCAGCGTGGCCTCCAGCAGCGGCAGCGCGTCGTTGTAGCCGAGCTGCCTGGCCAGCGCACAGATCGTGCCATAGGCCGCGATCTCGTAATGCTCGGCCTTCTGCGCGCCGCCGATCAGCGCGGCATCGCGCACCGGGCCCGCTTCGACCTCTTCGATCGTTTCCTTGCTCTCTTCCACAAGGCCTTCCATCGCCACGCACTTCATGCGCTTCAGCTTGATGCCCAGGATCTGGACAACCTGGTCGATGCGTTCGATCTGGCCGAGCGTCTCTTCCAGATGGGTCTCGAATGCGGCTGCAAGCTTCTCGGACTCTGAGTTCTTGGCCAGCCGTGGCAGCGCCTTGCTCATCTGCTTTTCGGCGCTGTAGATGTCGGAAAGCTCATGGACGAACAGTTCTTCCATCGTTTTGACAGACATGGGGATATACCTCGTTCGGGGGATTGTCGAATCTACGGAGCAGGGCGGGGGCCCTGGTGAAAAATCGCGCCGCGCGGGTTCAGCCGGCGTGAACTTGCGCGCGCACTTCAGGGCGTCAGCACCACCTTCCTGCAGTCGTCTTCCTGGGCGTTGAACATCTCGTAGCCCTTGGCCGCGTCGGCCAGCTTCATCCGGTGTGAAATAATCACCTCGGGTACAAGCCGGCCCTCGGCGATCGCGTCCAGCAGCTCCGGCATGAAGCGTTGTACGTGCGTCTGGCCCATCCTGAAGGTCAGGCCCTTGTCGAATGCATCGCCGAACAGGAAGCCGTGGATGAAACCCGCATACACGCCCGGCACGCTGATCGTGCCGCCGCGGCGCGTTGCCGCGATGCACTGGCGGATCGCCTTGCCGCTGGAGCCTTCCAGCTTGAGCGTGGTCAGCACGGTCTCGGTGGGGCTGCCCTTGGCCTCGAAGCCCACCGCCTCCACGCTCGCGTCCACCCCGCGCCCGGCGGTCGCATCCACGATGGCCTCGGCGGGATCGTCCACTTCGGAAAAGTCGATCGGGATGATTCCGTACGTGGCGCGTGCGAACTCCAGCCTGTGTGCGTTCTCGTCCACCATGAAGATGGTCTCGGCGCCGAGCATGCGCGCGCACGCCGCGGTCATCAGGCCTACCGGGCCGGCTCCGAAGATCGCCAGCGACGACCCCGGTTCCACGCCGGCATTCAACACCGCCTGGTAACCGGTGGGCAGGATGTCGGACAGGAAAAGCACCTGCTCGTCCGCCAGAACCTCCGGGACCACCAGCGGACCCACGTTGGCGTTGGGCACGCGCACCAGCTCGGCCTGCCCGCCCGGCACGCCGCCATACAGGCGGCTGTAGCCGAACAGCGCCGCCGGCGGTTTGCTGCCCTTGGCATTCATGATGGCGCCGCGCCCGGTGTTGGTGGTCTCGCACGCCGCGAACTCGTCGAGCATGCAGTGGAAGCACTTGCCGCAGGCGATCACGAACGGGATCACCACGCGGTCACCCACCTTGACGCGGGTCACGCCGGCACCGGCATCTTCCACGATGCCCATGAACTCATGGCCGAGGATGTCGCCGTCTTCCATCGTCGGGATCTTGCCGCGGTAGATGTGCAGGTCCGAGCCGCAGATCGCGGTGGCGGTGACGCGCAGGATGATGTCGTCGGCGGCGACAAGCATGGGGTCCGGCATGGTCTCGACCCGCACGTCGTGCTTGCCCTGGTAGGTGAGTGCTTGCATGGCATGATTCCGGTGAGTGAGGGGTGGTGCCGTTTCCTAGAGCTGCTTGCCCGAGGTTGCGCCCGCGCCCGGGCCCGCGCCCAGATCAGCGCCGGTGATCGGGTCCGCCGACGGATCCGACAGCGTGCGCGCCGCAAGCTTGTCCAGCGTTGCCTGCTGCTTCTTGGTCACGCCGACACTCGCGCTGCCGTCGCCGCCGTCCACTGCCGCCTGTGCATCACGGTCTTCCACGCGCTCCCACAGTTCGCCGCTGTTCCAGGGGCCGAGTTCGTCACCGGTGCCCTGCGACATGTCGTAGTAGACGTCGGTGAAAGCCGGATCGCCCGGCAGCTTGCCCGGCGGGAAGTTGGGCGTGATCGCGTACAGCGCTTTCTCGAACGATTTCTGGTGCGCCACCTCGCGCGTCATGAGGAACGTCAGCGCATCCTTGATGCCCGGATCGTTGGTGACATTGATCAGGCGCTCGTACACAAGCTTGGCGCGCGACTCCGCGGCGATGTTGGAGCGCAGGTCGGCGGTGGGGTCGCCGATGGTATCGATGTACGCCGCCGTCCACGGCACGCCGCTGGAGTTCACCAGCGCGGGGCCGTTGCCGTACAGGATCGCTTCGGTCTGGCTGGTGCTGTTGCCGGTCAGTACGCGCATCTCGGCCATCTCTTCCACACCCTCGGCAAGTTCGCCCTTGGCGCCCTTGTTGAGCATGGCGATGATCGATCCGATGATCTCGAGGTGGCTCAATTCCTCGGTGGCGATGTCGTACAACATGTCCTTGCGCCCGGCGTCATCTTCGGCGAGCGCCTGGGTGAAGTAGCGCATCGCGGCTGCCAGTTCGCCCTGCGGACCGCCGAACTGCTCAAGCATCAGCGTCGCCAGAATAGGGTCGCCTTTCTCGACGCGGACGGTGTACTGCAGCCGCTTGTTGTGCATGAACATCTGGTTTCTCCGTCTGGACCGCCTTCGCCGCGAGGATGCGCCAATGGTGCGGAGGCCAAAAACTAGGCGTCACGCGGTGATGCCACCATGAAAAACAAGGCTGAATTCGCCTTCCACGCTCGCCTCATGAGAAGTCATAAACCTGAACCCGCTCTGAGCAAATCTTCACTCTCCCGTCGACACTCGAGGCGAAGACTCGACGTCCACACTCAGTTGGGATCGACATGGCCAGCGGATTCGATGGATCGCATAGCAGCGCGATCGACACGCAGGAGGAGACAAGCGGCCAGCTCGCGCACCCGCACATGGGCAGCGTGGTGACGCACGCGCAATCCGCATCGCGCGAGCGACAGGTGGCGGCCTCCGACGACCGGCGCTTCCCCTTGATCGTCCATTGCCACCTGCGCTGGGATTTCGTCTGGCAACGCCCGCAACAGCTGTTCACGCGCCTCGCCGCACATCACCCTGTGCTGTTCATCGAAGACCCGCTGCCTTGCGACGGTCCGCCCGCGCTCGAGGTGTCGGAGCCGTTCGCGAACGTGGTGCGGCTGGTGCCGCGCCTGCCGCAGGATGCGCCGGCCGACGCGGACGGCCAGTGGACACTGCTGCTGCCAATCATCCAACAGGCGCTGCGCAGCCATCCGCTGCTTGGCGGGCGTTTCACCGATGCGGTGCAGTGGTTCTATTCGCCGATGAGCGCGCCGGTGCTGCTGGGGCAGTTCGGGACGCGCGGCACGGTGTACGACTGCATGGACGAGCTGGCGAACTTCCGCTTTGCGCCGACAGACATCGCCGAGCGCGAACGCTTCCTCCTGTCGCGTGCGGATGTGGTGTTCACCGGCGGCTACCAGCTCTACGAGGCGAAGTCGCGGCTGCACTCCAAGGTGCACTTCCATGGCTGCGGCGTTGACGTAGGCCACTACGGGCGCGCGCGGCTGGCGTCGACGGAGGTGCCCGCGGCGGTGGCCCACCTGCCCGGGCCGGTGTTCGGCTACATCGGCGTGATTGACGAGCGATTGGATTACGGCTTGATCGAAGCACTGGCGACGCAGTTCCCCGAAGGATCGGTCGTGATGGCCGGACCGCTCGCCAAGGTGGAGCGTGCCGAACTGCCGGACCGGCCCAACATCCACTGGCTGGGCCAGCAGGACTACATGGCGCTGCCAGCCCTGGTGAAGGGATTCGACGTGTGCCTGATGCCGTTTGCGCTCAACCAAGCCACGCGGTTCATCAACCCGACCAAGACGCTCGAGTACATGGCGGCCGGCAAGCCGGTGGTGTCCACCGCGATCGCCGACGTTGTGCGCAACTTCACCCCGGTGGTGGCCGTGGGTGACACCGCGGCGGACTTCCTGGATGCCGCGGCGCAGGCAGCGCACGCGCCGGATCCCGTGCTGCTTCGCCAGGGCATCGCGCGGGCGACGGACGCGTCATGGGATGCGACGGTGGCGGCGATGCGCGGCGAACTGCTCGACGCCGTACGGCCGGTACGCATCACCGCGTCGGCGGGTGCAGCGTGAAAACCGATGTGCTGGTGGTAGGCGCCGGTTTTTCGGGTGCCGTGGTGGCGAGGCAATTGGCCGACGAAGGCCTGCAGGTGCTGGTCATCGACAAGCGCGACCATATCGGAGGCAACGCGCACGATCGAAGTGACGCCCATGGCGTGCTCGTTCACCCCTACGGGCCGCACATATTCCACACCAACAGCGCGCGCATCTTCGATTACCTCTCGCAGTTCACCGAGTGGCGTCCCTACGAGCACCGCGTGCTGGCAAGCGTGGATGGCCAGCTGGTGCCGCTGCCGATCAATATCGATACGGTCAACCGGCTGTACGGGATGTCCCTGGACGAACACACGATCCAGGCGTTCTATGACCACGTCCGCGAACCACGCGACACCATCGCCACCAGCGAGGACGTGGTGGTGGATGCGGTAGGGCGCGACCTGTACGCCAAGTTCTTCCAGGGCTATACCCGCAAGCAGTGGGGGCTGGATCCGTCGGAGTTGTCCGCATCGGTGGCGGCCCGGGTACCGGCGCGCACCAACCACGACGACCGCTACTTCACCGATCGCTACCAGGCGATGCCACGCGATGGGTACACGGCGATGTTCGAGCGCCTGCTCAAGCATCCCGGGATCCACGTCGAGGCTGGCGTCGACTACTTCGAGCAGCGCGCACGACTGCTGGCAAGGCACGTGGTGTACACCGGACCGATCGATGCGTACTTCGACCATTGCTACGGTCGGCTGCCATATCGCTCGCTGCGCTTCGAGCACCAGCACCTGGCGGCTACCGCGCGCTACCAGGCGGTGGGCACCGTGAATTACCCCAACGACCACGCCTATACGCGCATCACCGAGTTCAGGCATATCACCGGGCAGGAACACGCGGGCACGTCGATTGTGCGCGAGTACCCGCAGGACGAAGGCGAGCCGTATTACCCGGTACCGCGCCCGGAAAACGAGCGCCTGTTCAAACGTTACGAGGCGCTGGCACGCAATGAAGCGGGCACCACGTTCGTCGGCCGGCTGGCGCAGTACCGTTACTACAACATGGACCAGTGCGTGGGCGCGGCCCTGAAAGCCGCCGAGTACGTCCTGGCCAGGCTTGACTACCGCTCCGCGTCGTCGGAACCGACGGCGGGCAGGCTGCAGGCCGCCAGCAGGCAGGGCGCCTGAAGCGATGGAGCGCAACCACGCCATCGCTGTGCGCGATGGGTCGTTGCCGGCCCTGTGGGGCGGCGTGGAATGCACCATCAATCGGGTGGGTGATCACTGGTTCAGCCAGCTTGAACGCAGTGGCCACCTGGGGCGCTCGTCCGATCTGGACGCCATTGCCGGACTCGGGTTGCGCGCGGTACGACAGCCGGTGCTGTGGGAGCAGGTCGCGCCTGATGGACTGGCAGCGGCGGACTGGTCGTGGGTCGACCAGCAGCTGCCGCGGATCCGGCACCTCGGCATGGAGCCGATCGTCGGGTTGCTGCACCACGGCAGCGGCCCACGCCACACCAGCCTGGTTTCACCCTGCTTTGCCGCCAAACTGGCCGCGTATGCCGGCGCGGTGGCCGCACGTTATCCGTGGGTGACGCACTACACGCCGGTCAACGAGCCGTTGACCACGGCACGGTTCAGTGGCCTCTATGGGCACTGGTATCCGCATGGCCGCGACAGCGCGACATTCTGGCGCGCGCTGCAGGCGCAGTGCCGCGCGACGGTGCTGGCGATGGCGGCGATCCGGGAGGTGCAGCCGGCCGCACGCCTGGTGCAGACCGACGACCTGGGCCGCACCTGGTCCACGCCGAGGCTGGCCTACCAGGCCGATTTCAACAACGACCTGCGCTGGTTGGCCTGGGACCTCCTGTGCGGTCGCGTGGATGCGTCGCACGCGCTATGGAGCTGGCTGAGCCACTGCTGCCACGCCGCGCCGGCGGACGTCCTCTGGTTTGCCGCCAATGCGTGCCCTCCGGACATCATCGGCGTCAACCATTACGTCACCAGTGAGCGCTTCCTCGATGAGCGCGTGGAGCGCTATCCCCCGCCCACGCACGGGGGCAACGGACGCGAGCGGTACGCCGACGTCGAGGCCGTGCGCGTGCTCGCCGCGCCGACCGGTGGCATCGGTCCGCTGTTGGAGGAAGCCTGGGCGCGTTACGGTCTGCCGCTCGCAGTGACCGAGGTGCACCTGCATGCGCCGCGCGAAGACCAGCTGCGCTGGCTCGCCGAAACGTGGAATGCGGCCTGCCAGGCGCGGCATGCGGGCATCGATGTACAGGCGGTCACGGTGTGGGCGCTGTCCGGCAGCCGCGACTGGGACTGTCTGCTGACCCGCTGCGACGACCACTACGAACCGGGCGCGTTCGAGGTTTGCGGCGACACGCTGCGCCCGACCGCCATCGCGCGGCTGGCGACGCAGCTGGCCACGGGGGTGATGTCGCAACACCCTGTCCTGTCGGGCCCGGGCTGGTGGCGACGCCCCTCGCGGCTGCTGCATCCGCCGGTGACGCTGGCACAGGAGTTTCCCGAGCGTCCAGCCGTAGGCGAGGGCCGCGCGCCGGTGCTGATCACCGGCGCCACCGGCACGCTCGGGCGCGCGTTCGCGCGGATCTGCGTGGAGCGGGGACTCGACCACCAACTGCTTGATCGCGCCCAGCTCGACATCGCCGATCCGGGCGCGGTACGTCGCGTGCTCGAGCGCTATCGGCCGTGGGCGCTGGTGAATGCCGCCGGCTACGTGCGGGTGGATGACGCCGAAGCCGATGCGACGCGCTGCTATCGCGAGAACACCGAGGGTCCTGGCCACCTGGCGGCCGAATGCGCGCGCGCCGGCATCGCGCTGCTCACCTTCTCCACGGACCTGGTATTCGACGGCGCGCGCTGCGAGCCCTACATGGAGGATGCGCAGGTCGCGCCGTTGAACGTGTACGGGCTGAGCAAGGCGCGCGCGGAGCGGCTGGTGCTGGAGCGCCATCCGGAAGCGCTGGTGGTCCGCACCAGCGCCTTTTTCGGCCCCTGGGATGGCCACAACTTCATCACCACCGCACTGCGGGCCCTGCGCGCCGGCCTGCCTTTCGACGCGGCGAGCGACCAGACCATCTCGCCGACGTACGTGCCGGACCTGGTCCACGCCTGCCTGGACCTGCTGGTGGACGGCGAGGCGGGAATCTGGCACCTCAGCAACGGTCACGCGCTCACCTGGGCTGACCTGGCACGCCGTGCGGCCGCTGTGGTCCGCACCGACACCGCCACTCTCCGCCCCTGCACCTCCGGGCACCTCGCGCTGGCGGCCCGCAGGCCGCGCTACAGCGCGCTTGGCAGTCAGCGCGCCTGCAGCCTGCCGACGCTTGACGATGCCCTGGCCCGTTGGCTGGCGGGCAGCGACCACCACCTGCTCGATGCCGCCTGAAATCGGGCCGTGTCGCCCGGTGGATTACCGGGCTGGCATGCCCGCCAGCAGGAAGCGCGACTCGAACTCGCTGACCGGCAGGGGCCGGCCATGCAGATAGCCTTGCGCTTCTTCACAGCGCAGCAGCTTGAGCAGGCTGGACTGCTCCTCGGTTTCCACGCCCTCGGCAACCACCCGGAGCTTGAACGAGTGGGCCAGTGAGATCATCGTGGACACGAGCGAAAGGCCTTGCGCGGAGCGGCCCATGTCATCGATGAATGAGCGGTCGATCTTCAAGGTGTCGACCGGCAGCTTCGCGAGGTAGCCGAGGGAGGAAAAGCCGGTACCGAAGTCGTCGATGGCGATTCGCACCCCCATCCCGCGCAGCGCGTGCAGGGTCTCGATGCTCTGCTCGATATCCGACATGAGCATGCTCTCGGTGATTTCAAGCTCCAGTCCCGCGGGTGCCAGCGGGTCGACCGAGATCAGCTCACGTACGTCATCGACGAAGGCGGGGTCGCGCAACTGGAGCGGCGAGACGTTGACGGCGATGCGAACCGCAGGCAACCCCGCGCGAAGCCAGCGCAGGTAGTCATCGATGGCGGTGCGCATGGCCCAGCGGCCGACTTCGATGATCAGGCCGGTTTGCTCCAGGATCGGGATGAACTGCGCCGGCTGCGTCATGGTCAGGGTGCGCGGGTCGTTCCAGCGGATGAGCGCCTCGGCGCCGACAACCCTGCCGCTGTCCACGTTGACCTTGGGCTGGTAGTGCAGCACGAACTCGCGATTGTCCAGCGCATGTCGCAGCTGGTTCTCCTGGACAAGCTGGCGCGCGATCGAGTCGGTCATTTTCTGGGTGTAGAACAGATACCGCTTGCCGGCGGCCTTGGCGTTCTTGAGCGCCGACTCGGCCTTCTGCAGCAGTCCGCCCGCGGTCCCGGAATCCTCCGGGAACGTGGCGATGCCGAATTTGGCGGCGATGCGGAACGGCGCACCATCGAGCAGGAAGGCATGCTCGTGGAACGCCTTGATCAGGCGCCCCAGGCCGGGTGCGGCGTCGCCGGGCCGATCGCCATCGGTCAACACGAAGGCGAAGTGGTCCGGGCCGACGCGCGCGAGCAGGGTCGGATCGCCCAGCTGCCGGCCCAGCCAGGTGGCGATCTGTCGCAACAGGTCGTCGCCGGCATGCACGCCGAGACTGTCGTTGATGCTCTTGAAGCGCTCGAGGTCGACCAGCGCCAGCACCCCGGCGGTCGTGCCGCGCAGGCATTGCGCCGCGCGTTCCAGGAACAGGCTGCGGTTGGCCAGCCCGGTCAATGCGTCGAAGTAGGCCAGGTAGTTGATGGTTTCCGACTTGCCGATGTGGTCGATGGCGAAGCCGATGTCGTTGGCGACTTCGGTAAGCAGGGCGATCTCGGCGTCGTCGAAATAATCCACGTCGCTGGCGTGCAGGCTCATCACCGCCACCACTTCGCCACCGACAATGATCGGCAGGAAGACGAGGGACAGGATGCCGTTCGCAGGCTCGATCCCGGGCCGCATGAAACGGACATCGCTCGCCAGGTCGTTGACGATCACTGCTTCACGGGTGTGCACGGTCAGCGTGCAGGGCTGCGCGAGGTCGTCCAGCGGAAACCCGCGCTCCACCGGAAGCGCGGCCGCGGGGCAGTTGCCCGCCGAGGCGACCGGCACGACGCTGGCACCAACCACATCCACGCGCCCGATCCACGCCAGCAGGAAGCCGCCGGATTCGACCGCGATGCGGCAGGCACCCTGGAAGAGCTCGTCGCGGTCGCGCACGCGCACGATCAGTCCATTGACCTGGCTCAAAACCAGGTAGCCGCGGTTCAGGCGCTTGATCCGCTCCTCGTCCAGGCAGCGGGCGGTGATGTCCTGGCATGTGCCGATCAGTCGGAGCGGACGCCCGTCCTCGTCAAAGTCCACCTGCCAGCGCTTTTCGAGGAACTTGACGCGGCCGCCGGGCAGCAACAGGCGATGGCGCATCACCTTGGGTTCGCGCGACGACAGCAACGCCCGCAGCTCGATGTCCACCCGCGCCTTGTCCGCCGGGTGGACCAGTTCGAGCAGGTCGTTGCGCGTGACCGCGACCTCCGGATCCACCTCGTGGATCCGATAGCTTTCCGCCGACCAGAGCACGGCCATCGTCGCCAGATCGGTCTCCCAGCTGCCCACCTTGGCCACGCGCTGTGCCGCGACCAGCCGCGCCCGCTCCAGGCTCAGCTGGCGGGTGGACTCGCGTTGCTCGGCCTCGCTGGCCTGCAGCGCGATTTCATGAAGCTTTCGATCGGTGATGTCGACGTGCATGACCACCACGCCGCTTGCCTGGTCGTCGCTCACGGGGGTGGCCGTCATCTGGAACCACCGGTCGATGTCCGGCGAATGGCAGGGGTAGATCGCGTCGAAGCCCGTCGCCGCACGTTCGAGTACCGACAACAGGCCGTCGGCAATTCCTGTGGCGCCGTCGGAACGGTCGCCGTGGGCGTCCTGGCAGGCATCCAGGTAGTTGGCCCCCACGTCGGCCGATGACCCCTTCAGTCCATTGCTGCGCCCGAACTGCCGCCACGACTCGTTGACCGCCACGATGAAACCGCTGCCATCAAGCAGCGCGATGTTCGCCGGCAAGCTGTTGAGGATGGCCGTGCGCCGCGCGGCATCGACGCGGCGCACGTCTTCCTGCGCACGTTGCAGCAGGATGGTGCGGCCACCGGCATCGGTGATGGCATCGATCTGTCCGGCGGTGAGTTCCTGCAGGCGGTCCTCGGCGTGCCGGAGCGTGGCCAGCAACGCCTGCACCTCGTCTTCGAGCGCGGGGCTCTCGTGGGGGAAGTCGGTCACGCCGACGACTCGAGCCCCAGTGTCTGCAGCACGGTTGCCGTCTCGCTGAGGTTGCCCACCACCCGGCGGACCGCTCCCGGCTGCAGGATGACCAGGGTCGGGGTCATGAAAATCCGTTCGGCCAGGGCGCGGGTGGGTTGGACGAACACGTCGACCACTTCGATCTCGTGCCGGCCTGGCAGGTGCGCCCGGCAGATGGCGCGCAGGTTGGCCAACGCCTGCACCGAATTGGCCGCATTCTCGGCGACGAAGAGCTGGAACTTGAAGTGGGCAGTGTCCATGACGGCCGACTCAGGAGGGCTCGACCGCAGCGTCGGCGCCACGCAGCTCGCGCAGCATCGTGTGGCCGCCCTTGAGTTCGCTCTCGCGGGTTTCGGTGGTCCGCGTCAGCAACGCTTTTTCGGCCTGCTTGGCCGCGAGTACGGTCTGCAGGGACCGCAGGCGGACTTCCAGCTCCGCTTCCTCGGCGTCGAGCTGGACGCGCTTGAGCCGGCCCTGGACATCGGCCAGTTCCCGGGCGGCCCGCGCCGCGCTCTCCTTTTCCCAGCGCATGGTGCCCATCAGCACTTCGCCGCCTGCGGTGTAGATGTCGGCCAGGGTCACGCCCGTGCTGCTGAGGATCAGTTCGCGCACCTGGTTGGAGTGCGACGTGCCACGCGACTTGATGATCGACAAGCCGCGATTGCGTTCACCGGCCTGGACCAGGTAGCTCAGGTGGATCCATGTGTCGGCCAGGGTCGAGACCTGCAACGGCGTACCGCCGTTGTGCGGGCCGGCCATCTCGTCGAGCAGCGAGGTGCACACCATGGTGATGCCATCAGACTTGGTCCAGTCGATCAGCCGTTCGGCGACGCCGTGCGCGGTCATCTCGTTGCCGGCCCTGGACAGCGTCGAGACCGGATCGATCACCAGGCAACGCGCCTTGTGCTCCTTGGCGATCGCCTTGATGCGCACCAGGAGGCTTTCCGCGCTGCCGTTGATGGTGCGCGCCGACACCATGCGCAGCACGCCGCTGTGCACGTGTGGCCCGAGCTGGATGCCGACCGACTCGAGGTTGCGCACGACTTCGGTGCCGTCGGAATCGAAGCTGACGAACAGGGTCTGCTCGCCGCGCTCGCAGGCTGCTTCGGCGAACGAGCCGCTCAGGGTGGTCTTGGCCGTACCGGGAAAACCGGTGATCAGCACGCTGGCCCCGCGGTAATAGCCACCGTCGAGCATCGTGTCGAGCCGTTCGATGCCGGTGGTCACCCGTTCGTTGGTGTGATCGGCGTCGCTGCCGCCCAGCAGCCGGGATATGGCCACGTCGAAGCCATCGGCGCCGATCACGAACGGCGACTCGTTCTCGTTGAAGGCCGAGCCGCGATACTTGAGCACGCGCAGGTTGCGCTGCGACACGCCATGCTCGACCGAGTGGTTGAGCACGACCGTGCAGTCGACCATGAACTGCATGAAGCCGAAGCTGTTCCCGTCGACGGCACCGGCGTGGTCGCCGGAGGCCTTGGCGGTGATCAGCGCGGTCAGGCCACGCGCGATCAGCCATTCGTGCACCCGATAGACTTCCCGGCGCCGGCTGGCGTCGTCGGGCAGCAGGTCCAGCAGGATGTCCAGCGCATCGAACACGATCCGCCGTGCGCCCATCGCCGAAGCCTGCGCGCCCAGCCCGGCGAGCATGCCGGTCAGGTCGAAGGCGCCCGCGTGCACGGCATCCGCGCTGGGAACGCGGTCGAGGAAATAGAGCTGCTCCGGTGGCAATGCACCCAGGTCCCAGCCGAAGCCGCGTGCGTTGGCCACGATGCGATCCGCGGTTTCCTCGAACGCGACGAAGATCCCCGGCTCCCCGCACTGCCGGCACCCATGGGCAAGGAACCCCAGCGAGAAGATGGTCTTGCCCGAGCCAGGTCCGCCCAGAAGCAGGGTGGTCCGGCCAACCGGAAGTCCCCCACCGGTCAACTCGTCGAATCCGGCAATGCCGGTCTGTGCCTTGCACAGCAGGGGGGGGATGGATCGGGATTCAGCAGACATGTGCTCGCCGGAAGTCAGGTGCGGGCTGCACAGGTACACAGGATGCTGCAGGCGTGAAAAAACGCCCACAAGGGTCGAAAGGCCCCCATGGCCGCGTTTAACGTGACACCGCCCACAGTTCCTGGCATCGCCGTGGGTCTCAGTTCAATGAATACGCAGTTCGCATCCGGGCCTGGGCAAGCATCGCTTCAGCGTGGAGGGTGCCGTTCTGCGGTCACCGGGCATTCGCTGCGCTTGATCGGTTGCGACGAAATGCAGGGCGGCTACTTCTGCGAGCCGGTCCCGTTTGCGACCTGCGTCGCCAGCTTCCCCGGCTGACGAGCACCTGAGCACGCGGGCAGCGGTCCGCTGGACGGCATCCACGAGCTTCTTCTGCCGGCAGCGGGTGACGCGGCCCTCGGGTTGCAGCAGGGCGAACCGTCAGGCGGCCTCAACCTCGGCCACGGCGTCCAGCACCTCGTCGCCGTAGCGCTCGATCTTGCCGGCGCCGATGCCGCCGATGAGCGACAGGTCGCCCGGCGTGCGCGGTCTCAGGCGCGCGATCTCACGCAGGGTGGCGTCGTGGAAGATCACGTACGGCGGCACGCCCTGCTCACGCGACAGCCGCGTGCGCAGCGCGCGCAAGGCCTCGAACAGCGGCTGGTCGGCGCGCGCCACTTCCACCGTGGCGGGGCGCTCGCGCCGCTCGCCGCCGCGGCTGCGCGGGGCCTCCTTGCGCAACAGCACCTGGCGCCGGCCCTGCAGCACATCGCGGCTTTCCGCGGTGAGCCGCAGGCCACCAAAGCCCGCGCTGTCGACCTCCAGGAGGCCCGCGGCGACCAGTTGCCGGAACACGCCGCGCCAGCTGCGCGCGTCGAGGTCGGCGCCGATGCCATGGGTGCTGAGCGCGTCGTGGCCGAACTGGCGGATCTTCTCGGAGTCCGAACCGCGCAGGATGTCGATCAGGTGCGCGGCGCCGAAGCGCTGGCCGCTGCGGTAGACGCAGGACAGCGCCTTCTGCGCCGCCACGGTCGCATCCCACGATTCCGCCGGGTGCAGGCAGTTGTCGCAGTTGCCGCAGGGCTCGCCGGGGCCGTTGGCGGCGTAGTCCTCGCCGAAGTTGGCCAGCAGCACCTGCCGCCGGCAGCGCATCGATTCGCAGTAGCCGACCAGCGCATCGAGCTTGCGGTGCTCCAGCCGCTTGCGCTGGTCGCCGGACTCGGACTGGTCGATCATCTGCCGCAGCAGCACCACGTCGCCCAGGCCGTGGCACATCCAGGCGTCGGCCGGGTCGCCATCGCGGCCGGCGCGCCCGGTTTCCTGGTAGTAGCCCTCGATCGACTTGGGCAGGTCCAAGTGCGCCACGAAGCGCACGTCGGGCTTGTCGATGCCCATGCCGAAGGCGATGGTGGCCACCATCACCACGCCGTCCTCGAGCAGGAAGCGGCGCTGGTTGGCGGCGCGCACCGAAGCGTCCAGGCCGGCGTGGTAGGGCAGGGCGTCGATGCCCGCCTCCTGCAGCAGCTCCGCGGTCTTGCCGACCTTGTTGCGCGACAGGCAATACACGATGCCGGCCTCGCCGCGATGGCCGGCCATGAAGTCGAGCAGCTGGCGGCGGCCGTTGTCCTTGTTGACCACGGTGTAGCGGATGTTCGGCCGGTCGAAGGAGCTGGTGAAGTGGCGCGCGTCCTCGAGCTGCAGGCGCTCGGCGATCTCGCGCTGGGTAGGCGGATCGGCGGTGGCGGTGAGCGCGATGCGCGGCACCTGCGGCCAGCGCTCGTGGAGCACGGTCAGCTCGCGGTACTCGCGGCGGAAGTCGTGGCCCCACTGCGACACGCAGTGCGCCTCGTCGATCGCGAACAGCGCGATGCGGCTGGCGTCGAGCAGTGCCATGAAGCGCGGCGTCAGCAGGCGCTCGGGGGCGACATACAGCAGGTCCAGCGTGCCCTCGCGCAGCTGGCGCTCGACGGCCGCGGCTTCGGCGCCATCGAGGGTGGAGTTGAGGAAGGCCGCCTTGACGCCCAGCTGGCGCAGCGCCTCCACCTGGTCCTGCATCAGCGCGATCAGCGGCGATATGACCACCGCGGTGCCTTCGCGCAGCAGCGCGGGCACCTGGTAGCACAGCGACTTGCCGCCGCCGGTGGGCATCAGGACCAGCGCATCGCCGCCGCCGGCGACGTGCTCGATGATGGCGGCCTGCTGGCCGCGGAAGGCGTCGTGGCCAAAAACCGCGCGCAGCACCTGGTGGGCGTTGTCACTCATGCGACAAGGATACCCGGCCACCGTCCCGCGGCCTGATACGGAGACGCCCGACACGGGGGTCGGGCGTCTCCGGTCCGCGCCGCCGGAAAGCTTCCGGCCGCGGCAGGACTACTGCAGCAGCGAGCGCAGCATCCAGGCGTTCTTCTCGTGCACCACCAGGCGCTGGGTCAGCAGGTCGACGGTCGGGTCGTCGCCCGCGTCGTCGGCATGCGCCAGGGCGCGGCGCGCGGTGCGGCACACGGCCTCGTTGCCGACCACCAGCTGGCGCACCATCTCGCGCCAGTCCGGGGCTTCGGTCAGGCCCGGCTCCTCGGTGATCGAGCTCAGGCGGATGAACTCCGCGTACGAGCCCGGGGCGTTGTAGCCCAGCGCGCGGATGCGCTCGGCGGTCTCGTCCAGCGCATTCCATTGCTCGGTGTACTGGTCCATGAACATCGTGTGCAGCGAATTGAACATCGCGCCCGTGACATTCCAGTGGAAATTGTGGGTCTTCAGGTACAGCGTGAAGCTGTCGGACAGGAACTGCGACAGGTCCTGGGAGATCGTCTTGCGGTCCTTGTCGGAAATGCCGATGTCGACATTGGGCGCCATCGAGGTCGGACCGGGCGACGCGGCCGGGTCGGCGGCCCGGGCGCGGGATGCGGCGGTCTTCTTGGTGGTCTTGGTCTTGGTCTTGGCCATCGGGGTTTCCTCTCGTTGATTGCACGCGACAATGGGCACGATGGACACACGTGATCGGCCCGGGCCGCGAATCGGAACTGCATGAAACAGAAGGAGTCTAGCCACGCGGTTGCAAGCACCGTGTCAATGCGCGCGGCGCGCGCCGCGGTGGATGGCGCATTGACCCGTGACCGTGGCCGCCTGCTCGGCCTGCTGTCGCGCTGGCGCGCGGCGCCGGCGGATGCCGCGCGCGAGGCGGCGTTTGCCGAAGCCCTGGCGCGCTCGCTGGCGTCGCGCGAGGCGCGCGCCAAGGCCCTGCCGCAGGCCGAGGTCGATCCGGGCCTGCCGATCGCGGCCGAAGGCGACAACATCGTGGCGCTGCTGCGCAGGCACCAGGTGGTGGTGGTGGCCGGCGAGACCGGCTCCGGCAAGACCACCCAGCTGCCCAAGCTGTGCCTGGCCGCGGGGCGCGGCGCGGCCGGGATGATCGGCTGCACCCAGCCGCGGCGGATCGCCGCGCGCGCCGTGGCGCGGCGCGTGGCCGAGGAGCTGCAGGTGCCGTTGGGCGGCGCGGTCGGCTACCAGGTGCGCTTCACCGAGAACGTCGGCGAGCAGACCGCGATCAAGTTCATGACCGACGGCATCCTGCTGGCCGAGATCCAGTCGGACCGCTGGCTGTCGCGCTACGACACGCTGATCATCGACGAGGCGCACGAGCGCAGCCTCAACATCGACTTCCTGCTCGGCTACCTGAAGCAGCTGCTCGCCAAACGCCCCGACCTGAAACTGGTGGTGACCTCGGCCACCATCGACACCGCGCGCTTCTCCGCGCACTTCAACGATGCGCCGGTGGTCAACGTGGAAGGCCGCGGCTATCCGGTCGAGGTGCGCTACCGGCCCGACGCGCCCACGGTGACCGACGGCATCGTGGCCGCCTGCGACGAGATCCTGCAGGGCGGCCGCGGCATGGGCGGCGACGTGCTGGTGTTCCTGCCCGGCGAGCGCGAGATCCGCGACGCCCATCGCGCGCTGGAAGGCCGCAAGTACCGCCACACCGAAGTGCTGCCGCTGTACGCGCGGCTGTCGGTGCGCGACCAGGACCGGGTGTTCAACCCCGGCCCGCAGCGGCGCATCGTGCTGGCGACCAACGTCGCCGAAACTTCGCTCACCGTGCCGCGCACGCACTACGTGGTCGATCCCGGGCTGGCGCGCGTCAAGCGCTACAGCCCGCGGCAGAAGCTCGACCGCCTGCACATCGAGCCGATCAGCCAGGCCAGCGCCAACCAGCGCGCGGGCCGCTGCGGCCGCATCGCGCCCGGCACCTGCTACCGGCTGTACGCCGAGGAGGATTTCGCGGCGCGGCCGGCATTCACCGACCCGGAGATCCGCCGCGCGGCGCTGGCCGGGGTGATCCTGCGCATGCTGTCGCTGGGCCTTGGCACCATCGAGGATTTTCCGTTCCTTGAGCCGCCCGATCCGCGCGCCATCGCCGACGGCTGGCAGCAGCTGACCGAGCTCGGCGCGGTGGATGCGCGCCGCGAGCTCACCGCCATCGGCAAGCTGATGGCGCGGCTGCCGGTCGACGTGAAGCTGGCGCGCATGCTGGTCGCCGCGCACGGCCACGGCTGCCTGCGCGAGATGCTGGCGATCACCAGCTTCCTCGGCATCCAGGACCCGCGCGAACGCCCGGCCGACCAGCGCGCGGCGGCCGACACCGCGCACGCGCTGTTCCGCGACCCGAAGTCCGAGTTCGTCGCCATCCTCAACCTCTGGCGTGCCTATCGCGACGCGCACGAGGAGATGACCCAGTCGCAGCTTCGCAAGTGGTGCGAGCGCCATTTCCTCGGTTTCCTGCGCATGCGCGAATGGCGCGAACTGCACCGCCAGCTCAAGCTGCAGTGCGAAGGCCTCGGCTGGGAGGAAGAATCCGACACCGGCGACGTCCCTGCGCCCGCGGAAAGGCCCACCGCACCTGCACCCGCCGCGAAGCAGCAGCCCGACCCCTTCGTACTGCTGCACCGCTCGCTGCTGGCCGGCCTGCCGACGCAGGTCGGGCATGCGCTGCAGGAACGCGACAAGCGCCGCGCGGTGACCTATGAAGGCCCGCGCGGGCGGCGCTTCCAGCTGTTCCCGGGCTCGGCGCTGGCGTCGAAGCCGCCGCCGTGGGTGTTGTCGGCCACGCTGCTGGATACCGAAAAGGTCTGGTCGCTCACCAACGCCGCGATCGAACCGGACTGGGTGGTGGCCGAACTCGACCACCTGCTCTCCAGGCGGCACTTCGACCCGCGCTGGTCGCGCCGCCAGGGGCGGGTGACCGGCAGCGAGCAGCTCGGCCTGTTCGGGCTGGTGCTGGTGGCCGCCAGGCCCATCCACTACGGCGGGCTGTACCCGGAGGAGTCGCGCGAACTGTTCCTGCGCGATGGCCTGGTGGCTGGCGAGATCAACCTGCGCGCCGATTTCGTCACCCGCAACCGCCGTGCGCTGGCCGCCGCCGAAGAAGAGGAAGCCAAGCAGCGCCGCTCCGGCCTGGTGGTCGATGACGACTGGATGCTGCGCTGGTACCGCGACCGCATTCCCGCGGAGATCACCAGCGCGCAGGCGCTCGACGCCTGGTACGCACGGCTGTCGCGCGAGGAGCGGCGCGCGCTGCAGTGGTCAAGCGAGGACCTGCTGGTCGGCGATGGCAGCGATGCCGACCGCTACCCGGCCTTCCTCGCGCTCGGCGATGCGCGCCTTGCCGTGCACTACCGCTTCGAGCCCGGCGCCGTGGACGACGGCATGACCGTGGTCGTGCCGCTGCACCTGCTCAACGCCCTCGACGCGCCCCGGCTGACCTGGCTGGCGCCGGGCTTCGTGCTCGAGAAGGCGACCGCGCTGCTGCGCGGCCTGCCGAAGGCGCTGCGCCGCAACTTCGTGCCGGCGCCGGATTTCGCGCGCGCCTTCGCGGAAGCACACGGCAGCGCCGATGCCGCCACCGACACCCTGCATGGCGCGCTCGCACGCTTCCTGAAGCGCATGACCGGCGTCGACATCGCACCGACCGATTTCGAAGACGCCGCGCTCGAGCCGCACCTGCGCGCCAACCTGCGCCTGCTCGATGCCGACGCCCGCAGCGTGCTGGCCGAATCGCGCGACCTCGATGCGCTGCGCGCGCGCTTCGGTGGACGCGCCGCCGACGCCTTCGCCGCGCAGGCCTCGCAAGGACTCGCGCGCGAGGCGCTGACCGGCTTCCCCGATACGCCGATCCCCGAATCCGTGCCCGGCGCCGGCGGCGTGCCTGCGTATCCCGCGCTGCACGACCAGGGCGACAGCGCGTCGCTCGAGGTCCACGCCGACCGCGCCGCGGCGCTGCGCCAGCATCCCGGGGGCGTGCGCCGCCTGTTGGCCATCGCGCTTGCCGAACGCATGCGCCAGGCGCGCCGGCAGCTGCCGGTGTCGCCGAAGACCGGGCTGCTGTACGCCGCCATCGAATCCGCCGCACCGCGTGCCAACGGCGGCCGTCCGGCCGAATACCTGCGCAACGACCTCGTCGACGGCGCGTTCGCCGCGCTCGCGGCCGACGGGCTCGAATCGATCCGCGACCCGGCGGTCTTCGCTGTGCGCAGCGAGGCCGTTGGCAGGGAGCTGTTCGGCGAAGCCATGCGCCGCCTGCAGCTGGCCGAGCAGATCCTGGGCCTGGTGGCCGATGTGCGCGCCGCGCTCGACAGCCGCCTGGTCGGCTGGGCGCGCGGCAATCTCGACGACATGCAGGCGCAGCTCGCGGCGCTGGTGCCGCCGGGGTTCCTGCGTGATGTGCCGGGCACGGCGCTGGCCGACTATCCGCGCTACCTGAAGGCGTTGGCCACGCGCGCGGCGCGCGCGCTCAACGATCCCACCCGCGACCAGCAGCGCATGCTTGAACTGAAGCCCTTCGCGGACGCGCTGGCGCAGGCGGTGCAGGCTGGGCGCGCGGCCGAACCGGGCTGGCAAGCGTTGCGCTGGGACCTGGAAGAGCTGCGCGTGCAGCTCTTCGCACAGGAACTCGGCACCCGCGGCGGTGTGTCGCCGAAGAAACTGGCGACCAGGCTGGCCGCGCTTACTTGATGCGCTCTACCTTGGCGCGGGTGTTGTACTTGCCGACCTGCATGTACCAGGCCGTGCCCAGCAGGCTCGGGCTGATGGTGACCTCGGCGTCGGTCAGGCGTGCACCAGCCAGGCGCGCGCCATCGACTTGCCGCCACACCTGGCCATTGTCGAGCGTGTAGTCGCGCCCCTGCTGGAAGCCGCGGAACTCGCCCGGGATGTGACCCTTGACCGGCTCGTCGGACCCGAACGATGCGAAGCCCCGGTGCTCCTTCTTCACCCGTTCCTCGGCGACGGCGGCGGCCTTGCCGGTCTCGTCGATGATGGTGCGATCGAGCCAGGCATCCAGCCGCGCCAGCTCGTCCGCGCTGAGCTTGTCGAGGCCGGCGGCCTTGAATTCATCGGCGCTCATCTGCGCCTGGATCGACTGTTGCGCGAGCGCCGGCGTTGCGACGAGGAGCAGGGCGGCGAGGAAGATGCTGCGTACCGACATCATGTCTGTTCCAGGGGGCGTGGTGCGGCTAGTGTAGACCGTCCCCCGCCGTGGATCGCCGCCCGCCATGGCCGAAGCCGTGGACATCGAAACCCTGCTGGCATGGCCGGCGCTTGGCACCCTCGCCGAGCCGTTGCGCGCGCTGCTGCGCGATGCCGCCGAGGCCGGACCCTGTGCCGGCGGCGAGCCGCCGCAGGTGCTGGCCGACACGCTGGACGCCCTGGCCCTGCTCGACGCCGATGGCGAGGTGCTGGTGGCCGCCGTCCTGCATGCCTGCCCGGCCTGGGCGGAACGCCATGCCCGCGCCGACACACCCGCCAGCCCTGCGATCTCGGCGTTGCTGGAAGGCCAGCACGCCGCCGGGCAGGTCTGGGCACTGCACGCCGAACAGGAGCGCGGGCGCAACCACGAAGGCCTGCGCCGGCTGCTGCTGGCGATCGTCCGCGACCTGCGCGTGGTGCCGATCCTGCTCGCCCGCCAGCTGGCGCGGATGCGCGCCGCGGCCATGCTGCCTGACGCCGAACGCCTGGCGCTGGCGCGGCTGACCCGCGACATCCATGCGCCGCTGGCGAACCGGCTCGGCATCTGGCAGCTGAAATGGGAGCTCGAGGACCTGGCGTTCCGGCACCTCGAGCCGGCCACCTACCGGCAGATCGCGACCCTGCTCGACGACAAGCGCGCCGGCCGCGAGCGCTACATCGAGGACGTCAAGGCGCGGCTGGGCGAAGCGCTGGCCGCGGCGGGCATCGCCGCCGACATCGCCGGCCGGCCGAAGCACATCTACAGCATCTGGAAGAAGATGCAGAAGAAGAACGCGCCGATCGGCGAGCTCTACGACCTGCGCGCGGTGCGCGTGCTGGTCGATGACGTGCAGGGCTGCTACGCGGCGCTCGGCGCGGTGCATGCGCTGTGGGCGCCGGTGCCGGGCGAGTTCGACGACTACATCGCGCGCCCCAAGCACAACGACTACCGCTCGCTGCATACCGCCGTGGTCGGCCCGGAAGGCAAGACGCTCGAGGTGCAGATCCGCACCCGCGAGATGCACGACCAGGCCGAGCTCGGCGTCGCCGCGCACTGGCGCTACAAGGAACATGCCTACCAGGGCCGCGCCGGCACGCAGCGCTCGGCCGCCGGCGAGGCGGCGGTGAACCGCAAGATCGAATGGATGCGCCGCCTGCTGGATGCGCCGGCGGAAGCCGGTGACGGCGCGCTCGCCGGCGCCTTCGACACGGAACTGGTCGAGGACCGGGTCTACGCGCTGACGCCGAAGGGCGAGGTGGTCGACCTGCCGCTGGGCGCCACGCCGCTCGACTTCGCCTACCGCGTGCACACCGAGGTCGGCCACCGCTGCCGCGGCGCCAAGGTGGACGGCCGCATCGTGACCCTCGACCACGTGCTGCACACCGGCGACCGCGTCGAGATCCTGACCGGCAAGGTGTCGGAGCCCCGCCGCGACTGGCTGCTGGCGTCCAACGGCTTCCTGGCCAGCGCGCGCTCGCGCGAGAAGGTGCGCAGCTGGTTCCACAAGCTCGACCGCGCGCGCAACCTGCAGGCCGGCCGCGAGCTGCTCGACCGCGAGCTGAAGCGCGTCGGCATGCAGCACGCCGACCCGACACCGGCATTGCGCCGCTTCAATGTCGACACGGTGGAGGACCTGCAGGTGCTGGTGGCACTGGGCGACGTGGGGCCACACCAGGTGGTGCGCGCGCTGGCCGACCATGAGCGCGAGCAGCGCGAGGCCGAGGCCACGGGCGAGGACCCGGAGGTGATCGCGCTGCGTGCGCCCAAGCGGCTGCGTCCCGGCGGCAAGCCGGCCTTCACCGTGGTCGGCGTGGACAACCTGCTGGTGCAGGTGGCGCGTTGCTGCCAGCCGCTGCCGGGAGAGGCGGTCGCCGGCTACCTGACGCGCGCGCGCGGGGTGAGCGTGCACCGCGGCGACTGCGCGTCGTTCCTGCGCCTGGCCGCGCGCGAGCCGCAGCGCGTGCTGCCGGTGGAGTGGGGCGCATCCGCCGGTGCCCACCAGGCGGAGCTGGTGCTGCAGGCAGTCGACCGCAAACACCTGTTGAAGGACGTCACCAACCTGATCGCGCAGGAGGATGCGCACGTGCTGGCCATCGACGGCGATGCCGGCGGCGCGCGCGGACGCGGACGCGTGCAGCTGCGGCTGTCGCTGCGCGTCGCGGACTTCGGCCAACTGTCGCGGCTGCTCGGCAAGCTCGAGGCGCTGCCGGGCGTCGAGCGCGCCTACCGCACCTGACCGCGGCGCGCGCAGGCGGCGGCTGGCCGTGCGCGTCACGCGCGCGCATTCACCCGGTGCCGCTTATGCTCCCGGCGTGATTTCCCCCCTGCCTCCCGACGTCCATCCTTCCAGCGCCGCCGCAGCGCCCGCACGTCCGGGCGGCGGCACGCGGCTGCGTGACCGCGTGGTCGACCGCCTCGGGCTGGCGCGCCACTGGCAGTGGTGGCTGATCGCATCGATGCTGCTGGTGGTCTTGCTGGCGGTGCTGCGTGAGCCGATCGGCGGCCTGCTGTGGCCCGAGACCCGCAGCGAGGCGCTGCGTGCCGAGGCCGAACGCGCCCTCGCCGAAGGCCGCCTCAGCGCTGCCGACGGCAGCGGGGCACGCGAGCTGTTCGAAGCCGCGCTGGCCATGGATCCCGACCGCCGCGAGGCCAGTCGCGGGCTGGCGCAGGTCGCGGCCGCGGCGCTGGTGCAGGCGCGCGTCGCGCTTGCCGAGGATCGCCTGGACGACGCCCGCGCCGGGCTGGCCCTGGCGCGTGCGCTCTCGGTGCCCAAGGCCGAGGCCGAGGCGCTGGAAGACGCGTTGCGGCGCCGCGAGGCCGGTCACGCCGGACTCGATGAACTGCTGGCGGCGGCGGAGGCCGCGCGCCAGCGCGGACACCTCGACGGCGACGCCAACGCCGCGCTGCCGTTGTACGCGCGCGCCCTGGCCATCGAACCCACGCACGCCGGCGCGCTGCGCGGCCGCGAAGACGCACTGGCGGAGCTGCTCGGCGGGGCGCGCGAGGCGCTGCGCCGCGGCGACCTCGGGGCGGCGGCGCAGCGCATCGAACTGGCGCGCCGGCACGACGGAGGCCACGTCGATCTGCCTGACACGCTGGCGCGCATGACCGAAGAAACCGACGCGGTGCGCCGCCGCGCGCATGCCGCCCTGGCGCGGGGCCAGCTCGAACGCGCGCTGGACGGCTACAACGCGCTGCTGGCGCTGGATGCGGCGGATGCCGCGGCGCAGGACGGCGTGCAGGCAGTGGCCAGTGCCTACGCCGGGCGGGCATCGCGCCTGGCGGCGGACTTCGACTTCGCGCGCGCCCAGGTCGCCCTGGCGCGCGCGCAGGAGATTGCACCCGATGCCGTGGGGGTTCTCGCGGCCGAAGCACGCATGACGCGCGCGCGCCGCAACAGCGCCCGGCTTGCGACGCCGCTGCCCGCCGCCGAACGCGACCGCCGCGTGCGCCAGCTGCTGGATGCGGCCGAGGCCGCGCGCGCGCGCGGCAACCTGCTGTCGCCGCCGGGCGAGAGCGCCTTCGACAGCATCGCGCGCGCCCGCGCGCTGGCGCCGCAGTCGCGCGCGGTGCGTGCCGCCAGCGCACGCCTGCTGCCGGACGCGCGTGACTGCTACGAGCGCGAACTGCGCGCCAACAGCCTGGGCCGGGCGCGCGCCTGCCTGGACGCGCGCGCGGCGCTGGGCGAGGACCCGGGCGAACTCGCCGCGGCCCGCACGCGGCTGGCGCAGCGCTGGCTGGCGGTCGGCAACGAGCGCCTGGGGGCAGGTGAGATCGAGCGCGCGCAGCGCGCGCTGGTGCTGGCGCGTGCCATCGATCCCGGCGTGCCCGGGCTCGACGATTTCAGGCAGCGCCTGCGCGCGGCGGGCGCTGCCGGGGACTGAGGCGGCTCAGGCCATGAACACGCGGTGCACCACCGCGCGTGCGGCGTTGGCGGAGAAATGCCGGGCCACGTTCTCCAGCCCGTGCGTCGCCAGCGCCTGCCAGAGCGTGGCATCGCCGCAGGCGCGCACCACCGCCGAAGCGAACGCCGCGGCGTCGTCGGCCACCAGCACGTCGTGGCCGTCGACCAGATGCATGCCTTCGACCGCGCACGACGTCGCGACCACCGGCTGGCCGTGCGCCATGCTCAGGTTGATCTTGCCCTTGACCCCGGCGCCGAAGCGCAGCGGCGCGACGGCGAGAAGGCCACCGTCCATGTGCGGCGCGATGTCGGGCACGTGGCCGTGCACCACCACGCCGGGCAGCGCGGCGAGCGCGGCGACCTCGGGGGTGACATCGCCGCCAATGACGTGGAACGCGATCTCGGGCAGCTGCCGGCGGACAAGCGGGAAGACCTCGGCGGCGAACCAGCGAACGGCATCGACGTTGGGCGGATGGCGGAAGCCACCGACGAACACCAGGTCGCGGCGCTCGGCGAACGGCCTGCCGGGGCCGGCCACGCTGTGCAGGTTGGACAGCACCTCGACCGTCGCGTCGGGCGCATCGCGCTGCAGCACCACGCGCTCGGCCTCGCTGACCACCAGGGTGATGTCGCATGCGGCGATGACGCCCAGTTCGCGCCCGCGCGTGCGCAACGCGGCGCTGGCGATCGCGGCGTCGCCTGTGACTTCCGCGGCGCGCTGCTCGCGCAGGTAGTGCAGGTCGATGCTGTCGAACACCAGCCGCGCCTGCGGCGCATGTTGGCGCAGCAGCGGGATGAACTCGCTGGCCACGTAATGGCGGCAGGCCACGACCACGTCGAAGCGCGGCCCGTGCTCGGCCAGCCACGCCGGCGCGCGCGCGGCGTGCGGCGCGCACCAGGCTTCCACGCCCAGCTGGCGCAGGGTGTCGGTGTAGTGGCCGTCGTAGCTGCGGTTGGCGGGCAGGAACACGACATGCGCGCCTTCCTCGCGCAGCAGGCGCATCAGGTTGACCAGCCGCAGCGAGCCGGAGTCGCGGTCGGGCTGCGGGGTGAGTGCGTCGATCACCAGCACCTGGCGCTGGCCGGCGTGCAGGGTGGCGGGCGTGGGTTCGTGCGGCGCGCGGTGGTGTGCGAGCGCCCCGGCGCGATGCGCCCGGAACACCTCGCGATTGCGCACCTGGTAGGCCTTTGGCCCGGCGCCGGTGTCGGTGCCGGATGTGGCGCCCTCGTCGTGCACCACCTTGGCCGCGGGCTGGTACAGCACGCGCCGGCCGGCCGAGCGCACCGCGAAGGCGAGGTCGGTGTCTTCGTAGTAGGCCGGCGCGTAGCGGGTGTCGAAGCCGCCGAGCTCGGCGAACAGCGCGCGCGGGATCGCGATCGCCGCGCCGCTGACATAGTCGGCATCGCGCAGGTAGGCGTAGCGTGGATGCGACGGATCCCCGAGCCGGCCGTAGTTCCAGGCATTGCCGTCGTTGAATACCACGCCGCCGGCCTCCTGCAGGCGGCCATCTGGATACAGCAGCTGCGCGCCGACCAGTCCGGCGTCGGGCTCGGCGTCGAAGGTCGCCAGCAGCGCGTCCAGCCAGCCCGGCTGCGGCACGGTGTCGTTGTTGAGGAACACCAGCACCGCGCCGCGGGCGAGGGCCGCGCCGTCATTGCAGGCGGCGATGAAACCGCCGTTGGCCGCGCGCCGGTGGTAGCGCAGGCCGGCCACCTGCGGCAGGGTTTCGGCGGTTTTGTCGGCCGAGCCGTCGTCGACCACGATCACCTCGAACGCCGCCGCCGGCGGATGCGTCGCCAGCGCGCGCAGGCAGGCCAGCGTATGCGCGAGCTCGCCATACACCGGGATCACCACGCTCGCCCGCGGCGCGGCGCTGGTCGGCAGCGTGAACGGCGCGAACGCGGTGCGCGGCGGCAGGTACAGCGCGGCGCGCAGGGCCGGGGAGCTGGGCCGCAGCTGCGCACGCACGCGCTCCCAGCTGGAGGCCATGCCGCGGGTGCGCAGGCTCAGCAGGCCGCGGTGCAGCAGGCCGGTGGCGCGGGCGAGGAGAAAGCGCGCGTCGGCGATCGAGAACGGCATCCAGCGACAACTCCGGCTGACTGGGGGGTGGCGGCGTGACCGGGGACGCGTTGGCGCTGGGCTAGACTCGGCACGCTTTTTTCCATTCTCGCATTCCCGCAACGCGCCGACCCGGCGCCACCTGGCCCCCGGGCCGTCGAGCCCACATGGCACGCATCGATTACGACGAAGACGACCACGACGACCACAGCCCGCGCCTCGACTGGCGCCGCCGGCTGCTGACCTGGACCCTGGCCGCGGCCGGCCTCGGCCTCGGCTTCCTCATCCCGTACACGCTGTACCTCAACCACCAGGTCGGAAAAAGCTTCGGGCAGTTGCAGTGGCAGATCCCGACGCGCGTCTACGCGCGTCCGCTGGCGCTGGCGCCGGGACTGGCGATGGATGCCGGCACGCTCAAGACCGAGCTGGCGGCTGCCGGTTATCGCGAAGGCGACGGCCGCAAGGCCGGCACCTGGGCGGCGGGCGAGGGCGGCCGGTTCACCATCGCCAGCCGCGGCTTCCAGGACGTCGGCGGTGCAGTGGCGCCGGGTCGCGTTGAAGTGCAGCTGGCCTCGGGGCGGGTCGCGAAGGTCCGCGACCTGGCGGCCGGGCGCGACGCCAGGTCCGCGCGCCTGGACCCGGCGCGCATCGCCACGCTGTATGGCAAGCAGCAGGAGGAGCGCCGGCTGGTGCGCGTGCAGGACGTGCCGCAGCAGCTCACCGATGCCCTGCAGGCGGTCGAGGACCGCGACTTCGCCAGCCACTTCGGCATCGACCTGGGCGGCATGCTGCGCGCGGCGTTCGTCAACCTGAAGGCCGGCGACACGAAACAGGGCGCCAGCACGCTGACCCAGCAGCTCGCGCGCAGCGGCCTGCTCGGCATCGGCCGCGAGCAGACCTGGAGCCGCAAGTTCAACGAGATCCTGTACGCGCTGCTGATCGAGGCGCGCTACGACAAGGGCGTGATCCTCGAGGCCTACCTCAACCAGGTGTACCTGGGCCAGCGCGGCGCGCAGGCGATCCGCGGCGTGGCCGCCGGCTCCGAACACTGGTTCGGCCGCCACCTCGACGATCTCTCCACCGAGCAGGTCGCGCTGCTGGTCGGCATCATCCGCGGGCCCTCGGACTACGATCCGCGCCGCCACCCCGAGCGCGCGCGCGCGCGCCGCGATTTCGTGCTCGGCAAGATGCTCGAGACCGGGCTGATCGAGCAGGCCGAACACGACCGCGCGGTGGCCGCGCCGCTGGGCGTGAGCGAGCGCCCGGGCAGCGCCGCCGCCAACCGCTTCCCGGCCTACGTGGACCTGGTGCGCCGCCACCTCGCCGCCGACTACTCGGCCGAGGAATTGCAGGGCGCCGGGCTTGCCGTGATGACGAGCATGTCGCCCTCGGCGCAGGCCTACGCCGAAGCGGCGGTGAAACGCACCATGAAGGCGCTCGACAACGCGCGCCGCCCGGCGCTGGAAACCGGCCTGGTGGTCACCGACGTGCACAACGGCGAAGTGGTCGCGGTGGTCGGCAGTCGCGACGTGTCCACGCCCGGCTTCAACCGCGCGGTCGAGGCGCAGCGGCCGGTCGGCTCGCTGCTGAAGCCGTTCGTGTACCTGCTGGCGCTCGCCCTGCCTGACCGCTGGTCGCTGGCGACCTGGGTGGACGATTCGCCGGTGACGGTTACCCTCGACACGGGCAAGCGCTGGAATCCCGGCAATTCCGACGGCAAGAGCCATGGCAGCGTGCGCCTGGTGGACGCGCTGGCGCGCTCCTACAACCAGGCGACGGTGCGCGTGGGCATGGCGGTGCGCCCCGAGCGCCTGGCCAACCTGATCAAGCAGCTGGCCGGCATCGAGGCGGCGGCCAATCCGGCGCTGATCCTCGGCTCGGTCGACCAGAGCCCGTATGCCATGGCGCAGCTCTACCAGTTCCTGGCGTCCGACGGCGAGATCCAGCCGCTGTACACCGTGCGCGGCGTGCTCGGCGAAGACGGCCGCGTGCTCAAGCGCTACGACAAGGCGCCGCCACAGCCGGACGACGGCGACCGCACCGCGGCGCGGCTGGTGACGCTGGCCCTGCAGCACGCGGTGTCGTCCGGCACCGGCCGCCAGCTGGTCAACGACGGCCTGGGCAAGCTCAACGCCGCCGGCAAGACCGGCACCAGCAATGACGGCCGCGACAGCTGGTTTGCCGGCTACACCGGCGACCACCTCGCGGTGGTGTGGGTGGGCAACGACAAGAACGGGCAGACCGGCCTGTACGGCGCCACCGGCGCCATGCGGATCTGGTCGGGCCTGTTCAAGGCGATGCCGAGCGCGGCGCTGAAGGTCGGCGACAAGGGACTCGACTGGCAGTGGGTGGTGGGCGGCACCAGCACCGATGCCAGCTGTCCGGCGGCGCGCCGCTTCGCGTTTGCCGAAGGCTTCGCGCCGCCATGGCAGCCCTGCGCGCCACCGGCCTACGTCGATGACCCAGGTGCCGTCGCCGGCGCGGGCGCCGAACCTGGCGGCGGCTGGCGCGAGTGGCTGGGCTTCGGCCGCGACCGCGACGCTGCAGCGGAGCCGACGGAACCGCCACCCCCTCCACCTCCTTCCGAACCGCAGCCGTGACCATGACATCCCGCACGTTCCGCGAAACCTCCCTGCGCATCGCCCTGCCGTGCGCGCTGCTTGTCGCGCTGGCGGCCTGCGCGTCGGCGCCGCCGGCGGCGCCGACGACCGCACTCACCTCCGCCACGCCGGTGCAGATGGTCGCGACCATCCGCGCTTCGGCCGGCGATGGCGAAGGCGAACTGTCGGTGCAACCACTGCGCGACAACGAGGTCGAGGACCTTCGCGACCAGGCGCATCGCCTCGAGGCGCAGGGCCACGTGGCCGACGCCGCCAAGGCGCTGGACCATGCGATCGAGATCGTGCCCGGTGATCCCGCGTTGCTGCAGGAGCGGGCCGAAGTCGCGCTGCTGCTGGGCGACCGCGCCGCGGCTGCAAGCCTCGCGGAGCGCGCGTTCGCGCTCGGCTCGCAGGTCGGGCCGCTGTGCCGGCGCCACTGGACCACGCTCGAGCAGGTGCGCCTGCTGGAGGGCGATGCCGCCGGTGCCGCGGCGGCCAGGGCTGCCGTCGACGCCTGCCGGATCGGCCCGCCGGCGCGCTACTGAGCAGGCGATCGCGGCGGGTGCGCAGTTCGCCGACGTCGCCGACGGTCAGCGGATGACGCCCGCGGCCGCGCTTTGCGGCGATCATGGCGCCCAGATGAGCCATATCGAACCCGATGTCGCCGCGCCGCAGGTCGAAGGCGAACTGGCGGCACGCAGCCGCGCCACCCTCGTCGAGGGTGGCCTGCTGGCCGACCGCCTGCCCGGATTCCGCCCACGCCCGGCGCAGCAGGACCTGGCCGCCGCCGTCGCCGGGGCGTTCGGCAGCCGCGACGTGCTGCTGGCCGAGGCCGGCACCGGCACCGGCAAGACCTTCGCCTACCTGGTGCCGGCCATCCTGTCGCGGCGCAAGACCATCATCTCCACCGGCACGCGCGCGCTGCAGGACCAGCTGTACCACCGCGACCTGCCGCGGGTGCGCGACGCGCTCGGCATCGGCCTGCGCACCGCGCTGCTGAAAGGGCGCGCCAATTACCTGTGCCGCCATCGCGTGGAGCGCGCGCGGGGCGAGGCGCGCTTCACCAGCGCGGCGCAGGTGTCGCAGTTCGAGCGCATCGTCGCCTGGGGCGGGCGCACGCGCATGGGCGACGTGGCGGAAATGGAGTCGCTGGCCGAGGACTCGCCGCTGCTGCCGATGGTCACGTCCACCGCCGACAACTGCCTGGGCAACGAATGCCCGTTCTGGAGCGAGTGCTTCGTCGTGCAGGCAAGGCAGCGCGCGCAGGACGCCGACATCGTGGTGGTCAACCACCACCTGCTGCTGGCCGACCTGGCACTGAAGCAGGAGGGCTTCGGCGAGATCCTGCCCGGCGCCGAGGCCTTCGTGGTCGACGAAGCGCACCAGCTGCCGGAGCTCGCCGCACAGTTCTTCGGCGAGGGCCTGTCGGCGCGCCCGCTGGTCGAACTGGCGCGCGATGCGGTCGCCGAATGCCGCGACGTCGACGGCGCGCTGGCGGTGCTGCAGGAGCCGGCGCGCGCACTGGAGCAGGCCACGCGCGGCCTGCGCGCGGAGATGGAGGTGGTGCCGGTGCGCGGCACCCAGGCGCAGGCGCTGCTGCACGCCAACGTGGCGGACGCGCTGGACGCGCTGTCGGCATCGCTGGGCGCGCTGGCCGGGGCGCTGGCGCCGCTGCGCGAGGCCGCGCCAGGCCTGGAGGCCTGCCACATGCGTGCGCTCGACCAGCAGGCGCGCCTCGCGCGCTGGTGCGTGCCGCGCGGCCTTGACGACGGCATGGCCGAGGCCGACGACGACATCCGCTGGTACGAGCTGTCGCCGCGCGGCTTCCGCCTGCAGCGCACGCCGCTGGACGTGTCCGGGCCGTTGCGTGCGCACCGCGAACGTTCGGGCGCGGCCTGGGTGTTCACCTCGGCCACGCTGGCGGTGGACGGCAGCTTCGACCACATCGCGACGCGGCTTGGCCTGGTCGAGCCGCGCACGCTGCTGGCGCCAAGCCCGTTCGACTGGGCCACCCAGGCGCTGGCCTACCTGCCGCCGTCGCTGCCCGAGCCGTCGTCGCGCGATTACAGCGCGGCGATCACCGCCGCGGTGCGGCCGGTGCTCGAGGCCTCGGGTGGCCGCGCGTTCCTGCTGTTCGCTTCGCACCGCGCGCTGCGCGAGACCGCCGAAGGCCTCCGCGACGGGCCGTGGCCGCTGTTCGTGCAGGGCGAGGCACCGCGGCACGTCCTGCTGCAGCGTTTCCGCGAGTCCGGCAACGGCGTGCTGCTGGGCGCGGCCAGCTTCCGCGAAGGGGTGGACGTGGCCGGCGGCGCGCTGAGCGTGGTGGTGATCGACAAGCTGCCGTTCGCCGCGCCCGACGATCCGGTGTTCGAGGCGCGGCTGGATGCCATCCGCCGCGCCGGCGGCAACCCGTTCCGCGACGAGCAGGTGCCGCAGGCGGTGATCGCGCTCAAGCAGGGCGTGGGGCGACTGATCCGCAGCGAGACCGACCGCGGCGTGCTGGTGCTGTGCGATCCGCGCCTGCTCGGCAAGGGCTACGGCAAGCGCTTCCTCGCTTCGCTGCCGCCATTTCCGCGCACCCGCGACATCGCCGACGTCGCCGCGTTCTTCGCCCGGGGCTGAGGCCGGCGCCGGCGCGGGTTACGCTGTCGCGCCCCGTCGCCCGGTCCACCCTCCATGCGCCTGCTCGCCCTCGAAACCTCCACCGAAGCCTGTTCGGTCGCGCTCTGGCTGGATGGCGAGGTGCGCGAGCGCTTCCAGGTCGCGCCGCGCCGCCACGCCGAGCTGGTGCTGCCGTGGGCGGATGCGTTGCTGGCCGAGGCCGGCATCGCCCGCGCCAGCCTGGACGGCATTGCCGTCAGCCGCGGGCCGGGTGCGTTCACCGGGGTGCGCCTGGGGATTTCGCTGGCGCAGGGCATCGCGCTGGCGCTGGACCTGCCGGCGCTGGCGGTGTCCACGCTGGCGGTGCTGGCGCAGGGCGCGCGCGTTCCCGAAGCAGGCCTGGCGGATACGCGTGTGCTCGCCGCGATCGACGCGCGCATGGGCGAGGTCTACCTGGGCGGATTCGCGCGCGTTGGCGACGGCTGGCGGGCGCTGGTGCCCGAGGCGGTCGTGGCACCGGATGCGGCCACGCTGCCGGGCGATGCCACGGACGGCGGCTGGATCGGCGTCGGCACCGGCTTCGCGGCACTCGACGGCGCGTTGCGCACGCGCCTGGGCGCACGCCTGGGCGTGGTCGACGACGCGGCCCTGCCACGCGCCGGCGACCTGGCCCGGATGGCCGCGGCGGCGTTCGCGCGCGGCGAAGCGGTCGCCCCCGACCTGCTGGAACCCGCCTACCTGCGCAACAACGTGGCGCTCACCGTGGCCGAGCAGGCCGCATCGCGCCAGCGCGATTGAGGCAGGGGTGCCACGGCATCAATCGTCGACCAGCTCGCCGCCCGGCAGGAAGTTCCAGGTGCGCGTGACGTGGAGGACGTCGATCTCCTCTTCCGTTCGCGGCAGCGGCGGGTAAGGCTCGGCGAGCCGGGCGATGCGCAGCGCGGCATCGTCGAGCAGGCGCACGCCACTGGACTGGATCACCTCGGCGCGCTCCACCGAGCCGTCGCGGCGGATCGCCACGCTGATCACCAGCGTTCCGGACAGCTGCCGGCGGCGCGCTTCGTCCGGATAGTTGAGGTTGCCGACCCGCTCGACGCGATCCACCCAACTGCGCAGGTAGGTCGCGTAGGCCCATTCCTGGGTGCTGGCGGACACGAACTTGCGCTTGGGCCGCTTGGCGTAACGCTCGGACTGCAGGTGGATCTCGGCGGCCAGGCGCGCCATCGCCAGGTCGCGTTCGATGCGTTCCTCGCCGCGCGGCAGCGGCGCGTCGTCGGCAAGCGGCGTGTCCTCCGGCGCGATGACGCGCGATTCGCCGTTGCGGCTGGCGACCACGCGTGTTTCCGGCGGCACGCTGGCGTCGGGTGACTGCGCGCGCATCGCCTGCTGCGCCACGCCGGACTCGTCCTGCGGCAGCTGGCCGACCTGGGCATCGCGCGGGCGCTTGCTGAGCTCGTCCTCGCCACCGCCCTGGTTGCTGGCCTGCGCCAGGAAGTCGGCCTGCGACTGCGTCAGTGGGCTGGTGGTCTCGGTGAGGATGACGTCCAGCGTGGGCAGCACCGGCGCCGCATCGTCGAGCGCGAAGCCGACGCCCAGCACCAGCATGCCGTGCACCAGCAGCGACAGCACCAGGGTGGCGCCGAGCCGGTCGCGGTCGCCGATCACCGATTGCGCAGGCAGTGCCGCCACGTCAGCCGCCGCGCCTCACTGCTCGATGGCGTCGAACAGCAGTCCCGCGATGTTGAGCCCGAACTGGGCGTCAAGCTCGCGGATGCAGGTCGGGCTGGTGACGTTGACCTCGGTGAGGTAATCGCCGATCACGTCGAGGCCGACGAAGCGCATGCCGCGCTTGACCATCTCCGGGCCGACCTGCGCCGCGATCCAGCGGTCACGCTCGCTGAGCGGGCGACCTTCGCCGCGGCCGCCGGCGGCCAGGTTGCCGCGGAACTCGTCGCCCTGCGGGATGCGCGCCAGGCACCAGTCCACCGGCACGCCGTCGACCAGCAGGATGCGCTTGTCGCCTTCGGTGATCTCCGGCAGGTAGCGCTGCGCCATGGCCAGGTGCCGGCCACTGTCGGTGAGCGTCTCCAGGATCACGTTGAGGTTCGAATCGCCCTTGCTCGCGCGGAAGATCGAGCGGCCACCCATGCCGTCCAGCGGCTTCAGCACCGCCTCGCCATGAAGGGCGACGAACGCCTTCAGCGCGGCGGCATTGCGGCTGACCAGGGTCGGCGGGCAGCACTGCGGGAACAGCAGGGCGGCAAGCTTCTCGTTCAGGTCGCGCAGGCCGCGCGGATCGTTGACCACGTTGGCGCCGGCCATGCGCGCGGCGTCGAGGATCAGCGTGTCGTGCAGGTAGTCGGCGTCGACAGGCGGGTCGCGGCGCATCAGCACGACGTCGCGCACCCGGAACGCACGCTGTGACGCAGTTCCCAGTTTGAACCAGCCCGCAGCATCGTCGGACACCTGCAGCGGTGCGACGAGGGCCTGGGCGACGCCGCCGTCCATCGACAGTCCACCCGGGAGCACGTAGTGCAGGCGATGACCGCGCCGTTGCGCCTCGAGCAGCATGGCGAACGTCGAATCCTTGGCGATGGTGATCGATTCGATCGGGTCCATCACGACGATGACTTCGAGTGACATGTGGGCCTTCCACGGCAGTAACTGACAAATGTTAGCAGCTGCATGCGGCACGATTGCCGCGATTGCCGATCGTGCACGCACAACGCCATATTCTTGCTTGACAGTGTGGCGCCCGACTGGGATATAAGACTGCTTGCAGCGACGCCGGCGTTTACGAGCGACGCGCACCGGGGAGACATGATGACGCAGGACGAGAATCGCGCCGGCAGCCTTGATGGCCTGCGCGTGATGGTGATCGACGATTCGAAGACCATTCGCCGCACGGCAGAAACCCTGCTGCGTCGCGAAGGCGCCGACGTTGTGACCGCGACCGACGGGTTCGAGGCGCTGGCCAAGATCGCCGACCAGCGGCCGCAGATCATCTTCGTCGACATCATGATGCCGCGCCTGGACGGCTACCAGACCTGCGCACTGATCAAGAACAACCAGCTGTTCAAGCACACGCCGGTGATCATGCTGTCCTCCAAGGATGGCCTGTTCGACAAGGCCCGCGGCCGCATCGTGGGCTCCGAGCAGTACGTCACCAAGCCATTCACGCGCGAGGAACTCCTCGACGCCATCCGCAAGCACGTCAACGCCTGACCGGGGGGACAGGTACACCATGGCAAAGATCCTGTTGATCGAGGATTCGCCGACCGATACGGCGGTGCTCACCCAGTTGCTTGAACGCAACGGCCACGAGGTGCTGGCTTCCGCCAACGCCGAAGACGGCATCGAAATGTGCAAGCGCGAGCTGCCGGCACTGGTGCTGATGGACCTGGTGCTGCCGGGCATGAACGGTTTCCAGGCCACGCGTGCGCTGTCGCGCGACGCGGCGACCAGCGCCATCCCGGTGCTGATCGTCAGCACCAAGGGCATGGAAACCGACAAGGCCTGGGGCATGCGCCAGGGCGCCAAGGGCTACATCGTCAAGCCGCCGGTCGAACGCGACCTGGTCGAGCAGATCAACAGCCTGCTGGGTGCCTGAAGTGGCCAAGCGCCCCGCCCGCCCGGTGGCGATGGATCCGTTCGAGATCCTCGCCGTCTACGAGCAGCGCAGCCTGGCGCACATTGCCGGCCTGCCGGAGCAGCTCGACGCGCCCGGCCTGTGGCGCGGTGTCGGCTATCGCGTCGGCCGCCGCTCGCTGGCCTCCGGCTTCGACGAGGTGGTCGAGATCCTGCCCATGCCGCAGCTGACGCCGGTGCCCGGCTCGCAGCCATGGATGCTCGGCGTCGCCAACATCCGCGGCAACCTGCTGCCGGTGGTCGACCTGCGCATGTTCCTGGAAGGCGAGCGCACCGTGCTGCACGAAAGCCAGCGCGTGCTGCTGGTGCGCCAGCCCGGCGGCGACGTGGCCGTGACGATCGACGAGTTGTACGGCCAGCGCAGCTTCCTGGTCGAGCAGGAAACCGATGCCACCGGCCTTGCCGATGGCCGCTATGCGAACTTCATCGACCGCGCCTACGAAGTGGGCGGTCATCCATGGGCGGTCTTCAGCCTCGACAGGCTGTCCCGCACCCCCGAATTCCGACACGCCGCGGCATGACCGCCGCCCCAGCAAGGCCAGAGGTAACACCATGAGCAATGTCATCGACAGCGTAGCCGGCAAGGGTCGCAACATCGGCACCAACGTCTGGATCTGGTTGCTGGTCGTGTCGCTGCTGGTATTCGCCGGCAACACCATCTACGCGATGACCAAGGCGGCGCGGCTTGGTGGCGCCAGCACGGCGGCGTCGAGCCTGCAGGTGAACTCGCAGCGCCTGGCCAACCAGGGCCGGGAGGCGGTCGAAGGCAATGCCGCGTCGTTCGTGGCGTTCCGCGCCACCAAGGCCGCGATCGACGGCGACATCTCGCGCCTCGACAGCAACTTCGGCAGCACCACCGGCGTCAGCGGTCCGATCCGCGCGGTCGGCGAAACCTGGGCGCCCCTGGCGATGAACGCCGACCAGGTGCTGGCCAGCGAGGCCGCGGTGGTCGCCTTCGCCGGCAACGCCGAACGCTTCAGCCAGGCGGTGCCGCAGCTGCAGGCGCAGCTCGATGAAGTGGTGCGCGCGATGTCGGCCAGCGGCTCGCCGTCGTCGCAGATCTACATCGCCCTGCGTGAAGTGGTGCTCGCCTCCACGATGGCGCGCCGCGTCACCGAAATCCGCGCCGGTGGCGCCGGCGCCTCCAACGCGGGTGACGCGCTGGCCCGCGACGCGGGCGTGTTCGAGCAGGTGCTCACCGGCCTGCGTTCGGGCGACGACGCCATGAACGTGCAGCCGCTGGGCAATGCCGCCGCGCTGGCCGCGCTGGCGCAGGCGACCACGCAGTGGACGGAGATGAAGAAGGACCTCGACGCGATCCTCGCCAGCTCCGAGAACCTGTTCGCCGCGCAGAACGCCGCCGCCGCGCTGACCACCGGGTCGGACAAGCTGCTCGGCAACAGCGAGTCGCTGTTCCAGGCGCTGACCGCGTTCGGCTCGCTGCGCGACACCAGCCTGCTCGGCAACATCTGGATCTCGATCATCGCCGGTGGCCTGGCGCTGTTCGCGCTGGCCGGCCTGCTGTGGGCACTCGGCCGCGCGCAGCGCGAGCGCTTCGAGACCACGATGGAGCTCAACAACCGCAACCAGGAGGCGATCATGCGCCTGCTGGACGAAATGGGCTCGCTCGCCGAAGGCGACCTGACGGTCAAGGCCACGGTCACCGAGGACATGACCGGCGCGATCGCCGACTCCATCAACTTCGCGGTCGAACAGCTGCGCAGCCTGGTGCAGACCATCAACGACACCTCGGTGCAGGTGGCGTCCAGCGCCCAGGAGACACAGGCCACCGCCATGCACCTGGCCGAGGCCGCCGAGCACCAGGCGCAGGAGATCAACTCCGCGTCCGACCGCATCAACGAGATGGCGCAGAGCATCAACCAGGTGTCGCGCAACTCGGCCGAGTCGGCCGACGTGGCGCAGCGCTCGGTGCAGATCGCCACCAAGGGCGCGGGCGTGGTGCGCGAGACGATCGCCGGCATGGACTCGATCCGCGACCAGATCCAGGAAACTTCCAAGCGCATCAAGCGCCTGGGCGAGAGCTCGCAGGAAATCGGCTCGATCGTCGAACTGATCAACGACATCTCCGAGCAGACCAACATCCTGGCGCTCAACGCGGCCATCCAGGCGGCGTCGGCCGGTGAGGCGGGCCGTGGGTTCGCGGTCGTGGCCGACGAAGTGCAGCGGCTCGCCGAGCGCTCGTCCAACGCCACCAAGCGCATCGAATCGCTGGTCCAGACCATCCAGTCCGATACCAACGAGGCGGTCAGCTCGATGGAGCAGACGACCTCCGAGGTGGTTGCCGGTGCGCGCCTGGCCGAGGACGCCGGTACCGCGCTGGGCGAGATCGAAAGCGTCTCGACCAGCCTCGCGTCGCTCATCGAGGGCATCTCCAGCGCCTCGCAGCAGCAGTCCGCGGCCGCGACCAACATCACCGCGACCATGAACACGATCCAGTCGATCACCGCGCAGACCTCGCAGGGCGCGAACCAGACCGCCGAGTCCATCGGCAACCTGGCGCAGCTTGCCGCCGACCTGCGCCGCTCGGTCGCCGACTTCAAGCTGCCGGCCTGAAGCACAGACCGATGACCGCCCTGCGCGACGCGATCGACTACACCACGCTCGGCTGGGTCAAGCCGGAGCTCGACGAGACCCTGCGCCAGGCGCGGATCGAAATCGAGGACTTCGCCGCCGACCCCGCCGACACCAGCCGCATGCGCTTTTGCGCCAGCTACCTGCACCAGGTGCAGGGCACGCTGCGCATGGTCGAGCTGTATGCGCCGGCGATGGTGGCCGAGGAGATGGAGCGCCTCGCCCAGGCGCTGCAGGAAGGGCGCAGCGTCGACCGCGACGGCGCCTGCGCCACCCTGATGCGTGGCGTGGTGCTGCTCCCGGATTACCTGGAGCGCCTGCAGAGCGGGCACAAGGACATTCCAATCGTGCTGCTGCCGCTGCTCAACGAGCTGCGCGCGGCGCGCGGCGAGGCGGGGCTGTCGGAGAGCGTGCTGTTCGCGCCCGACCTGCAGCGTCCGCTGCCGGGCTCGATCGCGCCGGCGCCGACCACGGTCGAGCCGGCACCGGTGCGCAATGCGCGCGCCCAGCCGCTGCTTGCCGGGCTGCGCGACGCCATGGCCGCGTGGCCCGAATCCGGCACGCCGCACAACGCGGGCGTGCTGGCCGCGTCGCTCGACGACCTGCTGGCGCATACCCGCCAGGAACCCGCGCGGCGGATGCTGTGGGTCGCCTCTTCAGTGGCCAAGGCCATGTCCGATGGCGCGCTGCAGGCCGGCCCCGGCCTGCGCCAGGTGTTCGCCAGCGTCGAGCGCGAGTCGCGGCGCATGTTCGAGGACGACGGTTTCGGCATCCCGCGTGCCGAGGCCGTGCTCGAGCCCACCCGCCAGCTGCTCTACCACGTGGCCCACGGCAGCGGCGACCATGCGCAGCTGCGCGCGCTGCACGACACCTTCGAACTCTCCGGACAGCTGCCCTCGGCTTCCGAGATCAGCCACGCGCAGGGCAGCCTCAGCGGCCGCAACCGCGCGCTGCTCGACACCGTGTCCGCCGCCGTCAAGGAAGACCTGCTGCGCGTCAAGGATGCGCTCGACCTGCACCTGCGCACCGGCGAAAGCGAGCTTTCGCGCCTGGCGCCGCAGGTCGACGCGCTCGGCGGCGTCGCCGATACCCTCGGCATGCTTGGCCTGGGCGTGGCGCGCGGCGTGATCCAGCAGCAGCGCGATGCGATGGCGGCGATCGTCCGTGGCGACCGCAGCGCCGACGAGGGCGCGCTGCTCGATGTCGCCGGCGCGCTGCTCTATGTCGAAGCCACGCTCGACGACCAGGTGTCGCGCCTCGGCGCGGGCGACGAGGATGGCGGCGACGAGGACGACCTGTTCTCCACCGAGTCGCGCAAGGTGCTGGAGGTGCTGGTCCGCGAGGCCATCGCCAACTTCGCCGATGCGCGCCAGGCATTCGTCGCCTTCATCGAGACCAGCTGGGACCACGCCGAACTGGCCGAGGTGCCGCGCCTGCTGCAGGAAGTCTCGGGCGCGCTGCAGATGCTCGAGCTGCCGGTGCCGGCCGCGTACCTCACCGGGGTGCGCCGTTACACCGAGGCCGAACTGATCGGCTCCCGCCGCGTGCCCAATGGCCGCCAGCTGGACACGTTCGCCGATGCGCTGGCAAGCCTCGAGTACTACCTCGAGGCGCTGCGCGAGAACAGGTTCAACCGCGACGAGATCCTCGACGTCACCCGCCAGAGCCTGGAAACGCTGGGTTACTGGCCGCTGCCGGCTGAACGCGAGACCGACGCCGCCGTATCGTCCGATGCGTCCGGCGACGACGCGCAGGCGGTCTTCAGCGAAGCGGACATCGAGCGCACGGTCGCGGCGCTCATCGACCGTGACCGCGACGACGACGGCGCGCGGGCCACCTTGCCCGCGCCCGTGGAGACACCCGCGGCCATGCCCGCAGCGGCGCCAGCGCCCGCGATCGCACGCGCCGAAGGCGGCTTCGAAGCCACCGGCGACGAGATCGACGACGAGATCCGCGAGGTGTTCCTCGAGGAGTTCGCCGAGGAAATCGACAACCTCGACCAGCTGCTGCCGCTGTGGCGCGCACAGCCGGACGACATGGAGCGCCTGCGCCCCATCCGCCGCGTGTTCCACACCCTCAAGGGCAGCGGGCGCCTGGTAGGCGCGCGCACGCTGGGTGAATTCAGCTGGAAGGTCGAGCACATGCTCAATCGCGTGCTCGAGGGCACGCGCGTCGCCAGCCCCGCCGTGGTGGCGATGGTCGACCAGGCCTTCTACACCCTCCCGCAGCTGCAGGCCGCGCTGCGCGGCGACGGCCCGGTGCAGGTCGACCTGGCCCGCATGCAGGCGTCCGCCGAGCGCATCGCCGCCGGCGACGAAGGCATGCCCGAGCACGCGGTGGCGGTGGAAGTGGCCGGCGATGATGTGCCTGCCGAAGACACGGTCGCCGCCGAGGCTGGACTGGCCGATGCCGATGCCGATGCCGGGCGCGACGCGATCGCCCCGCTGGCCGATGCGCCGCGTGCCGAGATCGAAATGATGCCGGCGTCGGTCGACGCCCTGCTGCTGGAAATCCTCGACGCCGAGGTGGCCGGACACCTGGTGACGGTCGATGCCTGGGTGGCTCGTGCCGCCGACGCGCCGACCGTGGCCAGCGAAGAACTGCTGCGCGCGCTGCACACCATGAACGGTGCCTTCGCGATGACCGAAGTGCCGTCGGTCGCGCAGGTCGTGGCGCCCGCCGAAGGCTATATCCGTCGCCTGCTCGCAGGCGGCACTCCGGCTTCCGTGGAAGGCGTGGCCGCGATCGGCGAGCTCACCGAGGTGGCCCGCGCCGCCCTGGTTGGCCTGCACGCGCCCGCGCCGCAGGTGCCGGTGGCGTTGGCCCTGGCCGCGCGCCTGGTGGGCCTGCGCGACGCCCTGCCGGACATCAGGCTGGCCCCGCAGGATGCGCAGGCCACCGAGACCGACGCCGGCGCGGACGACAGCGGAATGCCGGCCTGGATCGGCCAGTCGCCGGATCTGGTCGCGCTCGACCTGAGCCCATATGCGAGCTTCCAGGCCAGGCATGACGATGCCACCGCGATCGTCAAAGACGACGTGGATGCGGACGCAGAGCGCCTGGAGGCCGAACGCCTGGAGGCAGAACGCCTCGAAGCCGAACGCCTCGAAGCCGAGCGTCTCGAAGCCGAGCGTCTCGAAGCAGAGCGTCTCGAAGCAGAGCGTCTCGAAGCCGAGCGCCTCGAAGCCGAACGCCTCGAAGCCGAACGCCTCGAAGCCGAACGCCTCGAAGCAGAGCGCCTCGAAGCAGAGCGCCTCGAAGCCGAGCGGCTCGAAGCCGAACGCGTCGAAGCCGAACGTATCGAAGCCGAACGCCTTGAACTCGAGCAGCTTGAAGCCGACATCGCCGCGGAAGAGCGCGCCGAAGCCGAGCGCCTCGAAGCCGAACGCCTCGAAGTCGAACGCCTTGAAGCCGAGCGTGTCGAAGCGGACCGCCTCGAGGCCGAGCGCCTTGAAGTGGAGCGTGTCGAGGCAGAGCGCCTGGAAGCAGAGCGCAGTGAAGCCGAGCGCATCGAGGCCGACCGCACTGACGCGGAGCGCCTCGAAGTCGCGTCCGCCGAAGCCGGCATCGCGGGCGTCGACCTGCTGGCGGATGGCGCTCTGGCGGCCGATCCGGCGTCCCTCGAGGCCGAGCGCACCGCACTCGATGCGCTCGAAGCCGGACTTCTCGAGTCCGGCCGGATCGAAGCGGAGCGCCTGGAAGCCGAACGCGTCGAGCTCGAGCAGCTGGAAGCCGAGATCGCCGCCGAAGAACGTGCCGAAGCCGAGCGCATCGCCGCGGAGCGCCAGGAGGCGGAGCGCCTGGAGCTCGAGCAGCGCGAAGCCGCGATGGCCGCCGAAGAAGTCGCCCAGGCGGAGCACGCCGAAGCCGAGCGCGCGGAAACCGAACGCCTCGAACTCGAGCAGCTGGAAGCCGAGCTTGCCGAAGCGCAACGCGCCGACGCCGAGCGCATCGACGCCGAACGTGCCGAGGCCGAACGCCTCGAAGCCGAGCGCCTCGACGCCGAAGCCTTCGAGGCCGAGGAACTCGCGGCCGCGATCGACGGCCGCCACGACATCGACCCCGCGGTGGCCAGCCTGCTGGCGGCGATCGCGCTCGACCAGGATCCGGATGCGGCGTTCGACTTCACCGGCCTGGACCCGGAACTCATCGACATCTTTGTCGAGGAGAGTCGCGACCTGCTCGACCACTCCGACAGCCTGCTGGCCCGCCTGCGCGAAACGCCCGGCGACCGCGAGCCGGTGGTCGGCATGCAGCGAGACCTGCACACCCTGAAGGGTGGCGCGCGCATGGCCGGTGTGTTCGCCATCGGCGAGCTGGGCCACGCGATGGAATCGCTGCTGGAAGCCGTGGCGGAGCAGCGCTTCGACCTCGGCCGCGGTGACGTGCCGCTGCTCGAGCGCGGTTTCGACCGCCTGCATGCCATGGTCCTGCGGGTGGGCGAAGGCCGTGCCATCAGCGCCTCGCAGGCCTTGATCGACGCGTTCGATTCACGTGCCCGCGGCGACGACCTGGCGGCGCATGCGGCGGGTGTCGATGCCGCGCGCGTGCCGGCGCCCAAGGTTGAACTGAAGCCGCTGTCGGCGCCGATGAGCACCGGCCCGCTTGCCGGCGACGACGACGACATCGCCGTCCGCGCGCCGCAGGAACAGGTGCGCATCCGCGCCGACCTGCTCGACCGCCTGGTCAACTACGCCGGCGAGGTGGCGATTTACCGCGCCCGCCTGGAACAGCAGCTGGGCGCGTTCCGTGGTGCGATGGGCGAGATGGAGCAGACCAACATGCGTCTGCGCGACCAGCTGCGCCGCCTCGACATCGAGACCGAAGCGCAGATCGTCGCCCGCTACCAGCGCGAGCAGGACACCGGCGACGCGACCTTCGATCCACTCGAGCTCGACCGCTTCTCCACGCTGCAGCAGCTGTCGCGCGCGCTCGGCGAGTCCGCGGCCGACCTGACCAGCCTGCAGGGCACGCTGGACGACCTGACGCGCCAGTACGAAACCCTGTTGCTGCAGCAGTCGCGCGTGAGCTCGGAACTGCAGGAAGGCCTCATGCGCACGCGCATGGTGCCGTTCGACGGACTGGTGCCGCGCCTGCGCCGCGTGGTCCGCCAGGCCGCCGGCGATACCGGCAAGCACGTGCAGCTCAAGCTGGACGGCGCGCATGGCGAGCTCGACCGCAACGTGCTGGAACGCATGACCGCGCCACTCGAGCACATGCTGCGCAACGCGGTGGCGCACGGACTCGAGCTGCCCAAGCAGCGTCGCAAGGCGCGCAAGCCCGAAGAAGGCACCGTGCACATCGCGGTGCGCCGCGAGGGTTCGGAAGTGGTGCTCGAGGTCGGCGACGACGGCGCCGGCCTGGACCGCGCCGCGATCCGCCGGCGTGGCGAGGAGCGCGGCCTGCTGCGCGCGGACGCCGTGATGGCCGATGCCGACCTCGACATGCTGATCTTCGAGCCGGGCTTCTCCACGGTCGATGAGGTCAGCCGCCTGGCCGGCCGCGGCGTCGGCATGGACGTGGTGGCCAGCGAAGTGCGCCAGCTCGGCGGCACGCTGGACATCCGCACCCGCAAGGGCGAGGGCACGACCTTCATCCTGCGCCTGCCGCAGACGCTGGCGGTGACCCAGGCGGTGTTCGTCAAGATCGCCGACACCAGCTTCGCGGTGCCGATCGCGTCGGTGCGCGGCGTCGGGCGCATCGCCCGCGACGAGTTCGAGAAGCCCGGCGCCAGCTACTCCTACGGTGGCGAGGACTACGTCGTCCACGACCTCGGCGGACTGGTCGGCCATGGCGCGGCGAAGGCCGAGGGCCAGATGCAGATGCCGGTGCTGCTGGTGCGCTCGGGCGAGTTGCGCGCGGCGGTCGCGGTCGACCAGATCATCGGCAGCCGCGAGATCGTGGTGAAGCCGGTGGGGCCGCAGGTCGCCTCGATTCCGGGCATCTTCGGCGCCACCATCATGGGCGACGGCGGCGTGGTGGTGATCCTCGACGTGGCGCCGCTGGTGCGCCGCCAGGCCACCATGCCGCGCGATGTCGAGCCGGTGGTGGTGCAGGAGCAGCGCCCGGTGCCGCTGGTGATGGTGGTCGACGACTCGATCACCATGCGCAAGGTCACCGGCCGCGTGCTCGAGCGCCACAACTTCGAGGTCGCGACGGCGAAGGACGGCGTGGACGCGCTCGAGCGGATGGCGGATCGGGTCCCGGACCTGATGCTGCTGGACATCGAGATGCCGCGGATGGATGGCTACGAACTTGCCACCATCATGAAGGCCGACCCGCGCCTGCGGAACGTGCCGATCGTGATGATCACCTCGCGTACCAGCGAGAAGCATCGCCAGCGCGCGTTCGAGATCGGCGTGGATCGCTACCTCGGCAAGCCGTACCAGGAGAACGAACTGGTCCGCAACGTCTACGACCTGCTGAAGCTGAAACGCGAAGATGCCTGACGCCGCGAGCGACAAGATCCGCGTCCTGCTGCTGGCGCGTCCCGGCGAGGCGCGCACGCGCCTGGAAGCCGCGGTCGCCGACGCCGGCGCGGAGCTCGCGCTGGCGGCCGACCCGGTCACCGCCGATCCGGCCGAGGCCCTGGCGCTCGCGCCGCAGGCGGTGCTGGTGGCGCTGGAGCCGGCGATCGAGGACGCGCTGGAACGCTATGACGCGCTGCTCATGGACCCCGCGGTCGTGGTGGTGTTCGACGAGGCCGAGCTTGCCGCGCAGCGCGACGGTTGGGACGCGGCGCGCTGGGTGCGCCATCTCGCCGCCAAGCTCAACCGCCACCACGACGTGCTGCCACCCGGCGCGGAAGACGAACACACCCTCCACCCGCATCCGGGACCGCTGCCGGCACGCGAGTTCGACGGCGCCACGCTCGACCTCGAGGCGATGGCGGACACGGCGCATGAACTTGCCGCCGACGTTCCCCGCGCGGACGTGTTCGCCGACGAGGCGACGGACCCTGGCTTGTCCGGTCTGCTGTCCGTCGAAGACATGGACTGGTCCTCGTCGGCCGCCGGCGGCGATTACGACATCTCGCTTGCCGACGACCCGGCGCTTGCCGCGCTGCTGGCCGAGCAGGCGCAAGCCACGTCCGGCGACGTGCCGTCGCCGGCGGACGTCGATGACGGGTCCGGGTTCAGCCTGGTCGACCCCGAGGCGCCAGCAGCGGACGGCGTCGATATGGCTGGCCCCGACGGCATCGACGCCAGCGCCGAGGGCGGCACGGCCGACATGCTCGCGCTTGGCGATGGCCTGTCGCTGGCCAATGACGATGCGCCGCTGGCCAGCCGGCCTGCCGTGCAGCCGGTCGATCTCGATGCCCTGGAAAGCCGCCTCGGCGGGTTGTCGCTGGCGGAATTCGACAGCTACGGCCATGGCACGCTGCGCGGCGCGGTGCTGGTCGAGGGAGGGCTCGGCGGACCGGATGCGGTGCGCCAGCTGCTTGGCAACCTGCCCGAAGGATTCCCGCGTGCCGTGCTGGTGCGCCTGCAGCTCGATGGTGGCCGTTACGACCGCCTGGTGAAGCAGATGGAGCGCGCGACGCCGCTGCCGGTGGCGCTGGCGGAGGACGGCCAGGCCGCCGAGGCCGCCACGATCTACTTCCTGCCGCCGGAACTGGTGGTTGTCGCCGACCGTGCGCGCCTGGTGTTCGCGGCAGTCGATGAGCACGACGCGCGCGACCCCGTGGCGGCGCTGCCTGCCGGCGACAGCGCACTGCTGTTCCTGAGTGGCAGTGATCCGGTCCGCGCCGAACGTGCCATGGCGCTGGCCATGGAGGGCGCGCTGGTGATGGCCCAGTCCCCGGGGACCTGCTACGACGCGGCTGCCGCCGACGCGCTGATTGCGCGTGGCGCCGCGGCCGCCGATCCCGCCGACCTCGCGCAGCAGCTGCGCGACCGCTGGCCAAGTTGAGGACCGACATGAACGCCCACGCCAATGCCGAGATCCGCGGTGTCCTGATCCAGGTCGCAGGCGCGCGCCTGCTGCTGCCCAACGCCACGATCGCCGAGGTCCTGTCGTTCGCCGAGCCCGAGCCGGTCGAGGGTGCCCCGCAGTGGCTGCTGGGCCGCATCCGCTGGCGTGGCTGGCAGCTGCCGCTGGTGTCGTTCTCGCGCCTGTCCGGCCTCGCCGATGAAGTCGGTGGGCTTGGCAGCAAGGTCGTCGTGCTCAAGGCCCTCGGCGACGACCCCAAGCTTCCGCATGTCGCGCTGCTGACCCAGGGCTTCCCGCGCCTGGTGACGGTGGCGCGCGACGCGCTGGTGGAAGAGACCGCCGATGACGAAGGCGACCAGGCACTGCCGACCGCCGTGCGCATGCGCGTGCTGCTCAACAACGAGCCGGCACTGCTGCCTGACGTGGACGCGCTGGAAGGCGCGATCCGCGACGCGCTTGCCGCCTGAGCCCAAGGCGGCCCGCTCGCGTCCGCGCTGTCCGGCTAGCGAAGATCCCCGAACGTCGCCTGCAACACGCTGACCGCGGCGATGCCGGCGGTTTCGGTACGCAGGATCCGCGGCCCCAGCCGCACCCCGGAGAAGCCGGCTGCAAGGAGTTGCTCGCGGTCGCGCGGCGACCAGCCGCCTTCCGGGCCAACACCGACCACCACCGTGGCCGATGGCGGCAAGGACAGTGCGTGGATGCCAGTTGCCGCGCCGGGGTCGAGCGTCAGCCGCAGGCCGTCGCCAGGCAGTGACAGCAGGGCTTCGGCGAGGCCCAGCGGAGCCGCAACGGAAGGCAGCCGCGCGCGCCCGCTCTGTTCACACGCGGAGGCCACCACACCCTGCCAGTGCTGCACGCGTTTTGCGGACCGCGCGGCATCGAGCCGCACCTCGCTGCGCTCGCTGTTGACAGGTACAAACCCGGCTACGCCGAGTTCGGTAGCCTTCTGCAGTATCAGATCCATCTTTTCGCCGCGCGCCACGCCCTGCAGCAGCATGATGCGCAGCGGCGACTCGGCCTCCACCACGCGCGATGCCAGGACCTCGACCTCGCCACCGCGCTTGCCGGCCGCGACCACGCGCGCGTCATAGTCGTGGCCGTCGCCGTTGAACAGCACGCACGCGTCGCCCACGTCAAGCCGCAGCGCGCGGAGCAGGTGGGCCGCGGCGTCCTCCGGCAGCGCCAGCCGCTGGCCCGGCGCGAGCGGGGCGTCGACCCAGGCGCGCGTCAGGCGCATGTGCCTGCCGCGATCGCCGCCGCCGTGGTCTCGGCGAGTAGCGCCAGCTGGTCGTCGTCGATGCAGTAGGGAGGCATCCAGTAGAGGATGTCGCCGAGCGGGCGCAGCAGTACGCCGCGCTCGATGGCCTCGCGGTGCGCGCGCAGGCCGACCTTGTCGGACGCGGCGAACGGTGTCGCACGGTTGCCGTCGCGCGCCAGTTCGAAGGCCACCACCATGCCGGCCTGGCGGACGTCGGCGACGTGCGGCAGCGACGCGAACGGCGCGGCCAGCGCAGCCATCTTCGCGGCAGTGGCCTGGGTGCGGGCGATGACATCGTCGCTGGCGAAGATGTCGAGCGATGCCAGCGCCGCGGCGCAGGCCAGCGGGTTGCCGGTGTAGCTGTGCGAATGCAGGAACGCGCGTTCGCGCGTGTCGTCGAGGAAGCCGTCGTAGATCGCCTGCGTGGCCAGCACCGCCGCCAGCGGCAGGAAGCCGCCGGTCAGGCCCTTCGACAGGCACATGAGGTCGGGCATGATGCCGGCCTGCTCGCAGGCGAACATCGTGCCGGTGCGCCCGAAGCCGGTGGCGATCTCGTCGGCGATCAGGAACACGCCGTGCACGTCGCACAGCTCGCGCGCGCGCTTCAGGTACACCGGGTCGTGCATGCGCATGCCGCCGGCGCACTGCAGGCGCGGCTCCAGGATCAGCGCGCAGAACTCTCCGGGATGGTCATCGAACAGGCGCGCCAGCGCGTCGGCCGCGTCTTCGGCGCAGCTTGCCGCGGACTGGCCCGGTCGTGCGAGGTAGGCATCCGGCGACGGCGTGAACATCGCCTCCAGCAGCAGCGGCGCGTAGACGCGGCGGTACAGCGGGATGTCGCCCACCGAGAGCGCGCCGATGGTCTCACCGTGGTAGCCGTTGGACAGCGCGGCGAACTTCGTGCGCCGCGGCTCGTCGCCGCGGTTGCGGAACCACTGGAACGCCATCTTCAGCGCGACTTCCACGCCCGCCGAGCCGTTGTCGGCATAGAACACCTTGGCCAGCGGCGCGCGGCCGGCCTGGCGCGGCGCCAGCGCGAGCAGGCGCTCGGCCAGCTCGACCGCGCCCGGGTGCGTGGCACCGGCCAGGATCACATGCTCCAGCGTGCGCGCCTGGCGCGCCACCGCTTCGGCGATGCGCGGTTCGGCGTGGCCATGGATGTTGGTCCACCAGCTGCTGACCGCGTCCAGCGTGCGCCGGCCGTCGTGGCCGACCAGCCAGGCACCGTCGCCGCGCGCGACCTCGAGCATCGGCAGCTCGCCGGCCTGCTCGCGCATCTGCGTGCACGGGTGCCAGACCACGGCCAGGTCGCGGGAACGCCAGCTGCCGGGCTCGGCTAGAATGGCGGGATCGTGGATCGCCTTGTCGGACATCGCTGCATTATCGCCCGAGTGGCCGCGCGGGCGTGGCGATGAGCCGCCGGCTGCCGATCATCCACGGCATCACCGAGAGCGATGCCGGCCCCTACCGCCTCGAGCACCTGGACATCGAGTTCGGCAACGGCGAGCGCCGCCGCTACGAGCGCCTGCATGGCCGCGGCCATGGCGCGGTGGTGGTGGTGCCGATGCTCGACGCCGACACCGTGCTGCTGGTGCGCGAGTACGCCGCCGGCGTACACCGCTACGAGCTGGGCCTGGTCAAGGGCCGCATCGACGCCGGTGAGACGCCGGTCGAGGCCGCGAACCGCGAGCTCAAGGAAGAGGCCGGCTACGGCGCGCACCGGATCGACGTGCTCCGCGTGCTGACCCTTGCGCCCACCTACATGAGCCATCAGACCCATCTGGTGCTGGCGCGCGACCTGTATCCCGAACGCCTGCCCGGCGACGAGCCGGAAGAGCTCGAAGTGGTGCCGTGGCGCATCGACCGCCTGCACGAGCTGATCCTGCGCGAGGACTTCTCGGAAGGCCGCTCGATCGCCGCGCTGTTCATCGTCCGTGACTGGCTGGCGCACCATGCCGCTGGCTGAGGGCGTGCGCGCCGCCGTGCAGGCGATCGCGCGCGACGCCGCGGCCGCGATCATGGCGGTGTACGCCGGCGAGTTCGCGGTCGAACACAAGGCCGACGCCAGCCCGCTGACCGCCGCCGACATGGCCGCGCACCGCTGCATCGTCGCGGGCCTCGCCGCGCTCACGCCCGACATCCCGGTGCTGTCGGAGGAGTCGGCGCAGGTGCCACCCGCCACGCGCCACGCCTGGCGCCGCTTCTGGCTGGTCGACCCGCTCGACGGCACCCGCGAGTTCATCAAGCGCAACGGCGAGTTCACCGTCAACATCGCGCTGGTGGACGACGGCGTGCCGGTCTTCGGCGTGATCCAGGCGCCGGTGACCGGCACGCTCTGGCATGGCACGCCCGGCGCAGGCGCCTGGCGCTGCGATGCCGATGGCGAATCCGCCATCCGCACCCGGCGCCCCGCGACCGCGCCCCTGCGCGTCGCCGCCAGCCGCTCGCACCTCGACACCCGCACCGCCGCGCTGATGGCGCGCATCGGCGAACACGACACCATCGGCCTCGGCTCGTCGCTCAAGTTCTGCCTGCTGGCCGAGGGCGGCATGGACGCCTATCCCCGCTTCGGCCCGACCAGCGAGTGGGATACCGCCGCAGGCCAGGCGATCCTCGAAGCCGCCGGCGGCTGCGTCCTCGATCCGCGGGGCCGTCCGTTCCGCTACAACCAGCGCGACACCCTGCTCAACGGCGACTTCATCGCCCTGGGCGATCCGCAGCTGCCGTGGCGGGACTGGATTTAGGGCAATCCGCGCAAATCAGCGGCAAGAAAAGTTTTCCAGGGAGCAACACGTGTCCGGACAGCGCGACCCCATGCAGCGGTTGTTGGCGATCATGGCGCGGCTGCGCGACCCCGATGGCGGCTGCCCCTGGGATCTCGAGCAGGACTTCGCGAGCATCGCGCCGTATACGATCGAAGAGGCCTACGAAGTCGCCGACGCGATCGACCGCGGCGACCTGCCTGCGCTGTGCGAGGAGCTGGGCGACCTGCTGCTGCAGGTGGTGTTCCATGCGCAGATGGCGTCGGAGCAGGGCGCGTTCGGCTTCGACGACGTCGCCAACGCGATCTCGGAAAAGATGGAGCGCCGCCACCCGCACGTGTTCGGCGACGCCACCCACGACGACGCCGAGGGCGTGCTGCGCGAGTGGGACGCCATCAAGCGCGCCGAACGCGCGGCCGCCGGCGACGCCGACACCTCCGCGCTTGCCGGCATCGCCCGCGGCCTGCCGGAGTGGCAGCGCGCCACCAAGCTGCAGCACCGCGCGGCGCGGGTCGGGTTCGACTGGCCCGGCCCCGCGCCGGTGATCGCCAAGCTCGAGGAGGAGCTGGAGGAGGTGCGCGTCGAGTTCGCCGCGGTGGCGCGCGAGCCCGGCGACGCGGCGGCGCGTGACCGCATCGAGGCGGAGATCGGTGACCTGCTGTTTGTCGCGGCCAATCTGGCGCGGCACGCCAGGGTCGATGTCGGATCGGCGCTGCGCCGCGCCAACCAGAAGTTCGAGCGCCGCTTCCGCAGCATGGAGGCGCTGGCCGCATCGGACGGCACCGGCTTGCAGGGGCTGTCGCTGGAAGAGCAGGATCGCTACTGGGATCTCGCCAAGGCGCGCGAGGACAACTGAGAACGAGGGACGGGATGTCGCGTTTCGCCAGCTTCCGCGAGTTCTATCCGTTCTACCTGTCCGAGCACGCCAACCGCACCTCGCGACGGCTGCATTTCGCCGGCAGTTGCGGTGCGCTGGCCTGCGTCCTCATCGCCATCCTGCGCGGCAATGGCCTGTGGCTGCTGGGGGCGCTGGCCTGCGGCTACGGGTTCGCCTGGGTCGGGCATTACGTCTTCGAGAAGAACCGCCCGGCCACGTTCCGGCATCCGCTGTACTCGTTCGCCGGCGACTGGGTCATGTTCAAGGACATCCTGACCCGCCGCATCCCGTTCTGACCTCCCGCGCCGACGATGTCCGGTGCCGTCTTCACGGCGCGTAGACCTGCCGCACGGCAGCCTTTCACAAAGCTGAAGACTGCCTTGGAATGGAGCACATATGCGCGGATCGCAGGAGCCGGGTGGGCTTGTCCTGATCGTCGAGGACAACCGCAATATTTCGGAAATGGTCGGTGAGTACCTGGAGGGGAAGGGGTTCGAGGTGGATTACGCCGCCGATGGCCTCGACGGGTACCGGCTGGCCGCGGAGAACAACTACGACGTGATCGTGCTGGACCTCATGCTGCCGCGGCTGGACGGCATTGAAGTCTGCAAGCGGCTGCGTGAGGAAGCGCGCAAGTCCACGCCGGTGCTGATGCTGACCGCGCGCGACACGCTCGACGAGAAGCTCACCGGCCTGGGTGCCGGCGCCGACGACTACCTCACCAAGCCGTTCGCGATCCAGGAGCTCGAGGCGCGCCTTCGCGCCCTGATCCGCCGCGAGCGTCGCCAGGTGGGGTCGGAGGTGTTGAAGGTCGCGGACCTGGTCCTGGACCCGGCCAGCCTTCGCGCCACGCGCGGCGGCAGCGAGCTGCAGCTGTCCCCGATCGGGTTGAAGCTGCTCACGATCCTCATGCGCGAGTCGCCGCGGGTGGTCAACCGCCAGGAAATCGAGCGCGAGATCTGGGGCAACAGCCTGCCCGACTCCGACACCCTGCGCAGCCATCTCTACAACCTGCGCAAGACCATCGACAAGCCGTTCGACAAGCCGCTGCTGCATACCGTGCAGAGCGCCGGCTATCGCATCGCGGACATCGAACAGCCGCCAGCCTGACGGTCTTCTTCGTCGATGCCACAGGGGTTGCCCCACAAGCTGCGGCGCGTGTTCATCGTCCAGGCGGTACTCGCGGTGGTCGCCGTGGCGGTCGTGCTGTACGCGTCGGGATCGCTGGCACGCGACTGGCTGACCGCCGAACGCATCCGCGCCGAGGCGCGCGCGTTCGAGGACGGGCGCGCCAGGGATCCCGCGCATCCGGTCCCCGGGACCGCGACCGTGCATGCCTGGTTCGTCCCCTCCAGCGGAGGCGGGGACGCGGCCGTGCCCGCCGGTTATGCACGCCTGGCACCCGGCCTGCACAACCTGCGCATCGCCGGGGTGCGGCATCGCCTGCTGGTCGAGGAGCAGCGGGGCGGGCGGCTGTACATCAACATGTCGTTCGCGCTCGTCGACCGGGTGGCCACCTGGACGCTGTTCATCGCGGTGCTGCTGGCGTCGATCGCGATCGCCGCGGTCAGCTGGCTCAGTTACCGCATTGCCAGGCAGATGGTGCTGCCGGTCACGCAGATGGCCGGCGAGGTGGCGCGGTGGGATCCGCGCGCGCCGGATCTCGACGCCATCGATCCCGGACGCCTTCCCGGCGAGGTCGGGCGCGAGGTGCGGCTGCTCAATGAAGCGCTGCGCGGCCTGACGGAGCGCACCCAGGCCTTCATGCGCCGCGAGCGCGACTTCACCCGCGAGGCCAGCCACGAGCTGCGCACGCCGCTGGCCGTGGTCCGCGTGGCGGCCGACATGCTGCGCGGCGATCCCGAAACGCCGCCGCGCATGCAGCGTTCGCTGGGCCGCATCCAGCTTGCCGCGCGCGAGATGGAAGGCGTGCTGGATGCCTTCCTGATCCTCGCGCGGGAAGACGTTCCGGGTCCCGAGGAAGAGTTCGAGCTGCTCGCCCTGGCCGCCAACGCGGTCGAGGATGCGCGCGAGATGCTGGCCGACAAGCCGGGCGTGGTGCTGGCCCTGCACGAGGAAGCGGCACCGCGCCTGCGTGGGTCGTCGCGCGCGATGGCGGTGATGCTCAGCAACCTGCTCAACAATGCCTGTTTCTTCACCGAGTCCGGGCGCATCGACGTGGTGGTGCGGCGCAACCGCATCGAGATCCGCGACACCGGCATCGGCATGGACGACCAGGTCCTTGAGCGGGTGTTCGAGCCCTTTTTCCGCGCCAACCAGTACGTGGGCGGCAAGGGCATGGGCCTGGCCATCGCGCGCCAGTTGAGCGAGCGCGCCGGCTGGCCGCTGCGAATCGACAGCGTTGCCGGGCAGGGCACCACCGTCACCATTGAATTCGCGGCGGCGCGCGTGCAGCACTGAACCGTGCGTCGTGCGTGGCGGTGCGCGGTCAACGCCGGCCGCGCTGATGCGTTAGCCTCCCGACCCCAGCCAGCAGCCGCAGACCGCATGAGCACACGATCCAAGCCCACCAGGCGTCGCGCCCGGCCATACCTCCTTGTCGCCGTTGCGATCGCCGCGCTCGCCGTGGCTGGCGCCTGGTGGAACGGCTCGCGCGGTGCCAGCCAGGAAAGCGCGTACCGCACTGCCGAAGTACAGCGGGGCGACATCCGCATGGCGATCTCCGCCACCGGCACGCTGAGCGCGATCTCCACCGTGGTGGTGGGCAGCCAGATCTCCGGCCAGGTCACGGAGGTGCTGGTCGATTTCAACGACAAGGTGGAAAGCGGGCAGGTGTTGGCGCGCATCGATCCCAGCAGCTACCAGGCGCAGATCGAGCAGGGCTCGGCGCAGATCGCCAGCGCGCAGGCCTCGCTCAGCCAGGCGCAGGCGACGCTGCGCAACGCCGAGCTCGACTATCGCCGCAAGGCCGAACTCGGCGACCGCCAACTGGTGGCACGCAGCGACATCGACCTGGCGCGCGCGGCCCGCGAGCAGGCGCAGGCCCAGGTGCGCGCGGCGCAGGCGCAGATCCAGCAGCAGAGCGCCGCCACGCGCACCACGCGCATCAACCTTGATCGCACGGTGATCCGTTCGCCGGTGGACGGCGTGGTGCTGACGCGGACCATCGAGGCCGGCCAGACCGTGGCCGCCAGCCTGCAGGCGCCGGAGCTGTTCACGATCGCCGAAGACCTGTCGAAGATGAAGATCGAGCTGGCCGTCGACGAGGCCGACATCGGCCAGGTCAAGGCCGGGCAAAGCGTGAGCTTCACCGCCGACGCCTTCGCCGATCGCCAGTTCCGCGGCGTCGTGGACCAGGTGCGCCTGGCCGCCACCAACACCAGCAACGTGGTCACCTATCCGGTGGTGGTCACGGTGGACAACAGCGACGGCACCCTGCTGCCGGGCCTGACCGTGAATGCCGAGATCGAGGTCAGCCGCCGCGACGACGTGCTCAAGGTGTCCAACGCCGCACTGCGCTACAAACCCACCGGCGCCGAAGGGGCGGCGGCGGCGATGCCGCCGGGCGGCGCGCGCAACGGGGTCGCGTCGGACCTTGCCGGCGTGTCCGGAGGCCTGGACCTCACGCCCCCGCAGCAGGCGGCGTTCGACGCCGCATTGGCGGCGGTGCAGGCGCGCCAGGCGGCACGCCAGGCCGCACCGCGTGCCGGTGGCGCGGGCGGTGGCCCGGGGGGCGGTCCGCGGACGGTGGCGATGTCCGGCGGTGGCGGCGGCGGCGCGGGTGCGGCCGCGCAGGTGCGCCAGCGCATGCTGCAGCGCTTCCGCGAGGATTTCGCCGCCTTCCGCGGCAGCCTCGATGACAGCCAGGCCGCCAGGTGGGATGCGGCGCTGACGGCGCTGGTCGGCGCCACGCGCGCCACCGTGTACAAGCTGGTCGACGGCAGCCCGCAGCCGGTACTGGTGCGGGTCGGCGCCAGCGACGGCACCGACACCGAACTGTCGGGCGCGCTCGACGCCGGCGACCTGCTGGTGACCGGCGAGCGCCCCGCGAAATGACCGGCGGCGTGCCGGTGATCGAGACCCGCGGCCTGGGCAAGGTGTACTCGCCCGGCAGCGAGGCCGAAGTGGTCGCGCTTCGCGACGTGGACCTGCGTATCGAACGCGGTGATTTCATCGCGATCATGGGACCGTCGGGCTCGGGCAAGTCGACGCTGATGAACCTGATCGGCTGCCTCGACAAGCCCAGCTCGGGCAGCTACCGCTGCGACGGCGAGGACGTGTCCACGCTGGATGCCGAGGAGCTTGCGATCCTGCGCCGCGACAAGATCGGCTTCGTGTTCCAGGGCTTCCACCTGTTGCCGCGGATGACGGCGCTGGAGAACGTGGAAATGCCGCTCGGCTATGCCCGTATCCCGCCTGCGGAACGCCAGGAGCGCGCGCGCGAGGCGCTGGCCGCGGTGGGCCTGGGCGAGCGCGGCGGGCACCGGCCCAACGAGCTGTCGGGTGGCCAGCAGCAGCGCGTGGCGATCGCGCGCGCGCTCATCAACAGGCCGCCGATCCTGCTGGCCGACGAACCCACCGGCGCGCTCGATTCGAAGACCGGCGAGGAGATCCTGGCGCTGTTCAAGCGCCTGCGCGACGACGGTCACACCGTCATCCTGATCACCCACGACGCCGAAGTGGCCGCCCACGCCGACCGCATCTGCGTGATGCGCGACGGCGAACTGCACACCGAGCACGCCGGGGCAGCGCCATGAAGTTCAGCGACATCCTGCGCACCGCCATCCACGCCCTGCGCGGCAACTGGATGCGCAGCGTGCTGACCTCGCTGGGCGTGATCATCGGCATCGCGGCAGTGATCGTGATGGTCTCGGTCGGCCAGGGCACGCAGGCCGAGATCGACAAGATGGTCGCAGGCCTCGGCTCGCAGCGGCTTGACATCTCGCCGGGTGCGGGCCGTGGCCAGGGTGGCGCGCGCATGAGCGGCAGCAGTTTCTACACGCTCACCGAAGGCGACGTCGACGCGATCCGCGACGAGATCCCCGAGGTGCAGTACGTCGCGGGCGCGCTGCGCGGCAGCACGCAGGTGGTGTATGCCGAGAACAACTGGTCGACCAGCTGGCAGGGCGTGCAGCCGGACTTCTTCGACATCAACGGCTGGACCATCGCCGAGGGCGAGGCGTTCGACGCGCAGGACTACAGCGCCGCCGCGAAGGGTGTGATCCTCGGCGACACCGTGCGCCGCGAACTGTTCGGCGAGGATTCCGGCGTCGGCCAGACCATCCGCATCGGCCGCGTGCCTTTCGTCGTCACCGGCACGCTGGCGGCGAAGGGGCAGGGCGGCTTCGGCCAGGACCAGGACGACGTGATGATGGTGCCGTTGCAGACCGCGCGGCGCCGCCTGCTCGGCGCCATGGGCCTGCCGCCGGGGGCGGTGATGCAGGTCGCGCTCACCGTGGCCGACGCCGACGACATCGGCTACGCCCAGGGCGAAGTGGAAGCACTGTTGCGCCAGCGTCACCGCATCGGCCCCGGCAAGGAGGACGACTTCAGCGTGCGCAACATCAGCGAGATCGTCGCCACGCGCACCGCCACGACGGGGCTGATGTCGCTGCTGCTGGGCGCGGTGGCCAGCATCTCGCTGATCGTCGGCGGCATCGGCATCATGAACATCATGCTGGTGTCGGTCACCGAGCGCATCCGCGAGATCGGGCTGCGCATGGCGGTCGGCGCCGGGCCCACCGACGTGCGCCGGCAGTTCCTGGCGGAGGCGATGCTGCTGTCGCTGATCGGCGGCGCGCTCGGCATCGTGATCGGCATCGCCGGTGCGCTGCTGGTGGCCAGGTTCGGCGACCTCCCGGTGGCGCTCAACGGCCAGGTGATTGCGCTGGCCGCGGGCTTCTCGATCGCGACCGGCCTGTTCTTCGGGTACTACCCCGCGCGCAAGGCATCGCAGCTCGATCCGATCGAGGCCCTGCGCTCGCAGTAGCCGGCGCTGGCGTCGGCTATCCTTGCGGTCCATCCACGGGGATCCGCCATGCGCCTGATCGCCCTCCTGCTGACGACCACGCTCGCCATGACCAGCCCTGCCCATGCCAATGACCGTCCGACCGCCCTGGTGATCCACGGCGGTGCGGGGGTCATCGAGCGCGACGCGCTGGATGCCGGCGAGGAACGGGCGATCCGCGCCGACCTGGACCGTGCGCTCGATGCCGGACACGCCGTGCTCGCCCGCGGCGGCAGCGCGCTGGATGCCGCCGAGGCGGCGGTGCGCGCGCTGGAGGAGTCGCCGCGCTTCAACGCCGGCAAGGGCGCGGTGTTCAACGCCGAAGGGCGCCATGAACTGGACGCCTCGGTAATGGAGGGCCACACCCGCCGCGCGGGCGCGGTGGCCGGGGTGACCACGATCCGCAACCCGGTGCGCCTGGCGCGCGCGGTGATGGAGCATTCGCCGCACGTCATGCTGATCGGCGACGGCGCCGAGGCGTTCGCCGACACCCGGCCGGAACTCGAGCGCGTCGCCAACCGCTGGTTCGATACCGACCACCGCCGCGAGCAGCTCGAGCAGGCGCAGGCGCGCGAAGCGGCGGCGCGCCAGTCCGGCGCCGCCGATCCGGCGGACCTGAAGGGCACGTACTTCGGCACGGTTGGCGCAGTGGCACTCGACGCGCAGGGCCACATCGCCGCCGCCACCTCGACCGGCGGCATGACCAACAAGCGCTGGGGGCGCGTCGGCGACTCGCCGGTGATCGGCGCCGGTACCTGGGCCGACGACCGCTGCGGCGTGTCCGGCACCGGCTGGGGCGAGTTCTTCCTGCGCGCCGCGGTGGCGCATGACATCTGCGCGCGCGTCGCCTACCGCGGCGACAGCCTGCAGGCGGCGGCCGACGAGGTGCTGATGAACGTGGTGCCCGGCCTGGGAGGCGATGGCGGCGCGATCGCGCTTGATGCCGACGGCAACATCGCCATGCCGTTCAACACCTCCGGCATGTACCGCGGCTGGGTGAAGCCGGACGGCTCGCGCGGCACGGCGATCTTCCGCGAGGAGTAGGCCGCGGCACCGGCCCGTCCGGCGGGCGTGGGCGACCTGGGGTAAACCCGATAGGGGCCGGCCCCGGGTTGTGGCCTCCAGCTCCCGCGCCGAGACTCCGTTGCGTAGACCACGCAGCCGCGCAGCCCGCGGCACGGAGAGCTCGATGACCGCCATCGGCAGCAGCCACCACATCGTCAGCGGCGATACCCTGTCGCATATCGCGCAGCGCTACGGCACCAGCGTCGACGCGCTGATGGCGAACAACGCGCAGATCAAGGATGCCGACCTGATCTACGCCGGCGATACGCTGAACATCCCGGGCGCCATGGGTGATGCGGGCGGGAGCGGAGGCTCGGGTGGGGTGGCCGGTACGCAGGGCGTGAGCGGGTCTTCCATCGTCGGTGGCAACAACGCCGCCGCAATCGCCGAACAGTTCATCGGCCGCAATGCCGGCGAGCTCAAGCACAGCAGCGAGCTGCCGATGCAGAGCTGGGTGCCGAACAACGTCAACTGCGCAAATTTCGTTTCCGCCTGCCTGCAGAAGGCGGGCCTGATTGACGCCAGCCAGGCCAGTGCTTCGGTCGACACGCTGGCCGGCAACCTGAAGGGCGACGGCTGGCAGACGGTCGCGCTGGCCGATGCGCGCCCCGGCGACGTGGTGCTGATGCAGCGCAACGGCCAGTCGCATGTTGTGCTGTTCGCCGGCATGGAAAACGGCAGGCCGACCTTCATCGGCTCCAACAACGTCAATGCCGACGGCTCGCAGCGCATCAGCTGGGGCGGCGCGTCCGGCAACTACGAGATCATCAGCCCGCGCGGCTGATCGCGCCTGGCGTGCCACGGAAAAGGCCGGGCATTGCCCGGCCTTTTCCGTTGCCGCGGAGGCGTGTTCAGAAGCCGAACAGGGCGCGCGGCGCGGCGTGTTCCTGCGGCCAGCCGAGCCAGGCCACGTCACCCGGGCCGATCGCGAAATCGAGCACCGTCCAGCGGCCACCGGGGGGGAAACCGCCGTCATCGGCGCCTTCGACACCGGCCTGGTCGCGCGCGGCGGCCTCGGCGGGTGCCGCCGCCGCGGCCTGGTCGGCGTCGCCGGCATCCGGCTCGCGGCGCAGGAGCGCGACGTAGACATCGGACATGCCGCCCTGCGCGGCGGCCGCGGCGAACGGCGTGCCCTGGTAATCGAAGCGTCCGCCGCCCGCGGCGCGCAGCGTGCCGAGCACGAAGGCCCAGTTGCCGAGGCGGTCGAGGCGCTCGACGTCCAGTGACACGGCATGGCCCAGGCGAGCCTGCAGCGGCGCTCCGGCCGTCTCGAGCAGCAGCGCATAGCCGTCATCGCCCGCCTGCATCTGGCGGGGTGTGGCCTGTGCGAACGCTGGGTTCATGAGGGCTCCCATGGCGAGTGCGAAGAACGGTCCGAGGATAGCAGCGTGCCGGTGCATGCGGATCTCCCGTGCGGTGTGCGCGCATGCTGCCAGGCGGGGCCGTTGCGCCCGGTGAAGCGGGACCTGGACCGGGCCTGCGGCGCCCCCGGCGCGCCAAACGGTAGCCGATCGGGTCCCGACACCGCCCTTGTGGCAAAATTGGCAGCTTCCGGTCGGACGCGGCAGCCAAACCAGCATGCAGTTCCAGTTCCCGCCGCGCAGCGACCGAGCGCGTTGAGCGATACCTTCGCAATGGCCGACGAAACCGGACACATGCCCAGGGGACCCGCGCGCATCCTGAAGGCCGCGGGCTGGTCGATGCAGGGCCTGCGCGCGGCGTGGCTGCACGAGTCCTCGTTCCGGCTCGAAGTCTGCCTGTTCGCCGTGCTGGCACCGCTCGGCCTGTGGCTCGGGCAGGGCGGGGTGGAGCGCGCGCTGCTGGTCGGCTCGCTGCTGCTGGTGCTGTCGGCGGAGTTGCTGAACTCCGCGATCGAGGCGGTCATCGCCCGCTATGGCGATGAACACCACGAACTGGCCGGGCGCGCCAAGGACATGGGCTCCGCCGCCGTGTTCGTGCTGATGCTCAACGTGCTGCTGGTCTGGGGCGCACTGCTGTGGCCGCGCCTGGCGTGACACGGCTGGAAACGACTTTCCCAAGGATATGCAAGCGATGATGGAATTGATCTCCGACCCGCAGGTCTGGATCCTGCTGGTCACGCTGGCCACGATCGAGATCGTGCTCGGCATCGACAACCTGGTGTTCATCTCGATCGCCGTGAGCCGGCTGCCGGCCGAGAAGCGCGAGTTCGCCCGCAAGTTCGGCATCGCCGTGGCCTGCATCACCCGCATCGGCCTGCTGCTGACGCTGGCGTGGCTGGCGGGGCTCACCAGCGACCTGTTCTCGGTGTTCGGCCAGGGTATCTCGGTGCGTGACCTGGTGCTGATCCTGGGCGGCGTGTTCCTGGTGGTGAAGGGCGCGCTGGAGATCAAGGAACTCGTCGCCGGTGCGCACGAGGACGCCGGCGGTGCCGGCAAGGCGGCGACGTCGTTCGCGATGGTGATCGCGCAGATCGCGGTCATCGACATCGTGTTCTCGCTGGATTCGGTGATCGCCGCGGTGGGCATGGCCGGCGACTACGTGCCGGTGATGGTGATCGCGATCCTGATCGCGGTGGGCGTGATGCTGCTGGCCGCGCGCCCGTTGGGCACGTTCATCGACAACAATCCGACGATCAAGATGCTGGCGCTCGCGTTCATCGTGCTGATCGGCGCATACCTGATGGCCGAGGGCTTCGAGCTGCACATCCCGCGGGGCTACATCTACGGTGCAATGGGCTTCTCGGCATTCGTGGAGCTGCTGAACCTGTGGGCCAAGCGTCGCGCGCTGCGCCACGTGGCACCGGGCTGAGGACGGCATGGCCTACCTGCACCTGATCGACCCGATCGCGCTCCAGTCCCCGGCATTCGCGCTGCTCGGGCGGACGTTCCAGCCGGCGGTGCACTGGTACGGCGTGATGTACCTGCTGGCGTTCGCCAGCGCGTGGTGGCTCGGGCGCTCACGGATCCGCGCGGGGCGCCTGCCCGGCGTGGACGACGCGGGCTTCGGCGACCTGATGTTCTACGGCATGCTCGGCGTGGTGCTGGGCGGCCGCATCGGCTACGTGCTGTTCTATGCCTTCGGCGACCTGCTGGCCGACCCGCTGATGCTGTTCAAGGTCTGGGACGGCGGCATGAGCTTCCACGGCGGCCTGCTCGGCGTGCTGGTGGCGATCTGGCTGTGGTCGCGCGCGCGCCGCCTGCACGTGTTCGACACGATGGACTTCGTCGCACCCCTGGTGCCGCTGGGGCTGGGCTTCGGCCGCATCGGCAACTGGATCGGCGGCGAGCTGTGGGGCAAGCCGACCGACGCCGGCTGGGGCGTGGTGTTCCGCAACGCCCTGCCGCCGGAGCTGGCCAGCCTGCCCGAGGCCGCGCTGCGCGCGCAGTTCCAGGCGGGCGAGCTGGCACAGTTCGCGCGCCATCCGTCGCAGCTGTACCAGGCGTTCCTCGAGGGCGTGGTGATGTTCGCGGCGCTGTGGTGGTTCTCGCGCCGTCCGCGTCCGCGCTATGCGGTTGCCGGCATGTTCGCGCTGCTGTACGGCGCGTTCCGCTTCCTGGTGGAGTTCGTGCGCGAGCCTGACGCCCATCTTGGCTACCTGGCTTTCGGCTGGCTGACCATGGGCCAGGTATTGAGCCTGCCGCTGGTCCTGGTCGGGTTGTACTGGCTGTGGCTGGCGCGGCGCTCGCCGACCCTGCAGCCCGTGCTCCCGACCGCTTCCGGCCCCCGCACCACCGACTGAGGAGCCCGACGCCATGCGCCAGTACCTCGACCTCCTGCGCCACGTCCTCGAGAACGGCACCGACAAGGCCGACCGCACCGGCACCGGCACGCGCAGCGTGTTCGGCTGGCAGATGCGCTTCGACCTGAACGACGGGTTCCCGCTGGTCACCACCAAGAAGCTGCACCTGCGCTCGATCATCCACGAGCTGCTCTGGTTCCTGCGCGGCGAGACCAACATCGCCTACCTGCGCGAGCACAAGGTCGGCATCTGGGACGAGTGGGCCGACGCCGACGGCGAACTGGGCCCGGTGTACGGCAAGCAGTGGCGGCACTGGGCAGGTGCCGACGGCGTGGAGGTCGACCAGATCTGCTGGGTCATCGACGAGATCCGCCGCAACCCGGACTCGCGGCGCCTGGTGGTGTCGGCCTGGAACGTGGCCGAGCTCCCGGCGATGAAGCTGCAGCCCTGCCACGCGCTGTTCCAGTTCTACGTGGTCAACGGCCGCCTGAGCTGCCAGCTCTACCAGCGCAGCGGCGACATCTTTCTCGGCGTGCCGTTCAACATCGCGAGCTACGCGCTGCTGACGCACATGGTGGCGCAGGCCTGCGGGCTGGGCGTGGGCGACTTCGTGCACACGCTCGGCGACGCGCACCTGTACAGCAACCATTTCGAGCAGGCGCGCCAGCAACTCGAACGCGCGCCCGGCGCACTGCCGCGGCTGGTGCTGGATCCGTCGATACGCGATGTGTTCGCCTTCACTCACGAGCACATCAGCATCGAAGGATACGATCCGCTGCCGGCCATCAAGGCCCCGGTCGCGGTCTGAGCACGACGCGATGATGCAGCAGCAGACCACCCCCGCGTTGTCGCTGGTGGCCGCCCTGGACCGCCGGCGCGCGATCGGCCGCGACAATGGCCTGCCGTGGCACCTGCCGGCGGATCTCGCGCACTTCAAGGCACTGACGCTCGGCAAGCCGGTGCTGATGGGGCGCAGGACGGCCGAGTCGCTGGGCCGCGCGCTGCCGAAGCGGCGCAACCTGGTGCTCACGCGCAGCGGGCGGGTGCCGTTCGCCGGCATGGACGCGGTGGCCTCGCTCGACGAGGCCTGCGCGCTGGCATCAGGGGCCGCCGAGCTGTGCGTCATCGGCGGCGCCGAGGTCTACGCGCTGGCCCTGCCACGCGCCGCGGTGCTGTACCTCACGCATGTCGAGACCGCGGTCGAAGGCGCGGATGCGTTCTTCCCGGCGTTCGACGCGGCGGCATGGCGGGAGGTGTCGCGCGAGCGCCATCCGGCCGACGCGCGCCACGCCTTCGCCTTCGATTTCGTCGAGTACCGACCCCGCTGACCACGTCCAGGCGCCAATTGGCGCCTTTACACATGGTGCCATGGCAAATTCGGGCCCGCGGAGCAAGATGCTGCTGTCGCAGTCCGCGACCTCCCGGGAGTCCCGTCATGCCGATTCCACTCACACCCCTTGCCGCAGCCGCGGCGCCGGCGCCCAAGGTCGCGTCCGGCACGGTCGCCGCCCCCCAGCTCCACGCCGCCATGCGCGAGTTGTGGCACGGCCACATCGTGCATGCGCGCGACTACGCGCTCGCCGTGCATGTCGGCAAGACCGCCGACGCCCAGGCCGCGGCCGACGCGGTGGTGGAGAACGCCAGGCAGATCAGCACGGCGGTGGCGGGCTTCTACGGGGATCCTGCTGGCCAGCAGATGCTGGCTCTGCTCGGCGGTCACTGGGCTGCGGTGAAGTCGCTCACCGACGCGCGCGCCTCTGGCGGCGGAGCAACGGCGGAGGCGGCCATGGCCGACCTCACCGCCAATGCCGGCGAGATCGCGAAGTTCCTGGCGGGTGCCAATCCCAACCTGCCCGAAGACACCGTGCACGGCCTGATGCTGGCCCACGGCGCGCACCATTCGCGGCAGGTCGACCTGATCCTCGCCGACGACACCGCGGGCGAAGCGGCCGAATGGAAAGCGATGCAGATGCACATGGACATGATCGCCGACGCGCTGGCGGGCGCCATCGCCAGGCAGTTCCCCGACACGGCGACCTAGGCCAGGGATGGCGCCCGGGCTCGCACAGTTCAGCGGGACGCGCCAGCGGTTGCTGCGGCAACTGCTGGCGGCGGTCGATGGCCTCGGGACCGAGGAGCTCTGCCAGCGGCTCCGCGTCAGCCACAACGCGGTGCGGCAGCACATCACCGCGCTCGCCGCGCGCGGGCTGGTAGGCCACGGGCAGCCGCGCGCCACGGGCGGCAGGCCGCAGTCGCGCTACGTGATCACCGCCGAAGGGCGCGCACTGTTCCCGCGCAACTACGGCGCGTTCACGGCCGCGCTGCTCACCGAGCTGCACGTTCGCATGGGCGATGACGGGGTCGGGGCGCTGCTCCAGGCGCTTGGCCGCGGCATCGCGGCCACACAGCCATCGCTCGATGGTGAAAGCGGCGAAGGCCTGGCGCGCGCCCTGGCACAGCGCCTGGATGCGCTCGGCTACGAGGCGGTGCCCGCGCGCCACGGCGAGGACTGGCAGGTCGAAGCCTTCAACTGCGTGTTCCACGACCTCGCACGCCAGCATCCCCAGGTCTGCAGCTTCGACCTTGCCTACATTGAAGCGAGCACCGGGCGCCGCGTGCACCATGTCGAGTGCATGGCCCGCGGCGGGCACGCCTGTCGCTTCAGGCTGGGGCCGGAGGCTGCTGCGGTCGCCCCGGAACCTGCACCACCTGCAGTTCCTCGGAGTCCAGGCGCAGCGCGGTGAGCGTGCCCCCCCACACCGCGCCGGTATCGATGGCATGCACGCCGTGGCCGATGAACAGGCCCAGCGACGACCAGTGCCCGCAGACCAGCTTGAGTCCGCGCTCGACGCGGCCCGGCACCGCGTACCAGGGATACAGGCCCGGCTGCTGCGTGCCCGGCGCGCCCTTTTCCTCGAAGGCGATGCGGCCACGCGGGCTGCAGTAGCGCATGCGCGTGAAGGTGTTGATGATCGCGCGCTCGCGGTCGGTGCCGCGCAGGCCCGGCGACCACGCCGGGCGGTCGCCGTACATCTGCTTGAACAGGCGCCGGCGGTCCTTGCCCTGGATGCTGGCTTCGACTTCACGCGCGAGCGCCTCGGCGTCGGCGACCGTCCACTTCGGCGCGAGGCCGGCGTGCACCATCATCCAGCCGAGGTCGTGGTCGGCGTGCACCAGCGGCTGCATGCGCAGCCAGTCGAGGAGTTCGTCGCGGTCGGGCGCGAACAGCACGCGCTGCAGGTCGGCGTTGACCTTGCGCTGCTCGTCTTCGCGGCGGTCGGCGATCGCCAGCAGCGACAGGTCGTGGTTGCCGAGCACGGTGACCGCATTCGCGCGCAGCGAGTGCACCAGGCGCAGCGTTTCCAGCGACTCGCCGCCGCGGTTGACCAGGTCGCCGCAGAACCAGAGGCGGTCGCGTGCCGGATCGAAACGGATCCGCTCGAGCAGGCGCTCGGTCGGGCCCAGGCAACCCTGGAGATCACCAATCGCCCAGATGGCCATCAGTGCAGCGTTCGCGGCACGGCGAGCGTGAACGGCGGGATCGGCGCATCGAACTGCGTGCCGTCATCGCCGAGCATGCCGTAGCTGCCTTCCATCGTGCCCACGGCGGTCTGCAGCACCGCGCCCGAGGTGTAGGTGAACTGTTCGCCAGGTTCCAGGCGCGGCTGTTCGCCGACCACGCCTTCGCCTCGCACTTCCTCGACGCGGCCGTTGCCATCGGTGATCACCCAGTGCCGGTCCAGCAGCTGCGCTGCGCACTTGCCGAGGTTGCGGATGCGGATCGTGTACGCGAATACATAACGGTCTTCCTCGGGTGCCGACTCGTCGGCGAGGAAGCGCGTGGCGATCTGGATCTCGAGGGTGTAGTCCGGCGTGTCGTCCATGCCGGCAGTTTAAGCGGTCGGTGTGAATCCAGGGGCTACGTGGTGACCGGCAGGTTGGCGATACGGATGAAATCCGCGACCGCGAGCTGCTCCGCGCGCTGCGACGGATCCACGCCCGCGGTGCCGATCGCGTCGGCCGAACACAGCGGTTGCAGCGCGTTGCGCAGGGTCTTGCGGCGCTGGCCGAACGCCGCGCGCACGATCGCGGCGAACCGCGCCGGGTTGTCGATGCCGATCTCGGCCGGCGGGCGCGGCACCAGGCGCACCACCGCGGAATCGACCTTCGGCGGCGGCTTGAACGCGCCCGGACCGACGGTGAACAGCGCGGTCACCCGGCAGTAGGCCTGCAGCATGACGCTCAGCCGCCCGTACACCTTGCTGCCCGGGCCGGCCGCCATGCGGTCCACGACTTCCTTCTGCAGCATGAAGTGCATGTCGCGCACGACCGCGGCGTGGTCGAGGGCATGGAACAGGATCGGCGACGACAGGTTGTACGGCAGGTTGCCGACCAGGCGGATCGGCGTGCCCGCGGCCAGCGCGGTGAAGTCGACGTCGAGCACGTTGGCGTGCACCAGCTCGAGTTCGCCATGGGCGCGCGCGCGCGCCGCCAGGGGCGCGAGCAGGTCGCGGTCGAACTCGATCGCGGTCAGCCGGCCGTGGCGGTCGAGCAGCGGCCAGGTCATCGCGCCCTGGCCGGGGCCGATCTCGACGATGTGGTCACCCGGGCGCGGGTCGACCGCCAGCACGATCTTGTCGACCACGCCGCGCTCGTGCAGGAAGTGCTGGCCGAGCGACTTCTTCGCCGGATCGCGGAACGCGCCGTCGTGGCCGGTGGTGGTCATGGCACCCGGTCCGGGTGCAGGGCGTCGCGGGTGCCGGGCCGCGCGGCGAGGCGCACGCGTGCCAGCCGCGTGCAGGTCTCGATCGCCGCGAACAGGCTGGAAGGATCGGCGTGGCCGCTGCCGGCGAGGTCGAACGCGGTGCCGTGGTCGACCGCCACGCGCGGGTAGGGCAGGCCCAGGCTGATGTTCACCGCCTGTTCGAAACCACTGTATTTCAGCACCGGAAGCCCCTGGTCGTGGTACATGGCCAGCACGGCGTCGACACCGGCCAGTTTGCGCGGCAGGAAGGCGGTGTCGGCCGGCAGCGGGCCCTCGAGCCGCAGGCCCTCGCCGCGCAGGCGCGCGAGCACCGGGATGATCACATCGATCTCCTCGCGGCCCAGGTGGCCATCCTCGCCGGCGTGGGGGTTGAGGCCGAGCACCGCGATCACCGGGTCGCCGATGCCGAAATCGCCGCGCAGGGCGTCGTGGACGATGCGCAGGCTGCGTTCGAGCAGGGCGGGGGTGAGCGCGTCGGCCACCGCGCGCAGCGGCAGGTGCACCGTGGCGAGGGCGACGCGCATGTGGTCATTGGCCAGCATCATCACCACCTCGCGCCCGGCATGGGCGGCCAGCAGGCCGGTGGTGCCGGTGTAGGCGATGCCGCCGTCGTTGATCGTGGCCTTGTGCACCGGGCCGGTGACCATGCCATCGCACTCGCCGCGCAGGCAGGCATCGGCGGCACGCACGAGTGCGGCGACCACGGCCGGTGCATTGGCCGCGGCGGGCCGTCCGGGTGCAACCACCTGGGTGCCCGGCAGGTCGACGAGGCGGACAGGGCCACCCTCGGCGGCGAGGGTGTCGGGCGCGGGGCGATCGAGCGCGATGCCGAGCCGCCGGGCGGCGGCGATCAGGACCGCGGCGTCGCCGTGCACGACGAGGTCGGCATCCCAGGTGCGTTGCAGGGCGCGCACGCACAGCTCCGGCCCGACGCCGGCCGGTTCTCCCGGGACCAGCGCGAGCCGTGGACGCTGCAAATCAGTCGCCGTTGGCGCCGGCGACGCCGGCCGCGCTGCGGATGTCGACGTAGGCCTCGCCGCGCAGTTCGCGCAGGTAGCGGTTCCATTCATCTTCCAGCTTGCGCTGGCCGATGGTCTCGCGGACCTGGGCACGACGGTTCTCGTCACCCACGTTCGCCTGGCGCGTCGCCTGGCGCTGCACGACATGCCAGCCCGCCTGGGTACGGAACGGGGCCGAGACTTCGCCATCGGCCAGTCCACCGATCTGGGCGCCGAATTCGGGACCGAACTGGTCCTGCACGAACCAGCCGAGGTCGCCACCCTTGTCGCCGCTGAAGCGGTCCTGGGAATCCTCGCGCGCGACGGTGGCGAAATCCGCACCGCCGGCGATGCGCGCGCGCAGGGTGTCGATGCGCGCCTTGGCGGCGGCGTCGTCGCCACGCACCAGCACATGGCGCGCCTGGTACTGGGTCACGGTCTGCGTGGCCGCGGCCGAGGCGTCGCGGGTTTCCATCAACTGCAGCAACTGGAAACCGCTGGGGCCGCGGAACGGGCCCAGCACCTGGCCGGGCTGCATGGTGCTGATCGAGCCGGTGAAGGCGGTCGGGATCTCGTCGGTGCTGCGCCAGCCGAGGTCACCGCCCTCCAGCGCGTTGGGGCTGTCGGAATAGCGCACGGCGGCGGCCTGGAAATCCATCTCGCCGCGGTCCAGCAGGCTCTTCACGCCATCGGCCTTCTGCTGCGCGGTGGCGATCTGCTCCGGGGTGGCTCCGCTGGGGAGCGCGACCAGGATGTGGGCCAGGCGGTACTGGGTGCCGGTGGCCTGGTTGGCGAGCGCGGCGTCGACTTCGCCTTCCGTGACCGTGACCCGCGTCTGCGCGAAACGCTGGCGCATGCGCTGGATCATCAGCTCCTCGCCGAGCGAGCGGCGGAAGTCGGCGAAGTTCAGGCCGTCGCGTGCCAGCTGCTGGCGGAGCTGGTCCGGGGTCATGCTGTTCTGCTGCGCGATGCCGCCGATCGCGGCGTCGACTTCCTCGTCGGTCACGCGCACGCCGGTCTCCTGCGCGCGCGCGGTCTGCAGGCGCACCAGGATCAGGCGCTCCAGCAGCTGGCGGCGCAGCACCTCGGCTGGCGGCAGCTGGCCGGGGCGGTCACCGTACTGCGCCACGATGTTGGCGGTCGCGCGGTCGAGTTCGCTCTCGAGGATCACGTCCTCGTTGACCACCGCGGCGATGCCGTCCAGCGGCTGGGCGTCCTGCGCCATGGAAGGCAGGCCGAAGGCCGCCACGGCGAGGGCGAGGCACGGAATCAGGATGTTTTTCATGGGGTCGCGTCGAGGGATGGGTCGTTGCCTGGGCCGCTGCGGACTTCGGCAGGAGGCACCAGGTACAGGTCCTCGCGGTAGTAACCGAGGATAGCACGGCGCAGGCGGCTGGCCGTGTCGGGTCCGGCCGAGCCGAGGCCCTTGAATTCGAGCTCGAACTGGATCGCGTCGTTCATCTCGCCGGTGCGGTTGCGGACGTAGCGGCGGGCGACCAGGCGCGCCGCCATGCAGCAGCTGTCCCACTGCACCCCGGCGATGCCCTCGAGCAGCTGGTTGTCGAGCAGCGAGTAGTAGTAACGGCCTACCAGGCTCCAGGACGTGTTGATCGGGTACAGGAACGACAGGTCCACCTGCTCGAGCAGGTCGCGCTGGTCGGCGGCGTTGCGGCGGTAGCGATAGGCCAGGTTGACCACGCCGTCGTCGCCCATCAGGTAACGGGTGCGGACGCTGGCAAGGTCCTCCTGCCGCGTGGCCGGGTTCCAGTGGTAGGTGGCGCCGATGCTCCAGCGGTCGTTGATGGCGTAGTTGCCATCCGCGATCCACGCCGACTTGCCTTCGCCTATGACCGGCGACGTCGCATCGAGGCCGACGCGCGAGTCCTCGAAATAGCGGATCTGGCCGATGCTCGCGGAGAGCTTCTCCGCGCCGGATTCGGACTCGATCAGCCGGGTGGTCAGGGCCAGGGTGAGCTGGTTGGCGTCGGCCTGGCGGTCGGCACCGGTGAAGCGGTTGTCGCGGAACAGCTGCCCCCACCCGAACGACATGAACTGGGTATCGAACAGCGGCAGGTTGGACTGGTCGCGGTAGGGCGCGTTGACGTAATACAGGCGCGGCTCGAGGGTGTTCAGGTAGCTCTCGCCGCGGAACATGGTGTCGCGGTCGAAGAACATCCCGGCGTCGATGGTGGTGATCGGCAGGCTGCGCGATGGCGAGTCATCGGCGCTGGTGCCGTTTGCGGCGGCGATCCGCTGCGCCAGCACGTCCTCGAGCGCGTAGCCGGTATAGCGCCAGGCGAGCGTGGGCTTGACGAACCAGCTGGCGCCTTCGAGCGGCATGGACACATAGGGCCGCACGTCGATGCGGCTGCCTCCGGGCTGCGCCGCGCTGTCGGCATGCGCGAAACGGGTGGCATCGGCGTTCACGCCGGCCACCAGCCAGTCGCCGACGCCGCGTTCCCAGTTGACGTACGCACGCGGCAGGCGGTGGAAGGGGAGGTTGGCGTCGGCCAGCGTCCAGTCGCCGAGTTGCCAGTAGTCGGCCATCACGCCGGCGTCCCAGTCGCGGCCACGGCCGTACAGCCCGAGGTCGCTCTTGATCGAGAAGTTGGTCAGGCCGTTCAACGCGTTGCTCGAGTCTTCCAGGTAGCGCGGATCGCTGGCCCAAGCCAGGTTGGTCCGCGCCTGCCAGTGCGGGCCCATGTTCTGGTAGGCGTTGAACCGGAACATGCCGCGGTCTTCCTTGCGGTAGTTCTCTGCCGGGTACGGCGACGCGATCTCGTCGGCGCGCCCGTCACGGGCCAGATTGTCGGAGGGAAGCACGTCGAGCTCCAGCACGCCGCCGCCGCCATTGACGAGGTAGCGGAATTCGGTGCCGAGCTGCAGACCGCGGTTGGTCATCAGCCGCGGCTCGAGCGTCATGTCGTAATTGGGCGCGAGGTTGAGGTAGATCGGCTGCCGCCAGTCGAAGCCGTTGCGGCTGGAATATGAAATGGCCGGATACAGCAGGCCGGTGTGCCGGCGGTTGTCGGTGGGGAAGGCGAAGATCGGCACGTACAGCACCGGCACCTTGCCGACCCGCAGGGTGGCGTTGCGCGCGATACCCTGGCCCCGCTCGTTGTCGATGTCGATGCGACCCGCGCGCAATTCCCACCAGCGGTCGTCGGGCGGGCAGGTGGAATAGGTGGAGCCGTACAGCGCGCCCTGCGAGCCCTTCATCTCGATGCGCTCTGCGCCGCCGTTGCCGCGGCGGTCTGTCAGCTGGTAACGCACGTTCTCGACACGGTGGGTGTCGGCCTCCTGGTCGCCCTCGAGGCGTTCGGCGACCATGCGCATGCCGGAGTCCTGGTAGCGCACGCTGCCGGTGGCGACGTAGGTCGACGTCTCGTTCTCGAACTCCAGCCCGTCCGCGCCGAGGAACTGGTCGCCGCGGCGCAGCGTGACGTTGCCCTTGCAGGCGACGTTCTCGCCGTCGACGCCGCTCATGTCGTCGCAGGCGATGTCGGTGGGCTGCGAGGCACGCTCCTCGATCGAACCCACCGCGGGCTGCGCATCGGCGAACGCCGGCACCGAATCGTCGACCGGGCACAGGCCCCAGTCGGGTTCCGGTTCATCCGCTGCCCGCGCATCCGGGATGTGCGTCGCCAGTGCGCAGGCGATGCACAGCGACAACGGGAGCAGTCGGAGGGGTTTGTGCACGCGTTCATCCGGTCGGTGGGGCGGCGGCTAGCTTGCCGCATCGCCCGTGCAGCGGCAATGCGCGCCGGGTGAACGCCGGCCTCGCCAGCGGCCGCGGACCCCTGGCGTGCACGCGGCGTTCAGCGCGCGGAGCCCGCCGCGAGCGCAGCAACGTGGGCGACACTGCATTCGGCGAGCGCCGGAAGGTCATAGCCTCCTTCGAGCACCGACACCATGCGCCCATCGGCGTGACGCGCGGCGATCGCGCCCAGTTCGGCGGTGATCCACGTGTAGTCGTCGGCTTCCAGCTGGATGTGCGCCATCGGGTCGGCGCGATGGCCGTCGAAGCCGGCCGACAGCAGCAGCAGCTGCGGCGCGAACGCATCCACCGCGGGCAGCAGCTGCTCGCGCCAGGCTTCGCGGAAGCGGTGGCTGCCGGTCCCTGCCCGCAGCGCCGCGTTGCGCACGTTGCCGGCCCCGCGTTCGCGCGGATCGCCGGTGTCGGGGAACAGCGGCATTTCGTGCGCACTGCTGTAGTGCACGCGCGCTTCGGCGGCAAAGATCGCCTGCGTGCCATTGCCGTGGTGCACGTCGAAATCGACGATCGCCACGCGCGACAGGCCGTGGCGCTCCAGCGCATGCGCGGCACCGACGGCCACGTTGTTGAACAGGCAGAAGCCCATCGCATGCAGGTCGGTGGCGTGGTGGCCCGGCGGGCGCACCGCGCAGAATGCCGTGCGCGACAGGCCGCCCATCACATGGTCGACGGCAGCGACCACCGCGCCCGCCGCGCGCAGCGCGGCTTCGGGCGAGCCCGGCGACAGCACCGTGTCGGGATCGAGCTGGACCAGCCGGTCGGGTGCCTCGAGGACCGTCTGCAGCAGGATCGGATCGTGCACGCGCAGCAGCTGTCCGCGCGTGGCGCGGGGTGCTTCCAGCCATTCCAAGCCGGGGACATGGTCGCGCAGCGCGGTGACCACGGCGCCCAGGCGCTGCGGGCTTTCGGCGTGGCCGGAGCCGGTGTCGTGCGCGAAGCACGCGGCGTGGGTGAAGACCGGCACGCCGGTCGCGCTCAAGGCGCGGACTCCAGCACGGGCGCGCGGTCGCTCATGTGTCAGCCGTTGCGGCGCTCGTGCCGCCAGATCACCTCGCCGTGGCCGCTCTCGCGCGCCAGCACGCGGGCCAGCACGAACAGCAGGTCGGAGAGGCGGTTGAGGTAGCGCACCGGCTGCGGGCGGATATCCTCGGCGCGCGACAGCGCCACCGTGCAGCGTTCGGCGCGGCGCACCACGGTGCGCGCGATGTGGCAGCGCGCCGCCGCGTCGCCGCCGCCGGGGAGGATGAAATCCTTGAGCGGCGGCAGGGGCGCGTTGTACTGGTCCAGGTGCTGCTCGAGGCGGGTCACGTCGTCATCGCTGATGGCCGAGTGCCCCGGGATGCACAGTTCGCCACCAAGGTCGAACAGCTGGTGCTGCACAGACGTCAGCAGCTCGCGCATCGCCTCCGGGATGTCGCTGGCCAGCAGCAGGCCGAGCGTGGAGTTGGCCTCGTCGACCGTGCCGTAGGCCTCCACGCGCAGCGAGTCCTTGCCGGTGCGGCTGCCGTCGCCAAGCCCGGTGCTGCCGTCGTCGCCGGTGCGGGTATAGATCTTGGACAGGCGGTTGCCCATGGCGTCAGCGCTGGCTGTCGCGCGCCTGCGCGCTGGCCCCGGCGTGGCGCGCGACGGCTTCGGCCACCACCTGCGCGATCGCCGCCAGCGCGACGAACATCGCCGTGGCGCTCAGGTAGGGCAGGAACCAGTGGCCGTAGTTGCGCGCCCAGCCGGCGAACGTCGGCTCGGCGACGGTGTTCGACAGCCAGTAGAAACCGCCCTGCGCCAGCAGGTGGCAGGTTGCGGTGGCCAGCACCACCGCGGCCGCGAGGCGGCCGAGCGCGGACACGCCGGCACCGGTATAGCCACGGCGCAGCCACGCCCCGGCGGCCCACATCGCCGCGTGCGCCGGCAGCAGCATCCAGTAGCCCGCGGACACGCAGTAGTGGCTCCAGAACGACATGCCCTGGCCGGTGATCACCGCCCAGTCGATGGCCACGGCCAGCGCCAGCAGCCCCGGCAGCACCAGCCGCGACCAGCTGCGCAGATGGAAGCCGGCGATCAGGAACACCGCCCAGGACGCGTCCGGCAGCGGCGTGAAGTGGTTGAACACATGGCTGCGGGTCGCCGCCATCAGCAGCACGAGCAGTGACAGGACGATGGCGCGTTGCAGGGTGGTGTTCATGGCGCTGGGAGCTCCGGCACGGACTTCGAGGTGGCGGCCATTCTAGCGAACTGGCGGCACCAGGGGCCGTATCATGGCGCGCATGAGCGCAACCCACGATGTGGTGATCATTGGCGGCGGCCTGGTGGGCGCCAGCCTGGCGATCGCCCTGGAGTCGACCGGACTCGATGTGGCACTGGTCGAGGCAGCCCCCGCGGCGGCGATGCCGGCGGTGTTCGACGAGCGCAACCTGAGCTTCGCCGAGGCCACGGTGAACGCGCTGTCCAGCCTTGGCGTGATGGCGCGCCTGCGCGCGCCGACCGGTGCCATCGAGCGCATCCACGTCAGCCGGCGCGGCGATTTCGGCCGCATCCGCCTTGCAGCGAGCGATTACGGTCGCCGGAATTTCGGCCAGGTCGTCGTGGCAAAGGACTTCGGCGAGGCGCTGGAAGCGCGGCTGGCCGACGTGGTGGCGCTCACGCGCCATCGCGGCACGCGCTTCACCGCACTCGCGGTCGCGGCCGACGGCATGCGCGAGGTACATCTGCAAGGCGGCAGTACGCCGCTGCTGCGCGCGCGCCTGGTCGTCGCCGCCGACGGCATGCGCAGCGGCGTGCGCACCGCGCTCGGGATCGCCGCGTCGGAGCATGACTACGGGCAGGTGCTGCTGGTGGCCAGGCTGCGCGCGGCGCGGGCGCCAGACGGCACCGCCTACGAACGCCTCGGTGACGACGGCCCGACCGCCCTGCTGCCGCGCGGCGACCGCGCCTGGGGCCTCGTGCACGGCGTGGCCACGGCCGATGCCGCGCGCGTGCAGGCACTGGACGAACAGGCGTTCCTCGCACACGTCCAGGATGCGTTCGGCTGGCGGGTCGGCCGCCTGCTGGAGGCCGGCCCCCGCAGCGCCTATCCGGCGGTCGCGGTGACCGCCACCGACACGGTGGCGGCGCGCGCGGTGCTGGTCGGCAACGCCGCGCAAAGCCTGCACCCGGTCGGTGCGCAGGGCTTCAACCTCGGCCTGCGTGATGCGATGACGCTGGCCGAGCTGCTTGCCGCGCAGGTGGCGGTCGGTGGGGATCCAGGCGACCCCGCGTTGCTGGCCGCGTACGCCGCGCGCCGTACGGAGGATCGCAGCCGGACGCTGGCGTTCTCGCACGGCTTCGCGCGGCTGACGGCCAACCCGCTGCCGGGAGTGACGCTGCTGCGCAGCCTCGGCCTGATGGCGCTCGATGCCGTGCCGGCGCTGCAGGCCGGGCTGGTCGGCGGTGCCATGGGCTATCGCGGCGACGTGCCCGCCGCCTGCCGCGCGCAGGCCGGCTGATGCGCCGCGGGCAGGTCGATGCGGTGGTCGTCGGCGGCGGTGTGGTCGGCGCGGCCACCGCGCTCGCGCTGGCGCGACAGGACCTGTCGGTGGTGCTGGTCGAGGGCCGCGCGCCCGCGCCCTGGTCGCCCGACGCGCCGGACCTGCGCGTCTACGCGTTCGCGCCCGACAACGCCGCGCTGTTCCAGGCGCTGGGCGCCTGGGACGCGGTGGCCGGCCGCAACGGTGCGCCTGCGACGCGCCTGCAGCCGTACCGGCGCATGCGCGTCTGGGACGCAGCGGGCGGCGGTGAACTGATATTCGACGCCGACGCCTACGGGCGCCGCGAGCTCGGCTGGATCGTCGAGAATGCACTGCTGGTCGACCGGCTCTGGGCGCGGCTGGCGGGCGCCGGTGTCGAACTGCGCTGCCCCGCGCGGGTGGAGGGGCTCGAGCAGGACGAAGCCGGCGTGCAGTTGCGGCTGGACGACGGGCGCCGCGTGTCCGCGCGCGTGGCGATCGCCGCTGACGGCGCCGCGTCCACCCTGCGCGCGCTGGCCGGCATCGCCGTCGACGGCCGTGACTACGGACAATCCGGCGTGGTCGGCTACGTGCGCACGGAAGAGGCCCATGAAGCCACCGCCTGGCAACGCTTCCTGCCGGGCGGGCCGCTGGCGTTCCTGCCCTGCGCCGACGGCAGCAGTTCGATCGTCTGGTCGCAGCCCACCGCGGCCGCGCAGGCGGTGCTGGCGATGGATGACGACACGTTCGGCAACGCGCTCACGCAAGCCTTCGACGCCCGTCTCGGCCGCACCCTGCCGTGTTCGCCACGGGCCGCATTCCCGCTGCGCATGCAGCTGGCGCGCAGCTACGTCGCCGGCCGCGTGCTGCTGCTCGGGGATGCCGCGCATGCCGTGCATCCGCTGGCCGGGCAGGGTGTCAACCTCGGCCTGCGCGATGTGGCGGCGTTGCACGCGTCGATCGCCGGCGCGCGGGCGCGCAAGCAGGACTGGGCCACGCCACAGCGCCTCGCGCGCTGGGGGCGCGCGCGCCGCAGCGAAGACACGCTGGCGGCCCACGCCTTCGACGGCATCAACCGGGCATTCACCAGTCCGTCGCTCGCGGCAACCCTGCTGCGCGGACCGCTGCTGGGGCTGGCCGGTCGCGTGCCGTCGTTGTCGGCCGCGCTCTGGCGCCAGGCGGCGGGCATCTAGACGTCCACCTGCGCGGCTCCGAAGGAGCCGGCGCCTTCAGCTCCCGGCAGGCATCGCGATGACCGTGATCTCTTCGCGGTCGTGGTAGAGCTGGCGCGCGCGCACGGTCAACGGCCGACCAGCCTCGCGCGTGAACAGGTCCAGGCACAGCGTGGTCTCGAGCCAGCGTTTCTTCATCGGCAGCTTCAGGTTGAACACCGCCTGCCGGCACCAGCCCTCGCGGAACCAGGTCGCCATCCGCGAGGCGACCCGGCGCGGCTGCTCGACCATGTCGCACACCATCCAGTCCAGCGGGCGCGGCGGCTGCCAGCGGAAGCCGTCCTCGCGCAGGTGGGTCACGCGTCCGGTATCCATCACATGCTCGCGCAGCGGGCCATTGTCGATCGCCATCACCTGCAGGCCTTCGCGCAGCAGCACCCAGGTCCAGCCGCCGGGCGCGGCGCCGAGGTCGGCGGCGTGCATGCCGGGGCGCAGCAGGCGCTCGCGTTCGCCGTCGTCGAGCATGGACATGAAGGCTTCCTCGAGCTTCAACGCCGAGCGCGAGGGTGCATCGCGATGCAGGCGCAGGCGCGGCACGCCGTTGGGCCACGGCGACGAGTCTCGGCTGTCGCTGCAGGCGAGCAGCAGGTGGTCGCCGGCGAGCAGGCAGATGTGCAGGCGCGGGCGGCGCGGGTCCTCGCTTGCGGCCAGCAGGCCGGCCTTGCGCAGGGCCGGGCGCAGGGCATTGCCAAGCGCACGCGCCAGGCCCGAGAGCGGCCCCGCGGCATCGCTGTCGGGATGCTCGACCAGCAGGGTCCCGTACGGCGCCTGGCCCGCGGCCGCGGGTGGCCCCGCCAGGGACGCGGACTGCAGCAGCGCGATGATCGGCGAGATGCGGTCCCTGGGGTCGAGCGCCGGCAGGTCGGCCAGCAGCTGCAGTTTCTGCCGCGCGAACACCAGGTCGCGCCACGGCAGCGCGCGCGACAGCGCATGCGCATCGCCACCCGGCACGAGGAAGCGCACGTAGCCGCTGTCGCGGTCGGTGACGGCATAGCCGGCATGGCCGGCGGCCGCCGCGCGTTCGCCGAGTTCGGCGGCGAGCTCCGGCTCGAAGCCCGCGCGGCAATAGCAGAGCAGGCCGCTCATGCCGCCACGGTCCATGGCAGGGGCGCTGACGGCATCAGTAGCGCCGGCCGCCGGTCTGGCCGTAGGCGGCCAGCACGGCGCGGGCGTCGTCGCGGCGCAGGTCGCGCGCGACTTCGATGCCGCGGCGCCCGAGTTCACCGATCCAGTCGGCGGGCAGCGGGCCTTCGTCGAATTCGGTGAGTTCGTGCACGTCCTCGGCGCGCGCGCCGATCAGCAGGCGGTCCACGCCCGCCCATACCGTCGCGCCATAGCACTGGCAGCAGGGCTGCGCCGAGGTGGCGAGCGTGTAGGGGCCATCATGGCGACCGTCCTCGTCCTGGTTGAGGCGCGGGCGCTGCAGCCGCTGCTGGGCCAGCATGTAGGCCATGTTCTCGGCATGCGCCAGCGACGTGCTCTGCGGCAGCACCACGTTGACGCCCGCGGCGACCACGCGGTCGGAAGGGCCGAACACCGCCGCCCCGAACGGGCCACCGGTCTGCGCGGCGGCGTTGCGGCCCGCCAGTTCGATGGCCAGCGCGACCTTGTCCTCGTCGCTGGCATAGGCGCGGGTGGTGTCGACGACGTCATGGACCCATGCCGGCAGCGTGAGGTGGACCTGGGCGTAGAGCATCAGCGCGCCACCGCCGCGGAGGCCGAGGCCTCGCACGTGTTGGCGACGCAGCTGCAGGCTTCGATCTCGCGGAAGCCGCAGGTGCCCATCACGCCGTTGGCGGCGCAGGCGGCCTGGACCGCGGCCGGATCAGGCTTGGCGTCCTTGTTGACGCAGGCCGGACGGTAGCCGCAGCAGCTGCCGACGTCCTTCACCGCACAGTCGCTGTCGACCTTGCAGCTGCGGTCGAGCACCGGCACCCCGGCCACGGTGCCCGGGCGCTGGCGTGGCACGGACTCGCGTGGCTGTTCCGATGCCGTCGGCGGTCCGACGCCGTTGCCGGCACTCGACTGCGGTGCGGCACAGGCGGCCAGCAGCAGCGGAGCGAGCAGCAGGGAAAGCAGGGAAAGCAGGGACAGCAGCGTGCGGGGTTCGATCCGGCGCATGTGGGGCTCCTTGGCGGAAAGATGCGCGGGCAATGCTAGCCGCGCGGCGGTGGCGCCGACGTGCAGGCCGGCGCGCGGGTCGGCTCAGGCCTTGGCGGCCCAGGTATCGCGCAGGGTCACGCTGCGGTTGAACACCGGGCCGTCGGTGCGATGGTCGCGGCGGTCGGCGACGAAGTAGCCGATGCGCTCGAACTGCAGCGACTGCTCGGGCTCGGCGGCAGCGGCGGCCGGTTCCACCCAGCCCTGCACGGTGCGCCGCGAGGCCGGGTTGATGCGGTCGCGATAGCCCAGGCCGTCGCTCTCGTCATCGGGGTCGGCCACCGCGAACAGGCGGTCGTAGAGGCGGATCTCGGCGGCAACCGCGCGGCTGGCGTCGACCCAGTGGATCGTGCCCTTGACCTTGCGGTTGGCGCCTTCCATGCCGGGGCGCGACTCCGGGTCAAGCGTGCACAGCAGTTCGACGATGTTGCCGTCGGCATCCTTGCGCACCTCGTCGCAGCGGATGATGCCCGCGCCGCGCAGCCGCACTTCGCCACCCGGCACCAGGCGCTTCCAGCCTTTGGGCGGCACTTCGGCGAAGTCGTCCTGCTCGATCCACAGCGTGCGCGAGAACGGCACCTGGCGCGTGCCGAGCGCTTCGTCCTTGGGATGGTTCGGGAACAGCAACTGCTCGGCGTGGCCATCGGGCAGGTTGGTGAGCGTCAGCTTCAGCGGTTCCACCACGGCCATGCGCCGCTCGGCGCCGGTGTCCAGGTCGTCGCGCAGGCAGCCTTCGAGCACCGAGTAGTCGATCACCGAGTTCTGCTTGCTGATGCCGACGCGGTCCACCAGCAGGCGCAGCGCGGCCGGCGTGTAGCCGCGGCGGCGCAGGCCCTGCAGGGTCGGCATGCGCGGGTCGTCCCAGCCGTCCACCAGGCCGTCGGCGACCAGCTGCGTCAGCTTGCGCTTGCTCATCACCGTGTAGTTGATGTTGAGGCGCGAGAACTCGATCTGGCGTGGCTTGGCGGCCTCGACCGGCAGGCCCTTGGCGGCCAGCGGTGCCAGCAGCTCCGGGTTGCCCGCGAGGTCCACGCGGTCCACGCACCAGTCGTACAGCGGGCGGTGGTCCTCGAATTCCAGCGTGCACAGCGAATGGGTGATGCCTTCGACGGCGTCGCCAAGGGCGTGCGCGAAGTCGTACATCGGATAGATCGGCCAGTCGGCGCCGGTGTTCTGGTGCTCGACGTGCTTGATGCGGTACAGCGCCGGGTCGCGCAGGTTGATGTTGCCGCTGGCCATGTCGATCTTCGCGCGCAGCGTGCGCGCGCCGTCGGCGAACTCGCCCGCGCGCATGCGCCGGAACAGGTCCAGGTTCTCGTCCACGCCGCGCCCGCGGAACGGCGAGTCGCGGCCGCCTTCGGTGAGCGAGCCGCGCCAGGCGCGCACATCGTCGGCGCTGAGGTCGCAAACGAAGGCATCGCCCTGGCGGATGAGCTTTTCGGCGGCCAGGTAGAAGACCTCGAAGTAGTCGGAGGCATGTCGCAGGCTGGCCCACTCGAAGCCAAGCCAGCGCACGTCGTCCTGGATCGCCTGCACGAACTCGGGGTCTTCCTTCGCCGGATTGGTGTCGTCGAAGCGCAGGTTGCAGGTGCCGCCGAACTCGCCGGCGATGCCGAAGTCCAGGCAGATCGCCTTGGCGTGGCCGATGTGCAGGTAGCCGTTGGGCTCCGGCGGGAAACGGGTGCGGATCGCCCGGTGGCGGCCGGCCGCGAGGTCCTGGCGCACGATCTGGCGGATGAAGTCCTGCTTCTCGGCGGGCGCTGCGGGCGCGGTGGCGGTCGGGTCTGCGGGTAGGCTCATGTGGCGATGGACGCTGCCGGCGCGGGCTGCGCCACGGGCCGCGAAGTGTAGCCGAGCGGCGCCGCGGGGCGCAGTGGCATGTTGCTTGCTTGCGTGTTTGCCATCGGTTGGGGGGCGGCTATGGACAGGGACATCCCGGATCGCGCTTGGCCACCATGTGCCGCTCCGCGGGCGCGTCGCCCCGGCCGAGGTGCCTGATGACGCCCCGCTGGTGGATGGCGCTTCGCCAGGAGTGGCCGCTCGCCGCGGGGGTCGCGCTGCTGCTGGCCTTGCTGGTGACCGCCAGTTCCGGCGCGTTCCGCGGTGACCTGGACGGGCTGCCCCTGGCACTCGGCGAACCCCAGGGCGCAGGCCAGGCGGGTGCGGCCGCGGACACCCTGGTCCTGCCGGTGCGGCCCACAGGATTGACCGTGCTTCCCGTCCGCGTCTCCTTGCCCGACGAGGCCGACGGGGGCCCACCTTGGGTCGCGTGGGTCAGCCGCGGCGCCGTGGACGAGGTCTGGCTTGAAGGCGCGGGCTGGCGAAGTGGGCGCGGCGACTTCTTCGCCCCGCCGGCCGACGACGGCATGCTGCCGTCCGGCTATCTGTTTCCCCTGCCAGGGGACCTGCGGGGCGACGCCACCATCGACCTGCATGTGATCGGCAGCGAGCGCGAGGTGCTGCGCGTGCGGGTGGTGCGCGCGGACGCGGCGATGCGCATCGCGCAGCTCGGGTCGGCCATCAGTGCCTCGGTATACGCCGCGCTGTTCGTGCTGGCCCTGTTGTCGCTGTCGCTGTACGGCGCCGTCCGCGATCGCGCCTTCCTGCGGTTTTTCGCCGCCGCCGTGCTTGCCCTGCTGGCCACGGCGGCCGACAACGGGCACCTGTACGCGCTGCCCGTGTTCGGGATCGCCTCGGCCTGGCGCGGGGACGGAATCCGCGTGCTCGGGCTGCTGTTCCTGGCCGCCGTGCTCCCCCTGCTGCAACGTTACGCAGGAACCGCGCTGGCGATGCCGCGACTGTCGCGCCTCGCCGATCGCCATGTCTGGGCGCTCGGCATCCTGGCCGCGGTCTGCCTGCTGCGCGTGGAGGCGTTGCGCGCCGTGTTGCCCGGCGTGGCGCTGGCCATGCAACTGGTCGCGGCCGCACTGGGCGTGGCGATGCTGGTCGACGCCGGCCGCCGCCGGGTGCCGATGGCCTGGTCGCTGGTGCTGCTGTTCGCACTGGTCGCGGTGGTGTCGCTGGTGATCGAGTTCGTGGCTGCCGGCCGCTGGCTGGACCCGGTGTGGCTGCGCTACGGCGGGCAGCTGGTGCTCGCGTTCGCGGCCGCGGTGCTGGCGGTCGGGCTGGTGAGCCGCGTGGGCCAGTACCGCGACCAGCGCGACCAGGATCGCATTGCACGCGCCGAGTCGGAGACGCGCATGCGGCGCGAGGCGGCGCGCGCCGACCTCAATGCGGCGCTGCAGACCGCGTTGCGCGGAGTGCCGGAAACCGACCTGGCCTGGACCGCCTACCGGCTGATGCTCGACCACCTCGTGCCGCAGGTGCCGGTGGCGTTCGCGGCGTTGCTGACGCGTAGCCAGGACGGGCGTGACATCGACCTGGTGGTGCCCCAGGCCAGCAAGACGGCGGTGGACGCGATTGTCGCCAGCCGCCTGCTGCCGCTCAAGCGCCACGCGGCCAATGGCATCCCCCTGCAGCAGCCGGTCACGGCTGCCGGTGACCGCGGCGTGGTGGCCATGGAAGCCGTGCTGCCACTCGCCATCCGCGCGCCGGCCTGGGGCGTGCTGCTCTTGCAGCGCACCGGCGGCGAGGCCTTCACTCCGGCGGAGCTGGCGCTGGCAGGCGAATTCTCGCGCGCGACCCAGGTCGGCATCGAGCACGCGCGGTCGGCGGTGGCCCTGCAGCGCTCGGCCGAGCTGGACGCGCTGACGGGTACCTTCAACCGGCGCACGATCGACCAGTGGCTGGGTCGCGGCTTCGCCGAGTCGGTGCGCAGCGGGCAGCCGATCTCGGTGCTGTTCATCGATCTCGACCGTTTCAAGGCGATCAACGACCGCCTCGGCCATGGCTGCGGCGATGCCTGCCTGCGCGCGGTGTCCAAGGCGCTGCACTCCGCGCTGAGCGAAGGCGACCTGCTCGGACGCTACGGTGGCGAGGAATTCATCGCCGTGCTGCCAGGTCGTGGCGGGGCCGCCGCGCGCGCGATCGGCGAGCACATGCGCCTCGCGGTCGAGTGCCTGGCGTTCGAATGGGAAGGGCAACCGGTGCCGCTGAGCGCGAGCGTCGGCGTGGCCACCCGCCTGTCCGGCGACGACCTGCCCGCGGCCCTGGTCGAGCGCGCCGACAAGGCGCTGTACGCGGCCAAGCACGCCGGCCGCAACTGCGTGCACGTCGCGCCTGCGGTGTTCAGCTGAGCGACGACCGCGCCTTGATCGGGTGGCGCGGCGCGCGGATCATGGTCGCGACGTCAAGAGGGAGTGCGGACATGCTGGGAGTCGGATCGTGGAAGCAGCGCATGCCGACGGCGGAGCAGGCCTTGCCGGGTCGCAGCACGCCGTTGCCGCTGCACAACATCCACCACGTGCATGGCCGACCGCTGCGGGGCGGGTTCGAGGGCTTTGAGCGGGTCGCCTTCGGGATGGGCTGCTTCTGGGGTGCCGAGCGCCTGTTCTGGGGGCTGCCCGGCGTGGAGACCACGGCGGTGGGCTATGCCGGCGGGCTGACGCCCAATCCGACCTATCGCGAGGTCTGCAGTGGCGAGACCGGGCATGCCGAAGTCGTGCTGGTGGTCCACGACCCCGCGGTGCTGCCGTTCGCGCAGCTGCTGGCACGCTTCTGGGAAGGCCACGACCCCACCCAGGGCATGCGCCAGGGCAACGACATCGGCACCCAGTACCGCTCGGTGATCCATTGCGCGACGCAGGCGCAGCAGGCGCAGGCCCTGGCCAGCCGGGATGCCTACCAGCAGCGGCTCACCGGGGCCGGGCTCGGCGCCATCACCACCGACATCGTGCATCCTGCGCCGGCGTTCCATTACGCCGAGGACGAGCACCAGCAATACCTCGCCAAGAACCCGGGGGGCTATTGCGGCATCGGCGGCACCGGCGTGTCCTGCCCCGTGGGCGTCGGCGCCTGACGCCGGCGCGCGCGCTCAGGCGCCCGAGGCGCCCGGGGCATGCAGCGGCACGGCGGTCGCGCCGGCGGCGGGTGCAAGCAGGCCCGGCGGGAGGTCGCGCAGCACCTCGGCCAGCGCCAGCAGGAATTCGTGCATCGCCGAGCTCTTGCGCCAGACCATCGCCACGCGGCGACTCGGCGGCGGATCGCGGAAGCCGACCAGCTGGATGCTCTGCGAACGCGCCACCGGTGGCTTGACCGCCAGCGTCGGCAGCAGGGTGATGCCCACACCGGCCGCGACCATCTGTCGCAGCGTCTCGAGGCTGGTGGCCTGGAACTCGTCCTTCTCGCTGGCACCGGACAGGTGGCAGACATCCAGCGCCTGGTCACGCAGGCAGTGCCCGTCGGCGAGCAGCAGCAGGCGCTCGCCGGCGATGTCCTTCATCGCCAGTGCGTCGCGCCCGGCCAGCGCATGCGTGTCGGGCACCGCCAGCACGAACGGCTCCTCGAACAGGAATTCGACGTGCAGCTGCTCCTCATTCACCGGCAGCGCCAGCAGGGCGGCATCGAGGCGGCCCTCCTGCAGGCGCGACAGCAGCACGTCGCTCTTTTCCTCGACCAGCAGCAGCTCGAGCTGCGGGAAGCGGGCTCGGATCCCGGGCACCACGTGCGGCAGCAGGTAAGGACCCAGCGTGGGGAACAAGCCGAGGCGCACCGTGCCGGCCTCGGGGTCGCGGCTGCGCCGCGCCGACTCGCGCATCTGCTCCACGTCGGCGACGATGCGCCGCGCGCGGATGGCCACGTCGCGGCCCGCCGGGGTCAGCATGACCTTGCGCGGCGCCCGCTCCACCAGCACCACGCCCAGCTCTTCCTCGAGCTTGCGCACCTGGGTGGACAGCGTCGGCTGGCTGACGAAGCTGGCCGCCGCCGCGCGCCCGAAGTGCAGGTGTTCGGCGAGGGCGATGAAATACGTCAGGTCGCGCAGGTTCATGCTGTCCCCTCGTGGCGCGGCCGCGGCCGCGTGGCCGTGGCCGGATGTGCCCTTACGCGGCGGCGGTCTCGGCGACCGGGCTGCTGCTGCGGATCAGGTGGTCGAACGCGCCGAGCGCGGCCTTGGCGCCTTCACCCATGGCGATCACGATCTGCTTGTACGGCACCGTGGTGGCATCGCCCGCGGCGAACACGCCGGGGAGCGATGTGCGGCCCGCGGCGTCCACTTCGATCTCGCCGCGCGGCGACAGCGCCAGCGTGCCCTTGAGCCATTCGGTGTTGGGCAGCAGGCCGATCTGCACGAACACGCCCTCCAGCTCCACGCGATGGGAATCGCCGCCGGCGCGGTCGCGATAGACCAGGCCATTGACACGGCTGCCGTCGCCGAGCACCTCGGTGGTCTGCGCGGACGTGATGATGCGGACGTTCGCCAGGCTGCGCAGCTTGCGCTGCAGCACTTCGTCCGCGCGCAGCTTGTCGTCGTATTCGATCAGCGTGACGTGGGCGACCAGGCCCGCCAGGTCGATGGCGGCTTCCACGCCCGAGTTGCCGCCGCCCACCACCGCGACGCGCTTGCCCTTGAACAGCGGGCCATCGCAGTGCGGGCAATAGGCCACGCCCTTGTTGCGGTACTGGTCCTCGCCGGGCACGCCCATCTGCCGCCAGCGCGCGCCGGTGGACAGCACCACGGTGCGGCCGCGCACCGAGGCGCCGCTGGCCAGGCGGACGGTGGTGATGCCGTCGGCGTCCTGCTCCAGCGCTTCGGCACGCTGCAGGTTCATGATGTCGACGTCGTACTGGCGCACGTGCGCCTCCAGCTGCGCCGCCAGGCGCGGGCCCTCGGTCTCCTGCACGGAGATGAAGTTCTCGATCGCCATGGTGTCCAGGACCTGGCCGCCGAAGCGTTCGGCGACCACGCCGGTGTTGATGCCCTTGCGCGCGGCGTAGACCGCCGCCGCGGCGCCGGCCGGGCCACCGCCCACCACCAGCACATCGAACAGGTCCTTGCCGGCGATCCCGGCGGCGGCGCGCTGGGCGGCACCGGTGTCGAGCCGCGCCACGATCTGCTCCAGGCTCATGCGGCCCTGGTCGAACAGCGCGCCGTTGAGGAACACGGTCGGCACCGACATGACCTCGCGCGCGTCGACTTCCTCCTGGAACAGGGCGCCATCGATGGCGACGTGATGGATGCCCGGATTCAGCACCGCCGCCAGGTTGAGCGCCTGCACCACGTCGGGGCAGTTCTGGCAGGACTGCGAGAAGTAGGTCTCGAAGCGGTACTCGCCCTCCAGGTTGGCAACCTGTTCGAGCAGCGCCGGGGCCGCCTTGGACGGGTGGCCGCCGGCCTGCAGCAGGGCGAGGACCAGCGAGGTGAACTCGTGGCCCATCGGCAGGCCGGCGAAGCGCAGGTCGATGTCATGCCCGGGGGAGGTCACGGCGAACGAGGGCTTGCGCTGGTCGTCGTCGCGGCGGATCTCGACCGAGACCTTGTCGGACTGGGTGCGGATGTCCTCGAGCAGTTCCAGCAGCTCGGCGGACTTCGTGCCGTCGTCGACGCTGGCGACGAGCACCACCGGGCGCTGCAGGCGCTCCAGGTAGCCCTTGAGCTGGGTCTTGAGATCGTCTTCGAGCATGTCGGACTCCTGATGTTCGGCAATGCGGGGCCAGCACCCCGTCACGGACGGGGCACCACCGGCGTGGGGATGGACCGCAGGCCGCGCAGCGCACGGACTCCGGTCCAGCCCCACCCCCGCTCGCGCGGGGATGGAGTGGAGTAGTGCGGGTACTTAGATCTTGCCGACCAGGTCGAGCGACGGCTTCAGCGTCTTCTCGCCCTCCTTCCACTTGGCCGGGCACACCTCGCCCGGATGGGCGGCAACGTACTGGGCAGCCTTGACCTTGCGCAGCACTTCCAGCGCGTCACGGCCGATCCCCTCGGCGGTGATCTCGACGGACTGGATCACGCCCTGCGGGTCGATGATGAACGTGCCGCGGTCGGCCAGGCCGACGCCGGGGCGCATCACGTCGAAGTTGTTGGTGATGGTGCCGGTCGGGTCGCCGATCATCGGGTACTGGATCTTGCCGATCGCGTCCGAGGTGTCGTGCCAGGCCTTGTGCGAGAAGTGGGTGTCGGTCGACACGCTGTACACGTTCACGCCGAGCTTCTGGAACGCGTCGTAGTTGATCGCCAGGTCTTCAAGCTCGGTCGGGCAGACGAAGGTGAAGTCGGCCGGGTAGAACACCACCACCGACCACTTGCCCTTGAGATCGGTGTCGGAGACTTCGATGAACTCGCCGTTGTGGTAGGCGGTAGCCTTGAACGGCTTGATTTCTGTATTGATGACGGACATGGAATCCTCGGGGTCGGTGGGGAAGAAACCGGCGCGTGCCGGATGCGGTTAACTTTAGGCAAAACCTATCGAAAAGTTAAACTGATTGATTCTATGTAATCGATAGGTCTACGCTATCGATATGGCGCCACTCCGCGTAATTCACAAGGCAACTCATTGAAAGCGATCCAATTTTTGGTCTTCGGGGGCGGTTGCGTGGCGTGCGGGGGTCAGATTTGGGCCGGTGGCGGCGCATGACCGGCAGCCGCACCGCCGACGAGGCGCTCCGCGCGTCGCGCACCCGGATCGACCCCGATGACGCACTGACGCTGCTGCTGCACGTGCTGGGCCGCAGCCATGGCTGGCTCTACGCGCACGGCGACACACCGCTGGCGGGCGATGACGCGGCGCGCCTTGACGCGCTGGTCGCGCGCCGCGCGGCCGGTGAGCCGGTCGCCTACCTGGTGGGCCGGCGCGGATTCTGGTCGCTCGACCTCGTCGTGACCCCGGACACGCTGATCCCGCGCCCGGAGACCGAACTGCTGGTCGAACAGGCGCTGGCGCGGATACCGCCGGCCACGGCCACGCGCGTGGCGGACCTGGGCACCGGCAGCGGCGCGATCGCGTTGGCGATTGCCAGCGAGCGCCCGCAAGCCCGCGTGCTGGCCACCGATCGCAGCGCCGCGGCACTGGCGGTCGCCGGCGCCAACGCGCGCGCGCTGGGCATCGGCAACGTCGAGTTCCGCGAAGGCGACTGGTTCGCGCCATTGGCCGGCGCGTGCTTCGACCTGATCGCAAGCAATCCGCCGTATATCGCCGAGGGCGACGCGCACCTCGGCCGCGGTGACCTCCGCCACGAGCCGGCCGAGGCGCTCGCGTCCGGGCGCGACGGCCTGGATGCGATCCGCGTGATCGCCGCTGCGGCGCCCCGGCACCTCGCCAGCGGCGGCTGGCTGCTGATCGAGCACGGCTGGGACCAGGGGGCGGCGGTGGCGGCGCTGCTGCGGGCGGCGGGCTTCGCCGCGGTCGCCACGATCCCCGACCTCGAAGGCCGCGACCGCGTCACGCTGGGCCGCCGCGGCGGGGGTGACGGGGCCGCCTGCTAGACTCGGGGGCGGATTTCCAAGAGGTTTCCGCTGCATGCGCACCCTGTATCCAGAGCTCGAGCCCTACGACACCGGTCGCCTCCAGGTGGATGATCGCCACTCGCTGCATTACGAGCAGTGCGGCAACCCGGACGGCAAGCCGGTGGTGCTGCTGCACGGCGGACCCGGCGGCGGCTGCACCGACAAGATGCGCCGCTTCCACGATCCGGCGAAGTACCGCATCGTGCTCTTTGACCAGCGCGGCTCCGGGCGGTCGACGCCGCATGCCGACCTCGTCGACAACACCACCTGGCACCTCGTCGCCGACATCGAACGCCTGCGCGAGACGCTCGGCATCGAACGCTGGCAGGTCTTCGGCGGTTCCTGGGGCTCGACGCTGGCGCTGGCCTACGCACAGGCGCACTGCAAGCGGGTCACCGAGCTGGTGCTGCGCGGCATCTTCATGCTGCGCCGCTGGGAGCTGGAGTGGTTCTACCAGGAAGGCGCCTCGCGCCTGTTCCCGGAAGCCTGGCAGCGCTACATCGCCGCGATCCCCGAAAACGAGCGGGGCGATCTGATCGCCGCGTTCCACCGCCGGCTGACGTCCGATGACGCGCCCACGCGCCTGGCCGCCGCACGCGCGTGGAGCATGTGGGAAGGTGCCACCAGCTTCCTGCACGTCGACGACCGCTTCGTCGCCGACCACGAGGACGCGGAGTTCGCGCTGGCGTTCGCGCGCATCGAGAACCATTACTTCAGCAACCGCGGCTTCTTCGAGGTCGACGACCAGCTGCTGCGCGATGCCTACCGCATCGTCGACATCCGCGGCGTCATCGTGCACGGCCGCTATGACGTGGTCTGCCCGGTGCAGAACGCCTGGGACCTGCACCAGGTCTGGCCCAAGGCGGAGCTGGTGGTGACCCCGGGGTCGGGGCATTCGGCGTTCGAGGCCGAGAACGTCGACGCGCTGGTGCGCGCCACCGACCGCTTCGCACAGGGCTGACGCGCGCGGCGGTCAGCGGGCCGGCGATCCGTCCGGCTCGTGGTCGATCATCCACAGCCCGGCCCAGAGCTTGAGGTCGAGCTCGTAGCCCTCGGCGTACTTCCGCATCAGCCAGGCCGGCGCGGTCTCGCGCGGGATCGCGTGCACGGTGATGTCCTCGTCGGCCACGCCGCCGCCTTCGCCGACCTTGCGCAGGTCGCGGGCGCGGGCGAAGGCGATGCGCTCGTTGCTCATGCCCGACGAGGTCGGCCCGACCAGCAGCACGTCGATGCGGCCGGCCTCCCAGCCGGTCTCCTCGATGAGTTCGCGGCGCGCGGCCGACTCGAGGGTGTCGCCCTCGAGATCGTCGCCGACCAGGCCGGCCGGCATCTCGATGGTGCGCGCGCCCAACGGCACCCGGTACTGCTCCACGAACAGCACGTCGTCGTCGGGCGTCACCGCGATCACCAGCACCGCCAGGCCGTCCTTGCCGTGGGTGCGCTCGCAGGATTCCCAGTGGCCACGCCTGACCATGCGCAGCCAGTCGCCCTGGTAGAGGATTTCAGGGTGTTCATCGCTTCGGGTGTCGGTCATGGCACCGATCCTACGTGCTGCGGCGCGTCCTGCGCGTCGGCCAGCCCGGCCGCGGCATGCAGCCGGCGGCGTGTCATCGGCCCGAAGCCCACGGCGTCGCCCAGCGCCACGAGGGTGCCGGCGTCGCCGTTGCCGCGCACGAACGGCGCGGTGGCGTCGTCGATCGGCGCGTCCAGCACGACCGTCGACAGCTGGCGGCACAGCAGCGCCTGTTCGCGATGCTCGCGCAGCCGGACGGCAGCCTGCGCGGCGCCGCGGAAGCGCAGGAACGCGACCTCGTCGATGCGTTCCAGCAGCGCATCGAGACTGCCGAAGTGCGCCAGCAGCACCGCCGCGGTCTTGCTGCCAATGCCGGGGACCCCGGGGATGTTGTCGACCGCGTCGCCGCTCAGCGCCAGGAAATCGGCCACCTGGTGGGCATGCACGCCCTGGCGCGCCTTCACCCCGGCCGCGCCCCAGCGCACGCCGCGCGCGAAGTCCCACTGCTCGTCGTGCGTCGCGAGCAGCTGCGAGAGGTCCTTGTCGGCGGACACGATCACGCCGCGGAAGCCCAGCGCGCGCACCTGCACCAGCGCGCTGCCGATCAGGTCGTCCGCCTCGTACTCGCGGTGCGCGAGCACCGGCAGGCCGAGCGCCACGCACAGCGACTTGCAGTAGGCGAACTGTCGCTTCAGCTCCGCCGGGGCAGGGTCGCGGTTGGCCTTGTAGGCCGGGTACAGCGCGTTGCGGAAGCAGCTGTCGAGGGCTTCGTCGAAGGCGATGGCGATGTGCCGCGGGCGCTCGCGCTCGAGCAGGTCGAGCAGGAAGCGGGCGAAGCCGTGCACGGCGTTGGTCGGCCAGCCGTCGGCGTCATGGAAGCCGTCAGCCGGCATCGAATGCCAGGCACGGAACACATACAGGCTGGCGTCCACCAGGTGCAGCGTGGGCAGTGGCGCCGGCAGCGGCGCGCTCACGCCGGCGGCGACCAGTCGCCGAGCAGTGCGGCGGGGTCCGGGCGATCCCGCTCGTTGGGCTCCTGGATCGGCGTGCCGATGTGGATGAAGCCGGCGATGCGCTCCTGCACGCCCAGGCCGAGCAAGCGCAGCACGTCGGCGTCGTAGGCCGGCCACCCGGTCAGCCAGCAGGCGCCGAAGCCGAATGCCTGCGCGGCCTGCAGCAGCGCGAAGCACACGCTGCCCGCGGTCAGCAGGCGTTCCTGTGCCGGGATCGCGGGGTCGGCATCGTCGAACACGGCGACCACGGCCACCACCAGCGGTGCACGGGTGAAGCGCAGGCGGTCCTTTTCGACCGCGCCATCGCCGGCATCCGGACGCAATGCGAGGCCGCGCGCCGCGACCGCGTCGCCAAGCGCGATGCGCGCATCGCCGGCTATGCGAATGAAGCGGAACGGCACGCGCTTGCCGTGGTCGGGAACGCGCACGGCCGAACGCAGCATGCGCAGCAGGGTGGCGTCGTCGGGCGCCGGTTCGGCCAGGTGCCTGGACGAAACCGAGCGGCGTGCGTCGATTGCCTCGAGCATCGCGGGGATGCGTGGACTAACTGGGATTGCAGTCACAGACCTCGGGTGCTCCATTCAGGGATGGTATGCACGGGTGTCCCCCGAACACCGGCAGTGCCCCCATGATCGCAGAAGAACCCCGTCAGTTTTCCCCTCCACGCAGCCGCGCTGGCGCCTTGCGCGAGCCGGCGCGCGTGTTCGAGGCGATCAAGCGCGAGGCGGTGACCACGCTCGGTGGCGTGCTGTCCGGGTTCTGGGGCACGATCGAGGAGCAGGTGCGCCTGGAGGCGCTGGCCGGCCACGACTACAGCGGCGCGCAGGACGACCGCATGGCGGTGATGGCGCTCGGCCATCGTGCCCTGGAGCTCGCCACGCGCTATCGCGACTCGCTCGAGCGCGAGTTCGATGCATGGCGCAAGCCGCCGGTCGAGCGCGGCGGCGACAAGTCGCTGAGCCTGATGTCGGAAGGCGAGCTGGAGATCCACCTCGCCGGCCAGCACACCACCGAACTCCTCGACCACCAGTTCCTGCACCCGCTGGAACTGATGGACGAGCGCCTGCAGGCGCTGGCGACTGCGCTCGGCGTGGAGGGCAAGCGCGCGAACCCGGTGCGCCCCGAGGCCACCGTGGCGGCGTTCGTGAACCTGTTCGGCGCGGAGGACCTCACCCGCGGGCTGCGGCCGCTGGTGTTCAACCAGTTCGACAAGCGCCTGCCGGAAGTGCTGGGCGAACTGTACGAAAAACTGAACTCGATGCTCGAGGCGGCCGGCTTCGGCTATGCGCTGGCATCCGATGCGCCGGCGCGCGGTCGCGGGCGGGACACCGTGCATTCGGGCGGAAGCGCACCCGCTGCGCCCGCCGCAAGTGGGATGGACGGCGGCGGCCAATGGGTGCCCGACGGCGGCATGGTCGAGCACATGGGCAGCGCGCAGGCAGGCGGGCCGGCCGGCGGAATGGCCGCCCCGCAGCAGGGCTTTGCCGGCGGCGCGGCGGATGGTGGGGCTCACGGCGGTGGGGGATACGCGGGCGGCGGCATCGGTGCCGCGATCGCCGCCGGCGGAGGCATGCATGCGGCGATGGCCGAAGGGCGTGCGCCGCGTTATCGCGACGTGGTCCGCGAGCAGCTCCGCCACTGGCGCGCTGCCGGAAACGATTCCGACGCCTGGAGCCCCGCTGCCGGCGGTCTCGCCGAAGGCGCCGCGGCGATGGCCGCCGGCGTGCAGGTACTGCGCACCGAGGACCTGCTCAGCGTGGCGCAGATCCTGCAGGGCGACGATGCCAGCCTGTACACCGAGGCACTGGCCGCCAGCGATTCGCGCGAATTGTCGCGGGTGATCCGCGAGGCGATCCTCGGTGGCGTGCGCCAGCTCGGTTTCGATCCCGACGCCACCCATTTCAGCGTCGACGAAGAAGACGCCATCGACCTCGTCGGCATGCTGTTCAGTTCGTTGAGCGACTCCACCGAACTGGCCCAGCGCGCGCGCGACTTCTACGGCCGGCTGGTGGTGCCCTACCTGAAGGTCGCGCTGACCGACGATTCCATGTTCAACCGCCGCAGCCATCCGGCGCGGCGCCTGCTAGACGTGCTCACCGAAGCCTGCGACGGCAACGCCGGCGAGACGCCCCACGACCGCGAGACGCTGGACCGCGCCGAGCGCGCCGTCGACCGCGTGGTGGAGGAATACGACGACGACCAGGCGATCTTCGAGCTGGCCGCCAGCGAGCTGCGTGACCAGCTGGAGCAGCAGCGCCGCCGCACCGACCTGGCGGAGAAGCGCGCCGGCGAAGCCATCCACGGGCGCGAGCGGCTGCAGCAGGCGCGCGCCCATGCCGCAGACATGGTCGCGTCACGGTTGGCCGGGCGCAGGCTGACCACGCCCGTCGCGCATTTCCTCGACCGCCACTGGCGCCACCATCTCACCCAGGCCTGGCTGCGCGAAGGCCACGGCACCGATCGCCACCACCAGGCCATCGCGGTCGGTGACGCGATGGTCCAGGTCGATGCCGACGCCGCCCAGGCGCGCGGACGCGTGGTCGCCGAGCAACTGCTCGCCCTGCAGGTCCCGCTGGGCGAGTGCTATGGCAGCTGCGGCATGGATGCGACCGCCGCGCGCGATGCCATGGCGCGGATCATCGCCGCGCTGGGACTGCCGGATGCGCCGCGCAAGGTGCACCACCCGGAGCAGGCGGTCGACGAGGTCGAAGCGGCCGACGACGCGTCGCCGCTGTCCGCGCTGCACCTTGCGGGCGGCACCGACACGCTGGCCTTCGACCCCGACATCGCCGCGCGCATGCGTCGCCTGCGCGTGGGCCAGGGGCTGCGGCTGATCGAAGAGGACGGCCACGAGACCGCCGCGCGCATCGCCTGGATCAGCCCGCTGACCGGCCGTTTCCTGGTGGTCAACCGCCGCGGCGTGCGCAGGATGGTGGTGTCGCCGGAAGAACTCACCGTGCTGGTCGCGCGCGGGCGCGCCGTGATCCGTTCGGTGGACGCGCCCTTCGACCAGGCGATGAAGCAGGTCTGGCAACACCTCAACCCGCGGCAGGTGGCTCAAGCCGGCGGCTGAGTCCGGAGGTCGGCGTACGTTTCCGGTGTTGAAGCGTGTCGCAGGTCACGTTGTATCGGCTATCGTGTACGTCTCCACGCCGACCCGTGACCACCACGTATGCGAACGCCCCAAGGATCCGGCGGCGAAGCGGTTGCCGGAGCGCAGCGCGCAGCGGCCCCGCCGGCGCAACAGCTCGACGCGCTCCGCCAGGAGTTTCGCGCGCGCCTGCAGCCGTTGCTGGCCGAGGCGCAACTCGCGGCGGAAAAGGACCTCCAGCAGATGTACGCCGAGGCGCCCGACGTGGCGGTCGGCGATGCGCTGGCCAACGTGGCCATGCTGCGGCGCGATGCGCTGCGCCATGAGCGGCGCTGGCAGGCGCGGATCGACGCGGCATTCGCCGGATGGCCTGCGCGCGCGCCGACCGCCGATGGCGATCCCGCGGCCTATGCGTTGTTGTCCGAAGGTGAACTGAGTACCCAGCTGATCGGCCAGCCGGCGATCGAGGCGCTGCAACGCCGGTTCGCCGATGCGCTGTCGGTCGTCGAAAGCCGGCTGGTGTCGCTGGCCGCGCGCATGGGCGGCGATGGCCTGCCGGCCAATCCGTTCGCGCCGCCGGTGGTGGTCGATGCGTTCCTCTTGGCATTTCCGCCGATCGACTGCGAGCCGCTGCTGCGCCAGTCGCTGCTGCGCCATTACGAGCGGCTGTGCGGCACCCACCTCGGGCCGGCCTACGCCTGGCTCAACGGCGCGCTGGCCGCTGGCGGCTTCGCCATGCTCGGCGGCAGCGTGCACGCGGCCATGGTCTCGCAGCCGGTGGGTACCGCCGAAGGGGCGTCATGGCGCGGGCGCGATGGCCTGGCGCCACGCGGACCCGATGACGGCACCGCCACGCCGGCCAGCCGTGGCGGCGACGCCATTGCGATGCGCGGAACCCTGTTGCGCGCGCTGGTGCGCGCGCGACGACCGGCGCGGGCGGCCGACGACACCCGCCGCGCGTTCGGCGACCGCGAGTTCCTGGCGGTGCTGTCCCTGTTGCAGGGCAGCGAGACGCCGACGCGCTGGCCACCCGCCGATCCGGCGCCGTTCGCGCTGCAGCTGCGCCGCGCCATGCTGGCCGGTGCCTCCGGCCTGGGCATGGGCGTGGACGCGGCGCTGCCGTCGGCGGCGCAGGACGACGCGCTCGACATCACCGCGCTGCTGTTCGACGCGCTGCGCGCATCGGCGTGCCTCGCTCCCGGCGCCGAGGCGCGCCTCACGCGCCTGGCCTGGCCGTGGATACGGCTGGTGCTGGACGATCCGCAGCTGTTCGACACCGAGGCGCATCCGGCAGTGTGCGCGCTGGCCACCATTGTGACGCTGTGGGATGGCAACCCGGGCAGCGGCGACGACGCGGTGTTGCATGCGCTGGCGGATGCCGCGGCGGACGCGATCGCCAACGGCTACCAGGGCGAAGCCGCCGTCATTGAGCGCGCGCTGGGCGAGCTCGATGCCGGCAGCGCGCCGATGCTGCGCCGCGCCGCCATCAGCGAGCGGCGCGCATGGCAGGCGCTCGACGGCAGCGAACGCCTCGAGGCCGCGCGCCGCTTCGCCGACGCGACGCTGGTGGCACGCATCGGTGATCGTGCCGTGCTGCCGGTGGTCGGGGCGTTCCTCGCCGGGCCGTGGCGTGGCGCGCTGGTCCAGGTGCGGCTGCGCGAAGGCACCGGGTCGGCCCGCCACCAGGAACTGCTGGAACTGGCCGATGGCATGCTCCGGCTCGACGCCGATGCCGCGCGTGCGCGCGGTGCCGCCGTGGCTGACGGCCTGCTCGCCCTGGAAGCGCCGCTGCGCGCCTGCCTGGGCACCCTGGGCGAGGACGGCGGGGCCATCGACATGCTGCTGGTGTCGCTTGCCGCGGGGCTCGCGCTTCCGGATGCACCACGCGCCAGGCCCGAAGCCGCCCCGCTGGTCGCCGACAGCGACGCCGATGCCGGACAGGCGGATGACGCGGCGCCCGGGTCCGCACCTGGATCCCTGACCGGCGCGGCTCCGGAGGTCGGCGCCGTGCTGGTCGCGCGCGACCAGCACGGCGCGACGCGTCACCTGCGCCTGGCGTGGCGCAGCCCGCTCACCGGCCGCTGCCTGCTGGTCACCCGCCAGGGCGCGCGCCACGCCGTGCTTTCGCCATCGAGCATGGCGGCGGCGCTTGCCAGCGGCGAACTCGTTGCACGCGCCGGCCCCGATCCGGTCGAAGCCGCCCTCCGCGGCATCCTCGGGGCGTAAGCGCGCCAGGCCTCCTGCGCGACTCCACGCGCGTCCGCCGCGCGTCGCACGGCAGCGGTGCATTCGCTAGGATGGCCGCTGCGCATCCGGGGGAGCAGGCATGGCAGTCAAGATCGGCATTGCACGCGAGTCCGCGCCTGCTGAACGGCGCGTGGCGCTTACTCCAGAGACCTGCAGGAAGCTGGTCGCCGCCGGCGCGGGCGTGCTCGTCGAACGCGGGCTGGGCACGCGCGCGCATTTCAGCGATGCCGCGTACGCCGACGCGGGCGCGACCCTGGTCGACGACGGCGCCGCGGCGCTGGCCGATGCCGACCTGGTGTTGTGCGTGCAGGCGCCGCCACCCGCGGTGCTGGCGACGCTGAAGCGGGGAGCCGCGATCATCGGCCAGCTGCAACCCGAGGCCGAACCGGCGCGCGCCGAGGCGATCCGCGCCGCCGGCCTGCTGGCATTTCCACTCGAGCGCCTGCCGCGCACCACCCGCGCCCAGGCGATGGACGTGCTCAGCTCGCAGGCCGGCATGGCCGGCTACAAGGCCGTGCTGCTGGGCGCGCAGCTGGCGCCACGCTTCTTCCCGATGCTGACCACCGCCGCCGGCACCATCCGCCCCTCGAAGGTGCTGGTGGTCGGTGCCGGCGTGGCCGGCCTGCAGGCAGTCGCCACCGCACGGCGCCTGGGCGCGCAGGTCGAGTGTTTCGACGTACGCCCGGAAACCCGCGAGCAGATCGAATCGCTCGGCGGCCGCTTCCTCGATCTTGGCGTGAGCGCGGCGGGCGAGGGCGGCTACGCGCGCCAGCTCACCGAAGACGAGCGCGCTGAACAGCAGCGCAGGCTCGGCGAACACCTGAAGACCATCGACGTGGTGGTCTGCACCGCGGCGGTGCCCGGGCGACCGGCACCGCGGATCATCAGCGCGGTGATGGTGGCCGGCATGCGCGCCGGCAGCGTGATCGTCGACCTGGCGGCCGAGACGGGTGGCAACTGCGAGGCGACCCAGCCGGGCCGGACGGTCGACGTCGATGGCGTGACCGTCGCGGGCCCGCTGGACCTGGCCAGCAGCGGCGCAGTGCACGCCAGCGAGATGTTCGCGCGCAACGTCTTCAATTTCGCCTCGCTGCTGCTGCGCGACGGCGCGCTGGTGTTCGACTGGAGCGACGAGCTGCTGGCAAAGACTGCCTGGCCGCCGCGCGATGCCTGAGCGCGGCGCGCGCCGGAGCGCACGCGCGCTGGCCCGCGACGCTCAGCGCCGGGGGGCGGGCGACCGCTCGGCCGGCGGGTTCTCGGCGACCCAGGCGCGGCGCTGCTCCGCCGTCATTGCCTTCCAGCGCTCGCGCAGGGCGCGACGCTCGGCCTCGGGCAACGTGCGCAGCTTGCCGTACAGCGCCCGCGTTTCGGCCTGTTCCGCCGGGCTCATGCCGTGCCAGCGATCGGCGCCGTGGCGCGCGCGCTCGCGCTGCTCCGGGGTCATCTGCTGCCAGCGCCGCGCGTGGGCCAGCATCCTGGCGCGGCGTTCCGGCTTGTCGTCCCAGCGCTGCCTCAACGGTGCCAGCAGGGTTTCGCGCTGTTCGCTGTCGAGCTGGTCCCAGGCCGGGAGCGGTTCGCTCCTTGGCGGTGCCTGCGCGGCCACGGGCAGGGCGAGCGCCAGCACGAGCGGCAGCAGCAGGGCGGTAAGGCGTCGGATGTGCATGTGGTCTTACTCCATCGCCAGCGGCAGGGCGTCCTGGGACGCCAGCCACAGGAACAGGTCGGGGTCTTCGTCGAGGGTGGCGAAGGCTTCATACGGTTCGCCGCCGGCGTCGGCGCCAGCGGTCGTGGCAAGGGTCGCGGCGCCGGTCACGGCCTGCTCGCTTCCCGGCTGGCGCAGGCCGACGGCGAGCGCGAACACCGCCGTGCAGGCCGCCGCCAGCGACCAGCCTGCGATCCGCGCGCCGCGCGCGGGCGCCGGCGACAGGCCGCGGGCACGGCGGATGCGCAGCTGTTCCAGGGTGCGCGTCGGCACCTGTCGCACGGCCTGCGCATGCAGCGTGCGCACCTTGCGGTCGAAATCGTCTTGGGTGGTCATCGGAAATCCTCCAGTCGCTTCTGCAGCGCGCCACGTGCGCGCGACAGGTGTGTCTTGACCGAGCCCTCGCCGCAGCCCATGACGCGCGCGGTCGTCGCGACGTCGAGCTCCTCCAGCACGCGCAGGGTGAACGCCTCGCGCTGGCGCCGCGGGAGTTCGCGCAACGCCGCCGCGAACACCCCGTAGGCCTCGCGGCCATCGTGGCTGCGCGACGGGCCGGGGCCGTCGTCGGCCCATTCCACGCCGGCGTCCTGGCGCTCGTCCGCCGAGGTCAGCCAGCCCAGCCGGAACGTGCGCCGACGCTGCGCGTCGACGATCCGGCTGCGCAGGATGGTCCAGAACAGCGGCGTCCATTCCGCCGCCGGACGCTCGCGGTAGCCGAGCATCTTCACCATGGCGTCCTGCAGCACGTCCATGGCGTCGTCGCGGTGGCGCAGGCCGGCCTCGGCGAAGCGGAACGCGCGCGGGGCGATGGCGTCGAGGAACTGCTCGAGCGTCTCCGCCGGCGGCACGGGCGCGGCAACGGCGGCGTGCGCGGCGGCGGCAGGCATGTCGGCGGGATGGCCCATGCCGTCCAGCATAGCCAGCACGCCAGGCGCGCGGTGTTGCTGCATGCCGCCATCCATTCCACGCCTCCCGGTTCGGGTCCGGGGTGGTCAACGCGTCGCGACGCCCGCGGTTGACAGCGGCGTCGCGCCCGCCGCCACGGCGGTTATGATCGGGCGCAGGGCAGCCTGGGGAAAAAGCGGATGAGCGACGGTTTCGTGGCCTTGTACATCTTCATGCTGGCGGCGATCGCCGGCAACGTGATCATCTCGCGGGTGCCGGTGATCCTGCACACGCCGCTGATGTCCGGCAGCAACTTCATCCACGGCATCGTGCTGATCGGCGCCATGCTGGTGCTGGGCCATGCCGACACCACGCTGGAAAAGGCGATCGGGTTCGTCGCGGTGCTGCTGGGCGCCGGCAACGCGGCCGGCGGCTACATCGTCACCGAGCGCATGCTGGACATGTTCAAGCCGAGCGCCAAGCCTGCCGCCAAGCCAGGCGCCGCGCCGTGACCTGGGACCTCGCGGATGTGCTGATGCTGCTGGTCAAGGCCAGCTACCTGGTGGCCGCCACCCTGTTCCTGCTCGGTCTGCAGCGCATGGCGTCGCCGCGCACCGCGCGCAGCGGCATCCGCTGGGCCGGGCTGGGCATGGTGATCGCGACCGTCGCCACGCTGTTCATGCCGGGGCTGCAGAACATCGGCCTGATCGTGCTGGCCACGGTCATCGGCATCGCGTCGACCTGGGTGTGGGGCAAGAAGGTGGCGATCACCGACATGCCGCAGATGGTCGCCCTGTTCAACGGCATGGGTGGCGGTTCGGCCGCGGCCATCGGCGCCGTCGAATTGCTGCGCTTCTCCGGAGCGGGTCCTGACGCCACGCCGCCGATGACCGCGCTGGTACTCGGCACGCTGGGCGCGCTGATCGGCGCGGTGTCGCTGTCGGGCTCGGTCATCGCCTGGGCCAAGCTCGACGGGCGCATGGACCGGCGCTTCACGTTCCCGGGCCAGCAGGTGTTCAACGCGCTCGTGTTCCTGGCTGCCGTGGTGCTGGGCGCGATGGCCATCCACACCCTCGACGTGCCGGTGATCGTCGCGTTCTTCATCGTCGCGCTGGCCCTGGGCGTGCTGATGACGCTGCCCATCGGTGGCGCCGACATGCCGGTGGTGATCTCGCTGTACAACGCGCTGACCGGCCTTGCGGTGGCCTTCGAAGGCTATGTGCTCGGCAACGAGGCGCTGATCATCGCCGGCATGATGGTCGGCGCCGCCGGCCTGCTGCTGACGCGGCTGATGGCCAAGGCCATGAACCGCTCGATCGCCAGCGTCCTGTTCTCGAGCTTTGGTGCCACGGGCGAGGCGCAGGAGATCACCGGCGCGCAGAAGCCGATCGAGGCCGCGGACGTCGCGGCGATGATGGCCTACGCCGAACGCGTGGTGATCGTGCCGGGTTACGGCATGGCCGTGGCGCAGGCGCAGCACAAGATCTGGGAGCTCAGCCAGCGGCTGATCGAGCGCGGGGTGAAGGTGCGCTTCGCCATCCACCCCGTCGCCGGGCGCATGCCGGGGCACATGAACGTGCTGCTGGCCGAAGCCGGCGTGCCCTACGACCTGATCGTCGACATGGACGACATCAATCCCGAGTTCCCCAACACCGACGTCTCGCTGGTGATCGGCGCCAACGACGTGGTCAACCCGGTGGCCCGGACCGATCCGGCCAGCCCGATCTACGGCATGCCGGTGCTCGACGTGGTCGACTCGAAGAACACCATCGTGATCAAGCGCGGCAAGGGCACGGGCTTTGCCGGCATCGAGAACGCGCTGTTCTACGCCGACAACACGCGCATGCTCTATGGCGATGGCGCGGAAGTGGCCAGCGCGCTGGTCGCGGAGCTCAAGGCGCTCGACGGCGGGCACTGAAGCGCGCCTCCGCCACCTGGCGGGCGCGCCGCGCGCGGACTCAGCGGCAGGTCACCGCGGCCACCACGACCCCCGCGCCCAGCCACGCCAGGTCGACGGCGCCGTTGGCCAGCCGCGCCAGCAGCCAGCCGTGCTCGAATCCGAGGCGGCCGAGCGACGTCCATGGCGCGAGGCCGGTGACCTTGCCGAGTTCGGCGGCGACGATGCCCCAGTTGGCCAGCACGATCGCCAGCGCCGTTGCCAGCACGCCCCAGGCGGCACGTGCCATGCCGGGCTGCATGCGCGCCATGCGCAGCAGCAGGGCGGCGTCGAGCGCGGCCAGCACCGCCATCCAGCTGCACTGCCGGCCGGTGGCCTGCGCCAGCAGCACCCAGGCACAGGCAAAACCGATGCCGCCAGCCAGCGCCAGCGTGGGCGCCAGCCGGGATCGCATTGGGGTCATGGAACGCTGCACCGCTCGGGGCGGCACAGGATAGCGCCCTCGCGGCGCTAGAATGGGCGCCTTGCATCATGCCGTCCTCGGCCACACATCCCCGACATGTACTCCCGCAGCAGCGAACCCGTGCGCCTCGAGCGCGACTGTGCCGCCGTGCTCGTCCCCCAGGGCGACGAGGTGACGTTGCCGGCCGGCAGCATCGGCTACATCACCCAGGCGCTGGGCGGCAGCTATACCGTCTACATCGAGGGCAACCTGTTCCGCATCGCCGGGCCCGATGGCGACGCGATCGGCAAGGAACCGCCGGAACCGCTCGAACTCGAGGAAGGTGCCGACGATGCCGCGGTCGAGCGGCTGGTATGGCAGCAGTTGCGCACCTGTTTCGACCCCGAGATCCCGATCAACGTCGTCGACCTCGGGCTCGTCTACGAAGCCGTGGTCACCCATCGCGACGATGGCCAGCGCGAGGTCGCCGTCAAGATGACGCTGACCGCACCCGGCTGCGGCATGGGCGACATCCTGGTGGACGACGTGCGCAGCAAGCTGGAGATGATCCCGACCGTGGCCGAGGCCGACGTCGAGCTGGTGTTCGACCCGCCGTGGGGCCGCAACATGATGTCCGAGGCCGCGCGCCTGGAAACCGGGATGCTCTGAGCGGGGCCCGCCGGGCTGCGGCGGGTCGCTCGCGGCCCCGAAATTCGCGTTTTGAGACGTCGTCCACATTTCCGGTGTGGCCGCGGCGCGTGCCTGCGCTTGTGTGAACGCCAGGCTGTCGCGTAGCGTCACTTCGCGGACAATCTGGTCAGTCCGTTTCGCATCCGGCAGGATCGTGAACGGGGAGGGGTCCCGGACAGCCGTCCTGCCGGCAACAGCCGCCAAGCGGCAACGCCACATCTCCCGGGACCATCCAACATGACCGATCACTCGAACCGCCGCGTGCGCCTGCATGCGCTTGCCGTTGCCACCACCATTGCGCTGTCGTCGCTCGCGGCCACGGCCGCCGACCGCATCAACGTGACTGGCCTGCAGGCCTCCGAGTTGCACGATCGCTTCATCGTCAAGTATCGCGACGGCAGTGCCGAACACGCCCAGGCCGCGGTCCGCGATGCCGCGCTCAAGTCCGCGGCGGTCGCGGTGCCCGATGCAAGCCGCCTGCGCGCGGGCGCGCCGCTCGCGCTGCGCCATGAGCGCCGCATGGCGGTCGGTGCCGAAGTCGTGCGCAGCAGCCGCAAGCTGGACCGCGTCGAAGCCGAAGTGCTGATGCGCCAGATCGCGGCGAACCCGAACGTCGAGTACGTCGAGGTCGACAAGCTCAACAAGGCGGCCCTGACCCCCAACGACACCAATTTCAGCCAGCAGTGGGGCTTCGGCACCACGCCGGCCGGCATCCGCGCCACCCAGGCCTGGGATGTCACCACCGGCACCGGTGCCGTGGTCGCGGTGCTCGATACCGGCATCACAAACCACAGCGACCTCAACGCGAACATGCTGCCGGGCTACGACTTCATCATCGACACCGCCGTCGCCGGCGACGGCAACGGCCGCGACGGCGACGCCAGCGATCCCGGCGACTACTCCGGCGGCTATTCCTCGAGTTGGCACGGCACGCACGTCGCCGGAACGGTGGCCGCGGTGACCAACAACGGCAAGGGCGTCGCCGGCACCGCGTTCGGTGCCAAGGTGGTCCCGGTGCGCGTGCTTGGACGCGGCGGCGGCTACGACTCCGATATCGCCGACGCGGTGATCTGGGCGTCCGGCGGCACCGTCAGCGGCGTGCCCGCCAACGCCAATCCGGCGGAGGTGATCAACCTCAGCCTCGGCGGCACCGGCACCTGCGGCAGCGCAATGCAGACCGCGATCAACGGCGCGGTCGGCCGCGGCACGACCCTCGTGATCGCCGCGGGCAACAGCAATGCCAACACGTCCGGGTTCTCGCCGGCCAACTGCAACAACGTGATCGCGGTGGGCTCGATCACCAGCACCGGCGCGCGCTCCAGCTTCTCCAACTACGGCGCGCTGGTCGACATCGCAGCCCCCGGCTCCAGCATCATGTCCACGCTCAATTCGGGCACCCAGGGCCCCGGCAGCGAGAGCTACGCCAGCTACAGCGGCACCTCCATGGCGGCGCCGCACGTGGCCGGCGTGGTCGCGCTGATCCAGTCGGTGTCCAACCCGGCCAAGACGCCCGCGCAGATCGAGGCGCTCATCAAGAGCACCGCCAGCGCATTCCCGAGCACGCCCTCGCAGACCATCGGCGCGGGCATCGTCAACGCCAAGGCCGCCGTGGACGCCGCCGGTGGCGGCACCGCCAACACGCCGCCGACCGCGAACTTCAGTGTCAGCACCAGCGGCCTGGTGGCCAGTTTCACCGACAGTTCGTCGGACAGCGACGGCAGCATCGCCGCGCGCAGCTGGAACTTCGGCGATGGCAGCAGCTCCACCGCGACCAATCCCAGCAAGACCTACGCGGCGGCGGGCACCTACAGCGTGACCCTGACCGTGACCGACAACGGCGGCGCGACCAGCAGCCGCACCCAGTCGGTGACGGTCAGCAGCGGCGGCGGTGGGGGCAGCGTGCTGCAGAACGGCGTGCCCGTGAGCGGCATCGCCGGCGCGGCGTCGAGCACGCAGTCGTGGACGATCAGCGTACCGGCCGGCGCCAGCAACCTCACCATTGCCAGCAGCGGCGGCACCGGTGATGCCGACCTGTACGTGCGGTTCGGTTCCGCACCGACCACGACGGCGTACGACTGCCGCCCGTACCGCGCCGGAAACGCCGAGAGCTGCAGCTTCGCCACCCCGCAGGCGGGGACCTACCACGTGATGCTGCGCGGTTACTCGGCGTTCTCCGGCGTCACCCTCACCGGCAGCTACACGGCGGGCGGCGGCGGCGGTTCGACGCAGACCTATACCAATGGCACCGACTACGCGATCAACAACAACGCCACGGTGGAGAGTCCGATCACGGTCTCCGGCCGCAGCGGCAACGCGCCGGCGTCGACGCCGGTCGCGGTCAACATCGTCCACACCTACCGCGGCGACCTGAAGGTCGACCTGGTGGCGCCGGACGGCAGCGTCTACGTGCTGCACAACCGCAGCGGCGGGAGTGCCGACAACATCAACTCGACCTACAACGTGAACCTGTCCAGCGAGGCGCGCAACGGCACGTGGAAGCTGCGCGTGAACGACAACTCGGCCGGTGACACGGGCTACATCAACAGCTGGAGCGTCACGTTCTGATCGATCGCTTGATCTGACCGGCCCCTGTCCGGTTACAGTCTGTTGCCCCGGCCCCGTGCCGGGGCAGCATTCCGTCAACGGTCGGCCAGACCCACTGCGGGGAAGCAGCAATGAGAAGAATGAATCGGGTCTGCCTGGCGGTGTGCGCGCTGCTGGTGGCAGGCAGCGCCATGGCGGCGGGGAACAAGGCGGCACCAAGGGGCCTGCCGGCCGAACACACGGTCGAGGTGCTGCGCATGCCCGCCGTCGACGCGGCCAGGCTGCGTGCCGAGGACCGCGCCACCGCCCGTGGCGACGCGCCGGCGCGGTTCGCGTTCGCGCACGCGGTCGACATCACGCCTGACAGCGCGGGTGACTGGGACGCGGTGGGCAAGGACCGGATGGTCTGGCGCCTGCGCATCGAGTCGCCCGGCGCGTTGTCGCTGAATTTCGGATTCAAGGCCTACCGCATGCCGGAGGGTGGCGAGCTGCGCGTCTATCCCGCGGGCCTGCCCAACGCGCATCCAGCGGAACTGGTGAGCGTGTTCACCGCCGCCGACAACAAGCCGCACGGCCAGCTGTGGACCCCGGTCGTGCCGGGCGACCATGCGGTGATCGAGGTCTCGGTGCCGGCCGCGCGGGTCGGCGAGCTGAAGCTGGCACTGGCGAGCGTCAACCATGACTACGTCGGCTTCGGCCGCATCGCGCGCGAGGCGGCGCACGAGGTCAGCGCCATGGGCGTGTCCGGTGCCTGCAACATCGACGTGGCCTGCCCGCAGGGCGATGCCCATCGCCCGCAGATCCGCTCGGTCGGCGCGTACTCGCGCTTCGGCACGTTCTACTGCACCGGCTCGCTGCTCAACAACACCGCCAACGACCGGCGCATGCTGTTCCTGACCGCGCACCACTGCAGCATGGGCACGCCGGCGGCCGCGGCCAGCATCGTCGTGTACTGGAACTACCAGAATTCCACCTGCCGGATCCCCGGCAGCGCGGCCAGCGGCCAGAACGGCGATGGCTCGCTCGCCTGGAACCAGACCGGCGCGCAGGTGCGTGCGACCCACTCCGCGTCCGACTTCACCCTGCTGGAACTCGATACCGCGGCCAATCCGGCGTTCAACCTGTACTGGGCCGGCTGGGACCGCCGTGACGTGGTGCATGCCAACGCCGCAGGCATCCACCACCCGCGCGTGGCCGAGAAGCGCATCACCCATTCGGTCGCGCCGCTGGCGGTAAGCGGCTACTTTGGCGCAGGCAGCAGCCACTACCAGGTGTTCTGGGAGCCGGGTGGCATCGGCACCACCGAAGGCGGCTCCTCGGGATCGCCGTTGTACAGCCCGGAAAAGCGCGTCGTTGGCCAACTGCACGGCGGCCTCGCCAGCTGCAGCACCACCGGCGCCAACCACAGCGACTACTACGGTCGGATCTTCACCTCGTGGACCGGCGGGGGAACCGCGGCGACCCGGCTTGGCGACTGGCTGGATCCGACCGGCAGCGGCGCGGGCGTCCTCGATGGCGTGGACGGCAGCGCCACACCCAACCAGGACCCGACCGCGTGGTTCGCATTCCAGCGTGACGGCGGCCTGGCCATCCGCTTCGAGGATCGCTCCAGCGATGCGGACGGCAGCATCGTGGCCTGGCACTGGGACTTCGGCGACGGCACGACCTCCACCGCCGCCAACCCGACCCGCACCTATGCGGCCAAGGTCTTCCATCGGGTCACCCTGACGGTCACCGACGACCGCGGCGCCACGTCCAGCGCGACGCGGAACGTGCGCCCCGGGACGCGGCTGTGAGGCGCGCGCTTGCCAGCGGGATGGCGGCTGCGGCGATGCTCCTTGCGACGGATGCCGCGGCGGCACACGGGCATGGCGCAACTGCCGTGGACCCGATGGCGCCGGTGCACGTGGTCGCCGAGCGCGCCACGTTCGAGGCCGCGCTTGGCGACTTCAGCGGCCGGCTCGTCGCGCGCCGCGATGTGCTGGGCAACGCGCTGGTGCTGGCCGAGCTGCGCGAGCACCAGATCCAGGACCTGGCCCGCCACGTGCACGAGGTCGAACGCCGCTGTGGCGGCTATTTCGCGTTCGCGACCCGCGCCGAGGCCGAGGCCTTCGTCGCCAGCCGGGCGCCAATGCAGGGCCTGCGCGGCACCGCGCTGCCGGCCTACACCATCAGCAACCAGGCGGTGGTCGGACGCTGGCTGCCGCAGGTGTCCGCGGCCAACCTCGCCGCCACCATCAGCCACCTGTCCACGGCGTGGCCAAACCGCTATTTCGCCAGCAGCCACGGGCAGGCGTCCGCGCTGTGGATCCGCGACCACTGGCTGTCGCTGGCCGCCGGCCGCAGCGATGTCAGCGCCGAGCTGTTCACCGCCTGCACCAACTGCGGTGGCCAGCCGTCGGTGATCCTGACCATCCAGGGCAGCGACCTGGCCGACGAGATCGTGGTGCTCGGCGGCCATCTCGATTCGATCTCCGGAACCGGTAGCGGCAACGCCATGGTCGCGCCCGGGGCCGATGACGACGCCTCGGGCATCGCCACGCTGACCGAGGTGCTGCGCGTGGCGATGGCGGACGGCTACCGTCCACGGCGCACGGTGAAGCTGATGGCGTACGCGGCCGAGGAAGTCGGCCTGCGCGGCTCGCGCGCGATCGCGCAGTCCTTTGCCGCCCAGGGCCGCACCGTGGTCGGCGTGCTGCAGATGGACATGACCAACTACCGCGCGCCCGGCGGCGGCAGCGACATCCGGGTGATGACCGACAATTCCAACCTGGCGCTGGTGCAGTTCCTGCGCGCGCTGTTCGACGAGTACATGGCGCCGCAGGGCTATACGCGCAGCGATTCGTCCTGCGGTTACGCCTGCTCCGACCATGCCTCGTGGACCCAGAACGGGTTTCCGGCGGCGATGTACGACGAAGGCCCGTTCTTCCCGCTCCTGCACACGCCGGGCGACACCCTGGCCAACATGGGCGGGAACGCGCAGCACGCGACGATCATCGCGCGCCTGGGCCTGGCGTTCATGGGCGAGCTGGCCAAGTCGAGCAAGAACCGGCTTGTCGTGCCGCCGCCGGCGCCGCCCGGACAGGTGCCACGCAACCGCCCGCACCCGGCGCTGCCGGATCCGCTGCCGGGCGACGGCCCGGGGCGCTCGCGGATCAGCCCGCCCTGACGCCGCGCGCCACGCCCGCGGGTTGCGCCGGCGTGGCGCTCAGGTCGCCTCGAAGCGGTTCGCGGCGACGTTCTTGCGCACCTTGAGCGGGTCCCAGATGCGGCCGTTCATCGCGATGTAGACCCCGGGCGCGAGCGACTGCACCGCGCCAACCGCCGTGCCGATGTTGAACTCGGCGTCCGAGCCGCGGAAGCGCGCCGGATTCAGCGCGCCCGTCAGCACGATCGTGCGGTCGGTGAGCGACGCCAGCGCCTGCGCGGTCTCCACCATGGTGTCGGTGCCGTGGGTGATCAGCACGTGGCGCGCCGGCTGCGCGGCGATGGTCGCGCGCACCAGTTCGCGGTCGGCGTTGTCGATGTGCAGCGAATCCTTGCGGATGATCGGAATCACGCGGAAGCGGAACGCCACGCCGAGTTCCTCGAGGATCCGGCCGATCTGCGGTTCGCCGACCTGGAAGTCCGACTTGTCGTCGAAATAGACCTTGTCGATCGTGCCGCCGGTGGTGACGACCAGGAGTTCATCCATCGCGTGTTCCTCGAATGCCGTGCGCGGTGGCGGGCGTGTCGCCGGCCGGGTGCGCATTCTAGTCCGTCGCGCCGCGCGCACCGCGACGGCCGAAGCGCGCCTGCAGGCCCGGCCAGCTCGCCGCCACGATGATGGCCAGCGCCAGTGCCACCTCGCCCAGCGCGTAGCCACGCCCGGCCGCGCGCTCCCAGCCGACCATCACGCCGTGGCAGAACCAGCCGAGGCCAAGCACGCCGGACCAGAACACCGCGACCCGGCTGCCGGCGAGCACGCCGGCCATCAGCAGCAACGGCGGCAGTGCGAACACCGCCAGCGCCTGCAGGTAGCGCGGGTCGGCGCTGAACCAGGCCGCGAACAGCGCGGCGAGCGCCGCGAGCAACGCCGCGAGCACGTACCGCGAGCCGGGTGCCGCCATCAGCCGAGCCTCGCGGCAAGCATGGCGATGCGCCGCCCGAGCGCGCGTGCCAGCCGCGCTTCCTCGTCGGTCGGCTGCGGATCGTTGTCGCCGCCGGCGACGTGGCTGGCGCCGTAGGGCGTGCCGCCGCTGCGGGTGGCCGAGAGGCCCGGTTCGGTGAATGGAATGCCGGCCAGCACGCAGCCGTGGTGCAGCAGCGGCAGCATCATGGTCAGCAGCGTCGACTCCTGGCCGCCGTGCTGGGTGGCGGTCGACGTGAACACGCCCGCCGGCTTGCCGACCAGCGTGCCGCTGGCCCATTCGCTGCCCAGCCCGTCGAGGAAATGCTTGAGCGGCGCGGCCATGTTGCCGAAGCGCGTGGGGCTGCCCAGCAGCAGGCCGCTGCATTCGTCGAGGTCGGCGCGTTCAACGTACGGAGCACCCTCTTCGGGCACCGGTGGCGCGGCCGCCTGCGTGACCGCCGCCACCGGCGGCACCGTGCGCAGCCGCGCGGCCATGCCGTCCACTTCGCCCACGCCGCGCGCGACCTGGCGCGCAAGCGCCGCGACCGAACCGCCGCGGCTGTAGTACAGGACCAGGATATCGGGCATGCGGCTTCCTCCGGGCGGCAAAGCATAGCCGCATGCGCCGGGCCCCGTGCCGCGGCGGTGGTTCGTGATCGGTTACCCTCGCCGCGATGGAGCCACTGGATTCCCTTTACCGCTGGAAGGAACGCATGCGCGACCGCGCGCGCGCGACCTCGTTCGGCCGCTTCCTGTGGCGGCGCTTCCTCGACGACCGCCTGTTCGAGGCCGCCGGCGCGCTGTCGTTCACTACCACCTTCGCGCTGGTGCCGCTGTCGATGGTGGTGTTCGGCGTGCTCTCGGCGTTCCCGGTTTTCGAGGAGTGGAGCGCGCGCCTGAGCACGTACATCTTCTCCAACTTCGTGCCGAGCTCCGCGCAGGCCATCGAGGGCTACCTGCGGTCGTTCTCGGAAAACACCGGGCAGCTGACCGCGGTCGGCGTGGTGGCGCTGGTGGTGTCGGTGCTGGTGACCCTGTTCGGCATCGAAGGCGCGTTCAACCGCATCTGGCGCGTGCACACCGCGCGGCCACGGTTCGGGCGGTTCCTGGTGTACTGGACGGTGCTGACCCTCGGCACGCTGGTCGCCGCGGCCAGCCTGTCGGTATCGGCCAGGTTCTTCGCGCTGGACGTGTTCAGCAGCATCGCCGGGCAGTGGCTGCAACACCTGATGCTGGGGGTCGCGCCGGTGCTGATCGAGCTGTTCGCCTTCGCCACCATCTACCGCGTGGTGCCGCACCGCACCGTGCAGTGGCGGCATGCATTCGCCGGCGGCGTGCTGGCGGTGGTGCTGCTGGAGATCGGCCGGCGCCTGCTCGGGCTCTACCTCGGCAGCTTCAACGCCTACCAGAACATCTACGGGCCGCTGGCGTTCGTGCCGATCTTCCTGCTGTGGCTGTATTTTGGCTGGATCTCGATCCTGCTCGGCGCATCGTTCGCCGCCTCGATCTCCGCGTTCCGCTACCAGCCGGCGCACATGCGCCTGCCGCAGGGCTACGAGCTGTACGGCATCCTGCGCCTGCTGGGCCGCTTCGCCGAGGCACGCCGCGAAGGCCGCGGCCTGCACAGCGACGACATCCTGGCCTGCGAGCCGATGCTGACCGACGCGCTGGTGCAGGAGATCCTCGGCCAGCTGCAGGACATCGACGTGGTGCGCCGCGCCGAGAGCGGCGAGTGGCTGCTGGCGCGCGACCTCGACGGCCTGTCGCTCGCCGAACTCTATGAAGCCGGCCAGCTGCGCATCCCGATCGCCGAGGCGGTGCTGCCCTGTCGCGACGACGCCCTCGGCGCGAATGCGATCGCGGCGCTGGACGAGTTGCGCCTGCCGTTGCGCGACCTGCTGCGCCGCCGCGTCGGCGACCTCCATGACCCCGCCAGGACCTGACCCATGCGTTTTCGCCCGCTGTACGTCCCCTGCCTTGCATTGACCGCGCTGCTGGCGCTTGCCGCCTGCCGGCCGGACGGCGGCGATGCGCCGGCCACCACGGGCGACACGGCGCCGGTCGCCGCGCCACCGGGCGATGCAACCGCGCCTCCCGCGGCAGTGGCGACCGACGAGGCGGGTGCCGGCGACTCCGCCGATGCCGCGTTCCCGACGCTTGAAGTGACCACGCTCGACGGTGGCCGCTACACCCTCGCCGAGCGCCGCGGCCGGTGGGTGGTGGTCAACTTCTGGGCTACGTGGTGCGCGCCGTGCATCAAGGAAATGCCCGAGCTGTCGGCACTCGACGCGATGCGCGAGCACATCGAGGTGGTGGGTCTGGCGTACGAGGACATCGCGGTCGAGGACATGCGCGTGTTCCTCGACAGGCATCCGGTGGTGTATCCGGTCGCGATCCTGGACGTCTACGACCCGCCGAAGGACTTCGCCACCCCGCGCGGGCTGCCGCTGACCTACCTGATCGCGCCGGACGGCCGGGTCGCGGAAAAATTCCTCGGCCCGGTCACCGCGGCGGAACTCGAGGCGGCGATCACCGCGGCTGGCGGGCCGGGCACACCGGCCGCACCGGCCGCACCGGCCGCCTGACGCGCGGCGGCTTCAGCCGTCCCAGGGCGGGATGGGCTTGAGCTTGCCGAAGCGTTCCTTCTTCGGCTTGCCGTCGAGTGGCGGGAACTCCGGCGCCGTGCGCGGCACGTGCACGTCCGGCAGGCGGTCGAGCAGGTGGCGGATGAGCGTCAGCCGGCCGCGTTTCTGGTCGTCGAAGTCGACCAGCGTCCACGGCGCGTTCTTCGTATGCGTGGCCTCGAGCATGGTTTCGCGGGCACGGGTGTAATCGGCATAGCGGGTGCGCGCCTCGACGTCGATCGGCGACAGCTTCCAGGACTTCAACGGATCGGCCAGGCGTTCGGCGAAGCGCGCCTCCTGCTGTTCCTGGTCGCAGCACAGCCAGTACTTGAAGAGCAGGATGCCGTCGTCGGTAAGCAGCTTTTCGAATGTGGGCGCCTGGCGCAGGAAGGCGGCGACCTGGTGGTCCGTGGCGAAGCCCATCACCTGTTCGACGCCGGCGCGGTTGTACCAGCTGCGGTCGAACAGCACGATCTCGCCGGCCGTGGGCAGATGGCGCACGTAGCGCTGGAAATACCACTCGCCCAGTTCGCGCTCACTCGGCCTGGGCAGGGCGGCCACGCGGTACTGGCGGGTGTCGAGGTGCTCGGTGATGGCCTTGATCGCGCCGCCCTTGCCGGCGGTGTCGCGCCCTTCCATCAGTACGGCGATGCGCTGCCCGGTGTGGCGCGCCCAGCGGGCCATCGCCACCAGTTCGTGCTGCAGCGGTTCCAGCAGCGACTCGTACTGCTTGCGCTTGAGTTCTTTCACGTGCCGCTCCGGTGCGGTGGTGGTGGGCCTGCGCCCCGCGTCATTCCTTCAGGCGTGGCCTCAGGGTGGCCAGGTTGCAGGGGCGGGTGCGTGAATCCAGTTGCGCGCGGATGATCCGTTCCCACGCGGTGCGGCAGGCCGAGGTCGAGCCCGGCACGCAGAACAGGAAGGTACCGTTGGCCAGGCCCGCGAAGGCCCGCGACTGCAACGAGGACGTGCCGATCTCCTCGACGCTGATCGCGCGGAACAGCTCGCCGAAGCCCGCCATCTCCTTGTCCAGCAGCGGCAGCAGCGCTTCCGGCGTGGCGTCGCGCCCGGTGAAGCCGGTGCCGCCGGTGACCAGGATGCCGTCGACCGCGGGGTCGGCGATCCACTGCGAGACCAGCGCGCGCAGGCGGTAGCGGTCGTCGGGCAGCAGGCCGCGCGCCGCCAGGCGGTGCCCGGCCTTCTCGAGCGCGGCGACGAGGTAATCGCCGGAACTGTCCTCGGCCGCCGTCCGCGAATCGGACACCGTGAGGACACACAGGTGCAGCTGGATGGATGCATCGGACTGGGTCATGCGGCGAGCCTACCGTGCCTGGAGCGTCGCCGGAGGCAGTCCGCGGCGCTGGCGGTCGGCCATGGCCTGCGCCATGGCGGCGAAGTCACGCGCGAACGCCGCCATGTCGAACAGTCCCGACGCCTGCCGCAGGCCGTGCAGCCGTGCGCGCAGCGCCTGCAGGCGCGCGCGATCGCTGCCGAGCGCGGTGGCCAGCGCGACGAAGGCCGCGTCGTCGGCGGCATTGAGTTCGCCCAGCCCGAGGTGGTGGTTGAGGCTGCCGGCGACGCGCGCGGCGAAGGTGTGACCCGGCCGGGTGAGCACCGGGCAACCGGCCCACAGCGCGTCCGAGGCCGTGGTGTGGGCGCCGTAGGGGTTGCTGTCGAGGAACAGGTCGGCGAGCTGCAGCCGCGCGAGATAGATGGCCTGCGGCTGCTTGGCCATGAACACCAGCCGCGCCGGGTCCACGCCGGCAGCCTGCGCGGCGGCGCGCAGGCGCCCGTCGCCGCGGCCGGGCGCCGACAGCAGCCAGAGCACGCTGCCGGGGACGTTGCGCAACACCGCCATCGCGCGCGCGAAGCTGGACGGATTGAGCTTGTAGCTGTTGTTGAAGGAGCAGAACACCACGCCGTCGGCCGGCAGGCCGCACTCCGCGCGCGACGGCGGCGGGGCCGGCGCGCGTCGGGTGTCGGACGGCTGGAAGCAGCGCGGCAGCCGCGCGACCGCCTCGGAGAAGCCCGCCTCCAGCGCCGGCGGCAGCACGAAGCCGTCGGCGAGCACGTAGTCGATCCACGGCGCGCCCGAGCTGCCCGGATAGGCGAGCCAGTTGACCTGCAGCGGCGCCGGGCGCATCGCCAGCACGGCCGGCGTGCCGCCGCCGCCCCAGCCGCGCAGGTCGTGCAGCACGTCGATGCCGACGCCCCGGATGCGCATCGCGATCTCCGCATGGGGCAGGGCGGCAACGTCATGCAGGGTGGTCGCGGCCTCGAGCCGTTGGCGCACCGCGCTGCCGTCATCGGGGTTGAGCGCGAACAGGTGCGCCTCGACGCCCACCTCCGCGCGCAGCGCTTCGAGGAAGGCCACGGTCAGCAGTCCCGTGGGATGCGCGCCGAATCCGTTGGACAGGAAGCCGATCCGCAGCGGGCCATCGCCGGCGATCGCGCGCGGCGGCAGCGGGCGCACGCTGCGGGCCACCTGCGCCGCGCTCAGCCGCGCACAGCGCAGCTGCTCGAGCGCGTCAGCGTCCTCGCTCAGGAAGGCGAACGGTTCGACCGCCGCTTCGCTGCGCGTCACCGCCGATCGCACCTGCGCCGACAGCGCGTCCAGCCCGCGCCAGTCGCACAGGCGACGGCGCAGGGCCAGCAGGTGGGCCGCGATCTGCGCCGCGCCCGGCACCAGCACATGCGCGCGCGCATAGGCGTCGGCCGCGGCTTCCGCCTCGCCCACGTCCTCCAGCGCGTGTCCGTGCCACAGCGCGATGCCGGGGTGCCCCGGTGCCGCGCGGGCGGCCTGCCCGAGGCTGTCGGCGGCCTCGCGGCGGCGGCCGAGCAGCCACTGCGCGCGGCCCAGCCGCGCCAGGGCTTCCGGGTGCCCGGGCGCCAGGGCGAGGGCGCGTTGCGCGGCTGCCTCGCCGGCCACGCCGTCGCCGGCATCGAGCTCCGCATCCGACAGCAGGATCCAGGCCATGGCGTCGCGTGGGGCCAGCGTCGTGGCGCGGCGCGCTTCGCCGCGGGGGTCACCTGCTGCGCTCACGCGCCGGATCCGCCTGTCACGCCGAGTGCTCCGTCAGGCGTGCCAGTTCGTCGGCCTGGTGTTCCTGCAGCAGGCGGTCGACCAGCGGGTCGAGCGCGCCTTCCATCACCGCTGGCAGGTCATACAGGGTCAGGCCGTCGACGCGATGGTCGGTGATGCGGCCCTGCGGGAAGTTGTAGGTGCGGATGCGCTGGCTGCGGTCGCCACTGCCCACCTGCAGCTTGCGCGACTGGGCGGTGGCGGCGGCGCGGCGCGCGGCTTCGGCATCGGCCAGCATCGCCTTCAGCCGCTTCATGGCCTTGTCGCGGTTGGCGTGCTGCGAGCGTTCGGTCTGCGACTCCACCACCACGCCGGAAGGCAGGTGGGTGATGCGGATCGCCGAGTCGGTCTTGTTGACGTGCTGGCCGCCGGCGCCGGAGGAGCGGAAGGTGTCCACGCGGAGGTCGGCGGGGTTGATCTCGATCGGCTCGCTTTCGTCCTCCACCGGGATGATCGCGACGGTCGCCGCCGAGGTGTGGATGCGACCCTGCGACTCTGTTTCGGGCACGCGCTGCACGCGGTGTGTGCCGGACTCGAACTTCAGGCGCGCGTAGGCGCCGGCGCCCTCGATGCGCGCCACCACTTCGCGGAAGCCGCCGTGCTCGCCGGCGTTGGCGGATTCAACTTCGACCCGCCAGCCTTGGCGCTCGGCGTAGCGGCTGTACAGGCGGAACAGGTCGCCGGCGAAGATCGCCGCCTCGTCGCCGCCGGTGCCGGCGCGGACCTCCAGGTAGATGCCGCCGTCGTCGCGCGCGTCGCGCGGCACCAGCAGCGCCATCAGCGCCGCGTCCAGTTCGGCGAGGCGCGCGCTGGCGGCGGTGACTTCCTCGTCGGCCATCTCGCGCAGCTCGGGGTCGTCGCGCAGCGCCTGTGCGGCGGCGAGGTCGGCGCGGGCGCGGGCTTCATCGGCAAGCGCGCTGGACAGCGGCGCCAGGCTCGCGAACTCGCGCGACCACGCGCGGTAGCGCGCCTGGTCGCTGGCGGCGGCCGGATCGGACAGCAGGCGTTCGAGTTCGTCGCGACGCTCGGCCAGCGCCTCGAGCTTACGGCGCAGGGATGGGAGCATCGTCGTCGTCATGTGCGCGGGCGCTGCCGGGGACGGGCAGCGCGCCGTCGCCGGCGGGATGGTCAGGCAGCATGCGTTCCACCGCGCGCAGCAGCACGTCGTCGCCGCTGGCGGCCGCTTCGCGCAGCGCGGCCGTGGGTGCATGCAGCAGGCGGTTGGTCAGCGCATGGGCCAGGAATTCGAGCGTGGCCTCGGGCGACTGGCCGGCCGCGAGCTGCTGCCGCGCCCTGGCCAGCGCTTCGCTGCGCGCCGCTTCGCCATGCGCGCGCAGGCGCCGCAGCGGCGCGCTGCGCGCGTTGGTGGCCAGCAGTTCGGCATAACGCGACACCTGCAGGTCGATGATCGACTCGGCGGCATCGGCGGCCTCGCGGCGGCTGCGCCGGTTGTCCTCGACCGCGCGCTCCAGGTCGTCCACGGTGTACAGGTAGGTGTCGCGGAGCTCGGCGACGGACGGCTCGATGTCGCGCGGCACGGCAAGGTCGACCAGCAGCATCGGCCGGTTCCTGCGCGCAGCCAGGGCCGCTGCGACATGCTCGCGGCGGATCACCGGGGTGCGGCTGGCGGTGGCCGAGAACACGATGTCGGCGAGGAACAGGTGGCGGTCGAGTTCGTCCAGCGGCAGGGCCACGCCGCCGTGGCGCGCGGCCAGCTCCTCGGCGTGGCGGAAGGTGCGGTTGGCGACCAGCAGCTGCTTCACGTTGGCCTGGGCGAGGTGGCGCGCCGCCAGTTCGATGGTTTCGCCGGCGCCGACCAGCAGCACCACGGAATCCTCCGGCCGCGCGAAGCTCTCCTGGGCCAGGCGCACCGCCATCGAGGCCATCGACACCGGGCTGTTGCCGATGCGGGTCTCGGTGCGCGCGCGCTTGGCGGTCACGAACGCGTGCTGGAACAGGCGGTCGAGGTGGCCGCCGAGCGTGCCGGCGCTGCGCGCGCTGGACCAGGCCTGCTTCACCTGGCCGAGGATCTGCGGCTCGCCGAGCACCATCGAGTCCAGGCCGGTGGCGACGCGGAACAGGTGGCGCGCCGCGGCGTCGCCAGCGTGGTGGTACAGGTAGGCGTGCAGGCCGGCGGCATCGCCCATGGCGTCGTCGGGGTGGTTGGCCAGCCAGTTCACCAGCGCGCGGCCTTCGTCATCGGTCACCGCGTAAAGCTCGGTGCGGTTGCAGGTGGAGAGCAGCGCCACCTCCTTCACGGCCGGCAGCCTGCGCAGTTCCGCCAGCGCGCCGTCCAGCCGATCGCCGGCAAAGGCCACCCGTTCGCGCAGCTGGAGCGGCGCGGTCTGGTGGTTGAGACCGACGGCAATCAGCCTCATCGGTTCATGTGCTTGCGATAAGCTGCTGGCATGACAGGTCGCTATTTTACGTCGCCGGCAGCCTCCGCGTCCGACAACGGCGTTCGCCACCTCGCGCGCGGTCGCCCGCGGCGGTCCGGCACGCTGCTCGCGGCCGTGCTGTTGCTGGCCGGCGCCATGGCCGCGCAGGCGCGCGACACCACGGCGCGCGATCCGCTCGAGGCGGTGCTGGCGGCGGAATTCGCCGTTTCGGCCGGGCGCCTGGATGAAGGCACGGCCTGGTACCTGGAGGCGGCTCGCGCGCTGCCCGACGATGCCGAACTCGCCGCGCGCGCCACCCGCTACGCGTTGATGGGGCGCGACAACGCCGCGCTGGCCGATGCGCTGGGCCTGTGGCGCCAGCGCGCCCCGGAATCGGCGGGCATGAAGGGCGCCGCCGCCACCCTGGCGTTGCGCACCGGCAAGAGCCGGGCCGCCCGCCGCGAGCTCGAGTCGCTGCTGCGCGAGGATGGCCGCGAAGGCCTGCTCACCGCGATGTCGGTGCTGGGCACCGGCAGCAGTGACCAGGCCCTGTCGGCCGAGGTGCTCGGCGAGCTGTTCGATCGCGGCGCGATCCCGCGTGAGTCGCTGGCCCTCGCCGGTGCCGGCGAACTGGCGCTCGGGCTGGGCGACCAGGCCCTGTTCGAGCGCATCGACGGTGTCGCGCGCGTCGCGTTCCCCGACGACCCGCTCACCGCCCTGGTCCGCAGCCGCCACCTGCACCAGACCGGCCGCAGCGTGGAGGCGAAGGCGGTGCTCGACGAGATCGCGGCGCAGCCCGGTGTCACCGCGCACCCGCGCATGCGCGAGAACATCGCCCTGGCCTATGCCGAAGTGGGTGCGCCCGCCGACGGTGCGCGGTTGCTGGAAAGCGGGCCACCGGAACTGCGCTGGCTCGCGCTGCGTGCGTCCCTGCTGGCGCAGGCCGAGGACAAGGACGGGCTGGGCCGGCTGTATGACGTCCTCAAGGCCGACGCCGAGGCCCCGAACCCGCCGCGACGCCTGCTGCTTGGCCAACTGGCCGAATACCTGGAGCTTCCGGCCGAGGCGCTCGACTGGTACCGCAGCGTGCCCGGCGGCGAGCAGCGCTGGCTGGCGCAGTTGCGGATCCCGAAGGTGCTCCACGACCTGGGCAAGGCCGACGAGGCCTACGCCGAGCTCTCGCGCCTGCAGCAGGATGGCGTCGCCGATGCCGACTACCGCCGCGATGCCTACGTGATGGAGGCCGAGCTGCGCCGCGAGGATGGCGGCGGGGATGCCGAACTCGACGCCTATGCCCGGGGGCTGGCGGCATTCGTCGACGATGCCGCGCTGCTCTACGCGCGCGCGCTGATGTGGGAGCGGCGCGACGATATCGCCCGCGCCGAGGCCGACCTGCGCCGCATCCTGCTGGCCGATCCGGACAGCACGGCCGCGCTCAACGCCCTGGGCTACACGCTTGCCGACCGCACCGCGCGCTACGACGAGGCGCTGGAGCTGATCGAGCGCGCGCGCGTCGCCGAGCCGGGCAATGCCGCCATCATCGACAGCTACGGCTGGGTGCTCTACCGGCTTGGCCGCAACGAGGAGGCGGTGGTCGAGCTGCGCCGCGCCTACGTGCTGGAAAAGGACGCCGAGATCGCCGCGCACCTCGGCGAAGTGCTGTGGGTCCTGGGCCGCCGTGACGAGGCGCGCCGCTACCTGGAGGAGGCGCGCGCCATCGATCCGGACAACCGCGCCCTCAAGCGGGCGCTGGAGAAGACCGCGTCATGAGTCCGGCGAGGGTGCTGCTGGTGCTGGCCGCCATGGCCTTGCTGGGCGCGTGCGCGACGCGCGGGCCGGCGTCCGCGCCCCTCCCGGTGCTGGCCCCGGCTGCCGTTGCGGCGGCCATGGACGGGCAGGTGGCCCGCGAGGCGCGACTGGCCGGCACTCCGGCCTGGACCCTGAGCGGCCGCGCCGCCATCACCCGCGATGGCAAGGGAGGCAACGGCCGCATCGACTGGCAGCAGGATGGTGCCGGTTACCGCGTCGAGCTGTCTGCCCCGGTCACCCGCCAAGGCTGGCGGCTGTCATCCAGCGGGTCCGGCGCGCGCCTGGAGGGGCTGGACGGCGGCCCGCGCGAGGGGCCGGATGGCAGCCAGCTGCTGTACGAAGCCACCGGGCTCGAGGTGCCGATGGCCGCCCTTGGTGCCTGGCTGCGCGGTGCCCGCGCCGACGAGGCCCGCCACGGGCCGGCCACGCTCGCCTTCGGTGCCGACCTGCTTCCCGCGCGGCTGCAGCAGGACGGCTGGGTCATCGAATTCCGCGCCTGGCACGAGGGCGACACCATCACGCCGCCGCTGCCGCGGCGCATCGAGGCGCGCCGCGGTGGTGCCGACGTGCGGCTGGTCATCGACCAGTGGGGCGGGATCGCACCGTGACCGCCGCGTACGGCTGGTCGGCGTGGCCGGCGCCGGCCAAGCTGAACCTGTTCCTGCGCATCACCGGGCGCCGCACCGACGGTTACCACGAGTTGCAGACCGTGTTCCGCCTGCTGGACTGGGGCGACACCGTCCACCTGCGGCCCCGCGCCGACGGCCGGATCGTCCGCTGCGGAATGGATCTGGCTGCGGTCCCCGAATCCGCGGACCTCAGCCTGCGCGCCGCAGAACTTCTGCAAAAGTCGGCGAAATGCGAGCTTGGAGCAGATATCCGCGTCGAAAAACACATTCCGGCTGGCGGTGGCTTCGGCGGCGGGTCATCCGACGCGGCGACCGTGCTGGTCGCCCTGGACCGGCTCTGGGGGCTTGGCCTCGGCCGCGACGCGCTGGCGGCACTCGGGGTTGGCATGGGTGCCGACGTGCCCGTGTTCGTGCACGGCGCGAACGCCTGGGCGGAAGGCGTCGGCGAACGCCTCGTGCCGCTGGCGCTGCCGCCGGCCTGGTACCTGCTGGTCGACCCCGGCGTGCACGTGGCCACCGCCGCGCTGTTCCAGGCCCCTGAATTGACGAGGGATGCCCGCGCCGCGACAATGGCCGACTTCGCTTCAAGTGTTCCGCTCGGCAATGCGTTCGAGCCGGTGCTGCGTCGCCTCGAACCGGCCGTTGAAGCCGCGTTCCAGGCGCTTTCGCGCGTCGGCACGCCACGGCTTACCGGGACGGGCAGCGGCTGTTTCGTCGAGTTCGCCGAGCGCGCACTCGCCGAGGCTGCGCTCGCCGGATTGCCGCCATGCCTCAAGGCCTGGGTGGTTCCCGGCGCCGCGCGGTCGCCGCTGCTGGATGCACTTGCGGCGTGGCCTCTGCAGGGGCGTCGCCAAGAGGCCCAAGGCACCAGGTTTTGATCCTGGCATTCGTAGGTTCGAATCCTACCGCCCCTGCCATTCCCCAGTCGAAACCAGCGTGCAGCGGAGACGTCCCGTGAAAAAGGAAGATGGCAACCTGCTGATCTTCTCAGGCAATGCCAACCGCCCGCTCGCCCAGGCCGTGTGCCGCGAGCTCGGGGTGCGTCCGGGCAAGGCCCTGGTGTCGACCTTCTCGGATGGCGAGGTGCAGGTCGAGATCGAGGAAAACGTGCGCCGCCAGGACGTGTTCGTGGTGCAGTCCACCTGCGCCCCGACCGCCGAGCACTTCATGGAGCTGATGGCGCTGATCGACGCGCTCAAGCGCGCATCCACCGCCAGCATCACCGCCGTGGTGCCGTACTTCGGCTACGCGCGCCAGGACCGCCGCATGCGCTCCTCGCGGGTGCCGATCACCGCCAAGCTCGCCGCCAAGATGTTCACCGTGGCGGGTGCCGACGGCCTGCTCACGATCGACCTGCACGCCGACCAGATCCAGGGCTTCTTCGACATCCCGGTCGACAACGTCTATGCCTCGCCGCTGCTGCTGGCCGACATCTGGCGCGCGCACGGCACCGACAACATGGTGGTGGTCAGCCCCGACGTCGGCGGCGTGGTGCGTGCCCGCGCGCTGGCCAAGCGCCTCGATGACGCGGATCTCGCGATCATCGACAAGCGCCGTCCGAAGGCCAACGTCGCCACGGTGATGAACATCATCGGCGACGTGCAGGGCAAGACCTGCGTGCTGGTGGACGACATCGTCGACACCGCGGGCACCCTGTGCGCCGCCGCCGCCGCGCTGAAGGCGCAGGGCGCCACCAAGGTGGTCGCGTACTGCACGCATCCGGTGCTCTCGGGGGCGGCGATCGACAACCTGAACCGGTCCCAGCTCGACGAGCTGGTGGTCACTGATACCATTCCGCTTTCCGATGCCGCCCGCGGCTGTGGGCGCATCCGCCAGCTCAGCGTGGCCGAGCTGCTGGCCGAGACCATCCGCCGCATCGCCTTCGGCGAGTCGGTGAGTTCCCTCTACGTGGACTGAGGCGGCACTGCCGCCCCGGCCCCGGTCGTGTTCCAACCGGCTCCCCTGGTCGCGGGGGAGTCAACATTTCCGCCGCGAGGCGGGCCAACCATGCAAACGAGTAGACATCCAATGACACAGCACACGATTTCGGCAACCGGCCGCAAGGACGAGGGGAAGGGTGCGAGCCGCCGCCTGCGTCGCGCGGGCAGCCTGCCGGCCATCATCTACGGCGGCGATGCCGCCCCGCGGAGCATCCAGCTCCAGCAGGAAAAGACCTGGGTTGCCAGCCAGCACGACTGGTTCTACTCGTCGATCCTCGACCTCGAGGTCGACGGCAAGGTCGAGCGCGTGCTGTTGCGTGACATGCAGCGCCACCCGTTCAAGCAGCAGATCATGCACATCGACTTCCAGCGCGTGAACGAGAACGAGGCGATCCGCTTCAACGTGCCGCTGCACCTGATCAACGCCGACACCTCGGTGGCCGGCAAGACCGCGGGCGTGGTGCTGACCCAGGAACTCAACGAGATCGAAGTCAGCTGCCTGCCGGGCAAGCTCCCCGAGTTCATCGAGGTCGACCTGGCCAGCATGGAGGTCGGCGACACCGTGCACCTGTCGGACGTCACGTTCCCCGAGGGCGTCACGCCCGCGCAGAAGATCGACGAAGGCCATAACCCGGCCGTCGCCGTCGCACGCCACGTCCGCGAGGAAGTGGAAGCCGACGTCGAGCCGACCGCCGAGGTTCCCGCCGCCAAGCAGGAACTGCCGGGCAAGGAAGGCTGACCCCGCTCCACCGGCGCAGCCCTTGCGGGTGCGCCGGTGGGCGGCCCCGCGATGGACGGGCTTCGACTCATCGTCGGGCTGGGCAACCCCGGCCCGGAGCATGCGCGGGACCGGCACAATGCCGGGTTCCGTCTTGTCGACCGGCTCGCCGGGCGGGCCGGCGAGCGCTTCAGGGTCGACGGCAAGCTCTTTGGCGAGACCGCCAGGGTGCAGGTCGGCGGCCGCGACGTGTGGCTGCTGAAGCCCGCCACCTTCATGAACCTGAGTGGCAAGTCGGTACTGGCCGCGCTGCAGTTCTGGAAGATCGAGCCGGAGCAGGCGCTGCTGGCGCACGATGAGCTGGACCTGCCGCCGGGCACCGCGCGGCTGAAGTTCGATGGCGGCCACGGCGGCCAGAACGGGCTGCGCGACACCATGCGCCTGCTCGGGCACGGACGGTTCCACCGCCTGCGCATCGGCATCGGCCACCCCGGCCACAAGGACCGCGTGACCGGCTGGGTCCTGGGCCGCGCCACCGCGGTCGACGATATCCTCATCGAACGCGCGCTCGACGACGCCATCGACGTGCTGCCGCTGGCGGTCGCCGGCGATGTCAACGAAGCCATGAAGCGGCTGCATACCGCGGCGCCGGCAGGCGCGGACGGCTGACGGCCGGCCACAAGGCGCATTGCCGAGACGCGATGCGGGAGCCGCCGGGCCATCCGACGGCTCCCGCCTCCCGTTTCACGAGTCCCGGACCCATGGGCATCAAATGCGGCATCGTCGGCCTGCCCAACGTCGGCAAGTCGACCCTGTTCAATGCGCTGACCAAGGCGGGTATCGCCGCGGCCAATTTTCCGTTCTGCACCATCGAGCCCAACGTCGGCGTGGTGCCGGTGCCGGATCCGCGCCTGAATGCGTTGTCGGAGATCGTCAAGCCGCAGAAGTGCATTCCGACCGCGGTCGAGTTCGTCGACATCGCGGGCCTGGTGGCGGGCGCGGCCAGCGGCGAGGGCCTGGGCAACAAGTTCCTGGCGCACATCCGCGAGGTCGACGCGATCTGCCACGTGGTGCGCTGCTTCGAGAACACGGACGTCATCCACGTCAACAACAAGGTGGACCCGATCGCCGACATCGAGACCATCGACACCGAGCTGGCGCTGGCCGACCTGGAATCGGTGGAAAAGGCCCTGCAGCGGGCCGAGCGCTCGGCCAAGACCGGTGACAAGGACGCCAAGGTGCGCGTCGAGGTGCTGGCGCGGGTGCGCGAGGCGCTCGACAGCGGCAAGCCGGCACGCGCGCTGGACCTGTCCGAGGATGACCACGCTGCCGTACGCGATCTGTTCCTGCTGACGCTCAAGCCGGTGATGTACGTGGCCAACGTGCTCGAGGACGGCTTTACCGACAACCACCACCTGGATGCGGTGCGCGCGCGCGCGGCCGGGGAGGGTGCCGAGGTGGTGCCGGTCTCGGCGGCGATCGAGGAGGAGCTGTCGCAGCTCGAGGACGAGGACCGCGATGCGTTCCTCACCGACCTGGGGCTCGAGGAGCCGGGCCTGAACCGCGTGATCCGCGCGGCGTACACGCTGCTGGGCCTGCAGACCTACTTCACCGCGGGCGTCAAGGAAGTGCGCGCCTGGACCGTGAAGGGTGGCTCGACTGCCCCGCAGGCCGCCGCGGTCATCCACACCGATTTCGAGAAGGGGTTCATCCGCGCCGAGACCATCGGCTACGACGACTTCATCAAGTACAAGGGCGAAGCCGGGGCCCGCGAGGCCGGCCGCCTGCGCCTGGAAGGCAAGGAATACCGCGTCCGCGAAGGCGACGTGCTGCATTTCCGCTTCAACGTCTGACCGCGAAAGGCGGCTTCGGCTATTCTTGTTGCGGGAAAACGCGCACAGGCGTTGACAGCAGGAGTGGGGGGCGTCAAAATCGCGGGCTGTTTTCACCGGTTCATTACTTGCCGGAGGGATACCCAAGCGGCCAACGGGGGCAGACTGTAAATCTGCTGGCTTACGCCTTCGGTGGTTCGAATCCACCTCCCTCCACCAAGTGCGGTTCCCGGCGCGGGAGTAGTTCAACGGTAGAACCTCAGCCTTCCAAGCTGATGGTGCGGGTTCGATTCCCGTCTCCCGCTCCATCGCGGGCCTGCCATTGCACTCCAGGCGCCAGGACACAATTTACGCTCACGTAGCTCAGTCGGTAGAGCACCTCCTTGGTAAGGAGGAGGTCGATGGTTCGATTCCATTCGTGAGCACCATGTTCAAGGCCGCGGCCACCGCGCGGCACTCCATCCAACAGTTCAGCGAGATACGCAATCATGGCCAAGGGTAAGTTCGAGCGCACCAAGCCCCACGTGAACGTGGGCACGATCGGTCACGTCGACCACGGCAAGACGACGCTGACGGCGGCGCTGACGAAGATCGGTGCGGAACGCTTCGGCGGCGAATTCCACGCCTACGACGCGATCGACAAGGCGCCGGAAGAGAAGGCGCGCGGCATCACCATTTCGACCTCGCACGTCGAGTACGAATCGCCGAACCGCCACTACGCGCACGTCGATTGCCCGGGTCACGCCGACTACGTCAAGAACATGATCACCGGTGCCGCGCAGATGGACGGCGCGATCCTGGTGTGTTCGGCCGCCGACGGCCCGATGCCGCAGACGCGCGAGCACATCCTGCTGGCGCGCCAGGTGGGCGTGCCGTACATCGTGGTGTTCCTGAACAAGGCCGACATGGTCGACGACGCCGAGCTGATGGAGCTCGTCGAGATGGAAGTGCGCGAGCTGCTGTCGAAGTACGACTTCCCCGGCGACGACACCCCGATCATCCAGGGTTCGGCGCTGAAGGCGCTGGAAGGCGACCAGTCGGACATCGGCGTGCCGGCGATCGTGAAGCTGGTCGAGGCGCTGGACACCTGGATCCCGGAGCCCGAGCGCGACGTGGACAAGCCGTTCCTGATGCCGGTCGAGGACGTGTTCTCGATCTCGGGCCGCGGCACGGTGGTGACCGGCCGCATCGAGCGCGGCATCATCAAGGTGGGCGAGGAAATCGAGATCGTCGGCATCCGTCCGACCGTCAAGACCACCGTCACCGGCGTCGAGATGTTCCGCAAGCTGCTCGACCAGGGCCAGGCGGGCGACAACGCGGGCCTCTTGCTGCGCGGCACCAAGCGTGACGACGTGGAGCGCGGCCAGGTGCTGTGCAAGCCGGGTTCGATCAAGCCGCACACCGAGTTCGAGGCCGAGGTGTACGTGCTGTCCAAGGACGAGGGTGGCCGTCATACGCCGTTCTTCAAGGGCTACCGCCCGCAGTTCTACTTCCGCACCACCGACATCACCGGCGCCTGCGAGCTGCCGGAGGGTGTCGAGATGGTGATGCCGGGCGACAACGTGAAGATGGTGGTCACGCTGATCAACCCGGTGGCGATGGACGACGGCCTGCGCTTCGCGATCCGCGAAGGTGGCCGTACGGTCGGCGCCGGCGTGGTCGCCAAGATCATCAAGTAGTCGTATCCCGGCGGCCAAGGCCGCCGTGGTACGTGCCGGGGCGAGTCGGTAACGGCTCGCCGTTGGCGTCTCAGGAAGGCCAATTTTTCGATTTACACGCCAGTAGCTCAATTGGCAGAGCAGCGGTCTCCAAAACCGCAGGTTGGGGGTTCGAGTCCCTCCTGGCGTGCCATGCCGCAACGAGGGCAGTAACGACTTGAACAGCAGGGTCGATCATTCGCGGAACCAGTCTTCGGCTGGCGATGTGGCCAAGTACGTCATAGCTGGACTGCTGGTTGTCGCCGGTCTGGTGGCGTTCTATTGGTTCGATGGGCAGTGGCCCACGCCGCTGCGCGTGCTGGCGGTTGTCGCTGGCGTCGCCTCCGGCCTGGTGGTGTTCCTGACCAGCGCCAAGGGCCTGCAGTTGCGGGAGTTCCTGTCCGAGGCCCGCTTCGAGCTGCGCAAGGTGGTCTGGCCGACGCGCCAGGAGGCCATGCGCATGACGTGGGTGGTCATGCTGGTGGTGGTCATCATCAGCCTGCTGCTCGCCGGCTTCGACCTGGTCATCCAGTGGGTGATCCGCCTGCTGCTCGGCAATTGATAAAGGCTGTCTAAGTCATATGGAAACCGAAGTCATCAAGCGCTGGTACGTGGTCCACGCCTATTCCGGCTTCGAGAAGGCGGTGGCCCAGGCGCTGCGCGACCGCATTGCCCGCCTTGAGATGGAAGACAAGTTCGGCGACGTGATGGTGCCCACCGAGGAAGTGATCGAGATGCGCGCCGGGCAGAAGCGCCGCTCCGAGCGCAAGTTCTTCCCGGGTTACGTGCTGGTGCAGATCGCCACCCACGACGAGGGCGGCATCCCGCGCATCGACAGCGAGAGCTGGCACCTGGTGAAGGAAACGCCCAAGGTCATGGGTTTCATCGGCGGAACCGCCGCCAACCCGCTGCCGATCCGCGACGACGAGGCCGATGCCATCCTCGCCCGCGTCCAGGAAGGCGTGGAGAAGCCGCGCCCGAAGGTGCTGTTCGAGGCCGGCCAGATGGTCCGCGTCACCGACGGCCCGTTCAACGACTTCAATGGCGTGGTCGAGGAAGTCAATTACGAGAAGAGCCGCCTGCGCGTGGCGGTGCTGATCTTCGGCCGGTCCACCCCGGTGGAGCTCGAGTTCGGGCAGGTCGAAAAGGCCTGATCGCCGGCCCTGTGCCGGCGCCCCGGAAGCTGCTATAGTACGCGGCTTCCTGCCCGCCACTGGCGGGCAAACGCACTGGCCGCCGGATGGGCGGCCTTTCGCGCACCAGACAACGCGATGCCGGGACGCGTGCGTATTCCCGGCCCGATGGGGAGCCTGAACGGCGTTCGCACCCGGAGAGCAACATGGCAAAGAAAGTAGTCGGTTACATCAAACTGCAGGTCAAGGCAGGCCAGGCGAATCCGTCGCCGCCCGTCGGCCCGGCCCTGGGCCAGCGCGGCCTGAACATCATGGAATTCTGCAAGGCGTTCAATGCCGCCACGCAGAAGCTCGAGCCGGGTCTCCCGACTCCCGTGATCATCACCGCGTACTCGGATCGCACGTTCACCTTCATCACCAAGAGCACCCCGGCTGCCGTGCTGCTCAAGAAGGCGGCGGGCGTGACCTCGGGTTCCAAGCGCCCGAACACCGAGAAGGTGGGCAAGGTGACCCGCGCGCAGATCGAAGAGATCGCCAAGGCGAAGGAAGCCGACCTGACGGCGGCCGATCTGGAAGCTGCAGTACGCACCATCACGGGCTCCGCCCGTTCGATGGGCTTGTCGGTGGAGGGCTGAGACCATGGCAGAGACCAAGCGACAGAAGGCGGCCAAGGCGGCAGTCGTCCCGGGCAAGATCTACCCGATCGATGAAGCGCTGAAGATCGTCAAGGACAACAGCAAGTCCAAGTTCGTCGAGGCCGTGGACGTTGCCGTCCGCCTCGGCGTGGACGCGCGCAAGTCGGACCAGCAGGTGCGCGGTTCCACCGTGCTGCCGGGCGGTACCGGCAAGAGCGTGCGCGTGGCGGTGTTTGCCCCGGCGGGCGCCAAGGCCGAAGAAGCCCTGGCCGCCGGTGCGGACGCGGTTGGCATGGACGACCTGGCCGAGAAGATGCAGGCGGGCGACCTCAGCTATGACGTCGTCATCGCCACCCCGGATGCGATGCGCGTGGTCGGCAAGCTCGGCACGCTGCTCGGTCCGCGTGGCCTGATGCCCAACCCCAAGGTCGGCACGGTGTCCCCGAATCCGGGCGAAGCCGTGAAGAACGCCAAGGGCGGCCAGGTGCGCTACCGCACCGACAAGGCCGGCATCATCCACTGCACCATCGGCAAGGCCGATTTCGACGCGGACCGCCTGAAGGAAAACCTGCAGGCGCTGCTGGCCGACCTGGTGAAGGCCAAGCCGGCCACCGCCAAGGGCCAGTACCTGCAGAAGATTTCGGTGAGCTCCACCATGGGCCCGGGCGTCGCGGTCGACGCGTCGTCGCTCTCGCTCAAGTAATCAGCAAGTTTTGAGGGCGTCGCCCAGGGCCCAGGCCCGGGGCGGAGCCGTCAAAGACCGCAGGCGCGGCCTGCGCGGCAATGACGACGGGCATGGATGCTCGAACTGGCATGGAATCGCCGTCGTTGCCCGCACAGGGCGCTTAATCCTCGAACCGCGCGAGCGGGGACGGGCCTGCGCAGATGGTTGCCGACCCTCCTCAAGATCAATGCTTCACGATCTGCTGGAAAACGGCCACCACCGGAACGCCGCTCGCGGCGTTCCCGGCGCCAAGGGACTGGCGTCGCCCCAGTACCGTCCCGGCGAGGATTCGCCAGGACGGAATTCGATGTACGGAGGAGTGCAATGGCTCTCAATCTGAACCAGAAGAAGGAAGTCGTTGCCGAACTGGCCGAGGTCGCCTCCAAGGCGCACTCGCTGGTTGCCGCGGAGTACGCGGGTCTGACGGTCGAGCAATTGACCAACATGCGGAAGAAAGCGCGCCTGGAAGGCGTGTTCTTGAAAGTTGCCAAGAACACGCTGGTCTCGCGCGCGGTGGAGGATACCGATTACGCCGTCGTCAAGGACGAGCTGACCGGTCCGCTGCTGTTTGCCTTCTCGCAGGAAGACCCCGGCGCCGCAGGACGCCTGATCAAGGAGTTCGCCAAGGCGAACGACAAGCTGAAGCCGCGCCTGGTGGCGATGGGCGGACAGATGTACCCGGGGTCCCACGTGGACGTCCTGGCTGCACTGCCCACCCGCGACCAGGCCCTGTCGATGCTGCTCAGCGTCATGGTCCAGCCCGCCACCATGCTGGTGCGCGTACTGGCCGAGCCGGCCACGCAGGTTGCCCGCGCCACGAGCGCGGTCGGCCAGCAAAAGGCGGCTTGAGGCACCCAATCGTTCGGTCACGACAACTGACCCCAGACGTTTTCCAACTTAGATAACAGAGGTATAGAGATGTCCCTTTCCAACGAGCAGATCATCGAAGCGATCAGCAGCAAGACCCTCATCGAGGTGATGGAGCTGGTCAAGGCGATGGAAGAGAAGTTCGGCGTGTCCGCCGCCGCCCCGGTGGCGGCTGCCGCCGGTCCGGCCGCCGCCGCCGCCCCGGTCGAAGAGCAGACCGAGTTCACCGTGACCCTCAAGTCGCCCGGCGAGAAGAAGGTCGAAGTGATCAAGGTGGTCCGCGCGATCACCGGCCTCGGCCTGAAGGAAGCGAAGGACCTGACCGAAGCCGGTGGCGTGGTCAAGGACAGCGCTTCGAAGGACGAAGCCGCGAAGATCAAGAAGGACCTGGAAACGGCCGGCGCCACGGTCGAAGTCAAGTAAGCGTTGTTGCGTCGCCTGCGTGATGGGCGACCACCGGGGCTGGGGGCGAAAGCCCCCGGCCTTCGGCCGTTGTAGCAAGTAAAAAACCCCGACATCGAGTCGGTAGTTGGAAGTAGCAGCAGAAGGCGTGCTGGTGCCGGCAATACCAGCGACTTCCAACTGGCGATTCACTTCGATTCCCCCAGGGGCGCGGACGCGCGCCCCGCAGATGCCCAAGGCGGTAGCCCCATGACGACGTATTCGTTCACCGAGAAGAAGCGCATCCGCAAGGACTTCGGCAAGCGCCGTTCGATCCTCGAGGTCCCGTTCCTGCTCGCGATCCAGGTCGATTCGTACCGCGAATTCCTGCAGGCCGACGTGGATCCGGCCCGCCGCGACGACCGCGGCCTCCATGCCGCGCTGAAGTCGGTGTTCCCGATCGTCAGCTACAACGGTTATGCAGCGCTGGAGTATGTCGGCTACAAGCTCGGCAGCCCGGTGTTCGACGAGCGCGAGTGCCGCAACCGCGGCCTCAGCTACGGCGCCCCGCTGCGCGTGACCGTGCGCCTGGTGATCTACGACCGCGAGTCGTCGAACAAGGCCATCAAGTACGTGAAGGAGCAGGAGGTCTACATGGGCGAGATCCCGCTCATGACCGACAACGGCACCTTCATCGTCAACGGCACCGAGCGCGTCATCGTCTCCCAGCTCCACCGTTCGCCGGGCGTGTTCTTCGACCACGACCGTGGCAAGACCCACAGCTCGGGCAAGCTGCTGTACAGCGCCCGCATCATCCCGTACCGCGGTTCCTGGCTCGACTTCGAGTTCGACCCGAAGGACGCGCTGTTCACCCGCATCGACCGCCGCCGAAAGCTGCCGGTGTCCGTGCTGCTGCGCGCGCTCGGCTACAACAACGAAGAAATGCTCAACGAGTTCTTCGAGATCGACACGTTCCACATCGATCCCGAGGAAGGCGTGCAGCTGGCGCTGGTCGCCGACCGCCTGCGCGGCGAGACGCTCGATTTCGACCTGGCCGATGGCGACCGCGTCATCGTCGAGGCGGGCAAGCGCATCACCGCGCGCCACGTCAAGCAGCTCACCGATTCGGGCATCGAAGCCCTGGCCGTGCCGGACAGCTACCTGGTCGGCCGCATCCTGTCGCATGACGTGATCGATGCCGCCACCGGCGAGCTGATCGCCAGCGCCAACGACGAGATCACCGACGAGATGCTGGAAGGCCTGCGCAAGGCCGGCGTCGAGGCGGTGGGCACCATCTGGGTCAACGACCTGGACCGTGGCCCGTACATGTCCAACACGCTGCGCATCGACGGCACCAAGACGCAGCTCGAGGCACTGGTCGAGATCTACCGCATGATGCGTCCCGGCGAGCCGCCGACCAAGGATGCCGCGCAGAACCTCTTCCACAACCTGTTCTTCACCTTCGAGCGCTACGACCTGTCGTCGGTCGGCCGCATGAAGTTCAACCGCCGCATCGGCCGCAAGGAAACCATCGGCGCGCCGGTGCTGTACGACGCGCGTTACTTCGCCGAGCGCAAGGACGAAGACTCCGTGCGCCTGCGCGAACAGTTCGGCGACATGTCCGACATCCTCGACGTGGTCAAGGTGCTCACCGAGATCCGCAACGGCCGCGGCACCGTCGATGACATCGACCACCTCGGCAACCGTCGCGTGCGCTCGGTCGGCGAAATGGCCGAGAACGTGTTCCGCGTCGGCCTGGTGCGCGTGGAACGCGCCGTGCGCGAGCGCCTGACGATGGCCGAGAACGACGGCCTGACCCCGCAGGAACTGATCAACGCCAAGCCGGTCGCGGCGGCGGTGAAGGAGTTCTTCGGTTCGTCGCAGCTGTCGCAGTTCATGGACCAGAACAACCCGCTTTCGGAAGTCACCCACAAGCGCCGCGTGTCGGCGCTTGGCCCGGGCGGCCTGACCCGCGAGCGCGCCGGCTTCGAGGTGCGCGACGTGCACCCCACGCATTACGGCCGCGTCTGCACCATCGAAACGCCCGAAGGCCCCAACATCGGCCTGATCAACTCGCTGGCCGTGTTCGCCCGCACCAACCATTACGGCTTCCTCGAGACGCCGTACCGCAAGGTGGTGGATGGCAAGGTCACCGACGACGTCGAGTACCTGTCGGCGATCGAGGAAAACGAGTACGTCATTGCCCAGGTGAGCGCGCCGCAGGACGAGAACGGCGTGCTGACCGCGCAGTTCGTCGCCTGCCGCTTCCAGGGCGAGAACCTGCTCAAGCCGCCGAGCGAGATCCACTACATGGACGTCTCGCCGATGCAGACCGTGTCGGTCGCGGCGGCGCTGGTGCCGTTCCTCGAGCACGACGACGCGAACCGCGCGTTGATGGGCGCCAACATGCAGCGCCAGGCCGTGCCCACGCTGCGCAGCCAGAAGCCGCTGGTCGGCACCGGCATCGAGCGCGCCGTGGCGCGCGACTCGGGCGTGACGGTGAACGCGCGCCGTGGCGGCGTGATCGAGCAGATCGATGCCGGCCGCATCGTGGTCAAGGTCAACGAGGACGAGATTTCCGGCGAGACCGATGCCGGCGTCGACATCTACAACCTGATCAAGTACACGCGCTCCAACCAGAACACCTGCATCAACCAGACTCCGCTGGTCAACGTCGGCGACGTGGTCGCCCGCGGCGACGTGCTGGCCGACGGTCCCTCGACCGACATCGGCGAGCTCGCGCTCGGCCAGAACATGCTGGTCGCGTTCATGCCGTGGAACGGCTACAACTTCGAGGACTCGATCCTGCTCTCCGAGCGCGTGGTCGAGGAGGATCGCTACACCACGATCCACATCGAAGAGCTCACCGCGGTCGCGCGTGACACCAAGCTCGGGCCGGAGGAGATCTCCGCCGACATCCCGAACGTCTCCGAGCAGGCGCTGAACCGCCTCGACGAGTCGGGCGTGGTGTACATCGGCGCCGAGGTGCGTGCCGGCGACATCCTGGTGGGCAAGGTCACGCCGAAGGGCGAGAGCCAGCTCACCCCGGAAGAGAAGCTGCTGCGCGCGATCTTCGGCGAGAAGGCCTCCGACGTTAAGGACAGCTCGCTGCGCGTGCCGCCCGGCATGGACGGCACCGTCATCGATGTGCAGGTCTTCACCCGTGACGGCATCGAGAAGGACAAGCGCGCGCGCCAGATCGAGGAAAACGAGATCAAGAGCGTCAAGAAGGACTTTGACGACCAGTTCCGCATCCTTGAAGGCGCGATCTACGCGCGCCTGCGCGACCAGCTGCTCGGCAAGGTCGCCAACGGCGGCCCCGGCGTGAAGAAGGGCGACACGGTCTCCTCGCTGGTGCTCGACGGCATCCGCAAGGCCGAGTGGCTGCAGCTGCGCATGAAGGACGACGATGCGGCCGACGCGATCGAGCGCGCGCAGAAGCAGCTCGAGGTCCACGAGAAGGAGTTCGAGCGCCGCTTCCAGGACAAGCGCGGCAAGATCACCCAGGGTGACGACCTCGCCCCGGGCGTGCTGAAGATGGTCAAGGTCTACCTGGCCGTGAAGCGCCGCATCCAGCCGGGCGACAAGATGGCCGGCCGCCACGGCAACAAGGGCGTGGTGTCCACCATCGTCCCGGTGCAGGACATGCCGTACATGGCCGATGGCCAGACCGTCGACATCGTGCTGAACCCGCTGGGCGTGCCGAGCCGCATGAACATCGGCCAGATCCTCGAAGTCCACCTCGGCTGGGCCGCGAAGGGCCTGGGCCAGAAGATCGACCGCATGCTGCAGGCGCAGGCCAAGATCACCGAGCTGCGCAAGTTCCTCGACCAGATCTACAACCACGACGACAAGCTGCACGGCCAGCGCGTCGACCTCACGCAGTTCAGCGACGAAGAACTGCTGGTGCTGGCGCAGAACCTGACCGACGGTGTGCCGATGGCCACCCCGGTGTTCGATGGCGCGGACGAGTCCGAGATCAAGGCGATGCTGACGCTTGCCGACCTGCCAACCAACGGCCAGGCGCAGCTGTACGACGGCCGCACGGGCGACGCCTTCGAGCGCAAGGTGACCGTGGGCTACATGCACATGCTGAAGCTCAACCATCTGGTCGACGACAAGATGCACGCGCGTTCGACCGGTCCGTACTCGCTCGTCACCCAGCAGCCGCTTGGCGGCAAGGCGCAGTTCGGCGGCCAGCGCTTCGGCGAGATGGAGGTCTGGGCGCTGGAAGCCTACGGCGCGGCATACACGCTGCAGGAAATGCTGACGGTCAAGTCGGACGACGTGCAGGGCCGCAACCAGATGTACAAGAACATCGTCGACGGCGAACACGAGATGGTCGCGGGCATGCCCGAGTCCTTCAACGTGCTGGTCAAGGAAATCCGCTCGCTCGCGATCAACATGGAGCTGGAAGAGAACTGAGGACGCAGCCGGGGCAGGGCGCGCCTGACGCGCCCCGCACCCGCAAGCACCGCAGCCCCGTCCTCGATTCCCGATCCCGGAGAAACACATGAAAGACCTTCTGAACCTGTTCAACCAGCAGCGCCCGGCGCTCGACTTCGACGCGATCAAGATCGCGCTGGCCTCTCCCGACCTGATCCGTTCGTGGTCGTTCGGCGAGGTCAAGAAGCCCGAGACCATCAACTACCGCACCTTCAAGCCGGAGCGTGACGGCCTGTTCTGTTCGGCCATCTTCGGCCCGATCAAGGACTACGAGTGCCTGTGCGGCAAGTACAAGCGCATGAAGCACCGCGGCGTGGTGTGCGAGAAGTGCGGCACCGAAGTGACGCTGGCCAAGGTGCGCCGCGAGCGCATGGGCCACATCGACCTGGCCAGCCCGACCGCGCACATCTGGTTCCTCAAGTCGCTGCCCTCGCGCATCGGCCTGATGCTGGACATGACCCTGCGTGACATCGAACGCATCCTGTATTTCGAGGCGTTCGTGGTCACCGAGCCGGGCCTGACCCCGATGGAGCGTGGCCAGCTGCTCAACGAAGAGCAGTACATGCAGATGCGCCAGGAGCACGGCGACGACTTCGACGCCGCCATGGGCGCCGAGGCCGTGTTCGACCTGCTGCGCACGATCGACCTTCAGGCGCAGATGGTCCAGCTGCGCGAGGACATCGCCGCCACCGGTTCCGAGACCAAGCTCAAGCGCCTCACCAAGCGCATCAAGCTGGTCGAGGCTTTCCTCGAGTCGGGCAACCGCCCCGAGTGGATGGTCATGACCGTGCTGCCGGTGCTGCCGCCGGACCTGCGTCCGCTCGTTCCCCTGGATGGCGGCCGCTTCGCGACCTCCGACCTCAACGACCTGTATCGCCGCGTCATCAACCGCAACAACCGCCTGCGCCGCCTGCTGGAGCTCAACGCGCCCGACATCATCGTGCGCAACGAGAAGCGCATGCTGCAGGAGTCGGTTGACGCGCTGATGGACAACGGCCGTCGCGGCCGCGCCATCACCGGCACCAACAAGCGCCCGCTCAAGTCGCTGGCCGACATGATCAAGGGCAAGCAGGGTCGCTTCCGCCAGAACCTGCTCGGCAAGCGCGTCGACTACTCGGGCCGTTCGGTCATCGTGGTCGGCCCGTACCTGAAGCTGCACCAGTGCGGCCTGCCGAAGAAGATGGCGCTCGAGCTGTTCAAGCCCTTCATCTTCGCCAAGCTGCAGCGCCGTGGCCTGGCCACCACCATCAAGGCCGCCAAGAAGCTCGTCGAGCGCGAAGAGGCCGAGGTGTGGGACATCCTCGAAGAGGTGATCCGCGAGCATCCGGTGCTGCTGAACCGCGCGCCGACCCTGCACCGCCTGGGCATCCAGGCGTTCGAGCCGGTGCTGATCGAGGGCAAGGCCATCCAGCTGCACCCGCTGGTCTGCACCGCGTTCAACGCCGACTTCGACGGTGACCAGATGGCCGTCCACGTGCCGCTCTCGCTGGAAGCCCAGCTGGAAGCGCGCGCGCTGATGATGTCGTCCAACAACATCCTGTCGCCGGCCAACGGCGAGCCGATCATCGTGCCGTCGCAGGACGTCGTGCTCGGTCTGTACTACATGACCCGCGCGCTGGAAAACACCCCGGGCGAAGGCATGGCGTTCGCCAACGTCTCCGAGGTCAAGCGCGCCTACGACGCCAAGGTCGCCGGCCTGCATGCCAAGGTGAAGGTGCGCATCTCCGAAACCGTGATCGACGAAGAAGGTGGCCGCACGACCGGCGCGTCGATCGTGGAGACCACGGTCGGTCGCGCCTTGCTGGCGGAAATCCTGCCGGAAGGCCTGCCGTTCGCGCTGGCCAACACCGAGCTGAACAAGAAGAACATCAGCCGCCTGATCAACACCTGCTACCGCATGCTGGGCCTGAAGGACACGGTGGTGTTCGCCGACCGCCTGATGTACACCGGCTTTGCGTACGCCACGCGCGCCGGCGTCTCCATCGGCATCGACGACATGATCATCCCGCCCGAGAAGAAGGGCATCCTCGACGAGGCCGAGGGCGAGGTGCTGGAAATCCAGCAGCAGTACCAGTCCGGCCTGGTCACCGCGGGCGAACGCTACAACAAGGTCGTCGACATCTGGTCGCGCACGAACGAGCGCGTCGCCAAGGCGATGATGGAGGCCATCGGCACCGAGACCGTGACCAACGCCAAGGGCGAGCAGGTCCCGCAGAAGTCGATGAACTCCGTCTACATCATGGCCGACTCCGGCGCGCGTGGTTCGCAGGCGCAGATCCGCCAACTGGCCGGCATGCGCGGCCTGATGGCCAAGCCCGACGGCTCGATTATCGAGACCCCGATCACCTCGAACTTCCGCGAGGGCCTGAACGTCCAGCAGTACTTCATCTCGACCCACGGTGCCCGCAAGGGCCTCGCGGATACCGCGCTGAAGACCGCGAACTCCGGTTACCTGACCCGTCGCCTGGTCGACGTGGCACAGGACGTGGTGATCACCGAAACCGACTGCGGCACCCGCGACGGCCTGACCATGACCCCGATCGTGGAAGGCGGCGACGTGGTCGAGCCGCTGAAGGATCGGGTGCTGGGTCGCGTGGTTGCCGAGGATGTGTTCCTGCCGGGCAACGACGACGAGCCGGTGGTGACCCGCAACACGCTGCTCGACGAAGCCTGGGTGCAGAAGCTCGAGGACGACGGCGTGCAGACCATCCAGGTCCGCTCCACCATCACCTGCGAGTCCTCGTTCGGTGTCTGCGCGCTGTGCTACGGCCGCGACCTTGGCCGCGGCCACCAGGTGAACCACGGTGAGGCGGTCGGCGTGGTCGCCGCGCAGTCCATCGGCGAGCCCGGCACCCAGCTGACCATGCGTACGTTCCACATCGGTGGCGCCGCGTCGCGTGCCGCGGCGATCGACAACGTGACGGTCAAGACCACCGGCTCGGTCAAGTTCAACAACATCAAGTCGGTCCAGCACGACAAGGGCCACCTGGTGGCGGTGTCGCGCTCCGGCGAGCTGTCGATCCTCGACGCCCACGGCCGCGAGCGCGAGCGTTACAAGCTCCCGTACGGCGCGACCATCCACGTCAAGGACACGCAGGCTGTCAAGGCTGGGCAGACGGTCGCCAACTGGGACCCGCATAACCACCCGATCGTGTCGGAAGTGAAGGGCGTGATGCGCTTCGTCGACTTCATCGACGGCGTCACCGTGATCGAGAAGACCGACGACCTGACCGGCCTCGCCTCGCGCGAGATCACCGATCCGAAGCGTCGCGGCTCGCAGGGCAAGGACCTGCGCCCGATCATCCGCATCGTCGACGAGAAGACCGGCAAGGACCTCAGCATCCCGAACACCGACCTGCCGGCGCAGTACATGCTCCCGCCGCGCTCGATCGTCAACATGCAGGACGGCGCGTCCGTCGGCGTGGGCGACGTGGTGGCGAAGATCCCGCAGGAAGCGTCCAAGACCCGCGACATCACCGGCGGCCTGCCGCGCGTGGCCGACCTGTTCGAAGCCCGCAAGCCCAAGGACCCGGCGATCCTCGCCGAGAAGTCGGGCGTGGTGAGCTTCGGCAAGGACACCAAGGGCAAGCAGCGCCTGATCATCAAGGGCGCCGACGGTGACGATCACGAGGAGCTGATCCCGAAGTACCGCCAGATCATCGTGTTCGAAGGCGAGCACGTCGAGAAGGGCGAGACCGTGGTGGACGGCGAGCCGAGCCCGCAGGACATCCTGCGCCTCAAGGGCGTCGAGGAACTTGCGTCGTACCTGACCAAGGAAATCCAGGACGTCTATCGCTTGCAGGGCGTGAAGATCAACGACAAGCACATCGAGGTGATCGTCCGCCAGATGCTGCGCAAGGTCGAGATCACCGACGCCGGTGACAGCCGTTTCCTCAATGGCGAGCAGGCCGAGCGCCAGCGCGTGATCGAGGACAACATCAAGCTCAATGCCAAGGGCCAGTTGCCGGTGCGCTACGATCCGGTGCTGCTCGGCATCACCAAGGCGTCGCTGGCGACCGAGTCGTTCATCTCCGCGGCGTCCTTCCAGGAAACCACCCGCGTGCTGACCGAGGCTGCCGTCCGCGGTACCCGCGACAGCCTGCGCGGCCTGAAGGAAAACGTCATCGTCGGCCGCCTGATCCCGGCGGGCACCGGCCTGGCGTACCATACGCAGCGCCGCAAGAACGCCTCCGGCCTGACCGACTCCGAAATGGAAGCGCTGTCCGGGGGGACCGTGGCCGAGGTTGCCGCGGAACCCGCAGTGATGATCGAGGCTCCGGCCGCCGCGGAAGCGGCGGGCGAGGGCGACGAAGGCTGATACCAAGTTAGTGACGGCCCCTCGGGGCCGTCCCAGATCCCGAAATGAGGTGCCATGGAGGCGCTTCGTGTTCGGCCCAGGATGGGCGGGAAAGAGATCGCGGCCATGGTCGCGCCCGAGTCGGGGCGCGCATGGCGGGTCGTATGCTGCGTTGACGCTGGCCGTCGGCGCACGCTATACTTTTCCGTCTGGCAGGCTGGATCATTCCGCCTGCCTTTGTTTTCGCGCACGGAACCTGGACCGTGCGGCCGGCAAGGGCCCAAGGTCCTTGTCACCAGAGCCGGGCCCAGGCCCGCCACACACACCGCGGGCCCCGTGCCCAGAGCAAAGACCCGAGACCGATGGCAACAATCAACCAGCTCGTGCGCAAGTCGCGCAGCCCGGAAACCTACAAGAGCAACTCGCCCGCCCTGGAGAACTGTCCCCAGCGTCGCGGCGTGTGCACGCGTGTCTACACCACCACGCCGAAGAAGCCGAACTCGGCCCTGCGCAAGGTCGCCAAGGTGCGCCTGACCAACGGCTACGAGGTGATCTCCTACATTGGTGGCGAAGGCCACAACCTGCAGGAGCACTCGGTGGTGCTGATCCGCGGCGGTCGCGTCAAGGACCTCCCCGGCGTGCGTTACCACACCGTGCGTGGCTCGCTCGACGCCGCCGGCGTCACCAAGCGCAAGCAGGCGCGTTCGAAGTACGGCGCGAAGCGTCCGAAGGCCTGAGCCTCCGGCTGTTGACGCTCCGTCGAACCAGATACTGACAAAGGCACAAGAACAATGTCGCGTAAAGGAAACACCCCGCAGCGCTCGGTGCTGCCCGACCCGAAGCACGGGAGCGAGACCATCGCCCGCTTCATCAACATGGTCATGTACAGCGGCAAGAAGTCCGTCGCCGAGAAAATCGTCTACGGCGCCATGGACGTGATCGGCGAAAAGACCCCGAACCCGCTTGAAGTCGTCGAGAAGGCGCTTGGCAACATCTCGCCTTCGGTCGAGGTCAAGTCCCGTCGCGTCGGCGGTGCCACCTACCAGGTGCCGGTCGAAGTGCGCCAGTCGCGGCGCATGGCGCTGGCGATGCGCTGGCTGATCGACTCCGCGCGCAAGCGTGGCGAGAACACCATGCCGCGCAAGCTTGCGGCCGAACTGATCGACGCCTCCGAGAACCGTGGCGGCGCAATCAAGAAGCGCGAGGAAACCCATCGCATGGCGGAGGCGAACAAGGCGTTCGCGCACTACCGCTGGTAATGGCACCCGGGCGGCGCGCAACACGCGCCGCCGGCGACGGCCCCGCCGGCGCCAGTACATCGCAGTAGCCGGGTGCCGCCTTCTGGCGGCATTCGGCCATCCGGAAACTTCTCCGCTCAGCGGACAAAAAATAGAGAGACCGCCGTGGCTCGCACCACTCCCATCGAACGCTACCGCAACTTCGGCATCATGGCCCACATCGATGCCGGCAAGACCACCACGTCCGAGCGCATCCTGTTCTACACCGGTGTCAGCCACAAGCTGGGCGAAGTTCACGACGGCGCCGCCACCATGGACTGGATGGAGCAGGAGCAGGAGCGCGGCATCACGATCCAGTCGGCGGCCACCACCGCGTTCTGGTCGGGAATGGACAAGTCGCTGCCGCAGCACCGCTTCAACATCATCGATACCCCCGGGCACGTCGACTTCACGATCGAAGTCGAACGCAGCCTGCGCGTGCTCGATGGCGCGGTGTTCGTGCTGTGTGCCGTCGGCGGCGTGCAGCCGCAGTCGGAGACCGTGTGGCGCCAGGCCAACAAGTACCACGTGCCGCGCATGGCGTTCGTCAACAAGATGGACCGCACCGGCGCCAACTTCGACAAGGTCGTAGAGCAGCTGAAGTCGCGCCTGGGCGCGAGCCCGGTGCCGATGCAGGTGCCGGTCGGCGCCGAGGACGGCTTCGAAGGCGTCATCGACCTGCTGAAGATGAAGGCGGTCCATTGGGATACCGCGTCGCAGGGCATGGTGTTCGAGTACAAGGAGATTCCCGCGCACCTTGCCGACAAGGCCACCGAGGCGCGTGCGTTCATGGTGGAATCGGCGGCAGAGGCCACCGAGGAGCTGATGAACAAGTATCTCGAGGGCGGCGAGCTCACCGAGGACGAGATCGTTGCCGGCCTGCGCCTGCGTACCCTGAACGTCGAGATCGTGCCGGTGTACTGCGGCACCGCGTTCAAGAACAAGGGCGTGCAGGCGATGCTTGACGGCGTGATCCAGCTGCTGCCGTCGCCGGTCGACCGTCCGCCGGTCCAGGGCGTCGACGACCGCGAGCAGGTGGCCACGCGCGTCGCTGACGACAAGGCGCCGTTCTCGGCGCTGGCGTTCAAGATCATGACCGACCCGTTCGTCGGTTCGCTGACGTTCTTCCGCGTGTACTCGGGCGTCCTCAACGCCGGCGACCAGGTGTACAACCCGATCAAGAGCCGCAAGGAACGCATCGGCCGCCTGTTGCAGATGCACTCCAACGACCGCCAGGAAATCAAGCAGGTGTGCGCCGGCGACATCGCCGCGGCCGTCGGCCTGAAGGACGTCACCACCGGTGACACGCTGTGCGCGCAGGACCACATCATCACGCTGGAACGGATGGTCTTCCCGGAGCCCGTCATCTCGATGGCGGTCGAGCCCAAGACCAAGTCGGACCAGGAGAAGATGGGCCTCGCGCTCGGTCGCCTTGCGCAGGAGGATCCGTCGTTCCGCGTGCGTACCGACGAGGAGTCCGGCCAGACCATCATTGCCGGCATGGGCGAGCTGCACCTGGACATCCTCGTGGACCGCATGAAGCGCGAGTTCAACGTCGAAGCCAACGTCGGCAAGCCGCAGGTTGCCTACCGCGAGACCATCCGCAAGACGGTCAAGTCGGAAGGCAAGTTCGTGCGCCAGTCGGGCGGCAAGGGCCAGTTCGGCCACGTGTGGCTCGAGATTTCGCCGCAGGAAGCCGGCGCCGGCTACGTGTTCGAGAACTCGATCGTCGGTGGAACGGTGCCGAAGGAATACATCCCGGCGGTCGACAAGGGCATCCAGGAAGCGATGGCCAACGGCCTGCTTGCCGGCTACCCGATCGTCGACATCAAGGTGAAGCTGATCGACGGCTCCTACCACGAGGTCGACTCCTCGGAAATGGCGTTCAAGATCGCCGGCTCCATGGGCTTCAAGGAAGGTTTCCACAAGGCCGGTCCGGTCCTGCTGGAGCCGATCATGAAGGTCGAGATCGTGTCGCCCGAGGATTACATCGGTGACGTGATGGGCGACGTCAGCCGTCGTCGCGGCATCCTGCAGGGCCAGGACGACAGCCCGTCGGGCAAGATCGTCAACGCGATGATCCCGCTGGGCGAAATGTTCGGCTACGCGACCAGCCTGCGTTCGATGTCCCAGGGCCGCGCGACGTTCACGATGGAGTTCGACCATTACGCCGACGCGCCGACCAACATCGTCGACGAAGTCGTCAAGAAGAAGTAAGCGGCCGCGGCAACGCGGTCCCTTCCAACAACTTTCTGAGAGTGAAGAATCATGGCCAAGGGTAAGTTCGAGCGCACCAAGCCCCACGTGAACGTGGGCACGATCGGTCACGTCGACCACGGCAAGACGACGCTGACGGCGGCGCTGACGAAGATCGGTGCGGAACGCTTCGGCGGCGAGTTCCACGCCTACGACGCGATCGACAAGGCGCCGGAAGAGAAGGCGCGCGGCATCACCATTTCGACCTCGCACGTCGAGTACGAATCGCCGAACCGCCACTACGCGCACGTCGATTGCCCGGGTCACGCCGACTACGTCAAGAACATGATCACCGGTGCCGCGCAGATGGACGGCGCGATCCTGGTGTGTTCGGCCGCCGACGGCCCGATGCCGCAGACGCGCGAGCACATCCTGCTGGCGCGCCAGGTGGGCGTGCCGTACATCGTGGTGTTCCTGAACAAGGCCGACATGGTCGACGACGCCGAGCTGATGGAGCTCGTCGAGATGGAGGTGCGCGAGCTGCTGTCGAAGTACGACTTCCCCGGCGACGACACCCCGATCATCCAGGGTTCGGCGCTGAAGGCGTTGGAAGGCGACCAGTCCGACATCGGCGTGCCGGCGATCGTGAAGCTGGTCGAGGCGCTGGACACCTGGATCCCGGAGCCCCAGCGCGACGTGGACAAGCCGTTCCTGATGCCGGTCGAGGACGTGTTCTCGATCTCGGGCCGCGGCACGGTGGTGACCGGCCGCATCGAGCGCGGCATCATCAAGGTGGGCGAGGAAATCGAGATCGTCGGCATCCGTCCGACCGTCAAGACCACCGTCACCGGCGTCGAGATGTTCCGCAAGCTGCTCGACCAGGGCCAGGCGGGCGACAACGCGGGCCTCTTGCTGCGCGGCACCAAGCGTGACGACGTGGAGCGCGGCCAGGTGCTGTGCAAGCCGGGTTCGATCAAGCCGCACACCGAGTTCGAAGCCGAAGTCTACGTGCTGTCGAAGGACGAGGGTGGCCGTCATACGCCGTTCTTCAAGGGCTACCGCCCGCAGTTCTACTTCCGCACCACCGACATCACCGGCGCTTGCGAGCTGCCGGAGGGTGTCGAGATGGTGATGCCGGGCGACAACGTGAAGATGGTGGTCACGCTGATCAACCCGGTGGCGATGGACGACGGCCTGCGCTTCGCGATCCGCGAAGGTGGCCGTACGGTCGGCGCCGGCGTGGTGGCCAAGATCATCAAGTAGTCGTATCCCGGCGGCCAAGGCCGCCGCGATACGTGCGGGTGTTGATCCGGATCGCCGAGGGTGATCCAGATAGCACCGGCGGGGGCCATCGGCTTTGCGCCGACGGCCTCTGGACACGCGGGATGTGGTTTCCTGCAGATTCGTCGGCGAGGGTGTTGCGCGTCCGGCGGGTACGTGTCTATAATGTTCGACTACTTCGGCAAGACCCCTTCGGGGACTCGCCGGAACCGCGAAATGAGGTGCAGGATGCGCCTCGTTTTCGCCAGACAGGGAACACGTCGCGCGGCAGTACCCCGGTTCGTCCCGAAGCTCTTCGGGACAAAGTGACCAGGGGAATCGTCGCGTCCGCATCTCCGTCTGGGCGGGCCGGGTAACTGGCCTGCCTTGTTTTTTGCAGGGACGGTCGCCAGGCGGGTATCCAGCCCTGGCATCCATTGATTTCACGGGGTTCCGCGCATCCAGCCGCGGGCCTGTCGCTCTTTAAAGAAGGAATTCCGTCATGGCGGACCAGAAAATCCGGATCCGGCTGAAAGCGTTCGATCATCGACTGATCGACCGTTCGGCCAGCGAGATCGTAGAAACGGCCAAGCGGACGGGCGCCCAGGTGCGCGGCCCGATCCCCCTGCCGACCAAGATCGAGCGTTACACCATCCTGACCTCGCCGCACGTCGACAAGGACGCGCGCGACCAGTATGAAACCCGCACGCACAAGCGCGTGCTCGACATCGTCGACCCCAACGACAAGACCGTGGACGCGCTGATGAAGCTCGAGCTCGCGGCTGGCGTCGACGTCCAGATCAAGCTGACCTGAGGACGCCACCATGACCGCGAAGCGATATTCGTTGGGCATTGTCGGTCGCAAGGCCGGCATGACCCGGGTGTTCACCGAGGATGGCCAGTCCATCCCGGTCACCCTGATCGAAGCCACCCCCAACCGCATCACCCAGATCAAGACCCAGGAGACCGACGGCTACAGCGCCGTGCAGGTCGCCGTCGGCACCAAGCGTGCCGTGCTGGTCAACAAGCCCGAGACGGGTCACCTGGCCAAGGCCAAGGTCGAAGCCGGTCGTGGCCTGTGGGAGCTGCGCGTCGGTGACGACCAGATCGGCGGGTTCGAAGTGGGCGGCGAGATCCGCGCCGACATCTTCGAAGTCGGCCAGATCGTCGACGTCGAGGGCGTGACCAAGGGCAAGGGCTTCCAGGGCACGATCAAGCGCTGGAACTTCAAGATGGGCGACGCGACGCACGGCAACTCGCTGTCGCACCGTTCGCCGGGCTCCATCGGCCAGCGCCAGACGCCGGGCCGCGTGTTCCCGGGCAAGAAGATGTCCGGTCACATGGGTGCGGTGCGCCAGAGCACGCAGAACCTCGAAGTGGTCCGGGTCGACGCAGAGCGCGGCCTGATCGCCGTCAAGGGCGCGGTTCCGGGCGCCCCGGGTGGCGACGTGATCGTGCGTCCCACGAGCAAGGCATAAGGAGAGATGACGATGGAACTCTCCATCAACGGTAGCAGCGACAAGATGTCGGTTTCCGAAGGCGTGTTCGGCCGCGAATTCAACATGGACCTGGTCCACCAGGTCGTGGTTGCGTACCGCAATGCCGGCCGTTCGGGCACCAAGGCGCAGAAGACGCGCTCGGAAGTCAGCGGCACGACCAAGAAGTCGAAGAAGCAGAAGGGCGGCGGCGCGCGTCATGGCGCCCTGACGGCCCCGATCTTCGTCGGCGGCGGCGTGACGTTCGCGGCCAAGCCGCGCAGCTTCGAGCAAAAGGTCAACCGCAAGATGTACCGCGCGGCGATGTCGACCATCCTGTCCGAGCTGGCCCGCCAGGGTCGCCTCCAGGTCGTCGAGTCCTTCGACGTCGCGGAGACCAACACCAGCGCGTTCGCCGAAAAGCTCAAGGGCCTCGATCTGGGCAAGCGCCCGCTGATCGTGACCGAGGACGCCTCGGACCACCTGTACCTGTCGGCGCGCAACCTGCCGTACGTGCAGATCCGTGACGTGCAGGGCCTGGACCCGGTTTCGCTGGTCGGCGCCGACAGCGTGCTGGTCACCGCCGACGCCATCAAGAAGATCGAGGAGTGGCTGGCATGAATGACGCCAAGCTCTACGCACTGATCCGTGCGCCGCGCGTGTCCGAGAAGACCGCGCGCCTGCAGGAAGTGTCCAACCAGTACGCGTTCGAAGTGGCGACCGATGCCACCAAGGCCGACATCAAGATCGCGATCGAGAAGCTGTTCGCCGTCAAGGTCGAGGCCGTCAACGTGCTCAACGTGAAAGGCAAGCAGAAAGCCTTCCGCAACCGCAATGGTCGCCGCGGCGACTGGCGCAAGGCGTACGTGACGCTGGCCGAAGGCCAGTCGATCGACGTCATGAACACCAAGGCCTGAGGAAGACCCCATGCCATTGATGAAATTCAAGCCCACCTCGCCCGGCCGCCGTTCAGCGGTCCGCGTGGTCACGCCGGACCTGCACAAGGGTGCGCCGCACGCCGCCCTCGTCGAGCCGCAGAGCAAGACCGGTGGTCGCAACCACCATGGCCGCATCACCACGCGGCACATGGGTGGCGGACACAAGCAGCACTACCGCATCATCGACTTCAAGCGCGACAAGGAAGGCATCCCGGCGCGCGTGGAGCGCATCGAGTACGACCCGAACCGCACCGCGCACATCGCGCTGCTGTGCTACGTCGACGGTGAGCGCCGCTACATCATCGCGCCGAAGGGCCTCAAGGCCGGCGACCAGGTGATCGCGGGCAATGACGCGCCGATCAAGGCGGGCAACACGCTGCCGCTGCGCAACATCCCGGTCGGTTCCACCGTGCATTGCGTCGAGATGAAGCCGGGCAAGGGCGCGCAGCTCGCCCGCGCCGCGGGTGCCGGCGTGCAGCTCGTCTCCCGCGACGGCATCTACGCCACCGTCCGCCTGCGTTCGGGCGAGATGCGCCGCGTGCCTGCCGAGTGCCGCGCCACCATCGGTGAAGTGGGCAACGTCGAGCACAACCTCGAGAAGCTGGGCAAGGCCGGTGCGTCGCGCTGGCGCGGCATCAAGCCGACCGTCCGTGGTGCCGCCATGAACCCCGTCGACCACCCGCATGGTGGTGGCGAGGCCAAGGCCGGCCAGGGCAACCCGCATCCGGTCACCCCGTGGGGCGTGCCGACCAAGGGTTACAAGACCCGCCACAACAAGCGGACGCAGCAGTTCATCGTGCGCGATCGCAGGAGCTAACCGACCATGGCACGTTCACTGAAAAAGGGTCCGTTCGTCGACCACCACCTGATCAAGAAGGTGGAGACCGCGGGCAACACAAAGCGCCCGATCAAGACCTGGTCGCGCCGCTCGATGATCCTGCCGGAGATGGTGGGTTTCACCATCGCCGTGCACAACGGCCGCAACCACGTCCCGGTGCTCGTCAACGAGAACATGGTGGGCCACAAGCTCGGCGAGTTCGCCCTGACCAGGACCTTCAAGGGTCATGGCGGCGACAAGAAGTCGCGCTAAGGAGATGACAATGGAAGCCAAGGCAATCCTGCGCAGTGCGCGCATCTCCCCGCAGAAGGCACGCCTAGTCGCCGACCAGATCCGCGGCCTCTCCGCAGCCCGTGCGCTCGACCTCTTGAAGTTCAGCGACAAGAAGGCCGCGCACATGATCTACAAGGTCGTGTACTCGGCCACGTCGAACGCCGAGAACAACCTGGGCGCCGACGTCGACGAGCTCAAGGTCAGTGCGATCACGGTCGACGAGGGTCCCACCCTGAAGCGCTTCATGGCACGCGCCAAGGGTCGCGGCAGCCGCATCCTCAAGCGCACCAGCCACATCACCGTCGTCGTCGGCGAGGGGAAGTAACTCATGGGTCATAAAGTCCACCCCACCGGTATCCGCCTTGGCATCGCCAAGGACTGGAATTCCAAGTGGTACGCCGGCAAGAAGGAATTCGCCGGTTACCTGATCGCCGACATCAAGGTCCGCGAGATGCTTCGCAAGAAGCTCGCCGCGGCCGGCATCAGCAAGATCCTGATCGAGCGTCCCTCGAAGTCCGCGCGCGTCACGATCCACACCGCCCGCCCGGGCGTGGTGATCGGAAAGCGCGGCGAGGACATCGAGAAGCTGCGCAAGGAAGTCTCCGCGCTGATGGGCGTCCCGGCGCACATCAACGTGACCGAGGTCCGCAAGCCGGAGCTCGACGCGCAGCTGGTCGCCGAGTCGATCGCGCAGCAGCTCGAGCGCCGGATCATGTTCCGTCGCGCGATGAAGCGCGCCGTGGGCAACGCGATGCGCCTTGGCTCGCTGGGCATCAAGGTCAACGTGGCCGGCCGCCTCAACGGCGCCGAGATCGCGCGTTCGGAGTGGTACCGCGAAGGTCGCGTGCCGCTGCACACGCTGCGCGCCGACGTCGACTACGGCTTCGCCGAGGCGAAGACCCAGTACGGCATCATTGGAATCAAGACCTGGATCTACAAGGGCGAGATCTTCGACTTCGCCCAGGTCGGCCAGGAAAAGCAGGACGATTCGCCGCGCGGCGAGCGTGGTGATCGCGGTGACCGCGAGCGCCCGCGTGGCCCGCGTCGCGACCGCGAGGCGAGGGAGTAATCAACCATGCTGCAACCCAAGCGAACCAAGTACCGCAAGATGCACAAGGGCCGCAATGACGGCCTGGCCTGGAACGGCAATGCCGTCAGCTTCGGCGAGTATGGCCTCAAGGCCACGCAGACCGGCCAGCTGACCGCGCGCCAGATCGAGTCCGCGCGTCGTGCCATCAGCCGCTATGTGAAGCGCGGCGGCAAGATGTGGATCCGCGTGTTCCCGGACAAGCCGATCACCAAGAAGCCCATCGAAGTCCGCATGGGCTCGGGCAAGGGTGCGGTTGAATTCTGGGTCGCCCAGATCCAGCCGGGCCGCATGATCTATGAGATCGAGGGCGTCGACGAGGTGACCGCACGCGAGGCGTTCCGCCTGGCGGCCGCCAAGCTCTCGGTCACCACCACTTTCGTGACGCGGACGGTGCGCTGATGGAAATCAAGGAACTCCGCCAGAAGTCGACGGACGAGCTGAAGGCACATTTGCTTGAACTGCAGAAGGAGTCGTTCTCGCTCCGCATGCAGAAGGCAACCGGCCAGCTCGCCAAGACCCACGACGCCCGCCGGGTTCGCCGCGAGATCGCTCGCGTCAACACCCTCCTCGGCGCCAAGCAGTAAGGACCGGGCAGACATGACCGAAAACACTGAAAAGAAGCTGCGCACGGTCGAAGGCCGCGTTGTCAGCAACAAGATGGACAAGACCGTGACGGTGCTCGTCGAGCGCCAGGTGAAGCACGCGCTGTACGGCAAGTACATCCGCCGTTCGACGAAGCTCCACGCCCACGACGCCGAGAATTCCTGCAACGAGGGCGATACCGTCCGCGTGGTGGAAATCGCGCCGATGTCCAAGACCAAGAACTGGCGCGTCGTTGAAATCGTCACGCGCGCGGCCGACTAAGGAGGCTCTCCAATGATCCAGATGCAGAGCCACCTCGATGTGGCCGACAACTCGGGTGCCAAGGAAGTGATGTGCATCAAGGTGCTGGGCGGCTCAAAGCGCCGCTATGCAGGCATCGGTGACATCATCAAGGTGTCCATCAAGGACGCCATCCCGCGCGGCAAGGTCAAGAAGGGCGAAGTCTACGACGCGGTCGTCGTGCGCACCCGCAAGGGCGTCCGCCGCCCCGACGGTTCGCTGATCCGCTTCGACGGCAACGCCGCCGTGCTGCTCAACAACAAGCAGGAGCCGATCGGCACCCGCATCTTCGGGCCCGTGACCCGTGAGCTTCGTACCGAGAAGTTCATGAAGATCGTCTCGCTCGCGCCCGAAGTGCTCTGAGCCGGACGGAGAGGAAACCGACATGAATCGCATCAAGAAGGGTGACCGCGTGATGGTCACCGCCGGCAAGGACAAGGGCAAGCAGGGTGAAGTCGTTCGCGTGCTCGGCGACAAGGTCGTCGTCGCGAACATCAACGTCATCAAGCGCCACACCAAGCCGAACCCGCAGGCCAACCAGCCTGGCGGCGTGATCGAGCGCGAAGCGCCGATCCACGCGTCGAACGTGATGGTGTTCAACCCTGCCTCCGGCAAGGGCGAGCGCATTGGTACCAAGGTCCTCGAGGATGGACGGCGCATCCGCGTCTTCCGCTCGAGCGGTGAGGCGATTGACGCCTGAGGAATGTGAAATGAATACCCGTCTCGAAAAGTTCTACAAGGAAGAAGTGGTGCCGAAGCTGACAAAGCAGTTCGGCTACACCAATCCCATGCAGGTTCCGCGCCTGAGCAAGATCACGCTCAACATGGGCGTGGGCGAAGCCGCCGCGAACAAGAAGGTCCTGGAGAACGCGACCGCCGACATGGCCAAGCTCTCCGGCCAGAAGCCGATCGTGACCAAGTCCCGCGTGTCGGTGGCTTCGTTCAAGATCCGCGACGGCTGGCCGATCGGCTGCAAGGTGACCCTGCGCCGCGCCAAGATGTTCGAGTTCCTCGATCGCCTGGTGAACGTGTCGCTGCCGCGCGTCCGTGACTTCCGCGGCGTGTCCGCGCGGTCGTTCGATGGCCGTGGCAACTACAACATGGGCATCAAGGAACAGATCATCTTCCCGGAGATCGATTTCGACCAGGTCGACGCGATCCGCGGCATGGACATCGCGATCACCACGACCGCCAAGACCAACGAGGAAGCCAAGGCACTGCTCGAAGCCTTCCGTTTCCCGTTCCGCACCTGATCGGACAAAGAAGACCATGGCCAAGACCTCAATGATCAACCGCGAGACGAAGCGCACCAAGCTGGCGAAGAAGTTCGCCGCGAAGCGCGAGGCGTTGAAGAAGGTTGTCAGCAGCCAGGACGCCAGCTTCGAAGAGAAGATGGACGCCGCCACCAGGTTGCAGAAGCTTCCGCGTGACTCCTCCACCTCGCGCCAGACCACGCGTTGCGCGTTGACCGGCCGTCCGCGCGCCGTGTACAGCAAGTTCGGCCTCGGCCGCAACAAGCTGCGCGAGGCGACCATGCGCGGCGACGTCCCCGGCCTGCGCAAGGCAAGCTGGTAAGCAACTCCATTTACGAATTCGCATTCCTGCGGATATCGGTGCACTCAGAAGGTAACAACGATGAGCATGACTGATCCCATCGCCGATATGCTGACCCGCATGCGCAATGCGGCGGCCGTCGGCAAGCCGGTGGTGAAAATGCCGTCGTCCAAGACCAAGGTGGCTATCGCCAGGGTCCTGAAGGACGAGGGTTACATCTCCGGTTCGCGCGTGACCGAGGACGGCGCCAAGGCCGAACTCGAAATCGAGCTCAAGTATTACGAAGGTCGTCCCGTGATCGAGCGCATGCAGCGCTTCTCGCGTTCCGGCCTGCGCCAGTACCGCGGCAAGGACGCGATCCCGAAGGTCCTCAACGGCCTCGGCATCGCCATCATTTCCACCTCGAAGGGCATCATGACCGATGCGCAGGCGCGCCAGTTGGGCGTCGGCGGCGAGGTTCTGTGCTTCGTGGCTTAAGGGAGTAACCGCAATGTCCCGAGTTGCCAAGAAGCCGATCGCCCTCCCGAAGGGCGTCGAGCTGAACATCCAGGCCGGCAGTGTCAGCGTCAAGGGCCCGAAGGGCACCCTGTCGATGGCCAAGCCGTCCGACGTGGACGTCACGATCGAAGACGGCCATGCCGTGCTGTCGTCGCAGAATGCCGACAACATCGCCATGACCGGCACCATGCGCGCGATCATCGCGAACATGGTCCACGGCGTGTCCGAAGGCTTCGTGCGCAAGCTCGAGCTGGTGGGCGTCGGCTACCGCGCCGCCATGCAGGGCCCGGACCTCAACCTGTCGCTGGGCTTTTCGCACCCGGTGCTGTTCAAGGCCCCGGCCGGCATCAGCATCGCGACACCCACGCAGACTGAAATCGTGGTGACCGGTGCCGACAAGCAGCAGGTCGGCGAGGTTGCAGCGAAGATCCGCGGGTTCCGCCCGCCGGAGCCGTACAAGGGCAAGGGCGTCAAGTACGCCGGCGAGAACATCATCCGCAAGGAAGCCAAGAAGGCCTAAGCGGGCCTTCAGCTTTCGGAGAACGACATCATGCTCAAGAAAATTGCCCGCCTGCGCCGCGCCAAGTCGACGCGTTCGCACATCCGCGTGCTCGGCGTGCCGCGCCTGTCGGTGCTGCGCACCGGCCAGCACCTCTACGCCCAGCTGTTCACCGCAGATGGCTCCAAGGTCCTGGCTTCGGCCAGCACCACCCAGTCCGATGTCCGCGAGGGCCTGAAGGGCGCCAAGAACATCGAGGCTGCCGCCAAGGTCGGCCGCGTGATCGCGGAACGTGCCAAGGCTGCCGGTATTGAAAAAGTCGCGTTCGACCGCTCCGGTTACAGGTATCATGGCCGGATCAAGGCCCTGGCCGACGCCGCGCGCGAAGGTGGCCTGCAGTTCTAGGCATCAAGACAATGTGTTGAAAGGTGGGGCTCCGTCCCCACCATTGCCCCCTGCCGATGCGGGCTGCATCGGACGCCCTCCGCCTTTTGCGCGGTCCGGTGGTCCACCGACCCGACCAACAACTCCAAGCGGCATGAAGCCGTACATCCCTTTCGTACGACAGAGGCAATACAGAGATGGCAGAGGAACGTGCTCCGCGCGGTCGTGACCGCGACCGCAACCGGGAAGAGATCGACGACGGCATGATCGAGAAGCTGATCGCGGTCAACCGCGTCAGCAAGACCGTCAAGGGTGGCCGCCAGTTCACCTTCACCGCGCTGACCGTGGTCGGCGACGGCGCCGGCAAGGTCGGCTTCGGCTACGGCAAGGCCCGCGAGGTCCCGATGGCAATCCAGAAGTCGATGGAATATGCGCGTCGCAGCATGTCCACCGTTGATCTGAACGGCGGTACGTTGTGGCACACGGTCAAGGCCGGCCACGGCGCTGCGCGCGTGTTCATGATGCCCGCTTCCGAGGGTACCGGCGTCATCGCCGGTGGCGCGATGCGCGCCGTCCTCGAGGCCGTCGGCGTCAAGGACGTGCTGGCCAAGGCCGTCGGTTCGCGCAATCCCATCAACCTGGTGCGCGCGACCGTCCGCGGTCTCGAGAGCATGCACTCGCCGGCGAACATTGCCGCCAAGCGCGGCAAGAAGGTCGAGGAGATCGTCAATGGTTAAGAAGGAAGCGACCGGCGGCACGCTCAAGGTGCGCCTGGTCAAGGGCCTTCGTGGCTCGCAGGGCATCCACCGCCTCTCGGTCCAGGCCCTGGGCCTGCGCAAGATCAACGACGTCCGTGAACTGAAGGACAGCCCGCAGGTCCGTGGACTGATCAACAAAGTCCATTACCTTGTCCGGGTCGAGGAATAATCCAATGAAGCTCAATACTCTGCACCCCACGCCCGGCGCGCGCACCGATCGCAAGCGCGTCGGTCGCGGCATCGGGTCCGGCCTCGGCAAGACCGCCGGCCGCGGCCACAAGGGTTCCTTTGCCCGTTCGGGCAAGGGAAAGATCAAGGCCGGCTTCGAAGGCGGCCAGATGCCGCTGCGCAAGCGCCTGCCCAAGGTCGGCTTCCGCTCGCGCATCGCCGGCGACACCGCCGAGGTCATGCTGTACCAGCTCGAGCGCCTGGAAGGCGACATCGACTTCAAGGCGCTGCGCGCCGCGAAGCTGGTGCCGGCCACCGCCAAGCGCGCCAAGATCGTGCTGAAGGGCGACGTCACCAAGGCCCTCGTGCTGAAGGGCGTCCTGGCCACGGCCGGTGCGCGCGCCGCGATCGAAGCGGCCGGCGGCAAGGTCGAGGAGTAAGAAGGGCATGGCACGTAGCGGCAACGCGATGGCCGGGGTCGGCGGGCTCGGCAAGTTCACCGAGCTCCGCCAGCGCCTGCTGTTCGTCGCCGGGGCACTGATCGTCTACCGCATCGGCTGCTACATCCCGGTGCCCGGCGTGAATCCCGACGCCATGCTGCGCCTCATGGAGCAGCAGGAAGGCACCATCGTGGACATGTTCAACATGTTCTCCGGTGGCGCCCTCTCGCGCTTCAGCCTGTTCGCGCTGAACGTCATTCCCTACATTTCCGCGTCGATCATCATCCAGCTGCTGGTGCAGATCCTGCCCAGCCTCAAGGCGATCTCGAAGGAAGGCGAATCCGGACGTCGCAGGATCACCCAGTGGTCGCGCATCGGCGCGATCCCGCTCGCGATCTTCCAGTCGGCCGGCATCGCCGTCGCCCTGCAGAGTTCCGGCGCCAGCAATGGCATCCCGGTGGTCTATGCGCCCGGCATGGGCTTCGTGGTCACCGCGATCATCGCGCTTACGGCCGGCACCATGTTCCTGGTGTGGCTGGGTGAGCAGGTGACCGAGCGCGGCATCGGCAACGGCGTGTCGCTGATCATCTTCGCCGGCATCGTGGCGGGTCTTCCGAGTGCGGTCATCACGACGTTCGAAGCCGCGCGCAACGGCGACATGAGCCCGATCGCGGTGATCCTGATCGCGCTGATCGTGGCCATGTTCACCTACTTCGTGGTGTTCGTGGAGCGTGGCCAGCGCCGGATCACGGTCAACTACGCGCGCCGCCAGGGTGGCCGCAACGCGTACATGAACCAGAGTTCGTTCCTGCCGCTGAAGCTCAACATGGCGGGCGTGATCCCGGCGATCTTCGCCTCGTCGATCATCATGTTCCCGGCCACCGCGTCCACCTGGTTCAGCCAGGCGGGTTCGGCAACGTGGCTGCAGCGGGTCAGCCAGGCACTGTCGCCAGGCGAGCCGCTGTACATCCTGCTCTATGCGGGGCTGATCGCGGGCTTCACCTTCTTCTACACCGCGCTGGTCTTCAATTCGCAGGAAACCGCCGACAACCTGAAGAAGTCGGGCGCGCTGATCCCGGGCATCCGCCCGGGCAAGGCGACCGCGGACTACATCGATGGCGTGCTGACGCGGCTGACCGCGGCCGGCGCGACCTACCTGGTGCTGGTCTGCCTGCTTCCGGAGTTCATGCGCACCGAGCTGAATGCGTCGTTCTATTTCGGCGGCACGTCGCTGCTGATCGTGGTGGTCGTGGTCATGGACTTCATTGCCCAGATCCAGGCCCACCTGATGTCGCACCAGTACGAAAGCCTGCTCAAGAAGGCCAATCTCAAGGGAGGCCAGCGCGGCCTGCCGCGCGGCTGACGATATTCAAGCGGATGCCCCCGCGGCCGGCTGGCCGGGGAGGGGATCCTGGTCCCGCCGCTTCGCGGTCGGACCGTGATGAGCGACTCGCGCGGCGGTCCCGCGTGCGAGTGGTTCGAAGCCTGTCCTGGCGCCAGAGTAGCGCCGGGCGGACCCGGTCCCGCAAGGGGCAGGGTTGCAGCATCGGACCTTCGCCGGAGCATGGGCACACTCCCCATGCCGGGCTTGCTGGACGCCATTGGCGGCCACGGGCTTTCTTGTACCTCGGGATCCTGATAGAATTTCGTGTTCACTGCGTCGGATGAACCCATCCGTGCGCCAAACCAGTTGGAGATCCGCGCATGGCGCGTATTGCAGGTGTCAACCTGCCTGCCCAGAAACACGTCTGGGTCGGGCTGCAAAGCATCTACGGCATTGGCCGTACCCGTTCGAAGCTCGTCTGCCAGGCGGCAGGCGTCGATTCGTCCATCAAGATCCGCGACCTGTCCGAGCCTGACGTCGAGCGCCTGCGTTCGGAAGTCGGCAAGTACGTGGTCGAGGGCGACCTGCGCCGCGAGATCGGCATGGCAATCAAGCGCCTGATGGACCTCGCCTGCTACCGCGGGCTCCGCCATCGTCGCGGCCTGCCGCTGCGCGGCCAGCGCACCCGGACCAATGCCCGCACCCGCAAGGGTCCGCGCAAGGCCATCAGGAAATAAGGGAACAAGACCATGGCCAAGCCGGCAGCCAAACCGAAGAAGAAGATCAAGCGCGTCGTCACCGACGGCGTTGCCCACGTCCACGCTTCGTTCAACAACACCATCATCACGATCACCGACCGCCAGGGCAATGCGCTCTCGTGGGCGACTTCGGGCGGCGCGGGTTTCCGCGGTTCGCGCAAGTCGACCCCGTTCGCTGCCCAGGTCGCCGCAGAGAAGGCCGGCAAGGCCGCCCTCGACTACGGCGTCAAGTCGCTGGAAGTGCGCATCAAGGGACCCGGTCCGGGCCGTGAATCTGCCGTTCGTTCGCTGAACAACGTCGGCTACAAGATCACCAACATCATCGACGTGACGCCAATCCCGCACAACGGGTGCCGTCCGCCGAAGAAGCGTCGCGTCTAAGGGGCGATAAGAAATGGCTCGATATATCGGTCCCACCTGTAAGCTCGCGCGCCGCGAAGGCGCCGACCTGTCGCTCAAGTCGCCCGCCCGCGCTCTTGATTCCAAGTGCAAGCTGGAGCAGAAGCCCGGCCAGCACGGTGCCGGCACCGGCGCCCGCCGGAGCAAGCTCTCCAACTACGCCATCCAGCTGCGTGAAAAGCAGAAGGTCAAGCGTATCTACGGCCTGCTCGAGCGCCAGTTCCGCAACTACTACAAGAAGGCCTCGACCAAGAAGGGCAACACGGGCGAGAACCTCCTGCAGCTGCTGGAAACCCGCCTCGACAACGTGATCTACCGCATGGGCTTCGCGGTCACCCGCCCGGCGGCCCGCCAGCTGGTCTCGCACCGCGGCGTCACGGTCAACGGCAAGCCCGTCAACCTGCCGTCTTACCTGGTCAAGGCTGGCGACGCGATTGCACTGTCCGAGAAGGCACAGAAGCAGCTCCGCGTGCAGGAGGCCCTGACGGTCTCTTCCACGATGGACCTGTCGCCCTCCTGGGTCGAGGTTGATTCGAAGAAGTTCAGCGGCGTGTTCAAGGCGGTCCCTGACCGCGGCGACCTGCCGGCTGACATCAACGAAGCGCTGATCGTCGAGCTGTATTCGAAGTAATTCACTTGGCCCGCCGGCGTCAGTCGACGGGCCCCAGGAGACACCAAACATGACGGTTACCGCCAACCAGGTCCTGCGCCCGCGTGGTCCCCAGATCGAGCGCATTACCGGCAATCGCGCGAAGGTCGTGATCGAGCCGCTCGAGCGCGGCTACGGCCACACGCTCGGCAATGCCCTGCGCCGCGTGCTGCTGTCCTCGATTCCCGGCTTCGCCATCACCGAAGTGGAGATGGACGGCGTGCTGCACGAGTACAGCACGATCGAAGGCCTGCAGGAGGACGTGCTCGAGGTGCTGTTGAACCTCAAGGACGTCGCCATCCGCATGGGCACCGGCGAAAGCGCCACCCTCACCCTGGCCAAGTCCGGCCCGGGCGTGGTGACCGCCGCCGACATCAAGACCGACCACAACGTCGAGATCCTCAACGGCGAGCATGTGATCTGCCATCTGACCAAGGATGCGTCGGTCAACATGCGCCTGAAGATCGAGCGTGGCTTCGGCTACCAGCCGGCCGCCGCGCGTCGTCGCCCGGACGACGAGACCCGCGTCATCGGCAGGCTCATGCTGGATGCGTCGTTCTCGCCGGTCCGCCGCGTGGCGTATGAAGTGGAAGCCGCACGCGTCGAGCAGCGCACCGACCTCGACAAGCTGGTTCTCGACATCGAGACCAATGGCACCATCGATGCCGAGGAAGCCGTGCGCACCGCCGCGGACATCCTCACCGACCAGTTGAGCGTGTTCGGCGATTTCACCCGCCGCACCGCCGGCCCCACGCAGCCGACCGCGCCTGGCGTCGACCCGATGCTGCTGCGTCCGATCGACGACCTCGAGCTGACGGTGCGTTCGGCCAATTGCCTCAAGGCCGAGAGCATCTACTACGTGGGCGACCTGATCCAGAAGACCGAGGTCGAGCTGCTCAAGACCCCGAACCTCGGCAAGAAGTCGCTGACCGAGATCAAGGAAGTCCTGGCCCAGCGTGGCCTTTCGCTCGGCATGAAGCTCGAGAACTGGCCGCCGGCCGGCGTCTCGGCGCACGGCATGCTCGGCTAAGACAGACAAACAGGAACCAAGACCATGCGCCACCAGAAATCCGGACGCAAGTTCAGCCGCACCAGCGCACACCGCGATGCCATGTTCACCAACATGGCGGCGTCGCTGATCAAGCATGAGCTGATCAAGACCACGCTTCCGAAAGCCAAGGAGCTGCGCCGCGTCGCAGAGCCGCTGATCACGATGTCGAAGACCGACGGCGTTGCCAATCGTCGCCTCGCCTTCTCGCGCCTGCGCGACAAGGAAGCGGTGGGCAAGCTGTTCGTCGAGCTTGGCCCGCGCTACCAGACGCGCCCGGGTGGCTACCTGCGCATCCTGAAGTGCGGTTTCCGCGACGGTGACAACGCGCCGATGGCGTACGTCGAGCTCGTGGATCGCCCGGAAGCGTCGGCCGAGTAACATCGCGGCATGCGCCACCTGTGAGAACCCCGGACCTGTTCCGGGGTTTTTGCTATGTTGACCGCCGTTTTCGGGAAGCCCTTGCCATGGTCCTCAATCCATTTCGCTGGTCGTTTCGCGCCCAGTGCCTGTCCGGTTTTGTCGCCTGCATCGCGCTGATCGGTTTTGCGATCTTCTCGCAGTTTGCGTGGGGGCTGGAGCCGTGCCCGCTGTGCATCTTCCAGCGCATCGCGTTCGCGGCGCTTGGCGTGGTGTTCCTGGTGGCGGCCGTGCATTCGCCGCGGGCATCGTCGACCCGGGCGTTCTACGGCGCGCTGGGCTTCCTCGCCGCGGCGGTGGGGATGGCGATTGCCGGGCGCCACGTCTGGATGCAGTTCAATCCGCCGGAGATCCCCGGCTGCGGGCCACCGTTGTCGTTCCTGCGCGAGACCATGTCGACCGGGAACGTGATCCGCAAGGTGCTGACCGGTACCGGCGACTGCGGCGCCGTGGACTGGACGTTCCTCGGGCTGTCGATGCCCGCGTGGAGCCTCGTGTGGTTCGTGCTGCTGGCCGCGCTGGTCGTGGTCGCGGGCTTCCGCAGCCGTCGCTCGCGCTGGGCGTGATCCGCCATTGCGGCGCGCGCCCAAGCGGCGGATGATGGTGTCGCTGCAGTGCAACAAAGACCGATACCCATGCCCGCCAACGACCGTGCCCTCCATTCCGTGAACCTGCCCGAGCAGTGGAGCCCGGGAAGCTGGCGCCAGCGCCGTGCCCTGCAGCTGCCGACGTATCCCGACGCGGACGAACTCGGCCGCGTGCAGGACGAGCTGCGCGCGCTGCCGCCGCTGGTCACGTCGTGGGAGATCCAGGCGCTCAAGCAACAGCTGGCCGAAGCGCAGGAAGGTCGACGCTTCCTGCTGCAGGGCGGCGACTGTGCCGAGAACTTCAGCGACTGCACATCGCAGGTGGTGTCCAACCGCCTCAAGGTGCTGCTGCAGATGAGCCTCGTGCTGGTGCATGGCCTGCGGTTGCCGGTGGTGCGCGTGGGGCGATTCGCCGGCCAGTACGCAAAGCCGCGCTCCGCCGATACCGAGACGCGTGGCGACCTCACCTTGCCCAGCTATCGCGGCGACATGGTCAACGGACCGGAGTTCACCGCTTCGGCGCGCATCCCTGACCCGCGGCGCATGGTGAAGGCGCATGCGCGTTCGGCGATGACCATGAATTTCGTGCGTTCGCTGATCGACGGCGGATTTGCCGACCTGCACCACCCGGAATACTGGGACCTGGGCTGGGTGACGCATTCGCCGCTGGCCGACGACTACCACCGCATGGTCGCCAACATCGGTGACGCGGTGCGCTTCATGGAGACGCTGTCCGGGAGCGAGGTGCACAACCTCAACCGGGTCGACTTCTACACCTCGCACGAGGCGCTGCTGCTGCCGTACGAGGAGGCGCAGACGCGCCAGGTGCCGCGGCAGTGGGGCTGGTTCAACCTCAGCACCCACTTCCCGTGGATCGGCATGCGCACTGCGGCGCTCGATGGCGCGCACGCCGAATACTTCCGCGGCATCCGCAACCCGGTGGCGGTGAAGATCGGCCCGTCCGTGGAACCCGACGACCTGCTGCGCCTGGTCGACCTGCTGAACCCCGACGACGAACCCGGCCGGCTGAGCCTCATCTGCAGGATGGGCGCCGCCCACGTTGCCGACCGTCTGCCGCGCCTGCTGGACGCGGTCAAGCGAGACGGCCGCCGCGTGCTGTGGATCTGCGATCCGATGCACGGCAACACCGAAGCGACCAGCAACGGTTACAAGACCCGGCGCTTCGACAACATCCGCAGCGAGATCGAGCAGAGCTACGACCTGCACGCGGCGGCCGGCACGCGCCTCGGCGGCGTGCACCTCGAACTCACCGGCGAGGACGTCACCGAGTGCACCGGCGGTGCGCGCGACCTGGGCGAGATCGACCTCGAACGCGCCTACCGGTCATCGGTGGACCCGCGGCTCAACTACGAGCAGTCGCTTGAGATCGCGATGGCGATCGTGCGCAAGCAGGCGCAGCTGGCCACGCCCGCGCCGGCGTAAAGCTGCCACATCACGAAAGAGGTCTGGACCGCCGTGGTGGCCGGCAGGCCTTCGCGGCTCATGTCCCCCGGCATCCGCCTCACGGCGGGCGCCTCCTCCTTTACTTCCCCGCGAAGGCCTTCCGGCCACTTCGGGGCGGGGCGTGGTGCTGCAGGTTTCGGGGAAGCCAACGCGCGAGGTCGCGAGGTGTGCTCCTGGGCCACCGCGCAAGGCGGCGCCCCAGGCACCCGTGTCAGCAAAAAAAAGGCCCGGCATTGCCGGGCCTTTCCAGATCACGCCGCGCGGCTGGCGCGCTTGCGATCGGTTTCGCTGAGGTGCTTCTTGCGCAGGCGGATTTCCTTCGGGGTGACTTCGACCAGCTCGTCGTCCTCGATGAAGTCCAGCGCCTGCTCCAGCGTGTACTTGATCGCCGGCGTCAGCTTGATGGCGTCATCCTTGCCCGACGCACGCATGTTGGTCAGCGGCTTGGTCTTGATGGCATTGACGGTGAGGTCGTTGTCCTTCGAGTGGATGCCGATCAGCTGGCCCTCGTACACGTTGTCGCCCTCGGCCGCGAACAGCTTGCCGCGTTCTTCCAGCGGTCCCAGCGAGTAGGCGGGGGTGACGCCCGGCGCATTGGCGATCATCACGCCATTGGTGCGCTTGGCGATCGCGCCCTGTTCCTTCGGGCCGTAATGGTCGAACACATGGAACAGCAGGCCGGTGCCCTGGGTCAGCGTCTTGAACTCGTTCTGGAAGCCGATCAGGCCGCGGGCCGGGATCATGTAGTCCAGGCGCACGCGTCCCTTGCCGTCGGACTCCATGTTCTTCAGCTGGCCCTTGCGGATGCCGAGCTTCTCCATCACGCCGCCCTGGTGCACTTCCTCGATGTCGACCACCAGCTGCTCGACCGGCTCCATCTGCTGGCCGTCGATGGTCTTGATGATCACTTCGGGGCGCGACACGGCAAGCTCGAAGCCTTCGCGGCGCATGGTTTCGATCAGCACCGAGAGGTGCAGCTCGCCGCGGCCTGAGACCAGGAACTTGTCCGGGTCCGAGCCTTCCTCGACCTTGAGCGCGACGTTGTGCAGCGTCTCGCGTTCCAGGCGCTCGCGGATCTGGCGGCTGGTGATGAACTTGCCGCCGCTGCGGTCCTTGTTGCCGGCGAACGGCGAATTGTTGACCTGGAACGTCATGCTGATGGTCGGCTCGTCGACCGTCAGCGCAGGCAGCGCCTCGGGCGTGTCGAGCGCGCAGACGGTGTCGGAGATCGACAGGTCGGCGATGCCGGAGAGGGCGAGGATGTCGCCTGCCTTGCCTTCATCGACTTCGACGCGCTCCAGGCCGAGGAAGCCCAGCACCTGCATCACCTTGGCCTGGCGCTTCTTGCCGTGGCGGTCGACCACGCTCACCGGCATGTTGGTGCGCACCGTGCCGCGCTGGATGCGGCCGATGCCGATCAGGCCGACGAAGTTGTTGTAGTCCAGCTGGCTGATGCGCATCTGGAACGGGCCGTCCGGATCCACGGTGGGCGGCGGCACGTGCTTCATGATCGCTTCGTACAGCGGGGTCATGTCGCCGTCGCGGGCCGTGTCTTCCAGGCTCGCGTAGCCGTGCAGCGCCGACGCGTAGACGATCGGGAAGTCGAGCTGTTCGTTGGTGGCGCCGAGCTTGTCGAACAGGTCGAACACCTGGTCGATCACCCAGTCCGGGCGCGCGCCCGGGCGGTCGATCTTGTTGACCACGACGATCGGGTTGAATCCCATCGCGAACGCCTTCTGGGTCACGAAGCGCGTCTGCGGCATCGGTCCGTCCATGGCGTCGACGAGGATCAGCACCGAGTCGACCATCGACAGCACGCGCTCGACCTCGCCACCGAAGTCGGCGTGTCCAGGGGTGTCGACGATGTTGATGCGGTTGCCATTCCAGTTGATGGCGGTGTTCTTGGAGAGGATCGTGATGCCACGTTCCTTTTCCTGGTCGTTGCTGTCCATCATCCGCTCGGCCGTGACCGTGCGTTCGTTGAACGTACCGGATTGCTTGAGCAGGCAATCGACGAGGGTGGTCTTGCCGTGGTCGACGTGGGCGACGATGGCGATATTGCGGAGGCGTTCGATGGACATCGGGAAAGCCGCACCTGGGTGCCGTTGTCGGGCAGGGCGCGCGGGACCTTGTTTTGGGAAGCCCGGTAGTATACAGCCCCATCCGCTGGCGTCATCTAGTGTTGGAATCCGCCCCGGCGGCTCCATATCGTCGCCACGGTGCCGTCGCCCCGACGAGGTCCGTCAGCCGCGCCCGGGCCGGCCCTTCCAGCATCCCTCCACCAGGAATCCACCATGTCCCTGAATGCCGTTTTCGACACCGCCCGTGGCCAGATCAAGGTCGAGCTCTACCCCGACAAGGCCCCGCTCACGGTCGCCAGCTTCGTCAACCTCGCCAGGCACGGCTTCTACGACGGCCTGAGCTTCCACCGGGTGATTCCGGACTTCATGGTCCAGGGCGGCTGCCCCCAGGGCACCGGTACCGGCGGCCCCGGCTACAAGTTCGAGGACGAGACCGGCAACGGCGTGAAGCATGAGCGCGGCGTGCTGTCGATGGCCAACGCCGGCCCCAACACCAATGGCAGCCAGTTCTTCATCACCCACATCAAGACCGACTGGCTCGACGGCAAGCACACCGTCTTCGGCAAGGTCGTGGAAGGCCTGGACGTGGTCGATGCGATCAAGCAGGGCGACGCCATTACCTCGGTGACCGTGCAGGGTGACGTCGACGCCGCGCTGGCGGCCAAGCCGGAGCGCGTCGCCGAGTGGAACCGCATCCTCTCCGCGTGACCCGTGCCGCCCTGCGACGCGCCGCCGCGTGCGGCCGCGCAGGGCCCCGGCGATGCCCGGGCTGTTAGAATAACCGGCTGAAATACGCGCGGCGCGGCCACCGGCCCGCCGCCCAGCCCACCCAACTCCCGAGGTTCCGCGATGCTGCAGCTCGCCAAGCGAATGGGCCGCGCCAAGCCCAGCGCGATCATGGTCGTGGCCGAAAAGGCCAAGCGTCTCAAGGCCGAAGGCCGCGACATCATCAGTTTCTCGATCGGTGTTCCCAACTTCCTGCCCGGCGAGCATGTCTACGCCGCCGCGCGCCAGGCGCTGGAGCACGATTCCGGCCAGTACGGCAGCAACCGCGGCGCCAACGAGCTGCTGGATGCCTTCCTGGCGCACATGCAGGCGCTCGGCCTCGACGGCTACACCCGTGCCAACTGCGCCACCGGCGTGGGCGCCAAGCACGTGCTCTACAACCTGGCGGAAGCGCTGCTGGACGAGGGCGACGGGTTCGCCTTCGCTACCCCGTACTGGACCAGCTACCTGGACATCGGCGAGATCGTCGGCGCGGACATCCAGCTGCTGCCGTGCCCGCCCGAGCAGGACTACAAGCTCAGCCCCGCGCAGCTCGACGCCGCGCTGGCGAAGAAGCCGAAGGTGTTCCTGTTCAACAACCCGTCCAACCCGACGGGCATGGTCTACACCCGGGACGAGATCAGCGCGCTGGCCGACGTGTTCGCCCGCCATCCGGACACCTGGATCATCACCGACGACATCTACAACACCATGGTGTTCGACGGTGTCGGCTACCACAACTTCGTGCAGGCGCGCCCCGAGCTGCGCGACCGGGTGATCTTCGTGGACTCGCTGTCCAAGACCTACGGCATGCCGGGCTGGCGCGCAGGCTTCATGGCCGGTCCGGAGGTCGTGGCCCAGGCCGTGACCACCATGAACTCCAACCACATCACCAACCTGCCGGAGATCGTCACTGCGGCCGCCGTCGCCGCGCTGTCGGGCCCGCAGGACGTGCCGGCGGCGCGTTGTGCCGAGTTCCAGGCCAAGCGCGACCAGGTGGTGGCGGCGCTGCGCGCGATCCCGGGCGTGGTCTGCCCGGTGCCGCAGGGCGCGTTCTATGCCTTCCCGGACATCAGCGTGGCCTACGGCAAGTCGCACGCCGGCAAAGTGATCGCCAACGACGTCGACTTCTGCGCGGCGCTGCTTGAAGCCAAGGGCGTCGCTTGCGTGCCGGGCTCCGCCTTCGGCGAGCCGCGCGGCATGCGCATCAGCTACACCTGCCCGACACCGCAGCTGGCGCCCGGGCTCGAGCGCATCCAGGCGTTCTTCGCCGAACTCCAGTAATTCCCCACGACAACCCCCACACCCCGGAGTCCCCGCACTGATGAACGCCCCCGTCCGAGTTGCCGTCACCGGCGCCGCCGGCCAGATCGGCTATGCGCTCCTGTTCCGCATCGCCTCCGGCGAAATGCTGGGTCGTGACCAGCCCGTGATCCTGCAGATGCTCGAGCTGCCGATGGAGAAGGCCCAGGCCGCGCTCAAGGGCGTGATGATGGAGCTGGAAGACTGCGCGTTCCCGCTGCTGGCCGGCATGGTCGGCACCGACGACCCCGAGGTCGCGTTCAAGGACGCCGACGTCGCCGTACTGGTCGGCGCGCGCCCGCGTGGCCCCGGCATGGAGCGCAAGGACCTGCTGCTCGAGAACGCAAAGATCTTCACCGCACAGGGCGCGGCGCTGAACAAGGTCGCCAGCCGCGACGTCAAGGTGCTGGTGGTCGGCAACCCGGCCAACACCAACGCCTACATCGCGATGAAGTCGGCGCCGGACCTTCCGGCCGCCAACTTCACCGCCATGCTGCGCCTCGACCACAACCGCGCGCTCAGCCAGTTGGCCAACAAGGCCGGCGTGGCCGTGGGTGACATCGAGAAGCTGGTCGTCTGGGGCAACCACAGCCCGACCATGTATCCCGACTACCGCTTCGCCACCGTCAACGGTGCGTCGCTGAAGGACAAGGTCAACGACGCCGACTGGAATGCCAACGCCTTCATCCCGCAGGTCGGCAAGCGCGGTGCGGCGATCATCGAGGCGCGCGGGCTGTCCTCGGCGGCGTCGGCGGCGAATGCGGCCATCGACCACATCCGCGACTGGGTGCTGGGCAGCAAGGGCAAGTGGGTGACCATGGGCGTGCCGTCGGACGGCAGCTACGGCATTCCCGAGGGCATCATCTACGGAGTGCCGGTGACCACCCAGGACGGCGTGTACACGCGCGTCGAGGGCCTCGAGGTGGACGCATTCAGCCGCGCCGCCATGGACAGGACCCTCGCCGAGCTCGAAGAGGAACGCGCCGGCGTGGCGCACCTGCTCGGTTGAGGCCAGGCGCCAGGCGATACTGGGAAAACCGGGCGCGTGCCCGGTTTTTTCGTTTCCGGGCCGCGACGGCCACCACCCGCCGCTGCCGCGCGGCGCTTGCCATCGGGCGCAGGCATGGACCATCGTCGTAGTGCGCGGGTACGGCCGACCGCCCAGGCTGTTCGAACCCACGGGAGGCAGACATGCGCTACGAAGACTTCCACCGCCGTTCGATCGAGGAGCCGGAAGCGTTCTGGGCCGAACAGGCCCGTGCGATCCATTGGCACAGGCAGCCCCAGTCGATCCTCGACTACGCCAACCCGCCGTTCCGCAGCTGGTTCGCCGGCGGCGAGACCAACCTCTGCCACAACGCCATCGATCGCCACCTCGCCGCGCGTGGCGACCAGCTTGCGCTGGTGGCGGTCTCGAGCGAGACCGGCGGCACGCGCGAATACTCCTATCGCGAACTGCACCGCGAGGTGAGCACCTTCGCCGCTGTGCTCAAGTCGCTCGACGTGGGCCGGGGCGACCGCGTGGTGGTCTACATGCCCAACATTGCGGAGGCCGTGTTCGCCATGCTCGCCTGCGCGCGGATCGGCGCAGTGCATTCGGTGGTGTTCGGCGGGTTTGCCGCGCACAACCTCGCGGTGCGCATCGACGATGCCGAGCCGAAGCTCCTGATCGCAGCCGACGCAGGCAGCCGCGGCGGCAAGGTCATTCCCTACAAGCCACTGGTGGATGCCGCCTGCGAGCAGGCGAAGTCGCCACCGGCACGCGTGCTGATGGTCGACCGCGGCCTCGCGCCATACGCCCGCACCGACGGCCGCGACGTCGACTACGACGAGGCGCGCCGCCAGTACGCGCATGCCGAGGTGCCGGTGCAATGGCTGGAATCCAACGAACCCAGCTACCTGCTGTACACGTCCGGCACCACCGGCAAGCCCAAGGGCGTGCAGCGCGACGTCGGTGGCTACGCCGTCGCCATGGCGCTCTCGATGTGGTCGATCTACGACGTGCGCGCCGGCCAGGTGATGTTCTCCACCTCCGACGTGGGGTGGGCCGTGGGCCACTCGTACAACGTCTACGGCCCGTTGATCGCCGGCGCCACGACCATCCTGTACGAAGGACTGCCCACGACGCCCGATGCCGGCATCTGGTGGCGCATCTGCGAGCAATACGGCGTGCGCACCATGTTCTCCTCGCCGACCGCGGTGCGCGTGCTGAAGAAGCAGGACCCGGCCTGGCTCACGAAGTACGACCTCTCCGCGCTGAAGTACCTGTTCCTTGCCGGCGAGCCGCTCGACGAGCCCACCGCGCACTGGATCAACGAAGGCCTGGGCAAGACCATCATCGACAACTACTGGCAGACCGAGACCGGCTGGCCGGTGCTGTCGCTGATGCCCGGCGTGGAACTGAAGCCGGTGAAGTTCGGCTCGCCCGGGCTGCCGACGCCGGGCTACGACTTGCGCGTGATTGACGAGGCCACCGGCGAGGAAGCCGCGCCCGGGCAGAAGGGCGTGCTGGTGATCAGGCCGCCGCTGCCACCAGGCTGCATGACCACCGTGTGGCGCGACGACGAGCGCTTCCTGTCCAGCTATTTCTCGCACTTCAAGGAGCTGCTCTACAGCTCGCTGGACTGGGCGATCCGCGACGAGGACGGCTACACGTTCATCCTGGGCCGCACCGATGACGTCATCAATGTCGCGGGCCATCGCCTGGGCACGCGCGAGATCGAGGAATCGGTCTCCAGCCACCCCGGCGTTGCCGAGGTCGCGGTGATCGGCGTGCACGACGAGCTCAAGGGCCAGGTGCCGGTGGTGTTCGCCACGCTCAAGCGGGCCGCGGATTCGGCGATGGCGGCGCAGGAGATGCAGGGCAGGGTGGTGGAGCAGCTCGGTGCGATCGCGCGCCCGGCGCGGGTATACGTGGTGGGTGCGCTGCCCAAGACCCGCTCCGGCAAGCTGCTGCGGCGCTCGATCCAGGCGCTCGCCGAGTCCCGCGATCCCGGCGACCTGTCGACGCTCGACGACCCCGGCTCGCTGGAGGAGATCCGCGATGCGCTGGAGCGCGGGGCGGATGCCGGCAGCTGAGCCCGCGAAGCGCGCCCGCGGCAGGACCGCGCCGCGCGCTCGGATAGAATGACGGTCCCGCAACACGCAGGTTCGCCATGTCCCAGTCGACCTCATCGGGCGCGCGTTTCCGCGCCGCCGTCGCCGCCGAATCCCCGCTGCAGGTGATGGGCGCCATCACCGCCTATGCCGGCCTCATGGCCCGGCGCGTGGGCTACAAGGCGCTGTATCTCTCCGGCGGGGGCGTGGCCGCCAACTCGCTGGGCGTGCCGGACCTCGGCATCAGCACCATGGAAGACGTGCTGGTCGACGCGCGCCGCATCGTCGACGCCACCGGCCTGCCGCTGCTGGTCGACATCGACACCGGCTGGGGTGGCGCGTTCAACATCGCGCGCACCGTCCGCTCGTTCGAGCGCGCCGGCGTGGCCGCGGTGCACATGGAAGACCAGGTGGGGCAGAAGCGCTGCGGCCACCGCCCCAACAAGGAAGTCGTGCCGAAGGCGGAGATGGTGGACCGGGTGAAGGCCGCGGTCGATGGCCGCAGCGATGCCGGCTTCGTGATCATGGCGCGCACCGATGCCGCCGCGGTCGAAGGCATCGACGCCGCGATCGAACGCGCGGTCGCCTACGTCGAGGCCGGCGCAGACATGATTTTCCCGGAGGCGATGAACTCGCTCGCCGACTACGCGCGCTTCAAGGATGCGGTGAAGGTGCCGATCCTCGCCAACCTCACCGAGTTCGGCTCCACGCCGTTCTTCACCACCGACGAGCTGCGCGGCGCCGGCGTCGACATCGCGCTGTACTGCTGTGGCGCGTATCGCGCCATGAACAAGGCCGCGCTGAACTTCTACGAGACCGTGCGTCGCGAGGGCACGCAGAAGGGCATCGTCGACACCCTGCAGACGCGCGCCGAGCTGTACGACTACCTCGGCTACCACGCCTACGAGGACAAGCTGGACGCGTTGTTCGCCAGCGAAGAGTGACGCGTCGCGGGCCGCCGCGTCTGCGCGCGCGCCTACCACCCCGATACCAGATCCGGAGCATGCACATGAGCAATACCGCACCCACCCCGCCGAAGCCGAAGAAGTCGGTGGCGTTGTCCGGCACGCCCGCCGGCAACACCGCGCTGTGCACGGTGGGCCGCAGCGGCAACGACCTGCATTACCGCGGTTACGACATCCTCGATTTCGCGACCACCGCCGAGTTCGAGGAGATCGCCTACCTGCTGGTGCACGGCAAGCTGCCGTCCAAGCCGGAGCTTGCCGGCTACAAGGCCAAGCTGAAGTCGCTGCGCGGCATCCCGGCGTCGGTCAAGGCCGCGCTCGAGGAGCTGCCGCCGTCGGCGCACCCGATGGACGTCATGCGCACCGCGGTCTCCGTCCTCGGCTGTGTGCAGCCGGAAAAGGACGACCACAACCATCCCGGCGCGCGCGACATCGCCGACAAGCTGATGGCGTCGCTGGGTTCGATGCTGCTGTACTGGTACCACTACAGCCACAACGGCCGGGTCATCGATGTCGAGACCGACGACGACACCATCGGCGGGCATTTCCTGCACCTGCTGCACGGCGAGCCGCCACCGGAGTCGTGGGTGCGCGCCATGCACACCTCGCTGATCCTCTACGCCGAGCACGAGTTCAACGCGTCCACGTTCACCGCGCGCGTCATCGCCGGCACCGGCAGCGACATGCATTCGTGCATCAGCGGCGCGATCGGCGCGCTGCGCGGGCCGAAGCACGGTGGTGCAAACGAGGTCGCGTTCGAGGTGCAGAAGCGCTACGACAGCGCCGACGAGGCCGAGGCCGACATCAGGGAGCGCGTGGGCCGCAAGGAAGTGGTGATCGGCTTCGGCCACCCGGTCTACACCGTCGGCGATCCGCGCAACGACGTGATCAAGCAGGTCGCCAAGGACCTGTCCGCCGAACGCGAGGACATGCGCATGTACGACATCGCCGAGCGCCTGGAGACGGTGATGTGGGACATCAAGAAGATGTTCCCCAACCTCGACTGGTTCAGCGCGGTGAGCTACCACATGATGGGCGTGCCGACGGCGATGTTCACGCCGTTGTTCGTGCTGGCGCGCACCAGTGGCTGGAGCGCGCATGTCATCGAGCAGCGCATCGACGGCAAGATCATCCGCCCCAGCGCCAACTACACCGGTCCTGAAGACCGCGCCTGGGTGCCGCTCGCCGCGCGCGACTGACGGATCCGGGTCCGTGAAATGAAAACGGCGCCCAGGGGGCGCCGTTTTCGTGTCTGGCGTTGCGGAGTGCCTCAGGCCAGGCCTTCCGCCTTCAGCGTTGCCTGCACGCCGGGGTCGGCGTCCATGCGCGCCTTGAAGGCGGCGATGTTGTCGAGGCCGGTCATGTCCACGCCGGTGCCATGTGCCCAGCGCACGGTCATGTAGAAATAAGGGTCGGCAAAACTGCGGAATCCCGCCAGCCACGTGTTGTCGGCGAGCTGCCTGTCGGCGGATTCCATCAGTCCGCGCACGAGCGTCCGTGCCGCCGCCTTGACCGCATCGTGCTCCGACTCCTCACCGATGTAGCGGGCCGGCGAGAACATCGGCTTGAACGCCGGATGCACATCGGAGTTGCCGAAGGCCAGCCAGCGGGTGGCCTCGGCACGCTCGCGCGCCGATCCGTCGCCGCCCAGTCCCGCCTGCGGATGGGTGTCGGCGATGTAGCCCATGATCGCGGCGTTCTGGGTGAGCACGAAGTCGCCGTCGACCAGTGCCGGCACGGCGCCCGCGGGATTGATGGCGAGGTAGGCCGGCGCCTTCATCGACGGGCCGTCGAGGATCTCGGCCTGGAACGGGCCGCCGGCCCACTGCAGGGCGATGTGGACGGCCGTCGAGCAGGCGCCCGGCTTGGTGTACAGCTTCATGTGCGGCTCCAGTTGGAAGACCCCGCCATCATCGGCGCTTGCCGCCGCCCGCTCAATGCGGGGGCTTCGCCCGCATCAGGTCTTCGGCTTCAGGCTCTGCACTTTCAGGAACGTGTGGTCGCCGATCGTGGCGACCTGGTAGGCGTTGCGCCAGCTCGGGCTGGCGATCGCATGCGCCAGGAAGTGGCTGGCACCGGGTACGACTTCCTTGCGCTCGCCCGCGGGCAACGCCCAGTTGTGCTGGGACTCCAGCGCGATCGTCACCGCCTGCGACCAGGCTTCGGTGTTGGTCAGGCGCGTCCGCGGCGACACGATGGTCGGCGCGAACTGTTTGCGCGCGGTGACCACGTCGCACACGGAATCGCCCCACAGGCCGCTGTCGGTGCGGCGCAGGGCCACTTCGGCCACGGCGCGCTGGCCAAGGACGGACTGGTCCCGGGCTTCGAGGTAAAGCGTGGTGCTCAGGCAGAGTGAATCCGCGGCCTGTGGTGGCAGCACTGAGGCCAGCCACAGGATCCAGGCGAGTTTCATGACGACTCCTTGCTCCGTTGCGTCGGCCGCTACGGCGCAACCCGTCCAAATGGATTCGGGAAGCCGCTGTCGCGGACCGGCATGGCGTGTTGGGGAGGGCGGCGGCACTCTGTGGCGCATTTGCTGCCCGGGCGCGAACCCGCAGGGTTGCGTGTCGCGCCGGTTCCGCCGAAGAAGCGGCGGGAAAGTGGGCGCACCTTAATGCGCGTTTTAGAAACCTCACCTGAACGCGTGGCGAGCGCGGCACTTGCCGCGCTCACGGCATCCGGCTAGAACGCGGCCGCGAGACGGGAGCCCTGGTCGATGGCGCGCTTGGCGTCGAGTTCGGCCGCCACATCCGCGCCACCGATGACATGCATCTCGATTCCCGCATCGCGCAGCGGCCCGGCCAGGTCGCGTCGCGACTCCTGCCCGGCGCAGACCACGACATGGTCCACCGGCAGCAAGCGGGCTTCGTCGCCGACCCGCAGGTGCAGGCCGTCATCGTCGATGCGCTCGTACGCGATGCCACCCAGCATCTGCACGCGCTTGCTCTTGAGCGTCGCGCGATGGATCCATCCGGTGGTCTTGCCAAGGCGCGCGCCGGGCCGGCCCGGACTGCGTTGCAGCAACCAGACTTCTCGCGCCGGTGCCTCGGGCCGGGCAGCCACCAGGCCGCCGCTCGTGGCGAAGCGGGGGTCCACGCCCCATTCGGCCATCCATCGCGCCGGATCGAGACTGGGCGAGGGGCCTTCCTGCACCAGAAATTCGGCCACGTCGAAGCCGATCCCGCCCGCGCCGATGATCGCCACGCGGCGGCCGGGGACGACCTCACCGCGCAGGACTTCGGCGTAGCCGAGGACCTTGGGATGGTCGTGACCCGGCAGGTCCACCCCGCGCGGCGTCACGCCCGTTGCCAGCACCACGGCATCGAAGCCGGCCAGCAGCGCAGGCGTGGCGGTGGTGCAAAGGTGCAGCGCTACCCCGGTCTCGGCGATGCGCTCGCGGAAGTAGCGCACGGTCTCGTCGAACTCTTCCTTGCCCGGCACGCGCCGCGCAAGGTTGAACTGCCCGCCGATCTCAGCGGCGGCGTCGAACAGCGTGACCGCGTGCCCGCGCTGCGCCGCGACCGTGGCGCAGGCCAGCCCGGCCGGTCCCGCGCCCACGACCGCGATGCGTCGAGGCGACGCAGTCGCGGCGTAGTTGAGTTCGGTCTCGTGGCAGGCACGGGGATTGACCAGGCAGCTTGCGCGACGGTTCTGGAAGACATGGTCCAGGCAGGCCTGGTTGCAGGCGATGCAGGTGTTGATGGCCTGCGGCCGGCCGGCGCGCGCCTTGGCCACCCACTGCGGATCGGCGAGCAGCGGGCGTGCCATCGACACCATGTCGGCGGCGCCCGTGGCCAGGATGCGCTCGGCCACGTCCGGCATGTTGATGCGGTTGGTCGCCACCACCGGCAGCGACACCAGCGGACGCAGCTTGGCGGTCACGCCTGCGAAGACGCCGCGTGGCACCGATGTGGCGATCGTCGGCACGCGCGCCTCGTGCCAGCCGATGCCGGTATTGAGGATGGTGGCGCCGGCGGCCTCGACCGCGCGGGCCTGCGCCACGATCGCGTCCCAGTCATTGCCGCCGTCGACCAGGTCGAGCATCGACAGGCGGTAGATGATGATGAAGTCGGGTCCGCAGGCCTCGCGCACCCGGCGCACGATCTCCACCGCGAAGCGCATGCGGTTTTCGACGCTGCCGCCCCAACGGTCGTCGCGCTGGTTGGTCCGCGCCACCGTGAACTGGTTCAGCAGGTAGCCTTCGGAACCCATGATCTCCACGCCGTCGTAGCCGCCGTCGCGGGCGAGCCGGGCGGCGATGGCGAATGCCGTGATCTGCCGCTCGACGGCGCGCGCCGAGAGCGCACGTGGCGTGAACGGATTGATCGGCGCCTTCAGCCGCGATGCCGACACCGACAGCGGGTGGTACGCGTAGCGCCCCGCGTGCAGCAGCTGCACGCAGATCCGTGCGCCGTGGGCGTGCACGGCCGACGTCACCTGGCGATGCTTGGCCGATTCCCAGGGCCAGCTCAGCTTGCCGGCAAAGGGCTTCAGCCAGCCGACCACGTTGGGTGCAAACCCGCCGGTGACGATCAGCCCGACGCCGCCTTCGGCGCGCTCCGCGAAATAGGCGGCAAGCTTCGGGAAATCGCGGCGATGGTCCTCGAGGCCGGTATGCATCGACCCCATCAGCACCCGGTTGCGCAGGGTGGTGAAGCCGAGGTCCAGCGGCGCGAACAGATGCGGATACAAGGGTGCGTCGGGCATGCCGCTGGCGCGAGGTGAGGATCGCGCACAGTGCCGGGAATGCGCCGGGGCGGCAAGGCGGCGCGCGACGGCGCGCAGCTAATTGTTATCTGGGTGTTAACGCCGTCTTCACGGGCCCGAACCTAACCTGCCTCGCGATGGTGGCCAGCGTGGCGGCCATCTTTCCCCCAACACGATAGCGACCGCTGACTTCCGCCTGGTCCGTCGAAGCGACCCAAGGAGCCCTAACGACATGAACAAGAAACTGCTTTGCACGGCCATCCTGATTGGTGGACTGGGCGTTGCGCAGGCTGCCTCCGCGCAGGATTTCGATGATCGCTGGTACATCACCGGCAGCGCCGGTTTCAACTTGCAGGACAATGACCGCGGTACCAATAACGCGCCGTTCGGAACCCTGGGCGTGGGCAAGTTCCTGAACCCGAACTGGTCGTTTGACGCCGAACTGAACTATCAGAACCCGAATCACGAAGACAATCAGGATCTGAACTGGAGCCAGTACGGCATTTCGTTCGATGCCCGCCGCCACTTCGTGACCGAAGGCCGCTCGTGGAACCCATACCTGCTGATGGGGCTGGGTTATCAGCGCGAAGAGATTGAAACGGACAACTTCCCCAATCCGGACTCGCCGTTCCACGAAGAGGAAGGCGCGATCGCCGGCAAGTTCGGCGTCGGCCTGCAGGGTGGTACCGGACGCGTGAAGGTCCGCACCGAGCTCGCCTATCGTGCCGTGGCCATTGACGACACCCGCGCCCAGTTTCTGAACGACGATCCGCCGCCGGAGCGCAACGACGGTGAAGACTGGTTCGGCGACGTGCTGGCCTCGGTCGGCGTCGTGATCCCGCTCGGCCCGGAGCCGACCGCGCCGGTCGCCCCGGCCCCGGTGGCCCCGAGCTGCGCCGACATGGACAGCGACGGCGACGGCGTGAACGATTGCGACGACAAGTGCCCCGGTTCGCAGGCTGGCCAGACCATCGGTCCGGACGGCTGCCCGGTGCCCGTGTCGATCGACCTGAAGGGCGTCAACTTCGACTTCGACAAGGCGACCCTGCGTCCTGACGCGGTGGCGATCCTCAACGAGGCGATCGAGATCCTGAAGCGTTACCCGCAGCTGAAGGTCGAAGTGGCTGGCCACACCGACTCGAAGGGCACCGACGCGTACAACCAGTCGCTGTCCGAGCGTCGTGCCACCACGGTCTATGACTACCTGACCAGCAACGGCATCGACTCCGGCCGCATGGTGGGCCCGAACGGTTACGGCGAGAGCCGCCCGATCGCGCCGAACACCAACGATGACGGTTCGGACAATCCGGAAGGCCGCGCGCGCAACCGCCGCACGGAGCTGAACGTCCAGAACTGAGTCGTCCCTGAATAGGTATACCGACGCCCGGGTACATCCCGGGCGTTGCTTTAATTAATTGTTAACATTCACCTGAATGTGTACTATCGGCGGCGCCACTGGCAGGCGACAGGGTGCCCGAGTGGTCGATCCCCCCAGTAGTCCCGCCGCCCCGATTTCGTTCCTGACTAGGAGTACGTATATGAAGATTAAGTTGTTGAGCACCGCCCTGCTGGCCGGTCTCGCTGTGTCGCAGGCTGCGGTCGCGCAGGATTTCGACGATCGCTGGTACATCACCGGTAGCGCAGGCTTCAACCTGCAGGACAACGACCGCGGAACGCGCAATGCGCCGTTCGGCACCTTGGGCCTCGGCAAGTTCATCAGCCCGGACTGGTCTCTGGACGGCGAGCTGAACTACCAGAACCCCAACAATGACGCCAACCAGAACCTCAACTGGAGCCAGTACGGCGTGTCGCTCGATGCCCGTCGCCACTTCATCACCGAGGGGCGCAGCTGGAACCCCTACGCGCTGTTTGGCGTCGGTTACCAGCGCTCCGAGGAAGAGTACAACAACTTCCCGAACCCGAATTCCCCCGGTCAGCGTGAAGACGGCAACTTCGCCGCCAAGGTCGGCGTGGGCCTGCAGGGCGACCTGGGCCGCGTCGGTATCCGTACCGAGCTTGCCTACCGTGCAGACTTCGACGACACCAGCGTTGCCGCACCGGACGAGAGCTGGTTCGGCGACGTGCTGGCCTCGGTCGGCGTCGTGATCCCGCTCGGCCCGGAGCCGACCGCGCCGGTCGCCCCGGCCCCGGTGGCCCCGAGCTGCGCCGACATGGACAGCGACGGCGACGGCGTGAACGATTGCGACGACAAGTGCCCCGGTTCGCAGGCTGGCCAGACCATCGGTCCGGACGGCTGCCCGGTGCCCGTGTCGATCGACCTGAAGGGCGTCAACTTCGACTTCGACAAGGCGACCCTGCGTCCTGACGCGGTGGCGATCCTCAACGAGGCGATCGAGATCCTGAAGCGTTACCCGCAGCTGAAGGTCGAAGTGGCTGGCCACACCGACTCGAAGGGCACCGACGCGTACAACCAGTCGCTGTCCGAGCGTCGTGCCACCACGGTCTATGACTACCTGACCAGCAACGGCATCGACTCCGGCCGCATGGTGGGCCCGAACGGTTACGGCGAGAGCCGCCCGATCGCGCCGAACACCAACGATGACGGTTCGGACAATCCGGAAGGCCGCGCGCGCAACCGCCGCACGGAGCTGAACGTCCAGAACTGAGGACGTCGGCACCAGTAGTCCCACGAAGCCCGGCCCAGTGCCGGGCTTCGTGCTTTCAGGGACTGCTACACTTCGCGTCGCAGCAGGAGGAAAGCCCACATGAAGCGTGCAGCAATGTTGTTGGTGGCCGGCCTGGCCGTCCCCGGGATGGCCCATGCGGCGATCGATTGCGCCAGCCTGGCGGCGTCGAACCCGTCCACGTCGCGCATCACCGTACTCGCGCCGCTCGCGCAGGAACTGGTCGCGCCGTCCTATCTCCTCGGAGGCAACAGCGGCGTGCTGTCCTATGCCTACGACGAATCGCAGACAGTCGAGGAAGTGCTGCTCCGCCAGCGCATCGAGGGCTGCCGGAACGTGGCCATCGCGGTGCCCGCGCCCAGCGTCGCCAACCCCGATGATCCCGGCGCGTACAAGCCGAAGACCGAATTCGACAACACGCCGTGGCGGTTCGACATGAACCAGAACGGCAAGCGCATGACCGCCGATGAGTTCGACGCCTGGATGAAGTCGCGTGGCGTGCGCGTTGCGCGCGGTGGCGCGGCGGCTCCCGTGGTCGAACCGCCTCCGCCCGAAGCGGCCGAAGGCAGCGCTACCCCCGACTGATCGCGGGCGTCGCCCGCGGCGGCGTTCAGGTCTTCAGAACGCCAAGCTCGCGCCCGATGCGGGTGAACGCGTCGATTGCACGATCAAGGTGCTCGCGCGTGTGCGCCGCGGAGATCTGCGTGCGGATGCGCGCCTGGTCCTTGGGCACCACCGGGAAGAAAAAGCCGATCGCGTAGATGCCTTCCTCCAGCAGCCGCTCGGCGAAGCGTTGCGCAAGCTTGGCGTCGTACAGCATCACCGGGCTGATCGGGTGCGTCCCCGGCCGCACGTCGAAACCCGCGGCGATCATCTTTTCGCGGAAGTAGCACGTGTTGTCGACCAGGCGTTCGCGCAGGTCGCCGGCCGCTGCCAGCATGTCGAACGCCTTGGTGCCGGCCGCGACCACGTGCGGCGGCAGCGAGTTGGAGAACAGGTAGGGCCGCGAGCGCTGGCGCAGCATCTCCACCACTTCGGCCTTCGCGGTGGTGAAGCCACCCAGAGCGCCGCCCATCGCCTTGCCCAGCGTGCCGGTGATGATGTCGATCCGGTCCAGCACGCCCTTGACCTCGGCGGAGCCGCGGCCGGTCGCACCCAGGAAGCCGGTCGCATGGCACTCGTCGATGTGCACCAGTGCGTCGTACTTCGCCGCCAGTGCGGTGATCTGGTCGAGCGGCGCGATGAAGCCGTCCATCGAGAACACGCCGTCGGTGGTGATCATGATGGTGCGCGCGCCATCGGCGCGGGCCTGCTTCAGCTGGGTTTCAAGATCGCCCATGTCGCAGTTGGCGAAGCGGTAGCGCTTCGCCTTGCACAGGCGCACGCCGTCGATGATCGAGGCGTGGTTGAGCGCATCGGAGATGACCGCGTCCTCCTCGCCCAGCAGCGGCTCGAACAGACCGCCATTGGCGTCGAAGCAGGCTGCATAGAGGATCGTGTCCTCCTTGCCGAAGAAGTCCGCGATCGTCTTCTCGAGCTGCTTGTGCAGGTCCTGCGTGCCGCAGATGAAGCGCACCGAGGCCATGCCGAAGCCGTGCGTGTCGAGCGCATCCTTGGCCACGGCGATGATGTCCGGGTGGTCGGCCAGGCCCAGGTAGTTGTTGGCGCAGAAGTTCAGCACAGTGCGGCCGTCTTCGAGTTCGATCTCGGCCGACTGCGGGCTTGTGATGATGCGCTCGGCCTTGAACAGGCCCTGCTCGCGGATCTCGGCCAGGGTTTCGCTGTAGCGTGCGGTGAGTGACACGGGACACTCCTCGATGTTGGGGATGCAGGTCGCGCTGGCGCGGCAGTGCCGCCTGTCTCGCGCGACACAATGCCGGTTACCAGCTCAGTACGACCTTGCCCGACTTGCCCGATTCCATCAGGTCGAAGCCCTTCTGGAACTCGTCGACCGGCAGCTGGTGGCTGAGCACCTTGTGCAGCGGGAACCCCGACAGCACGAGCTGCGTCATCTTGTACCAGGTCTCGTACATCTTCCGGCCGTAGATGCCCTGCACGGTGAGCCCCTTGAAGATGATGCGGTCCCAGTCGATGCCCGCGCCCTGCGGCAGGATGCCGAGCAGGGCGACCTTGCCGCCGTGGTACATGCAGTCGAGCATGTCGTTGAAAGCACGTGGATTGCCACTCATTTCCAGGCCTACGTCGAAGCCTTCGAGGTGCAGGTCGGCCATGACCTCCTTGAGCGACTGCTGGGCCACGTTCACGACGCGCGTGGCGCCCATGTCGGCGGCGAGCTTCAGGCGGTAGTCGTTGACGTCGGTGACCACCACGTTGCGCGCGCCGATGTGCTTGCAGATGCCGGCCGCCATGACCCCGATCGGGCCGGCGCCGGTGATCAGCACGTCCTCGCCGACCACGTCGAACTCGAGCGCGCAGTGCGCGGCGTTGCCGTAGGGGTCGAAGAACGCAGCGAGTTCGCTGGGCACCTGGTCGGGGATCGGCCACAGGTTGGTGGCCGGCATGACGATGTATTCGGCGAACGCGCCGTCGCGGGTCACGCCGATGCCGACGGTGTTCGGGCACAGGTGCTGCTTTCCGGCCCGGCAGTTGCGGCAGTGTCCACAGACGATGTGGCCCTCGGCCGACACCCGCTGGCCGAGGGTGTAGCCGCCCACGCCCGGACCGATCTGCACGATGCGGCCGACGAACTCGTGGCCGATCACCAGGCCGGGCTTGATGGTGCGCTGGCTCCACTCGTCCCACAGGTAGATGTGCAGGTCGGTGCCGCAGATCGCGGTCTTCTCGAGCTTGATCAGCACCTCGTTCGCGCCCGGGACGGGCACGGGCACCTCGTCCATCCAGATGCCCTTGCCGGCTTCGCGCTTGACCAGCGCCTTCATGGTGGTGGGGATGACGGCGGGTGCGGTCTGCGACATGTCGGGCCTGTGGCGTGCGATCGAAAGCGCGATTGTACCGCCGGCACATGCAGCGACGCGTGTGCGGGATTTGCCACCGCGGGTGCCAGCGCCTAAGGTCGCGGGCTTTATGCCTGCTCCGAGGAATGCCCGTGATCCTGCGCCTGCTGCCCGTCGCACTTGCCGCCGCCCTGTTTCCCGCCGCCGCCCTGGCCGACGAAGGCATGTGGATGCCGTCGCAGCTGCCGCAGGTGGCCGCGCAGATGGAGGCCGCCGGCTTCAAGGGCGATCCAAGGGACCTCGCCGACCTCGGCAAGCATCCGATGAGCGCGGTGGTGTCGCTGGGCGGCTGCACCGCGAGCTTCGTGTCGCCGCGTGGCCTGGTGGTCACCAACCACCATTGCGCGCACGGCGCCATCCAGCTGAATTCGACGCCGGAGAACAACCTCATCGTCAACGGTTTCAACGCCGCGACGCCCGCCGACGAGGTGTCCGCCGGCCCGGGCGCGCGGGTGCTGGTGACCGACCGCTTCGAGCCGGTCACCGAGCGGATCCTGGGCGCGGCCAGCGGCCTGCGCGGACGCGCGTACTACGATGCCATCGACGCCGCCAGCAAGGCCGTTGTCGCCGAGTGCGAGGCCGAGCCCGGCTACCGCTGCAGCGTGGCCAACATGTACAACGGCAGCGAGTTCCACCTGGTGCGCCAGCTGGAACTGAAGGACATCCGCCTTGCGTATGCACCGCCGGACGCGATCGGCAGCTACGGCGACGAGATCGACAACTTCATGTGGCCGCGCCACAGCGGTGATTTCGCCTTCTACCGCGCCTATGTCGGCCGGGACGGCAAGCCCGCGCCGTACGCGGTGGACAACGTGCCGTACACGCCGGCCGCGTGGCTGGAGGTGTCCACCGATCCGATCGCCGAGGGCGATTTCGCCATGCTCGCCGGCTACCCGGGTCGGACGTTCCGCCACCGCACCGCCGCCGAGTTCGCCGACCAGGTGGAGTGGCAGCTTCCTTCGCGGGTCGCCCTCAACGCGGCCCTGCTGGAGACCATCGAACGCGCCAGCGCGGGCAACGCCGAGGCCACCGTACGCTACGCCGCGCATGTTGCCGGCATCAAGAACACGCTGAAGCGCGCGCAGGGTGAACTCGACGGCCTGCAGCGCAGCGACGCCGTCGCGGTGCGGCGCGCGGAGGAGGCGGCGGTACTCGGTTGGCTGGCGCAGCAGCCGGATGCCAAGTCCAGCCGCGACGACATCGAAGCGGCCATTCAGGTCATCGCGCAGGCGCGCGCCACCCGCGAGCGCGACCAGCTGTTCGCCATGCTGCGCGGCCAGACCCAGCTGCTGAAGTCGGCGCTGCAGCTGCAACGCCTGGCACTGGAGCGCGCCAAGCCCGACCCGGAGCGCGAGAGCGGTTACCAGCAGCGCGACGAAGCGCTGGTCGAGGCCGCGTTGAAGCAGGCGCAGCGGCGCTACGACCCGGCGGTGGAGCGCGCCATCCTGGCCACCTTGCTGGCGCGCTATCACGCGCTGCCGGCTGACCAGCGCATTGTCGAGGTGGATACGGTGTTCGGTGGCAACGATGCCGCCGCGGCGAAGGCCCTCGACGCGCTGTACACAGGCACCACGCTCGGCGACGAAGCCGTGCGCCTGCAGCTGCTGGCGGCGCCGTCGGCCGAGGTGCAGGCATCGACCGATGCGCTGATGCAGGCCGCGGCCACCTTGCTCGCGGCCGAGCTGCGTTTGGAAGACGAAACCAAGGCGCGCGACGGCGAGCTGCTGCGCCTGCGCCCGGCGTACATGCGTGCGCTGGCCGGCCATGCCGCGGCGCAGGGCAGGGCGCTGTACCCGGACGCCAACTCCACGCTGCGCGTGAGCTACGGGCAGGTCAGCGCGCTGGCGCCGCGCGACGCGGTGCACTACACGCCGCTCACCACGGTGGACGGCATCGTCGAGAAGCACACCGGCGAGGCGCCGTTCGACGCGCCCGCGCCGCTGCTGGCCGCCATTGCGCGGCGTGACTTCGGCGCCACCGTCGATCCGGTGCTGGGCACGCAGACCGTCAATTTCCTGACCAACCTCGACACCACCGGCGGCAACTCGGGGTCGCCGGTGATGGACGCCAAGGGCCGCCTGATCGGCCTGAACTTCGACAGCAACTGGGAGGCGGTCAGCGCCAGCTGGATGTTCGATCCACGCTACAAGCGCGCGATCCACGTGGATGCGCGCTACATGCGCTGGCTGATGGCGCGCGTCTACCCGGCGCCGCAGCTGTTGCGTGAGATGGGGCTTCCACTCGACCAGGCGGACTGAGCGGGCCGGCCGGGCCGCCATCGACCCGGCGCGGGCAACCGGGCCAACCGGCAGGGTCCAGGCCGCGGCGGGGGAGGCTAAACTCCCCCCTTCACTGGCTATCCGGGATCCATCCATGCGCAAGACCTTCCTCGCGGCCGCCGCCGCAGCCGCCACGGCCGCCGTCGCCTTCCCCGTGCACTCGGGCGAGGGCATGTGGGTGCCGCAGCAACTGCCGGAGATCGCCGGACCGCTGAAGAAGGCCGGGCTGAAGCTCAATGCCAACCAGCTCGCCGACCTGACCGGTGACCCGCTGGGCGCGGTGGTCTCGCTGGGCGGTTGCACCGCGAGCTTCGTTTCGCCGCAGGGCCTGGTCGCCACCAACCATCACTGCGCCTACGGCGCGATCCAGCTCAACTCGACGCCCGAGAACAACCTGATGCGCGACGGCTTCTACGCCGCGGCCCTCGGTGACGAGCTGAGCGCGGGCCCGACCTCGCGCATCTACGCGCTGGAGGCGATCGAGGACGTCACCGACCGCGTCCAGGCTGCCGTGGCCGCCGCGCCGGACGCCATCGGCCGCACCAGGGCGCTGGATGCGATCGAAAAGTCGCTGGTCGCCGCCTGCGAAGCCGACGCCGGCTACCGCTGCCGCCTCTACAGCTTTGCCGGCGGCAATACCTACCGCCTGTTCAAGAACCTCGAGATCCGCGACGTGCGCCTGGTGTACGCGCCGCAGGGCAGCATCGGCGCCTACGGCGGCGAGATCGACAACTGGATGTGGCCGCGCCACACCGGCGACTTCGCGTTCTATCGCGCCTACGTCGGCAAGGACGGCAAGCCGGCGGCCTACGCCGAGGACAACGTGCCGTTCCAGCCCAAGCGCTGGCTGAAGTTCGCGGACAAGCCGCTGGGCGCGGGTGATTTCGTGATGGTGGCCGGCTACCCGGGCCGCACCGCGCGCTATGCGCTGGCCAGCGAGTTCCAGGCCACGCAGGACTGGACGTACCCGACCATCAGCCGCCACTACAAGGCGCTGCAGGCGCTGGTGGCCAAGGCCGGCGAGTCGGACCCGGACATCGAGGTGAAGTACGCCAGCACCATGCGCGGCTGGGAAAACGTCTACAAGAATTACGACGGCCAGCTGGCCGGCTTCGAGCGCACCGGCGCGCTGGCCACCAAGCAGGCGGCCGAGGCCGGGGTACTGGCATGGGCCGCCGCACAGGGCGAGGCCGGCAAGCCGGCCATCGACGCCCACGCGCGCCTGCTCGAGCTCGAGGCCGCAAGCAATGCCACGCGCGAGCGCGACCTGGTGTTCGGCCAGTTCAACGGCACCGGCCTGCTGTCGGCGGCGATCCGCAGCTACCGCCTGGCGATCGAGCGCGAGAAGCCCGACGCCGAGCGCGAGCAGGGCTACCAGGAGCGTGACCTGCCGACGCTGGAGGGCGCCATCCGGCAGATGGATCGCCGCTACGTGACCAGCATGGATCGTGCTTTGCAGCAGTACTGGCTGGACGCATACGTGAAGCTGCCGGCCGACCAGCACGTCGAGGCGCTCGATACCTGGCTGGGCGGCACCGACGCCAAGGCGATCACGCGCACGCTGGACCGTGTCAACCGCAGCGAGCTGACCAATGCCGATGCGCGCATGACCTGGCTGAAGGCCGATCGCAAGACCTTCGAGCGCAGCAAGGATCCGGCGATCCGCTACGCGGTGGCGGTCATGCCCACGCTGCTCGCGCTCGAGGCCGAGCGCAAGACGCAGGCCGGCGACGCCCTGCAGGCGCGCCCGGTGTTCCTGCAGGCGATCGCCGACTACAAGGCCAGCAAGGGCGAGTTTGTCTATCCCGATGCCAACTCCTCGCTGCGCATCACGTTCGGCAACGTCAAGCCATACACCAAGCTTGACGGCACGCCGCAGCAGCCCTTCACGAAGCTGGAAGAAGTGGCCGCCAAGGCGACCGGCGAGGAGCCCTTCGACGCGCCCCCCGCGCTGCTCGAGGCGATCGCGGAGAAGCGCTATGGCGGCTTGGCCGACCGTCGCCTGAAGACCGTCCCGGTGAATTTCCTCTCCGACCTCGACATCACCGGTGGCAACTCCGGGTCGCCGGTGCTGGATGCACGCGGCCAGCTGGTGGGTTTGGCGTTCGACGGCAACTGGGAGTCGGTGGCGTCCAACTGGGTGTTCGATCCGGTGATGACGCGGATGATCTCGGTGGACCAGCGCTACATGCGCTGGGTGATGCAGGAGGTCTATCCGGCGCCGCGCGTGCTGGCGGAACTCGGCCTGACGCCCAAGCCGTGAGGATCCTGCTCGCCCGCCACGGCGAAACCACCTGGAACCGGGAAGGCCGCTACCAGGGCCAGGAAGACATCCCGCTGTCCGATGCCGGCGCCAAGCAGGCGCTGCGCCTGGGCGAGCGCCTGCACGACGTGCGCATCGCGCGCGCCGTGGCGTCGCCGCTCGGGCGCGCCTACGACACCGCGCGCCTCGCGCTCGGCGACGCGCGCGCGGACATGCTGGAGGTCGACAACGACCTGATGGAAATCGCCCACGGCAGCTGGGAAGGCAAGCTGGCAAGCGAGATCCGCGAGTCCGATCCCGAACGCCTCGCTGCCTGGCGTGACACCCCCGACAAGGTGCAGATGCCGGGCGGCGAGTCGCTCAAGCAGGTGCTGGCGCGCGCCTGGCCGGCGCTGGCGAATGCCTGCGAGGGCCTCGGCCCGGAGGACACGCTGCTGGTGGTGTCGCACGACGCGGTGAACCGCGTGCTGCTGTGCCGCGTGCTCGGCCTGCCGCTGTTCCGGCTGTGGACGTTCCGCCAGGCGCCGGCCACGCTCAACCTCCTCGAAGGCCCGGACGTCGAGCATCTCGACGTGGTGCGCCTGAACGACTGCGCGCATCACACGCTGCTGTTCGGCGAAGCGGTGCACCGCGCCCTCTGAGCACCCCGCGATGACCACTACGCGCAGCCTGGGCGACTGGCTCCGGTATATCGAGGGCCAGCACCCGCAGGCCGTCGACATGGGACTGGACCGCGTGCGCGCGGTCGCGGCACATATGCAGCTGGGGCGTCCGGCCACGCACGTCGTCACCGTCGCCGGCAGCAACGGCAAGGGCTCCACGGTGGCGTTCATCGAGGCCATCGCGCGCGCCGGCGGCCTGCGCGTCGGCGCCTACACGTCGCCGCACCTGCTCGCCTACAACGAACGCGTGCGCATCGACGGTGCCGATGCCGGCGATGCCGCGCTGGTGCGGGCGTTCGAGGCGGTCGAGGCCGCGCGCCACGACACCACGCTGACCTATTTCGAGTACGGCACCCTGGCGGCGCTGTGGCTGTTCGAGCGCGCCGGCCTGGACCTCGCGGTGCTCGAGGTCGGCCTGGGTGGCCGGCTCGACGCGGTCAATATCGTCGACCCCGACGTGGCCGTGGTCACCACCGTCGATCTCGACCACCAGGATTGGCTGGGCGCCGACCGCGAGGCGATCGGGCGCGAGAAGGCCGGCATCGCGCGCGCATGGAAGCCCCTGGTGCTGGGCGAGGACGATCCGCCGTCCAGTGTGCTCGGCCATGCCTACGCCATCGGCGCCTCGGCGATCCGCGGCGGCAGCGACTTCCGCTTCGGCCTGCACGACGACGGCAGCCCGGGCTGGTGGTGGCGCGAGCCCGGCTTCGAGCTCGCGCTGCCGATGCCGCGGCTGGCGGCGCCGACACAGCTGCGCAATGCCGCGACCGCGATCGCGGCACTGCGCGCGCTGGACGTGGACATCGACGATGACGCCTGGGCACGTGGCGTCGCAGCGGCCGATATTCCCGGGCGGCTGCAGCGGTTCGGACGCGGCGGCGTGACGGTGCTGGTGGACGTGGGCCACAACCCGCAGGCGGCGCGCGCGCTGGGCGACTGGCTGCGCACGCAGGCCGGGCAGGGTGGGCGCACGCACGCGGTATATGGCGCGCTCGTCGACAAGGACGCCGCCGGGGTGGTGGATGCGCTGGCGTCGCAGGTCGATGCCTGGTACCTCGCCGGACTTGCCGAGGCCGGCCCTCGCGGTGGCGATGCGGATGCGCTCGCCGCGCGCCTGGTCGGCACCGCGGCCATCGACGGCACGCACCATGCCGATGTCGCCGCCGCATTGTCCGCCGCAATCGCCCAGGCCTCCCCCGGCGATCGCGTGCTGGCCTTCGGCTCGTTCCATGTCGCCGCGGCCGCGCTGGCATGGCTGGCGGGCACGGGTTCAGAAGCCCGCGCGGGTGGCGGCGTATAATTCGCACGCCCCCTTGTCGCTTCGAGCGCATATGGATTCCGGACTGAAACAGCGCCTGATCGGCGCCGCGGTGCTGATCGCGCTTGCGGTGATCTTCCTGCCGATGCTTGTCCAGGGCCCGGCCCCGGACAGCGGCGTGTCCGACCTGTCGCTGCAGGTGCCGTCGGCGCCCGGCGGCCAGTACGCAACGCGCGACCTGCCGCTGGTGGTGCCCAATGCCACCAGCAGCGCAGGCCTGCTCGCCGATGACGGCAGCCTGGCGACGGTCGACACCGCCACTGCGCCGACGCCCGCGGGCGCACGCTCCGACGACGCCGCCGACCTGTCCAGCGCGCAGCCGCTGGTCGAGGAAGACGGCGTGGTGGCAACGCCGCTGCCGCCCGATCCCGCGGCCGCTGCCGCAGCGCCAGCCGCGGCTGTGGTTCCCACGCCGGCTGTAACCCCTGCAGTCGCGGCAGCGAAGCCCGTGGATGCGCCAAAGCCCGTCGCCGCCGCGCCCGCGCAGCGCCTGCCGGCCGCCACTGCCGGTGGCGACTACGTGGTGAGCTTCGGCGCCTACGCCACGCGCGCCGACGCCGGCGCGGTCGTCGATCGCCTGCGCAAGGCCAGCCTGCCGGGCTACGTGGAGGAAACCACGGTCAACGGTCGCGACGCCTGGCGCGTGCGCATCGGTCCCTACGCCTCGCGCGCGGACGCCGAATCGGCGCGCATCACCGCCGGCGGCATCGGTTCGCGTGCGCAGGCGCAGGTGGTCGCGCTCGACGCGCGCCCGTCCGCCACGCCCGCGGCCAGGCCAGTCGCCACGGCTCCGGCACCGGCGAAGCCGGCGGCCAGCACGCCCTCCACAGTTTCCGCGGTGCCCGCGCCCGCCGCCACGCCACCCGCCGCCGCCGCCGGCACCGGTTTCGCCGTGCAGCTCGGCGCGTTCGGCAACGCCGCGGATGCGCAGGCGCTGCGTGACCGCCTTCGGGCTGCCGGCATCGGTGCATTCACCGACACCGTGCAGACCGACAAGGGCGCACTCACGCGCGTCAAGGCCGGTCCGGTGCTCACCCGCGCCGAAGCGGACCAGCTCAAGGCGCGGATCAAGTCTTCGCAGGGCATCGACGGCCTGGTGCGCGCGCATCCCTGAGTCCTGCGGTCGACCCTTCGGCTGATCCTTTCCATCGCTCCATTCCAGACCTTGGCAGGACCCCATGTGCGGCATCGTCGGCATCGTTGGCACCACTGAAGTCGCACCCGCGCTGTACGACGGCCTGACCGTGCTCCAGCACCGCGGCCAGGACGCCGCGGGCATTGCCACCGCGGTTGGCACCCAGCTGCGCGTGCACAAGGGCAACGGCCTGGTGCGCGATGTCTTCGATGCGCGCGCCATGGCGCTGCTGGATGGCCGCGTGGGCATCGGCCACTGCCGCTACCCGACCGCGGGCTCGGAGGGCAGCGACGAGGCGCAGCCGTTCTACGTCAATTCGCCATTCGGCATCGCGCTGGCGCACAACGGGAACCTGGTCAACACCGACGCGCTGCGCCGCGAAGTGTTCGAGACCGACCGCCGCAACGTCAACACCCAGTCCGATTCCGAGGTCCTGCTCAACGTGTTCGCGCATGAGCTCGACCGCAGCCGCGCGCTGTCGCCGGAGACCGCGTTCGATGCCGTGGAAGGCGTGATGCGCCGTGCGAAGGGCGGGTTTTCCGTGGTGGCGGTGGTGCTCGGGCTGGGCCTGGTCGCGTTCCGCGACCGCAACGGCATCCGCCCGCTGGTGCTCGGCAAGCGGGAGACCGCGGAAGGCACCGAATACTGCGTGGCCTCGGAATCCGTGGCGCTCGACATCCTTGGCTTCGAGCACCTGCGCGACGTGGCGCCGGGCGAGGGCATCGTGATCACCGCGCGCGGCGAGCTGCATGCGCGGCAGTGCGCGGAGCCGGCCGAGCATGCGCCGTGCATCTTCGAATACGTGTATTTCGCGCGCCCGGACTCGATGATCGAGAACATCTCGGTGCACAAGGCGCGCATGCGCATGGGCGTGACGCTGGGCGAGAAGATCCTGCGCGAGCGGCCCGACCACGACATCGACGTGGTGATCCCGATCCCCGACACCTCGCGCGATTCCGCGCTCGAGCTCGCCAACGTGCTCAACGTGAAGTACCGCGAGGGCTTCATCAAGAACCGCTACGTGGGCCGCACCTTCATCATGCCGGGGCAGGTGGAGCGGGCGAAATCCGTGCGCCGCAAGCTCAATCCCATCCCGCTCGAGTTCCGCAACCGCGTGGTGCTGCTGGTGGACGATTCCATCGTGCGCGGCACCACGTCCAGGCAGATCGTGCAGATGGCGCGCGATGCCGGCGCGCGCAAGGTCTACCTGGCCTCCGCGGCGCCGCCGGTGCGCTATCCGAACATCTACGGCATCGACATGCCGTCGGTCGAGGAGCTGGTGGCGAATGGCCGCAGCGAGAAGGAGATCGAGGAATTGCTGGGCTGCGACTGGCTGGTCTACCAGGACCTCGCCGACCTCGAATCCGCGGTGGCCGGGCACAAGTTCCCCGGCAAGAAGTTCGACAGCTCCTGTTTCAGCGGCGAGTACGTGACCGGCATCGAGCCGGGCTACTTCGAGCGCCTGCGCCAGCTGCGCTCCGACGAGGCGAAGAAGAAGCGCCGCGTCGGCGCCTGAGCGTGGGCGCCTCGCTGTTCGACCACGCGCGCGACTGCCTCGCCGCGGCCTCCCCGGAGGACAAGGTGGCCGCGACGCACGCGGCTGCCGACGCGTTCCGGATCGGCGGGTTCGCGATCGATGCCGACGCGCCAGCGCCACGGCCCATCGCGATGCCCGGCCGCCCGCCGCGCCCGCGCCTGGTGCACCCGCGCGAGTTGCCGCGCAGGGGCTTCGGCAGCGATGAGGGGCGCGCGGCGTTCATCCACGCGATCGCGCACATCGAGTTCAACGCCATCGACCTCGGCTGGGACGCGGTCTATCGCTTCCGCGGCATGCCGGCGCAGTACTACGCCGACTGGGTGATGGTGGCCGACGACGAGGCGCGGCACTTCACGATGCTGCGCACGCGCCTGCAGGCGATGGGCTTCGACTACGGCGATTTCGGCGCGCACAACGGGCTGTGGGAAATGGCCGAGAAGACCGCGCACGACGTGCTGGCGCGCATGGCGCTGGTGCCGCGGGTGCTCGAGGCGCGCGGGCTGGACGTGACGCCTGGGATGATCGTGAAGCTGCGCGCGCTGGGCGACCATGCGACGGCCGACATCCTGGAGGTGATCCTGCGCGAGGAGATCGCGCACGTGGCCGCCGGCAGCCGCTGGTTCCGCTGGTGCTGCGAGCGCGAGGGCATCGATCCGGAGCCGCGCTTCCGCGCATTGCTGGTCGAGTACGCGCGCGCGGTGCTGCACGGGCCGTTCAACGTCGATGCGCGCAGCGCGGCGGGTTTCAGCGAGAACGAGCTGGCGGCGCTGGTACAGATTTCGGGCTGATCGCTGGCGGTCGCGCGGTCAGGCCTCCAGGCTGTCCAGGCGCATGCCATCGGCATCCACGCGCAACACCGATCCCTGCTCGTACCAGTCGCCGAGCACCACGCGCGTGCAGGCGCGGGCGTCGACATCCAGCACGTGGACCGCGGGGCGGTGGGTGTGGCCGTGGATCAGCAGGTCCACGCCATGCTCGCGGAATGCGGCCTCGACGGCGCTTGGTGCGGCGTCGGTGATCGCTTCCATGGTGCCGGCGTCGCGCAGTTCGCCCTGGCGCGCCTGGCTGGCGGCGCGCGCCTGGTGGGCGAAGGCGAGCCTCGCCGCGAGCGGTTGCGCGAGGAACTGCGCCTGCCACGCCGGGTTGCGGGTCTGCGCGCGGAACTGCTGGTAGGCGAGGTCATCGATGCACAGCGTGTCGCCGTGCATCAGGAGTGCGCGCCGTCCGTGCAGGGCGATGACGGTCGGGTCGTCCAGCAGGTGCATGCCGGCACGGCGCGCGTAGGCGGCACCCAGCAGAAAATCGCGGTTGCCGTGCATGAAATGCACCGGCACGCCCGACGCGGCGAGCGCGGCGAGGCGCTCGGCCACGAACGCGCCGGTCTCCGACGGGTCGTCATCGCCCACCCAGGCTTCGAACAGGTCGCCGAGGATGTAAAGGGCGTCGGCGCTGCGGGCTTCGCCGTCAAGGAACGCGCCGAACAGGCGGGTGATGTCCGGGCGCGCCGGATCGAGGTGCAGGTCGGAGACGAAGAGGGTGGCCATGCGGCGGATTGTAGGGTGAGACATCGCGACGCCGGCCATGGCACGGCGCGTCGGCGGCCTACGAGGCTAAAATCCCCGTTCTCCTGGATCACAGCAAACACCATGACCGTCCGCACCCGCTTCGCCCCCAGCCCCACCGGCTACCTGCACATCGGCGGCGCCCGCACCGCGCTGTACTGCTGGCTGGAGGCGCGCCGCCGCGGCGGGCAGTTCATCCTTCGCATCGAGGACACCGACCGCGAGCGCAGCACCCAGGGTGCGATCGACGCGATCCTCGAGGCAATGGAGTGGCTAGGCCTGGATTACGACGAGGGCCCGATCTACCAGACCGCGCGCGTCGACCGCTATCGCGAGGTGGCCGAACAGCTGGTCGCGGCCGGGCAGGCGTACTACGCCTACGAGTCCAAGGACGAGCTCGACGCCATGCGCGAAGTGGCGATGTCAAAGGGCGAGAAGCCGCGCTACAACGGCGCCTACCGCGAGCAGGGCGCGCCGTACCGCGACGATCCCAACCGCGTCATCCGCCTGAAGAACCCGCTGGATGGCGTGGTCGCGTGGGAGGACAAGGTCAAGGGCCGCATCGAGATCAGCAACACCGAACTCGACGACCTGGTGATCTTCCGCCCCGACGGCTACCCGACCTACAACTTCGCGGTGGTCGTCGACGACCTCGACATGCGCATCAGCGACGTGGTGCGCGGAGACGACCATGTCAACAACACTCCGCGCCAGATCAACATCTACCGCGCGCTGGGTGCCGAGGTGCCGGCGTTCTCGCACCTGCCGATGATCCTCGACGAACAGGGCGCCAAGCTTTCCAAGCGCACCGGCGCGGCCGACGTCATGCAGTACCGCGACGCCGGCTACCTGCCGCACGCACTGCTCAACTACCTGGCGCGCCTGGGCTGGTCGCACGGCGACCAGGAGATCTTCTCCATCGACGAGCTGAAGGCGCTGTTCGACCTCAAGGACGTCAACGCCAAGGCCGCGCGCCTGGACATGGCCAAGCTCGGCTGGCTCAACCAGCAGTACCTGAAGAGCGATGCGCCGGCGGACATCGCGAAACATCTCGAGTGGCACCTGCGGGCCGCGGGTTACGACCTCGCGGCCGGACCCGCGCCGGCCGACGTGGTGCTGGCGCTGCGCGACCGCGTGCAGACGCTCAAGGACATGGCCGAGCGCGCCGCCGTCTGGTACCAGCCGCTGACGGAATACGATGCCGCGGCCGTGGCCAAGCACCTGACCGCCGCCGCCGGCATGCCGCTGGCCGAAGCACGCGTGCGCTTCGAAGCGCTGCCGGAGTGGAGCGCCGAGGCGATCCATGGCGCGCTGCAGGCGGTGGCCGAGGCGCTCGGCATCGGCATGGGCAAGGTGGCGCAGCCGCTGCGCGTGGCGATCACCGGCACGCAGGTGAGCCCGGACATCGCGCACACCGTGTACCTGGCGGGGCGCGACGAAGCGCTGAAGCGCATCGACGCCGCCATCGCACGCACCGGCTGAAAGCGCGTTCTCGGTGCGCCGGCTTGAGTCGGTGCGCCATGGCCACCATCATGGGGTCATGTCCGAGCACGTTCACGCCTGTACGCATCCCACGCACCACGTCCACGATGGCAAGGCCTTCGTGGCCGCGGTCGAAGATGCGTGCCGTGAGCGCGGCCTGCGCCTGACGCCGATCCGCGCCCACGTGCTTGGCCTGATCGCCGAGGCCGGGCAGCCCATCAAGGCCTACGACCTGCTTGATCGCGTGCGCGACGGCAAGGGCCCGGGTGCCGCCGCGCCGCCCACCGTTTACCGCGCGCTGGATTTCCTGCTCGCCAACGGCTTCATCCACAAGCTGCAGTCGGTGAACGCGTTCGTGGCCTGCCACCATCCCAGCACGGCGCAGCACTCGGTGCCGTTCCTGATCTGCGACAGCTGCCATGCCGCGATCGAGCTCGAAGACCTGCAGGTGGTCGGCGCACTGCGTGATCGCGCGCTGGCGCTCGGCTTCCGGCCGCGCGCGCAGACGCTGGAAGTGCATGGCACCTGTGCGCAGTGCCTGGCCAGCGGTGACGCGGCGGGCGAGACCTGACGGCGCGCTCCCGCGCTGCCCGTTGCCGGCCGTGACCGCCTAGAAGAACACGCGCACGCCCGCGGTCACGCCGCGGCCGGCCAGCGGCGCGAGGTCCTTGAGCACCGAGGTATGCACGCGCGCTTCTTCGTTCAGCAGGTTGCGGCCGTCGACGAAGAGTTCCATCGCGTTGCCGTTGGCGCCGTCGCGGTGCCAGGCGACGCTGGCATGCACCAGCGTGTAACCGGGCGACGTGGTCTCGAACTGCGCAACGTGGTCCTGGCGCGCGTAACGCACCGCGCCCAGCGATGCCCGCCACTGCGCGCCCTGCCAGCGCAGTTCGCTGCCGAGGCGGCGCGGCGCGATGCGCGGCAGGTTGCCTTCGGGCACCAGTTCGGCGGTGTATTCGTGGGCGTGGTCGCCGTGCGCGATGCTGGCGTTGAACATGTGGCTGGCGCCGCCGTCGAGGCGTCCGCGCACCACGTCGGCGAACGTCCGCAGGCTCCATGCGCCGTGGTCGCGCTCGGCGAAATCCCACTGCGCCTCGACTTCGCCGCCGTGGAAGCGCGCGTCGCCCTGGTGCCAGGCGCGCAGCGCGAGGCCGTCGTCTTCCAGGCCTGTGTCGGCCAGGTAGATGAAATCGTCATAGCGCACCTGGAACAGCGACGCGCCCAGGCGCAGCGGGCCGTGGTGCCAGTGGAGGCCGATCTCCGCGCGGTTCGCGGTCTCCGGATCGAGGTCCGGGTTGCCGAACTCGAAGCTCTGCGTGGCGACGTGCATGCCGTTCGAGTACAGCTCCTCGGCGGTCGGGGTGCGCTGCGCGCTGTCCAGTCCGAACGAGAGATGCAGGTCCGGCGAGACGTCCCAGCGCATGGCGAGCGAGGCGCTGGTGGCGTCGAAATCACGCGAGGGGCCGATCGCGTCCACCGGCGCCACATCGATCCTGTTGCGGTCGTGGCGCAGGCCGAGTTCGACGCCGAATGCGCCGAAATTGCGCTCGCCGATCCAGAACAGGCCGCCGTCGCGCGCCTTGGAATCGGGCACGAAGGCCTCGTCGCCGAGCGCGCTGAAATCGCGTTGCGACCACTGCAGTCCGAACGCGCCCTGCCAGCCGCCCAGCGGGCGGTGCACGAGCTCGACACGGCCCTCCAGCGTGGTGTTGTCGAACACCGTGCCCACCGCATCCCCTTCGTACTCGGTGTGCGTGTAGTCGGTGTGGGCGAGCTTGACGCGCAGGCTCTCGAACGCGCCGATGTCGTCCAGCCCGCCGCGGACCTCGTTGCGGCGCTGGTCCATCACGACGTGCACGGCGCCGTCGGCGTCGGCGTCCGCGTGCGCACCGGCTTCTTCGTGGGCATGTCCGTCGCCATCCGCGCTTGCATGGCTGTGGCCCGGTACCCCATAGCGCGTGTTGAACAGGCTGTGGCCAATACCCAGGAAACCACCGTCGCCGATGTACGACACGCCCAGCGCGCCACTGTCGGTGCGCACGAAGCTGTTGGGCAGGTAGCCACGGACGGCCTCGTCTTCCTCGTGGTGGTCGTGATCGTCATGATCGTCGTGGTGCAGGTCTGCGCGCTCGGCATACCCGGGGATGTCGTAGTTGCCGGTCTCGCGATGCAGCGCGTCGAAATGGAACACCACACGCCCGGACGCCGAGGTGCCGTCGAGGCGCACCATGCCGGTGCGCTCGTCGTTGACGCTGCCGGCGCGCAGCTCGGCACGGCCCTCGAGCGGCGACGACGTGGCCGTTTCCGGGATGCGGCCGTCGATCACGTTGACCGCGCCGCCGATGGCACCGCTGCCGTACAGCAGCGTCGCCGGGCCCTTGAGCACTTCGATCTGGTTGGCGAGGAACGGCTCGATGCTGACCGCATGGTCCGCGCTGACGGTCGACACGTCGCCGGCGGACAGCCCGTCGCTCAGCACCTGCACGCGCGCGCCCTCGAGGCCGCGGATGACCGGGCGGCCGACGCCGGCGCCGAAGAACGAAGACTGCACGCCCGGCAGGCGCGACACGGTTTCGCCCAGCGAGGCGGCCTTGGCCTCGTCCAGCTGCTCTCCGGCCAGCACCGCCACCGGGCGCGCCAGGTCCTCGGCCGTGCGGGCCAGGGGGTTGGCGCGCACCACGATGCCGCTGAGGTCGGCGATCCCGTCGTCGTGCCGGGGATCGTCCTGGGCGGCGGTGGCCACGGTGGGCAGGCCGCCGAGAGCGAAAGCCAGGGCGAGGCGGAGTGGGGTCGGGCGGAAGCGCTGGGGGGACATGAACAACCTGGGCTTGGATGGCGGCGGGAAGTGTTATAACATTTCATCACTGACGCAACCCTTACGGAAGTCATGGCTTCACCGTCCGCCATCCGCAACGCAGACCGCGTCGGCTTTGCCGCATCGTTCCTGTGCGCGATCCACTGCGCGCTGCTGCCGGTCGCGCTGGCGCTGTTGCCGGCGCTTGGCTTCACGGCCGTGGGCTGGGTGGACATCGACCAGGCATTCGTGGTGTTCGCCACGCTGCTCGGTGCCACCACGTTGTCGCTGGGCTACCGCCGGCATCGCGCGTTCCGGGCGTGGGCGTTGCTGCTGCCGGGGCTGGGCCTGGTCTGGGCGGGCGCGTTCACGGCGCTGCACACGCACGGTGTGGCCCATGCGGCGGTGATGGTCTCCGGCGGGCTGTTGCTGGCAACGGCCCACCTCGTCAACCTGCGCCTGACACACGCCGCGGCCAGCACCGTTCCAGCGCCGTAAACCCGCATGCGTGCTAGGATTCGCGCCCTGCGGCGTGCATGCGCGCGCCGGATCGAACAACCTCCAGGAGCATCACATGGGCAAGGGCGACCGCAAGACCGCCAAGGGCAAGCGCTTCAACTCCAGCTACGGCAATTCCCGTAGCCAGGTGACCACCAAGGCCGCGGGCACCGCTGCCGCGCCGGTCGCGAAGAAGGCTGCCAGCAAGACCGTTGCCAAGGCGCCGGCCAAAAAGGCCGTGGCCAAGAAGACCGTCGCCAAGGAATAACGCGCCCTGTCAGCGCGATCGAGAGAAGCCCCGCCTGCGCGGGGCTTTCTTCGTTTCGGGCCGGCCGCCTGTCAGCGCGACGCCGCCCCCGCCTCCACCAGCGCCCACGCGCGCAGCAGGTTGCCCCCGAGGATCGCGCGGATGTCATCGTCCGAGTGCCCGCGCGCCTGCAGGCCGGCGATCAGGTTTGGGTAGTCGGCCACGGTACGCAGGCCTTCGGGCAGTTCGCCGCTGACGCCGTCGAAATCCGAGCCGATGCCGACGTGTTCGACGCCAAGCAGTTTCACCGCGTAGTCGATCTGGTCGAGCACGTCGGTGATCGGCGCCTCCACCGGCGGATTGGCGGCCTCCCAGTCCTTTTCGAACGCGGCGCGGTCTGCCGGCGGCTGCCCGGCGGCCACGCGTTCGGCGTTGGCGCGGTTGAAGGCGTCGGATGCGCGGAAGTACGCCTGGGTCTTCGCCGCCGCTTTCGGGGTGACGAAGGCGATGCCGAACGGGATCTGCACCACGCCGCCCTTCGCGGCAATGGCGAGCGCCAGTTCGTCACTGAGGTTGCGTTCGAAACCCGGGGTGAAGTGGCGCAGCGCCGAATGGCTGGCGATCACCGGTACGCTGCTCAACGCCACCGCCTGTGCGACCGCGGCATCGGACAGGTGCGAGACGTCGACCATCATGCCGAGACGGTTCATCTCGGCCACCACGTCGCGGCCGAACGGGCTCAGGCCGTCCCACTTCTTTTCGATGGTGTACGACGAATCGCTGATGCGGTTGTTGGCGCTGTGCGCGAGGGTGATGTAGCGCACGCCGCGGTCGTGGAAAAAGGCGACCTGCGCGAGGTCGTCGCCGATCGGTGCGCCGTTCTCCATGCCCAGCGGCAGCAGCACGCGACCGCCCTGGCGGAGCCGGTCGACATCGCGCGGCGAGGTGACGATGGCAAAGCGGTCCGGGTGCCGCGCCACCAGCGCCTCCACGGCATCGATCTGCGCATTGGCCGACTGCCAGGCGCTGCCGGCGTCGTCCTCGCGCGCCGAGGTATAGATGGACATGAAGGCGACGTCCAGGCCGCCTGCGCGGGCGCGCGGGTAGTCGAACTCGCGGTCCGGCGCGCTGACGCCGAGGTCGGCCCAGGTGTCGACGAGGATCCCGGGCGCATCGATGTGGGTGTCGACGATCACCGCGTCCTGCGCAAGCGCGCGTGCGGCGTCGGTGGCCTGGGCCAGCGCCAGCGTGGGCGCGGCAAGTGCGATGGCGAGCAGGCAGCGGGGCAGGGCGCGGTTCAACACGTGCTTCATTCGGATCTCCAGGATCAGGCGACGCGGCGGCCGCCGCAGTGGACGGAGGCGGCAAGATCGCCGCCCAGCCAGTAACAGAGTGCCGCGGGCTCGCGCACGCGCCAGCGCACGAAGTCCGCGCGCAGCCCGGCGCGCAGCGTGCCGCGGTCGTCGAGGCCCAGCGCCTTTGCGCCATTGACCGTGGCGCCGCGCAGCGCGTCCTCGGGCGACAGCCGGAAGTGCGTGCAGGCCAGCTGCATCGCCTGGCGCAGCGACTGCAGCGGCGAGGTGCCGGGATTGCAGTCGGTGGCCACGGCCATCGCCACGTGCGAAGCGCGGAAGGCCTCGATCGGCGGCAGCCTGGTTTCGCGCAGCACGTGGAACGCGCCGGGCAGCAGCACCGCGACGGTGCCGGCCGCGGCCATCGCCGCCACGCCTTCGGGCGAGGTGTGCTCCACATGGTCGGCCGACAGGCCACCGAACTCCGCCACCAGCGCCGCACCGTCGCCGTCGCTCAGCTGGTCGGCGTGCAGCTTCACCCGCAGGCCGAGCGCGCGCGCCGCTTCGAACACGCGCCGCGTCTGCGCGCCGGTGAACGCGATGCGTTCGCAGAACGCGTCCACCGCGTCCACCAGGCCCTCGGCGTGCAGGCGCGGCAGCCAGTCGAGCACCGCGTCGATATAGCCGTCGGGATTGCCGGCGAACTCCGGCGGCAGCGCGTGCGCGCCAAGGAAGGTGGTGCGCACACCGATGCCGAGCGTGTCGCCGATGCGTCGCGCCACGCGCAGCATCTTGCGTTCGTTGTCGAAGTCCAGGCCGTAGCCCGACTTGATCTCCAGCGTCGCCACGCCGTCGCGCAGCAGCGCGCGGGCGCGCGGCAGCGACTCGGCAAGCAGCGCGTCCTCGTCGGCGGCGCGGGTGGCGCGCACCGTGGACACGATGCCGCCGCCGGCGCGCGCGATCTCCTCGTAACTCGCGCCCATCAGGCGTTGCTCGAACTCCGCGGCGCGGTCGCCGGCGAACACCAGATGGGTGTGGCAGTCGACCAGCGCGGGAGTGACCAGGTCGCCGCCGACATCGATGACGTCGTCGGCCAGGGTGTCCAGCGCGGCGGGCAGGGACAAGGCCGGCCCAGCGAAGACGATGCGGCCGTCGCGCCAGGCCAGCGCGCCGTCGCGCACCAGGCCGTAGCCGGCGTCGCTGTCCAAGGTCGCCAGCGTGGCGTTGTGCAGCAGCCCGTCCCAGCGCTCAGGCATGTTGGACATCCGGACGGTGTTCTGGAGCGCGAGGCATGGCGGGCCTGTCGGCAGGGTGGCGACGCGGTAGCCTAGCGCACTCCCGACGCAAGCCCCCCGCCATGCCTGCCACCGCGACTCCACTTCCGCCGCTCGTCCAGCCGGTTGCCGGTGGCTGGCGCGTGCCCGCGATCGCCAACCTGCATTCGCACGCCTTCCAGCGCGCGATGGCCGGCATGGCCGAGCGCCAGACGCATCCCGAGGATTCGTTCTGGACCTGGCGCGAAACCATGTACCGGATGGCCGCGCGCTTCGATCCCGACCTGCTGCACGCCGTCGCCTCGCAGCTGTACGTCGAGATGCTGGAGGCCGGCTACGGCAGCGTCTGCGAGTTCCACTACGTGCACCACCAGCCTGACGGCCGGCCGTACGCGGTGCACACGGCGATGGCCGATGCGCTGCTCGCCGCCGCGCGCGATACCGGCATCCGCATCACCCTGCTGCCGGTGCTGTACATGACCGGTGGCTTCGACGGCCACGCGCTGGGCGAGCGGCAGAAGCGCTTCGGGCACGACGTCGACAGTTACCTGCGCCTGTTCGACGCCCTGCGCGCGCACACAGGCGACGGCGTGCGGATCGGCTGCGCGCTGCACAGCCTGCGCGCGGTGCCCGAGGTGGCGATGCGCGAGGTGCTGGCCGCGCTGCCGGCCGATGCGCGTATCCACATCCACGTCGCCGAGCAGATCGGCGAGGTGCAGGACTGCCTGGCGCTGCGCGACGCGCGGCCGGTGGAATGGCTGCTCGGCCACGCCGATGTCGATGAGCGCTGGACGCTTGTGCATGCCACCCACTTGGACAACGCGGAACTCGCCGGCATTGCCGCCAGCGGCGCCACGGTCGCGATCTGCCCGACCACCGAGGCCAATCTCGGCGACGGCCTGTTCCGGCTGCGCGACTACCTGGATGCCGGCGGCAGCTGGGGCATCGGTTCCGATTCGCACATCTCGGTGTCGCCGGTGGAGGAGCTGCGCTGGCTCGAATATGGGCAGCGCCTGGATACGCGCCATCGCAACATCGCGGTGTCCGCGGCTTCGACCAGTGTCGGCGAGACCTTGCTGCATGGGGTGATGGCAAGTGCCGCCAGGTCCACCGGGTTCGAGCCTGGCGACGATCATGTGCTGCTGGACGGCGAGGCCGCGGTCTTCGCCGGTGCCACGGCGTCGGATGTCGCCGACCGCTGGATCTTCAGCGGCAACGTGCCCTGCGTGCGCGAGGTCGAAGTGGCGGGCGTGACGCTGGTGAGCGAAGGCCGCCACCGCGACCGCGATGCGGTGGCCGGCCGCTATCGCCAGGCGCTGGTGCGGCTGCTGGCCTGAGCCTCAGCGCGACAGCGTGGCCGCCCGCGATGCCTGCGCGGCGGTGGCGAACAGGTCGTCATCGCCCGGCGGCAGGGCACCTTCCAGCCGCAGCAGGAACGCCTTGGTCGGCAGGCCGCCGCCGAAGCCGGTGAGCGAGCCGTCGGCGCCGATCACGCGATGGCAGGGCAGCACGATCGGCAACGGATTGCGGCCGTTCGCGGCGCCCACCGCGCGCATTGCGCTGGGCTTGCCGATGCGCTGCGCGAGGTCGCGGTAGCTCCAGGTGCGTCCGTAGGGAATCGCGGCGAGTTCGGTCCACACGCTGCGCTGGAATTCGGTGCCCTGCGGCGCCAGCGGCAGGTCGAACGAGCGCCGACGGCCGTTGAAGTATTCCTCCAGCTGTCGGCGGGTCTCCGCGATCACCGCGTTGCTGCCCTCGCGCCATGCGGAGCCGGCGGGCGGCAGCCTGGGGGGCGGAAAGTCGATTCGCTGCAGGCCGCTGTCGTCCGCGGCTAGGGTGAGTACGCCGATCGGTGTGTCGACGTGCTGGTAGACGAGGGTCATGGGCGTGGTGCCTCTGCGGTGGAGGGACGCGCGCGGCGGCGCGCTGGCACGGGCGCGGAGACCCGCGTCCTGGTCGGGGGTGCCGTGGCGGCCGCATCGCGCCAGAGATGGATGACGGCGTAGGCACGCCATGGTCGCCACGCTTCGGCGCGCAGGCCCAGGGCCTTCGCGGTGAGCCGGCCGTCGTCGGGCGCCGCGGCCTTCTGCAGCACCAGGTCTTCGGCCGGGAACGCATCGGGATGGCCGAGCGCACGCATGGCGATGTACTGCGCGGTCCACGGGCCGATGCCCGGCAGCGCGACCCAGCGTTCGGTGAAGTCCGCAAGCGTGCGCTCGGGGCGGAAATCCACGCGGCGGTCGAGCAGCGCGCGCGCCACGCCGCGCACCGTATCGGCGCGCGCGCGGGTCAGGCCGATGGCGGCGAGGTCGGCATCGGCGAGGGCTTCGGGCGTCGGGAACAGGTGTTCGAGGCCGCTTGCGAACGGCGTGGCCAGCGTGGTGCCGAACTGCCGCGCCATGCGCGTGGCGAGCGTGCGTGCCGCGGCCACGCTCACCTGCTGGCCAAGCACCGCGCGCACCGCGATCTCGAACCCGTCCCAGCCGCTCGGCAGGCGCAGCCCGGGATGCGCGCGCAGCAGCGGCCGCAGGCGCGGGTCGCCCGACAGCGTGCTGGTGATGGCCTGCGGGTCGGCGTCGAGGTCGAACATGCGCCGCAGGCGCTGCACGATATCGAGCAGGCGCGCGGCCAGCGGCGCGTGCAGCTCCAGCTTCAGCGCGTGTTCGCCGCCCGGCCAGGCGCTGACGCGCAGCCAGCCGTCCGGGCCGCCGTTGCTGCCGGCGATCACGCGCGCATAGCCGGACGCGTCCACCACTTCCACGCCCGGCAGCGCGCGCCCGCGCAGGAACGCAAGCATCGCCGCGAAGTCGTACGGCGGCCGGTAGCCGAGGCGCAGCACCAGCGCCTCGGCCCCGGTGTTGCGCGCCGCGCCGGGCTGCCGGCGCAAGTCGCGCGGCGCCATCCGGTAGGCGTCCTTGAACGTCGTGTTGAAGCGCCGCAGGCTGCCGAAGCCGGCCGCAAGCGCTACATCGGTGATCGGCAGCGCGGTCTCGGTCAGCAGCTGCTTGGCGAACAGCAGCCGGCGCGTGCCGTGCACGCCCACCGGCGGCGCGCCGAGGCGCTCCACGAACAGCCGCCGCAGCTGCCGCTCGCCGATGCCGACCCGCGCGGCCAAGGCCGCCAGCGGCGCGTCGGCCAGCGCGCCCTGGTCGATCAGCGTGAGCGCGCGCGCCAGCGCCGCATCGCCGCGTCGCCACGCGCCGTCGTGCGGCGACAGCTCGGGCCGGCAGCGCAGGCAGGGGCGGAAGCCCGCCGCCTCGGCGGCCGCGGCGTTGGCGAAGTACGAGACACGCGTTGCGAACGGCGCCGGGCACACCGGCCGGCAATAGATGCGCGTGCTGTGCACGGCGGTGAAGAACAGTCCGTCGAAGCGTGGGTCGCGGCTGCGTCGCGCCTGTTCGCAGACCTGCGGATCGGGGAGGACGGGGGAGGCCATGGACGCAGGCTAGCACCGCCCGGCGCGTCGGACTCGCCGCTTTCGGACATCAGGGCCCGAGCCTTCCGGGCGCGGTTCAGGGCCTTGCGACGGCTGGCACCAGCGCCGGCAGCAGCGCCTCGGGATCGCCGTCGTTGTCGGCGGGCGCGATGCCCAGGAGCCGCGCCAGCAACGGATACACGTCGACGTTGTCGATCGCATCGATGACCGCGCCACGGCGGAACGCCGGGCCGCTGGCGATGAACACCGCGCGCATCGACGGCAGCGCCGGGTCGTAGCCGTGCGAGCCGCGCATGCCGCCCTGTGCACGGGCTTCAATAATCCGCGGCAGCACCGCGTCCCAGCCCTCGTCCATCTGGCAGACGATCGCCGGCACGCGCGGGTGCGTGCCGTAGTGCCAGCGTGCCGGCAGGTCCTCGCGGCGCCAGCATTCGTGGTGCGCATGCTGCCCCAGCAGGCGCGTGGCCACTTCGGATTCATGGCCCGCGTTCGGTTGCACCTGGAGTACCTGGCCGATGCTCACCACGCGCGCCTGCTCCATGGTCACCAGGTCGTCGATGGACAGCTGGTGGCCGGGCGGCACCTCGGCCATGCCGTGGTCGGAGACCAGCACGATGTTGGTGTGCTCCAGGCGCCCCTCGCGCTGCAACGCGTCCAGCAGGCTGCCGAACGCGGCGTCGACGCCCACGAGCGCCGCGCGCGCCTCCGCCGAGCCCGGGCCGTAGGTGTGGGCCGCGGTGTCGACATCGTGGAAGTACAGCGTGGCCAGGCGCGGGCGCGTGGCGTCCGGCTCCAGCAGCCAGCCGGCTACGGTGGCCGCGCGCTGGGCGGCGGATGCGGATTCGTCATACACATGCCAGCGCGTGGGCCGCACGCCGGCCACCTCGGCCTCGGAGCCCGGCCAGAACATGGTGGCGGTGCGCAGGCCGGCGTTTTCGGCGCCTACCCAGATCGGCTCGCCGCCCCACCAGCCGCTGGTGCCCACCGCGTCGCGGTCGGACAGGCGGAACGTGCCGAGTTCCGCGTCGTGCATGGAGTTGTGGACGATGCCGTGGCGGTCGGGCCGCAGCCCGGTGGCGATGGTGTAGTGGTTGGGGAAGGTGAGCGACGGGTAGGAGGGCGTCATCCAGCGCGCCTGCACGCCGTTGGCGGCGAGGCGGACGAGATTCGGCGAGTCGTCTGCGTTGATGCGGTCCGGGTGCAGGCCGTCGATGGAGATCAGCAGCAGCGTATCGGACGCAGTTGCGGGGGCAGTCCCCCCGGCATCGACGACAGGCTGCAGCGCCGTCGGCGTCGAGCAGGCGGATGCCAGCAGAGCGAAGGCGAGTGCGGCAAACAGGGAGGCGGTTCTTGTGGCTGCATGCATGCGTCCATGGTAATGCGCCTGTATTGCATTCCGGACTGCACCGGAGATATCCGAAGTCCCTATGAGACTTGTCCATTTTCTGGACGCGATCACAGAAATGCTCGCTTGCGTGTATTGACCGGTCACCGATCGACCCGTAGCGTCAGCTCATGGCGCATGTAGTCCACCGCAGCGCTCGCGTCGTAGCCAGGGGGCCACGACACACACGGAGTTCCACGGCCGAGGACAAGGATCGTTCCGGCCTCTAATTCAAGCTTGTCGCCGGGGAGGGGGACATGGACGTCAAGGATGACGTGGTCGGGTGCTGCAGTGCCGCCCTCGTGGCGTTGATGCTCAGTGCCTGCGCAACGCGCGATGCGCCGGACGTCCGCGGTCGCTGGCAGCCGGTCAACCGATACGCCGATACGACGCACGCCATCCCGCTGCGCGGGGCGTACGTGTTCCAGGCCTCTCCGCTCGATCGCACCCTGCGCAGCCTGCTGGCGCGCTGGGCACGCGATACCCAGATGACGCTCGATTATCGCCACCATGCCGATTTCACGCTGCACCTGCCGGTGCAGGCGCTCCGTGCGCAGCGCCTCGAAGACGCCGCCGCGCAGTTGAGCGAGGTCTATGCCGCGCATGATGTCCTGGTGGCGGTCGATGGGGACCGGCTGGTGGTGACGAGACGGGAGGCGGACCCGGGCTGACCGCGGGCGACAGAACCAACCAACACGAACCTTGCACGGATTGCATCATGTTCGGAAGGAAACTGGCGTCGCCGGCGATCGAGGAAGCGATCGCCAAGGCGACAGACTACGAAATCACCATCGTCGACCTCGCGCGTCGCAGCGAACGCCGCGCGTGGCTGGTCGCGCTCGTCGCCGCGGTGACCGCGCTCCTGCTGGGCGCCGGCTACTTCCGCATCCTGCCCTTGAAGGAACGCGTGCCGTTCCTGGTGATGGCCGATGCCTACAGTGGCAATGCCACCATCGCCCGCCTCGATGAAGACTTCCGTCATCGCGCGCTGACCGCCAGCGAAGCCATCAACCGCGCGAACGTCGCGCGCTTCGTGGGGCTGCGTGAATCCTATGACGTCGCGATGATGAACCTGCGCGACTGGCGCGCGGTGCATGCGATGACGGTGCCGGAGGTCGGACGCGAGTACGCGGCGCTCCACGCCGCCAACAATCCCCGCAGCCCGTTCAACACGCTTGGACGGATGCGCGCGATCCGTGTGCGCATCCTCAGCATCCAGCTTCTCGATGGGCCAGACGGACAGCCCGGCGGGGCCACGGTGCGCTTCCAGCGCAGCGTCTACGAAAAATCATCCGGTGCGACCCGTCCATTGGACAGCCGCATTGCAACGCTCGGCTTCACATACAACCTGGCCCTGAAGATGGATGAGCCTGATCGCCTCGAAAACCCGCTTGGATTCCAGGTGACGAGTTACCGGGCCGACAACGACTACGCCGCGTTGCCGCCCGCTGAATCGGAGGCGGCGGACGCAGCGCTCGAGCCCGTGTCCGATGACGCGGTGGCGGACAACAGCGATCCCCAGGCCGCGCCGGGCGAACAACGGGAGGCTGGCCCGTGACCAGAAGCCTGGCCACCGCACTGGTCGTCATGTCACTGGCCTGCTGGCTTGTCGCGGGACCCGTGCACGCCCAGCAAGTCGACGTCTACGAGTACGAGCCAGACCAGGTCTACCCGGTGCATACCGCACTCGGCATCGCCACCCAGATCGAGCTCGATCCCGCCGAGGAGATCCTCGACTACAGCACCGGCTTCAGCAGCGGCTGGGACCTGACCCGGCGCGGTACCGTGTTCTATCTCCGGCCGCGGGATGCCGACGTCGACACCAACATGCTGGTGCGCACGCAGTCGCACGCCTACATTTTCGAGCTCAAGGTCGTGGCAAGTGACTGGACCTCCCTCGAGCAGGCACGGCGTGCTGGCGTGCAGTACAAGATCGCGTTCCGTTACCCGCCCGACGAAAGCTTCAAGGCGCCCGCCGAGGAATCGCCTACCGCGGGCCTGAGCATTACTCTCGACAGGACGCGGCAGTACAACTACGACTACGACTATGCCGTGCGGCGCGGGCAGGCGTGGCTGGTGCCCGCCAATGTGTACGACGACGGCAGCTTCACCTACGTGCGAATGGGCGATCAGGCGAGGTTGCCAACCGGGGGTTTCCCGGTGGTGTTCGGCCGCGAGCGCGAGGATGGTGAGGACTTCGTCGTCAATACGACCGTCGAAGGCAGCACGGTGGTGGTGCATGGCACCTATCCGTATCTCGTGGTCCGCCACGGGCGCAACGTCGTCGGCCTGAGGAGGAACCCCCGATGAGCGAGCGTGACATCCGGTCGCCGGACGGCCGCGCCGGCCACTATGCGGCGCGCCAGGCAAGCCCCGACCTGGACGCCTCCGCGCCAGTCCTGCGCACCGAGGACATGCGCCGCCTGAATCGCAAGGCGCTGGTGTTCCTGGCCGGGATCGTGCTGCTGCTGGTGCTTGCCGTCGTATGGACGCTGCGCGCCGTGAGTGGCGAAGCGGCCACGCCTGCCGGACCGCGTGAGCAGGCACTCGTCATTCCCGAACTGCCACGGACGGCAGCACCACGCGAGCCGAACGTCGAGACGATACCGCCAATGCCCGCCATGCCGATCCCGGTGATGCCCAGCACTGGCCAGCAAGCGGCGCCGGCATTGCCCACCTTCGCCATCCCCCGTGCTCCCGCAGGTCCGTCGCTGCGCGAACGGAGGATGCAGTCGGGCGATGGCGACAGGCTGCCGAAGGGACCGGACGCATACATGCAGGCCATGCTCGCCGGCCTTCCAGCGGCAGAGTCCGCCCAGGTCGAGGCTGAGCCGACCACCACCTCGCGTGCGCGACACATCACGCGGCCGGACGCGCTGCTGGTCCGTGGCACCTACATCCGCTGCGTGCTTGAGACGCGCATCATCACTGACATCCCCGGATTCACCTCCTGCGTTGTCACCGAACCTGTGTATTCGATCAACGGCCGGCAACTGCTGCTGCCACGCGGTTCAAAGGTGCTTGGGCGCTACGACACGGAGCCGACGGGTCCGCGCGTGGCAGTCGTCTGGGACCGCATCTCGACGCCTGGCGGGCTGGACGTCGCGATGGCGAGTCCTGGCGTCGACAACCTCGGCGGGGCCGGGCATCCGGGCGATTACAGCGCGCATTGGGGCAGCCGGGTCGCCTCGGCGCTCCTGATCAGCCTGCTGAGTGACGCCTTCAAATACGCGGCTGCAGAGGAAGGGCCGACATCGTCGACCATCGGCCCGGCAGGCGTGGTTGTCCAGTCGCCTTACGAGAGCGCGACCGGAAGGACCATGGAGCGACTCGCAAACCAGGCACTGGACAGCCGCAGGCCGCCGACGGTGACGATCCAGCATGGCACCGTGGTGAACGTGTACGTCGCCCGCGACGTCGATTTCTCCGCCGTGGTGGCGAAGCTGTGATGGCCGATGGCAGCTCCGTGCCAGCGATGCCGCACGAGCCCCCGCGCGGTGGCGCGCCTGGCGGCTTCCTCGAGTACCAGTACGAAGTGCTGGGCATCATCGGCTACATGACCTCCCCCGACGTCACGGAAATCTGCATCAACCGTCCGGGCGAGGTCTGGCTCGAGCTGCGCGGCAAATGGCAGCGCGTCCAGGTTCCCGGCCTCACGTTCGAGCGCGCCCGCCAGTTCTGCACGGCGGTGGTCAACGAAAGCGGTACCGGCCAGCGCATTACCGATGCCGATCCCGTGGTCTCGCTGACCTTCCCGACCGGCCAGCGCGCACAGTTCGTGATGCCCCCCGCCTGTGACGCCGGCAAGGTGTCGATCACCATCCGCCTGCCGTCCCGGGGCACCCGCAGCCTCGACGCGTACCGGTCCGACGGATTCTTCGATGCGGTGCAGCCGGTGACCGGCGCGCTCGATGCCGGCGACCGCGAGCTCCTGTCGCTGCGCGCCGCGGGCAGGTACGTCGATTTCTTCCGGTGCGCCGTCCAGCAGCGCAGGAACATCGTGGTCGCAGGCGCGACGGGGAGTGGCAAGACCACCTTCATGAAGTCGCTGGTCGAGCACATTGACCCCGATGAGCGCCTGGTGACCATCGAGGATGCCCGCGAACTGTTCATCAGCCAGCCGAACGTCGTCCACCTGCTGTATTCCAAGGGGGGGCAAGGCACGGCCAATATCACCGCAAAGGGCTGCATGGAAGCCTGCCTGCGGATGAAGCCGGACCGGATCATCCTCGCCGAACTGCGCGGCGACGAAGCCTTCTACTTCATACGAAATTGCGCATCCGGACACCCCGGCTCGATCACCAGCTGTCATGCCGGAAGCACCGCGCAGGCCTGGGACCAGCTCGCACTCATGGTCAAGGGCTCCCCCGAAGGCGCGGGGCTGGAGTTCGCCACCATCCAGCGCCTGCTCATGTCGACGATCGACATCCTCGTCCACATCAGCGCACGCGGCGGGCGGCGGCATGTCACCGGTATCGACTTCGAGCCGATGCGCATGACGGCCGGACAAGCCGGGGGCGGACCATGATCCCGGGCATCGAGGCACTCGCCTGCCAGGACCTGGCCGTGCCGGCTGAGGTGATGCACCACATCGTGCGCGTCGAGTCGTCGTACAACCCGTATGCGATTGGCGTGGTCGGCACGCGCCTGGCCCGCCAGCCCCGCAACCTGGCCGAGGCGATAGCGACCGCCAGGCAGCTGGAACGCGACGGCTTCAACTTCTCACTCGGCCTGGCGCAGGTGAACCTGCACAACCTCGCGAAGCAGGGGCTTGCGGACTACGCGCTGGCATTCGACCCGTGCCCCAACCTGGTCGCCGGCTCCCGCATCCTCGCCGACTGCCATGTGCGCGCCGGGGGGGACTGGGACAAGGCGTTCAGCTGCTACTACTCCGGAAACTTCAGCACCGGCTTCCGCGACGGCTACGTGCGGAAGATCCGCGCGTCGATCGCGCGGGACGCCGCTGCGCCCGCCGCGCTCGCGATTGCCGTGGCGGCCCCCCCCTCGCCACCACGCAGGCCAGGAAACGACAGTCCCGCCCAGCCCCATCGCCAGAGTCTCGCGGGTCGCAGGGGGGCATCAGCACCTGGCGCAGTGGAGCCGGGTGCGCAAGCCGTTCCGCCACCGCCGGTTTCGACTTCGCAGCCGGCGGTTGCAACGGCCGCTGACCTATCCGTGGCGGCGCCTGCCGGGCGCGACACCGCACTCGTCTTCTGAGAATCGCCCCCGCCGGGATGGCGGGCATCCATCACCCACGCAAGGACGCACCATGAACGCACGCAAGCAAGGCAGGGGACACCAGCGGCATTTCGGCATGCGCCGGCGGGTTTCTGCCGCCACGATCGTGGCGCTGGCTCCAGCGCCGTACCTGGCGCTCGCCCAGGGGTTTGGCGGGGCGGACACCAAGGTCTGCGGCTTCTTCGAAAACGTCAATGGCCTGTTGAACATGGCGTCGATCGCCGTGGTCACGATCGCCATCATCTTCGCCGGCTACCAGATCGCGTTCGCGCACAAGCGCATTGCAGACGTCGCGCCAATCCTGATCGGTGGCCTGCTGATCGGCGCGGCCGCGCAGATCGCGAGGATGCTGCTCGGCCCGGAAGCGGGCGAGTGCACGGCCATGCTGGGAGCGATGCTTCCGGTGTCGCATGCATAGGGATGTGCTCTTTCGCGGCTGCACGCGCCCTGCCATGTTCCTGGGCGTGCCGTACGTGCCGTTCTTCATCGGTGCCGGCGCGTGCCTGCTGCTGGCGGTCTACGTGAACCTGCTGCTGCTTGTCCTGCTGCCGCCAGCGGTGTTGGCAATGCGACAGATGGCGCGTCGCGACGAGATGGTGTTCCGCCTGCTGGGATTGCGCTGGCGCATGCGCCTGGGCGTGCGCAACCTCCAGCTGCGCGGTGGGGCGTGGTCGTTCGCGCCGAGCAACTGTCGTGTGCGTGGAGCCTCGTGATGGGCGCCGCCGCCGATGCGACAGTGGCGGAGTTCGTGCCGCTGTCGTCGCACGTGTCACCCACGGTGGTGAAGACCACGGGTGGCGATTTCCTGGTGGCATGGCGCCTGGCCGGCCTGCCATTCGTCGGTCGCGAGGCGTGGGACCTGGAACACCGCCATGCCACGTTCAATCGGCTGTTGCAGTCGCTGCGCGCGCCGGATTCCAGCAATGTGGCCTTCTGGGCGCACGACATCCGACGCAGGCGTGCCATCAAGGGTGGCGGACGGTTCGCACAGGCGTTCAACCAGGCCTTGTCGGATGCCTACTTCGCGCGTCTTTCGGAGCACGATGCGCTGCAGAACGAGCTGTACCTCGGCATGCTGTACCGACCGGTCGTGTCGGGAAGACGGATGTCGGAGCACAGTTCCGACCTGCGGCGCCTGCGCGCGGAACAGGAACAGGCGGTGGCGCGCCTGCAGGAGCTGGCAGGCAACGTCGAGGCGGTGCTGGCCGACTACGCCCCGCAGCGCCTCGGGATGTACGAAGCCGACAACGGCGTCCTGTTTTCCGAAGTCCTGGAGTTTTACGGCTACATCCTCAACCGCCTCGACGAGCCGGTGCCGGTGCTGGCGGCACCGATCGCCGACTACCTGCCGGTCAGTCGGCACACGTTCTCCGCACGGACGGGCGATTTCGTGGTGGCCACCCCGTGCGGGCGACACGAGTACGGCGCCATCCTCAACATCAAGGAGTATTGCGACGCCACCTGGCCCGGGATCCTGAACGGCCTGAAATACCTGGATTTCGAATATGTCATGACCCAGTCGTTCAGCCCGATGGGTCGCCAGGACGCACTCCGGGTGCTGGAGCGCACCAAAGGCATGATGGTGTCTTCGGGAGACAAGGCGGTCAGCCAGATCGCCGAACTGGACCATGCAATGGACCAGTTGGCGTCCGGCAACTTCGTGCTCGGCGAGTTCCATTTCTCGCTCGCCGTGCATGCCGCAAACCAGCAGGCGCTGTCGCACAACATCGCGGCGGCGCGGGCGGAGCTTTCAAACGCAGGATTCGTGTCCGCCAAGGAGGACTTGGCGGTGGCTTCGGCATTCTATGCCCAGCTTCCCGGCAACTGGCGGTATCGCACTCGACTGGCCAACGTCAGCTCGTTGAACTTCCTGGGCCTCTCGCCGCTGCACAACTTCGCCAGTGGGAAGCGGGCCAGGAATCCTTGGGGAGAGTGCGTGACCACCCTGCAGGCCACCAACGGTCAGCCGTACTTCTTCAACTTCCACGCAACCCTCGCCGCAGAGGATTCGCGTGGCGAGAAGGCCCTCGGAAACACCATGGTCATCGGCAAGTCCGGGACCGGGAAGACGGCGCTCGTGAACTTCCTTCTCAGCCAGGTGCAGAAACTTGAGCCGGCACCGACGATCTTCTTTTTCGACAAGGACCGTGGCGCCGAGATCTTCGTGAGGGCGTGCGGCGGCAACTACCTGGCGCTGGAAAACGGCCGCGCAACCGGGTTCAATCCCTTCCAGTGCGAGCGCACGGAGGCCAACGTGCAGTTCCTCGCCGAACTGACCCGGATCCTCGCCGGGAAAGCCTCGTACACCGCGCGCGAGGACGATGACATCCACCGGGCCGTGGAGGGCATCCTCGACACGCCGCCGCCACTGCGCAGCATGGCCAACTTCCAGAAGAGCCTGCCCAACATGGGTGACGACGGCCTCTATGCGCGCCTGCGCAAGTGGACCACCGGCCACAGCCTTGGCTGGGTGTTCGACAATCCGGTCGACACGGTCGATCTTTCGCGCGCCAACATCATCGGTTTCGATTACACCGACGTCGTCGACAACGCGGAGGTGCGGGTCCCGGTGGTGCGCTACCTGCTGCATCGCCTCGAGGGGTTGATCGACGGGCGCCGGCTGATCTACGTGATGGACGAGTTCTGGAAGATCCTCGATGGCGGCGGTGCGCTCAAGGATTTCGCGCGCAACAAGCAGAAGACCATCCGCAAGCAAAATGGCTTGGGCATCTTTGCGACACAGAGCCCGGAGGATGCGCTGTCCAGCGACATCGCCGCGGCACTTGTGGAGCAGACAGCGACCCTGGTCCTGTTGCCCAACCCGAACGCCAACCGCGCCGATTACGTGGATGGCTTGAAGCTGACCGAGGCCGAGTTTCGCGTGGTGCTGTCGCTCGACGAGCGGTCACGGTGCTTCCTTGTCAAACAGGGGCATGCCTCCAGCGTCTGCCGGCTCGACCTGGATGGCCTGGACGACGCACTCGCCGTGATATCTGCATCGACCGACAACATCGAAGTGATGCATCGGGTCCTGGCCGAGCAGGCGCGCATCCACGGCATCCCGGCGGACGATCTGCGTCCGGTGCAATGGCTGGAGGCTTTCCAGGCTGCGCGACGTGGCACCGGCAGGCATGGCGACAGCACGCCGCACGACAGTAGCGGGGACGTGCGTGCGAATTGAAGCACAGGGAATAGAAGACTCAACCAAGGAGCGGGACATGGACGACAAGGAAGTCGGCGGGCGTGGAGGCGGGGTGGCAGCGAGCCCCTCGCGGGTGGCGGCGGGCATGCTGCTTGCGACGGTGCTGGTGGCTGGCCCGGCCAACGCCCAGGTCGCGGTGGTGGACATGCCACACACGATCAAGACGATCCTCGGCTGGATCGCGCAGTACCAGCAGATGTGGCAGGACTACCAGAGCCAGATCGACCAGCTGAGCAGCCTGGAAAAGCAGTACCAGCAGGCGCTGGTGGCGGGGGCAGCCTACGACGGCAGTCCCGGACACCGCGAACAGTTCGCCGAGCGTGGCCTGGATGATGGCCTGGCTGACCGCTGTGGCACTGAGCCCCGCAACAATCCTGCCGGCGTAGAGCAGCACATGTATTGCAGCGCCATCGTCAACACAGAGAACCGCAGGTTCAATGCGATGGTGGCGATGCTCGAGGATGTCGAGGCGCGCGACGGCGAGTTGCGGGCCACGTACGCCGAGCGCGCTGGCATCGGCGCGGACGAGCAGGGCAAGCTGGCCTCGAATACAAACCGCATCCTTGCGATCCAGGGGCAACTGCAGAACGACGTGCAGAACGCAGAGACCTTGCTCGGCGCATACGACGCCACCTTGCGGACCCTGCAGGCCGACCAGGTGCGCGCGGCCAACAAGACTTTCAGGAGCTCGGGCGCCGATGAGCTCGTGCAAGGCGTCGCCTTGAAGCTCGCGCTACGTACCGCACGCGTGCGCGAGCGCTGAAGGCGCCCCGACCATGGCCATCGATGACGCGCTGCGGATTGGCATGGGGATGATCGACTGGATGCAAGGCCAGGCGGCCCTCCCCAACATGGTCTTTTTCCATGAGATCAGCAGCTTCCTTGACGACGAGATCAGCGAATTCGCCGGCAACCTGCTGGGTCGCGTGTTGCGGGTGGTGGGTACGGCCGCACTGAGCCTGCTGACGCTGTGGATACTCGTGCATGGTTACCGGATCGCCACCGGTCAGTCGCGCGAGCCGATGATGGCGCTGGTCACCGACGCACTCAAGGCGGTGCTGGTCATCGGGATCGCCACCGGGGCTGCCGCCGGCTCCGGGTCGATCTACCGCACGCTCACGCAGGGCCTCAGTGAAGTTGTCGCGGAGACAATCACGGGCGAGGGTGATGGCGGGCCCTATGCGGATATCGACCGGACGCTGGCGATCATGCAGGTGGCGTTGGCGGCGATCGACTCGGTGGATTCGGGCGACGACCTGCTGACTGACAAGCGGAAGGACCGGGCGTTGTGGTTCACGGGCGTCGGCCTCGGCGGCCCTGCGATCATGGCGGCGGCAACCCTGCTGCTCAACAAGGTGGCCGTCGCGCTGGTGGTCGGACTCGGGCCCATCTTCATCCTGTGCCTGCTGTTCCGCGCAACGCAGCAGCTGTTCACCAAATGGCTCTACTACGGCATCGGCACGCTGTTTTCGCTGGCGCTGCTCACGGTGATGGTTACGCTGGCACTCGACATGGTGATCGCGGTTGGCATTGCATTCTGGGTTGCAGGCTGGACCACGGGTGCCAGCCAAGAGAGCCTGACCGCGATGGCGATGCAGCAGGGCGGCATGGGATTGATCCTGACCATGCTCATCATCGGCGCGCCGCCGATGGCCGCCGTTTTCTTCAACGGCGTGCTCGGGCAGTTCTCCGCCTACAACGCGCTCAACGCCCTGTCGCCAGGGTCGGGGCAGGGCGCGCCACCCGGGTCCGGACTGCCTCCCGGCGTCGCCGCAGCCCATGCCCCGGTCGCCGCAGGGCATGGCGCCGCGTCCGCGATGGAGGCCAGCGACCCGGCGGGGGCGATGCGACTTGCGGGACAGCGGTCCGCGAAGGTCGATGTCGATGTCATCCGCCCCGCCGGACATTCCGGGTAGCCCGGCGCCGCCGCGGACGATTTGTTCTAGAATCGGGCGCTCCACCCTTGGCGCAAAGGTGGCCCGCGGCAACGCCGGCCGAGCGTGCGACATGAGCACTACCACCGCCCACCGCTGATTCCCGCCCGCGGCCGATTACGGAAGGCGCCCGCGTGGCGCTTTTTTCTTGTCCGCGGCCTGCAGCCCTTGCCGACCGCCCAGCCAGCAGCCCATACATGATCACGATCACGCTCCCCGACGGCAGCCGCCGCGAGTTCGACCACCCCGTCTCCGTCATGGAGGTCGCGCAGTCCATCGGCCCCGGCCTGGCCAAGGCCACCGTGGCCGGCAAGGTCGACGGCCGCCAGGTCGACGCCTCCGACCTCATCGACCACGACGCCAGCCTGCAGATCCTGACCCCCAAGGATGCCGAGGGCGTGGAGATCATCCGCCACTCCTGCGCGCACCTGGTGGGCCACGCGGTCAAGCAGCTGTACCCGGACGCCATGATGGTGATCGGGCCGGTGATCGAGGACGGGTTCTACTACGACGTCTGGCGCGCGCAGCCCTTCACGCCGGACGACATGGCCGCGATCGAAGCCCGCATGCGCGAGCTGATCGATACCGAGTACGACGTCATCAAGCGCATGACCCCGCGCGAGGAGGTCATCGGTGTCTTCCAGACGCGCGGCGAGGACTACAAGCTGCGCCTCATCAAGGACATGGGGCCGGACGTCACCGAGATGGGCCTGTACCACCACCAGGAGTACGTGGACATGTGCCGCGGCCCGCACGTGCCCAACACGCGCTTCCTGAAGGCGTTCAAGCTGACGCGTGTGTCCGGCGCCTACTGGCGCGGCGACTCCAAGAACGAGCAGCTGCAGCGCATCTACGGCACCGCCTGGGCCGATGCCAAGCAGCTCAAGGCCTACGTGCAGCGCATCGAGGAAGCCGAGAAGCGCGACCACCGCCGCATCGGCAAGCAGCAGGAGCTGTTCCACCTGCAGGAAGAGGCACCGGGCCTGGTGTTCTGGCACCCCAAGGGCTGGGCCATCTGGCAGGTGGTGGAGCAGTACATGCGCGGCGTGTACCGCACGAGCGGCTACGGCGAGGTGCGCTGCCCGCAGGTGCTGGACGTGAGCCTGTGGCAGAAGTCCGGCCATTGGGACAACTACAAGGAGAACATGTTCTTCACCGAGTCCGAGAAGCGGACCTACGCGGTGAAGCCCATGAACTGCCCGGGCCACGTGCAGGTGTTCAACCAGGGCCTGCACAGCTACCGCGACCTGCCGATCCGCTACGGCGAGTTCGGCGCCTGCCACCGCAACGAGCCCTCGGGCGCGCTGCACGGCATCCTGCGCGTGCGCGGCTTCACCCAGGACGACGGCCACGTGTTCTGCACCGAGGGCCAGATCGAGTCCGAGGTGACCGCGTTCCACGCCCAGGCCATGAAGGTCTACGCCGACTTCGGCTTCGAGGAGGTGCAGGTGAAGCTCGCCCTGCGCCCGGATTCGCGGCTCGGCGACGACGCCACCTGGGACAAGGCCGAGACAGCCCTGCGCTCGGCGCTGCGGTCGGCCGGCGTGGAGTGGACCGAGCTTCCGGGCGAGGGCGCGTTCTACGGCCCGAAGATCGAGTACCACCTGAAGGACGCCATCGGCCGCACCTGGCAGCTGGGCACGATGCAGGTCGATTTCATGATGCCGGGCCGCCTGGGCGCCGAATACGTCGACGAAAACAGCCAGAAACAGATCCCGGTCATGCTGCACCGCGCCATCGTGGGCTCCATGGAGCGCTTCATCGGCATCCTGATCGAGCACCACGCCGGCAGCTTCCCGGCCTGGCTGGCCCCGGTGCAGGCGGTGGTGATGAACATCACCGACGCCCAGGCCGACTGGGTCGAAGAAGTGCGGAATATCCTTGTCAATCAAGGGCTTCGGGTCGAATCCGACCTGCGCAACGAGAAGGTTGGCTACAAGATCCGCGAGCACACGATGCAGCGGGTGCCCTACCTGCTGGTGGTGGGCGACCGCGAGAAGGAGACCCGGGCGGTCGCCGTGCGCACCCTGGCGGGGGAGGACCTGGGCAGCATGCCGCTTTCGGACTTCATCGCCCGCGTGCATGCAGAACGGGCCCCTTGCTGAGTATCATGTAGCCTCGCGCCCGCCAGATGGCAGGCGCCATGGGGCCCGGCATCCGGGTCCTGCCCGGTAGTGTTCACCCACGGAGATTGCAACATCAGCACACCTGACAAGCAGAATAGAAGGAACGGCGAAATCCGCGTGCCGCGCGTGCGCGTGATCGGTTCGGACGGCGAGATGATCGGCGTGCTTTCGCGCGACGAGGCCATCGCCATGGCCGAAGAGGAAGGACTCGACCTCGTCGAGATCCAGCCCAATGCCGATCCGCCTGTGTGCAAGGTCATGGACTTCGGCAAGTTCAAGTTCGAGACGCAGAAGAAGGCGAACGAAGCCAAGAAGAAGACCCGCCAGGTCGAGATCAAGGAAGTCAAGTTCCGTCCGGTGACCGACGAGGGCGACTACCAGATCAAGCTGCGCAAGATGCGCGGGTTCCTCGAGGAAGGCGACAAGATCAAGGTCAACATCCGTTTCCGTGGCCGCGAGATGAGCCATCAGGAGCTGGGCCGCGAGATGGCCGGCCGGATCGAGACCGATCTCGGCGAGGACATCGTCATCGAGTCCAGGCCGCGCCTTGAAGGCCGGCAGATGGTCATGATGATCGCGCCCAAGAAGAAGTGATGCCGCGCGCCATCGGCGCGTGACGCGACACCCCTCCCGCTGCGGCACGCGGGAAGGCGCATGAACCCGGTGATTTGCCCGAGGTGCCCGAGTCCGTGCATAATGCGCGGCTCGGTGTGCCGTTTTGGCGGCGTGCCGGATGGACCCGTCCTGGATCCGCAGTGGATTCCAGGGCCTAAGACCGGCAGGGGCAGGACGGAAAGCGTGGCGCAAGCCACCGCCCGGGCCAGTGACAGAAACCAAACAGGGATCCCAGCAATGCCCAAGATCAAGACGCACCGGGGCGCGGCCAAGCGCTTCAGGAAGACCGCGTCCGGCAAGTACAAGGCAGGCCACGCGAACCGTAGCCATATCCTCACCAAGAAGGCGACGAAGCGGAAGCGCAACCTCCGTCAGACGAACCACATTCCTGCGTGCGACAGCGGTCGTCTCGATCGCATGCTGCCGTATCTCTGAGGAGGACTGAACAATGGCACGAGTAAAGCGTGGCGTGCAGGCGCGCCGCCGTCACAAGAAGGTCCTCAAGCAGGCCAAGGGTTACTACAACGCGCGCCGCAAGGTGTTCCGCGTTGCCAAGCAGGCCGTCACCAAGGCCCTGCAGTACGCCTATATCGGTCGCAAGCAGAAGAAGCGCAATTTCCGCTCGCTGTGGATCGTCCGCATCAACGCGGCGGCCCGCATCAACGGCATGAGCTACAGCCGCTTCATGAACGGCCTCCTGAAGGCCGGCATCACCCTCGACCGCAAGGTGCTGGCGGACATCGCCGTGCACGACGCGGCGGGTTTTGCCGCGCTGACCGAGAAGGCGAAGGGCGCGCTCGCAGCGTAAGTGTGTCGCCGGCCACCGCGCGTTCGCGCGGCGGTGGCCAGGCGGACAACGCGGTACACGCATGGGGAAGGGCGCAAGTCCTTCCCCATGTTTCGTTTTGGCTCCCCGAAGGTGCCCTGATGACCGATATCGAACACATCCGCCAGCAGGCGCTCGCCGACATCGCCGCCGCGCAGGCACCGGATGCGGTGGAAGCGCTGCGCGTCGCGCTGCTCGGCAAGAGCGGCAGCATCACCGCACTGCTGAAGACGCTTGGCACCCTGCCGGGCGAGCAGCGCAAGGCCGCTGGCGAAACCATCAACCGGGCCCGCGACGCGATCGGCGAGGCACTGGCCGAGCGCAAGGCCGCGCTTGAAGCCGCCGCGCTCGACGCGCGCCTGGCCGGCGAATCCATTGATGTCACGCTGCCCGGGCGCGATGGCGACCGCGGTGGCCTGCACCCGGTCAGCCGCACCATGGAGCGCATCGCCGAGATCTTCGGCCGCCTTGGCTACGCACTCGCCGACGGCCCCGAGATCGAGGACGACTTCCACAACTTCGAGGCGCTGAACTTCCCGCCGCACCACCCGGCGCGCGCCATGCACGACACGTTCTACTTCGGCGATGGCCGCCTGCTGCGCACCCACACCTCGGGCGTGCAGGTGCGCTACATGCAGGAGCACGCGCCGCCGCTGCGGATGATCGCGCTGGGCAAGGTGTACCGCAGCGATTCCGACCAGACGCATACCCCGATGTTCCACCAGTGCGAAGGCCTGCTGGTCGGCGAACACGCGAGCTTTGCCGACCTGAAGGGCACGCTGGTGGAGTTCGTGCGCGCGTTCTTCGAGCGCGACTTCGAGATGCGCTTCCGGCCGAGCTATTTCCCGTTCACCGAGCCGTCCGCCGAGGTCGATATCGCCTGGGCCCAGCCGGATGGCTCCACGCGCTGGCTGGAAGTGCTCGGCTGCGGCATGGTCCACCCCACCGTGCTGCGCAACGTCGGCATTGATCCGGAGCGCTATACCGGGTTCGCGTTCGGCTTGGGCGTGGAGCGCTTCGCGATGCTGCGCTACGGCGTGGACGACCTGCGCAGTTTCTTCGACAACGACGTGCGCTTCCTGCGCCAGTTCGCCTGAGGCCGCCGCATGAAATTTTCCGAGAACTGGCTGCGCCAGCACGTCTCCACCACCGCCTCGCGCGATGAGCTCGCGGCCACGCTGACCGCGATCGGCCTGGAGGTCGAGGAACTCACGCCGCTGGGCGCCGCGCTCGACGGCGTGGTGGTGGCGCGCATCGTGTCCGCCGAAAAGCATCCTGAAGCCGACCGCCTGCAGGTCTGCCAGGTCGACGCCGGCGGCGATGCGCTGCTGCAGATCGTGTGTGGCGCGCCGAATGCGCGCCCCGGCCTGCTCGCGCCGCTGGCCACCATCGGTGCCCAGGTCGGCACGCTGACCATCACGGCCGCGAAGCTGCGTGGCGTCGACTCCAACGGCATGCTGTGTTCGGCGAAAGAGCTCGGCATCGACGCCGATGCCTCGGGCCTGCTCGAACTGCCTGCGGATGCCCCGGTTGGCGCGTCGCTGGCGGACTACCTGGGCCTGCCCGACGCCAGCATCGAACTCAAGCTGACGCCCAACCGCGCCGACTGCTTCAGCGTGCGCGGCATCGCCTACGACGTGGCGGCGGCCTGCGGCAGCACGGTGGTCGAGCTCGACGCCACCCCCGTACCCGCGCAGGGCAACGCCACGCTCGCGGTCACGCTGGATGCCGGCGCCGATGCGCCGCGCTATGTCGGCCGGGTGATCGGTGGTGTCGACGCGGGCCGCGCCACGCCGCCCTGGATGGCCGAGCGCCTGCGCCGCAGCGGCATCCGTCCGCTGTCGTTGCTGGTGGATGTCACCCAGTACGTGATGCTCGAACTCGGCCAGCCGATGCACGCCTACGACCGCAGCCTGCTGCAGGGGCCGGTCGGCGTGCGCCGCGCGCGCGACGGCGAGGCGCTGAAGCTGCTCGATGGCCGCGATGTCGCACTGGATGCAGGCTTCCTGGTGATCACCGACGCGGACCGTGCGATCGGCCTGGCGGGGCTGATGGGCGGCTTCGACACGCGCGTGACAGACGCGACCCGCGACGTCTTCCTCGAGGCCGCACATTTCGCGCCGGCCGCGATCATTGGCCGTGGCCGCAAGCTGGGCCTGCATACCGACGCCGGCCACCGCTTCGAGCGCGGCGTCGATCCGGAACTGCCGCGCACCGCCATGGAATACGCCACGCGGCTGATCCTCGACATCGCCGGCGGCGTGCCCGGCCCGGTGGTCGCGGTGGACCATGCGCAGCACCTGCCGCGGCCGACGACGATTCCCCTGCGCCGTGCGCGTCTTGCACGCGTGCTGGGCATCGCCATTGCCGATGCCGATGTGGAGCGCATCCTGCGTGCGCTGGGCCTGGGCGTGGAGGTGGGTGATGAAGGCTGGACCGTCACCGCGCCGACCCGCCGCTTCGACCTCGCGATCGAAGAGGACCTTATCGAGGAGGTGGCCCGCATCCACGGCTACGACGCCATCCCCACCACGCTGCCCGGCGGCGCGATGCGCCTGGTGGCGGCGTCGGAAACCGAGTTGCCCGAACACGACCTGCGCCGCGCGCTCGCCGCCCGTGGCTACCTGGAAGCCATCAATTACGCCTTCGTCGATGCCGGCCTGCTTGCCACGTGGCAGGCCGACGAGGCGCTGGTGCCGCTGGCCAACCCGCTCAGCGCCGAGCTCGGCGTGATGCGGCCCCGGCTGCTGCCGGGCCTGGTGGACGCGCTGGCGCGCAATGTCGCGCGGCAGCAGGTGCGCGTGCGCCTGTTCGAGCTCGGCAAGGTGTTCACCGCTGCGGTCGCGGGTGAAGCGCCGGTGGAGACGCCGCGCATCGCCGCCGTGGCCTGTGGCGATGCGGCCGGCGAGCAGTGGGGCGCCGCCGCGCGCCGGGTCGACTTCCATGACCTCAAGGGCGATCTGGAAGGCCTCGCGGCGCTCTCCGGTACCGCGCTGGCGTTCCGACCGGCCACGCCCCCCTGGGCGCATCCAGGCCGGGCCGCGGACGTGCTGCGCGACGGGCAGCTGGTCGGTGCGATCGCCGAACTGCACCCGCGCCTGCAGCAGGCGCTGGGGCTCGACCATCCCGTGGTGGCGTTCGAACTCGACCTGGCTGCACTGCGCGCGCGCGCGGTACCGCGCGCCCGCGCGCAGTCCAGGTTCCCGTCCGTGCGCCGCGACCTCGCATTCATCGTCGCCGACGCGGTCGCCTGGGCGGATCTTGAAGCCTCTGCCCGGAGTGCCGCTGGACCGGTCCTGCGCGGTCTGCGCCTGTTCGACGTCTACGCCGGGAAAGGCGTAGAAACGGGATTCAAGAGTGTCGCGATGGGCTTGATTCTGCAGGACGATTCACGCACGCTGACCGACCGCGATGTGGATGCGGTGGTGGGTGCGGTCACCAGTGCGGTGGCGGCGGCGCACGGAGCGCGGATCAGGGGTTGAGCAGGGAGTTGGCATGGCGTTGACGAAGGCGGAAATGGCCGAACGGTTGTACGAAGAGGTTGGCCTGAACAAGCGCGAAGCGAAGGAATTCGTGGACGCGTTCTTCGTCGCCCTGCGCGAGGCCCTGCAGGGTGGTCGCCAGGTCAAGCTGTCGGGCTTCGGAAACTTCGACCTGCGCCGCAAGAACCAGCGCCCCGGCCGCAACCCCAAGACCGGGGAGGAGATCCCGATCTCCGCGCGCACGGTGGTCACCTTCCGCCCCGGCCAGAAGCTCAAGGAACGCGTGGAAGCGTACGCCGGAGGCACCCATGCTTGATCCCGGCAGCAACCGCGAACTCCCCCCCATCCCGGCCAAGCGCTACTTCACCATTGGTGAGGTCAGCGAGCTGTGCGACGTCAAGCCGCACGTGCTGCGCTACTGGGAGACCGAATTCCCGAGCCTCAGCCCGGTCAAGCGCCGCGGCAACCGGCGCTACTACCAGCGCCACGACGTGCTGATGGTGCGGCAGATCCGTGGCCTGCTGTACGAACAGGGCTATACCATCGGCGGCGCCCGCCTGCGGCTCGAAGGCGAGGGCGCCAAGCAGGAGTCGGCGCTCAGCAGCCAGATCATCCGCCAGGTGCGCATGGAGCTCGAGGACGTCCTGCAGCTCCTGCGTCGTTGAACAACCTGCCGGCAGGGCGCGCATGAAGGCGCTGCGCCGGCTATAATCCGCACCCATCCGGGGTATAGCGCAGCCTGGTAGCGCACTTGTCTGGGGGACAAGTGGTCGTCGGTTCAAATCCGGCTACCCCGACCAAATCTGTGTGACTTCAACGGCCTGCGATCACTCGCGGGCCGTTTTTTATTCACCTCGTGGAGTGGCGCTCACTTGCGCGCGAGCATCATGCGGTTTCGACCGTTGCGCTTGGCCTCGTACAACGCGGCATCGGCGGCGTTGACCCAGTCCTCGATGCGCGCATGGTTGGGCCGCGCCGCGGCGATGCCGATGCTCACCGAGTGGGCCAGGTCCGGCGCCTGTGGCAGGCGGATGTTCTCGACCGCGGCACGGAACGCCTCGGCGAGCGCGGCCGCCTCGGGCAGCGCGGTCGCCGGGCACACCACCGCGAACTCGTCCCCGCCGAAGCGACCAGCCACATCTGCGGGTCGCAGGGCGCGCAGCAGCAGCGCGGCCACCTCGCGCAACAGCGCGTCACCGGCGATGTGGCCGTAGCGGTCGTTGGCCTGCTTGAAGCCGTCCACGTCGATCATCACCAGCACGGCCGGCCCGGCCCCTGCATGCACCTCGTGCAGCGTGCGCGCGACCTCGCGCTCCCAGTGGTCGCGCGAGCGCAGCCCGGTGAGCATGTCGGTGCGGCTGAGCAGGTCGAGTTCCTGGTTCTTGCGCAGCACCTTCCTCACCAGTTGCCGGCGCCCGTGGCTGACGGCGAACGTGTGGATCAACAGCATCGGCAGGCAGGCCAGCACGACGCCGGTGCTGGACGCGGGCGCAAACGCGAACCCGGTCGCGAGGCCGCCCGCGAGCACCGCGGCACATGTCGGCAGCAAGGTGCGCCTGTACAGCCCCGGGATATCGGTATTGATCTTGTCAGCGGCGGGAAGGGCGATCAGCAGCACGGCCGGCAACAGGTTGAAGTGCAGCAGCGGTACCCACAGCGCCGCGAGCGCGGAATCCATGACCAGGTTGCGTTGCTCGGCAACGAAGGGCGAAGCGCTGCGCCGCGCCAGCACATGGGCGAGCTGTGGCCAGGCCACGCCGGTGAACGCGCACAGCGCCCAGAGCAGCGGCCCCGCCTGCAGTTCGGCCAGGACGGTCGCAATCGCCAGCGCACCAAGTGCCATGCCGAGGACGCGGTACGGGTAGATGCGACGCGGCAGCGCCGTACGTGCGCGGGTCAAGTTGAAACCCGTGGCGTGTGTCGGCCCCGGGCGAGCCGTCTGTGGGTCCTGCAACGCATCCCCCCATGGGCCGGGGCGATGCCCGGCGCATCGTGATTATAGTGCGCGACCGGCTGGCGCGCCGACAGGAACCTTCGTCCCCGGGCGCGCTCGAATGGTGTCGCATCCACAGGCAGGGACCGCGCATGACTCTTTCGCAATCCGTCCGCAGGCGCGGCCAGGCATGGGCCGTGGCCGGCGTGCTGTGCCTGGTCGCCGTCGGCAAGCTCGCAGGCGCCCAGCCCGCCGCCCCGACTTCCGGACCGGCCATCCGCGATCTCGAGGCGCTGGTGGTGTCGGGCACGCGGCCCGGTCCCGGCATGTGGAAGGTGTCGAAGGGAGGCCACGTGCTGCACATCCTCGGCACCGTGTCGCCGCTGCCGCGGCGCATGGACTGGAATTCGGCCGACGTCGAGGCCGTCATCGCGCGCTCGCAGGCGGTGATCGAGGCGCCTTACGTCGCGGTGAATTCCGACATCGGGATGTTCCGGGGCCTGGCACTGGTGCCGGCGATGCTGCGCGCACGCAACAACCCGGCCAAGCGGCCGCTGCGCGACGTGGTCTCCGCCGACCTCTACGCGCGCTGGCAGTTGCTCAAGGCGCGTTACATGGGCCACGACCGCGGCGTGGAAAAGCGGCGGCCGCTGGTGGCCGCGCAGGAGTTGTACGAGGCGGCGCTGAAGAAGTCGGGGTTGCGCATGGGCGGCGTGGTCACGCCGGTGGTGCGCAGGGCGGCGAGGGACGCCGGCGTGCCACTGGTCGAGAGCAAGGTCGCCCTGACGCTCGAGGACCCCAAGGCCGTGTTGAAGGAGCTCAACGACAGCGACCTCGCCGACCGCGAGTGTTTCGCGGGCACCATGGCTCGCATCGAGACCGACCTCGACAACATGCGTGCGCGCGCCAATGCCTGGGCCGACGGCGACCTTGAAGCGCTCGGCGCGCTTCCCTACGACGACCATTACCGGACCTGCATGGAGGCGCTCACCGCCAGCGCGCTGGCGCGGCGCCTGGGATTCAACGACTTGCGCGCGCGGGCCGACCAGGCGTGGCTGGCGAATGCAGACAAGGCGCTGGCGGAGAACCCGGTGAGCTTCGCCGCGCTGCCGATGTCGCAACTGCTGGCGGAGGACGGCCTGCTCGCGCAGCTGCGCGAGCGCGGCTACGAGATCCAGGCACCCTGAGTCCGGCTTCGGCGTTCAGCGTTCAGCGGTCAGCGGGCGGCCGTCAGCCGGCGGCGGTGCGCGGCGCCGCCGCGGGCTGCTCGGCCTGTGGCCAGCGCGCCAGGACGGCGGCGCGGATGCCTGCGGCGTCGATGCCGGCCTCGGCCAGCAGGTCCTCGCGGCTGGCGTGGTGCTGGAAGGCGTCCGGCAGGCCGAGGTGCAGGACCGGCAACAACACGTTTTCAGCCGCCAGGAGCTCCGACACCGCGGAGCCGGCACCGCCCATCACCACGTTGTCCTCGATGGTGACAAAGCCCTCGTGGCTCGCGGCCAGCTGCAGCAGCAGTTCGCGGTCGAGCGGCTTGATGAAACGCATGTTGACCAGGGTGAGGCCGAGCTCGGTGGCGACCGCTTCGGCCGCCGGCACCGTAGCGCCAAACGCCAGCAGCGCGACGCGCGTGCCGGCGCGACGGAGTTCGGCCTTGCCGATCGGCAGCGTCTCGAGTGCGTCGCCGGCGGCGATGCCGGTGCCACTGCCACGCGGATAGCGCACCGCGGCCGGGCCCGGGTGGCGGAAACCGGTGGTCAGCATCTGCCGGCACTCGCGTTCGTCGGCCGGCGCCATCACCACCATGTGCGGCACGCAGCGCAGGTAGCTGAGGTCGAGGTTGCCGGCGTGGGTGGCGCCATCGGGGCCGACCACGCCGCCGCGGTCGATCGCGAACAGCACGTCGAGCTGCTGGACGGCGACGTCGTGCACCAGCTGGTCGTAGCCGCGCTGGAGGAACGTCGAATAGATGGCGACGACGGGCTTCGCGCCCTCGCAGGCCATGCCCGCGGCCAGCGTGACCGCGTGCTGCTCGGCGATGGCGACATCGAAATAGCGCGCCGGGTACTCCTTGCTGAAGCGCACCAGGCCCGAGCCTTCGCGCATCGCCGGGGTGATCGCCATCAGCGTGTCGTCGGCCGCGGCCATGTCGCACAGCCAGTCGCCGAAGACGTCGGTGTAGGTGGGCTTCTTGACCGCGCCGGGCTTGGACACCAGGCCCTGGTCGGGGTCGAACGGCGAGACGGCGTGGTAGCCGATCTGGTCGCCTTCGGCGCGCTCGTAGCCCTTGCCCTTGGTGGTGATGACGTGCAGCAGCTGCGGGCCCTTCATGCCCCGCACCACCTTGAGCGCCGAGACCAGCGCCTTGATGTCATTGCCGTCGATCGGGCCGGTGTAGTGGAAGCCCATTTCCTCGAACAGCGTGGACGGCACGAACATGCCCTTCCAGTGCTCTTCCCAGCGGCGCACGAATTTCGCCGGCGCGCCGCGCTTGTCGCCGAGCAGCTTCTTGCCGCCCTCGCGCAACGCGTTGAGCGTCTGGCTGCCGGTGGCGCGGCCCAGCATCTTGGTCAGCCCGCCGACGTTCTCGCTGATCGACATGCGGTTGTCGTTGAGCACCACCAGCAGGTTGGGCTCGGGGTCCATGCCGCCGGCGTGGTTGAGCGCCTCGTAGGCCATGCCGGCGGTCATTGCGCCGTCGCCGATCACCGCCACCACCTTGCGGTCGTCACCGGCGCGCGCGGCGGCGATCGCCATGCCCAGCGCGGCCGAGATGCTGGTGGAGGAGTGACCGACGCCGAACGTGTCGTACTCGCTTTCCTCGCGCTTGGGGAACGGCGCAACGCCGTCCTTCTGCTTGACCGTGTGGATGCTGTCGCGGCGCCCGGTCAGGATCTTGTGCGGATACGCCTGGTGGCCGACGTCCCAGACGATGCGGTCGCGCGGGGTGTCGTAAAGATAGTGCAGGGCGGTGGTCAGCTCCACCACGCCAAGGCCCGCGCCGAAATGGCCGCCGCTCTTGCCGACGGATTCAATGAGGTAGGCGCGCAGCTCGTCGGCGATCGCGGGCAGCTCGGCCTCGTCGAATTCGCGCAGGCGGGCCGGGTTGTCGATGCGCGCAAGGCGCGGATGGCGGGTGGAGTCGATCATCCGCACATTGTAAGACGGCAGGGCCCCGCGGCGCGTGGCGGCGGGGCGCCGCGTGGCTGGCCCCCGTTCAGCGGTTGCGCAGGCGCCCCAGCAAGCCGCCGGCGCGCGCCTTGACCGGCTCTTCGACGACCGGCGGTGCCTCTACCACGGCCTCGGCGTAGCCCGTGGCCAGATTGGCATTGATGAAGTCGGCGACGTCGGCCTCGGGGATGCCGCTGGCTTCGGCGATCTCGGCCACCGTTGCGGGTCCTTTCATCATCGCGGTCGCGATGCGGAAGTGGCGCGGATATTCGCGCTCGGTCTGCGGCCACTTGGTGAGTGCAAACCGCCCGGCGGGGTCTTCCCCGGGCAGCAGGGCGCCGCCGCCGGCGAGCAGGCCACCGAGCCAGCGCAGGCGAGCCAGCGGCTGCGGCGCGCCCGCAGCGGCGGTCTCGCGCGCCCAGGTGGCGGCGTCGACCGGTGCGAAGTCGGAGGCCTCGAGCGCGCCTTCGAAATAGCCGGCGAGCGGATTCAGGGGCGTCGGGCCGTGCCACCTGTCGTTGTCCGCATCGATGAACAGGGTCGGACCCGACGCGCGGCGGAATCGCACGCGGCCGGACAGCGCGCCGGGACGGAGCCACGCGGCGAGGTCGTCGGGCACGGGTGGAGGTTCCTCAATCAGCTCCTCGGCCTCTTCGACCGGCAGCATCTCGACGGTGCCGCCGGAATCCTCATCCGGCGGGACCGCCTGCATGGGAGGTTCCGGCAGCGCTGCCACCGCTGCGGGTGGCGCGGGCGCCACGGGTGGTGGGGCGGCTTCCACTGCATCCAGTGCCGCGGACATGGCGTTGGCTGCAACCGGTGCGGGTGCAACCGCTTCGTGCTGTTCCGCGGCCGCGGGAGCCGCATTCGCGGCGGCGCTTCCGATCCCGGGCGCCGGCGTGGCGGCAAGCTCGACACCGACGCTGCGCGCGACTTCGGCCAGCAGCTCTGCGACCTGGGCGCCATCAAATGGCCTTCCAAGGCGGAACTCGGTCTGGCTCCGCGCCGCCGACGTCAGCCCGATCACGTGGCGTCCGGCGGCATGCAGGCGCAGCCAGCTCATCGGACCGTACATGCTGTCCATGTCGACGACGACGTGGTCGGCTTCGGCTTCCGGGAGCAGGCGCCACGCGCCGCCGAGGCGTGCGTTGCCATCGTCGAACGCGGCCTTCAACGCCGTTTCTGTAGCCGGGTCCATGCCGGTCAGGCCGAGGGTCAGCGACATGGGCGAACATGCTCCGGAAACAGTGATGAGCGAGTGTCCGGGAGCGTGGCAGCTGCGTCAACGCGCGCGCTGCGGCAGTTGCGGCTGCTGCGCGTCACCTGCGCCGGGCGTTTGGTGACCGTGGTCGCGCTTGTTCGTGGCGGCACGCGCGGATGTCGCTCAGTGGCGCGGTTTCTTCGGCAACTGGCTCTTCAGGAATGCCATCTGGTCGGCGAGGATGTTGCGGTTGGAGAGGATCAGGTGCTCGATCCAGCTCGGCCGGTACGGCACCGCGAGCAGCGGCATCGACGCCTGCTGCGGCGTGCGCCCGCCCTTGCGCGAATTGCACGGAAAACAGGCGGTGACCACGTTCTCCCAGGCGTCCTCGCCGCCCTGCGAGAGCGGATGCACATGGTCGCGGGTCAGGTGGCGATGCGCCACGTCGCGCCCGCAGTACAGGCACAGGTGCTGGTCGCGGGCGAACAGCGCGGTGTTGGTCAGCGCGGGCGTCGGGTTGAGCGCGCGCGAGCGCGCCTGGCTGCGCGCGGCGACGATCGGATGGAGTTCCACGAGGCTGCGCAGGCCGGTGGCGCGGCAGGTGCCGCCGCGCACCGCGAGGCAGGGATCGCCCAGCGTCCAGGCCACGGCGCCGCGCACGTAGAGGCAGGTCGCGTCCTGCCAGCTCATCCAGTCGAGGGCGCGGCCGTGGGCATCCAGGGACAGCAGGCGTACGCGGTCAAGCGCATGTCGGCCGGCGCCTGCCGGGAGGCCAACGGCGGCCGGCGGGGCGGGGCCCATGCCGCGGACGAGGCGAAGTTTCGCTCTGTCGGGTTCCATGGGAACAACAGCTTATACGCCCTCGACTACGGCTTGTGTAGCGCCGCCGGAGCTGGCCGGCGGCGGGGCGGCAGACGCAGGTCAGGCGTCGAAGGCGTCGGCCTCGAGCGTCATCAGCGATGCGGCGCCCGAAGCCATCGCCTCGGCGTGCGCCAGGGTGCGTGGCAGGATGCGCGCGAAATAGAAGCGCGCGGTCTCGCGCTTGGCGTCCTTGAACGCCTGGCTCCGCGACGACTCACGCGCCGCGGCGGCGGCGCGCAGCCACCAGTAGGCCAGCACCACGTAGCCGGAATAAAACAGGTAGTCGTGGCTGGCCGCGCCAAGCTCCTCCGGATTCTCGGCCGCGCGCTGCAGCACGTTCCTGGTCAGCACCGTCCACTCCGCGGCCTTGGCACGCAGGATGGCGACATCGGCGCCCAGTTCCGGATCATCGGCATGGGCGGCGCAGAACGCCTCCACCTCGGCCAGGAAGAGCTTCAGGCCGGCGCCCTGCGAGGACGCCGTCTTGCGCCCGATCAGGTCCAGCGCCTGGATGCCGGTGGTGCCCTCATACAGCGTGGTGATGCGCGCGTCGCGCGCGAGCTGCTCCATGCCGTGCTCGACGATGTAGCCGTGGCCACCGAAGCACTGCAGCGCGTTGTAGGTGTTTTCGATGCCCCATTCGGTCTGGCAGGCCTTGGAGATCGGCGTGAGGAACCCGACCAGGGTCTCGGCGCGCGCGCGCTCGTCGGCATCGCTGGAATGCGAGGCGATGTCGAGCAGGCTGGCCGCCTGCAGCGCGAGCATGCGGCTGCCTTCCACCAGCGACTTGATGGAGAGCAGCATGCGCCGCACGTCGGGGTGGACAATGATCGGGTCGGCGGGCTTGTCCGGGAACTTCGCCCCGGACAGCGAACGCGACTGCAGGCGCTCGCGCGAGTAGCGCAGTGCGTTCTGGTACGCGCGCTCGGAGAGTCCCAGCCCCTGCAGGCCCACCCCGATGCGCGCCGAGTTCATCATGGTGAACATGGCCTTGAGGCCGCCGTGCGCCTCGCCGACCAGGTAGGCTTCTGCGCCGTCGAAATTCATGACGCAGGTGGCCGAGCCCTTGATGCCCATCTTGTGCTCGATCGACCCGCAGCGCAGCGCGTTGCGTGCGCCGATGCTGCCGTCGCGGCCGACCTTGAGCTTGGGCGCCACGAACAGCGAGATGCCTTTGGGCCCGGGCGGTGCGTCGGGCAACCGCGCCAGCACCAGGTGCACGATGTTGTCGGTGAAGTCGTGCTCGCCGGCGGTGATGAAGATCTTGGTGCCGTGGATCGCGTAGGTGCCGTCCGCGGCAGGCTCGGCCCGCGTCCGCAGCAGGCCCAGGTCGGTGCCACAGTGCGGTTCGGTCAGGCACATGGTGCCGGTCCAGCGGCCTTCGACCAGCGGCTTCAGGAACACGTCGCGCTGCCAGTCCTCGCCGTGGCGCTCGATGGCCATCACCGCGCCGTGCGACAGCAGCGGGAAGTTGCCCCAGGCAAGGTTGGCCGCGTTGACCATCTCGTTGACCGACAGCCCGAGCATGTGCGGCATTCCCTGTCCACCGAACGCCGGGTCGGCAGTGAGGCCCGGCCAGCCGGCGTCGATGAACTGAGCATAGGCCGCCTTGAAGCCGTCCGGCGTGCTGACATCGCCCGTCGCGGGGTCGTGGTGGCAGCCCTGCTGGTCGCCGACGGCATTGAGCGGGGCGAGCACGCTGCCGGTGAACCGCGCGGCTTCCTCGAGCACGGCATCCACCACGTCCGCGCTGGCATCGTGGAATCCGAGGCGCGCGAACAACGCCTGGGCGTTGAACACGTCGTTGAGCACGAAACGCACATCGTCGATCGGGGCCTGGTAATTGCTCATGGGTTCGCGCGGTGTCCTGGTCTGGGTGGGGTGCGTCGTGCCTGTCGCAGGCGCTCAGCGCAGCACGCCGGGCAGGCCCGGCATCGGGCTCAGCGCGCTCTTGCGGAGGATCCTGTAGCTGCGGGATGAGCTGCGATCTGCAGGCGCGGCGTCGATGCTGCCTTCCAGCGCGTAATCCACGCCGCGCCGCGAGGCGAGTGCGTCGGCCAGGACCATGCGTGCGCCCGCGTCGGGACGCATCGTGACGCTGACGACGTCGGCGGACTCGGGCCCGACGGTCAACGCCGGCTGGTGGAGGAGCTTGCCTGCGGCCTGGTCGCCGATACGGACATCCAAGGTGAGGCTGTCGAAGCGCATCGGGACGCTGCTGTAGTTCTGCAGCCTCAGCTCCACCGACCAGCTCCCGTCGGCGGCCACGGTGAGCTGCTGGATGCTGGCGGCGGGCTCGGAGACCCGGCGCACCGGGCCGCTGGTGCAGCCCGCGAGTACAAGGCAGGCCAAGGCCAGTGCGAGCAGAACGCGATGCGTCATTCCATGCTCCTGTGACGGGTGCGCCGAGCATAGCATCGGGCGATACGGTAGCGGATGGTAGGCGCGGCGGGCTGGTGAGGTGGCGGAATCCGTGGCTCGCTTGCGTTTAAAGTGCATGCCTTGCCTCGGCCACCACGGCCCTGGTCCGCAGGAGCAACGATGAGCGTCGAGCCGAACAAGAAGGGTTTCCGGGAACGCCTGCCGTGGATGATCGCGGCGCTCGCGGTGATCGCGCTGGTGGCCACACTGGTGTGGGGGCCGAAGGACCGCGCCAAGCCCGACGCCGACGCGATCGCGCAATTGACCGAGCGCATGGCCGCGCTGGAAACCGGTGGCGCCGACGGGCTGCGACGCCGTCCGGCGCAACCGGATCCGGGTCTGGGCGTGGGCATGGGCGCGCGCGATGGCGATGAGGCGACCGCGATGGGACGGACGCAATCAGCAGAAGAGGCGGCGGCGGCGCGCGACCGGCAGCTGCGCGAGCTCGAGGCGCAGTTCGCGCGGGACGTCGCCGATCCGGCGACCGGGCCGTCCACCGAACGCACGCTGGTGGCCACCATCTCCGGGGACACCATGGCTGCGACCGGGCTGACGCCGGGCAACGTCGACATCGCGTGCAGGAAGGCCAGCTGTCGCATCGTCGGCAGCTTCGACCGCATGGGCGATGCCCAGGACTGGGGCCTGTTCTACATCACCGCCGCGGGCGGCGACGTGCTGTCGCAGACGCAGATGGTGTTCGTGCCCAAGCCGGACGGCAGGACCGAAGTGCGCATCTATTCGGCGCGCGCCAAGGACTGATCGGCGCGCAAGCGCCGCACGCGGCTCCCGCGCCACGCTTCAGCCCATCCGGAACACGATGCCGAGGGCGCCGATCTCGCCCGGCTCGCCGTCCAGGTCGGCCTGCAGCAGCGGACGCTCGCCGAGCCAGCGCGTCGGGAGGTCCAGCGACAGCATGCTGCCTTCGGCGACCACGCGCAGGCCCGGGATATGGGCTTCTTCGTGGCCGCGGTGCAGCAGGACCGCCAGGCGCAGCAGGATCGCCAGGCGCCGCGCCTCGGGCAACAGGCGGTCGGGAAGTGCCTCGAACGCCGACTTCGGGACCTTGCGCCGATGCGTGCGCACCAGCGCCGCCAGGAACTGCTGCTCCTGGCGCGAGAAGCCGGCGATGTCGGAATACTCGACCACGTAGGCGCCGTGCACCTGGTACTGGCTGTGCGCGATGGAGAGCCCCAGCTCGTGCAGCTGTGCGGCCCAGTCCAGCATCAGCCGGTCGTCGGGCGACAGCGACCACGCCGCCGCGACCTGGTCGAACAACGCCAGGGCCGTGGCCGCGACCCGTGCGCCCTGCGCCTGGTCGATGCCATAGCGGAGCACCAGTGCCGCGATCGACGCCTCGCGCGGATCGGCATCGCCGGCGCGTCCCAGCATGTCGTACAGCACGCCCTCGCGCAGCGCGGCTTTGCTGACCATCATGCGCTGCAGCCCGAGCGTGTCGAACGCGGCTTCCAGTGCGAGCAGTCCGCCGGCGATGATCGGGCGACGGTCGGCCGACAGCGACGGCAGGTCGATGTCGTCGATGAGCTCTGCGCGCAGCAGCCGCTCGCGCACGGTGGCCAGGGCCTCGGCGGTGATCGCGCCCTTGGTGAGCTTCATGGTGGCGCAGATCTCGCCGATCGCCTTGCTGGTGCCCGATGTGCCGATCGCTTCGTGCCAGCCGAGGCTGCGGTAGGCGCTGGCGAACTGCTGGAATTCGGCGGAGACCTCGATCAGGGCATCGCGCCATTTGCGCCGTGACAGGCGGCCGTTGGAGAAGAAGCGGCGCGTGGTGGCGATCGACCCGACCTGCACGCTCTCGCGTTCGATGGTGGTGAATCCGCGGCCGATGATGCATTCGGTCGAGCCGCCGCCGACGTCGATCACCAGCCGGCGCTGGTCGTTCTTGGGCGGCTGCGCGTGTGCTACGCCGAGGTAGACCAGGCGCGCCTCCTCGCGGCCGGCCACGACCTCGATCGCATGGCCGAGCGCGGTCTCGGCAGGCATCAGGAACGCCTGCGGCGCGGCGAGGCGGCGCACGGTATTGGTGGCGATGGCGCGCACGCGGTGCGGGGGGATATCGCGGATGCGCTGGCCGAAACGCGCCAGGCATTGCAGGGCGCGCTGGCGCACCTCGGTGACCAGCCCGCCCTTGGCATCGAGTCCTTCGGCCATGCGCACGGTCTCGCGCAGGCGGTCGACGACGCGCAGCTGGCCCAGCGTGTAGCGCGCAACGACCATGTGGTAGCTGTTCGAGCCGAGGTCGATGGCCGCCAGCATGTCGCCGTCCTCCAGCGGCTGCGATTGCGAGGCGGTGGCCGATGCGCGCGTGTCGTTCATCATCCGGTCCCCGCCATCAGTGCCGCCTGCGCGGAATGTGGCGGCTCGCCCTCCGCGGGCGCGAGCTGGCGGTAGCTGCCATCGTCCTGCAGCTCCCAGGCAGTGGTGTTGTCGGCAAGGTAGTTCTCGAGCGTTTCCCGGCGCACGCGTTCGGCGATCACCGGGTCGATGATGGGGAAGCAGGTTTCAACGCGGCGCAGCAGGTTGCGCTCCAGCCAGTCGGCGCTGGCACAGAAGGTTTCCGGCGCGCCGTCGTTGCCGAACCAGTACACGCGGCTGTGCTCGAGGAAGCGGCCGACGATGGAGCGCACGCGGATGTTGTCGGAAACGCCCGGGATTCCCGGGCGCAGGGTGCATGCACCGCGCACGATCAGGTCGATCTGCACGCCGGCCTGCGAAGCGGCATACAGCGCACGCACCACCTGCGGCTCGTTCAAGGCGTTCATCTTGGCGATGATGCGGCCCGCGCGCCCGTCCTGCGCGAAGCCGGCCTCGCGCTCGATGCGCGCCATCACGCCCGCGTGCAGGGTGAACGGCGATTGCAGCAGGCGCTTGAGCCGGATCGCCGGCGCCAACCCGGAAATCTGCTGGAAGATCTGGTGCACGTCGCTGCCGATCCCGGGGTCGGCGGTGAGCAGCCCGATGTCGGTGTACGCGCGCGCGGTGCCGCTGTGGTAATTGCCGGTGCCCATGTGCACGTAGCGACGCATGCGCTTGCCCTCGCGGCGTACCACCAGCAGCATCTTGGCGTGGGTCTTGTAGCCGACCACCCCGTACACCACCTGCACCCCGGCGTCCTGCAGGCGGTCGGCCAGGCCGAGGTTGGCCTCCTCGTCGAAGCGCGCCCGCAGCTCGACCACCACCGTGACGTCCTTGCCGTTGCGCGCCGCCTGCACCAGGTGCTCGACGATCGCCGAGTCCTTGCCGGTGCGGTACAGCGTCTGCTTGATCGCCAGCACGCCCGGGTCGGTGGATGCCTGCTTGAGCAGTTCCAGTACCGGCGTGAACGCGTCGAAGGGGTGGTGCAGGAGCACGTCGCCCGCGGCGATGCGCTCGAACATCGCGTCACCGCCCGACAGCTGCCGCGGCTGGAACGCGGGGAATTTCAGTTCCGGGCGGTCGACCTCGTTGTACACCTGGATCACGCGGTTGAGGTTGACCGGCCCGTTGATGCGGTACACCGCGTTTTCGGGCAGGTCGAAGTTGCGCAGCAGGCCCTCGACGATCGGCTTGGGGCAATCGGAGGCGATCTCCAGGCGCATCGCGCGCAGGTAGCCGCGGCCGACCAGCTCGTCGCGCAGCGCCAGCGCGAGGTTCTCGATCTCGTCCTCGTCGACGATCAACTCCGAGTTGCGGGTGACCCGGAACTGGTACGCCCCTTTCACCGTCATGCCCGGGAACAGGTCGTCGACGAACTCCGACAGCATCGCCGACAGGAACACGAAGTCGTGCTCGCCGCCGGATACGCGTTCGGGCAGGCGGATGATGCGCGGCAGCGAGCGCGGTGCGCGCACGATCGCCAGGTGCCCGCTGCGCCCGAATGCATCCTTGCCCTTCAGCACCACCACCAGGTTCAGCGACTTGTTGAGGATTTTCGGAAACGGATGCGACGGGTCGAGTCCGAGCGGCGACAGCACCGGCAGGATCTCCTCGCGGAAATACGCGCGCAGCCAGCGCTTCTGGCGCGTGTTCCAGGTGTCGCGCGACAGCACGCGCACGCCGGCGTCGGCCAGCGCCGGGCGCAGCACGTCGTTCCAGCACTGGTATTGCGCGTCCACGAGGTCCGCGGTGCGTTCGTGGATGCGCCTGAGCACGGTGGCCGGTGCCAGCCCATCGACCGGAAGCGGCATGTCGAAGTCCTGCGCATGGCGCACGGTGGCGGCGCGGATCTCGAAGAACTCGTCGAGGTTGGTGCACGAGATGCACAGGAAGCGCAGCCGTTCCAGCAACGGCATGGACGCGTCCTGCGCCTGGGCGAGGACCCGGAAGTTGAAGTCCAGCTGCGACAGCTCGCGGTTGAGGTACAGGGCCGGATCGCGCAGCGGGTCGGCGTCGGACTGCTCCTGGGTGCCCTGCGTGTCAACGGGCGCCGGGGCCTGCGTCGAGGTCGCCAGCTTGTTGGACCGGGGCGCGCTTGCGCGCCGCCTGGGCGTCTTACCGGGCGTGCTCATGGGCGCGCTGTTCTCCGTGGTGGTCGTCGTCGTCGCGCTCGACGATGCGCGCGGCGACGAAGTGGCAGGTGAACGTGCTGCCGCGCCCGACCTCGCTCTCGATGCCGAGGCGGGCCTGGTGCAGCTGCAGCACGTGCTTGGCGATCGCGAGCCCCAGGCCGGTGCCGCCGGTCTCGCGCGTGCGGCTGGTGGAGACGCGGTAGAAGCGTTCGGTCAGTCGCGGAAGGTGGTCGGCCGGGATGCCGTAGCCGCTGTCGCGCACTGCGAGATCCGCGCCACCCTCCGCGTTGCGCATGAACCCGATCGAGATCGCGCCACCGCTGGGCGTATAGCGCACGGCGTTGGCCACGAGGTTCGAGAACGCGCTGTGCAGTTCCCGGGTGGAGCCCGCCAGGTCGACACCGGCATGGTCCTCGACCGTGATCACGTGGCGGCCCTTGCTGAGCGCCTCGGCCTCGCGCCGCAGCGTGGCCAGCATCGATGCCATCGACACGGGCTCGTCCGGCAGCGCCTCCTGGGCTTCCAGCCGCGACAGGGTCAGCAGGTCCTCGACCAGCTGGGTCATGCGCTGCGACTGCCTGCGCATTTCCTCCAGCATCGGAGCCCATTCCGGGTTGTCCTCCGGGTCGAACATGTCCAGGTAACCGTGCACCACGGTCAGCGGGGTGCGCAGTTCGTGCGAGACATTGGCGACGAAGTCGCGACGCATCTGCTCGAGGCGCACCATCTTGCCCACGTCGCGCGCGACCAGCAGCCACAGCGAGTCGGAATAGGGGATCAGGCGCAAGCTGAGGCGCACGCCGGCATCGACGGGCGAGGCGACGTCGAACATCGGCTCCGCATGGCGGCCGGCGCTGAGCCAGCGCGCCATCGGCAGCGGCTGCAGCCGTTCGCTGATGCTCGCCCCCTGGTCGCGCGGGTAATCGAGGCCGAGCAGGGTGGTCGCGGCGCTGTTCGACCAGAGCAGCCGCTGGCTGTTGCGGTCCACGATCACCAGCGCGTCCGGCAGCACCGCGGCCACGGTACGGTAGGCCCGCAGCATTTCGACCAGCCGCCGGTCACGCGTGCGGGCATCCTGGCGTCGACGGTGCAGCAGGCGTTCCACCTCGCTCCAGGTGCCGCGGCCGTGGCCCGGCGGTGGCATGCGCTGGCGGGTGTCCACGCGCGTCAGCAGGCGGCGCAAGCGCAGCACATGGCCGGCCAGCAGCGCCAGCGCCGTTAGCGCGAGCGCCGGCCAGGGCTTGCCGACCGCGAACCCGAGGGCAAGCGCGCCCGCGAGCACCGTGGCCAGGGTGGCCAGGGTGCGCAGCCAGGCGGATTTTGCGGTGGGCGGCATGCCGCCAGTCTAGACGGAGGCGGAGAATCGGTAACCCGCGCCACGCACCGTCTGCACCATGGCATCGAGGCTGACCGGTTCCAGCGTCTTGCGAAGGCGGCGGATATGCACGTCGACCGTACGCTCCTCGACATAGACGCTGCCGCCCCAGACATGGTCGAGCAGCTGCGAGCGCGAGTACACCCGGTCGGGATGGGTCATGAAGAAATGCAGCAGGCGGTATTCGGTGGGCCCGATCGCGACCGGTTCGGCGCCGGCGAACACGCGATGGGCGGCGCCGTCGATGCGCAGTCCGCCGACGTGGACGCTGCCGTCCTCGTCGTCCTCGCGCGAGCGGCGCATCACCGCGCGGATCCGGGCGAGCAGTTCACGCGAGGAGAATGGCTTGACCACGTAGTCGTCGACGCCGGCTTCCAGGCCGCCGACGCGGTCATTCTCCTCGCCGCGCGCGGTCAGCATGATGATCGGCACGTCGCGCGTCAGCGGCTCGCGCCGCCAGCGCCGTGCCAGCTCGATGCCGCTGGTGCCGGGCAGCATCCAGTCGAGCAGGATCAGGTCTGGCACGCGGTCCACGATCGCTTCCTGGGCCTGTCGGGCATCGCCGGCGTGGACCGGGTCGTAATCGCCCTTGCGGAGCGCGAAGGCAACCATGTCGCGGATGGCCGGCTCGTCGTCGACGATGAGGATGCGCTTTTGCACGCGTTCACGGCTCGCGGAGGGGGGACGCAAGCATTAGACGACGGTTTGGTGACGGTTTGGTGACACGGCGCCGGGGCGGCCGGGCCTTCCTCAGCGGCGCAGATCGGGGTCGCGGATTCCCTGGCGCTGCAGCTCGAGCACGATCGGGGTGATCGCGGCGATGCGCGCGTCGATGCGGGCGCGTGCGTAATAGTCGAGGTCCTCGCGGCGGCGCAGCGTGTTGAGCTGCATCAGGGCCGCTTCGGCGCGGCCGTTGAGGAATGACGATTCCGCCCAGGCCTCGCCGGCGCGGACCGGGTCGCCGGCGATCTCGCTGGCACGCGCAAAGGTGCGCTGGAACACCGGGTCTTCGCTCGAGCTGCCGAGCAGCGGCCGCAGGATGTCCTGGGCACGGCGGCCGGCGTCGGCATTGTTCCGTTCGCCAAGCATCTCGGCGTAGGCAAGCACCACCGCGCGATTGCGCGGCATGCGCTGGACCAGGGCCTCGAAACGCGCGTCCGCTGCGGCGTGGCGCCCGCGGCGCGCGTCGGCCTGGGCGAGTCCGATGGCGAGCCAGGTGTCGTCGCCATGCGCTGGCAGGAGGGCCTCGAACTCCCCTGCGGCCGCGGCGCCATTGCCGGCAAGCAGCTGCGCCAGGCCGAACCCGTAGCGTTGCGCGTCATCCAGGGCAGCCGCACGCGCGAGGCGCTGGTATTCCGCGATCGCCGCGGCCGGGGTGTCCGCGCTCAGCACGCGCAGCCGCTCGCGGGCCCACGCGAAACGGCCGTCGCCTGTGGAGGCCGACGGGGTGCCGATGCGCAGCGCATGCGGCAGCAGCGGGTTGTCACCGGCCAGCCCGCGGGTGGCCAGCGCCGGGTTGCCCGGCGCGGCTGCGTGCTGTTCGGCCAGCTGGCGCGCCTCGCTGATGCGGGTGGTCGTGACCGGGTGGGTGCGCAGGTAGTCGGGCAGGCGCTCGCGTTCACCCCCCTGGTTGGTGCGCGACAGGGCCTGCATGCGCTCGAACATCCGGGCCATCGCCGCCGTGTCGTAGCCGCTGCGCGCCAGGGTGCGCATGCCGAGCCGGTCGGCCTCCGATTCGTTGGAGCGCGTGTAATCGATCTGCCGCTGCAAGGCCAAGCCCTGGGCACTGGCGACCGCGGCCATGGCGGCCTCGCCGGAGGAACTGCTGTCGGACTGGCTGGCGACCGCGATCGCGCCGAGCATCGCCAGCAGCATCGGCACGCTGTCGCGCTGTGCACGCTCCACCCCGCGCAGCACGTGCGACTGGGTGACATGGGCGACCTCGTGCGCGAGCACCCCCGCGACCTCGTCCTCGCTGCCGGCGGTCAGGACCAGGCCGGCATTGGTGCCGATGTAGCCGCCGAGCGTGGCGAAGGCGTTGACCGACCGGTCCTTCATCATGAAGAAGGTGAAGTCCTGCGTCGGCCTGTCACTGGATGCCGACAGCCGGTTGCCGAGCCCGCGCAGCCAGCTGTCGACCAGCGGATCGTCGAGCACGTAGCCGTAGTGGCGCAGTTGCGCCAGAAGCATGCTGCCGTATTCCTCCTGTTGCGCCGGGCCGAGCAGGGTGGCGGCGGAGGAGCCGATGTCGGGCAGGCGCTGCTCCTGTGCGGGGGCGTGGCCGGCCGCGAGTGCGAGGACCAGTACGGCGGTGGTGGCGGACAGCAGGCGCATGGGTCGTGGGGCTCGGTCGGGCGGAGGGCGGCTTTGGAAACGTGCAGCGGCGACGGACAGCATGGTGGGCTGGGGCGCCCAGGGCGTGAATCCGACGTTAATCCATCCCGGCCGGCTGCGCCGGATGGCACGCGCCACCCCTGCGGGTGCTGGAAATCGCGGCGCTTGCCCCCACAATCGACCGCACCACGTCGCGCAAGTTTCCGGAGAGCACATTGAACGAGTCCATCGCCCCCGAGATCACCCTGTACACCAGCGCCATCTGCGGCTACTGCGTGGCCGCCAAGAACTTCCTGCGCAGTCGGGGCCTGGAGTGGAAAGAGGTGCGCATCGACACCGATCCCGCCGAACGCGAGAAGATGGTCGCCCTGGCGCGCCGCACCTCGGTGCCGCAGATCTTCGTCGGCGACGTGCACGTGGGCGGCTATGACGACCTGATGGCGCTGCACCGCGCCGGCGGCCTGGAGCCGCTGCTGGCGGGGAAGGGCGCATGAGTACGGATTCCGCCGAAGACGCGCGCCTGCGCGAGTTCACCGCCTTCCGCCAGCGCATGAACGAGCGGATTCTGGCCGAGCCCAACCAGGTGGTGCGGCGCTTCTTCGCACTCGACACCCAGACCTACCAGGCTGGCGCGCTGGACGTGAAGACCAAGGAACTGCTCGGCCTGGTGGCGTCACTGGTGCTGCGCTGCGACGACTGCATCAGCTACCACGTGGCGCAGTGCCGCGAGGCGGGGGTGGGACGCGACGAGATGTTCGAGGCGTTCTCGGTCGGGCTGGTGGTGGGCGGCAGCATCGTGATCCCGCACATGCGCCGCGCGGTCGATTTCCTCGACCGGCTGGAGGCCGGCGAGGCCGTCGCCGGGCCGCACGTGCACGACTGAGGCGTGGCCGGACTGCGGTGTCCGGCCCTCGGAGCGCACGGCCGAGCGCGGCTTGCGGCATAATTGCTTGCTGATTCAAGCCTCTCGACGCCACGTGCCCCCCGCCCGGCGTCTTCCTGCATGGACCCCAACACAATGACCCACACCATCACGGTCATCCGCGGCGACGGTATCGGCCCGGAGATCATGGACGCCACCCTGCTCGTGCTCGAGGCGATGGACCTCGACCTTGTCTACGAAGAAGCCGACGCCGGCCTGGTCGCGCTGGAAAAGCACGGCGAGCTGCTGCCGCAGGCCACGCTCGACTCCATCGGCAGGAACCGCGTGGCGCTGAAGAGCCCGCTGACCACCCCGGTGGGCGGCGGCTTCTCGTCGATCAACGTCGAGCTGCGCCGGCGGTTCGACCTGTACGCCAACGTGCGCCCGGCAACGTCCTTCCCCAACACCCGTTCGCGCTTCAGCGAAGGCGTCGACGTGGTCACGGTGCGCGAGAACACCGAGGGTGCGTACAGCGCCGAAGGCCAGGAGACTGCGGCCGACGGCTCCAGCGCCATCTCGATCACGCGCACCACGCGCAAGGGGTCGGAGCGCATCGTGCGCTACGCGTTCGAGCTGGCGCGCCGCACCGGTCGCAAGAAGGTCACCGTTGTGCACAAGGCGAACATCCTGAAGTCCACCTCGGGCCTGTTCCTGAACGTTGCCCGCGAAGTGGCCGCGCTGTACCCCGACATCGAATGCAACGAGATGATCGTGGACAACACCTGCATGCAGCTGGTGATGCGCCCGGAGCAGTTCGACGTCATCGTGACCACCAACCTGTTCGGCGACATCATTTCCGACCTGTGCGCCGGCCTGGTCGGTGGCCTCGGCCTGGCTCCCGGTGCGAACATCGGCGCCGATGCCGCGATCTTCGAGGCGGTGCACGGCTCGGCCCCGGACATCGCCGGCAAGGGCATCGCCAACCCCTGCGCCCTGCTGCTCGGCGCCGCGCAGATGCTCGACCATCTCGGCATGCCGGAGAAGGCGACACGCCTGCGCGCGGCCATCGTGGCCACGCTCGAGGCCCGCGATTCGCTGACCCCGGACCTGGGAGGCGAGGGCACCACCATGACGTTCGCCAAGGCGATCGCCAGCCGCGTGGCCTGATCCACGGCACCAGCATTGCAATTGGACGGGCGCTTCGGCGCCCGTTCCGTTTCTGGAACGACGTCATCCTGTGGCGCGCGTCGACAGGGACGCTGCCACGCCCCACAATCGCCGATCCCTTTATCCGGATAGAGCGATGGAAGTCCGTCCCAGCGCGCTCGCGCTGACCCCGTTGCTGCTGTTCCTGGCGCTGTTCTTCGGCGCGGGCCTGTACTTCACGGCCCAGGGCGAGGCGATGGGCTTCTACCAGTTACGCGCTCCGGTGGCGATCCTGCCGGCGCTGGGGCTGGGTGCGTGGCTGGCCCACCGACGGGGCCTGCCGGCCGGCGAGATCCTGCTGCGCGGCATGGGTGATCCCAACATCATGATGATGTGCCTGATCTTCCTGCTGGCGGGCGCGTTCGCGTATGTGTCCAAGGCGATCGGCGCGGTGGACGCCGTGGTGGCGCTGGGCATCGGTGCGCTCCCGCCCGGGCTGATCCTGCCGGGCCTGTTCGTGCTGGCGGCGCTGATCTCGCTGGCTATCGGCACGTCCATGGGCACGATCGCGGCCGTGGTGCCGATTGCGCTCGGCGTGGCGGATGCCTCGGGTCTTGATCGCGTGGTGGTACTGGGCGCGGTCCTCGGCGGGGCGATGTTCGGCGACAACCTGTCGATCATCTCCGACACCACCATTGCCGCGACGCGCAGCCAGGGCGCGGAGATGCGCGACAAGTTCCGCGAGAACTTCAGGATCGCGCTCCCGGCGGCGCTGGCCACCATGGTGCTGCTCGCGTTCCTGGGCGATTCGGCACCGGTCACTGCCGATGTCTCCGCGTCGCCCTGGCTGGCGCTGCCCTACGCGCTGGTGCTGGTGCTGGCACTGCTGGGCCTGGACGTGCTGGTCGTGCTTGCGATCGGCCTGGCGCTGTCGGCCGGGTTCGGGCTGGCGCTCGGCAACGACTACGACGTGGTGCAGTTTGCCGGCGACGTCTGGATCGGGTTTGAAGGCATGGTCGAGATCCTGCTGCTGTCGTTGCTGATCGGCGGCCTGGGTGCGCTGATGAAGGCCAGCGGTGGGCTGGAGTGGCTGGCGCAGGTGATCGCGCGCTTCGCGCGGGGCCATCGCGGGCGTCGCACCGGCGAGTTCAGCATCGCCGCGCTGTCCGCCACCGCGGACGTGTTCACCGCCAACAACACCGTGGCGATCCTGGTGAGCGGCGGCGTGGCCAAGGACATCGCTTCACGCCACGGCATCAGCCCGCCACGCGCGGCCAGTGTGCTCGACATCTTCGCCTGCGTACCCCAGGGCCTGCTGCCGTATGGCGCGCAGATCCTGCTCGCGGCCTCGCTTGCGTCGGTGTCGCCGGTTGCGCTGAGCGGCGCGGTCTACTACTGCTGGATCCTGGCGGTAGTGGCCATCGGGTTCATGGCGTGGCCCAGGCGCGCGCCCACGCCACCCCGCGCCGCACCGGGCGATGGCACCTGACGCCATGGGAAAGGGCGCCCGGAGGCGCCCTTTACGGTGACGCCGTGCGGCAGGCGTCAGTTGCGCGACTGCAGCTTCGACAGCAGGCGCAGGAACTCGATGTACAGCCACACCAGCGTCACCATCAGGCCGAACGCGCCGTACCACTCCATGTACCTGGGTGCGCCCTTTTCGACACCGGTCTCGATGAAATCGAAGTCCAGCACCAGGTTGAGCGCCGCGATCACGATCACGAACAGGCTGAATCCGATGCCGATCAGCCCGCTGTCGTGGATGAACGGCATGTTGATGCCGAACATGCGCAGCACGATGCTGGCCAGGTACACCAGCGCGATGCCGCCGGTGGCCGCGACCACGCCCAGCTTGAAGTTCTCGGTGGCCTTGATCAGCCCCGAGCGGTAGGCGAACAGCAGCGCGAACAGCGTGCCGAATGTCAGCAGCACCGCCTGCATCACGATGCCTTCGTACATGTGGTTGAACATCGCTGAGATCGCGCCGAGGAAGAAGCCCTCGACCAGCGCGTACAGGGGCGCGGTGACCGGCGACCATTCCTTCTTGAACACGGTGACCATGGCGATCACGAAGCCGCCGATGGCGCCGCCCCACACGTAGACCGAGAAGCCGGGGGCGAGCTCGCCCGTCGCGCTGAACGCCTGGCTCCAGGCGAAGGCCGCGGTGAGCACCGTCAGCAGCAGCAGGAAGGCGGTCTTGTTGATCGTGCCGTTGAGGGTCATCGCGCCGGCGTCCCGGGTGACGACGGTGCCGCTGCCCAGGTCGAGGAACGTGGAGTCGGAGAGGACGGGATTTCCGCTGCGCATGTGATGATCCCCCGGATCAGATGGAGTTGGCTGCCGCGAGGATACACGCCGTCACGCGGTCACAAGGCATGTGGGGCCGGCTGAAGGCGCGGCAAGGCCTGCGTTGACACTCCGCGGGGCGCTCCCGACAATGGACTCCCGTCCGGTACGCCGGCGGGTCCGCACTCGGCGGGGTATAGCGCAGTCTGGTAGCGCGCCTGCTTTGGGAGCAGGATGTCGGGGGTTCGAATCCCTCTACCCCGACCACCGGCAGGCGCCGTTCCATGGCGCGCCGCTCCGCACGTCACGCACCTGCGCCCGTAGCTCAACGGATAGAGCACCGGCCTTCTAAGCCGGTGGTTGCAGGTTCGAGTCCTGCCGGGCGCGCCAATTCGACCGGGCGTTTGCGGCGGGCGTGACACATCGCCCGTCGAGCGCGCTACAATGCGCGCCCGCTGGCGCTGCCGGCCCGGCGTGATCGCCAGGCAGGCAGGCGGCATCGGTTTCAATGGTGGATGTAGCTCAGTTGGTTAGAGCACCGGATTGTGATTCCGGGGGTCGCGGGTTCAAATCCCGTCTTCCACCCCAGTATTCCGGCATGCGGTCGTGGTTGTCAGGCGGCCGGGCCTTGCGGTAAAGTTTCGCGTTCGGGCCGTTAGCTCAGTTGGTAGAGCAGTTGACTCTTAATCAATAGGTCCAAGGTTCGAATCCTTGACGGCCCACCAATCCGAAGGCGCCCGGCACTGCCGGGCGTTTTTTTTTGCCCGCCGCGGAAACGGCGGCGGGTAGCAGGCGAAAGTGGCGGAATTGGTAGACGCCCTGGTTTTAGGTACCAGTGCCTCACGGCGTGCGGGTTCGAGTCCCGCCTTTCGCACCACCCGGGCCCCGGCGGGCCAGCCGCCGGCGGTGCTGGCGGCAGCGGCCGGAATCCGCCAAAATGTTCCGTTCCGCCGCCCGGACCAGGCCTTGTGCCCGCCCGCCGGCTACACCATCAACACAATCCGTGGCGGCGTCCGCGGTGGCAGGAGTGGGTATGCAAGTTTCAGTCAAGTCGGTGGGCAACCTCGAGCGCAAGATGACCTTCAGCCTGCCGGCTGACCGGCTTGAGGACCAGGTGGGCGGCCGCCTGCGCGAGATCGGGCGCACCGCGCGCATCAAGGGCTTCCGTCCCGGCAAGGTGCCGGCGAAGGTGATAGAGCAGCGCTTCGGCGCGCAGGTCCGCAACGAGGTCCTCGACGGCATGCTGCGCGAAGGTTTCGATGCCGCCGTGCGCGACAACGCGCTGCGCATCGCCGGCCAGCCGCGCATCGAGCGTGGCGAGGAAGGCCTGGCGTATGTCGCGACGTTCGAGGTCGTACCCGACTTCGGCGAGATCGACGTGGCCAGGCTCGACGTCGTGCGCCACGTGGCCGAGGTCACCGAGTCCGACATCGACCGCATGATCGAGAACCTGCGCCAGCAGCGCCGCAGCTGGTCGGCGGTGACCCGTGGTGCGCAGGCGGGCGACGCGGTGGACATCGAAACCTGGTCGCAGATCGGCGACGAGCGCCTCCCGGCCGAAGGCGTCGAGCGCGGCGTGGCGGTGATCGGGTCGGGCGCGATGTTCGCCGACATCGAGAATGCGCTGCTGGGCATGGCCAAGGGCGACGAGAAGACGGTCGACGTCAACTTCCCGGCCGACTGGCGCGTCCCACAGCTGGCCGGCAAGACCGCCCAGGTGCACCTGCGTGCCGAGCAGGTGTCCGAGCCGGTGATGCCGGAAGTGGATGCGGCGTTCATCAAGAGCTTTGGCGTGAAGAGCGGCGAGATGGAGCAGTTCCGCTCCGACATCCGCACCAACCTCGACCGTGAACTGAAGAACGCGTTGATGAACCGGCTGCGCCGCGCCGTCGGCGAGCAGCTGGTCGCCGCATACGCCCACGTGGAGCTTCCGCCGAAGCTGGTCGAGCAGGAGGCGCGCGCGCTGGCTGCGCAGGTCGCGGAGCAGGCACGCCGCCAGGGCCGCGAAGTCACCATCCCCGCCGATGCGCACCTCGAGCTCATGGAGCCGGCGCGCAAGCGCGTGCTGGTCGGCCTGCTGGTCGGCGAGGTGGCGCGCACCCACCAGCTCATCCTCGACCGCAAGCGCCTCGACGAGAGCCTGCGCCTGATCGCCTCGACCTACGAGGAGCCCCAGCAGGTCATTGACTTGTACCGCAACGATCCCCAGCTTATGGGTGGACTGCAGAACCGGGTGATGGAGGAGCAGGTGATCGACTGGATCGCCGAGCGCGCCAGGCACACCGACCAGCAGCTGACCTTCCAGGAAGCGATCGCGCCGCAGGCGTGACCGCGACCGTCGCACAGGAATCCCCATGAGCATGCAGACCAAGGCCCTCAACCTCGTTCCGATGGTGGTCGAACAGACCAGCCGCGGCGAGCGCGCGTACGACATCTACTCGCGCCTGCTGAAGGAGCGGGTGATCTTCCTGGTCGGCGGCATCGACGACCACGTGGCCAACGTGATCGTGGCGCAGATGCTGTTCCTCGAGGCGGAGAACCCCGAGAAGGACATCAACCTGTACATCAACTCGCCGGGCGGCATCGTCACGGCGGGCATGGCGATCTACGACACCATGCAGTTCATCAAGCCCGACGTGAGCACCATCTGCGTCGGCCAGGCGGCCAGCATGGGCGCGCTGCTGCTGGCGTCGGGCGCCGCCGGCAAGCGCTACGCGCTGCCGAATTCGCGGGTGATGATCCACCAGCCGCTCGGTGGGTTCCAGGGCCAGGCCACGGACATCGAGATCCACGCCCGTGAGATCCTGTCGATGAAGCAGCGACTGAACGAGATCCTGGCCCGCCACACCGGCCAGTCGCTGGAAACCGTCGCCCACGACACCGAGCGCGACAACTTCAAGAGCGCCGCGGCCGCCCGTGACTACGGGCTGGTCGATGAAGTCCTCGAGCGCCGCCCGGAAGACTCCATCCAGCCTGCCTGATCGGGGCTCAAGCCCCTGCCAGCCCCGCGGCCAACCAGCCGCGGACCCGCCGTCCGGTGCGTTTGCGGCCCCGGGCGGGTGCTATTCTCGAAACCGACCATCGCAGCACAGATTGACGAGAGCATGACCGAAGACCGACAGGGCCGTTCCGGCGACAGCAGCAAGATCCTCTACTGCTCGTTCTGCGGGAAGAGCCAGCACGAGGTCCGCAAGCTGATCGCGGGCCCGAGCGTGTTCATCTGTGATGAATGCGTCGAGCTGTGCAACGACATCATCCGCGAGGAGCTCGAGGAGAAGGCGCAGTCCGCGCGCAGCTCGCTGCCCAAGCCGAAGGAAATCCTCGAGGTCCTGGACCAGTACGTGATCGGGCAGCTGCGCGCCAAGCGCACGCTCGCCGTGGCCGTGTACAACCACTACAAGCGCATCGAGAGCCGCTCCAAGAACGACGAGGTCGAGCTCGCCAAGTCCAACATCCTGCTGGTCGGTCCCACCGGCTCCGGCAAGACGCTGCTTGCCGAGACCTTGGCGCGCCTGTTGAACGTGCCGTTCACCATGGCCGATGCAACGACCCTGACCGAAGCCGGCTATGTCGGCGAGGACGTCGAGAACATCATCCAGAAGCTCCTGCAGAAGTGCGACTACGACGTCGAGAAGGCGCAGCAGGGCATCGTCTACATCGACGAGATCGACAAGATCTCGCGCAAGAGCGAGAACCCGTCGATCACCCGTGACGTGTCGGGCGAGGGCGTGCAGCAGGCGCTGCTGAAGCTCATCGAGGGCACCGTCGCCAGCGTCCCGCCGCAGGGTGGCCGCAAGCATCCGCAGCAGGAATTCCTGCAGGTCGACACCCGCAATATCCTCTTCATCGTCGGTGGCGCGTTCGCCGGCCTGGACAAGATCATCCAGCAGCGCAGCACGGACTCCAGCGGCATCGGTTTCGGCGCCAAGCTCAAGAGCTCCGAGCGCAAGACCGAGATCGGCAAGGTGCTGGCCGACGTCGAGCCGGAAGACCTGATCAAGTTCGGCCTGATCCCCGAGTTCGTCGGCCGCCTGCCGGTGGTCGCGACGCTCGAGGAGCTGGACGAGGCGGCGCTGGTCAAGATCCTCTCCGAGCCCAAGAACGCGATCACCAAGCAGTTCCGCAAGCTGTTCGAGATGGAGGGCGTGGAGCTCGAGTTCCGCCCCGACGCACTGGCCGCCATCGCCCGCAAGGCGCTCAAGCGCAAGACCGGCGCGCGCGGCCTGCGCACGATCGTCGAATCGGTGCTGCTCGACACCATGTACGACCTGCCGTCGCTGGAAAACGTCAGCAAGGTGGTGGTGGACGAGTCGGTGATCGAGCACAAGTCCGAGCCGTACCTGATCTACGAAACCCCGGCCGTCCCCGCGCCGAAGGCCGCCTCGGGCGACTGAGACAGGCGGTCGCGGCATCAGGCAGGCGCTGCGCCTGCCTGTCCGTTCAGGTGGAATGACCCGGGCCACGCGCCCGGGCATGGCCGTTGGCCGGGCGTCCCGCCTCGGTCCCGCGACCCCAGGGCCGCGCTGAGCCCCCTGAGCACACTGGCGCCACGCGCGTCCACGGTGCTTGCATCCGTTCCCGCCGAACCCCATAAACAGGGCCATGCGGCCACCAGGCCGCGCGTCCTCCAGGAGTAGCGATGAGCCCCCCCGATCAGCCCACCCTCGACCTGCCGGTCCTGCCGCTGCGCGATGTCGTGGTGTTCCCGCACATGGTCATCCCGCTGTTCGTGGGCCGCGACAAGTCGATCCGCGCACTCGACCTGGCGATGGAAGGCGACAAGCAGATCCTGCTGGTGGCGCAGAAATCCGCCGAGACCGACGATCCGGGGGTGGACGACCTGTACGCGGTCGGCACCCTGGCGCAGGTCCTGCAGCTCCTGAAGCTGCCGGACGGCACCATCAAGGTGCTGGTGGAGGGCGTCTCGCGGGTGACGGTGTCCAACGTCCGCGAAACCGACGGCACGCTCAGTGGCAGCGGCACGGTGGTCGACACCGCCGCCGACCGCGAGCCGCGCGAGGTCGAGGCCATCGCCCGCTCGCTGATGTCGCTGTTCGAGCAGTACGTGAAGACCAACCGCAAGCTGCCGCCCGAGCTGCTGCAGACGCTTGCCGGCATCGACGAGCCGTCGCGCCTGGCCGACACCATCGCGGCACACCTCGGCGTGCGCCTGGCGGACAAGCAGCGCCTGTTGGAGGCCGTCGGCGTCGCCGCGCGGCTCGAGATGCTGGTCGGCTTCGTCGACGGCGAGATCGACGTGCAGCAGATGGAGAAGCGCATCCGCGGCCGCGTGAAGTCGCAGATGGAGAAGTCGCAGCGCGAGTACTACCTCAACGAGCAGATGAAGGCGATCCAGAAGGAACTCGGCGAGATCGACGACGCGCCGAACGACATCGAGGAGATCGCCCGCAAGATCGCCGAGGCGGGCATGCCCAAGGCGGTGGAAGCCAAGGCGCGCAACGAGTTCAGCAAGCTCAAGCAGATGTCGCCGATGTCGGCCGAGGCTGCCGTGGTGCGCAACTACCTCGACTGGCTGCTCGGCGTGCCGTGGAAGAAGCGCAGCAAGGTGCGCAAGGACCTCAAGGTCGCGCAGGACGTCCTCGATGCGGATCATTACGGGCTGGAGAAGGTCAAGGAACGCATCCTCGAGTACCTCGCGGTGCAGACCCGGGTGAAGCAGATGAAGGGCGCGATCCTGTGCCTGGTGGGCCCGCCGGGCGTCGGCAAGACCTCGCTCGGGCAGTCGATCGCCAAGGCCACCAACCGCAAGTTCGTGCGCATGTCGCTCGGCGGCGTGCGCGACGAGGCCGAGATCCGCGGCCACCGCCGCACCTACGTCGGCTCCATGCCGGGCCGCATCGTGCAGAACCTCAACAAGGTCGGCACGAAGAATCCACTGTTCATGCTCGACGAGATCGACAAGATGTCGATGGACTTCCGTGGCGACCCGTCTTCGGCACTGCTGGAAGTGCTGGATCCGGAGCAGAACAATTCATTCAACGACCATTACCTGGAGGTCGACCTGGACCTTTCCGAAGTGATGTTCGTGGCGACGTCCAACTCGCTCAACATCCCGGGGCCTCTGCTCGACCGCATGGAAGTGATCCGCCTGCCCGGCTACACCGAGGAGGAGAAGGTCAGCATCGCCATGCGCTACCTGTTGCCCAAGCAGATGAAGGCCAACGGCTTGCGCGAAGGCGAACTGAAGATCGCCGAGGACGCAGTGCGCGACATCGTGCGCTACTACACGCGCGAGTCCGGTGTGCGCAACCTGGAGCGCGAGATCGCCAAGATCTCCCGCAAGGTGGTCAAGGAGATCGCGCTCGCCGGTCCGCAGAAGAAGAAGGCGCGCGTGTTGACGGTCAACGCGAAGAACCTCGACAAGTACCTGGGTGTGCAGCGCTTCGATTTCGGCCGTGCCGAGCAGGACAACGAGATCGGCCTGGTGACGGGCCTCGCCTGGACCGAGGTCGGTGGCGACCTGCTGCAGATCGAATCCACGCTGGTGCCGGGCAAGGGCCAGCTGATCCTCACCGGCCAGCTCGGTGATGTCATGAAGGAATCGGCGTCGGCGGCGTTGTCGGTCGTGCGCGCGCGCGCCGAGGGGCTCGGCATCCCGCTCGATTTCCTGCAGAAGCAGGACGTCCACGTGCACGTGCCCGACGGCGCGACGCCCAAGGACGGTCCCAGTGCAGGCATCGCGATGGCGACGTCGCTGGTGTCGACCCTGACCCGCGTGCCCGTGCGCGCCGACGTGGCGATGACCGGCGAGATCACGCTCCGCGGCAAGGTCACCGCGATCGGCGGGCTGAAGGAAAAGCTGCTCGCCGCGTTGCGTGGTGGCGTGACGACGGTGATCATTCCCGACGAGAACCGCAAGGATCTCGTCGACATGCCGAAGTCGGTCACCGATACCATCCGCATCGTTCCCGTGAAGTGGATCGACGAAGTACTCGACCTCGCGCTTGAACGCCCGCTGTCGCAACCCGCGGCGGCGATCGAAGCGGTGCCGGCGCCTCCGCGCCGCACGCGCAAGAGCACGCCGCGCGTCGCCGTCAAGCATTGATCGGCTCGGCGAACCGGTCCGCAGGGAAGCAGAACGCACGCATGGAAGCGGGTTTTTCTTGCGCAGGCAAAATCGCGCTGGTATAAAGTCGCGCTGCGCATCGCGACCTCCATCGCACGCGACACCGGACATGCGAGCGGCCCGCCGCCAACATGCCCGCCATCTCATTCGAGCGGCTTGCGGGCCGCGCAGGGAGCAACGAACACATGAACAAGAACGATCTGGTCCAGGCTGTCGCCGACGAAGCCAACCTGTCCAAGGCCGATGCCGCGCGTGCCGTCGACGCCGTGCTGTCGTCGGTGGGCAAGGCGCTGTCGAAGGGCGACACCGTTGCCCTGATCGGCTTCGGTACCTTCCAGGTCCGCGAGCGCGCCGCCCGCACCGGTCGCAATCCGCGCACCGGCGAGGAAATCGCCATCGCCGCCGCAAAGAATCCGGTCTTCAAGGCTGGCAAGGCGCTGAAGGATGCCGTAAACTAAGCGACCCGCTTGGGTGCTTAGCTCAGCGGTAGAGCGTCTCCTTTACACGGAGAGGGTCGGGGGTTCGATCCCCTCAGCACCCACCAAGGTCTGATGCTCGTACAAGGTTCAAAAAAGCGGAGTGGTAGTTCAGTTGGTTAGAATGCTGGCCTGTCACGCCGGAGGTCGCGGGTTCGAGTCCCGTCCACTCCGCCAGTTACACCCGAAGGCGCCCGAAAGGGCGCCTTCTTCTTTTGGGGTCCGTGGCCGCGGATGCGGAGCGCTTCGGCGAGCCATGCGCTAGACTGCGCGGCTACGTCATTCCCGCGTGCCGACACATGCTGCAAGCCCTTCGAGACAAGACCTCCGGCTGGATCGCCGTCGCCATCGTCATCCTGCTGGCGGTGCCATTCGCGTTCTTCGGAATGGAGCAGTACCTGTTCCAGAATTCCGCGAACTACGCCGCCAAGGTGCAGGCGCCACCGGCATGGTGGCCGTCGGCACCCGACGCATGGCCCGTCCGCAAGCTGTTCTGGACATCCGAGGAGGTCTCGCCCGAGGCCTTCCGCAGCGAATTCGAGCGCAGCCGCCAGCAGGCGCGCGAGCAGCAGGGCGAAGCGTTCGACGGCCGCGAGTTCGAGGCGATGGACAACAAGCTGCGCGTGCTGGACAGCCTCGTCGACCAGGCCGTGCTGCGCCTCGCGGCGCGCAATGCCGGCATCGAGGTCGGCAACGCCCAGGTGGCCGAGGTGATCCAGTCGATCCCGGACTTCCAGGTTGACGGTCGCTTCGATCCGCAGCGCTACCAGCTGGTGCTGCAGTCGCGGGTGCCTTCGCGCACGCCGCGCGAGTACGACGACCAGATCCGCGCCGACCTGCAGATGCTGATGCTGCCGCGCCAGGTCGCGGGATCGGCGTTCATCACCAAGGCGCAGCTCGACCGCACCATGGTGCTGCTCGGCGAACAGCGCGACGTGAGCTTCGCCGTGGTGCCCGCGCCGCAGCCCGATACCGGCGCCATCAGCGCGGCCGACATCCAGGGCTGGTACGCGAGCCATCGCGGCGATTTCCGCGCAGCCGAGTCGGTGTCCATCGAGTACGTGGAGGTCGAGGGCAGCAAGCTGCCGCCGCCGGCCGCGCCGGACGAGGCCACGCTGCGCGCGCGCTACGAGCAGGAGAAGGCACGCTTCGTCGAGCCGGAGCAGCGACTCGCGTCGCACATCCTGGTCCGCGTGCCCGAAGGCGCCGATGCCGCGGCGCAGGCCGCCGCCAAGGCACGCGCCGAAGCGATCGCCGCGAAGGTCCAGGCCGCAGGCGCGGATTTCGCGGCCGTGGCGCGCGCCGAGTCCGATGACGAAGGCTCCAAGGCGCAGGGTGGCGACCTCGGGTGGATCGAGCGCAACACCATGGGCGATGCGTTCGACACCGCGCTGTACGCGCTGCAGCCCGGCCAGGTGAGCGCGCCGGTGCAGACCGACTTCGGCTGGCACGTGCTGCAGCTGCGCGAAGTCAGTGCCGGCAAGTCGGTGCCGTTCGAAGCGGCGCGCGACGAACTGGCCGCCGCCCAGTCGGCGACCGACGGCGAGCGCGCATTCAACGACCTGATCGGCCGCCTGGTGGACCAGGTCTATCGCAACCCCGGTTCGCTTGCGCCGACCGCGCGCGAAGCGAAGCTGCCGGTGCAGAAGCTGGGCCCGTTCACGCGTGGCGACGCACAGGGCATCGCCGCCCATCCCGCCGTGCTGCGCGCCGCGTTCTCGGACGCACTGGTGCAGGACGGCACCGTCAGCGATCCGATCGAGATCGGTCCCTCGCACAGCGTGCTCATCCGGGTGACGGCGCACCAGCCGGAGCGCGAGCTGCCGCTGGCCGATGTGCGCGATCAGGTCGTGGCGGCGATCCGCGCCGATCGTGGCCGCGCCGCGGCGATCGCCAGGGCCGATGCCGATGTCGCGCGCATTGCGGGCGGCGAATCGCTCGCGGCCATCGCCGCCGCCGCGGGTTGGCAGTACGCCAGCGTGCCCGGCGCGCGTCGCGGCATGCCTGTCCCGTCGGCGGAGGCCAATGACGCCTATTTCGCCGCCGCCGGACCCGTCGAAGGCAAGCCCTCGGTCGGAAAGCTCGTGCAGGACGATGGCAGCATCGTGCTGTTCACCGTCGACAAGGTCACGCCCGGCAACCCGCAGGACGCCAGTCCGCAGGAGCGCGCCATGCTGGCCAGCCAGTTCGCGCAGATGGCGGGCCAAGAAGATGCCGAAACCATGCTGCGGGCCCTGCGCCGGCGCATGAACATCAGCATCGTCGAAGCGCGTTTGTAGCCTGCGCCCGGCGTCTCCGCGCTGCATGAAAAAGCCCGGCTCAGGCCGGGCTTTTTCGTTGCTGGCGCAGTGTCGCGGTCAGTCGGCCGAAGGCGCGTCTTCCAGCCCGGTCATGCCGACGATGTTGTAGCCGGCATCCACATACGTCACCTCGCCGGTCACGCCCGCCGCCAGGTCCGAACACATGAACGCGGCGACGTTGCCGACGTCCTCGATGGTCACGCTGCGGCGCAGCGGGGTGTAGGCCTCGACATGGCCGAGGATCTTGCGGAACCCGCCGATGCCCGCCGCCGCCAGGGTCTTGATGGGTCCGGCCGAGATCGCGTTGACGCGCGTGCCCTCCGGCCCGAGGTTGAGCGCCAGGTAGCGCACCGTGGCTTCCAGGCTGGCCTTGGCCACGCCCATCACGTTGTAGCTCGGCAGGGTGCGCACCGCGCCCAGGTAGCTCAGGGTCAGCACCGCGCCCTTGCGCCCCTGCATCATCGGGCGCGCGGCCTTGGCCAGCGCCGCCAGCGAATACGCCGAGATGTCATGGGCCGACGCGAAATTCTCGCGGGTCAGGCCGTCGAGGAACTGGCCGGTGATCGCCTCGCGCGGCGCGAACGCGATCGCGTGCACCAGGATGTCCAGGCCGTCCCAGTGCTGGCCGAGGGCAGTGAACAGCGCCTCGATCTGGGCGTCGTCGGCGACATCGAGCGGGTACACGGGCCCGCCACCCAGCCGGCCGGCGACGTCTTCGACGCGCGACTTGAGCTTTTCGTTCTGGTAGGTGAAGGCGAGCTCGGCGCCCTCGCGGTGCATGGCCTCGGCGATGCCGTTGGCGATGGAGCGCTGGCTGGCGATGCCGGTGATGAGTGCGCGCTTGCCCTGCAGGAATCCCATGGTGTGGTTGGACCCGATGTTGTGCGGAAGCGCCTAGTTTGCCACGGCCCCCCGGGGTGCGGTCGCGGCCGCGGCCGGGACCAGTACGTGCACGCCGCCCGCACGGCTCGAGCCCTGTGGAGCGAAGGCGGGATTCAGGCGTTTCAGGCGCGCCGCGTCGAGACCCTGGCGGGCGGCGAAGGCGTCCAGGCTGGCCGCGTCGGCGGGCAGTTCGATCGCGACAAGGCGCGCCACCGGACGGTCCAGTGCTTCGCGGAAGTCGCGCTGGCGCCCGGCCTCGACCATCAGGCACGACAGCGCGTGCAGCTTGACCACATAGGCGCGGGTGATGCCGGACAGGCTCTCGAGTGCTTCCGGCCGGGCGTTGGCGGCGCGCATGTCGTGGCGCTTGAGCGCACCCAGCACGCGGTATTCGCCGGCGTTGAACGCCATCACCGCAAGCCGCCAGTCGCCGGCAAACATGCCATGCAGGGTCTTCAGGTAACGCACCGCGGCGCGGGTCGCCTCGACCGGCGACAGGCGGCCGTCGAAGCCCGGTCGCATCGGGATCCTGTGGTTGCGCGCGGTGAGGGCGATGAACTGCCACAGGCCGGCGGGGCCGCTGGCACTGCGGGCGCCGGGGCGGTAGCCGCTTTCGACGAACGGGATGAGCGCGTACTCGGTGGGCAGGTGCGCCTGGCGCAGCGCATCCACGACATAGCCGAACAGCGGCAGCACCTCGCTGTCGACGGCCGCCAGCTGCGCCGGTACGTGCGCGAAGTGCGACTCCCAGCGCGGGCTCGCGTCTTCGCAGGCTGGCTGGCCCAGGCCGCCGACGAACGCCTCGTAGATGTCGACGCCGGTATGCGCGTCGGGCTTGCCGCTGGCCGGCACCGCCAGCTGCACGGTCGGCGCCGCCTGCGTGCCCGCGGTTGGCGATTGGGCGTCTGCGGGCAACGCTGCCAACAGCAGCACGCCCAACAGCAGCGTGGCTGCGCAGCCTGAAGCGCGCGTCATGCGCGGAAACCGTCCTTCCAGCGCCGCAGTGCGGCGAAGGTCGCGACCCGATCGAGATCCCCGCGACCTTCATGGGCCGCGACGGCGGCGCGGACGGCGGGCGCGTCGACGCGCAGGAACGGGTTGCAGGCGCGCTCGCTGGCGAGCGTGACGGGAAGGGTGGGCTGTCCGGCCTGGCGCATGGCGGTCACCTCATCGATGCGACGCTCAAGCGCCGGATTGTCCGGGTCGACGGCCTTCGCGAAGGCGGCATTCGACTGCGTGTACTCGTGGCCGCAACACACCAGGCTTTCGCCCGGCAGTGCGGACAGCCGATCGAGGGAAGCGAGCATCTGCCCGGGTGACCCCTCGAACAGGCGGCCGCAACCGAGACTGAAGAGTGTGTCCCCGCAAAACAAGTGGCCGTGGCCGTGGAATGCGATGTGGCTCACGGTATGGCCAGGCACGGCGATCACATCGAAGCCGTGCCCACCGGCCTCGACCCGGTCGCCGCCGCCCACCCGGGAGCAGGCAAAGGGGATGCGCTCGTCCGCCGGCGCATACACCGCCAGGCCGGGCCAACGTTGCAGGAGCTCGGGCACGCCGCCCACGTGGTCATCGTGGTGATGGGTCAGCAGGACCGCCGTTGGCCGCAGCCCGGCATCGGCCGCGGCAAGGACCGGGCCCGCCTGGCCGGGGTCGACCACCAGCGCGCCCGCGCCGGCGAGGTCCGGCAGCATCCAGATGTAGTTGTCGGCGAAGGCGGGCAGGGCAAGCGACTGCATGGGACCGGGGACCTTGTCGGGCGGGGCGTCTAGAATGGCGACCATGCCCCTGCCTCTCCGGACCGGTCAACCCGCTCCCGCCATCCTGTGGTTCGCCAGCACGCCGGGCCGCGCCCTGCTGCAGAGCGAACAATCCGCCGTCGAACGTGCGCTCGCGGAGCGCCCGGCGCAGCCTTGGCTGTGGCTGGCGCCGCTGCCGCCGCTCCGGCCCGCCGGCCGGCGCGGGCTGGCGCTGTCGCCCTGTGGTGATGGCTGGCGGGGCGAGGTGAGCTGCAGCCTGCCGCTGCCGCTGCCCAGCGAGGCGTTCGGCACGGTGGTTGTGCAGCATGTCGCCGCGCTCGACGACGGTGGCCGCGCGCTGCTCGAGGAGGCTGCGCGCATCCTGGTGCCCGGGGGCCGGCTGGTGATGTTCCTGCTCAATCCGCTGTCGCCCTACCGCTGGCACTGGCTCGGCCACGGCCTGCGCGCATCCGAACCCCTGGTGTGGCGGCGGCGACTGCGCGCCGCAGGCCTGCAACCGGATGCGGTGTCCGATGGCATCGGTCCGCGCTGGCGGACCGAGGGCGACCTGCGCGAGCAAAGCGGTGCCGGATTCCGCGCCGCGTACCTCGTCCGCGCCGAGAAGCGCGCCATGCCCTTGACCCCGGTCCGCCAGGCACGCGTCCTGGCGATGCCGCAGGGAGCGAGCGCGGCATGAAGTCGATCGAGGTGCATACCGACGGGGCCTGCCTCGGCAATCCCGGCCCCGGAGGCTGGGCGGCCCTGCTGCGCTACGGTGCGCGCGAGCGTGTCCTCGCGGGCGGCGAAGCGCTGACCACCAACAACCGCATGGAGCTGATGGCGGCCATCGTGGCGCTGGAGACGCTGACCGAGGCCTGCGAGGTCACCCTCCACACCGACTCGCAATACGTGCGCCAGGGCATCACCGAGTGGATGAAGAACTGGGTGCGCCGCGGCTGGAAGACCTCAGGCGGCGATCCGGTGAAGAACCGCGACCTGTGGGAGCGCCTGCACGCCGCCACCGGCCGCCACAGCATCGACTGGCGTTGGGTGAAGGGTCACTCCGGCGACCCCGACAACGAGCGCGTCGATGTGCTGGCACGCGATGAAGCAGTGAAGTTCAAGGCCGCCGCCGCCGCGCTGCGCTGACCCGCACACGCCACGCGCCACGCCCCACGCCCCACTCCAATCCCCCCGGGAAGCCATGCGCCAGATCGTCCTCGATACCGAAACCACCGGCCTGGAATGGCGCAAGGGCAACCGCGTGGTCGAGATCGGCTGCGTCGAACTTGTGGAGCGCCGGCCCACCGGGCGCACCTGGCAGCAGTACATCCATCCGGAACGCGAGTTCGAGCCCGGGGCGCAGGAAGTCACCGGGCTGACCCTGGAATTCCTGGCCGACAAGCCGAAGTTCGCGGCGATCGTCGACGAGTTCCTGGCGTTCATCGACGGCGCCGAGCTGGTGATCCACAACGCCGCGTTCGACCTCGGCTTCCTCGACCACGAGCTGTCGCTGCTCGGTGACGGCTATGGCCGCATCCGCGATCGGGCGGCGGTGCTGGACTCGCTGGAAATGGCGCGCCAGCGGTTCCCGGGCCAACGCAATTCACTCGATGCGCTGTGCAGGCGCCTGGGTGTCGACAATTCGCATCGCCAACTGCACGGCGCGTTGCTCGATGCGCAACTGCTGGCCGAAGCCTACCTGGCGATGACCGCGGGCCAGACCGAACTCGGCCTGGCCGGATCGGACACGGACCCGCAGCAGGTGGCGATGATGCGCATGCCGCCGGCGGCGAGCGATGCGCCGCGGCCGCGGGTGGCGGTGGGCATGACGGACATGGCTGCGCACGAGGCGCGGCTGGCCACGATCCGCAAGCGCGCCGGGCGGGCGGTCTGGGACGTCGAAGACGCGTTGGCGGAGCACGCGACGGCCTGACGCCGCCGCACCGGGTCAGTGGCGGCGCACCAGCACCACGGTGACGTTGTCCGAGCCGCCGCCGTCGAGCGCCGCGGCCACCAGGCCGTCCACGCACTCCTGGGCGCTGCATTCGGTGTGCGCCAGCACGCGGGCGATGCCGTTGTCGTCGACTTCCTCGGTCAGGCCGTCGCTGCACAGCAGCAGCTGCATGCCCGGCGAGAGTTCGCCCGACATGGTCTCGACGTTGAGCGCCTGCGGGTCGGTCACGCCCAGCGCCTGGGTCACCACGTTGCGGTGCGGATGGCTGCGCGCCTGGTCGATGCTGATCGCGCCCTGGCTGATCAGTTCCTGGACATAGCTGTGGTCCTGCGACAGCTGCGCCAGCTTGCCTTCGTGCCAGACGTAGACGCGGCTGTCGCCGACCCAGGCGACTTCGAAGCGGTTGCCGGTGATCCGCGCCGCGACCACGGTGGTGCCCATGGGCAAGGCGTCCTGGCGCTTGCGCGACGCGCTGATGATTTCCTCGTCGGCGATGCGGATCGCCTGCGGCAGGGGCGTGCCCTGGCGGGTCTCGCGCACGATCGCCTCGCGGGCGAGCGCGCTGGCGACCTCGCCGTACTCGTGGCCACCCATGCCGTCGGCAACCAGCCAGAGCCCGAGCTCGCTGTCGCCGTAGTACGTGTCTTCGTTCAGCTCGCGCCGCAAGCCGACATGGGTGAGATGGCCGAATTCGATCATGCGCGGGCCGATTCGGCTCCCGGGGTGGCTGTCAGGAAGAACGGCGTGGAAGCGCGGAACAGGTCAGCGGGCATGCAGTGTGATGCGGCGTGGTGGTGGAGGGATGATGGCACACGGCAATGTGTGGAACTTCGAACGCCGCCAGATACGCAAAAACCCCCTTGCGGGGGCTCTTGCGTATCTGGCGGAGAGGGGGGGATTCGAACCCCCGAGGCGCTATAAACGCCTGCCTGATTTCGAGTCAGGTACATTCAACCGCTCTGCCACCTCTCCGGTTCCCGACCGCGAGGGCCGGGGGCGCAATGATACGGGTCACCGGCGGGGGCCACAAGACGAACGCGTACACTGGCCGTCCCTGACGTCCGTAGCCAGAGACCCATGTCCGAAATTTCCGTGCCCGTCTCGTTCGGCGAGCTGCTCGACAAGATCGCCATCCTGCAGATCAAGTCCGAACGCATGACCGATCCGGCCAAGCTGGCCAACGTGCGCAACGAGCTGTCGGCGCTGGAAAAGACCTGGATGGCGCACCCGGCCGCCGGTGGCGACATCGTGCGCCTGCGGGCCGAGCTCAAGGCGGTGAACGAGCGCCTGTGGGTGATCGAGGACGACATCCGCCTCAAGGAAAAGGCCCAGGCCTTCGACGAGGAGTTCATCGCCCTCGCGCGCAGCGTCTACGTGCAGAACGACGTGCGCGCGCGGATCAAGAAGGACATCAACCTCGCGCTCGGCTCGAGCTACGTCGAGGAAAAGTCGTACGAGGATTACAGCCCGGGCGTGCCTGGCTGACGCAGGTCGGCGCGGCGACGCTCGAACGCGCTGATCGCGTCGTCGACGGTCACCAGGTCCATGACGCCGTCCGCCTCGATCTTGGTACCCCAGGCCAGCTCCGCGGCGGGCTTGCCGAGGTATCTCCGCGCCGCGTCGTCGTAGCGGTCGGCGCAGTAGCGGATGTCGGAATAGGGACCGCTGCGCCGCGGGTCGGTGGCGGCGTGCAGGCCCAGCACCTTGGCGCCCATGGCATTTGCGATGTGCATGGGGCCCGAGTCGGGGGTCATGACCAGGTCGGCGCGGGCCAGCAGCGCGGGCAGCTGCTTCAGCGTGTCCCTGCCGATCAGGTCCAGTGCCGGCGCCCGCATCGCGGACAGGATGGCGTCGCCTGTGTCGCGTTCCAGCGTACTGCGGCCGCCGCAGAGGACGACCCGCCAGCCGCGCTGCGCGGCATGGTTCGCCACGGCGGCGTAACGGTCGGCGCGCCAGTTGCGGCGTGCATGGCTGGAGCAGGGCGAGATGACCAGCGTCGGCGCCGCGTCGCGCGGCCATTGCGCCTGGGCCCAGGCGTGCGCTTCATCGGGCACCGGCAGCCGCCATTCAACCTTGCCGCGGGTCACGCCCAGCGGCTCGCTGAAGCTGCCAAGCACATCCAGCACGTGCGGGCCGGCGGCTCCGCGGATGCGTTCATTGACAAACAGGCCATGCAGTTCCTTCGATCGCGCGCGGTCGTAACCGATGCGCCGCCGCGCGTGCACGCCTGTCGACAGGAGGTTGGCGCGCAGCGCGAGCTGCATCAGCAGCAGCGCGTCGAACCGGCGCCCGGCGAGTTCACGACGCAGTGCGCGCATTCCGTGCAGTCCGGTCTTCTTGTCGTAGACCACGAACTCCACGCCGGGAAGGCCTTCGAGCAGGCGCTGCTCGCCCTTGCCGATGATCCAGGCCAGCTCCACGCCGGGCCAGGCAGCCTGCAGAGAGTGCACCAGCGGCAGCACGTGGGTCACGTCGCCCAGCGCGGACAGGCGCAGCAGGCAGATCGAGCGGGGCGATGCAGGCGGGAGGGCTGGCAAGCTTGTTAGACTCGGTTGATGGCCATTTTCGATGCCACCGAGAGCCTGACGCCGTTCCGCGCCGGACCCCGGGAACGTGGCGTCGGGTCGATTCTGTTCGACCAGACGCAGCTGCGGCAAGCCGACCCGCGCTGGTTCGACCCCGAAGCCTGGGGCGCGCGTGCCACGCCGGTGTCGGGCAGCGGTCGCGGTGGCGCCTGGTTCATCGACGGTGCCAGCCACGGTCCCTGCGTATTGCGCCACTACCTGCGTGGCGGGATGGCCGCGGCGGTCAGCCGTGACCGCCACCTGTGGCGCGGCGTCGACCGCGTGCGCAGCTTTGCCGAGTTCCGGCTGCTGCGCGAGCTCAAGCGACGCGGCCTGCCGGTGCCGCAGCCGATCGCGGCCGCGTACCTGCGCGAAGGCATGTGGTATCGCGCATCGATCCTGATGACGCGCCTGATGGACGTGCAGTCGCTTGGGGCGCTGGCGGCGCAGCAGCAAGGCGACGCGCCCTGGGAGGCGGCCGGCGACCTGATTGCGCGCTTCCATCGTGAAGGCCTCGACCATGCCGATCTCAATGCGCACAACATCCTGTTCAACGACACAGGGCAGGGCTGGGTGATCGACCTCGACCGCTCGCGCATGACCATACCGGCCACCGCCTGGCGCTCGCGCAACCTGGCGCGCCTGGAGCGGTCGCTGCTCAAATTGCGCGGCGAACGCAGCGAGGAGGCGGTGCGCGCGGACTTCGCCCGCCTGCGCGCCGTCTATGACAAGCGCTGGGCGCGGGGCATCTGATGGCCTGGTCGCTGCGGTTCCAGGGTGTCGGCAACGCGTCGGCGGTGGCGCTGGGTTCGCCTATGGCCACGCTGGAGCGCGACGGCGCACCGTGGCTTGCGATCGACTGCGGCGCCGAAGGCCTCACCGCATACCTGGCGCATTACGGCGCGCCGCCGCCCGCGTTGTTCGTCACCCACGTGCACCTCGACCACGTGGCGGGGTTCGAACGGCTGTTCGTGGCCAACTATTTCGATCCCGCGCGGCGCGGGCGCACGCCGGTGTATGTCCCGGTCGACGTGCTGCCGCTGCTGCACCGGCGCATCGCCGAATACCCCAACGCGCTGGCCGAGGGTGGCGCCAACTTCTGGGATGCGTTCCGCGTGGTGCCGGTGGGCGATGCGTTCTGGCACGACGGCGTGCGGCTGGAGACATTCGAGGTCCGCCACCACTGGCCGCGCAGCGCCTACGGGCTGCGCCTGCGCGGCAGCCTGGCGTGGAGCGGCGACACGCGGCCGATCCCGGAGGTGCTCGCCACCATGGCCGGCGAGGGCGAACTGGTGGCCCACGACTGCGGCCTGCACGGCAACCCCTCTCACAGCGGCATCGCCGACCTCGAACGCGAATATCCGCGCGAACTGCTCGCGCGCTGCGTGCTCTACCACTACGCCAGCGCGGCCGATGGCGACGCCATGCGCGCCCGCGGCCATCGCGTCGCAGGCCCGGGCGAGGTGCTGGCATTGGCTGATCCGCTGCCGCATCCGGCACTGTCGCCGTGAACGCCCTGTTGCAGCCGCAGGCCCTGCTGCCGGCGATGCCCGCCGATCGCCTCGGGCGGCCGCTGCGCGAGCTGCGCCTGTCGGTGATCGACGCCTGCAACTTCCGCTGCGGCTACTGCATGCCGGCCGAGCGCATCGCAGATGACCACGGGCTCGACAGCGCATCGCGCCTGTCGTTCGATGAAATCGAGACCCTGGTGCGCGGCTTCGCGCGGCTGGGCGTGCACAAGCTGCGCATCACCGGTGGCGAGCCGCTGCTGCGCCGCGACCTTCCGGCGCTGGTGGCGCGCCTGGCGCAGGTGCCGGGCATCGACGACCTGGCGCTGACCACCAATGGCTCGCTGCTCGCCCGGCATGCGCACGCACTGCGCGCCGCCGGGCTGCAGAGGATCACGGTCAGCCTGGACGCGCTCGACCCGGCGCTGTTCCGCATGCTGAGCGGAGGTCGCGGCGAGGTGGCCGACGTGCTCGAAGGCATCGCCGCGGCGGAAGCCGCCGGCTTCGGCAGCCTCAAGCTCAACTGCGTCGTGCAGCGCGGGGTCAACGAGGGCGAGGTGGAGGCGCTGGCCGCGCGTTTCCGCGGCACGCCGCACGTGCTGCGCTTCATCGAGTTCATGGACGTCGGCACCTGCAACGACTGGCAGCCCGCGCGCGTCGTGCCGTCAGCCGAACTGCACGCGCGGCTGCACGCGCGCTGGCCGCTGCGCGCGCTGGACGCGCAGTACCGCGGCGAAGTCGCCGTGCGCCATGCCTGGGCCGACGGCGCCGGCGAGATCGGCTTCGTCAGCGCCATCAGCGCGCCGTTCTGCGGCGACTGCCATCGCGCGCGGGTGTCGGCGGATGGCCATCTGTACACCTGCCTGTTCGCCGCGGACGGGCACGCGCTGCGCCCGCTGCTTGCCGGCGGCGAAGCCGCGCTTGCCGGACATGTCGGCGGCCTGTGGGTGCGGCGCGCGGCCCGCTACAGCGAGCAGCGCGGCAGCCCGGCTGCGACGCGGCGCCACGTCGAAATGTTCCTCGTCGGTGGCTGAGATGACGCGCAGCGCCAAGGGCCTCACCCACATCGACGCCGAAGGCCGCCCGGGCATGGTGGACGTCTCCGCCAAGGCGGTTACCGCGCGCGTGGCGATCGCCGGCTGCCGGGTGCGCTTTCCGGCGGCGGTGGCGGCGCAGCTGCGCGCCGACGGCCTGCGCAGCGCGAAGGGCGGCATCGTCGATACCGCGATCATCGCCGGCACGATGGCGGTCAAGCGCACCCACGAGCTGATCCCGTTCTGCCACCCCTTGCCGATCGACGGCATCCGCATCGCCATCGACTGGCACGGCGAACGCGAGCTGGCGATCGAGTGCGCGGTCAGGACGGTGCACCGCACCGGCGTGGAGATGGAGGCGCTGACCGGTGCCACCATCGCGGCGCTGACCGTCTACGACATGTGCAAGGCGCTCTCGCACGCGATCGTGATCGGCCCCGCGCGCCTGCTCGGCAAGCGCGGCGGGCGCCGCGACGTTGGCCGTGGCACGGCGCCGGGCGCGCGCTGATGGCCCGCGTCACGCTGCTCTACTTCGCAAGCCTGCGCGATGCCGCGGGCGTCGGCCGCGAAGAAGTCGACAGCCAGGCCGTGGACCTGCGCGCGCTTTACGTTGAGACGCAGGCGCGGCACGGTTTTGTCCTGCCAGTCGATCGCCTGCGGGTGGCCGTGGACGGCGAGTTCGCGAGGTGGAATGAAGCGCCGCTTGCCGGCAGCGAGGTCGCGTTCATCCCACCGGTGTCGGGCGGATGAGCGCCGGCGCGCGGTTCGCGATCGCCGACGCGCCGTTCGCGGTCGCGCCGCTGCGCGACGCGCTGCGCGACGCCCGTGCCGGGGCGTTTGCAAGCTTCGAAGGCTGGGTGCGCAACCACCACGCCGACCGCGCGGTCGCCGGCCTGCGCTACGAGTGCTATCGCGCCCTGGCCGAAACCGAAGGCAAGCGCATTCTTGACGAAGCGGAAGCGCGCTTCGCCATCACCGGCGTGCGCTGCGTGCACCGCGTCGGCGACCTTGCGATAGGCGAGCTGGCGGTGTGGGTGGGCGTGGCGGCGGCGCACCGCGACGCGGCATTCGACGCGTGTCGTTACGTGATCGACGAGGTCAAGGCGCGGGTGCCGATCTGGAAGCACGAATGCTACGCCGACGGCGCTGCCGACTGGCTGCATCCGGGGTCCTGAAGGAGGCAACCCCGCCGGCTGACCTCGGCGCCCGCGTCGATCGATACCGTTGCTGCCTTCCGGCCCTGGCGGGGTTTTCGACCTAGCGTCGCGAGGGGCCGACGGGGCCACCACGGAAACCTGCGAACGCGTGCGATGCCTGGCACGCGCCTGAAACTGGCGGAGAGAGGGGGATTCGAACCCCCGAAGCGCGGTTTAGACGCTTACACACTTTCCAGGCGTGCTCCTTCAACCACTCGGACACCTCTCCGCACCTGGCCCGTGCTTCACGCCTGTCCATGGAATGGGGGCTCGGGGGCGGCAAGTCTAGCCGCCAGCCCGCGCGCGGACAAGGAAAACCGCTCGCGCGCCCGGCACCGCGGCCGCGCCGGATGCGCATGGCAGAATGGCGGCATGTCCTACCTTGTCCTCGCCCGCAAGTGGCGCCCGAAGCGGTTCGCCGAACTCGTCGGCCAGGAGCACGTGGTCCGTGCGCTCACCAACGCGCTCGATTCCGGCCGTGTCCACCACGCGTTCCTGTTCACCGGCACCCGCGGCGTGGGCAAGACCACCATCGCGCGGATCTTCGCCAAGAGCCTGAACTGCGAGCACGGCGCGTCCAGTGATCCCTGCGGCACGTGCGAGACCTGCCAGGCAATCGATGCCGGCCGCTACATCGACCTGCTGGAAATCGACGCCGCCTCCAACACCGGCGTCGACAACGTCCGCGACCTGATCGAGAACGCGCAGTACATGCCGTCGCGGGGGCGCTACAAGGTGTACCTGATCGACGAGGTGCACATGCTCACCAAGCAGGCGTTCAACGCCCTGCTGAAGACGCTCGAGGAGCCGCCGGAGCACGTCAAGTTCCTGTTCGCCACCACCGACCCGCAGAAGCTGCTGGTGACGGTGCTGTCGCGCTGCCTGCAGTTCAACCTCAAGCGGCTGGACGAGGCCCAGATCGGCGGCCAGATCGACAGGATCCTCGCCGCCGAAGGCATCGCCGCCGAGCCCGGCGCGGTACGCCAACTGGCGCGCGCCGCCGACGGCAGCCTGCGCGACGGCCTGTCGCTGCTCGACCAGGCGATCGCCTACACCGGCGCCGGCGAAGGCCGCGGCAGCCTCACCGACGACGCCGTCGCGACGATGCTCGGCACGGTCGACCGCACCCGCGTGGCGACGCTGCTGGCCGCGCTGGCCACAGGTGACGGCGCCGCGCTGATGGCCGAGATCGAAGTGCTGGCAGGCTATTCGCCGGACTGGGCCGGCGTGCTCGAGGCGCTGGCCGCGGCGCTGCACCGCATCCAGGTGCGCCAGCTGGTGCCGGGCAGCGAGGTCGAGGGCGAAGGTGTCGACGTCGAGGCGCTGGCGGCCGCGCTGCGCCCGGAGCTGGTGCAGCTCTGGTACCAGATGGCGGTTTCGGGCCGGCGCGACATCGGCATGGCGCCCAGCACCCGCGCGGGCTTCGAGATGAGCCTGCTGCGCATGCTGGCGTTCCGGCCCGGCGAGGGCGGGACGACGGCATCGGGAAGCGAGGCCCCCGGCATGCGTGCCAGCGGCGTGTCCGCCGCTGCAGCCGCACGCGCCGCGCTCGGGGCGGCCGCGCCGTCCGCGCAGGGTGCATCGCCTCCGGTGACAGCGTCCCCACGGGAGCTGCCGCCGACGGTCGCGGGTGGCGGCACGGAGGTACCACCCGCCCGCGTCGCGCCCGTAGCGCCCGTCGCCACAGCTGTTCCCGCACCTGCACCTGCGAGCGCAGCCGCACCCGCACGCGCAGCAGCCCCCGCACGACCCGCGCCGACACCCACCATCGACCACGACCAGTGGCCGGATCTCGTCGCCAGCCTGGGTCTGCGCGGGCCGGTGCGCGAACTGGCGGCCAGTTCGGCCTTCGTGGGCCACGAACAGGACGTGCTGCGCCTGTCTTTGCCCGCGGCAGATGAACACCTGCGCGCGCCGTTCCTCGTGCAGCAGCTTGCAGACGCGCTTGGCGCGCGCTGGGGCAGCCCCCCGCAGATCCGCTTCGAGGCGGCCGCGGGTGCCGCTGCCGGCGAAACCCTGCATGCGCGCAACGAGCGCGTGCGCGACGAGCGCCAGGGCGTCGCCGAGGCCACCTTCCTCAACGATCCGGACGTGCAGCGGCTGATGTCGCAACACGGCGCGCGGCTCGTCCCCGATTCGATCCGCCCCCTAGAAGACCAGGAGCACTGACATGCGTGGAAACATCGCCCAGCTGATGCAGCAGGCGCAGAAGATGCAGGAGAACCTGCAGAAGGCCCAGGAAGAACTCGCCAGTGTCGAAGTCACCGGCAGCGCCGGTGGCGGCATGGTGGAAGTCACCCTCACCGGCCGCAAGGAGTGCCGCAAGGTACGCATCGACCCCAGCGTGCTGTCCGATCCGGAAATGGCCGAGGACCTGATCGCCGCGGCGTTCAACGATGCCAGCAACAAGGTCGACGCCGAGTCGCAGTCGCGCATGGGCGCGGCGACCGCGGGCATGGCGCTGCCGCCCGGCATGAAGATGCCGTTCTGACCACGCACGACGTCCCGACCCGCGCCTGCCGCCGATGAGCGCACCGTTGCTCGAACAGCTGGTCGAGGCATTCCGCGTGCTGCCAGGCGTCGGCCCAAAGACCGCGCAGCGCATGGCCTACCACGTGCTCGAACGCGGCCGCGACGGCGGACGCCGGCTTGCCGCCGTGCTCGCCGAGGCGGTGGAGCGCATTGGTCATTGCAGCCGCTGCCGCGACTTCAGCGAACAACCGCTGTGCGCGACCTGCGCCAGCGCCGCGCGCGACGTGCAGCTGCTGTGCGCGGTGGAATCACCGGCCGACCGGCTGGCGATCGAACAGGCCACCGGCTACCGCGGCCTGTACTTCGTGCTGCAGGGCCGCCTGAGCCCGCTCGACGGCATCGGCCCGCGCGAGCTCGGCCTGGAGCAGCTGGGCGCGCGCCTCGCCGAAGGCGAGGTGCAGGAACTGATCATCGCCACCAACCCGACGGTGGAAGGCGAAGCCACCGCGCACTACCTGGCGCAGCTGGCGCGCCAGCACGGCGTGCGCCCGAGCCGGCTTGCGCACGGCCTGCCGCTGGGCGGCGAGCTGGAGTACGTGGACCGCGGCACGCTGTCGCACGCGTTCGGGTCGCGCAGCGAAGCCGGCTGAGCGGAGCGCCTGCGGGCTTCGGGCTACGATGCCCGCATCCATCCGGCATGCAGGACCCGCGCCATGTCCACCATCTTCCACAAGATCATCAACCGCGAGATCCCCGCGGACATCGTCTACGAAGACGAACACCTGCTCGCGTTCCGCGACATCGCACCGCAGGCGCCGGTGCACGTGCTGTTCGTGCCCAAGGTCGACGTGGCCACGCTCAACGACCTGCCGCGCGGACAACCCGAACTCGTGGGTCGTCTGGCGCTCGCCGCGGCGGACTACGCGCGGCGCGAAGGCTTTGCCGAGGACGGCTACCGGATCGTCGTCAACTGCAATGGCGACGGTGGCCAGACGGTGTTCCAGCTGCACCTGCACCTGCTGGCCGGCGCGCCACTCGGGCGCTTCGGCACGACCGCCTGAGCGCGCCCGCGGAAACGCGGCCGCTTACCAGTAGCCCCACCACGGCCACGGCGCCGGGCGCGTGATCACGTTGATGTGGTCGCGCCGGGGCCACAGGTAGACCACGTCGGCGGCGACCTGCGGGAAGCGGTAGTCGTAGCCGCCGATCTTGCGGGTCTCGTAGCCGCTGATGCGACCGGTGAAGGTGACATCGCGGTTGCGCTCGAACACCGCCGGGTCGTAGAAGCCGGGGCGGCAGGCGATGAACCGGCCCCCGGTATCGTCGCCTCCCCAGTACGGCCGCCCATAGTGGTCGAGCCGTGCCGACACCATTTCAAAGCAGGTGCTGTCGGGGCGGGGTTCGACCTGGACGATGCGTCCGCCCCAGCGCACCACGGCACCGGTGGCCTGCTGGGCGGCGGCGTCGCGCGGGGAGAGCGGGTTGAACTCGCCCTGCAGCGGGCGAGGCTGCGATGATGCGCAGGCCGCAAGCAGCAGGGCGGCGGCGATGGCGATGAAGGGGCGGATGCTCATGCGGATCTCCGGCATTGCCTGGGGTTGCAGGTGGGGTGTCAGGGGCGATGCGCGCGCAGGTCGTGGACCAGCGTGCGGCCGTCGCCGCCACGATCGCGAGCGTAGCGCCATTCCGCGAAACGCGCGGTGAGCGCGACCAGTGCGGTGGACTGCGGCCGCAGGGCCAGGACCCGCGCGGTCCAGGCGTCGGCGGTCTCGTGCGGCCGGCGCCCGAGGCCGAGGCGCCCGTAGCGCGCGCCCAGCCGGTGCCATGCGCGCAACACCGGGTCACGCTCGCGTTCGCCGCGCGCGACCAGCCACAGCATCGCCGCCAGCGCGGCACCGCCGATCAGCGCGAACAGCGCCACCAGCTGGCTGCTGCCGAGGTCGCCGCCACCCAGCGAGCGCAGCATGCGCTGCTGGCGTGCGGCGTCGAAGCCGAGCACCAGGTCGTTCCAGCCGCGGCGCAGCCAGTCGCCCATGTCGTACATCGGCGCCAGCGCCTGCAACCCGCCCGCGCCTCCCGACGCGCGGTCGGCGAGGGTGTCGTAGATGCGTTCGGGTGCGACCGCGGCGGTCGGATCCACGCGCACCCAGCCGCGCCCGGGCAGCCAGACCTCGGCCCAGGCGTGCGCGTCGGAGCGGCGCACGATCCAGTAGCCGCCGAAGGGATTGCGGTAGCCGCCGGTGTAGCCGGTGACCACGCGCGCGGGGATTCCCGAGGCGCGCATCAGCACCACGAATGCCGAGCTGAAGTGTTCGCAGAAGCCCTGCTTCTGGTCGAACAGGAATTCATCGACCGCGTGCCGGCCCGGCAGCGGCGTGGTCAGCGTGTAGCCGAACTCGGCGCGGATCCAGGCGAGGGCACGCTCCACGATCACCGCGTCGTTGCCGCTGCCGGCCTGCGTGCGCCACTCCCGCGCCAGTGCCATGGTGCGCGGGTTGTAGCCATCCGGCAGCCGCAGCGCGGCGGCGCGCAGGGTGCCGCGCAGGTCGGGCTCGAAGGCCACCGGTGCGGCCGAGGTCATCTGCCAGCGCGTGGTGGCCGACAGCGTCCGGTCGGTGCGCAACATGTGGTCGATCGACGCCTGGGCGCCTTCCGGCACGGCCATGGGCAGTTCGAGCGCGACGAGTTGCCGGCGGTCGGTCGGTTCGACCTCGAGGTCGTAGATGTAACGCCGCGGCCCATGGGTGACCGCTGCGGCCGGCAGGCCGCGGAACCAGGGCGAGGTGGTCCATTCGCGGCCGTCGTAGTTCCACAGCACCGGCCCGCGCCAGTACATCTCCGACGTCGGCGGGGCAGCGCCGTCGAAGGTGACGCGCAGCGCCACGCTGTCGTCGTTCATGAGGTCGAGCCACCCGCCCGGCGCCATGGTGTCCGACAGCCCCGGTCGCGCGATGACGCGTTCCGGCACGCCCCACAGCGGCGTGGCCATGCGCGGGAACAGCCAGAATGCCGCGAGCGCCAGCGGCAGGCCGATGGCCACCAGGCGCAGCACCCGTGCCAGGCGCGGCGCGGGCGCCAGCACCTCGGGTTCGCCGCTCTCCATTTCCGACAGGCGCAGCAGCGCGGCCAGCACCAGCACCGCGGCCACCAGGCCAAGCAGCAGCGACAGCGGTCCCTGGTCGAGCAGGAAGGTCGCGAACGGGGCGAACAGCGCGAAGCCGAGCAGGCTGCGTGCATCGCGCAGCGTGGCCAGTTCCATGGGTTTCAGCGCCAGCATCGCCGCCAGCAGCGCGCAGCCGGTGTCGCGGCCGAACGCAAAGCGCGCGTTGGCGACCACCAGCGCCACCACCGCCAGCGACAGCACCATGCGCAACGCGGCCGGCAACGGGCGACGCCAGGAGGCGGCGGTGGCGACGATGCCGGTCAGTGCAAGCCCGAGCGCGAGCGTGCCCGGCAGCTGCAGCAGCAGCGGCAGCAGGCAGGCGGCCGCGGCCGCGAGCGACCAGCCGCGCGCCTGCGCGTCGAGCGGCGTGCTGCGTGACGGCTTGCGCCTAGCCAAGGCTGCCGTGCTCCGAGCCGGTGGCCGGCGGCAGCAGCGCCAGCGCGCGCAGGCAGGCATGCCGATGCGCGGCGCCGCGTGCCGGGCCGATCGCTGGCTGCTGCGCGAGCTGCAGGCGCCAGCGACGGCCTTCGCGTTCGGCCTGGTCCACCCAGCGCGCCAGCCGCGCGATGCGCGCCTCGTAGGCCAGCGGTGCCAGCGCCAGCCAGTCCAGCACTACGTCGGCACCCTGCGGCTGTTCGTATTCGCGCACCAGCAGCGTGTCGCGGCGCGCCGACGGCTTCCAGGCAATGGCGCGACGCGCGTCGCCACGCCGGTAGGCGCGCAGGTGGTGGACGTCGTCGCCAGCCGGCTGCATGCGCGCCCGGGCATTGTCGCCACGGCCGTGGGGCAGCGGCGGGCCTTCGGCTTCCGGACGCGGATAGACCAGCAGGTCGTCTGCGGGCCACGCATAGGCCCACGCGCGCGCAAGGCCCAAGGGACGCGTGGTCGAGATCCGCAGGCGACCCGGTTGCAGCCATCCGCGCCGCTGCGTGGCCAGCGCCAGCCGCACCTCGCCGGCGCCGTCGCGCAGGGACAGCACGGCGGAGGCGTCACCCGCATCGACGCGCAGGCCGCGCCGCGTGCGCTGCGGATCGGCGCGCGCGTGCACGCGCAGCAGCAACGGCGCGCCCGCGGGTACAGGCTCGGCGTCCACCGCCACGATGCGCAGGCCCGACAGCTGCAGATGCGCCGCCAGCAGGCTGGTGTTGCCCGCGCCGGCCAGCAGCAGGGCCAGCAGCAGCGCCGGATTGTTGTTGTAGTTGAGCGCGCCGAGCAGCATCACCACCACCAGCGCGCCGAAAAAGGCGCCGAACGCGGTGGGCAGCACGTAGATGCGACGGCGGTCGAACGCGACCGGGAGCACTTCCGGGCGACGCGGGCGCGCCAGCCCCTCGAGGCGTGCGCGCAGCCCGGCCAGGCGCCGCTCCGCCATCCTCAATCGACCGCGACGGCGTGCAGGATCGCCTGCGCCAGCGTGGTGTCGTCGCCGGCGTCGACATCGGCCACCAGGCGGTGCGCGGCCACGGCGGCGAACAGATGTTGCACGTCGTCGGGCAGCACGTGCCCGCGGCCAAGCAGCAGGGCGTGCGCGCGCGCCGCGCGCAGCAGCGCGATGCCGGCACGCGGCGACAGGCCGACGCGCACGCCGGCATGGTGGCGGCTGCGCGCCAGCAGTGCCTGCACGTAGCGCACCAGCGCGTCGCTGGCGTGCACCGCGGCCGCGGCTTTGCGCAGCCGCAGCACGTCGTCGTCGCCGAGCATCGGCATGGCCTGCGCGATCAGCGTGCGGCGGTCGGCGCCGGCGAGCAGCGCGCGCTCGGCGGCTTCGTCCGGATAGCCCAGGTCCAGGCGCAGCAGGAAACGGTCGAGCTGCGAGTCGGGCAGGGGGTAGGTGCCGGCGAGGTCCACCGGGTTCTGGGTGGCGATCACGAAAAACGGCTGCGGCAGGGCATGCGTGGTGCCGTCCACGGTGACCTGGTGCTCGGCCATGGCCTCGAGCAGCGCGCTCTGCGTGCGTGGCGGCGCGCGGTTGATCTCGTCGGCCAGCAGCACCTGGGTGAACACCGGGCCCGGGTGGAAGCTGAAACTGCGCGCCTGGGCGTCATACACCGACACGCCGACGATGTCGGAAGGCAGCAGGTCGGAGGTGAACTGCACGCGCTGGAAGCCGAGGCCCAGCGTGGCCGCCATGGCGTGCGCCAGCGTGGTCTTGCCCAGGCCTGGCAGGTCCTCGATCAGCAGGTGGCCGTCGGCGAGCAGGGCGGTGAACGCAAGGCGCACCGCCTGCTCCTTGCCCAGCACCAGGGAATTCACCTGCGCCTGTGCATCTTTCAGGGCCTGGCGCAGGGCGTCGGTTAGCATGGCGTGGCTCACATGGTGTGCAGTCATGCCCGGTTGCCGGGCGGATGATCGAGTCTAACGAGGTCGCTGGCGGATGCGGAAACCGATCGACGCGCGCGTGGTCTTCATCGCGCTGTGGTGCACCCTGCTGCTGGTCAAGGCGGCGATCGCCGTGCGCCTGCCGCTGTTCGTCGACGAGGCCTTCTACTGGCAGGAGAGCCGCCACCTGGCGTGGGCGTACTCGGACCTGCCGGGGCTTACGGCATGGATGATCCGCATCGGCGGCATGGTGTTCGGCGACGGCGTGCTGGCGCTGCGCATGCCGTTCCTGCTGGTCGCCTCGGCGCTGCCGTGGCTGGTGGTGCGCATCGCCGCGCGCGAGTTCGGCGAAGCGCGCGCCTGGGTCGCGGGCATCGCCGCTCTTCTGTTGCCGCTGGCCGGCAGCCTCGGCCTCATGGCGCTGCCGGACACGGCGATGGCGCTGGCGACGCTGCTGTGCCTGGACGCAGGCACGCGCATGCTGCGCGGCGTCGGCTATGGCGTGGTGCTGCAGTTCGCGCTGGGCCTGGCGATCGGTGCGCTCAGCCATTACCGCTTCGCCGCGGTGGTGGGCGTGGGCTTCGTCGCGCTCATGCTGCTGCCGCAGGGCCGCCAGGTGCTGCGCGACCCGCGCGTGTGGATCGCGATCGCGTTCGGCGCGGCGGCGTGGACGCCGCTGCTGGCCTGGAACTTCGAGAACGCCGAAGCGGGCCTGCGCTTCCAGCTGGTCGACCGGCATCCATGGTCGTGGCACCCGGACGGGCTCTGGTTCATCGCGATCCAGTCGCTGCTGGCCACGCCGCTGCTGTTCATCGCACTGCTGCTCGCCGGCGTGCGCGACGCGCGTGACGACAGCGAGCCGGTGCGCTTCCTTGCCCTGTGCGGGCTGTTGCTGGTGATCGGGTTCTTCGTGCTGGGATTCTTCGCCGATACCGAGCGCGTCAGCTTCCATTGGCCGCTGCCGGGGCTGCTCGCGTTGCTGCCGCTGCTGCCGGCGGCCCTGGCGCGCTGGCGGCCATGGCTGCGCGTGGCGACCTGGGTGGTGGCCGCGTGCGGCCTGGTCGCGGTGCTCGGCTATTACGTGCTGGTCTCGATGCCGGCGCTGCGCGCGCAGACCGCCACGCTGAAGTGGTATCCGTCGAACTTCGCCGGCTGGAACGAGCTGGCCGTGGCGGTGCGCGGGCAACGCGCCGCCATGCCGGCGGGGACGCGACTGGTCGCCGACAACTTCAAGGTCGGCGCGGAACTCGGCTTCGCGCTCGACAATCCGCGCATCGAAGTGCTGGAACATCCGGTCAACCGCGACCACGGGCGCGCGCCCCAGCTGCGGTTGTGGGGCCTGGAGGCGAGCGGGGCGGTCGATCGCGGCGTGGATCCGGTGCTGCTGGTCGTGGCCGCGAGCGAAGTGGAATACAAGCACCTGCTGCTGCGCTACCACGCGCTGTGCCGGCGCTTCGGGCCGCTGCCGCCGCCGCGCGTGGTCAACGTCGACCACGGGCGCACGCGGTTCCTGCTGTTCGCGCTCGGCCCACGTGCCGAGGCCATGCCCGAAGGCGGCTGCACGCTGCCGGCGATGGCCTGGCTCGACAGCCCGGCATCCGATGCCCGCGTCGACGACCACGTCGCGGTGGCGGGATGGGCGTTCAAGGACGGCGTGGGCATCGACCGCGTCGAGGTCACGCTCGACGGCACGGTGGTGGCGACCGCGCAGTACGGGCTGGAGCGGCCGCATGTCGCCGGCTACTGGTCGATCTCCACCGATGTCGCGCATCCGGCCGTCGGTTTCCAGGCCGATGTGATGCTGCCGCCGGGCCTGCAGGGCGCGCACTGGCTCGGCCTGCGCCTGCATGGCAAGGACGGCAGTGTCGAGGACTGGCCCGAACAGCGCATCGTGGTGGGGAACAGCGACTGAGGTGCCGCGCGCGCCACCGCGCCGCGGCCGCCGCCACGCTCAGGGCAGGATGCAGCCGGCCGCGCGCAACAGGCGCGCGGTCGCAATCAGCGGCAGGCCGACCAGCGCCGTCGGATCGGTGCTGTCGATGGCTTCGAACAGCGTGATGCCGTAGCCCTCGCACTTGAAGCTGCCGGCGCAGTCCCAGGGCTGCTCGGCATCGACATAGCGCGTGATCGCGGCGATGTCGAGCGCGCGCAGGCGCACGCGCGTGGTATCGCTCTCGGCATGCACGGCGCCGCCTGCCGCCACGGCCACGGCGGTATGGAAGACGACTTCGCGCGACGCCATCCCGAGCAGCTGGGCGATCGCGGCGTCGCGCCCGCCGGCCTTGCCGATGGGCCGGCCGTCAAGCTCGGCTACCTGGTCGGAGCCGACCACGCACGCATCCGGATGCGTCGCAGCGACCGCCGCGGCCTTGGCGCAGGCCAGGCGCATGGCCAGGAGGGCGGGCGATTCGCCGGGGCGTGGCGTCTCGTCGACCTCGGGGCGGACGGATTCGAAGGGCAGCCGCAGCCGCGCCAGCAGTTCGCGGCGATACGGTGAGGTGGACGCGAGCACGACGGCAGGCGCGGGCATGTCAGTGCAGCGGCGCGCGCGCGCGCTCGATCCGCGACAGCTCCCGCTCGATGCGGCTGCGCGCGGTGTCGATGGAGTCGCGCACGGTGGCCAACTCGGCCAGCGAGGCGCGTGCGCCGTGTTGCTGCAGCCACAGGCGCTGGCGCAGCATTTCCTGCATGGCGGCGCGCACCGGATCGACGGCGTCGCCCGCGACCGCCTCGAATTCGGCGCGCGCGGTGCGCAGGCGCGATTCCAGGGCGTCGGCGGCGTCGAGGACACCGGTCATGGCGCGGCGGCGCCGGCCGATGCCGGCCTGGCGCAGCAGCAGCCACAGGCCCGCGGCCAGTGACGCGAGTACAATCAGCAGCGGCGTCAGGGACACGCGGGAGCCCTCGGTGGTGGGCCAGCAGTCTGCCCGCTGCGGCCCGGCGCGGGCAAATCCCCCCGTACGCGCGGATCTGGCCGCGATCCGCGGTTTGACAGGGCAGGGGCCGAGGCCTAACATTCTCCGGCTTATGTCTGCAGACGTGCCCGAGGTATTGGACGCTTGGCGCATGGTCGCGGCCCGGCGCGAGTTTGCTGGCCGCCTGCCGCTGTCCGCGCTTGCGCGGTTGGCCGACACGCTGGTCGATGCCGAAGGGGACGTTTCCTTCAGCCTCGGCTTCGATCGTGACGAGTTGCAGGTGCCTTTCGTGGAATTGAGGATCGACGCGGAGTTGCCGCTGCTTTGCCAGCGCACCCTGCAGCGGTTCCTGTTCCCGGTGTCGCTGGTGCAGCGGCTTGGCCTGCTGCGTGCGAGCGATGACGAGAGCGAGAGCGAGGCTGCCGAAGCCGCGTTGCCGGAGGGGTACGAAGCCCTGCTGGTGGCCGACGACGGTCTCGTGCGCCCCGCGGAGCTGGTCGAGGACGAGCTGATCCTGGCCGTGCCGGTGGTGCCAATGGCACCCGGTTCGGAAAGCGTCGAGCGCGACTGGCCGGTCTCGGAAGATGAAGAACAAAGTGCCAACCCGTTCGCGGCGTTGGCTGACCTGAAAAAGAATTGACAACCCGGTTTCGTTTGGAGCACACCCATGGCCGTACAGAAGTCCCGCGTTTCCCCCTCCCGCCGTGGCATGCGCCGTGCGCATGACGCGCTGAGCGCCAAGCAGCTGTCCACCGACCCGACGTCGGGCGAGACCCACCTGCGCCACCATGTCACCCCGGACGGTTTCTACCGCGGGCGCCAGGTCGTGCAGCCGAAGGTCAAGATCGCCGACGAGGATTGACCTCTCCGCCCGTCGCGCTGCGTCGGGCAGGCCCATCGCGCGTGCGCCCCGCGCCGCGCGATCCGCCGGCATTGCCGGCGCTGGAACCAACGAGGTCGATCCACCAGATGAGCGAGTCCGCAACTCCCGCGACGGCGCCCGCGCCGCGCATCTATGCGCGCATCGCGGGTACCGGCAGCTACCTGCCGGCCAAGGTGCTGACCAACGCCGACCTGGCCGAGTTCGTCGATACCAGTGATGAGTGGATCGCCAGCCGCACCGGCATCCGCCAGCGGCATATCGCCGCCGAGGGCGAGACCACCGGCGACCTCGCCTACCACGCGGCCGTGCGTGCGATGGAAGCCGCCGGCGTCGACGCTTCCGAACTCGACCTGATCATCCTCGGCACCACCACGCCGGACATCATCTTCCCGTCCACCGCCTGCCTTGTGCAGCACCGCTTGGGTGCCAACGGCTGCCCGGCGTTCGACGTCAACGCGGCCTGCTCGGGGTTCGTCTATGCGCTGAGCGTGGCCGAGAAGTTCATCACCTCCGGCGCCGCGAAGACCGCGCTTGTGATCGGTGCCGAAACCCTTACCCGCATGGTCGACTGGAGCGAGCGCACCACCTGCGTGCTGTTCGGCGACGGCGCCGGCGCGGTGGTGCTCAAGGCCGATGCCGAGACCGGCATCCTCAGTACCCACCTGCACGCCGACGGCGGCAAGAAGGAGCTGCTCTGGAACCCGGTGGGCGTGTCCGTGGGCTTCAAGGAAAACGAGAAGAACGCCGGCTTGCGCATCAACATGGCGGGCAGCGAGGTGTTCAAGGCCGCGGTCAAGGCGCTGGACGCGATCGTCGAAGAGACCCTCGAGGCCAATGGCGTCGACCGCCATGACATCGACTGGCTGATCCCGCACCAGGCCAACCTGCGCATCATCGAAGCCACGGCCAAGCGGCTGGACATGCCGATGGAGCGGGTGATCGTCACCGTCGACAGGCACGGCAACACGTCCTCGGGCTCGGTGCCGCTGGCACTGGACGAGGCGGTGCGCTCCGGCAGGGTGCAGCGCGGCCAACTGGTGCTGCTGGAAGCCTTTGGCGGCGGATTCACCTGGGGCTCGGCGCTGCTGCGCTACTGAGCCGCGCCACATCCCGCGAGGCCAGGGCCGCGATCTTCGCGGCCCTTTCCGTTCTTGCGTGCCTGGAAAGAGCTTCTTGTGCCACGGATTAGGCGGATGACGCGGATCCGGACCAGGCAGGTGAGGGATGGCGGTCGCGCAGCCGGGTCAATACGGGCGGGTACAGACGGACCGGGGCGTTCACGCTTATCATCCCCCGGCTTTTGAATCGGACCGTACGCTTGACCGCATCCCAGCTTGCTTTCGTGTTTCCAGGACAGGGCTCACAGGCCCCCGGCATGCTCGCCGGCCTCGCCGCGCGCGGCACCGTGGTGCGCGACGCGTTTGCCGAAGCTTCGGACGGCGCCGGCGTCGATCTCTGGGCGCTGGCGCAGGATGCCGACGACAGCTCGCTCAACCACACGGAATTCACCCAGCCCGCGCTGCTGGCGGCGGGTATCGCCGTGTGGCGCGCGTGGGAGGCGCAGGGTGGCGAAGCGCCGACGCTGCTTGCCGGCCACAGCCTGGGCGAATACGCCGCGCTGGTCGCCGCGGGCGCGCTGTCGCTGGCGGACGGCGCGAAGCTCGTGCGCCTGCGTGGCCAGTTGATGCAGGACGCGGCACCCGCCGGCACCGGCGCGATGGCGGCCGTGATCGGTGCCGACGACGCGCTGGTGCAGGACACCTGCGTCGAGGCTTCAGGCGAGGCCGGCGTGGTGGTGCCGGCCAACTTCAACTCGCCGGGGCAGATCGTCATCGGCGGGCATGCGGCCGCGGTGGACCGCGCGCTGGAACTGCTTGCGGCCAAGGGCGTGCGCAAGGTGGTGAAGCTGGCCGTCAGCGTGCCGTCGCATACGCCGCTGATGCGCGAAGCCGCCAACCGCCTGTCCGAAGCCATGTCCGGACTGGCGTGGAGCGCCCCGGCATTGCCCGTGGTGCAGAACGTCGACGCCGAGGTGCATGACGGCGTGGAGGCGATCCGCGACGCGCTGGTGCGCCAGCTGTACCTGCCGGTGCAATGGACCTCCTGCGTCCAGGCGCTGGCCGGCCGCGGCGTCACCCGCGTCGGCGAATGCGGCCCCGGCAAGGTCCTCACCGGACTGGCCAGGCGCATCGACAAGTCACTGGACGCGCGCGCGCTCGGTACCCCGGACGACTTTGATGCCGCCTTGGCGGAATGGAAGAAAAGCTGATTCCTTTGCCACGGATCTGCGCGGATGAACGCGGATAGGGCAAAGACGAAGCCGTGTCTTGTCTGCGAATGCTTGATCCGCGTTCATTCGCGTCAATCCGTGGCAAAAAACGCTCTTACTGATACAGGCAACGACGTATGACACAGGAATTGAAGGGCGAGGTCGCGCTGGTGACCGGCGCGAGCCGCGGCATCGGCGCGGCGATCGCCGACCAGCTGGCCGCCATGGGCGCCACGGTCGTCGGCACCGCGACCAGCGAGGCGGGCGCGCAGGCGATCGCCGCGCGCTTGGCGGAGCAAGGCGGCCAAGGCCGCGTGCTGGACGTATCGGTTCCGGGTGACATCGAGGCGCTGGTCGATTCGATCGCCAAGGAGGTCGGCGCGATCTCGATCCTGGTGAACAATGCCGGCATCACCCGCGACAACCTGCTGATGCGCATGAAGGACGAGGACTGGCAGGCCATCCTCGACACCAACCTCACCAGCGTCTACCGCGCCTCGAAAGCCGTGATGCGCGCGATGATGAAGGCGCGCCGCGGCCGCATCATCAACATCGCCTCGGTGGTCGGGGTGACCGGCAACGCCGGGCAGGCCAACTACGCCGCCGCCAAGGCCGGGGTGATCGCGTTCAGCAAGTCGCTGGCGAAGGAGATCGGCAGCCGCGGCGTGACCGTGAACGTGGTCGCGCCGGGCTTCATCGCCACCGACATGACCCGCGACCTGCCTGAAGCGTCCAAGGAAGCCCTGGTCGGCCAGATCGCACTGGGTCGCCTGGGCGAGGCGGCCGATATCGCCCGTGCGGTCGCATTCCTGGCCGGGCCGGGCGCAAGCTATATCACCGGCGAAACCCTGCACGTCAATGGCGGCATGTACATGCCGTGACACCGCGCAACGTCCCACCCGTTTCCCTTACACTATCCACCGCAACTGCCTCCACCGGAGCCGAATACCCATGAGCAGCATCGAAGAACGCGTCAAGAAAATCGTCGTCGAACAACTGGGCGTCAAGGAAGACGAGGTCAGCACCAGCGCCTCCTTCGTCGACGACCTTGGAGCCGACTCCCTCGACACCGTCGAGCTGGTGATGGCCCTCGAAGAAGAGTTCGAGTGCGAGATCCCGGACGAGGAAGCCGAGAAGATCACTTCGGTGCAGCAGGCCATCGATTACATCAAGGCCCACGTCAAGGCCTGATGCGTCCAGTGCGGCCCTTGGCCGCAGCGTGACAACCCGGGGCCGCTGATGCGGCCTCGGGCGTTTTCGGCGCGCCGGTTGGCGGCGCGCGCAACCGTCCAGGAGTCCACATGTCCAAGCGTCGCGTCGTCATCTCCGGCCTCGGCATCCTGTCGCCGCTGGGCAATGACCTGGCCTCGTCCTGGCAGGGCATCGTTGACGGGCGTTCGGGCATCGGCCCGATCACCAACTTCGACGCGTCGGGCTTCGCCACGCGCATCGCCGGCGAGGTCAGGGGCTTCGACCCGACGCAGTGGATCGCGCCCAAGGACGTCAAGAAGATGGACCCGTTCGTGCACTACGGCGTGGCCGCGGCGCTGATGGCGATCGCCGACGCGGGGCTCGACGTGGCGGCCGATCCCGAGCGCATCGGCGTGGCCATCGGCGCCGGCATCGGCGGGCTCAAGGGCATCGAGGAAACCACGCTCAAGTACGCCGAGGGCGGCGCGCGCAAGATCTCGCCGTTCTACGTGCCGAGCACCATCATCAACATGATCGCCGGCCAGGTTTCGATCATGACCGGCGCGCAGGGCCCCAACATCGCCGCCGTCACCGCCTGCACCACGGCGACGCACAACATCGGCCTGGCGATGCGCATGATCCAGTACGGCGATGCCGACGTGATGATCGCCGGCGGCGCCGAGTACGCCACCACGCCGACGTCGCTCGGCGGCTTCTGCGCGATGAAGGCGCTGTCCACCCGCAACGACGATCCCGCCGCGGCGTCCCGCCCCTGGGACGAGGGCCGCGACGGCTTCGTCATGGGCGACGGCGCCGGCATCCTGGTGATCGAGGAATACGAACGGGCCAAGGCCCGCGGCGCGCGGATCTATGCCGAACTTGCCGGCTTCGGCATGAGCGGCGACGCGTACCACATGACTGCGCCCAGCGAGAGCGGCAGCGGCGGCGCGCGTTGCATGCGTGCGGCGATCAGGGACGCGGGCATCGATCCGTCCGCGCTCGGCTACATCAACGCCCACGGCACCTCCACCCCGGCCGGCGACCTGGCGGAGACCATGGGCATCAAGAGCGTGCTCGGCGGGCACGCACGCAAGGTCATGGTGAGCTCCACCAAGTCGATGACCGGGCACCTGCTCGGTGCGGCCGGTGGCGTGGAGGCGGTGTTCTCGGCGATGGCCCTGCACACGGGGGTCATTCCGCCGACCATCAACCTCCACAATCCCTCGCCGGGCTGTGACCTCGACTACGTGCCGCATACCGCGCGCCAGCAGCAGGTGGACATTGCCATGTCCAACTCCTTCGGCTTCGGCGGCACCAACGGCAGCCTGGTCTTCCGCCGCATCTGACGCATCGCCGCCGCCTCCGCGGCGGCAGCGGCCTGCCTGCATGCTGACCATCCGCTCCCTGCCATCCGGCGTCGACCTGCTGGCGCTGCAGCGGCGCGCGCCCGCGCGTTTCCCGCTGTTGCTTGAGTCGGTCGCCTCCGGCACTGCGCAGGGGCGCTGGGACATGCTGCTCGCCTCCGACGGCGCCCGCATCAGCCTGGGGCGTGACGGCCGCAGCGTGCGCGAGGACGGCAGTGTCGCGGGCGCGAATTTCCTTGCCGCACTCGATGCCGACTGGCAGGCGCTGCGCCTGCCGCGCGAAGAGCCGCTGTGGCCGTTCCGCGGCGGCTGGGCACTGCTGCTGGGCTACGAGCTGGCGGCGGAAGTCGAACCCGTGCTGTCGCTGCCCGCCGCGGAAGGCATTCTGCCGGTTGCGGTCGCCTGCCGCTGTCCTGGCGCGGTCCTGCGCGACCGCGCCAGCGGCGAGGTGGTGGCGGTGGCCGAGCGCGGGTACGAGGCGCTGCTCGAGGCGATTGTCGCCGACGCGATGTCCGCCGCCGCGCCGCCGCCGCCCGGATGGCCGGGCGTGATCGCCTGCGAAGAAGATCTGGGGGAAACCTATCTCCACGGCGTCGCGCGTGCGCTCGACTACATCCGTGCCGGCGACGTGTTCCAGGTCAACCTGTCGCGCGGCTGGGACGTGCGCTTCGACGCCCCGCTCGAGCCCGCGGCGCTGTACCAGCGCCTGCGCCTCGCCAATCCCGCGCCGTTCGCCGGCCTGTTCGACCTGGGCGATGCCGGTGCGGTGGTCAGTGCCTCGCCCGAGCGCCTGGTGTCGGTACGCGGTGACGTCGTGGAGACGCGCCCGATCGCCGGCACCCGGCCGCGGCTGGCCGGTGACGACGACGCGGGACGCATCCGCGAGCTGGTCGGGCACGCCAAGGAGCGCGCCGAGCACGTGATGCTGGTGGACCTCGAACGCAACGACCTCGGCCGCGTCTGCCAGGCGGGCAGCGTCGAAGTCGACGAGCTGATGGTGGTGGAAAGCTATGCGCACGTGCACCACATCGTCAGCAACGTGCGTGGCCGGCTGCGTGCGGATGCAACGCCCGGCGCTGTGCTGCGCGCGGTGTTCCCCGGCGGCACGATCACCGGGGCGCCCAAGGTACGCTGCATGCAGGTGATCGCGGAACTCGAGGGTGTCGGCCGCGGTGCGTACACCGGCGCGATGGGCTGGTTGAACCGCGACGGCGACCTCGACCTCAACATCCTGATCCGCAGCGCCGAAGTCGCGGGCGCCCAGCTGCGTTTCCGCACCGGCGCCGGCATCGTGGCCGATTCGGATCCGGCGCATGAACTCGACGAAACCCGCGCCAAGGCGCGCGGCATGCTGCAGGCGCTTGGCCTGACCGGCGATGCAGTCGGCAAGGTATCCTGAGGCCATGCTTGCCATCATCCCCGCGGGTCCCGCCGCATGAGTGCCTGGTCGGCGCTGAAGCGCATCGCACTGGCCCTGTTCCTGCTGTCCGCGCTGGTGATCGGCGGCGCGGCGTACTGGGGCTGGACCCACTACACGAGCTTCGCGTCGGCGCCGTTGCCGGGTGTCGAGGACGGCGACAGCCTGGTGGTCGAGCGCGGCGATTCCCTGCGCCGGGTGGTCACCCGCCTGCGCGGGCAGGGCAAGGCCGCGGGCAGCGACATCGAGTGGCGGCTGCTTGCCCGCCAGCTGGGTGCCGGCGACCGCATCCAGGTCGGCGAGTACGCACTGGAACCGGGCATCACGCCCTCGCAGCTGCTGCTGCGGATGCGCGACGGCAAGGTGGTGCACCACCGCGTGACCATTGTCGAAGGATGGAACATCCGCGAGCTGCGCGCGGCGCTGGCGCGCGCCACGCCGCTGGTGCAGACGCTGCACGAGCTCGACGATGCCGCGCTGATGGCGGCGCTGGGACGCGACGGCGTGCACCCGGAAGGCCGCTTCCTGCCCGAGACCTACGCCTACACCACCGGCGACACCGACCTCGACCTGCTGAGGCGCGCGGCAGCCGACCTCGACAGCGCGCTTGACGCCGCCTGGGAAGCACGCGCCCCCGACCTGCCGATCTCGTCGAAGGACGAAGCACTGGTGCTGGCGTCGATCGTGGAGAAGGAAACCGGCATCGCCGAAGAGCGCGCGCGCATCGCCGGCGTGTTCACCCGCCGCCTGCGCATCGGCATGCGACTGCAGACCGATCCCACGGTGATCTACGGCATGGGCAGCAACTATGCGGGCAACATCCGCCGCGCCGACCTGCTCGCCGATACGCCGTACAACACCTATACCCGCGACGGCCTGCCACCGACGCCGATCGCGATGGCCGGGCGCGATGCGCTGCGCGCCGCCACACAGCCCGCCGAGGGCGATGACCTCTACTTCGTCGCCGTTGGCGATGGCAGCGGCCGGCATGTCTTCTCGCCGTCGCTGGACGCGCACAACACGGCGGTGCGCGAGTACGTGCGCCGCTACCGCCAGCAGCACGCGCCGCGATGAACGCGGTGCCGATGCATCCGCGGCTGGTCTCGCTGGAGGGCGGGGAGGGCGCGGGCAAGACCACGGTGCTGGCTGCGCTGCAGGCCGAACTGGCCGCGCGCGGCGACGAGGTGCTGGTGACCCGCGAACCCGGCGGCACGCCGCTGGCCGAGATGATCCGCGATCTGCTGCTGTCGCCCGGGCACGAGCCACCGGCGGCCGAGACCGAGCTGCTGCTGATGTTCGCGGCGCGCGCGCAGCACGTGCGCGAGGTCATCAACCCGGCGCTCGCACGCGGCGCCTGGGTGCTGTGCGACCGCTTCACCGATTCCAGCTTCGCCTACCAGGGCGGCGGCCGCGGGCTCGATCCCGCGCTCATCGAAACGCTCGAGCGCGGCGTAGTCCGCCTGCGTCCGGGCCTGACCTTGCTGCTCGATCTGGACGTCGCCCAGGGGCGCGCCCGCACCCGCGGCCGCGACCCGCAGCCGGACCGCATCGAGCGCGAGCGCGACGAGTTCTTCGAGCGCGTGCGCGCCGCGTTCCTGGCACGCGCCGCGGGCGATCCGGTGCGATTTCGCGTCATCGACGCTTCGCGCGCTGCAGGCACCGTGGCGGCAGATGCTGTCGCGCGCCTGCGCGAATGGCGAGGCGGCGCATGATGCCGACCGACGCCATGGCGCCCTGGCAGCAGCGCGTGCACGACCACGCCGCGGGCGCGATCGATGCCGGGCGCATGGGGCACGCGCTGCTGTTCTGCGGCCCGGCGCGGTTGGGCAAGCGGCGCGTCGCCGAGCAGCTGGCGCAGCGCGTGCTGTGCCTGGCGCCCGACACCGGCCTGCGCCCCTGTGGCGCCTGCCGCGCGTGCCGGCTGTACCTGTCGCGCAGCCAGAAGGATCCGCTTGAGGAGCGTCCCGACAAGGCGCTCGCGCATCCGTTCGGCCATCCCGCGCATCCCGATGCGGTGTTCGTCGGCTATGCGTGGCGCTTCACGCCGTCGCCGCAACGGCAGCTGACGCAGATCTCGGTCGACCAGGTGCGTGAACTCTCCGAGCGCCTGTCGACGACACCGCAGTACGGCAGCGCCAAGGTCGCGATCATCGAACCGGCCGACGCCATGAACGAGGCGGCCGCCAACGCGCTGCTGAAGACGCTTGAGGAGCCCGTGCCAGGGCGCTACCTCTGGCTCATCACCGACAATCCCGCGCGCCTGCCGGCGACGATCCGCAGCCGCTGCCAGCGCCTCGAGTTCCGCCTGCCGCCCGCTGACGAGGCCGCGACATGGTTGCAGGCGCAGGGCCATCCCGCCGCCGCTGCGGTCGAAGCGCTCGCAGCGGCACGCGGCCATCCCGGTCTTGCCGATGCCTGGCTGCGCGACGGTGGCATGGCGCTGCGCAGGGCGGTGGCCGCCGAGCTCGGCCGGGTCGCGCGCAATGACGCGTCGGCGCTCGAGGTGGCCAAGGCCTGGACCGGCGATGACGATGCCGACAAGCGCCTGCGGCATGCGGCGGACATCGCGGTCGCGGAAGCGGCCGGCTTGACCGATCCGCTGCGAATCCGGAAGCTGGCGGCCTGGTTCGATGCCGCCAACCGCACCAGGGACCTGCTGCGCACCACGGTGCGCGCGGACCTCGCGGTCGCCGAGCTGCTGCTGTCCTGGCGCAGTGCGGCGGGTGGCGACACGGCAAGGGGAGTGGCGAAATGAGTGCAACCGGTGGTGCGCGGCAGGGCATCCTGTCCCTCGCGGTCAAGGACAAGGCGCAGCTGTATGCGGCCTACATGCCTTACCTGAAGCACGGCGGGATCTTCGTGCCCACCACGCGGCGCTACTTCCTCGGCGACGAGGTGTTCGTGCTGCTGACGCTTCCTGAATCCAGCGAACGCCTGCCGGCCGCCGGCAAGGTGGTCTGGGTCACGCCGCCGGGCGCGCAGGGCAACCGCACCGCCGGCATCGGGGTGCAGTTCGCCGACACCGCCGAGGGCGAGAACGTGAAGGGCCGCATCGAGACCCTGCTCGCCGGTACGCTGAATGCGGAAAAGCCTACGCACACGATGTAGGGTGGTTTGGACAGCTTTTTTCTCGCGAAGGCGCGAAGGCGCGAAGAAAGCGAGTTTTTTTTGCGCGGCCTGTCCGCCCGCGATTGCGCGCCGCGTTGTCGGGGGAGTGTGGTCGTTGCTGGAGGCCTCCGATGGCCCGTCGAATCCACCTTTTCCTGTCCTGCGCCGCCACCGCGCTGGCTCTTGTCTCTTCCGGCTGCGGCCAGCACGCCTCCACGGCGGATGCGCCGCGGTCGTCTCCCCCGGAAATGGCGATGGTGGGCGCGGTGCTGTTGGAGGGACTGGGCGACTACAGCTTCCCGGTCAGCAGCACGCATCCGGAGGTGCAGCGCTGGTTCGACCAGGGCCTGGCGCTGACATACGGCTTCAACCATGACGCCGCGGAGCGCGCCTTCCTCAAGGCCACCGAACTCGACCCGGCGTGCGCGATGTGCTGGTGGGGCGCTTCGCTGGTGCTCGGACCGCACGTCAACGCTGCCATGGACCCGGCCGACAATGCCGACGCGTGGAGCCGGCTGCAGCGCGCGCGTGAACTGGGGCCCAGTGCGACCGCGCGCGAGCAGGCATTCATCGAGGCGCTGGCGGCGCGCTACGCCGCGCAGCCGCCCGAGAATCGCCGCCCGCTGGATGAGGCCTATGCCAAGGCCACAGGCACGCTGGTGAAGCAGCGCCCGGATGACCTCGATGCCGCGGTGCTGCATGCCGAGTCGCTCATGGACCTGCAACCATGGGACTACTACGACCAGGAACTGCGGCCCAAGGGCCATACCGCCGAGGTGGTGCAGACGCTGGAATCGGTGATCGCGCGCGACCCCGAACACGCCGGCGCGCTGCACCTGTACGTGCATGCGGTGGAGGCATCCGCCGATCCGCAGCGCGGCGTCGTGGCCGCCGACCGCCTGCGCCAACTTATCCCGGGTTCGGGACACCTTGTGCACATGCCCGCGCACATCTATGCGCGCGTCGGCCGCTGGCACGACGCGGTGCTCGCCAACCAGCGCGCCATCGAAGCCGATGACGCGTACCTCGCGATCTGCCGCGGCAACGTGAAGGGTGTCTACCCGCTCGGCTACGTGCCGCACAACCACCATTTCCTGTGGTTCGCCGCGAGCATGGAAGGCAGCAGCAAGCTGGCCGGCGAGGCCGCGCGCCATACGTCGGAACGCACCGAGCTGCCGGAGCTGATGCGCCAGCCGGGCTTCGCCGGCCTGCAGCACTACTGGATGACGCCGTGGTTCGAGCGCGTGCGCTTCGGCCGCTGGGACGAGATCGCCGCCGCGCCCAACCCGGCCCCGGACCTGCCCTACGTCACCGCGATCTGGCACTACGCGCAGGGCATGGCAGCGGTGCGGCAGTCACGGCCAGCCGATGCCGACCGCCATCTCGCCGCACTGCGACCGCTTGCCGCGGACCCGGAGATGGAAACCTTGATGGTGTGGGATCGTTATCCGCTCGCGCATTCGGCCCGCATCGCCGAGCGCGTGCTCAGCGCCGAGATCGCCGCGTCGCGTGGCGACCATGGCACCGCAATCGCGGCGCTGCGCGAGGGCGCGAAGATCGAGGACGGCATTCCCTACGACGAACCACCGGGCTGGCATGCGCCGGTGCGCCACACGCTGGGCGCGGTGCTGCTCGATGCCGGGCGCGCGGCGGATGCCGAGAAGGTGTATCGCGAGGAACTGCACCGCAATCCGGGCAATGGCTGGTCGCTGTTCGGCCTGGCCAAGAGCCTGGACGCGCAGCGCAAGACGCGCGAGGCGGCCGATGTCCGGCGCCGGTTCGCGGCGGCCTGGCAGAACGCGGATGTCGAGCTGACAGCGTCGCGGATGTAAGGGCTGAGGCGTCCTTCAGCTCCGCAACACCGCAGCATCCCATCCCGGGCGCGGCGCGAAACGATCGCCATGGACCGCCTGCAGCGCCTTGAGCCGGGCGAGCACCACAGCGACGCCGGTCTCGCGCACGTACTGGATCGGGCCGCCGCGGAACGGCGCGAATCCGGTCCCGAAGATCACGCCGGCGTCGAGCAGGTCGGCGTCGGCGACCACGCCGTCGTGCAGCGCGGCGACCGCCTCGTTGATGAGCGGCAGGATCAGGCGATCCTCGAGGTCGGTCGGGGCCTGGTAGTCCTTCGGTACCTCGGGCTTCTTCGCCTTGCCTTCGGCCCAGGTGTACAGGCCCTGGCCGTCCTTCTTGCCGCGCTTGCCGGCCTCGGGTGGCGTCGACAGCGAGGCGGGGATCGGCAGGCCGAGGAACGGCGCGAGCTCCGCGCCCACGCCCACCGCCACGTCCAGGCCCACCGTGTCGATCAGCTCGATCGGACCCATCGGCATGCCGAACTTCACCGCGGCCTTGTCGATCACCGCACCCGGGATGCCCTCGGCGTGTGCGGTCGCGGCCTCGAGCATGTACGGGAACAGCAGGCGGTTGACCAGGAAGCCCGGGGTGCCCGTCACAGGCACCGGCAGCTTGTCGATCGCCTTGCAGAACGCCGCCAGGCGCCGTTCGGTCTCCGGGTCCATGACGTCGTGGCGTACGATCTCGACCAGCGGCATCATCGCCACCGGGTTGAAATAGTGCAGGCCGGCGAAGCGCGCCGGCTGTGCCAACCCGCCGCGCAGCTCGTCGAGCGGGATCGACGAGGTGTTGGTGGTCAGCAGCGCGTCGGCTTTCAGCCGTGGCTCCACGCTGGCGTACAGCGCGCGCTTGGCTTCGGGCTGCTCGATGATGGCCTCGATCACCAGGTCCGCGGTGGCCACGCCGTCGCCAGCGAGGTCGGCCTTCAGGCGCGCGGCAACCGCGGGCCGCCTGGCCGCGTCCTTGACCTTCTTCGCGAACAGCTCTTGCGCGCGCGCCATGGCCTTGTCGATGAAGGGCTGCTCGCGGTCCTGCAGGGTGACGTCGAAGCCCTTGTAGGCCGCCCAGGCGGCGATGTCGCCGCCCATCACACCGGCGCCGACGACATGCACGTGCTGGATGCCACTGTCCTTGCCGCCCATGCCCTTCAGGCGTTCCTGGAGGAAGAACACCCGCGTCAGGTTGCGCGCGGTGGGCGTGCCGGCCAGCCTGACCACAGACTTGCGCTCGGCCGCGAGGCGCTTCTGCACGCCGCCGCCCGTGCGCCGCCAGGTCTCGATCAACGCGTACGGCGCGGGGTAGTGCTCCTTGCGCGCCTTGCGCGCAACCTGCTTCACCAGCATCGGCGCCAGCAGTTGGCGCGCCGGCCAGGTGTTGGTCAGCCAGGCCGTGGCGCGCTGCTTGAACGGGCGGACTCGTCCACCGATCGCGAGCGCGACGGCTGCATCGACCAGGCGCGCGGGCTCGACCACCTCGTCGACCAGGCCGATGCCCTTTGCCGCCGACGCCGACAGGGTGCGGCCGGTCAACATCATGTCCATCGCCGCCGGCGTGCCCACCAGCCGCGGCAGGCGCACGCTGCCGCCCCAACCGGGATAGATGCCGAGCTTCACCTCGGGCAGGCCGATGCGCGTGGACGGATCGTTGCTGGCCACGCGCCAGCGGCAGGCCAGCGCGATCTCGGTGCCGCCGCCCATGCAGAAGCCGTGGATCGCGGCCACCGTGGGGCAGGGCAGGTCGGCCAGCCGCTGGAAGGCCTGTTGGCCGCGGCGGATGGAATCCCCGATGGTGCCCTTGGCATCGAACGCGGCGAACTCGCGGATGTCGGCGCCGGCGATGAAGCCGCGCGCCTTGCCGGAGCGCAGCACCAGCGCCTTCGGTGGATCGAGCGCCAGGCGTTCGAGCAGCGCGTCGAGTTCGACCAGCACGTCCTGTGCAAAGGTGTTCACCGACTCGCCGGCGCGGTCGAACGTCAGCAGCACGACGCCATCGGCACGCTCTTCGGCTTGCCAGTGGCTGAAGCGCAGACCATCGAGGCCAGCAATCATTCGGAACCATCCGTTGGGGTACGTGCGGGGACCTATGATCCAGAGTCCGTTCAGCCCGCGTCAAATCGGCTTGTCTGGGACTTCGCGCCTTGCGGCAGTGGCCTGCGGGCCCCAGATCATCCGCCAGCCGGGAACTTTTCCCGCCGCACATGGTCACAAGCCCCGCCTGCAGGCCGGGCGGAAGGAGCGCCGGGCCCATGGCCGAAAGCGACACCGAACACCTCGATCACGATCTCGTGCGCCGCGTCCAGCAGGGCGACACCGCGGCGTTCGACCTGCTGGTGCGCAAGTACCAGCACCGCATCGCCGCCCTCATCGGACGCTACATCCGTGACTGGAGCGAATGCCAGGACGTGGCCCAGGACACCTTCATCCGGGCCTACCGCGCGATCGGGAGTTTTCGTGGCGATGCACAGTTCTATACCTGGCTGCACCGCATCGCCGTGAACACCGCCAAGAACCACCTGGTGGCCAGCAACCGCCGCCCGCCGACGGACGACGTGGAAATCGAGGATGCCGAACATTTCGATTCCGCGATCCGCCTGCGCGACAACGACACCCCGGAGCGTGAACTGATGCGCCAGCAGCTGGAACAAACGGTGATGCGCGCGGTCGAAGCCCTGCCGGACGAGCTGCGCACGGCGATCACGCTGCGCGAAGTCGAAGGCCTGAGCTACGAGGAGATCGCCCAGCGCATGGATTGCCCGATCGGCACGGTCCGCTCGCGGATCTTCCGGGCCCGCGAGGCGATCGACGTCGAACTCGCGCCACTGATGGACAACGAAACCGCGTCCCAACGCGCGGTGCGATAGAGCATGACGATGAACCACGACGCTGAAGACCTGGAGTTCCAACCGGCCCCGCCGGACAAGCTCTACACCCACAACCGCCGCCAGCTGTCGGCGATGCTGGATGGCGAACTGTCGCCGGACCAGGCGCGTTTCATGTTGCGCAGGCTGCAGCACGACACCGACCTGGCGGACTGCTGGGAACGCTGGCAGGTCTGCGGCGACGTGCTGCGCGGGCACGGCCACGCACTGCTACCGGCCGATTTCTCGCGCCGCGTGGCGTTGGCGATCGCCGCGCCGGACGCTGGCGCGGCCACCGGTACCGGGCAAGCGCTCTTCCGCCGCCCGCGTGCGCGCCTGGTGCGCTGGGGCGGAGGTGCGCTGGCGGCCTCGATGGCCCTGGTCGCACTGTTCATGGCGCGGCAGCTGCCGGACAGCCCGCTGCCGGCAACCGCCGGCGGCGGCGAGCTGGTGGCACAGGCCATCGACGCACCGCCCGGTGCGCGCGAGGTCCGCGACAGTCTTGCGCGCGTGCCCGACACCGCGGCGCCGACCGCGGTTCCCGGCCCCCTGCTGGCGGGTAACGAAGCACCCGCGTCTCAGCTGCCGGAAGGCAGCGAGGGCGCCTGGGCCGCGACGACCTCGGTGGCGGTCGCGGAGGTGCCGCGGCGTGCCGCCGAGCGGCGTTCGCGTGGCCAGTCGCAGCGCGCCGCCCGCCGTGTCGCGGCCAGCACGCCGGTCCGCGCCAGGGCGGTTGCGGGCGCGTCGATGGCGCCAAGAATGGGGCCGACATCCACGGACGACGCGATCGGACTGCTGGCCGACCTGCCGGATGCGCGCGCCTTCGGCGCCCCGGTCGACGCCCCGTTTGGCGCCCAGGCCGTGGCACCGTCGCGGCCTTGGCCGCGCGCGGTGTTGCCGGGGCTTGCCGCCGGCAACCAACCGTTCGCGGCGCGCTATGGCCTGCCGTCGGCACCGTCCGACGCCGCGTTCGCGCCGTTCCAGCCGCGCCTTGTCGAACCCTCGCCGGTGCGCCAGTCCGGCGTGCCGGGGGCCGACGCCCGCGACGCGAGGCCCGAGCCGGGCACTGGCACCGACTGATTCACGCCCCACGGCGCGCGCCGCCGTGGGCCTCCCGTTGACCCCCCCTTTATCGAGGCCGAATCCCCGATGAAATCCCCCGTGTACGCCCTTGCCCTGGTCACCTTGACCGCCGCCGGTACGGCCGCCGTCATCCTGCCGGCCGCCACCGCCCAGTCGGGTGCCGCCGCGGTGCCGGCGGCCGCACCGTCGCCATCGATGGTGTCCGGCCTGCCCGACTTCACGCGGCTGGTCGAGCGAGTCGGCCCGGCGGTGGTCAACATCGAGGCCGTGAGCGGTGGTACGACCGCCGCCCGCCCCCAGCAACAGCAACAGCAGATGCCCGACGAGATGCCCGAGTTCTTCCGGCGCTTCTTCGGTCCGGGTACGCCGTTCCCCGGCATGCCGCAGGATCCCGGCGGTCGCCGCGGCATGTCGATGGGCACCGGGTTCCTGATCTCGGCCGACGGCTACGTGCTCACCAACCATCACGTGGTCGCCGGGGCCGACGAGCTCAAGGTCAAGCTGTCCGATCGCCGCGAGTTCACCGCCGAGCTGGTGGGCGGCGACGAGCAGTCCGATGTCGCCCTGCTCAAGATCAAGGCCGGCGCCAGCCTGCCGTACCTGCGCGCCGGCAACTCCGCGGCGCTCAAGCCCGGCCAGTGGGCGGTGGCGATCGGCTCCCCGTTCGGCCTCGACCAGTCGGTCACCGCCGGCATCATCAGCGCGGTCGGTCGCTCCAATCCGTATGCCAACCAGCGCTACGTGCCCTTCATCCAGACCGACGTCGCGATCAACCGCGGCAATTCCGGCGGGCCGCTGCTCAACACCGCCGGCGAGGTGGTGGGCATCAACTCGCAGATCTTCTCCAACTCGGGCGGCTACATGGGTGTCAGCTTCGCGATCCCGATCGATGTGGCGATGAATGTCGCCGAGCAGCTGAAGACCACCGGTCAGGTCAAGCGCGGCCAGATCGGCGTGCAGGTGCAGCAGATCACCACCGACGCCGCGAGCGGCCTGGGGCTGCCGGATACGCTGGGCGCGCTGGTGGCCGATGTCGTCCCCGGTGGTCCCGCGGAGAAGGCGGGGCTGGAGCGAGGTGACGTGATCCGCGAGATCGACGGCACGCGCGTCATCCAGTCCAGCGACCTGCCGCCGATCGTCGGTGCCAAGGCGCCCGGCAGCCGGGCCACCCTGAAGGTGTGGCGCGACGGGCGCAGCCGCGATGTCACGGTCACGCTGGGCGAGCTGGACGAGGGCGTTGCCAGCGTCCGCCCGGTGCAGGGCGGTGCTGCGCCGGCGAAATCGAGCAACCCGCTCGGGCTGGTGGGCCAGGAGCTGTCCGCCGCGCAACGCCGGCAGCTCGAACTGCCCGATGGCGACGGCGTGGCGATTGCCCGCGTCGAGGGCCTGGCCGCCCGCGCGGCGGGCATCCAGCCCGGTGACGTGGTGCTCTCGGTGGGCCGCAAGGGCGTGGGTTCGCCCGCCGACCTCGATCGCGAGTTGGCCGCGGTACGCCCCGGCCAGACGGTGATGCTGCTGGTACGCAACCGCAGTGGCGGCACCCAGTTCATCGCGGTGACCCCGCGCACCGCCACCGAATAGCCGTTCGGGTGAAACCCTTCCCCCACACTGCGGGGGAAGGTGCCCCGAAGGGGCGGATCGGGCCGCCGCCACCCTGTGCGACAATGTTCCGTTCGACGCCATCCGGCCCGATACGGCCCCGCCTGCGATCCCCATGCCCCCAGATTCGATGCGGAACATCCGCAACTTCTCCATCATCGCCCACGTCGACCACGGCAAGTCCACGCTGGCCGACCGCATCATCCAGATCTGTGGCGGCCTGACCGCGCGCGAGATGGAGACGCAGGTCCTCGACAACAATCCGATCGAGCGCGAGCGCGGCATCACCATCAAGGCACAGTCCGTGTCGCTGCCGTACACCGCGCGCGACGGCCAGACCTATTTCCTGAACTTCATCGACACCCCCGGCCACGTCGACTTCAGCTACGAGGTCAGCCGCTCGCTGGCCGCCTGCGAGGGCGCGCTGCTGGTGGTGGATGCCGCGCAGGGCGTCGAGGCGCAGTCGGTCGCCAACTGCTACACCGCTGTGGAGCAGGGCCTGGAAGTGGTGCCGGTGATCAACAAGATCGACCTGCCTACCGCCGACATCGAGCGCGCCAAGGCCGAGATCGAGGCGGTGATCGGCATCGATGCCAGCGACGCGGTGGCGATCAGCGCCAAGACCGGGCTGAACGTCGAGGACGTGCTCGAGGCCATCGTGCTGCGTATCCCGCCACCGGCGCCGCGCGAGACCGACAAGCTGCAGGCGCTGATCATCGACTCCTGGTTCGACAACTACCTGGGCGTCGTGTCGCTGGTGCGGGTGATGCAGGGCGAGATCAAGGCCGGCGACAAGATGCTGGTCATGTCCACCGGCCGCACCCACCAGGTGGACAAGGTCGGCGTGTTCACGCCCAAGCGCAAGGAACTGGCCAAGCTCCGCGCCGGCGAGGTGGGCTGGATCAACGCGTCCATCAAGGACGTGCACGGCGCGCCGGTCGGCGACACGCTGACCCTGGCCACGGATCCCGCGCCCGCGCCGTTGCCGGGCTTCCAGGAAATGCAGCCGCGCGTGTTCGCCGGCCTGTTCCCGGTCGATGCCGACGACTACCCGTCGCTGCGCGAGGCGCTCGACAAGCTGCGCCTCAACGACGCCGCGCTGCGCTTCGAGCCTGAAAGCTCGGAAGCCATGGGCTTCGGCTTCCGCTGCGGCTTCCTCGGGATGCTGCACATGGAGATCGTGCAGGAGCGCCTCGAGCGCGAGTACGACCTCAACCTCATTTCGACCGCGCCGACGGTGGTGTACGAAGTACTCAAGACCGACGGCAGCATCCTCACCCTCGACAACCCGGCCAAGCTTCCGCCGGTGAACCTGATCGAAGAGGTCCGCGAGCCGATCATCCGCGCCAACATCCTCACCCCGCCGGATTACGTGGGCAACGTGATCACCCTGTGCGAGGAAAAGCGCGGCAGCCAGATCGGCATCAACTACCTCGGCAGCCAGGTGCAGATCAGCTACGAGCTGCCGATGGCGGAAGTGGTGCTCGACTTCTTCGACCGCCTGAAGTCGGTGTCGCGCGGCTACGCGTCGCTGGACTACCAGTTCCTGCGCTTCGACGCCGGTCCGTTCGTGCGCATCGACACCCTGATCAACGGCGACAAGGTCGACGCGCTGTCGCTCATCGTGCACCGCCAGCATGCCGACCGCCGCGGCCGCGACATCACCGAAAAAATGCGCGAGCTCATCCCGCGGCAGATGTTCGACGTGGCCATCCAGGCCGCCGTCGGCTCGCAGATCATCGCCCGCACCACGGTCAAGGCGATGCGCAAGAACGTGTTGGCCAAATGTTATGGTGGCGACATCTCGCGCAAGAAGAAGCTGCTCGAGAAGCAGAAGGAAGGCAAGAAGCGCATGAAGCAGGTCGGACGCGTCGAGATCCCGCAGGAAGCCTTCCTCGCGGTGCTCCAGGTCGACAACAAATAGCCGCACCGGGAGCTCCGCGATGATGAAATGGTTTGAGATGGGGCTGGTCCTCCTGACCCTGCTGAGTGGCCTCATCTGGCTACTCGACAGGCTGGTGTTCGCCAAGCGCCGCGCGGCCGCCGCCGGCCTGCTGGAGCCACAGGAGCCGTGGGTCGTCGACTACGCGCGCGCCTTCTTCCCGATCCTCGCGGTGGTGCTGGTGCTGCGCAGCTTCATCGCCGAGCCGTTCCGCATCCCTTCGACCTCCATGATGCCGACGCTGCTGGTCGGCGACTTCATCCTGGTCAACAAGTTCGCCTACGGGCTGCGGCTGCCGGTGAACAACCACAAGGTCGTTGCCATCGGCGAGCCCGCGCGCGGTGACGTGGTGGTGTTCCGCCCGCCGCAGTACCCCGACCAGGACTGGATCAAGCGCGTGGTGGGCCTTCCGGGTGATCGGATCGCCTACCGCGACAACACGGTGTTCGTGAACGGCGACGCGGTGGCGTACGAGCCCGTCGGCCGCTACGTGGGCAAGGGCCGCGGCGAGGAGATGAGCGGCGCCACCCTGCTCACCGAGGACCTTGGCGGGCGTCGCCACGAGCTGCTCGAAGTCGACAGCCCGCTGTTCGCCAACCACGGCGTCGGCGAGTGGACGGTGCCGGCCGGCGAGTATTTCGTCATGGGCGACAATCGTGATAGAAGCGACGACAGCCGCTTCTGGGGCACCCTTCCGGAAGGCCAGCTTCGCGGCAAGGCGTTCCTGGTGTGGATGAATTTCGACAGTTCCGCCGGCGGAGTGGATTTCAGCCGCATCGGCACGCGCATTCCCTGAGCCATCGGCACGGGGCATGATACTGGTGTTCCAGGGGATCGAGGGGAAACTGCTATGAGAAACGCGCAACGCGGCATCACCCTGCTGGGGTTCGTGATCGTGCTGGCCGTGGTCGGCCTGTTCGCCTATGTCGGCATGAAGCTGTTCCCGATGTATTCCGAGTACTACAGCGTGCGGTCCGCGCTGAAGGGCCTGGCCAACGAGCCGGGCATCGCCAACACCGACCCGCGCAAGATCCAGGACCTGTTCTTCCGCCGGCTGTACATCAGCTACGCCGAGAACGTGAAGGCCGAGCACGTCAAGATCAAGCGCGTCGACAACGGCTGGCAGATGGATGTGAACTACGAGGTGCGCAAGCCGGTGATCGCGAACCTCGATGTGGTGGGCAGGTTCGACACCACGCAGATGTTGACCAGGTCCGGTGACCTCAACTGATGCCGCTGCCGTCCGCTTCGCGGGGCATGCGTTCCGCGATGGCGGCTTGCTGGCGCAGGCGCTGACCCACCGCAGCGCCGGCGCCCCGCACAACGAACGACTTGAATTCCTCGGCGATGCGCTGGTCGGCCTGATCGTCGCCGAAGCGCTGTACCTGCGCTGGCCCAAGGCCGACGAGGGCGTGATGACCCGCGCCCGCGCCGAACTGGTGCGGGAATCCTCGCTGGCGCGTATCGCGCGCGGGCTCGACCTCGGCGCGCGCATCACCCTCGGCCCCGGCGAGATGAAATCCGGCGGCCACCGCCGCGACTCGATCCTGTCCGACGCGCTCGAGGCGCTGGTCGGCGCCATCTACCTCGACGCCGGTTTCGATGCCTGCCGCAGTGCCGTGCTGCCGTGGTTCGAACCGGCGCTGGCGGGGCTTGCCGCCGGCCGCATCGGCAAGGACCCCAAGACCCGGCTGCAGGAGTGGCTGCAGGGTCGCCAGCGCCCGCTGCCGGTCTACGATCTCCTGTCCGAGGCCGGTGACGAACACGCCAAGGTCTTCCACGTGCGCTGCACGTTGGTCGAACCCGCGCTGTCGGCATCGGGCGAGGGCAGTTCGCGCCGCGCCGCCGAGCAGGCCGCCGCTGGCGCCGTACTTGCACAACTGGAAGCAGACAAGCCATGAACACCCCCAACGACGCCGAAGCCGGCCACCGCAGCGGCGCCATCGCCGTCATCGGACGGCCCAATGTCGGCAAGTCCACCCTGGTCAATGCGCTGGTCGGCGCCAAGGTGAGCATCGTCTCCAATCGCCCGCAGACCACGCGCCACCGGCTGCTGGGCATCGCCACCGTGCCCGGCGGCCAGCTGCTGCTGGTCGACACGCCCGGCATCCATCGCGGCGAGCGCAGCCAGTCGGCGACCGCGATGCACCGGATGATGAACCGTGCCGCGCGCGGAGCCGTTGAAGGCGTCGAGGCCGTGCTGCTGGTGGTCGAGGCCGGCCGCTGGGACGAGGAGGACACGCTGGCGTACGAGTCACTGCGCGAGGCGGCGGTGCCGGTGGTCCTCGTCGTCAACCAGGTGGACCGCATCCGCGACAAGGCGGCGTTGCTGCCGTACCTGCAAAAGGTGACCGAGGGACGCGAGTTCGCCGGCGTGCACCCGATCTCGGCCCTTAAGCGCAAGGGCCTGGAGGCGCTGGTCGCACAGCTGCTGACGCTGGTGCCGGAACAGCCGCCGATGTACGCCGAGGACGAGATCACCGACAAGAGCCAGCGCTTCCTGGCGGGCGAGATGCTGCGTGAGCAGCTGATGCGCCAGCTGGGCGCGGAACTCCCGTATGCGACCACGGTGGAGATCGAGTCGTTCACCGAGGAGTCCACCAAGTCCGGGCCGATGATGCGCATCGGCGCGGTCGTGTGGGTCGAGCGCGACGGCCAGAAGGCGATCGTCATCGGCAAGGGCGGCACCCGCCTGCGCGAGATCGGCAGCAAGGCGCGGTTGTCGATGGAGCGGCTGTTCGGCTGCAAGGTGTTCCTGGAAACCTGGGTGCGCGTGCGCCAGGGCTGGTCCGACGACGAGGCCGCGCTGCGCACCTTCGGCTACGACGAGTAGCGCCCCTACAATGCGGGCATGCGCTTGCTCGGCCAGCCCGCCTATGTCCTCCATGCCCGGCCGTGGCGGGAAACCAGCCTGCTGCTCGAGGTCCTGACCGCCGAGCACGGACGCATGGGGCTGGTGGCGCGCGGCGTGCATGGACCGCGGCGACAGGCGCTGCGCGCGGCGCTGCAGCCGCTGCAGCACATCCGCTTCGACGCCGTGCAGCGCGGCGAGCTCGCGCACCTCAACGCCGCCGAGGCGATCGATGCCGCGCCGAGGCTGCAGGGCGAACTGATGCTCGCCGGCTTCTACGTCAACGAACTCGTGCTGCGGCTGGCGCCACGCCAGGAACCTCAGCCCGAGCTGTACGCGCTCTACGGCGAGTTGCGTGCGCGGCTTGGCGCCGGCGAGCCGCTGGCGTGGACATTGCGCCGCTTCGAGCGCGACCTGCTCGAGGTGCTGGGCGTGGGGTTCGACCTTGCACATGACGCCGACGGCGTGCCGTTGGATCCGGCCGCGCGCTACCGCCTCGATCCCGAGCAGGGGCCGCGCCGGGTGCGTGGGGAGCGCGACGGCGAACGTTCGCGCAGCGCCACCGGGCGCGCGCTGCTCGGCCTGGCGGCCGACCACGGACCGCCGCCGCCCGAGGAACTCGGTGGCTTGCGGCGCGTACTGCGCGAGGTGCTGATGTCGCACCTCGGTGCGCGGCCGCTCACCTCGTGGCAACTGATGGCCGACCTCGGCCGGCTCACCACTCACGGCGGTGGCAGCAGCTCCTGAGCGGCGTCCTTGAACGCCTGCAGTGCGGCGGCCGAGCCGGGTGCGCCTTCAAGCACCGCGACTGCATCGCCAAGACGCGCGGCGCCGACGAAGCCGCAGCTGGCGCGCAGCCGGTGCAAGGCATCGCGCATCCGGCGTTCGTCGCCGTCGAGTGCCGACGCCACCACGCCTTCGCGCGCCGCGGGCAGTTCGTCGAGGAACAGGACACGCAGCGCATCGACGTGCGCGCGCTCGCCGTTGAGCGCACGCAGCGCGGCGGCATCGTCCCACCTGGGCGGTGGATCGACCGCATCCCCGGCCACCTCGGCCACGTCCTCGGCCACCCGCGATGGATGCCATGCACCGATCGCCGTGGCGAGCGACGCGCGCAATGCGGAGGCCGCCAGCGGCTTGACCAGCACCGACGCGAAACCGGCGGCGCGCAGCTCGTGGTGCAGCCAGGGGTCGTGGGCGGCGGTGTGCGCGATCGCGGGCGTGGCCAGACCGAGTGCCCGCAGTTCGGCCAGCAGGCCCGCGCCATCGCCATCGGGCAGGTGCGCATCGAACAGCCACAGTGCGTGGCGGACATCGGCGGCCTTGGCAAGGGCGTCGGCCCGACTGCCCGCGACATCCACGGTGGCCGGCAACGCTTCGATCGCGGCGGTCATGAAGGCAGCGGTGGTGGGGTCGTCCTCGACCAGCAGGATGCGTGGCTTCATCGGCGCGTGTCGTCCTGTCGTTATTCTGGCGGCCATGCCGAGGGCGATCTTACCGCTGCTTTTGCTGGTGCTGCTGGGAGCGGCGGATGCGGCGTGGGCGCGCACCCTGTCGGCGACCATCACGCGCGTCGCCACGCCGGTGGCCACCCTGGAGGGCGTGCACGTGCGCCTGGATTGGCCGGAGGGCGCGACGCAGGGTGAACTGCAGTTGCGCGCGGCACGGGTCGATGCGCCGGACCTCGGGTATCGCTTCCGCGACGTCGACTGGCGCTGTCCGCTGCGCCGCGATGGCCAGGGCGGCTGGCGCTGCGATGGCCAGGTGCGCCAGCAGCGCGGCGCGCCGTTGCGGCTGGCCCTGGCGTTGGCACCAGGCATGGCGAAGGTCGACGCGGCGCTGTCGGCGGGCGGGCAGGGGCAGGCGCGGCTGGCGGTGCAGTACGAGCGCGCCGCGCCCGACCTCACGCGCATCGATCTGGTGGCGGTGCCCGTCGCCTGGGCGCAGGCGCTGGCCAGCCAGGCCTGGTTGGCCGGTCGACTCCACGGCGGCACGCTCGATGGCACGGTCCGCGTGCACGCCCCCCGTGGCGGGCCGCTGCACGTGGAGGCCCCACTCACCTTGGGCGGCGTTGCATTCGACACCGCCGACGGCAGCATCGCTGGCGAGGGCCTGGACGCCCGGCTGCGGATCGACTGGCGCGCGCTGGCCGGCGGGCCCCACGTCACCGTGGATGGCGCGCTGCGCGGCGGCGAACTGCTGTTCGGCAACGCCTACGTCGCGCTGCCGGCGCACCCGGTGGCGGTGCGCGTGGCCCTTCAGGGGGGCGCCGAAGGGTGGACCGTGCCGACATTCTCCGCCAGTGATCCGGGCGTGCTGGAGGCCAGTGGACGCGCGGCGCTGGCCGGCGACGGCAGCGTGCGCAGCCTCGACCTGGCATTGCACAGCGCTGCGGTCGCGGTGCTGCCCGAACGCTATCTGTCCGGCTGGCTGGGCATTGCCGGATTGACCGGCTTGACGCTGGAAGGCGCGCTGTCGGTTGAACTCGCCCTGCGCGACGGCGCGCTGCACGCGCTCGCGTTGCGCTCGGTCGCGCTGGACGTGGCGGCGCCGGATGGACGCTTCGCCTTCAACGGGCTCGACGGCGAACTGCGCATCGTCGCCGGCGGCAGCGCCGACAGCACGCTCGGCTGGCGCGACGGTGCGCTGGGCGATATCGCGTTCGGGCCGGCGCGCCTGCCGTGGCGCAGCCGCGACGGCCGCCTCGCGCTGCGTGAGCCGGTGCGCGTGGCGCTGCTCGGCGGAGAAGTCGCGCTGTCCGGGGTGTCGCTGGCACTTCCGCGCGATGGCAAGGGCATGGAGATGGAAGGCGCGGTGGCGGTGGAGGCGCTGGACATGGCGAGCCTGGCCACGGCGCTCGGGCTGCCGGCGTTCCCGGGCACGCTGTCGGGGGTGATCCCGCGGATGCGCTATGCCGGCGAGCGCCTCGCCTTCGATGGTGGCCTGTCGATGCGCGCCTTCGACGGCGAGGTGCGGGTGTCGTCGCTGGCCATGGAACGGCCGTTCGGCGTGGCGCCCACGCTGTCGGCCGACATCGTGCTCGAGGGCCTCGACATGCAGGCGCTGACCGGCGTGTTCGATTTCGGCAGCATCAGCGGGCGCCTGCACGGCGAGGTGCTGGGCCTGCGCCTGGTCGACTGGCAGGCCACCGCATTCGATGCCGAGCTGCACACCGAGAAGACGCGCGGGGTCCGCCAGCGCATCAGCCAGCGCGCGGTGCAGAACATCTCCAGCGTCGGCGATGCCTCGTTCGTGACCAGCCTGCAGGGACGGCTGCTCGCGGTGTTCGACGACTTCGGCTACCGCCGCATCGGCATCTCCTGCCGGCTGGCCAATGGCGTCTGCGCGATGGCTGGGCTTCATCCCCGGGGCGCAGGGTTTGCTATCGTCGAAGGTGCCGGCCTGCCGCGCCTGGACATCGTCGGCTACAACCGCAACGTCGACTGGGAAACCCTGGTCGAACGCCTGGCGGCGGTGGGGTCGGGCGATGTCACCCCCGTGTTCGACTGATCGACCGCGTCCGAGGAGGACTGCATGCGCCACAGGATGGGATTGCCGTTTGTCGCCGCGCTGGTGCTCACCGCCTGCGTCACCATCAATGTCTACTTCCCGGCAGCGGAGGCACGCGAGGCGGCGCGCGAGTTCGTCGAGAAGGTGATCGGCGACGAGGCCGCGCCCGAGGCGGTGCCCGCGCCCGGGGGCGGCATGGCGATGCTTCCGGCCGAGCGCGCATCGCGGCGCGTGGCCGTCGATCCGTGGATGCTGCTGGGCATCACGCCGGCCCATGCGCAGGCGCCGGACATCACCATCCGCACGCCGGCCATCCAGGCGATCCAGTCGCGGATGGAGTCGCGGTTCGCGAGCCTGCGCCCGCACTTCGACAGCGGCGCGCTGGGCTTCGGCGGTGATGGCCTGCTGGTGGTGCGCGAGGCGGCCAAGGTGCCGCTCAAGGATCGCGTGGCGGTGAACGCCGCGGTCGCCGATGACAACCGCGACCGCAAGGCGGTGTATCGCGAAATCGCGGTCGCCAACGGCCATCCCGAGTGGGAGGCGCAGATCCGCGAGGTGTTCGCACGGCAGTGGATCGACAGCGCGCGGCCGGGGTGGTGGTACCAGCAGGGCGGCGCCTGGAAGCAGAAGTAGGCGGCGCCTCACCGGAGCCGCCGCGCGGCGCCCGCGCCGGCGGCTTCTGCGACAATGCGCGGCCGTTCCCGAGGGCCGCAACGCATTGGCTCGCATCGACCAGACCCCCTTCCAGGCCGAGATCCTCGACCTCAGCCATGACGGCCGCGGCGTTGCCCGACGCCCCGCAGGCCACGTCAACGCCGGCAAGGCGGTGTTCGTGGCCGGCGCGCTGCCAGGCGAGGTGGTGATGGCGCGGCAGACCGCACGCTCGCGGCATTTCGATGAAGCCGAAGCGGTCGAGGTGCTGACCGCGTCGCCGGAGCGCGTCGTGCCGCGCTGCCCGCACTTCAGTACCTGCGGCGGCTGCACGCTGCAGCACCTGGCTGAGGACCGGCAGATCGTCGCCAAGGCGCGGGTGCTGAACGATAACCTCGCGCGCATCGGCCACGTCACCCCGGATGCGGTGCTGCCGCCGCTGAGCGGCGCCGCCTGGGGCTACCGCCGCAAGGGCCGGTTCTCCGTGCGCCGGGTGGAGAAGAAAGGCAAGACGCTGGTCGGTTTCCGCGAGCGCGACCCGCGCTTCGTCGCCGAGCTGCGCGAGTGCCACACCGTCATCCCGGCGCTGGGCATGCGCGTCGAGGCGCTGGCGGCGCTGGTCGACTCGCTGGACGCACGCAGCGACATCCCGCAGATCGAGTTCATCGCCGGCGACGACAGCATCGCGCTGGTGTTCCGCCACCTGCAGCCGCTGGGCGATGCCGACCGCGCGCGGCTGGTGGCGTTCGCGCAGGAACAGGGCTTCGCCGTGTTCCTGCAGCCCGGCGGCCCCGATTCCCTGCAGCCGCTGTGGCCGGAGGATGTGGCGCTGTCGTTCCGGCTGGCGCCGTGGGACATCGAGCTCGGGTTCCGGCCGCTGGACTTCATCCAGGTGAATGCCGACCTCAACGAGAAGATGATCGCGCATGCACTCGCGCTGCTCGACGTGCAGCCCGGCGAGCGCGTGCTCGACCTGTTCTGCGGGCTGGGCAATTTCACCTTGCCGCTGGGGCGCGTGGCCGCCGAGGTGGTCGGCGTGGAAGGCGATGCCGGGCTGGTGGCACGCGCGCGCGAAAACGCCGAGCGCAACGCCATGCCGCACGTCAGCTTCCACGTGGCGGATCTTTCCACCGATCTCTCGCGCGAGCCGTGGATGCGTGCCGGCTTCGACAAGCTGCTGCTCGATCCGGCGCGCGCCGGCGCGCTCGACGTGCTGAAGCAGCTGCCGCTGAAGGGCCTGAAGCGCATCGTCTACGTCAGCTGCCATCCCGGCTCGCTGGCGCGCGATGCCGGTTACCTGGTCAACGAGCGCTGCTGGCGCCTGCGTTCGGCCGGGGTGATGGACATGTTCCCGCACACCGCCCACGTCGAGTCCATCGCCGTGTTCGAACCGGCATGACGCGGCCTGGCCGCGCGTACGCACACTCCGGAGTTTCCGATGGCAATTGAGATCGAGCGCAAGTTCCTGGTCACCGGCGACGGCTGGCGCGCCGCCGCGCACGCGGTCGTGCCGATGGCGCAGGGCTACATCAACGACCAGGCGGCGATGGACGAAGGCCGCCAGAACGCCTCGGTGCGCGTGCGCATCGCCGGCGACGAGGCTTTCCTCAACCTGAAGTCGCGCGAGCTCGGCCACACCCGGCAGGAGTTCGACTACCTGATCCCGGTCAACGACGCGCGCGCGCTGCTCGCGCTGTGCGTGGGCGGTCTGCTCGACAAGCGCCGGCACCTCGTCTGCCACGGCGACCACCTCTGGGAAGTCGACGAGTTCCTCGGCGACAACGCCGGTCTGGTAGTCGCCGAGGTCGAACTCGGCAGCGCCGATGAGACATTCCTGCGCCCGGACTGGCTGGGCGCCGAAGCGACCGACTGCCCGCGCTACTACAATCTGGCCCTGGCCTCGCGCCCGTACTCGCAATGGAGCGAGGCCGAGCGCGCCGGCCCGGAAGCCTGAAGGAGAAAGTCCATGCTCGTCATCGGCGTCGAAGGCACCGAACTCACCGCGCGCGAGCGCGACTGGCTGCAGCACGACGCCTGCGCCGGCGTGATCCTGTTCACCCGCAACTTCGCATCGCGCGAGCAGGTCGCCGAGCTGTCGGCGGCGATCCGCGCCGCCACGCCGCGGCCGCAGCTGGTGTGCGTCGACCAGGAAGGCGGCCGCGTGCAGCGTTTCCGCGAGGGCTACAGCGCGCTGCCGTCGTTGCAGGGCTTCGGGCGTGACTACGCCGTTGATCCGCAGGCCGCGCTCGAGCGCGCCCGCGAGCACGCCTGGCTGATGGCCAGCGAAGTGCGCGCTTCCGGCGTCGACCTGAGCTTCGCGCCGGTGGTCGACCTGGGCCGCGGCAACCTCGCCATCGGCGACCGCGCGTTCTCGGATGACCCGCAGGTGGTCGCCGCGTTCACCCGCGCCTACGTCGAGGGCATGCACGCTGCCGGCATGGCCGCCACGCTGAAGCATTTCCCGGGCCACGGCTCGGTGCGCGAGGACACGCATTTCGACGACGCGGTCGATGACCGGCCTCTCGAGGCGATCCGCGCCGACGACCTGGTCCCGTTCGTGGCCGGCATCGACGCGGGCGCCGACGCGGTGATGCTGGCGCACGTGGTCTACCCGCAGGTCGCGCCCGAACCGGCCGGCTACTCGCCGCGCTGGATCAACGGGATCCTGCGCACCGAGATGGGCTTCCGCGGTGTGGTGTTCTCCGACGACATCGGCATGGCCGCGGCGTTCTCCGCCGGCGGCGTGAAGCAGCGCATCGATGCGCACCTCGACGCCGGCTGCGACGTGGTGCTGGTCTGCCACCCGGACCTGGTCGAGGAGTCGCTGGTGGCCGTCGAAGGCCGCACGCTCAACACCATGGCGCTCACCGGGCTGCTGGGCCGAGGCGCACTCGGCTGGGACGGATTGCTCGCCGATGCGCGCTACAGCCGTGCGCGCCAGGGCCAGGGCGGCGGGGTGCCGGCATGAGCGCGGCGCTGCTCGCCGACGCGCTGGCCGGCGCTGACGTGATCCACGACCGCGCCACGCTGGAAGCCGCCATCGAAGGCATGGCCGATGCCATCGTGCCGGACTACGCCGACGACGCGCGCCCGCCGCTGTACATCACCATCATGCATGGCGGCATGCCGTTCGCCGCGCAGCTGGCGTTCTCACTGGGCGAGCGCGGGCTTGACCTCGAGTTCGACTACCTGCACGCCACCCGCTACCGCGGCGCCACCAGCGGCTCGCGCCTGGCCTGGCTGCACCGTCCGGCCACGCCCATGCGCGGCCGCCGCGTGCTGCTGGTCGACGACATCCTCGACGAAGGCCACACGCTCAATGCCGTGATCCGCTGGTGCCAGGACGAAGGCGCGGCCGACGTGCGCGTGGCGGTGCTGGCGACCAAGATCCACGACCGCTGCGTGGAAGGCGTGTGCGCCGACTACTCCGGCGTCGAGGTCCCCGACCGTTACGTGTTCGGCTACGGCATGGATTTCAACGAGCAGGGCCGCAACCTGCCGGCCATCTACGCACTCGCCGACTGACCGGAGATTCCCGTGAGCCAGCCGATCACCGACCTCGCGCTCGCCGTCATCGGCGGGACCGGGCTGTACCAGCTGGCCGGACTGGAGGACGTCGAGCCGCACCAGCCGGTGACCCGCTTCGGCGCGCCCTCCGGGCCGGTCCGCATCGGCACCCTGGACGGGCATCGCGTCGCGTTCCTTGCCCGTCATGGCGAAGGCCATTCGGTGCCGCCGCACCAGGTGAACTACCGCGCCAACCTGGTGGCGCTGCAGGCGCTCGGCGCGCGCCGCGTGCTCGCGCTGAATACCGTGGGCGGCATTACCGCGCGATTCGGTCCGCGCGTGCTGGCCTGCCCGGACCAGCTGATCGACTACACCTGGGGACGCGTGGCGACCTTCTGCGAAGAGCCGGGCAGCGAGGTGCTGCACGTGGACTTCGGCGATCCGTACACCCCGTCGCTGCGCCACGCGGTGATCGGCGCGGCGGCGGAGGCGGGCGTCGCGCTGCTGGACGGCGGATGCTATGGCGTCACCCAGGGCCCGCGCCTGGAGACCCGCGCCGAGATCGCGCGCATGGCGCGCGACGGCTGCGACCTGGTCGGCATGACCGGCATGCCCGAGGCCGGGCTGGCGCGCGAGCTCGGACTCGACTACGCCTGCCTGGCGATCGTCGCCAACTGGGCGGCCGGTGCCGGGCCGGTACACGACGAGGTGATCACGCTCGAAGAAGTGGTGGCCAACGTCGAAGCGGCGTCATCCGGGGTGCCCGGCCTGGTCGCGGCCCTGCTCGCGGGGTGATTGAAGTCGGCCGGGTTGCTTTGCATACTCGGGCCGTGTGACCCGGCGCCTTGCACGCCGACACACGCAATCGCATCCAGACGAGGTGGAAAGAGTCATGCAATACGGCACAGTGAAGTGGTTCAACGACGCCAAGGGCTTCGGGTTCATCGCACCGGAGGACGGCAGCACGGATGTCTTCGTGCACTACTCGGCAATCTCATCGGAAGGCTTCCGCAGCCTGCAGGAAGGGCAGCGCGTCAGCTATGAAGTCACCCAGGGGCCGAAGGGCGCACAGGCGACAGGCGTTGCAGCCGTTGCGTAAACGCTTCGATCGATAAGACAGTTTTCCCTGTTCCGGGGCCTCGCTGAGCGGGCCCCTTTTTTATGCGCCGACGCGCTTGCAGCGCGCATGGCGCTCCATGACAATCCGACGATGCGCCTCGTCCCCACCTTGTTGCTGGTCGCTTGCCTGTTCGGCGCCTGGCGCTGGTGGGATGGCCGACCGGATTCGAGCAGCGGGTTCGACGCCGGTGCCAGCGTGAGCGAAAACGGCTTTGTATCGGTGCAGATGCCCGATGGCGCATCACGCCACGCGGTACTGGTCCTTGCGCCGCAAAACTGTCCTTCCGACCAGGCGCGGCGCAGCGAGGCGCTGGTCGCGTTCCTGCAGGACAAGGGCGTGCCGGTGGTGCGGGGCCACTCGATTTCATTCGCGTTCGACAATCCAACGCCGGAGCAGGTCGCGGGCGCCAGCCGCGCGGTCGAGGTCTTCAAGCGCGGCGCACCGGCGGTCTTCATCAACGGCATGGCCATGTCCGATCCCACGCCGGCACAGGCCGCTGCGGAGTACCGCAGGCTTCGGATCGCGGGACTCTAGCTGAGCGCGATGCGTTCGCCGGCTGCGCGCAGCTCGGCGTCGCGCAGGTCGAGCACCGGTGAAGTGAGCGGGACCGGGCTTGGCCATCGGCTCGAAAAAGCGGGGTTGGGTATGCTTGCAGGGTTGATGCCCGCGGGCGTCCGTCCACCTGCCAGGAGTTACGATTTGAAGACCAGCCTGCTTTCCGCCGCGACCGTGCTCGCCCTTGCGATCGCCGCACCCGCTTCCGCGCATGACGCCCGCGATGCCGCCGGCTGCCTGGACATCGCCTGCGACACCAGCCTGCTGTATGCCGCTGACGATTCGGGTGCCGGCAGCGCCGGTGCGAGCGTCGCCGCCGACCGCTTCGGCAGTTGGGGCATCGACACCGCGGGGATGGACCGCGATGTGTCGCCGGGCGCGGACTTCTTCGGCTACGTCAGCGGCACGTGGGCCGCGAACACCGACATTCCCTCGGACAAGTCGATGTACGGCTCCTTCCTGGTCTTGCGCGACCTGTCCGAGGCGCGCGTTCGCGGCCTGGTCGAGGGCTACGTGGGGCAGGGCGATGCCGCGACCGGCGACGCCGCCAAGGTCGCCACGCTGTACCGCAGCTTCCTCGACGAGGCCGCGATCGAGGCCCTGGGCGCGAAGCCGCTGGCGCCGCACCTCGACGCCATCCGCGCCGTGGCCGACAAGGACGCACTGGCCGACCTCATGGGCGCGGCGTCCGGCAGCGTCGGCGCCACCCTGTTCCGCCTGGGCGTGTCCGACGACCAGCGCGATCCCGACCGCTACACGCTCTACATGAGCCAGTCCGGCCTCGGCCTCGGCGACCGCCAGATGTATCTGGACGAGAAGTTCGCGCCGCAGCGCGAGCGCTACGTCGCCTACATCGCGCAGCTGCTGCAGCTCGCCGGCTGGGACGATCCGGAGGGCAATGCGCAGCGCGTGTTCGACTTCGAGAAGGCGGTGGCCGAAGCCCACTGGACCCGTGCCGAGAGCCGTGACCGCAGCCGCACCTACAACCCGGTCGAGCGCGCCGACTTCGCCGCCACCGCGCCCGGCTTCAACTGGGAGCGCTACTTCGCCGCCGCCGGCGTCGAACAGGCGTCGCGCGCGGTCGTGCGCCAGGACAGCGCGATGCCGAAGCTGGCCGGGCTCTTCGCCGATGCCGACCTCGACACCCTCAAGGCCTGGCAGGCCTTCCACGTCACCGACCAGGCGGCGCCGCTGCTGTCGGAGGCGTTCGTCGACGCCCACTTCGACTTCCGCTCGAAGTTCCTCTCCGGGCAGCCGGAGCAGAAGGAACGCTGGAAGCGCGGCGTGGCGCATGCCGAGGAGGCGATGGGCGAGGCCATCGGCCGCGACTACGTGCAGCTGTATTTCCCGCCGGACGCCAAGGCCAAGATGGACGAGCTGGTGGCCAACGTGAAGGCGGCCATGGGCGCGCGCCTGGACCAGCTGGAATGGATGGGCGAGGACACCAAGGCGGAGGCCCGCGCCAAGCTGGCCGGCTTCGGCCTGAAGATCGGCCACCCGGAGACCTGGCGCGACTACGCCGCGCTGGAGGTCAGGGACGGCGACGTGCTCGGCAACGCGCTGCGTTCGGCCGCCTTCGAATGGGACTACGACCGCGCGCGCATCGGCCATCAGGTCGACAAGGCCGAGTGGGGCATGACCCCGCAGACGGTCAACGCCTACTACTCCTCGGTGAAGAACGAGATCGTGTTCCCGGCCGCGATCCTGCAGCCGCCGTTCTTCGATCCCGACGCGGATCCTGCGGTGAACTACGGCGCCATCGGCGGCGTGATCGGCCACGAGATCATCCACGGCTTCGACGACCAGGGCCGCAAGTCCGACGGTGCCGGCCTGCTGCGCGATTGGTGGACGGCCGACGACGCCGCCAAGTTCGAGGTCCAGGCCGCGAAGCTCGGCGCCCAGTACGAGGCTTTCGAGTTCCCGCAGCTGCCGGGCATGCGCATCAACGGCAAGGTGGCCATGGGCGAGAACATCGGCGACCTGGGCGGCCTGACCATCGCACTGGGAGCCTACCGTCGCTCGCTCGACGGCAAGCCGGCGCCGGTGATCGACGGTTTCAGCGGTGAACAGCGCCTGTTCATGGGCTGGGCCCAGGTGTGGCGCACGCTGTGGCGCGACGACGCCCTGCGCCAGCAGCTGGTCAACGGCACGCATTCGCCGGGCCACATCCGCGCGTTCGCGCCGCTGCGCAACATCGACGCCTGGTATGACGCATTCGACGTCAGCGAAAGCGATCCGCTGTGGATCGCGCCCGAGGATCGGGTCCGCATCTGGTAGTTCGGCGGTAGTGCGCGCACGGGGCGCCGACTGCGGCCCGTGCGCGGCCTCTATGCCAGCCCGCCCGGGCGCAGCTCGATGCCGATCGCCGGCGCGATCGCGCGCATCGCATCGTCATCGCGGCTGAGCGCGATCCAGCCGGCGACAGTGTCGGTGCCGGTTTCCCACACCCACAGGGTGTAGCCGTACGCGCGCAGCGCGTCGTAGGCCACGTGCAGCAGGTCGGCGATGCTGGCGTCGGCGAGGAATTCGTCGTCGGTCGGATCTTCGACACCCCAGTCGAGGTCGAGGTTCCAGCGCGAGACGAGTTCGGTGATGCTCTCCACGAACGCGGCGGCATCGTCGTCGTGCACCTGGAAACCGGATTTCCAGTCGATGATGTCCTTCAGCACCCAGGCCGGTTCGAACTCGTCCTCGTCGGCGTCGGCGGTCGCCTCCTGGTAAGCGGCGAACTGCTGCAGCGCGGTCTCTTCGTCGCCGGGATTGAGCAGCAGCAGCAGCTGCCAGACCAGCGCCTCGCTGCCGGCGTCCTCGTCGATTTCCAGGTCGGGGTCGAACCCGCCCGCGTAGTTGTCATCCGGGTCGAATTCGCTGTCGGGAGCGTGCATGGCGGGTGGTCCGGTGCGGGGCGCACAGGATAAGCGCAGCGTGGTGGCCACGGCGTGCGCGCGCCACGCGCGCCGGCCGCAGCCATGGGACCATGGCCAACCCATGCCGCAAGACCTGCCCATGCCGCCCGACCCCGGCTCCGCCGCGCCCGCACCGCGCGATGCCCAGGTGTTCACGTTCAGCCCGATCGCATACGTGCGCTCGCCGTATGCGCGCCGCATCGACGCGCCGCACCAGGCCACCGTGGTCGAAGGTACCGAGACCGGGGATGCCGCCAACGCGCATATCGAATTCATCGACACGCTGCCGGCGGCCGCGTTCCGCGACCTGGCCGGCTTTGCGCGGATCTGGCTGGTGTTCGTGTTCGACCGCAGCGAGGGATGGAAGACCGAGGTACGCCCGCCGCGCGGCGGCGGCAAGCGCAGCGTGCTCGCCACCCGCGCGCCGCATCGGCCGAACGCGATCGGGCTGTCGGCGGTGGAGCTGGTGGCGGTGGAGGCGCGCGCGCTGCGGGTGCGCGGGCTGGACCTCCTCGATGGCACCCCGGTGCTGGACATCAAGCCCTACGTGCCCTACGCGGACGCGTTTCCAGGGGCGGCGGCCGGCTGGATCGACGCGATCGACGCCTGCACCGGCCAGCATTCCGCACCCGGGCCACGGCGGCCGCTGACTGGCTGAACCGGCATCGGGCGCCGCCGCGCAGGCCCGTGCAGGCGCGGCTGACCGCGATCTCCAGGCGCCAGTGCTGTCGTTTGCGGCGTCGACCCCGCAAACTATGCGCATGACCACGACCCCACCGGGCGCACCTGACGCCCGCGCCGACCTGCCCGGCGATACGCTCGCAGCGCGCCTGCGGGACGCCACCGACACCCTCGAAACCGTCGCTGCCGACCACGCGCTGCTCGACGCGCTGGACGATGGCACCCGCGAGCGCCTGCACCGCGCGCTGGCCGCGATCAGTGCGCCGGTCGATCCCGTGGCGCGCCGCCAGCGCCGCAAGCAGGCCAAGCGCAGCCGCGTGCTGGAAAAGAACCAGCGCGACGACGCGCTCCTGGACGCCACCGGCATCCGCACCCTGCGCCGCCAGCCGGTGTTCACCACGCCGAACTATTTCCCGCCAGCGGATTTCAAGCCCCGCGACCTCGACGCCGACGTGCCGCCGCATCACGAGGCGCTGGAGCCGCAGCACTGCTATGTGTGCAAGCAGAAGTACACGCGCATCCACCACTTTTACGACCAGCTGTGCCCGACCTGCGGGGATTTCAATTTCGCCAAGCGCACCGAGCTCACCGACCTGCGCGGGCGCGTCGCGCTGCTGACCGGCGGCCGGGTCAAGATCGGCTACCAGGCCGGGCTGAAGCTGCTGCGCTGTGGTGCGCGGCTGATCGTGACCACGCGCTTCCCGCGTGACTCCGCCGCGCGCTACGCCGAGGAGCCGGACTTCGCCGACTGGCACGACCGCCTGGAGATCTTCGGACTCGACCTGCGCCACACGCCGAGCGTCGAAGCGTTCTGCAGCCAGCTGCTGGCAACGCACGACCGCCTCGATTTCATCATCAACAACGCCTGCCAGACGGTGCGTCGCCCGCCGGAGTTCTACGCCCACATGATGGCGGCGGAAACCGCCGCGCTGCACGACGCGCCCGAACACCAGCGCATGCTGCTGGGCCGCTACGAAGGCCTGCGCGCGACCGCGGTGCTGCCGGAAGGCGAGGGCAGTGCGCTTGCCGGTCGCGACCTGCGGCACGAGGCCGCCGCGGGCCTGACCCGCGCCGCCGAGCTGTCGCAGGTGCCGCTGCTGGCCGAAGAGCTGCTGGGCCAGTCGCACCTGTTCCCGGAAGGGCGCCTGGACCAGGACCTGCAGCAGGTCGACCTTCGCGGTCGCAATTCATGGCGGTTGATGATGGATGAAGTGCCGTCGGTCGAGCTGCTCGAAGTGCAGCTGGTCAACGCGATCGCGCCGTTCCTGATCAATGCGCGGCTCAAACCCCTGCTGCTGCGCACGCCCGACGGCAGCGCCCCAAGCCGTGACCGCCACATCGTCAACGTGTCGGCGGTGGAGGGGCAGTTCTACCGCAACTTCAAGACCACCCGGCACCCGCACACCAACATGGCCAAGGCCGCGCTCAACATGATGACGCGCACCTCGGCGGCCGATTACCACGGCGACGGCATCCACATGAATTCCGTGGACACCGGCTGGGTGACCGACGAGGATCCGGTGGAGATCGCGGCGCGCAAGACCATCGAGGAGCGCTTCCACCCGCCGCTCGACATCGTCGACGGCGCGGCGCGCATCGTCGATCCGATCATCGCCGGCCTCAACACCGGCGAGCACGTCTGGGGCCAGTTCCTGAAGGACTACAAGCCGACCGACTGGTGAGCAGCTGGAGCCCGGGAGCGCCACGCGGCGCGCCCGGCTCTGTCGGCTGATCGAACGCGAACGGGCCTCAGCCCGGCGCCTTCGGATTGCGCAGCACCGACTTCAATCCGGTCTTGATCTTGGCGTGCGCAGTGATCCCGGCCGCGGCCGGCGACGCCTTCCACGCCTCGTACTGTTCGTCGAACTCGGCGAGTTCCTCGGGGGTGAACAGCTCGCGCGCCGAGGCGAACATCTCCTTCTCCTCCTCCTTCGCATGGTGGTCGATGAACTCGCCGAGCACTTTCACCGAACCCGCGAACTGGCGCGTGGTCTTGTCCGACGCGTGCAGGTCGGGGAGTACGGTCAACTCGACCGCACGATGCTCCTGGATCGCCTCGGCGTGCTGCAGCAGCTGCTCATGCGAGGCGCGCTTGGCGAACGCCGGATAAAACACCAGCTCCTCCCATTTCGCGTGCGGGATCAGGTTCGCCTCGATCTTCTCCAGCAGGTCGCCTCGCGTCTTTTCGGCGCGGTCGGTGGTGGCGTTGATCTGCTCGAACAGGCCGCGGAGGGCGTCGTGTTCCTTCTTCAAGGTGGCGAGGATGCTGCGCATTGGCGTGGCTCGTGCGGGAGGGTTGGTCATCGAAACCCGGTGCGGCGGATGCCGGCGTGAAGGCCCGCGGCCGCCGTCCGGGGCTGGTCAGTCGGGGACGTACAGTCGCTGGCAGGTGTCGCACCAGAAGGCCCGCCGCTGCGCGCGGCCGAGGTGCTTGCGGAAGGACAGCGGGGTGCCGTCGCGCGGGCAGCTGCGCCTGGTGTGCACCTGGTAGTTCTTCTTCAGCACGTAGGCCTTCTTCCAGCGGTAGAAGTCGAAGCTGTACTCGCGCGCCTGCGCGACCAGTTCGGACAACTTGCGCGCGGGCAGGGCGCCCACCGTGCTTTCGGGGTGCACGCGGATCCGGTGCAGCACCTCGTTCTTGATGATGTTGCCGACGCCGGCGAACACGTCCTGGTCGAGCAGCACGTCCGCGGCCAAGGCCTCCGGCTGCGCGCGCAGCTTGCGCCGCGCCAGCGCCGGGTCCCAGGCGTCGTTCATGACGTCGCCGCGCCAGTCATAGCTGTCGTCGAGCGCACCTTCGACGAAGCGCACCGAGCAGGCGTAGAAGTTGAGCTCCTCGCCCTTGCTGAAGCCCAGGCCCAGGCGCGGCGGCGTGGGCTTGGTCTCGTTGATGCGGTAGCTGCCGAACAGCAGGAAGTGGATGCGCAGGCTGAAGCCGTCGAACTCGAGCAGGAAGTGCTTGCCCCAGCTGCGCACGGCCATCACCTTGCGGGTGCGCATGCGCTCGATGTCCTGCGTGCTGTTACCCGACACGCGCAGCACCTTGCGGCCGGCGAAGCGCGCGGCATCCTCGCGCAAGAGGACAATGGAGGGACCTTCCGGCATGGCGGCGAGTATCGCCACGCCGGGTGACACGGATGTCAACGATCGTGGGCGCGGGCGGACCGGCTGCGTGTTGCCGGCTTCACGACAAGGGCGGCGAGCGGGTGATATCCGTAGGCCACCACCCACGCGAGCTGGACAGCGCATGCCACGTTCCCGCATCTCCAGCGCGCCGATCCGCACCGGCACCGCGGGCTGGTCGATCGCCGCCGGGCATCGGCCGCTGTTCGCCATGGGCGACAGCATGCTCGCCACCTACGCGAGCCGCTTCGCGATGGCGGAGATCAACTCCTCGTTCCACCGCCCGCACCGGCGGGCCACGTACGAGCGCTGGGCGGACGCGGTGCCCGACGCGTTCCGGTTCTCCGCCAAGTTGCCGAGGACCATCACCCACGACCAGCGCCTGCGGGCGGCGGGACCTCTGCTTGACGCCTTCCTCGACCAGGCCGGTGGCCTGGGCGACAAGCTCGGCTGCCTGCTGGTGCAGCTGCCGCCGAGCCTCGCGTTCGACGGCCGCATGGCGGCGACGTTCTTCGCCATGCTGCGCCGGCGCTGGGCGGGTGGCATCGCCTGTGAGCCGCGCCACGCCAGCTGGTTCGCGCCGCGCGTCGACGCGCTGTGGCAGCGCCACCGCGTCGCGCGGGTCGCGGCGGATCCGGCGCCGGTGGCGACCGCCGCGGAGCCGGGAGGCGATCCGGCGCTGCGCTACTGGCGCTGGCACGGCGCGCCGCGGGTCTACTACAGCGACTACGTCGCCGATGCGCTGGCGGCGCTCGCGAAGCAGGTCGCCGCCACGACGCCGCGCGGCAGCGAGGCCTGGGTGGTGTTCGACAACACCGCGCACGGCCATGCCACGCCCAATGCCGCCGCGTTCCAGGCGCTGGCCACGCGCTGACCCGCCGGGGGTGCATGCCGGCACCGCTGCGACTACGCTGTGCATCGTTTCCGAACCAGGCGGACAGCCCCCATGGCGATCCCTGAATCCGATATCCAGCCCGGCTGGATCTACAGCACCACCCGCAAGCAGGAGCGCCTGGTGCTGGGCCGCGACCGCGACGGCCGCATCGTCTACGTGTCCAAGGGCCGCAACATCGCCGGGCCGTTCCTGAACTGCCACGTGCGGATCACCGCCAAGCAGTTCGCGGAGCGCGCGACCGGCAAGCTGCGCTTCATCGACGACGTGAAGCCGTACATCATCGCCAACAAGGCGACCACGGTGGTCGTGGGGCCACAGCCGCGGCGCGGTGGCGTGGTGCCGGAGCACATGCTCGCCTGGCCGACGCGCGGGGCCGGCGCCAAGGGCTGACCCGCAGCCCGGAGTGGAGCACGCCATGGTCACGCACGTCGTCGACAACCAGCCGCCCGAGTTCGCGCCGCGTGACCTCTGGGGCGACGATGTCGTGCTGCGTGACGCGCTCCCGCGCGAAGGCGCGGCGGCGTTCACCGCGCACGTCGCCGCGTACGGCGCCATCGCCGGCGGCGAGCTCCTGGCCCTGTCGCACGACGCCCATCGCGACCGGCCGCGGCTGCGCACGCACGACCGCTTCGGCCGGCGCATCGACGTGGTGGACTTCCACCCCAACTACCACCGGCTGATGCAGGTCGCGGTGGAGCACGGCGTGGCCGGCCTGTCCTGGGCGCAGCCCGGCAAGGGTGCGCACGTGGCGCGCGCGGCGCTGAGTTACCTGCACCACCAGGTGGAACCCGGCACCAGCTGCCCGCTGACCATGACCCATGCCGCGGTGCCGGTCCTGCGCCTGGCCCCGAGGCTGTGCGAGTGGGTGGACAAGGTCGCGAGCTGCCGCTACGACGCGTCGGATCTCGCCATCCATGCCAAGCCGGGCGTCACCATCGGCATGGGCATGACCGAGAAGCAGGGCGGCAGCGACGTGCGCGCCAACACCACCACGGCCACGCCGCTGGCCGATGGCGACGCCGTGGCCGGAGATGCGTACGTGCTGCGCGGGCACAAGTGGTTCTTCTCGGCGCCGATGTCCGACGGTTTCCTGGTGCTGGCCCAGGCGTCCGGTGGCTTGAGCTGCTTCCTGATGCCGCGGCGGCGGTCCGACGGCACCCGCAACGCGTTCTCGCTCGTGCGCCTCAAGGACAAGCTCGGCGACTGGTCGAACGCTTCGTCCGAGGTCGATTTCGAGGGCGCGGCCGCCTGGCGCGTGGGCGACGAGGGCCGCGGCGTCGCCACCATCCTGCAGATGGTGATGCTCACCCGCCTCGACTGCATGCTGGGTTCGGCCGCGGGCACGCGCATGGCGCTGGCGCAGGCGATCCACCACTGCCGGCACCGCAGCGCGTTCGGCAAGCGCCTCGCGGAGCAGCCGCTGATGCGCAACGTGCTGGCCGACCTGGCCGTCGAATCCGAGGCGGCGCTGGCGCTGGCGATGCGCGTGGCGCGTTCGGTGGATGCCGCGCCGCACGACCCGCACGAAGCCGCGTTCGCCCGCGTCGCCACCGCGGTCGGCAAGTACTGGATCTGCCGCCGCGCGCCGGCACTGGTCAACGAGGCGCAGGAATGCCTGGGCGGTGCCGGCTACATCGAGGACTCGCTGCTGCCCCGGCTGTACCGCCAGGCGCCACTGAATTCGATCTGGGAAGGCAGCGGCAACATCCAGTGCCTGGACGTGCTGCGTGCGCTGGCGCGCGAACCCGAGGCCGGCGCGGCGCTGCTCGCCGAGATCGACGCCGCGCGCGGGCTGCACCCGGCGCTGGACGCCGCGCGCGCGGCATTGCGCCTGGCCCTGCCGGACGCGTCCGAGGCCGGCGCACGCCTGCTGGTCGAACGCATCGCGCTCGCGCTGCAGGCCTCGGTGCTGCTGCGTGCCGGCAGCCCGGTGGCCGAAGCGTTCTGTCGCAGCCGCCTGGGCGGCGCGCATGGCCTGGCGATGGGCACGCTGCCGGCGGAGCTGGCCACCCACGCCGCCATCGAGCGCGCGCTTCCAGCTTGAGGCCGTCGCCGTGCGTGCCGCGCATGGGCGAGTGCATCGACACCCGCTATGCGTCTGCGGACACGCCCTGCACATCCAGGAACTGCAGCCGCGCAAGCTCCGCATACAGCCCGTTCTGCGCCATCAGCTCGGCGTGGGTGCCCTCGGCGACGATGCACCCGGCGTCCACCACCACGATGCGGTCGGCCTTGAGCACCGTGGCCAGGCGATGCGCCACCACCAGCGTGGTGCGGCCCGCCATCAGTCGCTCGAGCGCGTGCTGCACGGCGCGCTCGCTCTGTGCGTCGAGTGCGGACGTGGCTTCGTCGAGCAGCAGCACGGGCGCGTCGCGCAGCAGGGCGCGCGCGATCGCGATCCGCTGCTGCTGGCCGCCGGACAGGCGCGCGCCGCGTTCGCCCAGCTGTTCGTCGTAGCCGCCGGGCAGGGCGGTGATGAAGTCGTGCGCCTCGGCCGCGCGCGCGGCGGCTTCGACTTCGGTGTCGGTCGCCTCCAGGCGGCCGTAACGGATGTTGTCGCGCGCGCTGGCGGCGAAGATCGTCGGCTGCTGCGGCACCACCGCGATCGCACCGCGCAGCGCGATCGGGTCGAGCGTGCGCAGGTCCACGCCGTCCAGCGTCAGCACCCCGGACTGCGGGTCATAGAAGCGCAGCAACAGCGAGAACACCGTGCTCTTGCCGGCGCCCGACGGGCCGACCAGCGCGACCGTCTCTCCCGGCGCCACGGCCAGCGTGAAGCCGTGCAGCGCCGGCATGTCCGGGCGCGACGGATAGTGGAAGGTCACGTCGCGCAGCGCGACTTCGCCGCGCACCGGCCGGGGCAGGGTGGCGGGTGTGGCCGGGGTGGAGACCAGGGCGCGTTCGTCGAGCAGTTCGCTGATTCGCCCCATGCCGCCGGCGGCTTTCTGCAGTTCGTTCCAGACCTCGGCCAGCGCGCCCACCGAGCCGCCGCCGAACAGCGCGTACAGCACGAACTGGCCGAGCGTGCCCGCGGTCATGGTGCCCCCGGCCACGTCGTGCGCGCCCGACCACAGCACCAGCGTGATCGCGCCGAACACCGCGGTGATGGCGACCGCGGTCACCATCGCCTGCACGGTGATGCGGCGGCGCGCGGTGGCGACCGACATGGCCACGGCGGCTCCGAAGCGCGCGCGCTCGTGTTCCTCGCGGGCATGTGCCTGCACCGTGGACACCGCGCCCAGGGTCTCGTTGGCGAGCGCGTTGGCATCGGCGATGCGGTCCTGGCTCTGCCGCGAGATGCGCTGCAGGCGGCGGCCACCCAGCACCAGCGGCAGCACGAAGAGCGGGATGCCGACCAGCGTCCACAGCGCCAGCCTGGGGCTGGTGACCACCATCATCGCCACGCTGCCCAGCACCATCACCGTGCTGCGCAGGGCCACCGACATGCTGGTCGCCACCACGCTGCGCAGCAGTTCGGTGTCGGCCGTCAGGCGCGACACCAGCTCGCCGGAGCGGCTGCGCGAGAAGAATGCCTGGTCGAGCCCGATCAGGTGGCCGTAGAGCTGGTTGCGCAGGTCGGCGACCACGCGCTCGCCGAGCAGCGAGACGAAGAAGAACCGCGCGGCGGTGGCCAGCGCCAGCGCCACCGCGACCGCCAGCAGCAGGCCAAAGGCCGCATCGATGCCCGACCCGCTGGCGAACCCGCGATCGATCATGTGGCGCACCGCCACCGGCAGGCTGAGCGTCGCGGTGCTGGAGGCGACCAGCGCCAGCAGCCAGGCGACCAGCAGGCCCTTGTGGCGCGCCAGGAACGGCAACAGGCCGCGCAGGCTGGCGAACGGTGCCTTGCGCTCGCCGGCGGGCGCGGCGTCGCCGGGTGGGCTGTCGCTGCCGGCGGTTGCGGTGGGTTGGTTTGCCTGCTGCGACGCTTGCGGGAATCGGGCCATCAGCCATTGTCGCCGATGCGCACGCGGTCGCGGGTGGCGTCGCGCAGGCGCGCACGGAAGCCCTCCACCGCATCCGCCGGCAGCCGCACTTGGAAGTGCGCACCGTCGGCATCGAAGGTCTCCGAGAGCTTCTCGGCCGCGAATGCCGGCAGCGCCGCGTGCACCTCGCCGCAATCGGCGAAGCCGCAGGCGACGCGCAGCTCCGCCATGTCGATCACGTCGCGGCGCGGCGCGGTGCGCAGGCATTCCGCCGCGGCACCGCCATAGGCGCGCACCAGGCCGCCGGCGCCGAGCTTGATGCCGCCGTACCAGCGCGTCACCACCACCGCCACGCCATCCAGGCCCTGGCCATCGATGGCCGCGAGGATCGGCCGGCCGGCGGTGCCGGCGGGCTCGCCGTCGTCGCTGGAGCGGTAGCCGGGGCCGATCCGCCACGCCCAGCAGTTGTGGGTGGCGTCGGCCACCGACACCGCGGCCATGAAGGCGGCAGCGTCATCTGCCGACTCCACAGGCGCGGCGTGGGCGAGGAAGCGGCTGTGGCGGACTGCGATCTCGTGCACCGCGGCTGCGGCCAGGGTGGTGCGCATTACGGCAACAGCACCCGCAGGTCGCGTGGCACGTCCACGTCGGGATAGCGGCGGCGGAATTCCTCGAAGCTGGCGCGGGCCTCGGCGTAGCGTTCTTCGGCCACCAGTTCGCGAATGCGCGCCAGCCATGCCTCGCGCACTTCGGGTGCATCGGCGGAGGCCGGCGGGGCATCGTCCAGCGGTTGGTCGTAGGCGTGGCCATCGTCCTGGCGAAGCGGAGGTGACGACGCCGCTTTCGCAGCGGCAGCCGCCGCTGCAGGGCGTGTCGCTTGTTGCGCCGTGCGCTCGACGCGCTGTCGCGCAGCGTCGGTGGCTGCGTCCTGGGCCAGGCTGCGTCGTTCGGCATCGGCCGCCGCAGCGCCGGCCTGCCGGGCGGATTCGCGCTGCGGCGCGGCAGCGGTGACGGGCTCAGGCGCGTCGAACACGACAGGCGCAGGCGGCGGGGGCGAGGCGGCCGCAGGGGGAGCCGGCGATGCCGGCTTGTCCATCGCGGGCATCCCGTCGCCGGGCGGTGCGGATGTCACATGCACTGCGGCGCCTGAGGCCGTGGACGGCGCGGGCGGCAGCCGTGCTTCAACGCGCGATGCCGCGCCCGGATCGGCGATGGACGGTACAGCGGTGTCGTCGTGCATCGCGGCCTGGTTCTCCACGGCTGGCGCCGGCGGTGGCGTTGCAGTGCCAACCTCACGGGCCACGGCTGCGCGCGGTGCCTCGTCCGGCACTTCGATCGCATCGCCTTGTGGGCGGATTTGCCAGGCCACGCCGACGGCGAGCACCAGCGACGCCGCCAGCCCCGCACCCGCGGCCCACGCCATGCGCGGCCGGCGGGTAGCGCGTGGCGCAAGGCCAGGCGCGTCGCGTGCGGCCTTGCGCGCCGTCGCCAGGATCGCGGCATCCAGCGCCGGCGACGGGCCGGCAGATGGCCTGTCGCGCGCCAGCAGCGCCGCGAGCTCGCGCTCCTCGTGGTCCAACGGAGTCCCGCGCGGGGGCACGCGGCTCATGCCGGACGCTCCTGCGCGGCAACGGGCACGACAGCGCCGTCCCCGGCATCGGCGGGCTGCAGGCGCTGGCGCAGCTTGTCCATGGCGTAGCGCAGCCGCGACTTGACGGTTTCGCGGCCCACGCCGGTGATCCCGCCGATCTCCTCGAGGCTCAGTTCCTGCTCCAGCCGCAGCACCAGGACCTCGCGCTGCTCGGATGGCAGCGCGTCCAGCGCCAGCTGCAGGTTGCGCCGGGATTCGAATGCCGACAGGTTGCGCTCCGGCGTGTCGGGATCCTCCACGCGCGCGGTGCGCAGGTCGGCATCGGCGGGCGCGGGCGGGCGGTGCTGCATGGCGCGCCAATGGTCGTTCATGCGGTTGTGCGCGATGCGATAGAGCCAGGTCGAAAAGCCGGCTTCAGGGCGCCAGTCGCGGCGCGCCGCGATCACGCGCTGCCAGGTGTCCTGGTACACGTCGTCGGCCAGCGCGGGGTCGCGCAGGAGGCGCAGCAGGTAGCGGTGCAGGCGCTGGCGATGGCGCGCGTAGAGCTGCTCGAACGCGGCCACGTCACCATCCGCCCAGGCCAGCATCAGCGCCTCGTCGCTGCCCTTTGAACCGTCGTTGGCGGCGCGCTCGTCCATCGTCGCGAGGGTACGGGCTGCGCGCCGCGGCGGGAAGCCCGTGCGGCCGGCGGCGCGACCATGCATCATGCGCGGACCGGCCGTGGGGGGCGGCCTGGATGCCTTGCCGGCCGTGAGCGCGTTCAGCGTTGTTCCCGAAGGGTCCTCGTCGGCGAGGAGAAGTGGCGCGTGCAGGCAGTGCTGGATGTTCCGATAGCGATGACGCCGCGCGAGGGCGACCTGGCGGGGCTGGCGGACGTGCTCGCGCAGTCGCTGCCCACCGGCTCGGGCGTGGTGGTGTGCTGGAACGATCCGCGCATCGGCGTCGGCATGTCGGCGGTGGACGGGGTGCCGCCCGCGTTGCGCGCCCACGCGCTTGCGCTGACCGGCGGCGAAGCGCACGCCGGCGACGGCGCCGCGATCGACGAGGCCTGGAGCAGTGAGGGGGCGGCGCTGGCGATCGCCGCGCGGCTGCCCGAACCGCTCACGCCCGCCTCCCTCGACGCCTGGCGCGCGCTGGCGCGGCGCGCGGTCACCGCGACGTTGTCGGCAGCGCAGGGCGAAGCGCGCATCGCATCCCTGCGGAAATCCGAACGCCTGCAGCAGGCGCTGTACGAGATCGCCGATGTCGCCGGCTCCGGGCTGGACATGCATGACGTGCTGGCGCGCATCCACGGCGTGGTCGGCAGCCTCATGTCGGCCGAGAATTTCTACATCGTGCTCTACGACGACGTCCGCGAAACCGTGCGTTTCCTGTACTTCGCCGACCAGCGCGACCCCTGGGTGGCTGATCCGGACACCGAGATCGCGCTGTCCGACATCCCCAACAGCCTCACCGTGGCGATGCTGGTGCACGGCCGCCCGCTGCTCGGGCCCTCGGCGCGGATCCGACGCCAGCTGAAGGTCGGCCGCGACCAGTTCCTCGGACCCGACAGCGCGGACTGGCTTGGCGTGCCGATGCGCCGCGACAGCCGCGTCAGCGGCGCGATCGTGGTGCAGAGCTACGACAAGCCCGACTGCTACAGCGACGAGGACCGCGTGCTGCTGGAGTTCGTGGCCCAGCACATCCTCACCGCGCTGGACCGCAAGCACGCGCACGCCGAGCTGGAGCGCCGCGTCGAGGCGCGCACGCGCGAGCTGCAGCGGGCCAACCAGGTGCTGCAGGCGGAGATCGTCGAGCGCCAGCGCGCCGAGCGCCTGCAGCGTGCGCTGTTCCGGATCAGCGAGCTGTCGGTCGCCGCCGGCAGCGTGGAACGCTTCTACGCGGACCTCCACGCGGTGGTTGGCGAGCTGCTGTACGCGCGCAACTTCTACATCGCCATGGTCTCGGCCGACGGCAAGCACATCGAGTTCCCGTACTCCGTCGACGAGCGCGACGCCGTGCGCCGCCGGCGGCGGATGACCCGGGGGCTGAGCGAGTACGTGATCGATCACGGCCGTGCGCTGCTTGCCGACCGCGCCAGGATCGCCGAGCTCGAAGCCAGCGGCGAGCTGCGCCATCACGGCAGCCTGGCCCACTGCTGGCTCGGCGTGCCGCTGTCGCGCGATGGCGTGGTGGTGGGCGTGATCGCGGTGCAGAGCTATTCGCCGGACATCGGGTTCAGCGGGCGCGACCAGGGGCTGCTGACCTTCGTTGCCGACCACATCGGCGGCGCGCTGGCGCGCAAGCGCTCGCAGGAACACCTGAAAGCCGCGCACGCCGAGCTCGAGTCGCGCGTGGAGGCGCGCACCCGCGAGCTCGAGAGCGCCAACCGCGAGCTGCGCGCGCAGGTCGGCGAGCGCCTGCGGGCCGAGGAGCGCCTGCTCCACCAGGCGCGCCACGACCATCTCACCGGCCTGCCCAACCGCACCCGCCTTCTGGAATGCCTGGATACCGCCGTGGCGGAAACGCGCAGCCAGGCGCGCGGGCCGTTCGCGGTGCTGTTCCTCGACCTCGACCGCTTCAAGCTGGTGAACGACAGCGTGGGCCACGCCGCCGGCGACGAGATGCTGGTGGAGGCCGGGCGGCGCATCGGCAGCATGCTGCGCGAGGGTGACGTGGTCGCGCGCCTGGGCGGCGACGAGTTCGCCGTGCTGCTGGCCGACGCCGCCGACGGCGACGTGGCGCAGGCCGTCGCGGCGCGGATCCTGACCGCCCTGGGCGAGCCGATGTGGATCGCCGGGCGCGAGCTGTTTCCCTCGGCCAGCGTCGGCATCGCCCTGTGGCAGTCGCGCTACCGCCACGGCGAGGACCTGCTGCGCGATGCCGACGCGGCGATGTACCGCGCCAAGGCGCGCGGGCGCGACCGCAGCGAACTGTTCGACGAGAACATGCGCGCCGAGGCGACGCGCCTGCTGGACCTCGAGGCCGACCTGCGCCGCGCGATCCTCAACGACGCCTTCGAGCCGTACTTCCAGCCGATCGTCGACCTGGCCAGCGGCGAAGTGGTGGGCCACGAGGCGCTGCTGCGCTGGAACCACGACCAACGCGGACCCCTGCAGCCGTCGGAGTTCATCGGCGTGGGCGAGGACAGCGGCCTGATCGAGCAGGTCGACTGGCTGCTGTACCGGCGCGTGTTCGAGTGGATGACCCGCGGCCATCGCGGCCATGTCTCGATCAACGTCTCGCCGCGCCATTTCCATTCCGAGAACTTCGCCGAGCGCCTGCTGCGGATGGTCGACGATGCGGGTGCCGATGCGTCGCGGCTGCGCATCGAGATCACCGAGGTCGCGCTGCTCGACGACGCCCCGCGCGCGCTGCGCATGCTCAACAGCCTGCGCGAGCGCGGCGTGCTGGCGCTGCTCGACGACTTCGGCACCGGGTTCTCGGCGCTGTCGTACCTGCATCGCTTCCCGATCCACGCCCTGAAGATCGACCAGAGCTTCGTGGCTGGCCTCGATGACGCCCTGCATCCCGAGAGCCTGGCGCTGGTGCGCGCGATCCTGGTGCTGGCGCGCACGCTCGGCATCCAGACGGTGGGCGAGGGCGTCGAGACGGCCACGCAGGCGCAGACCCTGCGCGAGCTCGGCTGCACCTATGGCCAGGGCTTCCTGTTCGGTCGCCCCCTGCCGGCACCGGCGGCGGGGCGCCGGCCGCGCTGAGCGTGGGCAGGCGGCGCCTGGGGACACCACTCAGTCGGCCGGTCGCGTGACGTCGCCACCGGTGGCGATGCGGCCGGCTTCGACCAGCTCCGCGAACTCGGCGCGCAGGCCCCAGCGGTCGTCGCCACGGCTGGCGCGCGCGCTGTGCGCGATCGCATCCCAGTCCCAGCCCTCGATGTTGCGCCCGCCGCGCAGCGCGTCGGCGAACGCCGCCACGGTGGCCGCGAAGCGCAGGGTCGCGCTGGCTTGCGCGCGGATCGCGTCGCGGCGCACGGGCACTTCGATCAGCCGGCTGGCGTCCTCGCCCGGGCGCTTGTAGCGCAGGCGCAGGTGCGCGAGCTCGGCGCCGCCTGCGGGCTGCGCCTGCGTGGCGCCGTAGCGCAGCGCGGGCAGGCGTTCGGCGCCCGAGCCGACCAGGGCGACCTCGTACAGCGCGGTGACCTCGTGGCCCGCGCCGATGTCGCCTGCATCGACGCGGTCGTTGGCGAAGTCCTCGCGCTGCAGCCTGCGGTTCTCGTAGCCGACAAGGCGATACTCGGAAACCACCGCCGGGTTGAACTCGACCTGCACCTTGACGTCGCGCGCGATCGTCAGCAGCGTCGCCGACATCTCCTCCACCAGCACCTTGCGCGCCTCCAGCACGGTGTCGATGTATGCGTGGTTGCCGTCGCCGACATTGGCCAGGCGCTCGGCCATCGCATCGTTGTAGTTGCCCTGGCCGAAGCCGAGCGTGGTCAGCGCGATGCCCGACTTGCGCTGGTCGCCGACCAGGGTTTCGAGCGCCGCCCGGTCGACGGTGCCGACGTTGAAGTCGCCGTCGGTGGCCAGGATCACGCGGTTGGCGCCGCCGGCCACGAAGCCCTGGCGCGCCATGGCATAGGCGAGCGTGATGCCTTCGCCCCCGTTGGTGCTGCCGCCGGCCTGCAGCCGCTCCAGCGCGGCGATGATCTCGCCCTGGCGGTTGCCCGGCGTCGGCGGCAGCACCAGGCCGGCCGAACCGGCGTAGGCCACGATCGACACCCTGTCCTGCGCACGCAGCTGCGAGGCCAGCGCCGAGAACGCCTGCTTCAGCAGCGGCAGCTTGTCTTCGGAATGCATCGAGCCGGAGGTGTCGACCAGGAACACCAGGTTGGCCGGCGGCAGCTCCGCCTTCGGCACGTCATAGCCCTTGAGGCCGACCATCATCAGGTGGCGCCTGGGGTTCCACGGCGCCGGGGCGATCTCGACGGTCGCGCGGAACGGCACGTCGCGACTGGCGGGCGCCGGATGGCCATGGCGGAAGTAATTGATGAACTCTTCGGCGCGCACTGCGTCCGCGGGTGGGCGCGTGCCCTGGCGCAGCATGCGGCGCACGTTGCTGTAGCTGCCGGTGTCGACGTCCACCGAGAAGGTCGACACCGGCTGCTCGGACGCGCGCTGCACCGGGTTGTCGCTGCGCGCCGCGTACTGCTCGGTGTTGGCGGGCGGGGGCGCGAACATCGGAGGCGCAGGGGGCGGCGACGGCATGTACGTGCGCTGCGCCGCCGCCGTGGTGCGCACGGCGTGTTCGCGCGCCATCGCGTCGGCCGCCACGGCGCGCTGCTGCCCGATCTCCGTCGCCGTGGCCGGCGCGGGGGCATCGAAGATGACGGGCGGCGCCGAGGGCGCGGCCGCCTCGTGATTCGCCGTCTGGCAGGCTGCGAGCAGCAGGGTGGTGGCCAGTGCGGCCAGGGTGTGTCGGTTCATGGGTGGCTCCCGAGGTTGACCCCCAAGCCAACGGGCCGGCGGGCCGGACGGGGTTGCGGGCCCTCAAACCGGATCGCGGATCACCAGCAGGCGCGGCTCGGTCATGTCCTCGATCGCGCTGCGCACGCCCTCCCGTCCCAGGCCCGAACCGCGCACGCCGCCGTAGGGCATGTTGTCGACGCGGAAGCTGGGCACGTCGCCGACCACCACGCCGCCGACGTCGAGCGCATCCCAGGCGCGCATGGCGTGGGCAAGGCTGGCGGTGAACACGCCCGCCTGCAGGCCGAAGTCGCTGTCGTTGGCGCGCGCCAGCGCGTCCTCGAACGTATCGAAGGCTTGCATGCATGCCACCGGGCCGAAGGCTTCCTGGCGCATCAGTTCGGCGCCGGGCGGCACGTCTTCCAGCAGCGCCGCGGGCAGCATGTTGCCGACGCGGATGCCGCCGGCGAGCTGTTTCGCGCCCGCCCTGCGCGCGGACTGGATCCACGCGTCGACGCGCTTCGCGGCCGCCTCGTCGATCATCGGCCCGATCACCGTGCGCGCGTCGCGCGGATCGCCCATGCGCAAGGCCGCCACCGCGGCCTTGAGCTTGCGGCGCAGCGCCGGGTACACCGACGCATGCACATAGATGCGCTGCACGCTGATGCAGCTCTGGCCGGACTGGTAGTACGCGCCGAACACCAGCCGCTCCACGATGTGGTCGAGGCTGGCGCCAGGGTCTGCATCGACGATGCAGGCCGCGTTGCCACCGAGTTCCAGCGTCACCTTCTTGCGCCCGGCGCGCGCCTTGAGGTCCCAGCCGACCAGGCCGCCGGTGAAGCTGAGCAGGGCGATGCGGTCGTCCTCGACCAGCGCCGACGCCGCGTCGTTGTCGCAGGGCAGGACCGAGAACGCGCCCATCGGCAGGTCGGTTTCGGCCAGCACTTCGGCAATGATCAGCGCACCCACCGGGGTCTTCGCCGCCGGCTTGAGCACGAACGGGCAGCCGGCGGCGATCGCCGGCGCCACCTTGTGCGCGACCAGGTTGAGCGGGAAATTGAACGGCGTGATGAAGCTGCACGCGCCAACCGGGACACGCTTGACCATGCCGCGGTAGCCACGGCTGCGCTCGGACACCTGCAGTTCGAGGACCTCGCCGGTGATGCGCGTGGCTTCGCCGGCGGCGATGCGGAAGGTGTCGATGAGCCGGGTCACCTCGCCGCGCGCGTCGCGGATCGGCTTGCCGGCCTCGATGCACAGTGCATGGGCGAGTTCGTCGGCGCGCTCGTCGAAGCGCCTGACGCAGTGTTCGAGCACGTCACGGCGCGCGTCGGGCGGGAAGGCGGCCATCGCCCGGCGCGCCTTGTGCGCGGCCACGATCGCCTTGCGCACGGTGGCGGCATCGGCCAGCGCCACGCGCGTGGCGCGCTTGCCGGTGTACTTGTCGAAGACGTCGAGGTCGGTGTTGGCCGCCACCGCGCGGTTGGCGAGGTAGTAGGGGTAGCTCGCTGCAAGCCCGTCGCGCTGCCTGCCGGTCGCGGCCGCGCCGCCCTTGCCGGTTTTCGCCACCGTCGTTCTCCTCTGATCGCCCGTGCGCACGCACTGCACGCGATTATGCGCAACAGCGGTGATCACGGGGTCAGGCCGGAGCGGCCCTTACGTGTCCTTGCGCGACTCCACGCGCAAGCGCAGGGCACCGTCGGCAAGGCGTGCGTCGAGCACATCGCCGACGGCGGCATCGCCCGTGGTGCGCACCACGCGGCCGTCGGCGTGCTGCAGGATCGCGTAGCCGCGCGCAACGGTGGCCAGCGGGCTCACCGCCTGCAGCGAGCGCGCGAGGCCGTGCAGGCGCAGGGCGTCGTCGCGCAGCCGACGGGCGACCGCCGCCTGCGGCCGCGGTGCCAGGCTCGCAAGGCGTTCGCGCAGCGCAGCAAGGCGCCGCGCGGGGTGCGTTGCGCGCAGCACGGCATCGGCGTGGCGCAGGCCGGAACGCCATTCGGCGTCGCGCACGCGCCACGCGGCCTGCAGCCGGCGCAGCGCGTCCTGCTGGCGTTGCCCCAGCGCCTGCAGGCGCGCCTGCGGGCGCACGGCGTGCAGGCGCAGCGCGGCGCGGTCGGTGCGCTGCATGGCGTTGCGCAGCTGCTGCAGGTGCAGGGCGCCCAGTCGCTGGTGCAGGCCGCGCAAGCGGGTGCCGACGTCGACGCGGTCGGGCACCAGCAGTTCGGCGGCCACAGATGGCGTCGGTGCGCGCAGGTCGGCGGCGAAGTCGGCCAGGCTGAAGTCGGTCTCATGGCCGACGGCGGACACCACCGGGACCGGCGAGGCGGCGATCGCGCGTGCCAGGGCTTCGTCGTTGAACGCCCAGAGGTCCTCCAGCGAGCCGCCACCGCGCGCCAGCACGAGCACGTCATAGCGGCCGCTCGCCCCCGCGCGCTCGAGCATCGCGCGGATCTGAGCCGCGGCAGCCTCGCCCTGCACGGGAACCGGCAGGACATCCACTTCAACCAGGGGAAAGCGCCGGGCAAGCACGCTGAGGACGTCGCGCACGGCGGCGCCCGAGGGGGAGGTGATCACGGCCAGGCGCCGGGGGTAGGCGGGCAGCGGGCGCTTGCGGGCGTCGTCGAACAGGCCTTCGGCCTGCAGGCGTGCCTTCAGTTCTTCGAAGGCGCGGCGCAGGGCGCCTTCGCCGGCCTCCTCGAGCGAGTCGAGGATCAGCTGGTAGTCGCCACGCGCTTCGTAGAGCGTGAGCCGGCCGCGGGCGATCACCTTCAGGCCGTCACGGGGCTGGAACTTCAGCCATTGGCTCTTGGGGCGGAACAGGGCGCAGCGCACCTGGGCGCGGGCGTCCTTGAGGGTGAAATACAGGTGTCCGGAGGCGGGGCGGGAGACGTTGGCGAGTTCGCCTTCGACCAGCACGACCGGAAAGGCGTCCTCGAGCAGGCTGCGGGCGAGGGTGTTGAGCTGGCTCGGGGTAAGGATGTTTTCGGACGCGGCAGGCATGTGGGCAGGATACCGTGCGCGGGCGGCGGGCCTGGGCACTGTGGGCGGGCTGGCCTTCCGCGGTTTGTGGGAAGAACAGCACCGTTGGCTGACTGGCTGGCTGGCTGGCGGGTTGGTGGGTACTCCGTGGGCTGACCCCCTTTCGGACTGGCGGGTGTTTCCTCGGGGCTTTGGTCGCAGCGGGGGTCTTTAGGCCCACTACGCACCCACCAACCCGCCATGGCGCGCTTCTGGCGGCCGCAGGGAGAGCAAGAGCCGCGCTGCCCCGGCCACGCGGTCCTGCAGCCGCCGGGATGAGGCGGCCAGCGCGACGCTTTCCCCCAAGCCGCAGCGCCGGTGGCAGCGGAGGGTGTACGGGTACGCAGCCGGCCTCAAGGGCCCGCGCTGCGGGACCGCCGCGCAGTACCCGCCCATCTCCCGACCTGCCATGACCCATGCAGCGGAGACCAGCCGGCGGAGTACCCGTACATCCTCCGCCAAGACCAACCAAGTGAAGGCCCCGGAACAATCACGGCGGCAGGGACTAAAATGCCGCAATGAACGCCATTCCCAGCATCCCCCACGCCGGCAGCGCCGGCAGCCTTGAAGAGTGGGCATTCGGCCCGGCGCCGCGGCGCGCCACGCGGCAGGTGCGGGTGGGCAGCGTGCTGGTCGGTGGCGACGCGCCGGTGGTGGTGCAGTCGATGACCAATACCGATACCGCCGATGTCGCGTCCACCACGAAGCAGGTGGCCGAGTTGTGGCGGGCGGGATCGGAGCTGGTTCGGGTCACCGTGAACAATGCCGAGTCGGCGGCGGCGGTGCCGCGGATCGTCGAGAAGCTGGCGATGATGGGCATCGAGGTGCCGATCGTCGGCGACTTCCACTACAACGGTCACCAGCTGCTGGCCGCGGAGCCGGCATGCGCGGAGGCGCTGGCGAAGTACCGCATCAACCCGGGCAACGTCGGCTTCGGCCGCAAGCGCGATACGCAGTTCGCGCAACTCATCGAGTTCGCGATGCAGTACGACAAGCCGGTGCGCATCGGGGTCAACTGGGGTTCGCTGGACCAGGCGCTGGCCGCCGCATTGATGGACGAGAACGCGCTGCGCGCCGAACCCTGGGACGCCGGACGCGTGCTGCGCGAGGCGTTGATCCGATCGGCGCTGGATTCGGCGACGCGTGCGGTTGAGCTGGGCCTGGGCCCCGACAGGATCGTGCTGAGCTGCAAGGTGAGCGGCGTGCAGGAACTGATCGCGGTGTACCGCGACCTGGCGGTGCGCAGCGATTTCGCGTTGCACCTCGGGCTTACCGAGGCCGGCATCGGCAGCAAGGGCATCGTGGCGTCCAGCGCCGCACTCGCGGTGCTGATGCAGGAAGGCATCGGCGACACCATCCGCATCTCGCTCACGCCCGAGCCGGGTGCGCCGCGCACGCAGGAGGTGGTGGTGGCGCAGGAACTGCTGCAGACCATGGGCCTGCGCGCGTTCACGCCGATGGTCACCGCCTGCCCGGGCTGCGGCCGCACCACGTCGGAGTTCTTCCAGGAACTGGCCCAGGTGGTGCAGGAACACGTGCGCGCGAAGATGCCGGAGTGGAAGATCAGCCATCCGGGCGCCGAGCACATGACGCTGGCGGTGATGGGCTGCGTGGTCAACGGGCCGGGCGAGTCGCGGCATGCCGACATCGGCATCTCGCTGCCTGGCACGGGCGAGGCGCCCTCGGCGCCGGTGTTCATCGACGGCGAGAAGGCGCTGACCTTGCGCGGCGGCAACATCGCCGGCGAATTCGTCGACCTGATCGACAGCTACGTCGACCGTCGCTATGGCCGCCCCGCGCACGCCGACTGAGGCGCTCGCCAACCTGTTGTCGGATGCCCGCTTCGGTGCCGGCTTCCTGCAGCGCCATGGCTGGCGGCTGGTGCTGGTGTTCGTGGGCCTGCTGCTGCCGTTGTGGGGCTTCGCGGAACTCGCCGACGAAGTGCTGGAGGGCGAGCCCTTCGCCTTTGACGAGCCGATCCTGCTGTTCGCGCGCGAGGCGGCGGCGGGAGGGCTGGACCAGCTGTTCCTGCTTGCTTCGAAGCTGGGCTACGAGTGGGGCGTGGTGCCGATGGACATCCTGCTCGTGCTCGGCCTGGCGCTGGCGCGGCGGCATCGCGAAGGGCTGTTCGCAGGGGTCGCGCTGCTGGGCTCCGCGCTGCTCAACATGGCCGCCAAGCTGGCTTTCGCGCGCGAGCGCCCGACGTTGTGGGAGGCGATCGCGCCCGAGCACACGTTCAGTTTCCCGAGCGGCCATGCCATGGGTTCGATGACGCTGGCGATGGTACTGGTGCTGCTGTGCTGGCACACGCGCTGGCGCTGGCCGGTGCTGGTGGCGATGCTCGGCTTCGTGCTGCTGGTCGGGCTGTCGCGCGTCTACCTGGGCGTGCATTACCCGTCGGACATCCTCGCGGGCTGGACAGCCGCGCTCGCCTGGACGGCCGCGACCTGGCTGCTTGTCAAGTACGGGGCCGGGCGCGTCGGCAGGAAGGGCTTGCCCCCGCCACTGGAGTGAAGGATGCTCGGCGTCGGTGGACCGTGGCGACATGCACGGCCAGCCGCTGCCGGGGGGCACCACATGGGCCGGGTCGCATCAACACCGGCTGCGTGGACGAGTGTCGAAACACACACGTATCCAGACCACGTTCCAGGGGAGATGACATGACCACGAAGCCAGCAGTGGTGGCGGCAGTCGCCGTCGCCATCGTGGTGTCGGCCGCCGCCGCCGCCACCATCGGAGTGAAATCCAGGCTTGCGACACCCGCGACCACGCAGGCCACGTCCCTCGGGGCCGGGCCCGTCGCGGGCACCGCGGCGCGCGCGCCAAAGGAAGCCGCGGAACCGCACATCGTGCTGTTCAACGAGCCCGCCCTGGCCAGCTACCGCGGCGGTGTGCGCGGAATCGCGGCCCCGGCGCGCAGCGCGGGCGGACGCCTCGACGCCGCCAGCCGCCAGGCCGGTGCCTACGTAGACTACCTGCGCAGCCGCCAGGCCGCGCGCGAGTCCGACATCAGCCGCGCGCTCGGCCGCAGCCTGCAGGTCGGGCATCGCATGCAGCACGCGGTGAACGGCATCGTGGTCACGCTGACGGCTTCGGAGGCGGCGAAGGTGGGCCGCATGCCGGACGTCAGGCTGGTCGAGGGCTATCGCGAGTACGCGCTCGACACCGACACCGGTCCGGGCCATATCGGCGCACCGGCCGTGTGGTCCGGCAGCGCCGCCGGCGGCGCGTTCCAGGGCGAAGGCATGGTGGCCGCGATCCTGGATTCGGGCATCAACTTCGGCAGCCCGTCCTTCGCGGCGGTCGACCCGGCGGACGGCCATGTGCACGTCAACCCGCTCGGCAGCGGCAACTACCTCGGCACCTGCGCACCCGGCGGCGTCGACGCGGGCCGCTGCAACGACAAGCTGATCGGCGGCTACGACTTCGTGTGCGCGGCGCCGGGCAATGCCTGCAGCAATCCGGGTTTCCGCGAGGAGCCTGGCTTCGGCGACACCAACTCGCACGGCAGCCACGTCGCGTCGACGGTCGCCGGCAATCGCCGCGTGGTCGCGATCAGCGGCGCGCAGGCGTCGATCTCGGGTGTCGCGCCGCGTGCCGGCATCGTGGCCTTCGACATCTGCTACACCAACATCTCCACCGGACAGGGCCTGTGCCCGAACGTGTCGGCGGTGGCGGCGATCGACCAGATCGTGATCGACGGCGTCGCCGACGTCATCAACTACTCCATCGGCGGTGGTGCGCAGCCCTGGGGCGAGGCGGTCTCGCTGGCCTTCCTCAACGTGGTGGAAGCGGGCGTGTTCGTGGCGGCCTCGGCCGGCAACAGCGGTCCGGCAGCCGGCACGCTTGGCCACGTGGAGCCATGGGTGTCCTCGACCGCGGCGGCGCGCCACGGGCGCGAGGGCTTCTCGTTCCTGATGCAGGTCACCGGGCCGGGCACCGTGCCCGAGCCGCTGACGGCCATCGAGCTCTCCACCGGCGCCAACGGCGTGGGCCACACCGTGGCGTACCCGGCCAGCACGCCGCTGCGCGTGAGCCCCACCGTCGATGCGGTCGACGACGGCTGCGCGGGTTACCCGGCCGGCACCTTCAACGGTGCGATCGCCGTGGTCCGCCGTGGCGGCTGCAGCTTCACCATCAAGACCAATGCCGCGTCCGCCGCGGGGGCGGTGGCGGTGGTGATCGCCAACAACCTGCCGGAAGTGCTGGTGCCTTCGGTGCCCGACACCACCGTGCCGGCGTTCGGCGTGCCGCAGGCGGTGGGCAACGCGCTGCGTGACTTCAACGCGGCCAACCCGGCGGCCACCGCCACCATCGGCTTTCCGGCGGCGCCGCTGCCCAACACCGCCGATGCGCTGGCCGCTTTCAGCTCGCGCGGCCCGGCAGGCACCTTCAGCCTGATCAAGCCCGACGTCACTGCACCCGGCTACGGCATCCTGGCCGCCGTGTCGGGGACCACGATCAGCGGTTCGGAGAACGCCGTGGGCCTGATGAACGGCACGTCGATGGCGTCTCCGCACCAGGCGGGTGCCGCGGCCCTGGTCCGCCAGGCGCGTCCCGGCTGGAGTGTCTCCGAGGTGAAGTCGGCCCTGGCGATGACCGCCACCACGACGGTCTTCCTCGAAAACGAGGTCACGCCCGCCAACCCGTTCGCGCGGGGTTCGGGCCGGATCCGCGTGGACCAGGCGGTGCGCGCCGGCCTGGTGCTCGATGAGACCGCGTTGAACTACGCCGCGGCCAACCCGGCCACGGGTGGCGATCCCGCCACGCTCAACCTGCCAAGCCTGGCCGACCGCAACTGCGCCGGGGGATGCACGTTCACCCGCACCTTCCGCAACGTCGACGGCCGTACCCAGATCTGGGCGGCAAGCCTGGCTGGCCTGCGTGGGCGCGTGCAGCCAAGCCTCGCGCGCGTGCCGGCCAATGGCAGCGTGACGTTCGTGGTGACCATCGACAGCGGCAACCTGCCGAACAACGGCAGCTGGAGCTTCGGCAACCTGCGCCTGGCGCCCAGTGGCGTGAAGGGTGGCAAGGCGGATCCGGTGCTGAACCTGCCGATCGGCGTGGCGGTGCAGCCGCCGGTACTGGTGCTGCCGGGCGTGGTGCAGGCCAGTGTTGCGGCGGGCGGCCAGGGCTCGGTGACGGTGCCGATGACCAACGCCGGCGGCTCGGCGCTGGCCTGGTCGGCCGACAACACCGGCAATGCGATCAGCAGGCTGGTCGAGACCTGGCGCGGCACGGCCACCAGCGGCTTCCGCGCCAGCCAGTACAGCGACCCGGCATCGGCGGGTGGCTTGCTGGCCCAGTTCTCCAGTGATGACTTCACGGTCGACGCGAGCACGCGCATCACCAGGATCACCGCCGAGGGATTCGTCGTCAGCGGCGTGGCGCTCCCCACGGCGTCGCCGAACCTGCGCTGGAGCATCTACCCGGACGCCGGCGGCATGCCGGCGGGCAACCCGCAGACCAACCCGGGCGCCGCGGTGTGGACGCACTCCAGATCAGCGCTTGCCACGGGCGTGCTGGTCGAGGGTGGACGCATCGGCCTGGACCTGGTGGCGGCCGGCCAGTCCGTCACGCTGGCCCCCGGACGCTACTGGGTGGTGATCAACACCGCCGGCACGTTCGCCAACCGCTGGGCCTGGTACGGCAGCAGCGCCGGGCAAGGTGGCTTTGCCAGCCTCAACGTGGCCGGCGATGGCAGCGGTGCGTGGACCGCCAACGTGGCGTTCCCCTCGCTCGACCTGCAGGTCGACGGCGAGGTGGCGTGTGGCGCCAGTTGGCTGGGCGCGGTCACCCCGGCCTCGGGTTCGCTGGCCGCGGGCGGCTCGCAGTCGCTGGTCGCCACGCTGCTGGGCAACGGCCTGGCGGCGGGCAGCTACTCGGGCTTCGCCTGCGTCGCAAGCAACGACCCGGCGGTGGCGAAGAAGGCGACACGCGTGGCGCTTACCGTCACGCAGTGACCCCGCTCCACGCAGCGTCTTGATGGCAAGGGGCCCGGGAAACCGGGCCCTTTGCTGTTGCGCCAGTCCGCACCGTCACTCGCCTGGCTTGGCCGCCCCGGCCGGGCCGCTGGTCGCGGCGCGTCGCGCCAGCTGCACCTCGCGGTGCGCGATGTAGATGTTGGCGCCCAGGATGATGCCGGCGCCCATCAGGGTCCACTGCGTGGGCGCCTCGCCGAACAGCAGCCAGGCCGCCAGCGCCACCAGCGGCAATTGCATGAAGCTGATCGGCTGCAGCGCCGACACCTCGCCGATCTTCAGTGCCCTGGTCCACAGCAGCTGGCCACCGGTGCCGAATGCACCGAGCAGCAGCAGCCACAGCCAGGTGATGCCCTGCGGCCACTGCCATGCGAACAGCGCCGGCAGCAGCGACATCGGCACCCAGAACACGTAGGTGTAGAAGACGATGGTGTCGGCGGCGTCCACCCGCGACAGCTGCTTGATCTGGATCGCCACCAGCGCCGAAAGCAGGGCGCCGCCCAGCGCCACCAGGCTGCCGGCGCTGAAGGCCTCGCTGCCCGGGCGCACGATCACCAGCACGCCGACCATGCCGATCACCACCGCCGACCAGCGCCGCATGCGCACGGTTTCGCCGAGGATGAACACCGCGGCCACGGTGGCGAGCAGCGGCGTGGCATACGACAGCGCCACCGCCTGCGCCATCGGCAGGTTGCCCAGTGCCCAGAAGCCGCACAGCATCGACGCCACGCCGATCGCGCAGCGCACCAGGTAGCGGGGCAGCTGCGCGGTGCGCGGCAGGCGCCAGCCGCCGCGGAACAGGAACGGCAGCAGGAACAGCAGGCCGAACAGGTTGCGGAAGAACGCGATCTGGGCGGTCGAGAGGTCCGCCGAGGCGATGCGGATCATGACCGCCATGGCGGCGAAGAACGTGGTGCTGCCGAGCATCAGCAGGGCGGCGCGTGACTGCGGGTTGGCGGGCGCGTTGCTCACCACGCGGCGCCGACGATGCGCGGCTCCGGCTCGAGCGCCACGCCGAAGCGCGCCTGCACCGAGGCGGCGATCCGCTGCGCCAGCGCGAGCAGCTGGCCACCGCTGGCAGCGCCATGGTTGACCAGCACCAGGGCGTGGCCGGGTGCCACGCCGGCGTCGCCGTCGCGATGGCCTTTCCAGCCGGCGGCGTCGATCAGCCATGCGGCCGACAGCTTGCGCATGTCGGTGGCGCCGGCCGCGAAACACGGCAGCGCCCGGTGCGCGGCGAGGAGCGCGTCGGCCTGCGTCGCCGGCACGATCGGGTTCTTGAAAAAGCTGCCGGCATTGCCGAGCACGGCGGGATCCGGGAGCTTGCGCCGGCGGATGCGGCACACCGCCTGCGACACGTCGGCCGGGGTGGGCAACGCGATGCCCATGGCTGCGAGCTCTTCGCCGATGCCGGCATAGCCGAGTTCCAGCCGCGGTGTGCGCGACAGCGCGAATTCCACCGCGGTGACGATCCAGCGCGCGCGTTCGCGCTTGAAGCGGCTGTCGCGGTAGGCGAAACCGCAGTCGGCGGGATCGAGCCGCACCAGGCGGCCCGCGTCGCGGTCCCAGGCCTCCACTGCGTGCACGCGGCGATCGATCTCGACGCCGTAGGCGCCGATGTTCTGGATCGGCGCGGCGCCCACCGTGCCCGGGATCAGCGACAGGTTCTCCAACCCCGACAGCCCGAGGGCGAGCGTGTCGCGCACGAACTCGTGCCAGCCGCGACCGGCGCCGGCGCGCACGATGACCGTGTCCCCGTCCCCGTCCCCGTCGATCACGGCGATCGCGCTGTCGCACATGGCCAGGGCAACGCCATCGAGGTTCGCCGCGAACAGCAGGTTGCTGCCACCACCGAGCACCAGCAGTTCGCCGTCGGCGATCCGCGGGTCGGCGAGTACAAGGGGCAGGGCGGCGGCGTCGTCCACCTCGACCAGCCACGCGGCGCGCGCGGGCACGCGGAACGTGGTGCGATCGGCCAGGTCGGCGTCGCGTGTCCAGCGCACGGCGTGCGGGGCGTCGATCGGCGTGGCGCTCACAGGTTGGGCAGGTTTCCGCGGCTGGGGGCTTCCTTGCGGCGGCGGATGGCCTCCACGCACTCGCCGATCAGGCGCGGTCCGCGATACACCAGCCCGGTGTAGAGCTGCACCAGGGTCGCCCCGGCCGCGGTCTTCTTGGCCGCATCGGCGCCGGACATCACTCCGCCAACGCCGATCAGCGGGATGCCGTCGGGCAACCGCGTGCGCAACATGCGCAGCACCGCAGTCGACTTGTTCATCAGCGGCTCGCCGGACAGACCGCCCGCCTGCGCCGCATGCCGATGGCCCTGCACGGCGATGCGCGACACGGTCGTGTTGGTCGCGATCACGCCGTCGACCGAGAGGTCACCAAGCACGCGCGCGGCGGCGTCGATGTCCTCGTCGCTGAGGTCGGGTGCCACCTTCACCAGCAGCGGCACGCGGCGGCCATGGCGCGCGGCCAGCCGCTCCTGCGCCTCGCGCAGCTCGCCGACCAGCCGCCGCAGCGACTGTTCTTCCTGCAGTTCGCGCAGGCCCGCGGTATTGGGCGATGAAATGTTGACCGTCACGTAGTCGGCGAGCGGGTAGACGCGCTCCAGGCAATGCAGGTAGTCGACTGCCGCGGATTCGTTCGGGGTGTCCTTGTTCTTGCCGATGTTGATGCCGAGCAGGCCACCGCGCCGAGTGGCGCGCTCCACGTTGCGCACCAGCGCATCCACGCCGTGGTTGTTGAAGCCCAGCCGGTTGATCAGCGCACGGTACTGCGGCAGCCGGAACATGCGCGGTGCCTGGTTGCCGGGCTGCGGGCGCGGCGTGACCGTACCGATCTCGACGAAGCCGAAGCCCAGCGCGAGCAGCGCATCGATGTGCTCGCCGTTCTTGTCCAGCCCCGCGGCAAGACCCACGGGGTTGGGGAAATCCAGGCCGAAGGCGCGCGTCGGAAACTGACGCGGCCGGGCGCCGAGCACGCGCTGCAGCCGCATGCGGTGCAGCGCCTCCATGGACGCCAGGCCGAGCCGGTGTGCACGTTCCGGCTCGAGTGCGAAGAGGAAAGGCCGTGCCAACCCGTACATCGCGTCCTCAGATATCGAACTTGATGCCCTGGGCCAGCGGCAGCGCGTCCGAGTAGTTGATGGTGTTGGTCTGGCGGCGCATGTAGGCGCGCCAGGCGTCGGAGCCGGACTCGCGCCCGCCGCCGGTTTCCTTCTCGCCGCCGAACGCCCCGCCGATCTCGGCGCCCGAGGTGCCGATGTTGACGTTGGCGATGCCGCAGTCCGAACCGGCCGCCGACAGGAACGCCTCGGCGCGCTTGAGGTTGGTGGTGAAGATCGACGACGACAGGCCCTGCGGCACATCGTTCTGCATGGCGATCGCCTCGTCGAGCTGCGAGTACTTCATCACGTACAGGATCGGCGCGAAGGTCTCGGTCTGCACCACCTCGGCGCTGTTGGCCAGGCCGGTGATGATGGTCGGCAGCACGAAGAAGCCCTTGCGGTCGGTGAGCGCGGTGCCGCCGCTCTCGACCTTGCCGCCGGCGGCCTTGGCCTGCTCGATCGCCGCCAGGAAGGCGTCGACCGCGGACTGGCTGTTGAGCGGGCCCATCAGGTTGGCGGCATCCGTCGGGTCGCCGATCTTCTTCTCGACCTGCGCGTAGGCGGTCTTCAGCTTGCCCAGCACCTCGTCGAAGATCGACTCGTGGATGAACACGCGGCGGGTGCTGGTGCAGCGCTGGCCGGCGGTGCCGACGGCGCCGAAGGCGATCGCCGGGATGGCGAGCGCGAGGTCCGCGGTCTCGTCGACGATGATCGCGTTGTTGCCGCCCAGTTCCAGCAGCGAGCGGCCCATGCGGCGCGCGACGCGCTCACCGACCTGGCGGCCGACGCGCGTGGAGCCGGTGAAGCTCACCAGCGCGATGCGCTTGTCGTCCACGAAGCGCTCGGCGAGGTCGTTGCCGGCATCGTTGAACAGGAAGAACAGGTCGGGGAAGCCGGCCTTGGCCAGCGCCTCGTTGCAGATGCGCATCGATGCGATCGCCGACAGCGGGGTCTTGCCCGAGGGCTTCCAGATCGAGATGTCGCCACACACCGCCGCGATGAACGAATTCCACGCCCAGACCGCGACCGGGAAGTTGAACGCCGAGATGATGCCGACGATGCCCAGCGGATGCCACTGCTCGTACATGCGGTGGCCCGGGCGCTCGGAATGCATGGTCAGGCCGTACAGCTGGCGCGACAGGCCGACGGCGAAGTCGCCGATGTCGATCATCTCCTGGACCTCGCCATCGCCTTCCGGCTTCGACTTGCCCATTTCGAGCGCGACCAGCGAGCCCAACTGGTCCTTGTGCGCGCGCAGTGCGTCGGCGCACAGGCGGATGGCTTCGCCGCGGCGCGGGGCGGGCGTGGTGCGCCAGACCTTGAAGGCGGCCTGCGCGCGCTCGACGATCAGTTCGTAGTCGGCCTGCGAGGTCGCATTGACCTTGGCCAGCACCTCGCCAGTACTCGGATTGACCGGCTCGAGCACACCGGCATCGGCGGTCTTCGACCATTCGCCGCCACCAAGGAAGGTGCCGGACTCGTGGGCCGACAGGCCGAGGGCGGTGAGGACGGGGTGGGACATGGCAGGCTCCTGCGATCGTGCGCCGCGGCGGCGGGCCCAGGGGCGACCGTCCGTCGATGCGATGAGAGTGGTGCCCCCGGCGCGATTCGAACGCACGACCTTCCCCTTAGGAGGGGGACGCTCTATCCAGCTGAGCTACGGGGGCTGCAACCCGCGATTTTGGCACGCCGCGCACGGTGCCGGCAAAAAGAACGCCCGACCGTTGCCGGTCGGGCGTCTGGAATCGTGGTGGAGCGGAGGGGGATCGAACCCCTGACCTTCGCGATGCGAACGCGACGCTCTCCCAGCTGAGCTACCGCCCCACGATCCGCGGATTCTATACGGTGCTTCCGCCGCTCGGCAAACCCTGCGTGGCGCCGGGGAGCAATGGCGCCAGCGTGGGTACCAGCAGCTCCCGGCGCCAGCCGCCCAGCACCGACCAGTCGCCGTCGTCGAGCAGCGATTCCAGGCGACGCCGCGAGGCGAGCACGCCATCGGGAAGGCCGAGTTCGGCGCTGCGCGCGGCCACGGCGTCCTGCAGGCGGCGCACGGCGGCCTTGTCGCGCTCCTCGGTGCGGATCGGAGGCGCGTCGGCCTCGTCGGCAAGCGGCGTGCCCAGGGCGGTCCAGAGTTCGGCACCCAGCTTGCGCGGCGCCTTGGGGTGGGCATCGAGCAGCTGCTTCAGCGCACCGGTATCCGCGGGATTGGCGCGGGCGATGCCGGCGGCGAGATCGTTGTCCAGCACCCAGGTGCGCGGCCGGTCGTGCTCGCGTGCCCAGGCGTCGCGCCAGCGCAGCAGGCGCAGCAGGCGGCGCTGGCCATCGCCGTCGAGGTATTGCGCGGCGCGGATCGGCAAGTGTGGCCAGCGCTCCAGGGCGTCGCTGCACGCGGTGTCGCGCATGCGCGCGCAGTCCTCTTTCAACCAGTCCATGCGCCCGAGCGCTTCGAGGCGCTCGCGCAGATGGTCATGCAGGGCGAACAGGTGGCGCACGTCATCGGCGGCATAGGCCAGCTGCGCATCGGACAGCGGCCGCCGCAGCCATTCGGAACGCGTCTCGCCCTTGGACAGCGTCACGCCGAGGATCTCCGCCACCAGCTTCTGGTAGCCGGCACCGGCGGCCACCCCGCCGATCGCCGCCGCGACCTGGGTGTCGAACAGGCCCTCGGGCACGGCGTCGCAGGCGCGGCGGAATGCGATCAGGTCCTCGCTGGCGCTGTGCATCACCTTGGTGATCGCGGGATCCAGCAGGATCGGGCGCAGCGCCTCGCAGGTGCCGGGTGCCAGTGTGTCGACCAGCAGGATCTCGTCGTGCACGGCGATCTGCACCAGGGCCAGTTGCGGCCACCAGGTGCGTTCGCGGATGAACTCGGTATCCAGGCCGATGCGGGCGGGGCGTGTTTCGAAGCGGGCGAGCAGGGCGGCCGGCTCGGCAATCCAGGTGAAGTCTTGGTCCATCGGCGCCAGCTTACCGACCACGCGGCATGGTCGGCAAACGCCGTCACAGGCGCCCAGCGGCGCGGGCCGCTGCGCGGATGCGGCCGCTTGCCGTAATCTGGCGCCCGTGAATGCCCCGCGCCCAGCCTCCGCCCGCCCACGTTGCCGTGCGCCCGTCATCGCCCTGGTCACGCTGGCGGTCGCGCTGCTGGCCGCCTGCAACCGCGACGCCGGTGACACCGATACCAACGCCGATGCCGCCGGCGCCGCCACCGGCGATGGCAGCGTCACCATCACGGGTGATGACAGCATCGCCGAGCGCCTGACGTGGCGCGCGCCGCACGTGGACCTGCCTGAAGACGACGAAGACATGGCAGTGACCCGTGCGCGCGCGCAGGCGGCGCTTGAAGCCGGCGACCTCGATGCCGGTCCGGGATCGGCGATACCGCTGTATCTCGCCATCCTGGACCGCGATGGCGACGACCGCACGGCGCGGGCCGGCCTGGATCGCGCGCTGCAGGACCTGCTCGCGCAGGGCGACCAGGCGCTGGCCGGTGCCGGCGACGACATCGCGGCCCTGCGCCGCGCGCAGCAGGTCGCTGCGGTCGCGCGCAGCCTGCGTCCGGCTGACAAGGCGGTGCGCGGGTACCTGGCGAAGGTCGACCGTGCCGAACAGCTGTGGGAGCTCAACCGCACCGCCGAAGGTGAACTGCGCGCCGGGCGGCTCGGCGAAGACGGTGGCGGCGCGCTGGCCCGCGTGCGCGAGGTGCTCGCCCTGTCCAAAGGCCAGCCGCGCGCCATGCAGACCCTGGCCGCGGTCGAGAGTGCGCTGATCCGGCGCGCCGAAGACGCCGCGGCGAAGGGCGATTTCGACGCCGCCGAGGCCTGGCTTGCGCATGCGTCCAAGGTGCGCGAGGGCAGTGCCACGATCCCCGATGCGCGCGAGCGCGTGGCCACCATGCGCCGTGCGCGCGTGCTGGCCCTGCGCGACGAGGCGATGGCCGCGCTGCATGCCGCCGACGGCATCGAGCGCGCGCGCACCCGCCTGGCGCAGATGCTCACCCTGGCCGCGCCCGGCGATCCGGCGGTGGTCGAGTTGCGCGAGCGCATCGACCTGGCGGTGCACTACGGCAGCTTCCGGCCCGGCCAGCGGTTCACCGATGCCGCCGGCGGTGGACGCGGACCGCAGATGGTGGTGGTGCCGCACGGCGGCTTCACCATGGGTGCCGGAGCCGATGACCGGGATGCGGAAGACAGCGAGCGCCCGAGCCGCAACCTGCGCTTCGATCGCGGCTTCGCGCTGTCACGGCACGAGGTGACCGTGGCGGAGTTCCGCAGGTTCGTCGAGGCCACCGGTCATCGCAGCCGGGCCGAGCGGCGCGGGTTCTCGATGAGCTACGACGAGCGCAGCGGCAACTTCGTGCGCCGCAGCAAGGCTGACTGGCGCACCGATTTTTCAGGCGCGCCCGCCGATGGGGTGTTGCCGGTGGTGCACGTCAGTGCACGCGACGCGCAGGCCTATGCCGACTGGTTGGCATCAGTGACGGGCCAGCGCTACCGTCTGCCGAGCGAGGCGGAATTCGAGTACGCGCTGCGCGCCGGTGGCAGTGGCCAGTACCCGTGGGGCGACGCCGCGCCTCCCCCCGGCGCTGGCAACCTCACCGGGGCCGGCGATCGCTCGCCGGGTGGGCGCAGCTGGAGCAACGCGTTCGCCGATTACGAAGACGGCCACTGGGGTCCCGCGCCGGTGGGGAGTTTCTCGGCAAATGCATTCGGTCTTCACGACCTCGCGGGCAATGTCAGCGAATGGGTCGCCGACTGCTGGCATGACAGCTATCGGCGGGCTCCTGGTGACGGCGCGGCCTGGGTGAATCCGGGTTGCCGCACGCAGGTGGTGCGCGGCGGTGCCTGGGCGAGCTCGCCGGTGCAGACGCGCAGCGCCTGGCGCGCACCGGCACCGGTCGACAACACCAATGCGCGCGTGGGGTTCCGCGTCGCGCGCGACATCTGAAACCAGGGCAGGAGCAAGGCGAATGCGTCAGGACCCGTTGGGACGTCAACAGCAGCGCCAGTCGTCGCCGCGTCGCGGCTTCAATCCCAGGATCCTGATCCTGATCGCTTTCCTCGGCTATGGCGCCTACTACTACTTCTCCAACCAGACCGTCGACCCGGTGACCGGCGAGAAGGTGCTGATCGACAAGTCGCTGTCGATCGAGGACGAAAAGGCGCTGGGCCTGCAGGCCTACGAGGAAATCCTGTCGACCGAACGGCCGGTGGATCCCAACCTGCCGATCGCGCGCGAGATCCGCGAAATCGCGCAGCGGCTGATCGCCAAGGTGCCTGAAGTGGAGGCGGCGCTGGCGGCGGAAAACGGGCAGCAGGCGCCGGGCTTCTCGGCCGGCTTCGAGTGGGACGTCAATGTCATCCAGTCCGAGCAGGCGAATGCCTTCTGCCTCCCCGGCGGCAAGATGGCGGTGTATACGGGCCTGGTGCCGGTGGCGCAGAACGACGATGCGATGGCGGTGGTGATGGGTCACGAGATCGCCCACGCCCTGCTGCGCCACGGTGCGCAGCGCATGGCGCAGCAGAAGCTGACCCAGGTCGGGCAGATGGCGGGCGCGATGAGCGGCATGGACCCGCAGCAGCAGCAGATGGTGATGGCCGCGATGGGTTACGGCTACCTGTTGCCGTACGCGCGCAAGCACGAGACCGAAGCCGACGTGGTCGGCCTGATGCTCGCCGCCGCCGCCTGCTACGACCCGCAGGAAGCGGTGCCGCTGTGGGAGCGCATGAGCGCGTCCAGTGGCGGCGAAGCCCCGCCGGAGTTCTCGTCCACGCATCCCAATCCCGGCACGCGCATCGAGAACCTGCAGTCGCTGATGCCCAAGGCGATGGAATACCAGAAACGCTTCTGCCCGCAGGGCGCGACGGCTGCTCGCTGAGGGAGGTCCGTGGCCAAGCAAGCTGTTGCCCCGGCCGCGTCTATCCGCGTAAATCCGTGGCCAAAAACGCGCTTCCCAGGCCGCTCAGAAACTCATGAACATGCCGCCGTTGACGGGGATGTTGGCGCCGGTGATGTAGCCGGCATCCTCGGCGGCGAGGAAGGCGACGGTGCGGGCGATCTCGTCGGGGCGGCCGAGGCGGCCGACGGGCACCTGGTCGACGATGCCGGCGCGGATGTCTTCGGGGATGGCCATCACCAGCGCGGTTTCGCAATAGCCGGGTGACACCGAGTTGACGGTCACGCCCTTGCGCGCAACTTCGCGCGCCAGGGCCATGGTGAAGCCGTGCATGCCGGCCTTGGCGGCGGCGTAGTTGGTCTGCCCGAACTGGCCCGTCTGCCCGTTCACCGAACTGATGTTGACGATACGGCCATGGCCGCGAGCCGTCATGCCCTCGAGCGCATGGCGGCAGATGTTGAACACGCCATCCAGGTTCACCGACAGCACCGCATCCCAGTGGCTGCGATCCATCTTGCGCAGCGTGCCGTCGCGGGTGATGCCGGCGGCGTTGACCAGCACGTCCAGGCGGCCTTCGCCGGACTCGACGCTGGCCACCAGGGCGCCGCAGGCGTCGAAATCGGTGACATCCAGCGGCATGAAGGCCACGTCCAGCCCGGCGACCGCGGCTTCGAAGGCTTCGACACGTGCGGCATCGCGTCCGAGGTCGGCGGCGATCACGCGCTGGCCCGACGCGGCGAGCGTCCGGCAGATGGCCGTGCCCAGCCCGCCGATGCCGCCAGTGACGACGGCAACGCGTTTCCCCATGGTGGCGCTCACTTGCCGCGTGGCTTCTGGTTGCCGGCGGCGGTGCTGTCGGTCTTGTCCGCCTTGCCGGCCGGCTCTCCGGACGGGCGCGCCACACCGGCGACGAGGCTCTTCTGCAGCTCCTGCCACATCGCCATGTTGCGCTCGGTGAGCTGGTTCATCATCGCCCACGGCGTCTGCCCGAGCATCCCGCCCATCTGCTGGCGGAACTGCTGCTGCTGCTCGAGGAACGTATGCATCGAACGCTCGAGGTAGGTCCCCATGAAGCCCTGCAGGGAATCGCCGTAGAAGCGGATGATCTGGCTGAGCAACTCGGTGGACAGCATCGGCTGCCCGTCCTGCTCGTGCTCGGTGATGATCTGCAGCAGCACCTGGCGGGTCAGGTCGTCGCCGCTCTTGGCGTCGCGGACCTCGAAGTCCTCGCCGTCGACGATCAGCTGCCGGACGTCCTCGATGGTGATGTAGCTCGAGATCTCGGTGTCGTAGAGACGGCGGTTGGGATACTTCTTGATGACGCGCATGGCCATGGAGCAGGCGCTCTGAAAACGGGACTTGCCCGCAGCATGGCGCAGTGCAGCAGGGCTTGCAACCGGCGCCCGGAGGGCGCCGCCGCGTTCACCAGCCCATGTATTGGCCGCCGTTGGCCGAGAGGTTGGCGCCGGTGATCCAGGCGGCTTCGTCAGGCAGGAAGAATGCCACCGCGTAGGCGATTTCATCGGGGCGGCCCAGCCTGCCGGTGGGGATCTGGGCGACGATCTTCTCGCGCACGGCCTCGGGCACCGCCATCACCATGTCGGTGCCGATGTAGCCCGGGGACACGGTGTTGACGGTGATGCCGAACCGCGCGTTTTCCTGCGCCAGCGAAATCGTGAAGCCGTGCATGCCGGCCTTGGCGGCGGCGTAGTTGGCCTGGCCGTACTGGCCCTTCTGGCCGTTGATCGAGCTGATCTGGATGATGCGGCCCCACTTGCGCTCGCGCATGCCCTCGATCACCGCGCGGGTGACGTTGAAGCAGGAGTTGAGGTTGGTGTCGATGACCTCGTTCCAGTGCTCGGCGGTCATCTTGTGGAAGGTGCCGTCGCGGGTGATGCCGGCGTTGTTGACCAGGATGTCGACCGGGCCGAGCTGCGCCTCCACGTCGCGCACCATGGCGGCCGCGTCTTCGGCACTGGACACGTCGCCGCGCGCAAGCGCCACCTCGCAACCCTGGGCACGCATCTCCTGCTGCCACGCCTTCGCGCGCTCCTCGTTGCGGTAGTTGGTGGCCACGCGGTAGCCCGCGTCCGCCAGCCGCTTGCAGATCGCCGTGCCGATGCCGCCGGTCCCGCCGGTCACCAATGCCACCCGTCCTTGCATGTCCGCGCTCCCCGTTGCATGGACGCCCGACGCGTCCGTTGCCGCGGATTCTATGCGCCATCCATTGCGGGGCCGTTGTGCAATGCGGCGATGGCCACCGGCGCCTGCGGGATGCGGGCGGGATCGACCGCCGCCACCGCCGCGGCCAGGAACGGTGCGAGCGCTGCCCGTGGCGGCAACGCGCACGGGTCCTGGCCCAGCGCGCGCCACGCGGCACGCAGCGCCGGCAGCGGGCGGGCGTCATCGACCGGCATCGCGTGCAGCGATTTCGACAGCTTGCGGCCATCGGCGCCGAGCACCAGCGGCAGGTGCAGGTAGCGTGGCCGCGGCAGGCCCAGCGCCTGCTGCAGCAGCAACTGGCGCGGGGTGGAGTCGAGCAGGTCGGCGCCGCGCACGATGTCGGTGATGCCCTGCGCGGCATCGTCGACGACCACGGCAAGCTGGTACGCCCAGGGGCCGTCGGCGCGGCGCAGCACGAAGTCGCCGACCTCGCGCGCGACATCCTGGACGATGCGGCCGTGCGCGCCGTCGTCGAATGCGATGCGCGTGCCGTCGGGCACGCGCAGCCGCATCGCGGGATCGGCACGTCGTGCGCCGGACACGCAGCGGCGGTGGATTCCGCCGCTGGCGACCAGGTCTGCACGGCTGCAGTGGCACTCGAATGCCAGGCCGGCCTCGGCCAGGCGCGCCAGCGCCGCCGCGTACAGCGCCCCGCGCCGCGACTGGTACTCCACCGCGCCATCCGGGTGCAGGCCGAACGCGTCCAGGGTGCGCAGTTGCGCGCGTGCGGCGCCAACCGCCTCGCGCGGCGGGTCGACGTCCTCCACCCGCACCAGCCACTCGCCGCCGGCGCGGCGCGCCAGCAGCCAGCTGCCGAAGGCCACCAGCAGTGAGCCGAAATGCAGGGGGCCGGTGGGCGAGGGTGCGAAGCGGCCGCGGTACGGCGGCCGCGACGGTGGATCGGGTGGCTGGCTGGGCACGGGCGGCAACCTGGGCGTCGGCTTGAATTTAAGCGTGCATGGCCACAATTTGCACGTTATCCCCGCGTCATCCCAGGACACCCGCCATGCTCAAGCGCGTCGCTCTTTTCCTTGCCACCAACCTGGCAGTGCTCGCGCTGCTCAGCATCATCATGTCCGTGTTCGGCATCAACCCGCAGTCGATGGGCGGGTTGCTGGTGATGGCGCTGCTGTTCGGCTTCGGCGGTTCGCTGATCTCGCTGCTGTCGTCGAAGTGGGTGGCCAAGCGCGCCGCCGGGCTGCACGTCATCACCCAGCCGCGCAACGAGACCGAGCGCTGGCTGGTGGACACCGTCGCCCGCCAGGCGCAGGCCGCCGGCATCGGCATGCCCGAAGTGGCCGTGTACGAGGCGCCGGAGATCAACGCCTTCGCGACCGGCGCGAGCCGCAACAACGCGCTGGTCGCGGTGTCGACCGGGCTGCTGCGTTCGATGGACCATGGCGAGGCCGAGGCCGTGCTGGCGCACGAGATCAGCCACGTGGCCAACGGCGACATGGTGACCATGGCGCTGCTGCAGGGGGTGCTGAACACGTTCGTGATCGTGCTTGCGCGGGTGGTCGGGCGCGCGGTGGATGGCTACCTGAGCAATGGCCGGGAAGGCGGCGGCATGGCGTACTACGCCATCGTGTTCGCGCTGGACCTGGTGTTCGGGTTGTTCGCGAGCCTGATCGCGATGTGGTTCTCGCGCCACCGCGAGTTCCGGGCCGACGCGGGCGGCGCCGCGCTCGCGGGGCGCGACAAGATGGTCGCCGCGCTCAGGCGCCTGTCGCTCAACCAGGGCGCCAACACGCTGCCCAAGCAGGTCGCCGCGTTCGGCATCAGCGGCGGCGTGGCCCACGGCCTGCGCCGGCTGATGATGAGCCACCCGCCGCTGGAAGAACGCATCCGTGCGCTCGAAGCCGGCAGCATCGACGGCAAGGCCGCCCTGCAGCAGGGTTTCCTCGCTTGAGCTCACTGCGCTGAGATAGCGGCGGGGCCAGCCGGTGGGAGCTGCGGCGTGGCTGCCCGCGCATGCCGACACGCTTCGCTGGCGTTCCGAGGTGCGCGTGCCGACATGCGCGGACAGCCTTCATGCGCCGCGGCGGCTTGGCGCGAACCTGCAAGATTACGGCGGCTTGTGGATGCGCGCGACATCCCATCAGTTTTCGACGCTGTCCCGTTCTTGCCACTCTCTCACTGCAGCAGGATCACGACGAGGCTGGAGGCTGCAGGCCGCAAGCGCACGCCTCGGAACGCCAGCGAAGCTTGCGGCCTGCAGCCTCCAGCCGGACCGTGGCCTCGCGAAAGTCCCCGTCTTATTCGAAGTCGTAACCCATGTCCGGCCCGGACGGCGCCAGGAAGTGCCCGGACACGTAATCCACCCCGGTGCCGAACAGCACCGACATCGTCGCCGCATCGCTGACGAACTCGGCCATGGTCTGGATGCCGAGCTCGCGGGCCTTGCCGGCGATCTCGCGGACGCGTTGCTGGTTGTCGGGGCTCTTGGCCAGCTCCTCGGTGAAGCCCGGATCGATCTTCAGCATGTTCGGCTTCAGGTGCGCCAGCAGCTGGAACGAATCCAGGCCCGCACCGAAGTGCTCCAGTGCGATCCGGCAGTCGAGGCGTCCGATGGCGGCGGCGAACGCCTGCGCCGCCTTGAGGTGGGTGAACACCTTGGCCTCGGGCAACTCCAGCACCAGGTACTCGCCGGGCACGCCATGGGCAAGCAGCTGCTCGCCGATGAAGCGGGGCAGGCTGTCGTCGGCCAGTGACGCCTGGCTCACCTTGACCAGCAGCGTGGTCGGGCGGCCGGCGCGGATGCGCTCGCCGATCACCTTGATGGTGTGGCCCACCACGTAACGGTCGATCTCCCAGAGCAGACCGTGCTCCTCGGCGATCTGCAGGAAGGTCAGCGGCTTGATCAGTTCGCCGTCGGCACCCTTCAGCCGCAGGAAGGCCTCGTAGACCGCGCCGGTATCGCCCTGCAGGCTGATCACGGGCTGGTAGTGCAGCACGAATCCCTCGTTGTCCAGCGCGTCGCGCAGGCGGGTCACCCAGGCCTGGACGTGCTCTTCCTCGGCGCGGTCGACCGCGCTGGCGTCGAACAGCTCCAGGCGGTTGCCGCCGGTGCCGTTGGCCGACGCGACGCCTTCGGTCGCCTTGGCCAGCACCTGGCTGACGCTGGCGATCTTTTCGCCTACCTGTACGCCGCCAATGCTGGCCGTGATCACGCTGGAGCGCTCGCCGATGTCGAACAGCTCGGCCGCAAAGGCCTCCAGCACGCGCGTGGCGATGGCCTGGGTGCGGGTGTGGTCGCTGTCGCGCAACAGCACCGCAAGCGTGTGCTCGCCGAAGCGCGCGGTGATTGCATCGTCACTCTCGACAGCAATAACCGACTGCAGGCGCGCGCCTACTGCGGCGAGCAGCCCATCGGCGGAATCCAGGCCGATATCGGCGAGCAGGTGCTGGTAGTGGTCGGGCTCGACCAGCAGCAGGCCGTGCTGCGCACTGCCCTGGGAGACCGCGTCGACGGCATCCTCCAGCGCGCGCAGGAACGTCGCCCGGTTGAACAGCCCGGTAGCCTGGTCGCGCTGGCGCAGCTCCTCGATCTCCAGCGCCAGTTCCGGGTCGAACACGTCCTGGCGGCGGAAGATGACCTGCAGGCAGGGTTCGCCCTCGTACTGCGCCTGGGTGAACTCCATGGCCGCGGGAAAGGCGTTGCCGTTGATGTCGCGCGCCTCCAGTTCGTGGCGCGGCGGCGGGGCGTCGCCACGGGCGAGGTCCTTGAGCAGCTGGCGGAAGCCTTCGATGTGCTGCGGCGCGACCATGTCGAGCAGCGACATGCCCTCGACGTCCTCGAAATCGTCGTAGCCGAACATCTCCAGGTAGGCCTGGTTGGCGCGGATGTGCATGCCTTCGTGGATGTAGGCGATCGGCTCGCGCGAGGAGTCGATCAGCGCATCGCAGCGGCGCTCGGTTTCGCGAAGGCGGCCTTCGAGCCGGCGCAGCGCGCGCCGGGCCTCGACATCGGCCCAGGCGTCGCGCACCGCGGCCAGCAGCAGTTGCGGCCGCTCGCGCAGGGTGACCGCGCGCACCCCGGCGGACAGCGCCTCGACATAGCCGGCCTCCTCGATGGCACCGGCCACCACCACCACAGGAAGGTCCTTGCCGCTCGCCAGCACCTGCTGCATCAGTGTCGCGAGCGGCACGGTCACCGACGCCTGTTCGGCGACCACCACGTCGATCGGCTGCCCGGCGATGGTCGTCGCGGACTCCTCCGCCGATGCGGGCCGCAGCGGGCGCACCGCGATGCCGGCATTGCGCAGCGTGCTGACGATGGCTTCGGCCGCTTCGACGCTGTCGTCGACGATCATCAACCGCAGGGCGGCATCCTGGCTCTTGGACATGTGGGTCTCCGTGGTAGCGGCGTTATGCCATGCGCCGACGCCTGGCGTCCACGACAGTGCGCATCAAAGCGCGCGTTTCGAAGCATCGCCGGCGACTTCGCGCACCAGCCGGGGGACAAGATAGCCGGGCAGGCGCGCCACCAGCGCCGCATGCAGTGCGCGGGCGCGCGCGTCATCGACCTCGAAATGTGCGGTGCCGGCGACGCGGTCGAGCTGGTGCAGGTAGTAGGGCAACACGCCGGCATCGAAGCCGCGCTCGCACAGGGTGGCCAGCGCGTCCACCGAATCGTTCACCCCCGCCAGCAGCACCGCCTGGTTGAGCAGGGTGGCCCCGGCGCCGCGCAGCGCGGCCATGGCGGCGTCCACGTTGGCGTCGAATTCGTTGCCGTGGTTGGCGTGCACCACCACGGCCACCGGCCAGGGCAGGGCGGACAGCCACGCCAGCAGGGCGTCATCCACGCGCTCCGGCAGCACCACGGGCAGCCGGGTGTGGATGCGCAGGCGGCGCACGTGGGGCACGGCGCGCAGGCGGTCGGTGACTTCAGCCAGCTTGTGGGTGGCGAGTGCCAGCGGGTCGCCGCCGGACAGGATCACCTCGCTCACCGACGGGTCGGCGGCAATCGCATCGACGGCGGCGGCCCAGCCGCCACTTGCCGCGGTCTCTTCGGCATAGGGGAAGTGGCGGCGGAAACAGTAGCGGCAGTTGATCGCGCAGCTACCGGTGGCCACGAGCAGCGCGCGCCCCTCGTACTTGTGGATCACCCCCCGGGCGACACGGGCGGCGCCGTCGCCGACCGCGTCCAGCCCGAACCCGGGCACCGTGCGCAGCTCGTCGTCCAGCGGCAGGACCTGGCGCAGCAGCGGGTCGTGGCGGTCGCCATGGCGCATGCGGCCGATGAACGCGCGCGGCACCCGCAGCGCGAATGCAGCCAGCGCGGCCTCCGGGACAGCCCCGGCTTCGGCCTCCAGGCCGAGCAGGGCAAGCAGCTCGCGCGGGTCGCGCACCGAGTCGCGCCAGGCCTGCTGCCAACCGCGTGGCTGCATGGGAAGGGGGGCTGCGAGTATCATTTCGCGACATTCTAGCCGCTCGCGCGGCCCACCCCCGCCGAACCCCTGCAGGAGCACGCATGGCCAGCTATGGCATGAACGACGTCAAGAACGGGATGAAGATCCTGGTCAACAATGATCCGGCCGTCATCACCGACACCGAGTACGTCAAGCCGGGCAAGGGCCAGGCGTTCACCCGCGTGAAGTACCGCCTGATCAAGTCGGGCCGCGTGCAGGAAGTCACCATGAAGGCGACCGACTCCATGGAAGCCGCCGACGTGGTCGATACCGACATGCGCTACCTGTATGCCGACGGCGAGTACTGGCACTTCATGGATCCGGAAAACTTCGAGCAGGTGCAGGCCGACAAGGCCGGCATGGGCGGCGCCGAGAAGTGGCTGAAGGGCGAGGAGGATTGCGTGGTGACCCTGTGGAACGGCACGCCGATCCAGGTCACGCCGCCGAACTTCGTCGAGCTCAAGATCGCCGAGACCGATCCCGGCGTGCGCGGCGACACCTCCGGCGGCGGCGGCAAGCCGGCCACGCTGGAAACCGGCGCGGTGGTGCGCGTGCCGCTGTTCGTCAGCCAGGAAGAGGTCATCAAGGTCGACACCCGCTCCGGCGAGTACGTCAGCCGGGTCAAGTGATGACCGCAGCGGACACGCCCGAGGCCTGCGACCTGCTGCTCGAGGCCGGCTTCGTGGTGCCGGTCGAGCCGCACGCGGTGGTGCTGGAGGACCATGCAGTGGCAGTCCGCGACGGCGTGATCGTCGCGGTGCTGCCGGTCGCGGAGGCGCGCCTGCGTTTCCGCGCGGCCGAAACCGTGGCGCGCCCCGGCGCGGTGGTGGTGCCGGGCTTCGTCAATGCCCACACCCACAATCCGATGACCCTGTTGCGCGGGATCGCCGACGACCTGCCGCTCAAGGTGTGGCTGCAGCAGCACATCTGGCCGATCGAGGCCGCGGTGATGGCACCGGACTTCGTCGCCGACGGCATCACGCTCGCCATCGCGGAGATGCTGCGCGGCGGCACCACCTGCGCCAACGAGAACTACTTCTTCCCCGACGTGCAGGCCGCGGTGTACAAGCGCCACGGCTTCCGCGCCCGGGTCGGCCTGCCGGTCATCGACTTCCCCACCGCCTGGGCCAAGAGCGACGACGAGTACTTCGACAAGGCCGGTGAAGTCCACGACCAGTGGCGCGACGATCCGCTGGTGTCGATGGCGTTCGCGCCGCACGCGCCGTACACCGTCAGCGACGCCAACTTCGAGCGCGTACGCATGCTGGCCGACCAGCTCGACGTGCCGGTGCACCTGCACCTGCACGAGACCGCGCAGGAGGTCGAGCAGTCGCTGCGCGAGCACGGCCAGCGTCCGCTGGCGCGGCTCGACCGCCTGGGTCTGGTCAACGACCGTCTGATCGCGGTGCACATGACCCAGCTGACCGATGCCGAGATCCATCTGTGCGCCGCGCGCGGCGTGAGCGTGGTGCATTGCCCCGAGTCCAACCTCAAGCTCGCCTCCGGGTTCTGCCCCGCCTGCGCGCTGGAGCGCGCTGGCGTGAACCTCGCCATCGGCACGGACGGCTGCGCCAGCAACAACGACCTCGACATGGTCTCGGAAACGCGCACCGCGGCGCTGCTGGCCAAGGCGGTGGCGCAGGACGCCGAGGCATTCGACGCGTTCACCGCGCTGCGCGCGGCGACGCTCGGTGGCGCGAAGGCGATGGGCCTCGACCACCTGGTCGGCTCGATCGAGCCCGGCAAGCAGGCCGACCTCGCCTGCATCGAACTCTCCGACCTCGAGACCCAGCCGCTGCACCACGTGGTCTCGCAGCTGGTCTACGCCGCCGGCCGCCACCAGGTGAGCGACGTCTGGATCGCCGGTCGCGCGCGACTGCGCGCCCGCCAGCTGGTCGACATGGACGTGGCCGCCATCACCGCCAACGCACGGCAATGGCGCGAGCGCATTGCCGGCATCGACCGCAGGCAGCCATGACCATGCAGCCCTCATCCGACGCACGCCCCAACTTTCGCCAGTCCGAGCTCGACAAGTTTGCCGCGCTCGCCACCCGCTGGTGGGATCCCGACGGCCCGCAGAAGCCGCTGCACGCACTCAATCCCGTGCGCCTGGCGTATGTGCAGGCGCGTGCACCGTTGCCCGGCCGCCGCGTGCTGGATGTGGGCTGCGGCGGCGGGCTGCTGAGCGAGGCCATGGCGCGCACCGGCGCCGAGGTCACCGCGATCGACCTCGCCGACGAGCTGGTCAAGGTCGCACGCCTGCACGGGCTGGAGTCCGGCCTCAAGGTCGACTACCGGCTGCAGTCGGTGGAAGCGCTGGCCGACGAAATGCCGGGCGCGTTCGATACCGTGACCTGCATGGAAATGCTCGAGCACGTGCCCGACCCGGGCGCCATCCTCGGCGCCTGCGCGCGCCTGCTGAAGCCGGGCGGCCGGCTGTTCGTGTCCACGCTCAACCGCACACCGGCGGCGTTCGCGCTGGCGATCGTCGGCGCCGAGTACATCGCGCGGCTGCTGCCGCGCGGCACCCACCAGTACCGCGACTTCATCAAGCCTTCCGAGCTCGCGGCATGGTTGCGCGGTGTGGGGCTGGAGCTGGAGGACGTCAGCGGCATGGTCTACGAGCCCGGGCGCAACGCGGCGCGGCTGTCGTCGCGCACCGACGTCAACTACCTCGCCTGCGCGCGCAGGCCGGACGCGGCGTGAGCGGAGCTGCGTCGCCGGCCGGGCAGGGCGGCCGCTTCCCGCGCTGCGTGCTGTTCGATCTCGACGGCACCCTGCTCGACAGCGCCCCGGACATGGCCGCCACCCTCAACCGCATGCGCGCCGCGCGCGGGGCGGCACCGATGGAGCTTGCTGACGTGCGCCCGCACGTCTCGCGCGGCGCGCGGGCCATGAGCGCGGCCGCATTCCCCGAGCTGGGCGGAGAAGTCGGGCCGGAGATCGTGCGCGAGTTCCTGGACACCTATGCCATCGAACTCGGTCGCCACGGCGCCGCGTTCGACGGCATCGAGGCCATGCTGGCTGCACTCGAGGCCGATGGCACGTGCTGGGGCATCATCACCAACAAGCCGGAGTACCTGGCGCGCGCGCTGATGCCGTCGCTGGGCTGGGAGACGCGCAGCGCGGTGCTGATCGGCGGCGACAGCCTGGCCGAACGCAAGCCGCACCCGCTGCCGCTGCTGCACGCCGCGGCGCAGCTGGGCTTTGCGCCCGCCGACTGCGTGTACGTGGGCGATGACGAGCGCGACATCCTCGCCGCGCGTGCCGCCGGCATGCGCTCGCTGGTCGCGCTGTGGGGCTACCGCCTGCAGCACGACGACCCGCTCACCTGGCAGGCCGACGCCATGGCCGACGCGCCGCGCGACCTGCTTGATCCGGCGGCCTGGCCGTGAGCATCGATGTGCGCGACGAGGCCGCCGGCTTCGTCGCCAAGTGGCGCACGCGCTGGCCAGAGTGGGCGCTGGCGATGGTGTTCGTACCGGCGGCGCAGCGCGACGTGGTGGAGGCCTGGTTCAGCCTGCTGCAGGAGCTGAGCGACGCGGCCTGGGCCGGCAGCGATCCCACGCCAGGGCTGGCCAAGCTGGCGTGGTGGCAGGAGGAACTGGCAGGTTGGGAGAAGGGCGCGCGCCGGCATCCGCTGGGTGCGGTGCTGCAACCGTGCCAGGCGCCGTGGCGCGCGCTGGGCTTGGCGCTGCCCACGCTGCGCGCCATGCGCGACCAGGACGAACACGACAGCCTGCCGATGGCGTCCATGCCTGCGGACGGCCAGGCTTTCGCCGAGGCGGTTGCCGCCTGCGAGGCAGCGTTGTTCGCCGGCCGCACGGTCGATGCGGGCGCGGTCGCCGCGGTTTTGGCCACGCTGGCCGGCGAGAAGGCGTTGCTGGTCGGCGCGGTCGGTGCCGCCCCCATCCCAGGGGCGACGGCAATGACGGCGCAGCCGGGCACGCGGCCGCGTGGCATCCAGCTCGCGCTGCTGCGGGCGCGCATGGCACATCCCGAACGGGCGGTGCCGCCGCTGCGGGCGCTGCTGGCCGCGTGGCGCGCGGCGCGCCGCGCGGCCTGACCGCGACGCAGCGTTGCAGCGACCGGTTTGCAGCGCCGGGTACAATTGCAAACCGTTCTCGATTGCAGGCACGCCGCTTGACCTCCACCACGCAACCGCAGGCGCTGCCCGACGTCGCCGACGATCTCGCCGCCGCCGCGCGCCCGCTCGACTGGGTCGGCATGCGCAGGATCGCGCTGCCCTTGCGCGTGGCCACGGAGGGTGGCGACTCCATGCTGGTGCCGGCGTCGGCGGACATCGGCGTCAACCTCACCAGTGCGGATACGCGTGGCATCCACATGTCGCGGCTCTACCTGCGCCTGCAGGACACCCTGGCCGCGCAGCCGCTGACGGTGCCGGTGCTCGGCCGGCTGCTGCAGGACTGCATCGACTCGCAGAGCGGGCTGGCCAGTACCGCCCGCCTGACGCTCCGCTACCAGCACCTGCTGCTGCGCCGCGCGTTGGCCAGCGACAACGCCGGCTGGAAGGCCTATCCGGTCGAACTCGACGCCAGCCTGTCCGCTACCGGGATAGAGGTGGTGCTCGCGTTCGGCGTGGACTACTCGAGCACCTGCCCGGCCTCCGCCGCGCTGTCGCGCAAGGCCAACGCCGATCGCTTCGCAGACGATTTCAGCGGGGAGCCGTCACCGTCCGCCCCGGCCGTGCGCGACTGGCTCGCATCCGAGCGCGGACTCGCCGCAACTCCGCACGCGCAGCGCAGCCGCGCCGACGTGCGCGTGATGCTGCGCCCGGGCATCGGCATGCTGCCGCTGCGCGAACTGGTGGACGCGGTCGAAGCGGCGCTTGGCACGCCGGTGCAGACCGCGGTCAAGCGCGAGGACGAACAGGCCTTCGCCCGCGCCAATGCCGCCAACCTGATGTTCTGCGAGGACGCGGCGCGCCGCGTCGCCGCCGCCGTCGCCGCGGATGCGCGCGTCGCGCGCTTCGACATCACCGTGTCGCACTTCGAAAGCCTGCACGCGCACGACGCGGTCGCCCGCGTCAGCGGCGCCGTCGGCTGACGCCCTAGGGGCGTTCCAGCACCAGCAGCGGGTCGACGCGCACGTCGAACCAGTTCATGCCCCAGTGCAGGTGCGGGCCGGTGGCGCGTCCCGTGGCGCCGACGGCGGCAAAGGCCTGGCCCTGCTCGACGCGGTCGCCTTCCGCGACATCGATGCGCGAAAGGTGCAGGAAGTTGGAGCTCACGCCGTGGCCGTGGTCGATCACCACGGTGCCGCCGGTGAGGTAGAGGCCCGGGTCGGCGAACGTCACCACGCCGGCTGCCGGTGCCTTCACCGCGGTGCCGGTGGGCGCGGCGATGTCCATGCCGGAATGCCCTGCGCCTGGCTTGCCGTTGTAGATGCGGCCGCTGCCGAAGCGCCCGCTGATGCGGCCTTCGACCGGACGCTGGAAGCGCCGCGCGAAGTCAGCGCGGTCGTCGTCGCGCACGCGCACCGCGGTGACGCGGGCCTGTTCGCGGCGGATGCGTTCGGCGATCGCCGGCGGCGGCTCGACGGTTTTCGGCGGCACCCCGTTCACGTGTTCCATCGGCCAGTCGCGCGGGGTGACGGCGATGCTCGCGTGCGTGCGGCGGCCGTCGGGTGCGGTCACGCCGACGCGCAGCGGGCCGGCGGCATCGCGGCTAACGCCGAACACCACGCTGCCGTAGCCGGTGGTGCGCAGCACGCGGCCGTCGTAGTCGACGCGGCTGCCCGGCGGCACCTTGCCGATCACCAGCGCGCCCTGCTGCACGCTGGCCGGGAACACGACGCGCGCGTCGGCAGCTGCCGGCGCATCGCTCGAAGCCTGCCGTGCAGCCGCGCCGGGCGCGGCGAGCGCGGACGCGACGCCAACGGCCAGCGCCAGCAGCGCCGGCAGCGCGCCCGCGGGGCGCATCAACGCGCGAACTCCAGGCGCCGCCCCTGTGGCGTGCCCACCAGCGCACTGCCGTCCCACGCCAGCGCGCCATTCACCCAGGTCGACGCGATGCGCGAACGGAACGTGGTGCCCTCGAACGGCGACCAGCCGCATTTCGACAGCACGTCCTCGCGCTTCACGGTGAACGGCCGGTCCTCCACCAGCACCAGGTCGGCGTGGTAGCCCTCGCGCAGGAAGCCGCGATCGGCGACACCGAACAGCTGCGCCGGGGCATGCGCGAACTTCTGCACCACGCGCGCCACATCGAAGTGGCCTTCGCGCACGCATTCCAGCGCCGCGACCAGCGCGTACTGCACCAGCGGCAGGCCGCTCGGCGCGCGCACGTAAGGGTTGTGCTTCTCCTCCCAGGTGTGCGGCGCGTGGTCGGTGGCGAGCACGTCGATCACGTCGTCGGCCAGTGCGCGCAGCAGCGCCGCGCGGTCGGAGGCGTCCTTGATCGCCGGGTTGCACTTGATCTGGTGGCCGAGGCGCGCGTAGTCGGCGCGGTCGAAGCGCAGGAAATGGATGCAGGTCTCGGCGGTGATGCGCTTGCGCAGGCGGCCCGCGGCGTCGACCAGCGGGCCGGCCTCGAACAGGGCCAGCTCGTCGGCAGTGGAGATGTGCAGCACGTGCAGCCGCGTGTCGTGGCGGCGCGCGAGTTCCAGCGCCAGACGCGTGGACTTGATGCAGGCCTCGCGCGAGCGGATGTCGGGGTGCAGCTCAGCGGGGATGTCGTCGCCATACTTCGCCCGTGCAGCGGCCTGCGCCGCCTCGATCATCGGCGTGTCCTCGCAGTGGGTGATGATCGGCACCGGTGTCTCGCGGAAGATCGCGTCGAGCGTGGCTGGGTTGTCGACCAGCATGTTGCCGGTGGATGCGCCCATGAACACCTTCAACCCGGGCGTGGCGCGCGGATCGATGGCGCGCACCGCCTCCAGGTTGTCGTTGCTCGCGCCCATGTAGAAGCCATGGTTGGCGCGGGCGCGGCCGGCGGCGCGCGCGTACTTGTCCTCGAGCGCCGCGGCATCGAGCGTCGGCGGACTGGTATTGGGCATGTCCATGAAGCTGGTCAGGCCACCGGCGACGGCCGCCGCGGATTCGGTGGCCATGTCGGCCTTGTATTCCATGCCGGGTTCGCGGAAATGCACCTGGTCATCGATCATCCCCGGCAGCAAAAGGCGGCCCGAGGCATCGACCACGGTATCGCCATCGCGCGCGGCGAGGCTGGAGCCGATGGCGTCGATGCGCCCCGCGCGGATGCGCAGGTCGGCGTCGAACTCGCGGCCTTCGTTCACCAGCCGGGCGTTGACGATCAGGGTGTCAGTCATCCATTCCGTTCCTTGCGCGCGGTGGCACGGGGTCGTGCCCACCGGGATTGAGTGGGTGGCAGCGGCCAACGCGACGCACCGCGAGCCAGCCGCCGCGCAGTGTCCCGTGGCGGGCCAGGGCCTGCATGGCGTATTCCGAACAGGTCGGCGCGAACCGGCAACGCGGACCGAGCAGCGGGCTGAGCCAGCGTTTGTAACCGCGCAGCAGCGCGATGAGGAGACGATTGATCACGTGGCGCCGACGCAAAGGCCTGCCGCGGTTGCCGCTGCAGTCAGGGCAGGGTATAACACCCCGCTTTCCCGTCCAAGCGCGGGGTGCGGCGCCGGCGTGCATGGAATCCTCACCGCGCTGCAGTCATGTTGGGCGGATTGCCGGCGGCGTTCGCGCCGGCACCCACTTCCCAGTACAAGGATTGCTGACCGTGGCAGTGAAGAAGACAGTCAAGAAGGCCGCCAAGGCCGCCAGGCCCGCGGCAAAGAAGGCCGCGAAGAAGGCTGCCAAGGCCGCGCCCAAGACCCTTGCCGCCAGGAAGCCCGTTGCAAAGAAGCCCGTTGCCGGAAAGGCCGCAAAGCCTGCGGCGAAGAAGGCAGTGAACAAGCCCGCGGCGAAGCCAGCCGCCAAGAAGGCCGTGGCGAAAAAGCCCGTGGCCAAGAAGTCCGTCGCCAAGACGGCCCCCAAGAAGGTTGCTGTGAAGAAGATTGCGAAAACCGTCGCCAAGCCGACGGTAAAGAAGGTCGTGGCCAAGAAGGCCGCGGCAAGAAAGGTCGTGGCGAAGTCCACCGTGGCCAAGGCTGCGCCGAAGAAGGCGATTGCCACGTCATCGCCGGCGGCGAAGAAGATCGTCGCTGCTGCGCCCAAGCCGGCCGCGAAGGCCGCCGCGCCGGTGGCCAGGGCGCCGGCAGGCAAGGCCGTGGCCGGCAAGGTGGCTGTTCCTGCCCAGCCCGTTGCCCAGAAGTCGGCGACCAAGGCGAGTGCCAAGGCCGCGACCAAGGTTGCCCCTGCAGCCAAGCCGGCCCCGGCGCGGCCTGCGGGCAAGGTCGCCGTGGCGATCACCAACCGCCCGCCTGCGGCCCCCGCGCCGAAGACCCGCTACAAGGTCGTGCCCTACAAGACCGATCCGTCCAATGGTCGCCCGATCGTGCCCGAGGGCTACAAGCCGGGTGCCGACGAGGAGTACATGAGCCCGCTGCAGCTGGAGTACTTCCGCAAGCGCCTGGCGGAATGGCGTGCCGACCTGGTGGAGGAATCCAAGCAGACCATCGAGAACCTCAAGGACGAGGTGCGCGACGTCGGTGACGATGCCGAGCGCGCCACGCGCGAAACCGAGAACTCGCTGGAGCTGCGCACCCGCGACCGCTATCGCAAGCTGATCGGCAAGATCGACAGCACGCTCAAGCGCGTGGATTCCGGCGAATACGGCTACAGCGTCGATTCCGGCGAAGAAATCGGCCTGGATCGCCTCGAGGCGCGCCTCACCGCCGAGCGCACGATCGACGAGCAGGAGCGCTGGGAGCACCTGCGCAAGCAGATCGGCGACTGAGCCAGCCCCAAGCTGCGTGGGTCACGAGAGGAGCCCGGCGATGCCGCCGGAGTGCTATGGACCTGACGCCAGCTCGCGCAGGTCCAGTCTGCGCAGTTGCGGCGCGCGCCTGGCGGCGACCGCAGCCACGACCATGGTCACGCAGCCACCCAGCACGACTGCCGGCACCAGCCCGAGCAATCTCGCCATCGAGCCGGCGTAGAACGCGCCGAGCTCGTTGGACGATCCCACGAACAGGCCGTTGATCGACGACACCCGCCCGCGCATCCGGTCGGGCGTCGCCAGCTGCAGGATGGTCGAGCGCAGCACCACCGACACGCCGTCGCACACGCCCGACATCAGCAGGAAGAACGCCGACAGCCAGAACGCGGTCGACAGCCCGAAGCCGATGATGCAGATGCCGAAGCCGGCCACCGCGAAGAGCAGGGTGCGTCCGGCGTTGCGCGTCGGTGGACGTCGCGCCAGCCACACGCCCATCGCCACCGCGCCCAGCGCCGGCGCGCTGCGCAGGATCCCGAGGCCCTCGGGGCCGTAGTGCAGGATTTCCTTGATGAAGGCCGGTGCCAGGGAGATCGCCCCGCCAAACAGCACCGCGAACATGTCCAGCGCCAGCGCGGCCAGCAGGATCTGGTGCGAGAACACGAAGCGCGCCCCTTCGGCGATGCTGGCGAAGATCGGCGCGCCCTGCAGGGTGATCGCCGGCTCGGCCACCTTCAGGCGACCCACGGCCACCGCCGCCAGCAGGGCAAGTCCTGCTGCGGTCGCATAGGCCGCGGACTTGCCGGCCAGGCCCACCACCAACCCGCCTGCCGCCGGCCCCAGCACCAGCGCCGACTGGAACACGATCGAGCCGACGCCTGCACCGCGTGCGAACTGCGCGCGCGGCAGCACGCGCGCGAACAGCGCGTTGTAGACCGGGCCAAGGAACGCACGCACCGCGCCGGTCAGCGCGACCGCGGCGTAGATCCAGCCGACGTGAACCTGGCCGGACACGCCGGCGGCGATCAATGCCAGCGCGATCGGTGTCAGTGCCAGGCCGACGCACGCAAACATGCCAAGCCTGCGCCGCGGCAGGTGGTCCACCAGGTAGCCGGCGAACGGCGCCACGCAGAAGTACGGCACCAGCTCCGCCAGGCCGATCAGGCCGAGCATCCACGGGTCGCGGGTCAGCTCGTAGACATGCCAGCCCACCGTCACCGCGACCATCTGGTACGACAGGATGTTGCAGATCCGGTAGGCCATCAGCCCGCGGAAGGCACGGCTGCGCAGCGGTGCCGGGTGCCCTTGCGCAGCGCGGTCCGTGTCGCCGGGAGGCGTGGCCGCGGCGCCCGCCGTGGTCACGCCTGCGCGCGCTGCGCGGTGTCGCGGATCACGGCCAGCAGCGCGGCCAGCCCGTTGCTGCGGGTCGGCGACAGGTGCTTCGCCAGCCCGATATCGGCGATGTATCCCGGCTCGCTGGCCAGGATCTCGGCAGCGCTGCGGCCGGCGTAGACGCGCAGCGCCAGGAACACCAGGCCGGAGACGATGGCGGAGTCGCTGGCCGCGGCGAACTCAAGCCGCGTGGCGTCGCCGGACGGCACGATCCACACCATCGACTGGCAGCCGAGCAGGCGGTGCTGCTCGGTGCGCAGCGCGTCCGGGAACGGCGGCAGCTTGCGGCCGAGGTCGATCAGGTACTGGTAGCGCTCCGACCAGTCGCTGAAGAACGCGAACTCCTCGCGGATCGCGGCCTGCGCCTCGTCGGCGGTGGCTTCGAGCGGGAACACGGTGTCGTTCATGCGCGTTTCCAGCGTACGCCCTGCGGCGTGTCCTCGAGCAGCACGCCTTCGCCCGCCAACTGATCGCGGATGGCGTCCGCGCGCGTGAAGTCGCGGGCCTGCTTGGCGGCGCCGCGTTCCTCGACCAGCGCCTGGATGCGCGCGTCGTCGTCGCCCGAGGTGCCGCGCCCGAACCACGCCGCCGGTGACTGCTGCAGCAGCCCGAGCACGCGCGCGCCGGCGCGCAGGCTGGCGCCGAGCGTGGCCAGCGCCAGCAGGGGGCCGTCACCCGATGTTTCGCCGTTGCCGATCGCGCTGCGCAGCACGCGCGCATTGCCGGCGATCGCGGCGAGTTCGGCCAGCGCCTGTGGTGTGTTGAGGTCGTCGTCGAGCGCGGCTTCGACGGCGTCGGGGATCGCGACGTCGGGGGCCGTACCTGCCGGCAGCAGCGCATCGATGTCGCGCAGCGTGCCGTACAGCCGGTCCAGGGTGCGCACACTCTGTTCGACCAGCGCATCCGACCAGTCCAGGGGCTGCCGGTAGTGCGCCGACATCAGCGCATGGCGCAGCGCCTCGGGCGGGTGGGCGCGCACCAGGTCGTGGACCTTTTCGATGTTGCCCAGCGACTTCGACATCTTGGCGCCGCCGAAGTTGAGCATGCCGTTGTGCAGCCAGAACCGCGCGAAGGGCTTGCCGCCGTGCGCGCATTCGCTCTGCGCGATCTCGTTCTCGTGGTGCGGGAACTGCAGGTCGACGCCGCCGGCGTGGATGTCGATGGTCTCGCCGAGGTGGGCGGCCGCCATCGCCGAGCATTCGATGTGCCAGCCCGGGCGGCCATGGCCCCAGGGCGAGTCCCAGCCGGGCAGGTCGCCGGTGGAGGGTTTCCACAGCACGAAGTCGCCGGGATCGCGCTTGTACGGCGCGACCTCGACGCGGGCACCGGCCAGCATGTCCTCGAGCTCGCGGCGCGAAAGCTTGCCGTAGGCCTCGAAGCTTGCGACCGCGAACAGCACGTGGCCTTCGACGGCGTAGGCATTGCCGGCGGCAACCAGGCGCTCGACCATGGCGATGATCTGCGGGATGTGGCGCGTGGCCTCGGGCTCGATGTCGGGCGGCGCCACGCCCAGTGCCGCCATGTCCTCGCGGTAGGCGGCGGCAAAGCGGTCGGTGATCGCCGAGATCGGCACGCCCTGTTCCGCGGCGGCGGCATTGATCTTGTCGTCGACGTCGGTGATGTTGCGGGCGTAGTCCAGCCGACCGAAACGGCGGCGCAGCAGCCGCGCCAGCACGTCGAACACCACCGGCCCACGCGCGTTGCCGATGTGCACATAGTTGTAGACCGTGGGCCCGCAGACGTACATCGTCGTGCGCGCAGGATCCACGGGCTGGAAGTCCTCGACCCGCCGGGTCAGGCTGTTGAACAGTCGCAGGGTCATCGCTTCGGCCGCTGTGCAGGCCCCTGATTCTAGCGGCCGCGGCAGGGCCACGACAGCCACGATTCAGCCCTTCTGGCCTGCCAGCCCATACACTGCCGGGACACCATGCACCCCTTCTCGCCTGCCAAGCGGTGCCTGCCGCTGCTCGTCGCCGCCGCTCTAGCGGCCCCCGCGGCGTGGGCGCAGCACACGGTGATCCAGTCGGAGAACGTGCGCTACGAGTACGCCCAGGTGCTGCGCGCCGAGCCCGTCTACCAGACCCTGCGCGCCACCAGCATGGTGGAGCGCTGCGAGCAGTCCTCGATGGTGCAGGACGCCGCCGATGCCGAATCGCGCCGCGGCCTGGCGCGCGTGGTGGGCGCGGTCAAGGATGTGCTCAGTCCGGCGCGCACCGCCGAGGTCGAAGGCGGGGACGCCGACACGCCGGGCTGCCGCATGGTGCCCGTGGAGCGCGAGTTCCGCCGTCCGATCGCCTACGACGTCGATTACGTCCATCGCGGCAGCAAGTACCGCTCGCGGCTGCCGGCCGACCCCGGCAACCGGCTGCGGGTGCGGGTGTCGGTGACCCCGGTGACGCCGGCCGGCAACCAGGACTGAGGCCCCTCCCTTGCACCGCGGGCCACGGCCATGGGACCATTCCGGGTCATGCAGCACACCGCCGCCAACGCCGTCGACATCCTGACCTCCGCCCGCATGGCGGCCGGGATGACCTCGCGCGCGCACCGACCGGACGCCCTCATTCGCGCGGGTTGAGACCGGATCGCCTGTATATCCGTTGTCCAGAGCCCGGCCCGAGCCGGGTTTTTTCGTTTCCAGCCCCATGGACCATGTCATGACCGCCCCGATCAAGCCCGCTCCAATCAAGCCCGCTCCAATCAGGCACTTCCTCAACACCCAGGACTGGAGCCGCGCGGAGCTCGACGCCGTGCTCGCCGACGCCGAACGCATGAAGCGCGACCGCCTCGGCGACGCCTTCAAGGGCAAGTCGATCGCCCTGCTGTTCTTCAATCCCTCGCTGCGCACGCGCACCAGCTTCGAGCTGGGCGCATTCCAGCTCGGCGGCCACGCGGTGGTGCTGCAGCCCGGCAAGGACGCCTGGCCGATCGAGTTCGACCTGGGCACGGTGATGGACGGCGAGGCCGAGGAGCACATCGCCGAGGTCGCACGCGTCCTCAGCCGCTACGTCGACATGATCGGCGTGCGTGCGTTCCCGAAGTTCGTCGACTGGTCGGTGGACCGCGAGGACCGCGTGCTGGCCGGCTTTGCGAAGTACGCCACGGTGCCCGTGATCAACATGGAAACCATCACCCATCCCTGCCAGGAGCTGGCGCATGCGCTGGCGCTGCAGGAGCACTTCGGCACGCGCGACCTGCGCGGCAAGAAGTACGTGCTCACCTGGACCTACCACCCCAAGCCGCTCAACACCGCCGTCGCCAACTCGGCGCTGACCATCGCCACCCGGCTGGGCATGGACGTGACGCTGCTGTGCCCCACGCCGGAGTACGTGCTGGACGAGCGCTACATGGGCTGGGCGGCCGACAACATCGCCGGGAGCGGCGGCTCGCTCACCGTCAGCCACGACATCGACAGCGCCTATGCCGGCGCCGACGTGGTGTACGCCAAGAGTTGGGGCGCGCTGCCGTACTTCGGCAACTGGGCGCCGGAGAAGCCGATCCGCGACCAGTACCGCCACTTCATGGTCGACGAGGCCAAGATGGCGCGCACCAACGATGCCGTCTTCAGCCACTGCCTGCCGCTGCGGCGCAACATCAAGGCCAGCGATGCGGTGATGGATTCGCCGCGCTGCATCGCCGTCGACGAGGCCGGCAACCGCCTGCACGTGCAGAAGGCGGTGATGGCGGCACTGGCCAGGCAGTAATCCGGCAGCGCGCGCCCGCGCGCACCCTGCGGCACCGACTCCCCCCCACGTCCAGATCGAGCGGCATCCATGAACACCCCCGAGACATCCAGAGACATCGTCCTCGCCTTTTCCGGCGGCCTCGACACCAGCTTCTGCGTGCCGTGGCTGAAGGAGCAGGGCTGGAACGTGCACACCGTGTTCGCCGACACCGGCGGCGTCGACGCCGACGAGCGTGCGTTCATCGAAAAGCGCGCCGCCGAGCTGGGTGTGGCGAGCCATCTGACCATCGACGGCGGCCCCGCGATCTGGGACGGCTTCGTGAAGCCGTTCGTGTGGGCCGGCGAGTGCTATCAGGGCCAGTACCCGCTGCTGGTCTCCGACCGCTACCTGATTGTCGACGCCACCCTGGCGCGCGCGCGCGACCTCGGCACCAACGCCATCGCGCACGGCTGCACCGGCATGGGCAACGACCAGGTGCGTTTCGACCTGGCGGTGAAGGCCTCGGGCGATTTCCGCATCGTGGCGCCGATCCGCGAGATCCAGAAGGAACACACGCAGACGCGTGCCTACGAGCAGGAGTACCTGGCTCAGCGCGGCTTCGGCGTGCGCGCCAAGCAGCGCGCCTACACGATCAACGAGAACCTGCTCGGGCTGACCATGTCCGGCGGCGAGATCGACCGCTGGGAAGCCCCGGGCGAGGGCGCACGCGGCTGGTGCGCGCCGCGCGCGGCGTGGCCCGAGCAGACGCTCAGCGTGGCGCTGCGCTTCGTCAACGGCGAAGCGGTGGCCATGGACGGCGAGGAGATGCGCGGCGAAACGCTGCTGGCGCGCCTCAACACCATGTTTGCGCCGTACGGCGTGGGCCGCGGCATGTACACCGGCGACACCACGATCGGCCTCAAGGGCCGCATCGTGTACGAGGCGCCGGGTCTGACCGCGCTGCTGGTCGCGCACCGCGCGCTCGAGGAAGCGGTGCTCACCAAGCAGCAGAACCGCTTCAAGCCCGACGTGGCGCGCAAGTGGGTGGAACTGGTGTACGAAGGCTTCTTCCATGACCCGCTGAAGACCGACCTCGAGGCGTTCCTGGCCTCGTCGCAGGCGACCGTCAATGGCGAGGTGGTGCTTGAAACGCGCGGTGGCCGCGTCGACGCGGTCGCGGTGCGCTCGCCGCACATCCTCAACGCCAGCGGCGCGACCTATGCGCAGTCGGCCGACTGGGGCGTCGAGGAGGCCGAGGGCTTCATCAAGCTGTTCGGCATGAGCTCCACGCTGTGGGCGGAGGTCAACCGCACGTGAGCCACGTCGGCGACCCGCTGCTGGATGCCGTGCTGCGCCACCTGCGCGCGCTGGTGGCGTTCGACACCCGCAACCCGCCGCGCGCGATCGACAGCGGCGGGATCTTCGACTACATCCGCGCCCAGCTGCCGGATTTCGAGGTGACGGTCAGCGACCACGGCGCCGGCGCGGTGTCGCTGTTCGCGCGCCGCGGCCGGCCGGCGCTGCTGTTCAACGTGCACCTGGACACCGTGCCGGATTCGCCGGCATGGACCGCCGACCCGCACGTGCTGCGCGTGGAGGACGGGCGCGCGATCGGCCTCGGCGCCTGCGACATCAAGGGCGCCGCCGCGGCGCTGATCGCCGCGGCGCAGGCCAGCGACGGCGATGCCGCATTCCTGTTTTCCAGCGACGAGGAAGCCAACGACCCGCGCTGCATCGCCGCGTTCCTGGCGTCCGCGCACGGCTTCGACGACGTGCTGGTGGCCGAGCCGACCGGCTGCGAGGCGGTGCTCGCCCACCGCGGCATCGCCGCCGTGCAGCTGCGCTTCCACGGCGAAGCCGGCCACGCCTCGGGCGCGCAGGCGCTCTCGGCCAGCGCCGTGCACAAGGCCATGCGCTGGGGCGTGGACGCGCTGGCGCTCGCCGAAGGCGAGGCGCACCAGCGTTTCGGCGGCCTGACCGGCCTGCGCTTCAACATCGGCCGCGTCGAAGGCGGCATCAAGGCCAACGTGATCGCGCCCGCGGCCGAGGTGCGCTTCGGCTTCCGCCCGCTGCCGTCGCAGGACATGGACGTGCTGCACGCGCGGTTCGCCGCGCTGGCCGCGGAAGGCAGCGAGTACCTCGCCACGTTCTTCGGACCGTCGCTGCCCGCCGGTGACGTGTCCGCCGCCGAGGAGCGCCGCCTGGCCGCGCGCGACCTCGCCGACGGGCTTGGCCTGCCGATCGGCAACGCCGTGGATTTCTGGACCGAGGCCTCGCTGTTCTCGGCCGCCGGCCTCAACGCCATCGTCTTCGGGCCCGGGCAGATCGCCCAGGCGCATACCGCCGACGAATGGGTTTCGCTCGACCAGCTCGCACGCTACGCCGGCGCCGTGCACGCCATCTTCTCGAAGGCCACATGAACGCAACGCCCGCCATGCAGAACGTCCACCGCCAGACCCGGCAGACCATCGTCCGCCTGCTGTCCGGCATGGGCAGCGCCAAGGAAATCAGCCAGTACCTGAAGCGCTTCTCGCAGCTCGATGCCGCGCGCTTCGCGGTGGTGAAGGTGGGCGGCGCGGTGCTGCGCGACCAGCTCGACGAGCTGGTGTCGTCGCTGGCGTTCCTGCAGCAGGTCGGCCTGACGCCGATCGTGCTGCACGGGGCCGGGCCGCAGCTCGACGAGGCCATGCGCGAGGCGGGCATCGACAAGCGCGTGGTCGACAACCTGCGCTATACCGATGCCGAAGGGCTGGCCATCGTGCGCCGCGTGATGCGCGAGGAGAACCTGCGCCTGGTGGAGGCGCTGCAGGCCGAGGGCGTGCGTGCCACGTCGATCCAGTCCGGCGTGTTCGAGTGCGCGTTCCTCGACCGCGAGCGCTACGGGCTGGTCGGCAAGGTGGCGCGCGTCGACACCGATGGCGTGGCGGCGGCCATCAAGGCCGGCTCGATTCCGGTGATCGCCTCGCTCGGCGAGACCGCGCAAGGCCAGATCGTCAACGTCAATGCCGACTGGGCCGCGAATGAACTGATCAAGACGCTGCAGCCGTACAAGATCGTGTTCCTCACCGGCACCGGTGGCCTGCTCGGCGCCGATGGCGAGGTGATCGACTCGATCAACCTCAGCACCGAATACGACGAGTTGCTGGCCCAGCCCTGGCTGCACTCCGGCATGCGGGTGAAGATCGAGCAGATCCACGACCTGCTGATGGCGCTGCCGCATTCGTCGTCGGTGTCGATCACCCGACCCGGCGAGCTCGCCAAGGAACTGTTCACCCACAAGGGCTCCGGCACCCTGGTGCGGCGCGGCGAGCGCGTGCTGCGCGCGGAGCGCTGGGACCAGCTGGACCTGCCGCGGCTGCGCACGCTGATCGAGTCGGCGTTCGCACGTACGCTGGCCGTTGACTACTTCGATCGCACGCCGCTGCTGCGCGCCTACGTCAGCGAGCACTACCGCACCGCGGTGATCCTCACCGAAGTGGATGGCGTGCCGTACCTCGACAAGTTCGCGGTGCTCGACGACGCGCAGGGCGAAGGCCTCGGGCGCGCGGTGTGGCAGGTGATGCGCGAGGAAACCCCGCGCCTGTTCTGGCGCTCGCGCCACGACAACGCCGTCAACATCTTCTACTACGCCGAGTCCGACGGCTGCTACAAGCAGGCGAAGTGGAAAGTGTTCTGGTACGGCCTGCAGGCGTTCCCCGACATCGAGCGCGCGGTGGCGCATTGCGCGGTGCGCCAGCCGACGCTGCTTGATCCTGCGCCGGGTGCGGCAGCGGCGGTGCAGCATGGTTAAGTCGGTCGGCATCGTTGGCGCGCGCGGCCACACCGGCGCCGAGCTGATCCGCCTGCTCGCCGCGCACCCGGGTTTCGAGCTCGCGTTCGTGTCCTCGCGCGAACTCGACGGCCAGCCGGTGTCGGCGCACGTACCCGAGTATCGCGGCGAACTGCGCTACGCCAACATCGCGCACGAATCGCTTGGCGGATACGCCGTGGACGCCTGCGTGCTGGCGCTGCCCAACGGCAAGTCGGATGCCTGCGTCGCCGGCCTGGCCGGGCAGGGTGCCGACCCGGTGATCGTGGACCTGTCGGCCGACCATCGCTTCGACGACGCCTGGTATTACGGGCTGCCGGAACTGACCCGGAGCACGTATGCCGGGCAGCGGCGCATCGCCAACCCGGGCTGCTACGCCAGCGCCATGCAGTTCGCCATCGCGCCGATGCTCGACCAGCTCGAAGGTCCCGTGCAGTGTTTCGGCGTGTCCGGATTCTCCGGCGCCGGCACCTCGCCGTCCGACCGCAACGATCCCGGCAAGCTGCGCGACAACCTGATGCCCTACGCGCTGGTGGATCACCTGCACGAGCGCGAGGTCACCCGCCAGCTTGGCGCGCCGGTCGAGTTCATGCCGCACGTGGCGCCGCACTTCCGCGGCATCACGCTCACCGCCAACCTGCACCTGCGCGCACCGGTGACGCTGGAAGCGGTGCGCGCGCGCTACCACGCCCGCTATGCCGGCGAGCCGCTGCTGCGGGTGGTGGATGACGCGCCGTGGGTGAGCGCGATCGCCGGCCGCCACGGCGTGGAGGTCGGCGGCTTCACGCTGTCGGCCGACGGCCGCCGCCTGGTGGTGGTGGCCACGCTCGACAACCTGCTCAAGGGCGCCGCCACGCAGGCGCTGCAGAACCTCAACCTCGCCTTCGGCTATCCCGAGACGCAAGGCATTCCGCTCGACTGATCCCGCTGGAACCGACATGTCCGACCTTCTGTGGCAAAAGCCCGGCGTCAGCGTCGACACCGCGATCCAGGCCTTTTTGGCCGGCGACGACGTGGTGCTGGACCGCGAGTTCTTCCTGAACGACATCGAGGCCAGCCGCGCGCACGCGCAGGGCCTCGCGCGCATCGCCATCCTGGCCAATGACGAATTGGCCGGCATCGAGCGCGAACTGGATGCGCTGGCAGGCGATTTCAGCGCCGGCCGCTTCGTGCTCGACGACCGCTACGAGGACGGCCACTCGGCGATCGAGGCGCGCCTCACCGAGCGCCTTGGCGACGCCGGTCGCCGCATCCACACCGGGCGCAGCCGCAATGACCAGGTGCTGGTGGCGACGCGGCTGTGGCTGAAGGCGCAGCTGGCGCGCACGCAGGCGCTGTGCGTGGAGGTCGCGGGCATCGCGCTCGACCGCGCCGCGGCAGAGCGCGACGTGCCGCTGCCCGGCTACACGCACCTGCAGCGCGCCGTGGTGTCGTCGCTGGGCATGTGGTGGTCGTCGTGGGCGGAGGCGTTCATCGACAACGCGGCGCGCGCGCGCGACACCCTGGCCTGGATCGACGCCAATCCGCTCGGCAGCGCGGCGGGCTACGGCGTGAACCTGCCGCTCGACCGCGACCACACCACCGCTGCGCTCGGCTTCGGGCGCATGCAGGTGGCGGCGACCTACGCGCAGCTGTCGCGCGGCAAGTTCGAAATGGCGGCGCTGGAAGCGCTGTCGAGCGCCATGCTCGACCTGCGCCGGCTGGCGTGGGACCTGAGCCTGTTCACCGCGGCCGAGTTCGGTTTCGTGGCGCTGCCGGCGCAGTACACCACCGGCAGCTCGATCATGCCCAACAAGCGCAATCCGGACGTCATCGAGCTGATGCGCGCGACCTACGCCAGCGTGGCCGCGGCGCGCTGCGAGATCGAGCAGCTGCTTTCGCTGCCGTCCGGCTACCACCGCGACCTGCAGCTGTCGAAGGGCGCGCTGTTCCATGGCTTCGGCAAGGGCCTGCAGGCGTTGGCGCTGCTGCCGGACCTGCTGCGCAACCTCGACTGGAACACCGACCGCATGCGCGCCGCGCTGGAGCCGTCGATGTACGCCACCGACCTCGCCGTCGACATGGCGCGCGCGGGCGTGCCGTTCCGCGATGCCTATCGAGCGGCCGCGGATCCGGCGCGTTGGGCCGAAGGCGATCCGGCTGCCAGCCTGGCCGCGCGGGTATCGCCGGGGGCCGCGGGTGACCTGTGCCTGGAGGAATTGCGCGCGCGGCTGCAAGCACTCCAATGAGCATGGCCCCGCGGAAGCGGCGCACGCGCGCGACGGCGCGCCCGCTCAGCCTGGCCCTGCAGGGTGGCGGCGCCCATGGCGCGTTCACCTGGGGCGTGCTCGATGCCCTGCTCGAGGACGGCCGCTTCGACCCGTGCGGCGCCAGCGGCACCAGCGCCGGCGCCATGAACGCGGTCGTGCTTGCGCATGGCCTGCTGGAAGGTGGCCGTGATGGCGCGCGTGAAGCGCTGTCTCGCTTCTGGAGCGCGGTGGGCGGCAATGCGTCGCTGCTGCACGTCGGCGCCGGTGCAAGCAATGGCCGGCCCTCGCCGATGGCTTCGCTGATGCTGCAGTGGAGTGGTTTCCTCGCACCTGCGCAGTTCAATCCCATGGGCTACGACCCGCTGCGCGACATCGTCGAGGCACAGGTCGATTTCGAACGCCTGCGCGCAGAGCCGGGCTTCGACCTGTTCATTGCCGCGACCCACGCCAATACCGGCCGCCTGCGGCTGTTCCGCACCGCCGAAATCAGCGCCGATGCGGTGCTCGCCTCGGCCTGCCTGCCGGCGCTGTACCAGGCCGTGGAGATCGACGGTGAGCCGTACTGGGACGGTGCCTTCGCCGCCAACCCGCCGGTCTTGCCGCTGCTCGCCGAGTGCAGGGTGGACGACGTGCTGATGGTGCTGCTCAACCCCGCGACCCACGGCGCCACGCCGCGCACCGCGTCCGACATCCGCGACCGCTCGCAGGTGCTGGCGTTCAACGCCGCGTTCCTGGCCGAGATGCGCAGCCTGGTGCGCATGCGCGAGTTCATGCGCCGCTCGATCGTGCCGTGGCTGGTGAAGGAGCATCCGGTCCGCCGCAAGCGCCTGCACCTCATTGCCGACGATGCGCTGATGGCCCGGCTCGACAACGATTCCAGGTCGACCACCAGCCTGCCGTTCCTTGAAACCCTGCGCGACCACGGCCGCAGTTGCGCACAGGCGTGGCTTGCCGGCGACGCGATTTCGGTTGGCAAGCGTTCGACGGTGGATGTCGCCGGCTTCCGGTAAGCGTCGGCACCTGGCGTATGCCGGGTGGTTCGGCAGCGTCAGGCAGTGGTGGCACGCTGCCAGGCATCCTCAAGATAGCGGGGCTTGCAGGCCTGCCAGGCACCCAGCAGCATCACCACGGCACTTGCGGCGAGCATGGCGAAGGGCCAGGCCCAGCTGCCGGTGGCCTCATGCAGCAGCCCGAACAGCAGCGGGCCCAGGCAGGCCAGCGTGTAACCCATGCCTTGGGTGAAGCCGGACAGCGCGGCGGATCCGGCCGGCGTGCGCGTCCGCTTGTTGAGCAGAGTCAGCGCCAGCGGGAAGGTGCAGCCGCCGAGGCCAAGCAGGGACACCCAGATGAGCGGGACGGCCATCGGAGCAAGCAGCAGGCCCACGTAAGCCACCACCTGGCAGGCGGCGCAGGCGAGGACGATCGGGAAGGGGTTGCGCATGCGCACCGCGATCGCCGGCATCACCAGCGCGCCAAACAGGCCCAGGCCTGCGAACAGGGCGACCATCGCGCCGCCGAAGGCCGGGCTGGCGCCGGCGTCGGTCAGCAGCTTGGGCAGCCAGGTGAACAGGGCGTAGGTCATCAGCGAGGTCATGCCGAACATCAGCGCCATGCCCCAGCCGATCGCGGTGCGCCAGGTGCGCACGCGCGGGGGCGGGGCGGCGAGTTCGGGGGCGCCGTCGCCGGGCAGCACGGCGCGGTCGTGGACGCGTGCCAGCGCGGAATCGGCGCGGCGCTCGATCCACAGCACGCCCAGCCAGGGCAGCATCGCCGCCACCGCGACCAGGGCCCATGCACCCAGGGAAATGCGCCAGCCCACCGCGGCGGCCACCGGGACGGCCAGCAGCGCCGGTAGGATCGTGCCCATCTGCAGCACCGCGATGTACAGCGTGCTGACCACGCCGATGCGCGTGGCGAAGTAGCGCTTGACCAGTGGCGGCAGCACCACGTTGCCAATGCCGGCGCCGGCCAGGGCCACCACCGAGCCGGCGATCAGCACCGGAGTACCGGGCGCGAATGAGCGCAGCACGAGCCCGGCCGCGGCCAGCGCCATGGCCAGCAATACCGTGCGCTCCAGGCCCGCGCGATGCGCGATGGCCGGGGTAGCCACCCCGAACACCGCGAAGGCGGCGCTCGGCAGCATGCCCAGCACGCCCGCCATGGTGGCGCCGAAGGCGAACTCGCGGCCCAGGACGTCCAGCAGCGGCGTGATGGAGGTGACGGCGGTGCGCAGGTTGAACGCGGACAGCACGATCCCGGCGAGCACCAGCGCCGCGCCCGCGCCGAGGGCGGGTGTGGACGATGCCCGGGCCGCTGCTGTACGCATGGGGGAGGGAACTCCAGGAGGCCGCGCGCGGCGCGGAAACGAAAAGACCGGCCGATGGGGCCGGTCTTCGCTTGCTATCACCGAGTGGTCGGGGAGACAGGATTCGAACCTGCGACTTCTACGTCCCGAACGTAGCGCTCTACCAGGCTGAGCTACACCCCGAGTCGGTGAGCCGCGCATTTTAGGAGTCGCGGACGCGAAGGGCAAGCCCCTTCTCGTCGGCCGTGCCGGGGATGCGCCCGCAGTCGCTAGAATGCGGGGCTCACCGGTCCACCTTGTCCCCGGAGTTTCCCGCCTTGATCAAGCCACGCACGCCCCCGGGCGTCATGGAGCTGCTGCCCCGCGACCAGATCGCCTTCCAGCGCATGCTCGACACCATACGCGGCACCTTCGAGCGCTTCGGCTTCCTGCCGGTGGAAACCCCGGTGTTCGAGCTGTCCGAGGTCCTGCTGACCAAGACCGGCGGCGAGACCGAGCGCCAGGTGTATTTCGTGCAGTCCACCGGTGCGCTGGGCAAGGCGGCCGAGGCCGGCGGTGCCGAGGGCGTGCCGGAGATGGCGCTGCGCTTCGACCTGACCGTGCCGCTGGCCCGCTACGTGGCCGAACACGAACACGACCTCGCGTTCCCGTTCCGCCGCTACCAGATGCAGCGCGTGTACCGCGGCGAGCGCGCCCAGCGCGGCCGTTTCCGCGAGTTCTACCAGTGCGACATCGACGTGATCGGCAAGGACACGCTGTCGCCGCGCTTCGACGCCGAGATCCCGGCGGTGATCCATGCGGTGTTCGAAGCGCTGGGCATCGGCGCGTTCACCATCCAGCTCAACCATCGCAAGCTGCTGCGCGGCTACTTCGAGGGCCTGGGCATCGAAGGCGACCGCCAGGCGGCGGTGCTGCGCGAGATCGACAAGCTCGACAAGCGTGGCGAAGACGCAGTGCGTGCGACGCTCGAAGGCGAGGGCTTTGGAATTGCTGCGGACGTCGTGGAACGGCTGATGGCGTTCTCGCGCGTGCGCTCCACGGGCCACGACGACGCGCTGGCGCGGCTCGATGCGCTCGGTGCCGGCACCGCGCTGTTCGAGGAAGGCCGCGACGAGCTGCGTGCGCTGCTCGGCACGCTGAAGGCAATGGGTGTGCCCGAGGCGCGTTACGCGATCAACCTGTCGATCGCGCGCGGCCTGGATTACTACACCGGAATGGTCTACGAGACCGTGCTCGACGAAAACCCGGGTATCGGCTCGATCTGCTCGGGCGGACGCTACGAAGATCTCGCCGGCCACTACACCAAGTCGAAACTGCCCGGCGTCGGCATCTCGATCGGGTTGACGCGGCTGTTCTGGCAGCTTCGCGAGGCAGGGCTGGTCACCACGGCGGAGAGTTCGGTGGATGCGCTGGTCACGCTGTTCGACGACACGGGACTGGAACATGCACTGGCGTTGTCGCAGCGCCTGCGCGCGGCCGGCCTGAACGTCGAAACGCAGCTGGAGCCGCGCAAGCTCGCCAAGCAGATGCAGTACGCCGACCGCGCCGGCATCCGCTTCGTGGTGATCCGCGGCGACAACGAGGCCGAGCGCGGCGTGGTGGCGGTCAAGGACCTCCGCCGTGGCGAACAGTTCGAGGTCGCGGAAGCCGAGCTGGCGCGGACGCTGCTGGTGGAGCGCGAACAATGGAAGGTGCAGCGTGGGCAGTGACGTGATCCGCCTGGATGGGCTGTCGCTGACGCGCGCGCAGCTGGTGGCGGTGGCGCGTGGCGCCAGCGTCGCGCTGGATGAGTCCGCATTGACCGCCGTCGCCCGTGCCGCCGATTTCCTCGCCGAGCAGGTACGCCGCGAGGAGCCGATCTATGGCGTGTCGACCGGCTTCGGCAGCAACGCCGACAAGCTGCTCGGTGCGCATCCGCTGCGCGACGAGCTGCCGGGCGCCAGGCCATCCGGCCGCTCGCTGCACGAGGAGCTGCAGCACAACCTGATCATCACCCACGCGGTGAACGTCGGTGAGCCGCTGGCCGCCGACGTGGTGCGCGCGATGCTGTGCATCCGCATCAACACCCTGCTGCGCGGGCACTCCGGCATCCGCGTCGGCACGCTGCAGGCCATGGCCGCGATGCTCAACGCCGGCATCGTGCCGGTGGTGCCGGCCCTTGGCTCGGTGGGTGCCTCGGGCGACCTGTCGCCGCTGTCGCACCTGGCGATCGTGCTGCTTGGCGGTGGCGAGGCCTTCGTCGAAGGCGAGCGCATGGCCGGTGCCGAGGCGCTGCGCCGCGCCGGCCTGGCGCCGCTGCAGCTGTCGTACAAGGAAGGCCTGGCGCTCAACAACGGCACCGCGCAGATGCTGGCGACGGGCGTGCTGGCGGTGGCGCAGCTCGAAGACCTGCTCGACACCGCGGACCTCGCCGCAGCGATGACCATCGATGCCTTCGCCGGGCGTCTGGGCGCGTTCGCCGAGGACGTGCATGCGCTGCGCCCGCATCCGGGCCAGGTGGCGGCCGCCGCGCAGCTGCGCGCGCTGCTTGAAGGCTCCACGCTGGCCGACATCCCGTACCACCTCGTGCCGCGTTTCCGGCAGTGGCTGCCGTCGAGTTGGGACGATGCCGAGGCGCAGGCGCTCAATTTCGACATCGGATGGGACTGGGTGCCGCTGGGCCAGCGGCATGGCCGCGAAAAGTTCTACGACCGCTTCCGCCCGTTCCGCGGCGGCAAGAAGCACCAGCCGCAGGACAGCTATTCGCTGCGCTGCGTTCCACAGGTGCACGGCGCGGTGCGCGATGCGGTTGCACAGGCCGCGCGCGTGCTCGAGGTCGAGCTCAATTCGGTCACCGACAACCCGCTGGTGTTCCCGGACAAGGTCGCCGAGCACGTCGAGGAGCAGGTGATCTCCGCCGGGCACTTCCACGGCATGCCGCTCGCGCTGGCGATGAGCTACGTCAAGGCCGCGATCCCGGTGCTGGCCTCGATCTCCGAGCGCCGCCTCAACAAGCTGGTCGACCCGGCCACCAATGACGGCCTGCCGGCGTTCCTGATCGGCAACGAGGACGGCACCGAATCCGGCTTCATGATCGTGCAGTACACCGCCGCCGCGATCGTCAACGACCTCGCCAGCCGCGCCATGCCGACCAGCGTGTATTCCATCCCGACCTCGGCCAACGCCGAGGACCACGTGTCGATGGGCGCCAACGAGGCCCGCCACGTGCTGGCCATGGGCGCCGACCTCGGCAAGGTGCTCGCGCTCGAGCTGTACACCGCAGCGCAGGCGTTGGACCTGCGGCGCGGCATGATCAATGCCGCCCGTGACCTGGCGCGGCGCGTCGACGCATCGGCGTTTGCCGCGAAGGTGCAGGCCGGCGCATTGCCGGATGCCGCGGCGCAGGCGAAGTTCATCGCCGAGGTCGACGGCCTGCGCGGCGAGCTCGCGGCCGCGGAGGCGTTCCACCCCGGCAAGTCCGTGGCGGCGGCGCATGCCGTGATCCGCGCGCGCATCCCGTTCCTCCACCGCGACCGCGCGCTGGATGGCGAAGTCGCCGCCGCAGTGAAACTGGTGGAAGAGGGCGCGCTGTTGGGCGCCATCCCGCGCACCGGCGCCAGGGCTTGAACCTGCCGCTGCACTTCGGCTGGATCGGCGCGTTCGAAGCGGGACTGATCGCACTGCTGGTCGGGGTGCTGGCCTACGCGCTCTTCCACTCCATCGGCGTGCGCCAGCGCTGGACGCCCGGCCACGCCATCGGCTGGGCCTGCCTGTCGGCGGTGGTCATCGGCGCCGGCATCGACATCTGGCACCTGTTCTACCTGGGCGTGGTTAAGCTGGAGTCGCCGGTGTATGCGCGCATCGCACTCGCCAGGATCCACGACCCCAACGGCCTCGGCACCCGCGTGCTGATGGAGATGGTGGGGGCGATCTGTGGCGTGGCGCTGGCCTGGATCGTGGCCGAGCGGCGCGGCAGGTAGCCAAACGTGGCGCCCGAGACCGTCCCGCCGCAGGCCGTGTAGGGGATTTCCCGAACTGCGGAACAGCCCACGTCCCGCGCCCCGGATGGCGCTAGACTCGGCGCGTGCAAGGAAGCACGCCATGGCACCCGACTCCGCCGCAATGGCGCGAGGGTGGGCCTATTAATACCGGCACAAGGAAGGAACATGAAGCATTTCCTCGCAGTCGCCTTTCTCTCGCTGCTTGCGATACCGGCGCGGAGTCAGGATCCTCCCAAGCTTCAGCTTACGTGTGATGCATCTGCATCACTTCTGGATCTCCGGGTCAATGTGCCTGCAATCGCCCCCAGGCAAAATGTCGAGAGTGAAGAAATCGATATCTCCTCATTGGTCGTGTTCGAACCCGGGGATGGGCATCAAAACGTTCGCCGGACAGGCACGCGAACGGAAAGCAGGATCTGTGGAAGCCTGCTTGTCCGGATCAGTGCGGGTTACTACAACGCCAACCCGCAGGGCGAGCGTGGCGCTGCAGACGACTACCCCTTGATTGAGGTTGAGAGCGGCGGAAGACTTCTGCTGGGTCCTGTTGCGCTCGGGGTCTGCGAAGCCGGTAGCGCCCGCCAGGATGCCTTCGCGAAGTGCCCAGAAGAGTGGGCGACGGAGGTGCGCATCCGTGCGAGGTCAGAAGGCGGCCACGACGTGGAATTGCAGCACGTCTATGGCGAGCGCAGATTCATGCCGCCCAACTAGTAAGGTCTTGTAGGTGTTGACAACCCAGGACAGGGCGGGGGGCAAGGATTGCCGTGGAATACATAGAAATCACGCAAGCAGAGTACAAGAGGCTCGCAGCGAATCTGATCATGCATACCGAGGCGTTCGAGGCGCGTGCGTATGATCTTCGAGATGGCGCTGCAACCATCGGGTTCGGCTATACGTTCAACAGAGCCAACAACGTTGAGCTTTGGGAACGAGCGAACATCCAGCTGGACGAAACGCAACGTCGGCATCTGGAGCGGATTGATGCCGCCACGACCAACGCAGAGCGAACCAGGTTGGGCCTCCGGTTTGCTCGCGCACTAACGCGCGAAGAAGCCCGCGATCTCCTGGAGCTGGCATCGATCCCGGAGTACGAAGATCCGGCGAACAGCCTAGGCATGCCGTATTCAAAGGAAAGAGCCGTTCTGGTATCTGTCACCTATAACCGCGGACAACATGCCGTCAGGACCCGAATGGAAGGGTTTGCCGAGGCGATTCGTGAGGGAGATCGCGCTGAGGCCTGGTACCAGCTCCGCTACAACAGCTGGGGGTCGAACCCGGGCGCAGAACGTGGCTTGCGCAAGCGACGAGGCATGGAAGCGGCGATCTTTGGACTGTACGACGACCCCGCGAATATCAGTCCCGAAGAGGCGCTCAGCGTCTATGGCATGTTCCAGCTGCACCGCGACAGCATCAGGGCGCTGGAGTCGGCGTGGGGCGTCAGCTTCGAAGGTGTGCCAAGCCGGCTCGACGTAATCGGTCTGGCGAATAGAGACTACAGGGAACTGCTTCTCGAGTCTGGCCCGGTGCCGACAATCAATGCTGCGCTGGAGCCGGCCAAGCGCGCCTTGCTGCATGGGTTGCGCGGCGAGTTCCCAGAAGTTGCTGACCGTCTTGACGCCGGGATCCTGGATGCCACTGCAATTCATGTAGATCCTGGTCGCCAACTTCGTCTCGGAGATCGGCTTACCGTGGCGCAGAGAAATTCGACATCAGAACGCGTCGACACCGATCGCGCCCATGCCCTCGATGGCACAGTGGCGCGCGCCGGTGTGGAGGTCGGCAGGAACGACTTGCTGCTTGGCATGGGGGGTGACGACACTTTGGTCGGCGGCCGCGGCCATGACATTCTGATCGGCGGGGCGGATCAGGATCAGTTGCTGGGGGGAGTTGGTTTCGATACCTATCTGGTTGATAGCGGCGACGTGGTCAGGGACGAAGATGGGCTTGGTCAAGTTCATTGGGATGGCAAGACGCTGGGCGGTGGTGCGCAAGCGCCGGCAGACCCGGAGGGTATCTACCGGAGCAGCGACGGCTGTCATACCTACCAGCTCGATGGCACTGATCTACTCGTGACGCTGCAGGGTGGCGCGGCGATTCGTGTAGCAGGTTTCGACAACGGGAATCTCGGGATCAGTCTGGATCCCGGTAACGGGCAGGATGTCGCAGACCTCGTCATGTATCACGAGGTTGACGAGCAGTTGTCGGCAGCGAATGCTGAGCGCGAAATTGCAGAGCCGGCCTCCAAGCTCGAGCAAGTCACCGCCGACGTGTTGCGCGACCTCCGGTGCGCCGGCATGACCGGGGTGACCCATGTCCGGGCCAGTGTCGGGTGCTCCGCCGGCAAATCCAATCCCGAAGCCAGGCTCGTCGCCTGGCAGGGAGACCCTCGCGATCCCGCTACGCGCTGGAGCGTGACGTCGGTGCAGGATGTCGCTGGCGTCGATGTGGACGAGATCCTCCGACAGTGCAATCGCTCTGTCGACAGGCCGGGGCAATCGCCGGAGCTTGCTTCCCTTCAACAAGTGGCACCCCGGCACGCTGGGCCCGGAGCCCCCTAGGCAGCCCTCCGGTCGCTCCCCGCAATAGCCAATGAACGAGCGGGCTTGCGCCGCCTCGAGCGCTGTGCATAATGTACTAACGCATTAACACGCTGGAACAATGAAGCAACGCCCGCTCACACTGTCGAGGAAGGACGCCGATGCCGGATTCCAGGCACTGGCGGAGGCGCTCGCCGCGCTCGACAACCCGTCGGACGTGGCGGCGTTCCTGCGCGACCTGTGCACTCCGGCCGAGCTGGAGGCCATGTCCGATCGCTGGCGCGTGGTGCCGCTGCTGCTTGAAGGCGTGCCGTATCGCGAGATCCACGAACGCACCATGGTCAGCGTGACCACCGTCGGGCGCGTCGCCCGCACGCTGGAGCAGGGCGAAGGCGGCTATGCCGCGGCCGTGCGTCGCCAGTTTCCCCGCCTCGCCGAATCCCACTGAAGGCCCCCGCCATGAGTCCTCCCGTCGCCGCGCCGCGCCGCGATCGATTGCGCATCGCCATCCAGAAATCCGGTCGCCTCGGCGAGCCGGCGCGCGCGCTGCTCGCGTCCTGCGGGCTGTCGTGGCGCGAGAGCCGCGACCGCCTGTTCTGCTACGGCGAGTCGCTGCCGGTGGACCTGCTGCTGGTGCGTGACGACGACATTCCCGGTCTGCTCGCCGACGGCGTCTGCGACTACGGCATCGTCGGGCGCAACGTGCTGGACGAATACTCGGCCGAGCGCGCGGCGCGGGGCGGCGCTGCGGCGGCGCGCGAGCTGCGGGCGCTGGGCTTCGGTGGCTGCCGGCTCGATATCGCGCTGCCGGAAGGCCAGGCATGGGACGGGCCTGCGCAGCTCGAAGGTGCGCGCATCGCCACCAGTTACCCGGCGTTGCTGCGCCAGTGGCTGCAGGCGAATGGTGTGTCCGCTTCGGTGGTCACGCTGTCGGGGTCGGTCGAGATCGCGCCGCGGCTGGGGCAGGCGGATGCGATCTGTGACCTGGTGTCCAGCGGCGCGACGCTGTCGGCAAACCAGCTGGTGCCGGTGGCGACGTTGCTGCGCAGCGAGGCGGTGCTTGCCGGGCCGCCGCAACCGTTCACCGACGCCCGCGCCGACCTCGCGCAGTTGCTGCTGCGCAGGCTGGATGGCGTGCTGAAGATCCGCGACAGCCGGCTGTTGCTGTTCCAGGCGCCGCGCAGTGCGATGCCGGGGCTGATGAAGCTGCTGCCGGACGCCGAGCCGCCGACGGTGCTGCAGGTCGATGGCGCCGACAGCCTGTCGCTGCAGGCGCTGTGCCATGGCGCGATGACCTGGCAGCGGCTGGAAGACCTGAAATCCGCCGGCGCCAGCGGCCTGATGGTGCTGCCGGTCGAGAGGACGCTGGCATGAGGCGACTGCGCTGGTCCACGCTGGATGCCGATGCGCGCAGCACAGCGCTGCGCCGGCCCACGCAGGCAACGTCGGACGCGACCGCGCGCTCAGTCGCGGCCATCATCGAGCAGGTGCGGCTGCGTGCCGACGCGGCCCTGACGGAGTACGCACGCCAGTTCGACGGTGTCGATCTGGAGGCGTTGGCGGTGGGCGACGACGAGTTCCTCGCCGCGCAGGCGCATGTCTCCGATGCCCTTCGCGGTGCGATGACCGCGGCAAAGGCACGCATCGAAACCTTCCACCGCGCCGGCATGCAGGGCGACTACGCCGTGGAGACCGCGCCGGGCGTCACCTGCGAGCGCGTCGTGCGGCCGATCCGCCGCGTCGGCCTGTACGTGCCCGCCGGCAGCGCGCCACTGCCGTCCACCGCGCTGATGCTCGGCGTGCCCGCAAGCCTCGCCGGTTGCGCGGACATCGTGCTGTGCACCCCGCCACGCGCCGACGGCAGCGCCGATCCGGCGGTGCTGGTGGCGGCCGCTCTGTGTGGCATCACCCGGGTCTTCAAGATCGGCGGCGCGCAGGCGATCGCGGCGATGGCCTGCGGCACGGCGAGCGTGCCGTCGTGCGACAAGGTGTTCGGGCCGGGCAACGCCTACGTCACCGAGGCCAAGCGCCAGGTGGCGCAGGCCGGCCTGGCGGCGATCGACATGCCCGCGGGGCCGTCGGAGGTGCTGGTGATCGCGGATGCCGGTGCCGATGCCGCGTGGGTCGCGGCCGACCTGTTGTCGCAGGCGGAGCACGGGCCGGATTCGCAGGTGCTGCTGCTGTCGGACAGCGAGGCGTTGCTCGAGCGCGTGGGTGTCGAACTCGAGGCGCAGTTGGCCGCGTTGCCGCGTGCGGCGATCGCGCGCGAGGCGCTGTCGGCGTCGCGACTGGTGCTGGTGGACACGCTCGACGAGGCGTTCGCGATCAGCAACGACTACGCGCCGGAGCACCTGATCCTGGCGTTGCGCGCGCCGCGCGACTGGCTCGATCGGGTCGCGGCCGCAGGCTCGGTGTTCCTGGGTGACCACACCCCCGAAGCGCTCGGCGACTACTGCAGCGGTACCAACCACGTGCTGCCGACCGGCGGCGCGGCGGCGGCCTGGAGCGGGGTGAGCGTGGCCAGCTTCCAGAACTTCGTGAGCGTGCAGTCTGCGACCGCCGCGGGCATCGCCGCGATCGGTCCGGACGCGGTCGTGCTGGCGGAAGCCGAAGGCCTCGAGGCGCACGCCAACGCGGTGCGTCTGCGGCTGCAGGCGCCACGGCAGGCATGCGCATGAGCGCGGCCATCGACCTGCTGCGCCCGGACCTGCGCGGATTCGCGGGCTATCGCTCCGCGCGCGGTGAAGTGGCGCGCGGCGATGTCTGGCTCAATGCCAATGAAAGCGCGTGGCCGAACCCCGGCGATGCCGGCGGCGGCACCAACCGCTACCCGGAGCCGCAGCCCGCCACACTGCGCGCCGCGCTGGCTTCGCTGTACGGCTGCGAGCCCGACCAGTTGCTGGTCGGCCGCGGCAGCGACGAGGCGATCGACCTGCTGGTGCGCGCGCTGTGCCGCGCCGGCATCGACGCGGTGCTGGCCACGCCGCCGGTGTTCGGCATGTATGCGGTCAGCGCGCGGCTGCAGGGAGCGCCGTTGATCGAGGTGCCGCTGCGCGACGCCGATGCCGGATTCGAGCTGGATGCCGATGCCCTGGTCGCCGCGGCCGTGCAGGGCAACGCGCGGATCGTGTTCCTGTGCTCGCCATCCAACCCGACGGGCGGCGCGATCCCGCTCGCGCTCGTTGCCGACATCGCGGCGCGGCTCGCCGGCCGCGCGCTGGTGGTGGTCGACGAGGCCTACGCGGAGTTCGACACCCAGGCGTCGGCGACCACGCTGCTGGCCAGCTGCGCCAACCTGGCCGTGCTGCGCACGCTGTCCAAGGCGCATGCGCTTGCGGCGGCGCGGATCGGCTGCGTGATCGCGGATGCCGACCTCATCGCCGCGCTGCGCGCCTGCCAGGCACCCTATCCGGTGCCGGCACCGTGTGCGGCGCTGGCCCTGGCGGCGCTGGCGCCGGACGCGCTGGCCACCACCCGCGCACGCGTGGACCTGGTGGTCGCCGAGCGCGAACGCATGCGCCTTGCGCTGGCCGGCCTGCCCGGCGTGCGCCGGGTGTATCCGTCGGCCGGCAACTTCCTGCTGCTGCGCTTCGCCGATGCCGGCGCCGCGCTCGCCGCGCTGCAGGCGGCCGGCGTGGTGGTGCGCGACCAGCGCGCTGTCGCCGGCCTTGACGATGCGCTGCGCATCACCATCGGCACGGCGGCCGAGAACGACCGCGTATTGGCCGCGCTGGGCGCGGCGGGGAGCACACCATGACTCCGATCCTGTTCGTCGACCGCGACGGCACGCTCATCGAGGAGCCCGACGACCTGCAGATCGACGGCCTGCACAAGCTGCGCTTCTGCCGCGACGTGGTGCCGGCCCTGCTGCGCCTGCGCGATGCCGGCTACCAGTTCGTCATCGTCAGCAACCAGGATGGGCTGGGCACCGACGCCTTCCCGCAGGAGCACTTCGACGCGCCGCAGGCGCTGATGATGCAGGTGTTCGAGAGCCAGGGCATCGTCTTCCGCGACGTGCTCATCGACAGCAGCATGCCGGCCGACAACGCGCCCACGCGCAAGCCGGGCCTTGGCATGGTGATGCCTTACCTCAAGGACCGCGGCATCGACTGGGCGCGTTCGGCGGTGGTCGGCGACCGCGAGACGGACATGCAGTTCGCGGCAAACCTCGGCATCCGCGGCTTCCACCTGCGCACGGCGAGGTTTGGTGGCGAATGGGACTGGCCGGCGATCGCGCACGCGCTGGTCGATGCCCCGCGCCGCGCCAGCGTGGTGCGCGAAACGCGCGAGACCCGCATTCGCGTGGACATCGACCTGGACAGCGTGGCGGAGCCCGCCATCGCCACCGGCCTGGCGTTCTTCGACCACATGCTGGAGCAGATCGGCAAGCACGGCGGCATCGCGCTGCGGGTGCAGGCCGAAGGCGACCTGCACATCGACGAACACCACACCGTCGAGGACACCGGGCTGGCGCTGGGCCAGGCGCTGCGCGAGGCGCTGGGCGACAAGCGTGGCATCGGCCGCTACGGCTTCACGCTGCCGATGGACGAGACCCTGGCCAGCGCGGCGCTGGACTTCGGCGGGCGGCCGTACCTGGTGTTCGACGGCGTATTCCGGCGCGAGCGCGTCGGCGACCTGCCGACCGAACTGGTGGCGCACTTCTTCCGCTCGCTGTGCGATGCCTGCGGCTTGAACCTGCACCTGCAGGTCATGGGCGACAACGACCACCATAAGGTCGAAGCCTGCTTCAAGGCCTTCGCGCGGGCGCTGCGGCAGGCGGTCGCGCGCAGCGGCCAGGTGCTGCCCAGTACCAAGGGCACGCTGTAGCCATGGACGTGGTCATCATCGATGCCGGCGGCGCCAACCTGGGCTCGGTGCGCTACGCGCTCGAGCGGCTCGGCGCCAGGCCTCGCATCGCCCGCGATGCCGATGGGCTGCGTGGCGCCGCACGCGTGATCCTGCCGGGTGTCGGTGCCGCCGCGCCGGCGATGCGGCTGCTGCGCGAGCGTGGTTTCGACACGGTGCTGCGCGAGCCGACGGTTCCGCTGCTGGGCATCTGCCTGGGCATGCAGCTGCTGTTCGAGGACTCCGAGGAGGGCGACGTGCCCTGCCTCGGCCTGCTGCGCGGCAGCGTGCGGCGGCTGGCGCCGGCGCCGGGCCTGCGCGTCCCGCACATGGGCTGGAACCGGCTGCGCATGCGCGGCGATTCGCGGCTGATGGCCGGCATCGAGGACGGGGCATGGGTCTATTTCGTGCATGGCTACGCTGCGCCCGTGACAGGCGACTGCGTGGCCGACTGCACGCACGGTACGTCGTTCGCGGCAGTGGTGGAGCAGGACCTCGTGGCCGGCGCGCAGTTCCATCCCGAGCGTTCGGGGGCAGCCGGCGCGCGGCTGCTGCACAATTTCCTTGGAGCGCGTGCATGAGGTTCAACGTCTATCCCGCGATCGATGTCCGCGATGGCCGCGTGGTGCGACTGGCGCAGGGCGACTACGCGCGCGAGTCGCGCTACGCGGATGCGCCGCTGGATCTGGCCATGCGCTACGCCGAAGCGGGTGCCCGCTGGCTGCACCTGGTCGATCTCGACGCGGCACGTGCCGGCGGCTACACGCTGGCGCCGCTGCTGTCGCGCATCAAGGCGCAGACCGGCCTGTCGGTGCAGACCGGTGGCGGCGTGCGCAGCGAGGGCGATGTCGACGCGATGCTGGACGCCGGCGCGGACCGCGTGGTCATCGGCTCGCTGGCGGTCGCCCGGCGCGACATGGTCGCAGGCTGGGTGGCGCGGCATGGCGCGGCGCGGATCGTGGTCGCGCTGGACGCGCGCCAGGCAGCCGACGGGCAGTGGCGCCCAGCCACACACGGATGGACCGAGGACGCCGCGGAGACACTGGACGCGCTGGTCGCGTTCCATGCCGGCGCCGGGCTGCAGCATCTCCTGTGCACCGACATCGGCCGCGACGGCATGCTTTCCGGCCCCAACCTTTCGCTGTATGCGCGCCTGCGCACGCTGGCCCCGACGCTGCGGCTGCAGGCCAGCGGCGGAGCCCGAGACGCCGACGACATCGCCGCGGCGCGCGCCATCGGCTGCGACGGGATCGTGCTCGGCAAGGCGCTGCTGGAAGGCAGGCTCGGCCTGCACGACGCGCTTGCGCTTGATGACGCAGCCGCATCCGGGCAGGCGCCGCCATGCTGAGCCGCCGCATCATTCCCTGTCTCGACGTGCAGGACGGACGCGTGGTGAAGGGCGTGCGCTTCCGCGACCACGTCGACGTCGGTGACATCGCCACGCTCGCGCAGCGCTACCGCGACCAGGGTGCCGACGAGCTGGTGTTCTACGACATCGGCGCCAGTCCGCGCGGGCGCAGCGTCGACATCGCATGGATCGAGCGCCTGGCGCGGCTGCTGGATATCCCGTTCTGCGTCGCCGGCGGCATCCGCAGCGTCGACGACGCGCGCCGCGTGCTGCACGCGGGCGCCGACAAGATCTCGATCAACACGCCCGCGCTCGAGCGTCCGGCGCTGGTCACCGAGCTGGCGGACGCGTTCGGCGTGCAGTGCGTGGTCGTCGGTATCGACTCGCTGCGCGAGGCCGACGGCAAATGGCGCGTGCGCAGCCACACCGGCGATGCGGCGGCGATGCGCGCCCCCGGGCGGGGCACGCTTGACTGGATCGAGGAGGTGCAGGCGCTCGGTGCCGGCGAGGTGGTGCTGAACTGCATGGCCAGCGACGGCGCGCGTGTCGGCTACGACATCGAACAGCTGAGCGCCGCGCGCAAGGCATGCCAGGTGCCGCTGGTGGCATCGGGTGGCGCCGGCGCGATCGCGCACTTCGCCGAAGTGTTCCGCGAGGCTGACGTCGATGCGGCGCTGGCCGCCAGCGTCTTCCATTCCGGCGAAATCGCCATCCCCGTTCTCAAACAGGCCCTGCGCGCGCAGGGCATCGAGGTGCGCGATGCGTGACGCCATGCCGGCGCTGGACTGGGACAAGGGCGGCGGGCTGCTGCCCGCGATCGTGCAGGATGCGCGCACGCGGCAGGTGCTGATGCTGGGCTGGATGAACCCCGAGTCGCTTGCGGCCACGCAGGAGAGCGGCCTGGTCACCTTCTTCAGCCGCAGCCGCCAGCGCCTGTGGATCAAGGGCGAATCCAGTGGGCACCATCTGAAGCTGGTGGCCATCGAGGCCGACTGCGATGCCGACACCCTGCTGGTCACGGCGGAGCCGCAGGGACCCACCTGCCACCTGGGCCGAGACAGCTGCTTCGCAGGGGCGACGGGCAGCGCGCTTGCGCACCTCGACCGGGTCATCGAAGGCCGTGCCGCCAGCATGCCCGAAGGCAGCTACACGACGCGGCTGCTGGCCGGCGGCATTCGCCGCATCGCGCAGAAGGTCGGCGAGGAAGGCGTGGAGACCGCGCTGGCCGCGGTGGTCGAGGACGACACCGCGCTGCTGGGCGAAGCCGCCGACCTGGCGTACCACCTGCTGGTCCTGCTGCGTGCCCGCGGTCTCGGGTTGTCCGATCTCGACCAGGTGCTGCGCGCGCGCAACGCCTGATTGCCAGGCACGAGCGCTCAGGCCGCCGACACCGACGACCTCACGCAGTCGCGGCCGTTGGCCTTGGCGCTGTACAGCGCCTGGTCGGCGATCTGGAAGGCGTCGTCGATGTCGTCGATCGTGCCGGGCTCGATGGTGTGCACGCCGACACTGGCCGACATGCGGATGGTGTCGCCATTGGAAATGCAGGGCTCTGCAATGAGCGACTGGCGCACCGCCTCGGCCACCGCGACCGCGGCGTGCAGGTCGTGGCCCGGCAGCGCGACCACGAACTCCTCGCCGCCAAAGCGCGCCGGCAACGCGTCGTGTGGCCGCAGCGCACGGCCGATGCGTTGCGTGGCCCAGCGCAGGCAGTCGTCGCCCACCAAATGGCCGTGCTCGTCGTTGACCGACTTGAAATGGTCGAGGTCGATCATCAGCAGCGACAGCGGCTTGCCGCCGTCGTTGCACTCGCGCAGCATCCGCTCGAAGGCTTCGTGGAAATAGGTGCGGTTGTAGAGGCCGGTCAGCCCGTCGCGGCGGCTGGAATCGTGCAGCCGCGCATGCGCCTCCTCCAGCTGCGCCAGCGCATTGCGCACCTCGCTGGTCCGCTGCGCCACCTTGCGCTCGAGCATCAGGTTGGCGTCGCTGACGATGCGTTCGTTCTCGTTGCGCAGTGACGCATACCGGTAGCTCAGCGCGATCGACAGGAACAGCATCTCCAGCGCGGAGCCCAGCTGCACGCCGTACTCGGTGATGAACGACTTGGGCAACACGCCGAACGCGACCAGCGTGAACACCGCGGTACCGGCGAGGAACATGCTCCACGACAGCAGGAACAGCCGCGCCGGCGCGTAGCCACGGCGCAGCGCCACGATGCTGACGATGGTTATCCAGATGATGCTGGCCAGCACCGCCAGCGACACCGCCTGGGTGATGATGCGGTAGGGCACGATGATCGCGGCGATGCCGAATGCCACGAACGCGGCGATGGCGGCGATGCTCACGGCATTGCCGCGCGGCCAGCGCTCGCCCAGCCCGAGGAACACGCGCGCGAACTGGTGCATGCCCACCAGCGCCAGGCTGATCGACAGCGGCACCGACTTGTCGGCAAGCCAGGTGTTGTCCGGCCACAGGTACTCGAAGCCCAGGCCGTTCAGGCAGAACAGCACCAGGCCGAACGCCCCGATGTGGAACAGGTACCAGAAGTAACTGGCATCGCGCAGCACCAGCCACAGCACCAGGTTGTAGAAGAACAGCGCCAGCAGGATGCCGTAATACAGGCCGATGGCGAACTGCGCATCGCGCGACATCTCGATGAACGCGCTCGGGGTGTACAGCACCAGCGGCACCTGCATCGAGCTCTGGCTCTGCACCCGGATCAGCAGTTCGACGCGCTGGCCCACCGGCAGGTCGAGCAGGAAGTTGGGATGCCGGTAGCGGATGCTGCGCGCGGCGAAGGGCAGGGTGTCGCCGCCCGCGCGGTGCTCGATGCGCCCGTCGGGGTAACGGACATAGAGGTCGATGTGGTCGCTGAGCGGATAGGCCTGCACCAGCAGCCAGCGCGGTTCCGCGCGGTTCTCGTTGATGATCGCCGCATGGAACCAGAACGCGCCGTTCTGGAAGCCGAAGGTGGCATCGCTGCGCGGCAGCGGTGCGAACACGCCGTTGCCGACGCGCCGCCACGCGTCCTCCACCCCGTCGCTGGCGTCGGTGTCGTGGCGGTAGCTCATGTAGGGCGCGAGCGCGACCTCGCCGGTCGTTGCGCCAAGGCCCAGCGTGGGCGCGGCCCACGCGCTTGTGGCGCATGCCAGCAACAGGCAGAGGCAGGTCAGCAGCAGGCCCCTGGCGGGTCCGGGCCGCGCCTGGATCATGCCCATCTGCACATGCCTGCTTCCATGTCGCCCCTGCCCCCCCGTCTGGGCTGATCATATCCCCGCGGCGTCGTACTTTTGCAAACGCGGGTCGCCGGCATAATGGGCCACCGATCACGACGGAGCAGGTATGCCTTTGCTGCGCTGGATTACCGGGATTGCATTGCTGTTGGCGCTGGCGGGCCCGGCCACGGCCCGCGATGCGCTCACCGTGCTGCTGTTCGCCGACCCGCAGGTGAAGTCGGCGCGCGACATCGACTATTACGCGCGCGACATCGTCGAGCCGTTGCGCGCCGATGGCGGCATGGGTGCCGATCTCGGCATCACCCTGGGCGACATCGTCGATGACGCCGTCGCGCTGTACCCGGAGGTCAATGCGGCCACCGCGCGGCTCGGCATCCCGTGGCTGCACGTGCCGGGCAACCACGACCTGGACCCGGGCGCGGAAGGCGATGCCGGTTCGCTGTCGGCGTTCCACCGCAGCTATGGCCCGGACAGCTACGTGCGCGAGGAGCCGGAGGCGGCGTTCGTGGTGCTCGACAACGTCGTCAAGCTGCCGGGTGCGGGCAGCGGCTACGTCGGTGGCCTGCGCGAGGACCAGTTCGCGATGCTCGAGGCGTGGCTACCCGCCCAGCCGCACGACCGCCTGCTGGTGCTGGCGATGCACATCCCGCTGTTCGACACCGCGGCGCCGGGCCGCGCCGAGACCTTCCGCCGCGCCGACCGCGAGCGGCTGTTCGCGATGCTGCGCGATTTCCCCAAGGTGCTCGTGCTCAGCGGGCATCGCCACACCCAGCGTCATTACCGGCACGGGCCCGCGGACGGCTGGCACGGCGCCACGCCACTGCACGAGTACAACGTCGGCGCGGCCAGCGGCGCGTTCTGGTCGGGCGCTCCGGATGCCGAAGGCATCCCGGACGCCACCATGGCCGACGGCACGCCCAACGGCCACGCGCTGCTGCGGATCGCTCCCGACGGCGATTACCGCCTGTCCTGGCACCCGGCGCGGCTGCCGACGCACGACCCGGCCTTTACCCAGGCCATGGCGCTGCACGCGCCCGCGGTGCTGCGCCACGGTGCCTATCCGGCCTGGGCGGTCTACGCCAACGTGTTCATGGCCGAGGACGACAGCGTGGTCGAGTACCGCATCGACCGCGGTGACTGGCGCGCGATGGCCAAGGTGCTGCGCGCCGACCCGCGGCTGCTGGCCGAGAACGTGCGCGATGACGCCGCCGGTGCGCTGCGTGGCTACGACCGTTCGCCGGAAGCCGAGGTCTCGGCACATCTTTGGCGCGGCGCGCTGCCAACCGACCTCGCGCCGGGCGAGCATGAGGTCGAGGTGCGCACGTTCGACCGCTGGCACGGCGAGCAGCGCGCCCTGACCCGCTATCGCCTGGACCAGGCCGCTCCCGGGCACGGCGCATCACGCTGGAAGGCGGCGCACGGGGGCACGGGTCTCGCCACGGCGACCCGATAGTTGCGCGGACAGGTCAGGGCGTGATGGCGTCGAACGAATCCACGCGCGCGTGGCCGTTGGCCGCATCGCCCGTGCGCGGCTCCGGGTAATCCTGCAGTCGGTCGACCAGCACCGTGCGCAGGCCGGCATCGCGTGCGGCGTCGAGTTCGGCCACCACGTCGGACAGGAAGACGATCTCGCCCGGGTCGCGCTGCAGGCGCGCCGCGATGTTGGCGTAGCTCGCGGCCTCGCGCTTGCCGCCGACCTCGGTGTCGAAGAACGCGTCGAACAGTGGCAGCAGGTCGCCGGCATCGGAATGGCCGAAGAACAGCTTCTGCGCGGGCACGGAACCGGATGAGTACACCGCCAGCGGGTGGCCCGCGTCGTGCCAGCGGCGCAGCCCCGCGACCGCGTCCGGGTAGATGTGCGCGGTGAAATCGGCGCGCCGGTAACCGTCGCTCCACAGCATGCCCTGCAGCGCCTTGAGCGCGGTGTGCTTGCGGTCCTCGTCGATCCAGCCCTGCAGCGTCTCGACGATCATCGCGTCGTCGCACATCGCGCCATGCGCGGTGGCCACCTCGTCGAGCCAGCGCCGCACCTCGGGGTCATGGCCGCGCTCGCGCACGAACCGTGGCAGCTCGCGCCGCGCGTACGGAAACAGCACGTCGCGCACGAACGCGATACTGCCCGTGGTGCCCTCGATGTCGGTGAGTACAGTCGTTTTCATGGAAGCCGCGCCTCAGCGCGCGCCTTTTTCGTAGCGGGGAAACTTCCGCGCGATGTCGGTGCCGGTGAAGTGGCCGACCCAGCCGTCGGGCTGCTGGAAGAAGCGGATGGCGACGAATTCCGGCTCCGGTCCCATGTCGAACCAGTGCGTGGTGCCATCGGGGACCGCGATCAGGTCGTCCTTGACGCACTCGATCTCGTAGACCTTGCCGTCGACGTGCAGGGTGAACAGCCCGGACCCGGCGACGAAGAAGCGCACCTCGTCTTCCTTGTGGAAGTGCTCATCCAGGAACTTGCCGCGCATTTCCTCGCGCTTCGGATTGTCGGGGGCGATGCTGATCACGTCGACGGTGGTGAAGCCACGCTCGGCGCTGATGCGGTCGATGTCGGCCTTGTACGCGGCAATCACCTCGTCCTGCGACGCGCCCGCGGCGATCGGCTGCGTGGCCTGCCAGCGCTCGAACGTCACGCCGATCGCGTTCAGCTCGCGCGCGATGGCGTCGCCGTCGCCGGTGTCGAGCAGCGGGGTGGTGGGGGTGTCGTCGGCGAAGATGCGCAGGCGGCTCATGGGGGACTCCTGTGGATCAGTGGCGCGGCTGCAGCCGCAACAGCTCGAGCTCGCAGCCGAGCAGGAATTCGAAGGCTTCGAGGTGGCGGCGCGCCTCGGCCATGTCGCGGCCCCAGGCGTACAGGCCATGGCCGTCGATCAGGTAGCCCCACATCGGGCCATCGTCGAGCAGGGCGTCGACCTGCGCGGCCAGCGTGGGCATGTCCTGGCTGTTGGGCAGCACCGGCAGGTCGAGTTCCACCTCGTGTGTGGACGTGCCGGCGAACGCCTTCAGCAGTTCGTAGCCGGCCAGGTGCACGTGGCCGGCACCGGCGTACAGCCGCGAGGCAACGGTCTGCGTGCGCGAGTGCGTATGCAGCACGCAGCCGATGTCGGGAAAGCGGCGGTACAGCTGGGTGTGCAGCAGGGTCTCGGCCGAGGGCCGGTGGTCGCTGCCGACGGCGCGGCCGTCGAAGTCCACGACCATGATGTCGGCCTCGCACAGCTTGCCCTTGTCGCGGCCGGAAACGGTGATCGCGGCGTGGCGGTCGTCGAGCCGGCGCGAGAAGTTGCTGCTGGTCGCGGGTGTCCAGCCGGCCGCGGACAATTCGCGCACGTTGATGATGAGTTCGCCGGCGCGCTCGCGCAGTGCGTGGGTGTCGTAGGGCAGGGTGTCGGCCATGCCCGGATTCTACCGCGCGGGTCTAACGCGTGGCGCGGCGCGCGAATCCCCGGTAGCCGGCCCAGCACAGCAGGGCGATCACCAGCCCGCCGACCAGCGTGTCCACCGGCGTGGAATAGACCAGCAGGCCGCAGGCAACCAGGGCGCCCATGCCGAGCAGGCGCTCGCGCGGGCCCGACGGCAGCTCCGGCGAGCCGAGCAGGAGGCTGAGGCCGGCTGCGATGTACGCCATCACCACCAGCGTCACCACCATGTTGATGATGGTCTCGAACTGCGACGACACCGTCGGCGCCAGGGTGAACACCGCGATCAGGGTCATCGCCGACGCGATGATGAACAGCCCCCAGCGCGCCGAGCCGTTGGGATTCAGGCGTCCGAAGATCGCCGGCAGGAAGCCGCGATGCGCGGCGCGCGCGCCGGATTCGCCACTGACCAGCATCCAGCCGCCCAGCGTGCCGGTCGCCTTGATGGCCGCCGCCGCCGCGATCACCGGCACCGCCCACACGCCGAACATCTCGCCGGCGACCAGCGCGAAGGGCGCGCTCGATTCGGCGATGCGTTCGGCGGGCACGATGCCCATCATCAGCACCGACGACACCAGGTAGACCACGCCGGCGATCAGGATGCCGCCGATGGTGGCGCGCGGCACGTTGCGGTCCGGGTCACGCACCACGCCGGCGACCATCGCCCCGGTCTCAAGGCCCACGAACGCCCAGAAGATCGGCGCCAGCGACGCCATCACCACCACCGCGTCGGTCTCGCCGCTGACATTCCATGCGGCGCGGTAGATCTCGGGGTCGAAGCTGCCCCAGCCGGCGGTCAGCACCGCGACCACCGGCAGCAGGCCAAACACCACGCACAACGACTGGAAGCGCGCGATCGGGCGCGGCCCCATCAGGTTGATGGCGAACATCAGCCAGATCAGCGCGACCTGGCCGAACAGGCGCACGCCCTGTCCGTCACCCAGCTGGAGCAGGGCCACGATGTAGCCGAATGCCGCCACCGCGATGGCGTTGTTGCCGATCCACGACGAGATCCAGTACAGCGTGGTGGCCAGGAAGCCCATGTCGCGGCCCAAAGCGGGTCGCACGTAGTCGTCGGGCGAGGTCATGTCCGGGTAGGCGCGCGCCAGCCGCGCGAACGCCGCGCCGAGCACGATCGCGAGGATCGTGCCGAGCAGCCAGGCCAGCGCGGTCACGCCGCCGGACTTGGCCAGCGTGGCCGGCAGCAGGAAGAATCCCGAGCCGATCATGTTGTTGGCGACGACGAACGTCGCCAGCACCGGGCCGATCTTCTTCGCGCTGGCGACGACGTCAGTCATGGCGGCCCGCCCTCAACGTGTACGCAGCTTGCTGTGCCAGTGGCCGTAGCCGAAGTAGATCACCATGCCGATGGCCATCCAGCCCACGAACAGCGGCCAGTGCTCCATGAAGGGCGGCAGGAACAGGTACAGGCAGGCCGCGACGCCGAGCGGCGACACGACGTACACCAGCGGCACCCGGAACGGGCGCGCAAGGTCGGGCCGCTTGATGCGCAGCACCAGCACGCCGGCCGACACCGTGGCGAACGCCAGCAGGGTGCCCATCGACACCATCTCGCCGAGCAGGCCGATCGGCAGGAATCCCGCCAGGCACGCGGCAATCGCGCCGACGATGATCGTGCCCACGTAGGGCGTCTGGTACTTCGGGTGCACCCGGCCGAAGATCTTCGGCAGCAGGCCATCGCGCGCCATGCTGTAGAAGATGCGCGGCTGCGCCATCAGCATCACCAGGATCACCGACGACAGGCCGGCGATCGCACCCACCTCGACCAGCGACTTCAGCCACAGCAGGCTCGGGTAGGCCTCCAGCGCGGTGGACACGGGCTTCGGCGTCGACAGCTGCGGGTACGGCACCAGGCCGGTCAGCACGCCGCAGACCAGGATGTAGACGATGGTGCAGAACACCAGCGACCCGAGGATGCCGATCGGCATGTCGCGCTGCGGGTTTTTCGCCTCGCCCGCCGCGGTGGAGACCGCATCGAAGCCGATGTAGGCGAAGAACACGATCGACGCGCCGCGCACGATGCCTTCCACGCCGTACTTGCCCGGCCCCTCGTTGTCGGGGATGAAGGGCTGCCAGTTGGCCGGGTCGATGTACTGCAGGCCGAAGCCGATGAACAGCATGATCACCGTGACCTTGATGGCCACGATGATGGAGTTCACGAACGCAGACTGGGTGATGCCGACGTAGCACAGGCCGCTCACCGCGGCCACGATGCCCACAGCCGGCAGGTTGAGGATCGCGCCGGTACGCACGAATTCGCCGTTGGTGACGGTGAACGTGGCCATCGACAGTGCATCCGGGATCGGGATGCCGAGCGTGCCGAGGAAGCCGTTGAGGTAGCCCGACCAGCCGACCGCCACGGTGGAGGCCGCGAACAGGTATTCCAGCACCAGGCACCAGCCGATGAACCACGCCACGAACTCGCCGAGCGTGGCGTAGGCATAGGAGTAGGCGCTGCCGGAGACCGGCATCATCGACGCGAACTCGGCGTAGCACAGGCCCGCCAATGCGCAGGCGAAGCCCGCCAGCACGAAGCTCAGGACCACCGCCGGCCCGGCGTGTTCCGCCGCGGCATGCCCGGTCAGCACGAAGATGCCCGCGCCGATCACCGCGCCCACGCCCAGCAGGAACAGCTGCGTCGCGGTGAGCGTGCGCTTCAGGCTGATCTCGCCCTGCAGGCTGCCCTCGACCGGTTCGCCGGCATCGACGTGTGGAGCAGGCTCGATCGCCTTGACCCGCATGAGGTCCCTGAGCATTCGCGTGTTCCCCTTCGTTGTGGCAACGGACGGCGTGGGGACCGCGCTGCATTTGACGGCGCCGTGGGCACCATGGCTGCCGTACCTTGCCAAAGCATGGCGGGGATCACAAGCGGGATCGTCGGGCATGTGCAGGGCGATAATGGACCGCCGAGCGCGAGCCGAAGAATGTCGCAATGCACCATCCATCCGTACGCTGGCGGCGATCCAGCCGTCGATCTGCTCGCCGTTGCGTTTGGCGCGCACGCGCGACGTATGCCGGATGAGGGGGACGCGGCGCGGGTGTTCATCGAGCTCCTGCGCGATCGGGAAGATCCATTCCTGCGCACGCGACTGGCGGGTCATTTCACCGCGTCCGCGTTCGTGGTGAGTGCCGACGGCGGGCGCACGCTGCTCACCCACCATCGCAAGCTCGACCGCTGGCTGCAGCCGGGCGGCCACGCCGATGGTGATCGCGACCTTGCGCGCGTCGCCCTGCGCGAGGCTGAAGAGGAGACCGGGCTCATCGGGCTGGCGGTGGAAGGCGGGATCTTCGACCTCGACCGGCACTGGATCCCGGCGCGCAACGAGGTCCCGGGCCACTGGCACCACGACGTGCGCTACGTGGTGCGCGCGGGCGCCGACGAGCGTTATGTCGTCAGCGACGAGTCGCATGCGCTGGCGTGGCGCGACATCGCCGCCGTCGCCGCCGACGACGACGGCATCGACCCCTCATTGCGGCGCATGGCGCGCAAGTGGCTGGCGCGCGCGCCTCAGTAGAGGATGCGCGCGCGCAGCGTGGCGGGCACCGCGGCCAGCGCGGTCCGCAGGCCCTGCGCCTGCTCCGGCGTGGCGGTGATGTCGATCACCACGTAGCCGACCTTGCTGTCGGTGCGCAGGAACTGCCCGTCGATGTTCACGCCTGCCTGCGAGAAGATGTCGTTGACCTGCGACAGCACGCCGGGGACGTTGCGATGGATATGCAGCAGGCGCTGGCTGCCTTCGTGCCCGGGCAGGGTGACCTCGGGGAAGTTGACCGCCGACAGCGTGCTGCCGTTGTCGCTGTAGCGCACCAGCTTCGACGCCACCTCGATGCCGATGTTGTCCTGCGCCTCGAGCGTGCTGCCGCCGACGTGCGGGGTGAGGATCACGTTGTCGAAGCGCGTCAGCGGCGAGGCGAACGCGTCATCGTTGCCCTTCGGCTCCACCGGGAACACATCCACTGCCGCGCCGCCGACCTGGCCGCTGTCGAGCGCCGCGGCCAGGGCGTCGATGTCGACCACGGTACCGCGCGAGGCGTTGATCAGGTGCACGCCGGGCCTCATGGCCGCCAGTTCCGCGGCGCCGATCATCATCCGCGTGGACGCGTTCTCCGGCACGTGCAGGGTCACGACGTCCGAGCGCGCCAGCAGGTCGTCCAGGCCGGTCGCGGCCTGCGCGTTGCCGAGCGAGAGCTTGGCCTCGATGTCGTGGAACAGCACGCGCATGCCGAAGCCTTCCGCCAGCAGCCCGACCTGGGTGCCGATGTGGCCGTAGCCGATGATGCCGAGCGTCTTGCCGCGCACCTCGTGGCTGCCGGTCGCAGATTTCAGCCAGTCGCCGCGCAGGCAGGCCGCGTGCTTCCGCGGGATGCCGCGCATCAGCATGATAGCCTCGGCGATCACCAGCTCGGCCACGCTGCGGGTGTTGGAGTAGGGGGCGTTGAACACCGGCACGCCGGCGAGCTCGGCGGCATCCAGGTCCACCTGGTTGGTGCCGATGCAGAAGCAGCCGACCGCCAGCAGGCGCCGCGCGTCGGCCAGCACCTCGGCGGTCAGCTGGGTGCGCGAGCGGATGCCGACGATGTGCGCTTCGGCGATGCGCGCGCGCAGCTCGCCCTCGGGCAGCGACGACGCGAACGCCTCGATGTTCGAGTAGCCGGCATTGCGGAACACCTCGACCGCGCTGTCGCTGACGCCCTCGAGCAGCAGCACGCGGATGTCCTTGCGGGGGTAGGAGGTCTTGAGCATGCGGATGCGCCGGGCGGGCCCCCAAGTGTGCCAGCCGGGCGCGCATGTTGCACCGCAGCGCTGGACGCTGGCACGGGCGGCTGGCAGGCTGGCCGCACTGCAGCCAGCCGAGGTCCCGATGAACGATCCGCGCCTCCAGCGCCTGCATGACGCCGTCCCGGGCCTGGCGCTGACCACCGAGGCCCACGACCTGCTGCATTACGGCCGCGACTGGACCCGGCGCTGGACGCCCGCGCCGCTGGCGGTGGCGTTTCCGGCCAGCACTGCGCAGGTCTCCGCGGTGCTGCGCTGGGCCGGGGTGGAAGGCGTGGCGGTGGTCCCGTCAGGTGGCCGCACGGGATTGTCCGGCGGCGCGGTGGCCGCCAACGGCGAGCTGGTGCTGAGCCTGGAACGCATGCGCCGCGTGCTCGCCTTCGATGCGGTCGACCGCACGCTGGTCGTCGAGGCCGGCGTCGCGCTGGAGACGGTGCAGGAGGCGGCGCGCAGCCACGGACTGTACTACCCGGTCGATTTCGCCTCGCGCGGCTCCTGCACCATCGGCGGCAACATCGCCACCAACGCCGGCGGCATCCGCGTGCTGCGCTACGGCAACACCCGCGAATGGGTCGGCGGGCTGAAGCTGGTGACGGTCGCTGGTGACGTCCTAGACCTCAACCGCGGCCTGGTGAAGAACTCCAGCGGCTACGACCTGCGGCATCTCGCCATCGCCTCGGAGGGCACGCTGGGCGTGGTGGTGGAAGCCACGCTGCGGCTCACCGCGCCGCCGCCGCCCACCGCGACCATGCTCCTGGCGCTGCCCTCGTTCGCGGTGCTGATGCAGGTCTTCCAGGCGCTGCGCGAACGGCTGGCGCTGGAAGCGTTCGAGTTCTTCACCGATCGCGCCCTGCACCACGTGCTCGCGCATGGCGCGCAGGCGCCGTTCGCCGACGTGCATCCGTACTACGTGGTGGCCGAGTTCGCTGCCGACGGCGCCGATGATCCGCGCCTGCTCGACGCCTTCAGCCACTGCGCGGAGCAGGGTTGGGTGGCCGACGGCGTGATTGCCGGCAGCGACGCGCAGGCGGCGCAGCTGTGGCGGCTGCGCGAGGACATCACCGAAAGCCTCGCAGCATCGTTGCCTTACAAGAACGACGTGGCCGTGCGGGTGTCGGCGATGCCCGCGTTCCTGGCCGAGGCGCAGGCGCTGCTTGCGGCCGAGTATCCCGATTTCGAGGTGGTCTGGTTCGGCCACATCGGCGACGGCAACCTGCACATCAACGTGCTCAAGCCGGCCGACATGGATCAGGATCAGTTCGTGGCGCGCTGCGGCGCGGTCACTGCACACCTCGCCAGCCTGCTGAACCGCCATGGCGGCAGCATTTCCGCCGAGCACGGCATCGGCCTGGTCAAGAAGGCGTTTCTCGGCTCCACCCGCGATGCGGCGGAGATCGCGGTGATGCGCGCGGTGCGCGCCGCGCTGGACCCGGCCGGTATCCTCAACCCCGGCAAGCTGTTCGACGCCGACTCCCCCACCAGTGACTCCACGCCATGATCCGATCGCTCTGCGCCTGCGCGCTGCTCCTCCTCGCCACCGCCACCGCGCATGCGTCCAGCTTCGCCGGCACCAGCGGTGGCGCGTCCTCGGCGTCCAGCGCCGGTTCGTCCGGCTCGACGTCCGGCAACGACAAGATCGTGCTGCAGGCGCGCGAGGATGCCGCCGGCTTCGTCGCCACCGATGGCCGCATCCGCGGTGCGCGCCTCGAGGCGGCATTGCGCCACCTGCGCGGGCAGTCCGCCGCGGCTCGCGAGGCCAGCGACCTTGAACTGGCGCGGGCGATCCTCGCCCGCTGATGCGCTGATGCGTCGCTGGGCGCCGCGCCTGCTGCCGTGTTTGCTGGCCGTGTCGTGGCCGGCGCATGCGGCCCTGCAGTTGACCGTGGAAGCCGGCATCCCCGACGCCGAACTGGAGGCCAGCCGACGCTTGGTGGAGGCCACGCTGGCGCGGCTGCCGCCCGCGCTTCAGGACTGGGATGCCACCCTGACCCTGGGCTGGCGCGACGACCTGCCGGCGCAGGTCCACGGCCGCATCCTCCGCCAGCGCATCATGCTGGATCGCGCCCTGCTGGCCGCGTGGTCGACCAGCGGGCCCACATCCGCGCGCGGTGCCGCGATGGCGGCCCTCGTCCACGAGATTGCCCACGCCTGGGACCTGGGCCCCGGGGGACTCTCGCGCGAGCCGCGCACGCTGGACCTGGCCGGCTGGCAGGTGCGGCCGCTGTGGCCAGGCCGGGACGCGCGCAATGCCTTCGGCGAACGCAGCCCGGATGCCTACGAGCTCGCGTCGCCCGCGGAGTTCGTCGCGGTCAATCTCGAGCACTTCCTGCTCGATCCCGCGTACGCGTGCCGCCGGCCGTCGCTGCACGCGCACCTGTCGGCGCATTTCGGCTGGTCGCCCCCCGCGCAGCCGTGCCCGGTCACGCTCCCCTACGTCGATGCCGGCGTGCTGGCCGATGCCGATGCCGCGCCGCTGCTGGAGCTGGATCCGGCGCGCGTGTACGCGGTCGATTTACTGCTGGCGGACGGTAGCGACGCGGTGATGAGCCGCTGGGGTCATTCCATGCTGCGGCTGGTGGTGTGCGCGCCCGGGCGCGCGCCGGGCCCGGAGTGCCGGCTCGACCTCGACCACCATCGCGTGCTGTCGTTCCGCGCCTTCGTCGACGACGTGCAGGTCTCCAACTGGCGCGGCCTGACCGGCGGCTACCCGTCACGGCTGTTCGTGCTGCCGCTGCAGCAGGTCATCGACGAATACACGCGCGTCGAACTGCGCGGCCTCGACTCGTTGCCGCTGCGCCTGGATGCGGATGACATCGCGGCGCTGCTGCAACGCGCCGCGCGCGTGCACTGGAGCTATGACGGCCACTACCGCTTCGTCGGCAACAACTGCGCAGTCGAGACGTTCAAGCTGCTGCACGATGGCGTGCCGCGGCTCGCCGCCGCCGACCTGTCCGGCATCACGCCGAAAGGCCTGCTGCGGCGGCTGCGGCGCGCGGGCGTGGTGGACGACGCGCAGGTACCGGCAGGGGCCATGGAAGCGCTGCGCCTCGGCTACCGGTTCGAGCCCTGGAGCACGCACTACGCGGCGCTGTACGAGGTCGCGCGCGCGGAGTTGGCGTTGCCGGCGGAGAATGTCGAGGCGTGGTTCACGCTGCCGCCGCAGGTGCGCGCGGAATGGCTGCCGCACGCCGACATGCGCGCCTCGGCGGCGCTGCTGCTGCTGGAGGAAGCGGCATTGCAGCGCCTGGAGCTGCGCGCGCGCGACGTGCTCAAACGCCGGTTATCCAGGCGCGATGCGGGCGACCTCGCGCCGGTGGTGCGGGCGGCGCTTCGCGACGGGTCCGTCTTCTCGAGCCCGGCGGAACTGGTGTCGTTGCCCGGCTACGGGCTGCCGCAGCATGAGGAGCGCGAGCAGGCGCGCAGCGGTGCGGCCGCACGCGCGGCGCGCTTGCGCGGGGTCGAGGCCGATCTGCGCGCGCAGGCACGCGCCTGGCTGGATCCCGGGATGCGCGCGACATTGCGCCAGGTCGAAGCCAATGTCGCGCGCATCGGTGTGCGGCTGCGGGCGTTGGCCACTCCGCAGCGCGCGGGCTAGTCCGCGCGGCCGGAGAACTCGCCGCTGGTGGTGTTGACCAGCACGCGCTCGCCGTTGCCGATGTACTCCGGCACCTGGATCTCGATGCCGGTGGACAGCCGCGCCGGCTTCGGCCGCTTGGTAGCCGTGCCGCCCTTGAGTTCGGGCGGGGTTTCCACGACTTCGAGGGTCACGGTCTGCGGGAGCTGGAGCGCGACCGGGGCGTCGTCGATCAGCTGCACGTAGCAGCCGCTGAGGCCGTCGGTGATGTAGCCGGCGCCGTCGCCGACCATCGCGGGATCGAGCGGGTAGGGCGTGAAGTCCTCGTCGTCCATGAACACGAAGGCGTCGCCGTCCTTGTAGGAGAAGCTGGCCTGCCGGCGCAGCAGCTCCACTTCCTTCAGGTCGTCGTCACCATCGAACGAGGCGTCGGTCTTGTTGCCGCCGGGCACGCTGTACATGGTGAACCGGAAGCGCACGTTGCCGCCGCGGCCCTGCGGCGAGCTGCGGTCGATGTCGCGGACCTGGTAGACGGTGCCGTTGTGTTCGACCACGTTTCCTTTCTTGACGTCGTAGGCCTTCATCGTGGGTCCTTATTTCGGTGCGAGGCGCACGGCGCCGTCGAGGCGGATGGTCTCGCCGTTGATGTAGCGGTTGCCGATGACGTAGGCCACCAGGTCGGCGAACTCCTCGGGGCGGCCGAGGCGCGAGGGGAACGGGATCGACGCGCCGAGCGAGGCCTGCACGTCCTCGGGCATGCCGTCGACCATCGGCGTCCAGAAGATGCCGGGGGCGATGGTGTTGACGCGGATGCCGAAGCGCGCGAGCTCGCGCGCCATCGGCAGGGTCATCGCGACCACGCCGCCCTTGGACGCCGAGTACGCGGCCTGGCCGATCTGGCCTTCGTAGGCGGCGACCGAGGCGGTGTTGATGATCACGCCGCGCTCGCCGTCGTCGCCCGGCGCGTTGTGCTGCATCTGCGCGGCGGCGGCCTTGGCGACGTTGAAGCTGCCGACCAGGTTCACCATTACCGTGGTCGAGAACTGCTGCAGCGGCATGGGTGCTTCGCGGCCGAGCACGCGGCCGGCACCAAGGATGCCGGCGCAGTTGATCGCCGCGTCCAGGCCGCCGAGGAAGTCCCTGGCCGCCGCCACGTTGGCGGCCACGCCATCCTCGCTGGTGACATCGGTGCGGAAGTAGCGTGCGTTGGCTTCGCCCAGCGCGGCGATCGCGGCGCCGGCCTTGTCGTCGTTGACGTCGAACAGCGCGACCTTGCCGCCAGCCTCGACGATGCGGGTGGCGACGGCGAGGCCGAGGCCGGAGACGCCACCGGTGACGATGGCGCGGGTGTCCTGGATCCGCATGGAGTGGGTTCCTTGAAGGGAGCCCGCGATTTTAGCCCGACACCGGCGCTCCCAGGCGCAGCGCGAACTGGTCGGCCGGCAGGCCCGGCGCGAACAGGAACCCCTGGCCCACCGGCACGCCGAGCGCGAGCAGGAACGCGCGCTGCTCCTCGTTTTCCACGCCTTCGGCAACCAGGCCCAGGCCAAGGCTGTGCGCGATGCCGGCCACCGCCTGGCAGACGGCGACGTCCGAGGCGTTGCCGGGCACGCCGGTGACGAACAGCTGACTCAGCTTCAGGCCCTGGATCGGCAGGCGGCGCAGGTAGTTCAGCGCGCTGTAGCCCTCGCCGAAATCATCGATCGCCAGCGCGACGCCCATCGCGCGCAGCTGCGCGAAGGTGTTCAGCGTCTCGGGCGCGTCCTCGATCAGCACGCGCTCGGTGAACTCCAGCTCCAGGGCGGAACCGGGCAGGGCGTACTCGTCGAGCAGCGCGCGCACCTTGGCGGCGAGGTCGTCGCCGAGGAACTGCCGGTAGGAGACGTTGACCGCGACGCGCACGATGCCATGGCCGGCATCGCGCCATTCGGCCACCTGGCGGCAGGCCATGGACAGCACCCAATGGCCGATGCGCACTATGTCGCCGGTGCTTTCGGCGTGGGCGATGAAATGGTCGGGCCGCATCTCGCCGAGGCGCTCGTTGCGCCAGCGGATCAGCGCCTCGGCGGCGACGATGCGGCCGCTGGCCAGGTCCACCTGCGGCTGATAGACGAGGTGGAATTCGTCATTGTCCGCGGCATGGCGCAGCTGCGTCTCGAAGCGCAGGCGGTCGCGCTGCGACTGCGCCATGGCCGGGGTGAACACCTGCCGGCCGTTGCGCACGCGGCGCTTGGATTCGTACATCGCGGTGTCGGCGCTCTGGATCAGCGCGTGCGGCGTCTCGCCGTCGTCGGGTGCACGTGCGATGCCGATGCTGGCGGTGACCGCGAACTCCTCCTTGTCCACGCCGAAGCCCACCGCGAACACGTCGAGGATGGCGTCCGCCAGGCGTTCCGGGCAATCCGGATCGTCGGCCGTGGAGCAGGCGACCAGGAACTCGTCCCCGCCGAAACGTGCGATCAGGCCCTCGGTGCCCACCGCGCGGCGCAGGCGCTGCGCGGCGGTCACCAGCAGGTCGTCGCCGGCGGCATGCCCCAGCACGTCGTTGACCATCTTGAAACGGTCGAGGTCGATGTACAGCACCGCCACCCGCGACTGCGTCGCATCGGCCATGCGCGCGGCCAGTTCGCCGAGGATCGCATCGCGGTTGAGCAGCCCGGTGAGCGGGTCGGTGCGCGCCTGCACGCGCAGGGTTTCCTGGCCCTGCTTGTGCGCGGTGATGTCCTGCAGGGTGCCGGTGATGCGGCTTGCGCCCGGGTCGCCAGGCTCGGCCTCGCCGATCACGCGCACCCAGAACGCGTGGCCGTCGGCCCGCGCGCCCTGCAACTCGAGGTCGAAGCCGTGGCCTTCGAGGATCGTCGCCTCCACCGCGCGTCGGAAGCGCGGGCGGTCGTCGTGGGCGAGGCAGGCGATCATGTCGTCGATCGAAGCCGGCACCTGCGCCTGCGCCAGGATCCCGGCGGCGACATCGGTGAGGTACAGCCGCGCGCTGGCGCGGTCCCATTCCCAGCCGCCAATGCGCGCCAGCGCCTGCACGCGGTGGAACAGCGCGCTGTCGCGCTTGAGCGCGGTGACGTCGGAGAACATCGACAACGCCTGGTGCGGCCGGTCGCTGCCGGCGGCGTACTGCGGCACCGCGGTCACCGACAGCCAGCGCAGCTTGCGTTGGGGGCGGTGGTAGAGGCCAAGCAGGGTGCTGCCGACCAGGCGACCCTCGCGGATGGCGCGCATGGCCGGGTATTCGTCGGCCGGCATTTCGCTGCCGTCCTCGCGCAGCACCATCCATTCGCCGGCTGGCCGCGGCGTGCGCTGCTTCGGGTAGCCCGGCACATGCCCGGGCACGCCGATCATGCGCAGCGCCGCCGAGTTGGCGTAGACCAGGCTGCCATCGGCTGTCTGGATCACGATGCCCTTGTCGATCACCTCCATCAGTTCGCGGTAGCGCACCTCGGCTTCCTGCCTGCGGCTGAGGTCGCGCGCCACCGCCACCACGCACCTGCGGCCCTCATGCAGGAAACCCGCCGAATGCACTTCCACCGGGAAGCGCGTGCCGTCGGCGCGCATGTTGCTCACTTCGATGACGAAGCTCTCGCCGCGGTCCACCGCCTCCCACACCGGGCCCATGTGGTCCTCGGGCAGGTCTGGGTTGAGCACGTGGATCGGCTGGCCGACGACCTCCTCGCGCGGCCGGCGGTAGGCCGCCATGCCGGCCTTGTTGAGGTCGAGCACGGTGCCGTGCTCGTCGATGATGCTGACCGGGTCCGGCACCGCGTCGAACAGCGCGTGGTAGCGCAGGCGCGCGATCTCGGCGTCGACGCTGGCCGCCTGCAGCGCATCGCGTGCGCGGCAGAGCAGGTCGCGGGTGCGGGCGGGCAGGGTGGAGTCGCGGGAGGCGCAGTCGAGCGCTGCCAGGACCTGTGCGCTGCCGTCGTTGGCCGACGGTGGCACCGGGGTTTCCTGCAGGCCCGATGCGCTCATGTCGTGGCGCGTGCCCGGGTCACCCGGCTGCCGCTTTCGCGGCCAAGCAGCCCCGCCAGCCAGCGACCGGTATCGGCCAGCGCGTCGAGGTCGACACCGGTGTGGATGCCCATGCCGTGCAGCATATACACGAGGTCCTCGGTGGCGAGGTTGCCGCTGGCACCCTTCGCGTACGGGCAGCCTCCGGTGCCCGAGACCGCGGCATCGACCACCGCCACGCCTTCCTCCAGGCAGGCCAGCACATTGGCCAGCGCCTGTCCGTAGGTGTCGTGGAAATGCACCGCCAGCGCATCCATCGGCACATCGCCGGCCACCGCACGCAGCATCGCGCGCGCCTTGCCCGGGGTGCCCACGCCGATGGTGTCGCCCAGCGAGATCTCGTAGCAGCCCATGGCATGCAACGCGCGCGCCACGCGCACCACCTCGCCGACCGGCACCTCGCCCTGGTACGGGCAGCCGAGCGCGGTTGAGACGTAGCCGCGCACGCGCACGCCGTCTTCCGCGGCCTGCGCCAGCACGGGGCGGAAGCGTTCCAGCGACTCGTCGATGCCGGCGTTGGTGTTGCGCCGGTTGAAGGTGTCCGACGCCGCGGTGAACACCGCCACCTCGGTGGCGCCGACCGCGCGTGCGCGCGTGTAGCCGTGCAGGTTGGGCACCAGCACCGGATAGGCCACGCCGTCGCGGCGCGCGATGCCGGTGAACACTTCGGCGGCGTCCGCCAGCTGCGGCACCCACTTCGGGCTGACGAAACTGGTGGCCTCGATCGCCTGCAGGCCGGTTGCGGACAAGCGGTCGACCAGGGCGATCTTGTCGGCGGTGGCGATGATCGCGGCCTCGTTCTGCAGGCCGTCGCGCGGCCCGACCTCGACGATGCGCACCCGTGACGGCAGGGCCATGCTCAGGACTCCAGCAGGACCAGCACGGCGTCGGCCTCGACGAAGTCGCCTTCGCGTGCGCGCAGTTCGGCCACCACGCCGTCGCGCGGCGCCTTGAGGGCGAGCTCCATCTTCATCGCCTCCATGACCAGCAGTTCCTGTCCCTGCGCCACGCTGTCCCCCGGGGCCACCCTGGTGACGACGATACGCCCGGGCATAGGTGCCGCGATACGGTCGCCGGTGCCGGCCGTGTCGGCGAGCTCGGCCTCGTAGGCCGGGGCACGCTCGAAGCGCCAGTGGCGACGGCCGTCATGCAGCAGCAGGCGCGTGGCGTGGGTGTCCAGCCGGTAGCGCCGGCCGGCACCGCCGAAGCGCGCCGACAGGCCGCCATCGGCAAGGCGCGCGCCAGCCACCACGCTGTCAGCGCCGTCGCGGCTGATGCGGTAGTCGCCGTTGGCACCGTGCGCCTCGAACACGTGGCGCAGGCCGTCGGCGCGCAGCACCACGCGGCGCAGGCCGGCGTGGCCCAGGCGCCAGCCGTCGGCGACCGCCCAGGGCGAGCCCGGGTCGCTGCTGCCGGCCGCGGCGCAGCGGGCTTCGGCCTCTTCGGCGAGCAGCGCGGCGGTGGCGGCGGCCAGCAGCGCGGCATCGTGGTCGCCGGCATCGGCGGCGGCGTCGTTTCCGATGAACTCGTCAAGATGGCGGTCGAGGTAGCCGGTGTCGATGCTGCCGTCGACCACCGCCGGATGGCGGACCAGGCGTTCGAGAAAGGCGATGTTCGACTTCGGGCCTTCGATCGCGCAGTCGGCCAGCGCGTCGCGCAGCCGCGCCAGCGCGCCGGCGCGGTCGCGGTCGTGCACGATCAGCTTGGCGATCATCGGGTCGTAGAAGATCGTCACCACGTCGCCTTCGACCACGCCGGCATCGACGCGCACGTGCGCCGAAGGTTGCGGCAGGCGCAGGCGCTGCAGGCGGCCGGAGCCGGGCAGGAAACCGGCGTCGGGGTCCTCGGCATACAGCCGCACCTCGATGGCGTGGCCGTCGCGCGGAATCGCGTCCTGCGCCAGCGGCAGCGGTTCGCCGGCGGCCACGCGCAGCTGCCACTCCACCAGGTCCAGGCCGGTGACCATCTCGGTGACCGGGTGTTCCACCTGCAGCCGGGTGTTGATCTCCATGAAGAAGAACTCGCCCGACGGCGCGACGATGAACTCCACCGTGCCGGCGTTGGCGTAGTCGATCGCGCGCGCGGCCAACACCGCGGCCTTGCCCATGCGCGCGCGCAGTTCCGGCGTGAGGAACGGCGAGGGCGCCTCCTCGAGCACCTTCTGGTAGCGGCGCTGCGCCGAGCACTCGCGTTCGTTGAGATGGATGGCGTTGCCGTGGGCATCGCCGAACACCTGGATCTCGATGTGCCGCGGCGACTCGATGTAGCGCTCCAGCAGCACGCGGTCGCGGCCGAAGGCATTGCGCGCCTCGCGCTGGCAGCTTTCCAGCGCCGGCAGGAATTCCGCGGCCGCGCGCACCACGCGCATGCCCTTGCCGCCGCCGCCGTGCGCGGCCTTGATCATCAGCGGATAGCCGATGCGGTCGGCTTCGCGCCGCAGGAGCTCCGGCGCCTGGTCCTCGCCGGTATAGCCGGGCACCACCGGGACGCCCGCGGCGTGCATCAGCTCCTTGGCGCCGGCCTTGCTGCCCATCTTGCGCATCGACGCCGCCTTGGGGCCGATGAAGGCGATGCCGGCGCCCTCGACCGCATCCGCGAAGTCGGCGTTCTCGCTGAGGAAGCCGTAACCGGGATGGATGGCCCGTGCACCGGACTGCTTCGCCACGTCGAGGATCACGTCGCCACGCAGGTAGCTGTCCTGCGGCCGCGGGCCACCGATCGGATACGCCTCGTCCGCCAGTCGCACATGCTGTGCATCGGCGTCGGCCTCGGAATACACCGCCACCGTGGCGATGCCCATGCGCCGCGCGGTGCGGATGACGCGGCAGGCGATTTCGCCGCGGTTGGCGATCAGAATCTTGGTGAAGGGCATTTTTTTTGGCCACGGATTTCCGCGGATAGACGCGGATGGAGGAGAGTCTAGGTGCGAAGGGTGTTCTCGCGAAGGTCGCGAAAGACGCGAAGGTCGCGAAGGACGCGAAGTACTACACGGGGTACTTTTCTACTCGACCCAGCGTGGAACGCGCTTGTCGAGGAACGCGCCCAGGCCCTCCTGGCCTTCGGGTGAAACGCGCAGGGCCGCGATAAGGGCGGCGTTGTCGTGGTCGAGGCGGTCGGGGTCGGTGGCCGCGGCGACTTCGCGCACCAGGCGCTTGGCGTCGGCCGAGGCGAACGGCGCGGCTTTCAGCAGCAGGGCCACCTGGCGATCGATGGCGGCGTCCAGCTGGTCGGCGGGCACCACCTGGTGCAGCAGGCCGATGCGCAGCGCCTCGGCGGCATCGAAGATCTCGGCGGTGGCGAACCAGCGCCGTGCCTGGCGGCTGCCGATGGCGGCGATCACGTAGGGCGAGATCACCGCCGGCAGCAGGCCCAGGCGGCTTTCGGTGAGGCCGAACTTCGCCTCCGGCACGCCGATGGCGATGTCGCAGCAGGCCACCAGGCCCACGCCGCCGCCGAATGCCGCGCCGTGCACGCGCGCGATGGTCGGCCTGGGCAGGCGATCGAGGCTGCGCATCAGCCGCGCCAGGGCGAGGGCGTCGTCGCGGTTCGCGCCCTCGTCGGCACTGGCCATGGCGCGCATCCAGTTGAGGTCGGCGCCGGCCGAGAACGAGGCCCCGCGGCCCTCCAGCACCACCACCCGGACCGACGCATCGCCGGCCAGCGCATCGAGTGCCGCGGTCAGTTCCGCGATCAGCGCCGCGTCGAAGGCGTTGTGCAGTGTCGGACGGTCCAGGCACAGGCGCGCCACCGCGCCGTGCCGGGTGAGTGTCAGGGGTGCCGGCATCGTGAGCCTCCGCGTAAGGACATAAATGATAGCCGCGCCCCGTGACCGCGCTACAATGAGAACTGTTCCCATTTGGAAGTTCCCGTGAGGCTGACCGAGCTGCCGCGCCGCACGCCTGCGATCGTCGACCGCGTCGAGGCGCGCTACGACAACGACCACATCGCGCGCCGCCTGCGCGAGCTCGGGTTCGTGGCCGGCGAGGAAGTGCAGGTCACCGCCGCCGGGCCGTTCGGTTCCGAACCGCTGCTGGTCCAGGTCGGCTACACGCGCTTCGCCCTGCGTCGCGACGAGGCCGCGCGGGTGGTGCTGCGCAATGGCGACGCTCGCCCATGAGCGTCGACGCCAAGGCGCTGCCGCGACTGGCCCTGGTCGGCAATCCGAACTGCGGCAAGACCGCGCTGTTCAACCAGCTGACCGGCAGCCGGCAGAAGGTCGCCAACTACACGGGCGTCACCGTGGAGCGCAAGGAAGGGCGGCTGGTCGCGCCGTCCGGGCGCCAGTACGCGGTGCTCGACCTGCCGGGTGCCTACAGCCTGCATCCCTCGAGCCTGGACGAGGCGATCACCCGCGACCTGTGCCGCGGCTTCTATCCGGGCGAGCCGGTGCCCGACGCCATCGTCTGCGTGGTCGACGCCACCAACCTGCGCCTGCACCTGCGCTTCGCGCTGGAAGTGCGCGAGCTCGGCCTGCCGATGGTGGTGGCGCTCAACATGGCCGACGCCGCCGCGCGCCGCGGCGTGGTGATCGACCGCGCCGCGCTGGAGGCCGAACTCGGCGTGCCGGTGGTGGAGACCATTGCCGTGCAGCACGACGGTGCCGTGGCGCTGGTCGAACAGATCGAAGCGATGACCGCGGCACCGCGGGCGCCGCACAGGCGCCTGGGTGGCGCGGACGCGACGGTCGACAGCGACGCCCTGCACGCGGAGACCCGGCGCCTGCTGGCGCTTGCGGTCAGCATGCCCACGCGCACCGCGCGCCTGGACGACAGCCTCGACCGCTGGCTGCTGCACCCCGTGTCGGGCCTGCTGACGCTGGCGGTGGTCATGTTCCTGATTTTCCAGGCGGTGTACGCCTGGGCCACGCCGGTGATGGACCTGATCGAGGGGGGCACCGCGTGGCTGGGCGATGCCGTCGCCACGACCATGCCGGACGGCCCGCTGCGCAGCCTGCTGGTCGACGGCATCATCGCCGGGCTGGGCGGGGTGGTGGTGTTCCTGCCGCAGATCCTGGTGCTGTTCGCCTTCATCCTCGCGCTGGAGGAGTCCGGCTACCTGCCGCGCGCGGCGTTCCTGCTCGACCGCATGATGGCGGCGGCGGGCCTCTCCGGACGTTCGTTCATCCCGCTGCTGTCGAGCTTCGCCTGCGCGGTGCCCGGCATCATGTCCACGCGCTCCATCCAGGATCCGCGCGACCGCATCGCCACGATCATGGTGGCGCCGCTAATGACCTGCTCGGCGCGACTGCCGGTGTATGCGCTGCTGATCGGCGCGTTCATCCCGGCGCGCGAAGTCGCCGGCATGTTCAACCTGCAGGGCCTGGTGCTGTTCGCGCTGTACATGGCCGGCATCGTCAGCGCGCTGGCCGTGTCGTGGATCATGAAGCGCTGGCGCCGCGACAAGGGCGAGCACCCGCTGCTGCTGGAGCTGCCGTCGTACCGGGTGCCGCACCCGCGCGATCTGCTGATCGGGCTCTACGAGCGCGGCATGATCTTCCTCAAGCGCGTCGGCGGCATCATCTTCGCGCTGACCGTGCTGCTGTGGGTGCTGCTGTCATTCCCGGCGCCGCCGGCCGACGCCATCGGCCCCGCCATCGACTACAGCTTCGCCGGCCGCATCGGCCACGCGCTTGCGGCGGTGTTCGCACCGATCGGCTTCAACTGGCAGATCTGCATCGCGCTGATTCCGGGCCTTGCCGCGCGCGAAGTGGCGGTGTCCGCGCTGGCCACGGTGTATGCCCTGTCGGCCGTCGACGACGATGCGGCCAGCCAGGCCCTGCTGCCGATCATCAGCGACGGCTGGTCGCTGGCCACCGGGCTGTCGCTGCTGGTGTGGTTCATCTACGCGCCGCAGTGCATCGCCACCTGGGCCGCCATCCGCCGCGAGACCGGCTCCTGGAAGCTCATGGCCATCAACGCCGTGTTCCTGTTCCTGCTGGCCTACATGGCGTCGTTTGCGACCTACCAGATCACCGTGGCCCTGGGCGGCGGCTGACGATGGGCATCGGCCTGGCCGTGCAATACGGGGTGGTGGCGCTGGTGGTGCTGCTCGCCGCCTGGATGGCGCTGCGCCGGCAGTTTCCCGGCACCACGCGCCGCCTGCGCATTGCCGTCGCGCTGCCACTCGTGCGCGATGGCCGCCCGCCTTGGATGCGCCGTCTCGGCCTGCGTATCGCTCCCGCGGGTAGCGGCTCCGGCACCAGTTGTGGCGGTGGGTCGTGTGGTGGGTGCAGTTGAGGCTCTCATGTCGCGCGCTGGCGGGTTGGCACATCGCTTCGCGGTCTGACGGCCCTTCGGGCCTTTAGGCCCGCTGCGCGATGCGCCAACCCGCCCGTGGCGACGGTTTCGCCGGGTGGCGGAAAAGCCGGGGCGCGCGCTGGCGGGTTGGCACATCGCTTCGCGGTCTGACGGCCCTTCGGGCCTTCAGGCCCGCTGCGCGATGCACCAACCCGCCCGTGGCGACGGTTTCGCAGGGTGGTGGAAAAGCCGGGGCGCGCTGGCGGGCATGCCCGCCCTACGGTGTCGTCGTGAGATGGGCGCGGACTGCCTGGGCGAATCCGGCGCCGGCGTTGGGATCCTGGCCGAGGTAGAAATCCGGTTCGATCAGTTCGGCTTCCATCAGCAGCCAGCGGCCGTCGGCGTCGGGCACGACATCGATGCGGGCGTACAGCAAGGGCGCGCCGATCGCGGCCAGGGTCTGCTCGGCCAGCGCGAGCGCGCCGGCGGGCGGGCTCGGCACGGCGCTGTAGAGGCCGCCGTATTGCACCTGGATGCGGAAGTCGCCGTCCACCGGGCGCTTGTTGACGGCGTGGCTCAGGCGGCCGCCGAAGAACAGCAGCGAGGTTTCGCCAGCGGTCTCGATTGTCGGCAGGTAGGGCTGGATCATCGCGGCACCGTCGGGCGCGCCCACCAGTGCCTCGCCGCGACGCACGCGCTGCGTCTGCCAGGCACCGCCGGACACGGCGGGCTTGACGATCAGCTGTGCGGCGCCGGTTGCCTCGAACATCGCATCGATCTGTTCGCGCGTGACGCGCTCGGTCCAGGTGGTGGGCGGGATGGCGATACCGCGTCGCGCCAGTGCGTCGAGGTAGTGCTTGTCGGAGTTGGAAGCCAGCACGGCGGCCGGGTTGGCGATCGGCACGCCCGCGTCCTGCCATGCCCGGCATGCCCGCAGCCAGCGCGCGTGGTCGAGGTGGTAGCCCCATGCGAGCAGCGGCAGCACGAGCGGAATTTTCCATGAGCTGCCCGCAGTCGTCGACATGCGCGGTCCAGGGAGTCGGCGTTGCCGTCACGCCTGCGGTGGCGAGCGCGCCGGAGAGCCGCGCGAGTACATCGGGCCAGCTCCCGGCATACGTCTCATCCGCCGGGTCCGGCGTAAGGATGGCGACGCGGTTCGATGCAAAAGGCGTGTGCATGGCGGAGAGTCCAGGTCGCGCTGGCGGGTCGTCACATCGCTTCGCGGTCTGACGGCCCTTCGGGCCTTCAGGCCCGCTGCGCGATGCGCCAACCCGCCCGTGGCAAGCCTTTCGCGGCCCGAAGGGACGCCAACCCCGCGACAGCAATCGGCGCGGTGGGCGTGCACCGTGCGGAGCCGGCCTCGGCACGCAAGAAGGTGGAGCACGGTGCACGCCCACCGCCTCGCCAAGCCAATCACCTCAGTGCCGCGAAGTAGGCCTCTTCGGCATCCGCCGCATGTCGTTGGTCGGCATCAACTCCACCGCCAGCGTGAACGTGCGCGCATCGCCCGGATGGATGGCGCCCACGCCAACCACCTGGTGCGAGACCTCCTTGCCCTCGTCGTCACGGATGGTCAACACCACCGAGTACTCCCACGCGCCGCCCTCGGCGGGATGGCGGATCTCGCCCTCCACCTGCAGTGCACGCGTGACCTGGGTCGGCTGGGCCTTGTCTTCGAAGCGCAGGTAGTGCCGGCACGACGGGCACGTCACCGCGCTTTCCAGGATCGTCGTCTTGCAGTGCGGGCAGGTGCGCGTGGCACCTGCCGCACCGGGGCGTGTGCTCACGAGACCAGGTCGAGCCCGGCCTTCGAGGCGTCCTTCTTGCCCTTGTCGTCCTTGCCGGGCGCATCGTCGCCCCAGCCACACTCCACGTTGCCGCGGATGCGCGCACCGGCGGCCACCGTCAGCGTGCCCGCCTTGACGTCGCCCATCAGCACCGACGACGCCTGCAGTTCCACGCGCGACGCCGACTCGATGTTGCCTTCCAGCTCGCCGGCCACCGTGACCCGCTGCGCGCGCACGCCACCGTTGAGCTTGGCGCCGGTTTCGATGGTCAGGTCGCCTTCGACGTTCACGTCGCCCTTGAACTTGCCGGCGATGCGCACGTGGCCGCTGCCGGAGATCTTGCCCTCGATGGTGAGGTCGGCGGCGATCAGCGATTCCTTGAGCTGCGGCTGCGCAGGCACGCGCGGGGTCGGCGTGGGCGTCTGCACCGGCGTGAAGTCGGCGATCGCGGGCGCGGGCTCGCGCACCGGCGTGTCGAGGTGGCTGGTGGCGGTGTTGTTGCCGAACGGCAACGAGGTGTCTTTCTTGGCGGAACCTTGCGGGTTGAAAATGGCCATCGGGGGATGCTTCCTCGGGTACAGGGCAGGGCGTCAGGGAAGTCCGAGCCTATCACGCGAACGCCTTCACATCGCTGTGACACGGGTCACCAAACCTGAACCGCACCAATGACTTGCGCGCGTCGCTACATGCGGAAAACGCCGTAGCGGGCCGGTTCCACGGGGGCATTGAGCGATGCGGACACCGCCAGGCCGAGCACCCGCCGGGTGTCGGCGGGGTCGATGATGCCGTCGTCCCACAGCCGCGCCGTGGCGTACCACGGGCTGCCCTGCGCCTCGTACTGCTCGCGGATGGGTGCCTTGAAGGCCGCCTCCTCGTCCGCGCTCCAGCTGCCGCCGCGCGCCTCGATGCCGTCGCGTGTGACGGTGGCCAGCACGCTCGCCGCCTGCTCGCCGCCCATCACGCTGATGCGCGCGTTGGGCCACATCCACAGGAAGCGCGCGCCGTAGGCGCGGCCGCACATCGCGTAGTTGCCGGCGCCGAAGCTGCCGCCGATGACCACCGTGAACTTGGGCACGCTCGAGCACGCCACGGCGGTGACCATCTTGGCCCCGTCCTTGGCGATGCCGGCGTTCTCGTATTTCCTGCCGACCATGAAGCCGGTGATGTTCTGCAGGAACACCAGCGGGATGCCGCGCTGGTTGCAGAGCTCGATGAAGTGCGCGCCCTTGAGCGCGGACTCCGAGAACAGGATGCCGTTGTTGGCGACGATGCCCACCGGATAGCCGTGCAGGTGCGCGAAGCCGGTGACCAGGGTCTTGCCGTAGCGGGCCTTGAACTCCTGGAACTCGCTGCCATCGACGATGCGCGCGATCACCTCGCGGATGTCGAACGGCCGGCGCGTGTCCCTGGGCACGATGCCGTACAGCTCTTCGGCGGCAAACAGCGGCCCGGTCACCGGGCGCGTCGCCACCGGCAGCAGCTTGCGGCGGTTGAAGGTGCCGACGATGTCGCGGGCGATCTGCAGCGCGTGCCGGTCGTCCTCGGCGAAATGGTCGGCCACGCCGGAGACCGCGGTGTGCACGTCGGCGCCGCCGAGCGCCTCGGCATCGACGATCTCGCCGGTGGCCGCCTTCACCAGCGGCGGGCCGCCGAGGAAGATCGTGCCCTGGTCCTTGACGATGATCGACTCGTCGCACATCGCCGGCACGTAGGCGCCGCCGGCGGTGCACGAGCCCATCACCACCGCGACCTGCGGGATGTTGTCGGCGCTCATCCGCGCCTGGTTGTAGAAGATGCGGCCGAAGTGCTCGCGGTCCGGGAACACCTCGTCCTGCAGCGGCAGGAACGCGCCGCCCGAGTCGACCAGGTACACGCAGGGCAGGTGGTTCTCGCGCGCGATCTCCTGCGCGCGCAGGTGCTTCTTCACCGTCATCGGGAAGTAGGTCCCGCCCTTGACGGTCGCGTCGTTGGCCACCACCACCACTTCCTGGCCCATCACCCGGCCGATGCCGCAGACCATGCCGGCCGCGGGCGCGGCGCCGTCGTACATGTCCTCGGCGGCCAGCGGCGCGATCTCGAGGAAAGGGGAACCGGGGTCGAGCAGGGCGGCGATGCGCTCGCGCGGCAGCAGCTTGCCGCGCGCGACGTGCTTCTCGCGTGCCTTGTCGCCACCGCCGTCGGCCGCGCGTGCCAGGCGCCGGTCGAGTTCGTCGACCAGGGCGCGGTGGTGTTCGACATTGCCGGTGAAGTCGCTGGACGCGGTGTCCAGGCTGCTGCTGAGGACGGGCATGCGCTCACATCGGGCTGCGGGTGGCCGGCAAGGATACCCGCAAGAAAAAAGGCCCGCCGAAGCGGGCCCTGCTGCCGGGCAAAGCCTGGCGGCGAAGGTCAGTCTTCGACCTTCTCGGCGGCGCGGTCGGCCGAGTCGGCGGCGTCGCGCAGTGCTTCGGCGGTGGCGGCCTGCGCATTGTCGGCGGCGGCAGCGGCAGCGGCCTGCGCTTCGGCGGTGGCCTGGTCGACGGCCATCTCGGCTTCGGCGGCGGTTTCGCCGGCGGCAGCGGCAGCGGCGTTGGCGGACGCGGCAACGGCGTCACCGGTGGCTTCAGCGGCCTGGCCGATGGAGTCGCCGGCGGTCTCGGCGGTGGCTTCGGCTTCGGCCGACGCCTGCTGGGCGGTGGAGGTCTCGTTCTGGCACGCGGCGAGCGCGAAGGTGCAGGCGGCCAGCAGCGCGATGGTCTTGATCTTCATGGGATATCCCCTGGGCAGTGTGGTGGAGCGGAGGTGCAACGGTCGGAAAGGAAAAGCCGCTGGCGGACCAGCGGCTTCTCTTTTTACATGACGCTTGCGATACGACCGACCCGATTACGGGGTCGCCGCGTCCTTGACAGCCTCGGCCTCGTTCTCGGCGGCGTCGGCAGCGTCCTGCGCGGTGTCGAGCGCGTCTTCGGCGGCATCGGCAGCAGCGTCGGCGGCTTCGCCGGTGGTCGCGGCAGCAGCGGCAGCGGCCTGGTCGGCAGCGGCGTCAGCAGCGGCAACGGCCGAGTCGGCAGCGGCGTCGGCAGCCTGCGTGCCGGCCATGGCGGCGTCGGCAGCAGCCTGGTCGGCGGTCTGCGCGGCGTCGGCAGCGGCGTCGGCGGCGGCGTCCTTGTTGGTGCACGCGGTCAGGGCGAAGCCCAGCGCCAGCGCGATCAGCAGCTTGTTGATGGTCATTTGGTACATTCCTCGTCGTGGATTGGGCAACGCGCAACTGCGCGCCGCGACAATGATGACAAGCCTCGATTGGCTGTCAAGCGGTAGTTTGAAGTGCCAGAGGTAAAGGGCGCGTTAACGGATCAGGCAAGTTCCACCGCAATCGCCGTCGCTTCGCCACCACCAATACACAGGGACGCCACGCCGCGCTTGCCGCCGCTGGCCTTCAGGGCGTGCAGCAGGGTGACCACCAGGCGCGCTCCGCTGGCGCCGATCGGGTGTCCCAGGGCGCAGGCGCCACCATTGACGTTTACCTTGGCGTGGGGAATGTCGAGATCGTGCATGGGCGCCATGGCGACGCACGCGAACGCCTCGTTGATCTCGAACAGGTCGACGTCGGCGACCGTCCAGCCGGCTTTGGCAAGCACGCTTGAAATCGCTTTCACCGGCGCGGTGGTGAACCATTCCGGGGCCTGCGCGTGGCCGGCATGCGCCACGATGCGCGCCAGCGGGGCGATCCCGCGGCGCGCGGCCTCGTCGGCCGACATCAGCACGACCGCGGCGGCGCCATCGGAAATCTTCGAGGAGGATGCCGCCGTCAGCAGCCCGTCCTTGCCGAACGCCGGGCGCAGGCCCGGGATCTTGCCGACATCGATGCGGCCCGGTTCCTCGTCGCTGTCCACCACCACCTCGCCCTTGCGGGACTTCACGGTGACCGGCGCGATCTCGTCCCTGTAGGCACCCGAGGCCTGCGCCTGCTGCGCGCGACGCACGCTCTCGGTGGAGAACGCATCGAGCGCCTCGCGGCTGAAGCCGTACTTCTCGCAGGCGGCATCGCCGAACACGCCCATCGCCTTGCCGTCGTCGGGGTTGGTCAGGCCATCGTGGGCCATGTGGTCGAGGAACTCGGCGCTGCCGAAGCGCAGGCCGGTGCGCGAACCGTTGAGCAGGTGCGGCGCATTGGTCATCGACTCCATGCCGCCCGCCACCACCACCGAGGCCGAGCCGGCCTTGATCATGTCGTGCGCCAGCATGATGGTCTTCATGCCCGAGCCGCACACCTTGTTGACGGTGGTGCAGCCGGCGGCATCGTGGATGCCCGCGGCGCGCGAAGCCTGGCGCGCGGGCGCCTGGCCAAGGCCGGCCGGCAGCACGCAGCCCATCAGCACTTCGTCGACCTGATCGCCAGCGACGCCCGCAGCGGCGAGCGCGGCGGAGATCGCCGTGGCACCGAGGGTCGGGGTGGGCACGCCGGTGAACTGGCCGAGCATGGAACCGATGGCGGTGCGCTTGGCACCGACGATGACGATGTCGGTCATGGTGAACTCCGTGGGGATTGTGCTGGCATTATCGCACCGCGCCAGCGCCGCGGAATCGTCCATTCGGGCCAGCCGCGGCTGCCATGCTTGGCGCCTGGCGGGTTTTTGGCGTAATAGCGGTGCTGCGGCAACTTCCAGGGAGAGGGTGATGGCGGGAATCAGGTGGGCAGGCACCGATGGCAGGACCATCGCAAGGCTGGCAGTGGCGATGCTGGCAGCCGCGCTTGCGGCATGTGGCGGCGGTGGTGGTGGTGACAATGTGCGTGTCGACCCGCCGCCAGCAGCGCCACCCCCGCCACCCCCGCCGCCCCCGCCGCCGGTGGTGGAAGCGCCCAATCCGGCGTACAGCCAGCATCTCGTCCATACGAATGCCGCCGCGGCGCACGCCGCCGGCTACACCGGTGCCGGCGTGCGCATCGGCTTCGTCGACAGCGGCGTCAACCGCAACCATCCGGCGTTCGGCGGCCGGGTGGTGTCGAACCTCGTGTACATCGACGGCCGCAACAACAACCTGACGGTGGACGATGTGGTGGGCCACGGCACCGCGGTGGCGCAGGCCGCGGCGGGGCAGGCGTTCGGCAAGTGGCCCGGCGGCATCGCGCCGGGAGCGGAAATCGTGTCCGCGCGCATCATCAGCGACAGCCCGCCGGAAGACGACGGCTCCGGCGAGGGCAACGAGGTCGACGGACCGCTGGGCCTGGCCGGCGTGCACCGCGACCTGATCGACCGCGGCGTGCGCATCATGAACAACTCCTGGGGCGGGCTGTACTGGAGCAATCCGAACGTCACCGCGGCGATCGCCGCCGAGTACCGGCCCTTCATCATCGGCAACGACGGCCTGGTGGTGTTCGCCACCGGCAACTCCGCCTTTGCCACTCCATCCGACATGGCGGCGCTGCCGAGCCAGCAAGGCCCCGGCGGCAGCCTGCCCGCGGCGGACCTTGCGCGCGGCTGGATCGCGGTGGCGGCGCTTGCCGAAGGCAGCACCTCGCACCTGGGCACATACTCCAATGCCTGCGGCATCGCCATGGACTACTGCATGGTCGCGCCCGGCACCGTGGTGGTCACCGGCGCGGACAATCCGCCGCATGCCCCGGACTACTGGCGCTGGTCCGGCACGTCGCTCGCGGCGCCGCTGGTGTCGGGCGCTGCCGCGCTGGTGTGGCAGGCGTTCCCGTACTTCAACAACGACCTGGTGCGGCAGACGCTGCTTGGCACCGCGACCGATCTCGGCGCCAGCGGCATCGACCCGGTGTTCGGCAACGGCGCACTCGATGTCGGCAAGGCGGTCGGCGGTCCGGCGCGGCTCGACTGGGGCACGGTCACCGCGGACTTCGACGGCTTCAGCTCGAGCTGGTGGAACCAGCTCTCCGGCGCCGGTGCGGTGCGCAAGCAGGGCAGCGGCACGCTGGTGCTTGAAAACAACGCGCTCAACGGCGGCGGGCTCGAGGTCGCGGAGGGTACGCTGCATGCCAGGGGCGGGGTGGCGGGCGACGTGTGGGTGGGTCCCGCAGGCCGGTTCCTCACCGGGACGCGGCTCTGGGGCGGCCTGGAGAACGCCGGCCGGGTCGAGGTGCGCGCACCCGGCGGCCAGGGTGGCAGTGACCGCCTCACCCTCGAGGTGCAGGGCGACCTCATCCACCGTGCCGGCGCCACGCTCGGCATCGAGCTGGGCACCGGACTGCGCGTCATCGGCGCCGCGGTCATCGAGGGCGGCGACCTGCAGGTGCTCGGCGTGCGCAACGGCTACACCACCTCGAGCCGCGAGGAGCTCCTGTTCGCGACGGCACGTGTGACCGGCACCTTCGACGCGCTGACCGCGGCACCGGGCGTGTTCCTCGACGCCAGCCTGGCGTATACCGACTTCCACGTCTGGCTCGACATCCAGCGCCTGGACATCACCGCGGTCGCGGCCTCGTTCAACGCCATCACGCCGGCCAGCATGCTGTCGGCGGAGCGCATCGAGCAGGCGTTCCGCGAGATCGACCGCCAGCAGCGTGATGCCGGCGGGGCGATCGACGGCGGCTTCATCGCTGCTGCCGGCGAGTTCCAGCGCATTGGCACCCAGGCCGGCGCACAGCGGGCGCTGTCAAGCCTGTCGGGCGAGCTGCACGCCGCGGCCACGGCGATGACGCTGGACACCATCGACATGGGCCGGCGCGCGCTGTCGTCGCGCTTCGATGCGTTCGACGGCAATGCGCGCGGTGCGGGCGCATGGACGCGCACGCTCGGCAGCGGGGGCGAGGGTGGCCTTGCCGGCAACGGCTTCGCGGTCGACGGCTGGTTGATGGGGCGCGATCACGACCTCGGCAACGGCGCGACCGCCGGCTTCGCCTTCGGCGAGACCCGCGCGCTGGGCCGCGTCGAAGGCCTTGGCGATCGCGGCCACGACCGCCAGACCCTGGGCACGGCGTATGCCGGCTGGCTGCGTGGCAACGCCTATCTATCGGGTCAGGCCACGTCGGGGCGTTTCCAGCGCGACATCGAGCGCCGCCTGTTTGCCGGCGGCGACACCGCGGGCGTCTCCAGCCGCTACGGCGGCGACTACTCCGCGGCCAGCCTCGAGACCGGCTACCGCTTCGACATCGCCGGCGTCGCACTCACGCCCTACATCGCCGCCCAACACGCGCGCATGCGCAGCGACGGCTTCAACGAAGGCGGGGCCGACGGCTTCGGCCTGCGCACGGACGCGTGGTCGGCAAGCCGCAGCCAGGCGATCGCAGGCCTGCGCATGGAAGGCGCGTGGCACGGCCTGCGCGTGCACGGCTACGGCGAGTGGCAGGAGACGCTGGCCGCAAGCGGCTTCGACGTGGCGGCGAGCTTCACCGGCGTGCAGGCCTGGGCGCCGCTGGGCGGGCAGGCGCCGGCGCTGTCGGGCGGCGTGTTCGGCCTGGGTGTGCAGTCAAGGCTGGGCCGCAACGCGATGCTGGGTCTCGGCTTCGACCAGCGCTTCGGTCCGCGCGGCGATGAGCGGATGGTCTCGCTGCGCTACGCGGCGGGGTTCTAGGCCCGCCCTTCGAACAGCTCGCGGCCGATCAGCATGCGCCGGATCTCGTTGGTGCCGGCGCCGATCGCGTACAGCTTGGCGTCGCGCAGGATGCGGCCGGTCGGGTACTCGTTGATGTAGCCGTTGCCGCCCAGCGCCTGGATGCCTTCCAGCGCCACCTGCACCGCGGCTTCGGAGGCGTGCAGCAGGCAGCTGGCCGCATCCACGCGCGAGCGGTGGCCGGCGTCGTAGTCGCGCGCCACCTGGTAGGCAAACGCGCGGCTGGACTGCAGCGCCGTGTACATGTCGGCGATCTTGGCCTGCATGATGCCGAAGGTGCCGATGGCGGCATCGAACTGGCGGCGCTCGCGCACGTAGGGCAGGGCGGCATCCAGCGCCGCCTGCATCAGGCCGATCGGGCCGCCCGAGAGCACCAGGCGTTCGGTGTCCAGGCCCTTCATCAGCACGCGCACGCCCTGGTTCACCTCGCCCAGCACGTTCTCCACCGGGATCGCGCAGTCCTCGAACACCAGCTCGCAGGTGTTGGAGCCGCGCATGCCCAGCTTGTCGAGCTTCTGCGCGGTGCGGAACCCGGGCATGCCGCGTTCCACGATGAACGCCGTCATGCACTTGCTGCCGGCATCCTTGCCCGCGGTGCGCATGTACACCACCAGCACGTCGGCCTCGGGGCCGTTGGTGATCCACATCTTGCTGCCGTTGGCGACCCACACGCCGTCGCGCAGCTCGGCGCGGCAGGCCATCGAGCCGACCACGTCGGAGCCGGCGCCGGCCTCGCTCATCGCCAGTGCGCCCTTCCACTCGCCGCTGCACAGCTTGGGCAGGTACTTCGCGCGCTGCGCATCGTTGCCATTGGCGTAAAGGTTGTTGACGCAGAGGTTGGAGTGCGCGCCGTACGACAGGCCGATGGCGCCCGAAGCGCGCGAGATCTCCTCCATCGCCACCAGGTGCGCCAGGTAGCCCATGTCGCTGCCGCCGAATTCACCCGGCACGGTCAGGCCGAGCAGGCCCATCTCGCCGAGCTTCGGCCACAGCGCCTGCGGGAACGCGTTGTCGCGGTCGGCGGCCTCGGCGAGCGGCGCGATCTCGGCCTCGGCGAAACGGCGCACGGCGTCGCGCAGCGCGTCGATGTCTTCTCCCAGTGGAAACGGGCGCATGTTCGATCCTCCATGTGGTGCGGCCGGCACATCCGGTGCCGGCGCGAAGTTCGGAAACAACGACGGGGCACTCGGCCCCGTCGTCGCGTACTACGTGGCGCGGATGATTATGCGCCGCCGCGGATGCGGCCCTGGAAGCGCGGGGTGCTGCGACCCAGCGGCAGCTTCAGCTTGCCCATCACCTCGATGCGCTCTTCGGCCATGCGGTCGGCGGCCTTGTAGGTCGGGATGCCGTCGCGCTCGGAGATCTCGAAGATGCGCGTCAGGTTGTGGTAGATCGTGCGCATCATGCGCATGGCGCGCTCGCGGTTGTAGCCGGTCATCTCCAGCGCCACGTTCATCACGCCGCCGGCGTTCACGGCGTAGTCCGGCGCGTACACGATGCCGCGCTTGGCCACTTCGTCGCCGATCGCGTTGCTGGCCAGCTGGTTGTTGGCCGGCCCGCAGATGACCTTGAACTTCATGCGGTCGAGCGTCTGCTCGTTGAGCGTGCCGCCCAGCGCGCAGGGCGAGTAGACGTCGGCGTCGACGTCGTAGATGTCGTCCGGCGCAACCGCTTCGGCACCGTACTCGTTGACCGCCTTGTCCAGCAGCGCCTTGTTGATGTCGGTCACGAAGATCTTCGCGCCGCGCTCGTTCAGCAGCTTCACGTACTCCATGCCCACGTGGCCCAGGCCCTGCACGGCGTAGCTGTAGTTGCCGACTTCCTCGTCGCCGTACTTCTTCTGCAGCGTGGCCATCAGGCCCTGCAGCGAACCGTAGGCCGTGAACGGCGACGGGTCGCCCGAGCCGCCATGCACCTGGTGCACGCCGGTCACGAACTCGGTCTCGCGGTACACGTATTCCATGTCGTTGACGTCGATGCCGACGTCCTCGGCGGTGATGTAGCGCCCGCCCAGCGACTGCACGAACTGGCCGAACGCGCGGAACAGCGCCTCGGACTTGTCGGTCGCGGGGTCGCCGATGATCACCGCCTTGCCGCCGCCGATGTCCAGGCCGGCGACCGCATTCTTGTACGTCATGCCGCGCGACAGGCGCAGCACGTCGTTGAGCGCCTCGGCCTCGGTCTTGTACGGCCACATGCGGGTGCCGCCCAGCGCCGGGCCCAGCACGGTGTTGTGGATGGCGATGATCGCCTTCAGGCCGGCGTCCTTGTTGTGGCAGAACACGACCTGCTCGTGGCCGTAGGTATCGAGGTGCTCGAAGATCATTCCAAAACTCCGCAGCCGGCGGGAGGTTTCGCGGAAGCGCGAAAGGCGCCGGCAATCTGTGGTAAGTGGCTGAATTCTTTGGTTGTGCGCGCCCGTGCGGTGAAACCGGGGGCAACAGCCGCGGCATTCTACGCCCCCACCGCGGCAAAAGCCCGTATGCGCGGCAGCGGCCGGCGCGCCGGCCGGGCGGGCTCAGAGCTGCGAGTCGAGCGGCAGCCAGCGGAAGATCGTGGCCTGCACCCTGGGCCAGAAGGCGGCGTCGGGCTCGCGGGTCAGCAGCCGTGGCGGCGTGGCGGCGGCGTCCAGCCAGCGCAGGTCGCCGTCGGCATCCAGCTCCACCCGGTAGCTCAGCTGCGGGCCGGCGAGGTGGCGGTATTCGGTGCGCAGCGCGTCGGCCAGGCCGGCGTGGTCGAAAAACACGCCCATTTCGGTGTTCAGGTAGGCCGAGCGCGGGTCGAGGTTGTAGGAACCGATGAAGCCCTGGCTGCGGTCGATCAGGAACGCCTTGGTATGCAGGCTGGCCCCGCGGCCGCTGCCGCTGCCGCTGCCGCCGAAGCCGCTGCCACTGCCACTGCCACTGCCACTGCCACTGCCACTGCCGCGGCCCGCGTTGCCTCGCGGCACGTCCCGGCCGGCACCCGCCCGCGCCGCTTCATGGCGCAGTTCGTACAGGTGCACGCCGCCGGCCAGCAGCGGCTTGCGGTACTTCGCGTAGCCGCCATGCACCGCGGCCACGTCGTTGGCGGCCAGCGAATTGGTCACCACGCCCACGTGCACGCCCTGCGCGACCAGGCCGGTGAGCTGCAGGGTGATGGCGTCGCCGGGCACGAAGTAGGGCGAGATCAGCAGCGCCGCGCGGCTGGCGTCGCGCAGGGCGGCATCGATCCGGTGCACCAGCCAGCCGCGCTGGTCGTCGCCGTCGTGCTTGAGCGGGGGGTCGGACACCACCTCGATGTGCTCGCTCCAGAACGGCGCCAGCTTCTGCCCCAGGTAGGCCTGCACCGTGGTCGACGACTCCACGCGGTCCAGGTAGCGCCGCGCGTCGGCGCTCGCGGCCTCGCCGCCGATCCCCGCCAGGATCGCCTCGCGATCGAAGGTGCGCCGCTTGCTCAGCCCGGCCAGCGGCACCGCCGCCTCGCTGTTCCAGAACGCATCGAAGATCGCATCGGCATCGGCCACCGCCGGGCCGAACAGCAGCAGGTCGAGGTCGTGGAAGTTGGCGTCATCGGACGCGCTGAAATACTCCAGGCCGATGTTGCGCCCGCCCACCACCGCCACCCGGCCGTCGGCGATCCAGGCCTTGTTGTGCATGCGGTGGTTGAGGCTGAAGACCCGCTGCAGCATTTCCAGCAGGCGCGAGATGCCGTCGCGGTTGCGGAACGGGTTGTACACCCGCACCTCGATGCCGGCATGGCTGTCGAGCAGCAGCAGCTTGTCGTCATTGCCGCCGGCGCTGATGTCGTCGAGCAGCAGGCGCACGCGTACGCCGCGCTCCGCTGCCAGCCACGCCTCGCGCGCCAGCAAGCGGCCGGTGAGGTCGTCGTGCCAGATGTAGTACTGCAGGTCCAGGCTGCGCCCCGCCTGGCGGGCGGACATCGCGCGCGCGGCAAAGGCATCGATGCCGTCGGTGAGCAGCAGCGCGCCGGTCTTGCCGGGGTTGCGCGCCAGCAGCGGCACGAGTTCGCGGTCCAGCCCGGTCTGGTCCGGCGACAGCGGCAGCGCGTGGCTCGGCGCGCCATTGGCCGCGGGCGTCAGGTGGTCGGCCAGCAGCAGTCCGCTGCCCACCAGGGCCGCGGCTGAAAACGTGGCCCACAGCAGGATGCGCTTGACCCGGGTCATCGTGTGCTCGAACGTGGATGCCGCGCAGAGCCGCGGCCGCGCGACTGTAGCCGCCGCGTTGTCCCCCCAGCAAGGAGAGACGAGCATGGCCACCCGTCGCAGCACGCCGCGCACCGCGGAAGGACCCGTCATCGCAACGCCTCCGCTGGCCGTGCTGCAGCCCGGCGCCGGCACGCGGCTGTTCGATGCGCGCCCGGATACCGCCGACTTCCGCGATCGCATGTTCGAACCCACGCTGGTCGACGTGGCCACCGAAGTCGCGCTCGACGAGCATCTCGCGCTCGGCGTGCCGGTGCTCGACCAGGGCGTGGATGGCGCCTGCACCGCGTTCGGCCTGGCCACCGTGGCGCATACGCTGCTGCGCCGTCGCCGCCCACAGCCGGACGCGTCCGCGGTCAGCGCACGCATGTTCTACGACATGGCACGCCGCTACGACGAATGGGAAGGCGAGGGCTATTCCGGCTCCAGCTGCCGCGGCGCCATGAAGGCCTGGCACCGCCATGGCGTGTGCGCCGAAGCGCTTTGGCCGTACCGCCCCGGCATCGCGATCGAGGCCTATACAGAGGAACGCGCGCGCGACGCCATGCGCAATCCCATGGGCGCCTACGCGCGCGTCAACCACAAGGACCTGGTGGCCATGCATGCCGCGTTCGGCGAAGTGCGCGTGCTGTTCGCCTCCTGCGCCGTGCACGCCGGCTGGCACGCGCCGCCCGCGGATGGCCACATTGCCTGGGCGCGGCAGGAGCCCATTGGCTACCACGCGTTCGCGATCGTCGGCTACGACCACTCCGGCTTCTGGATCCAGAACGCCTGGGGCACCGGCTGGGGCCGTGGCGGCTTCGGCCACGTCAGCTACGACGAATGGCTGGAGCACGGCACCGATGTCTGGGTGGCACGGCTGGCGGTGCCGGTGGCGCTGGAGCGGGCCGGCTCGGCAGCGGTCAGCAACTCGCCGCTCGGCCGGCAGTCGGTGGGCTATGCGCAGGCCGACCTGCGCCCGCACATCGTGAGCCTCGGCAACAACGGCGCGCTGCGCTGCGACGGGCGCTTTGCCTGCACCCAGGACGACGTGCGCAACATCGTCCGCCGCGACATGCGCGCCATCACCGCCGGGTGGAAGAAGAAGCGCGTGCTGCTGTACGCGCACGGCGGCCTGGTGCCGGAGGATGCCGCCATCCAGCGCGTCGCCGACTACCGCGAGGCCATGCTGGCGCAGGAGATCTACCCGCTGGCCTTCATCTGGAAGACCGACCTGTGGACCACGCTCGGCAACATCCTGAAGGACGCCGCGCGCCCGCGCAGCGAGGGCATCGTCGACAAGGCCAAGGACCTGCTGCTCGATCGCCTGGATGACACCGTCGAGCCCCTCGCGCGCGCCATCGGCGGCCGCGCGGTGTGGGAGGAGATGAAGGAGAACGCCACGCTGGCCACCACCGCCGTGCGCGCCGCGCCCGGCGGCGGCTGGGTGGAGCACGGCGGCGCCGCGCAGGTGGCGCGCCTGGTGGACGAATGGCGGCGCGAGGACGCCAAGGTCGAGATCCACATCGCCGCGCACAGCGCCGGCAGCATCCTCATGGCGCCGCTGCTGCAACTGCTCACCCGGCCCGGGCAGATCATCGGCGGCCCGGCCAACGGCATGCTCGGCATGGGCGGGCGCGTGGCCAGCGTGTCGCTGTGGGCGCCGGCGATCGACATGGACGGCTTCATCCAGGCCTACGTACCGGCGATCTCCTCGCGGGCGGTGGCGCGCGCCTCGCTGGCCACGCTCACCGACAGCGCCGAGCAGGACGACCACTGCATGCGCCTGTACAACAAGTCGCTGCTGTACCTGGTGGCCCGCGCACTGGAACAGCAGCCGCGCAGCTGGATCGACCGCCGCCTGCGCCAGGGCACGCCGATCGCCGGCATGGCGCGCTTCATCCAGGCGCGCGAACCCGCCGACCAGGCCTGGGGCCACGAACGCGTCACCAGACTGATCGAAGCCGGCCGCCTCGCCTGGGTGCAGGCGCCCAACGCCCTCCCGCTGGGCGATCCCGGCGCCTCGCGCGCGTCCACCCACGGCGGTTTCGATGACGATCCGGCCACGCTGCAGGCACTCATCGCGTTCATCCTCGGGCGGTCCCCGGCACCGGCGGAATTTGCCGTGCGCAGCACCCGTGCCGACCTGGGCGCGCGCCGCGACCGTGCCTGCGAAGCGTTGTCCGGGTCAGTTACATGAACGGGGGGCCGATGCGCGCGGTTTACGCCGCCGCGCGGCGGGTGATTAGATAGCGCAGTGGCGCCACGACGGCGCGCGTGAAGCGAGGGTGGCAATGCAGGACGCCGTACAGGATGCGCGCCCGACGGGCGCGAACGACGGCATGCGCCACGCGGGAGCGCTGGGAGAAGTGCGCGCCGCCACCCGTGCCACGCATGAGGCGCTGGACGCTGCGCTGCCCGACGGGCTGCATGGCTTCGAGGACTACACGCGCTACCTCGGCGCGCTGCTGCCGCTGGCGCAGTGGCTGGCCGACAGCTGGTCGCCCACGTGGCCGGCGGAACTGGCCTGCTGGCGCGACAGCGAGCGCGTCGATTTCCTGCGCGCCGACCTCGCCGCGCTGCGCGCGCCTGCGTGCAGCAGCGCGGTTGCCGGTGCCGTCACGCCCGCCGAATGGCTGGGCGGCTGCTACGTGATGGAAGGCTCCGCGCTGGGCGCGCGCGTGCTGGCGCGTGATGTCGACGCGCTGGAGCGGTCGCATCCCGAGGTCGCGGGCGCACGGCGCTTCATGCGCCACCTGGCGCGTGATCCGCGGCGCTGGCGCTGTTTTGCCGGCCTGCTGGACGCGCTGCCCGCCGAGGCCGTGGCCGATGCCGTGCGTGGTGCGCGCCGCGGGTTCGCCATGGTGCATCGCAATCTCGACCCACATGGAGTGGTGGTCGCATGAACATCGATCCCGTGCTGCAGCGCGCGCTGGATACCTGCGCCCAGGAACCCATCCACATCATCGGCGCCATCCAGCCGCCCGGCGTGCTGGTGGTGTTCGGCCGGACGGACCGCCGCATCGTCGCCGTGTCCGCCAACGCGGTGGACCTGTTCGAAGTGGACGGCATCGACGCCATGCTCGGCCAGCCCGTGGAAACGCTGCTCGACAGCGGCCCGCTCGGTGCGATCGAAGCGGTGCTCGCGCGCGGCGTGGGCGGGCTGTCGCAGTTCGCCGGCATCATCAACGTCGGGCCGATGGGCGCCATGCACGAGCTGTCCACGCATGCCATGGGCGACCTGGTGCACGTCGAGCTGCAGCCCGCGGGCCTGGCGCCGCCGCTGGAGGGCGGGCACCTGGTGGTCACCGGCCTGGACGAAGCCTCCGGCGGAAAGGACTTCCTCGACGCGGTGGCGCACAAGGTGCAGGCGCTGTCGGGCTACGGGCGGGTGATGGTGTACCGGTTCCTGCGCGACCACACCGGCGAAGTGGTCGCCGAGGCGCTGGCCGGCGGCATGGCCTCGTATGCGGGGCTGCGCTTTCCCGCGTCCGACATCCCGCCGCAGGCGCGCGCGCTGTACGTGCGCAACCGCCTGCGGGTGATCGCCGACACGCGCTGCACGCCAGTGCCGGTGCACCAGCTGCCGTCGCTGGGCGCGCCGCTGGACATGAGCTTCGACGTGCTGCGCGCGGTGGCGCCGGTGCACGTGGAATACCTGCACAACATGGGCGTGGCCGCGTCCATGTCGATCTCGCTGGTGGTCAACGGCCAGCTGTGGGGACTGGTGGCCTGCCACCACGATGCCCCGCGCCCGATCGGCGCGCGCCAGCGCCAGGCGCTGGACATGGTGGGGCGCCACGTGTCGATGATCCTCGATGCCAGCGAGCTGCGCGCCCGCGCGCGCCGCGACGACACCCTGCGCGCGCAGCGCGACGCGCTGGAAGCGCTGCTGCGCGCCGCGCAGGTGCCCTCGGAGGTCCTGCTGGACAACCTCGGCCTGCTGCTGGGCGCCATGCGCGCCGACGGCGTGGCGCTGCACATCGGCGGCGAGCTGCGCGCCCATGGCGTGGTGCCCGACGCCCCCGGGCTCGCGGCCGCGCTGCAGTGGGCGCGCGGCCAGGGCCGCCGCGGCCCGGCCTCCACGCGCAGCTGCAACGAATGGTCCAGCGATGACGCGTCCGGCCCCTGCGGGCTGTTCAGCATGCCGCTGGGTGAAGGCAGCGACGACTGGCTGCTGCTGTTCCGCGCCGAGCAGCGCGAAACCGTGCGCTGGGCCGGGCGACCCGACCGCCCGTTCCAGGTGGATCCGGACGGCGGCAAGATCGGCCCGCGCACCAGCTTCGAGGCCTGGGAGCAGGAGGTGGTGGGCACCGCGGCACCCTGGACCAAGGGCGACACCGAGCGCGCGCACCACCTGTGCCTGGTCATCGAGCGCTACCTGGTGGCCGCGCCCTCGCTGCCGCGCCTGGAAGACGCGCAGATGGACGAGCGCCTGGTCAGCCATGAGGCCCGCGAACAGGCCACGCGACTGCGGCGCCTGGCCGAGCTGCTGTCCACCGCGCGCACCGGCCGCGCGCGCCTGCAGCGCTTGAACACGCTGCTGCTGCAGATGGAAGAGGAGCTGGGCGCGCTGGCCGACGTCGCGGAATAGCGCGGGATACAATCGGGCCGTACCCACGATTTGTACGGATTGCCCCCCGATGAGCGTTCCCGCCAGCCAGCATGTCCCGACCGCGCAGCCTGAAACCAGCCCGCTGCGGTTCGTTACCGCCGCCAGCCTGTTCGATGGCCACGACGCCGCCATCAACATCATGCGGCGGCTGATCCAGGCGCAGGGCGCGGAGGTCATCCACCTCGGCCACAACCGCTCGGTGGAAGACGTGGTGCGCGCCGCGCTGCAGGAGGATGCCGACGCCATCGCCCTGTCCAGCTACCAGGGCGGGCACGTCGAGTACATGAAGTACATGGTCGACATGCTGCGCGAGCACGGCGCAGGCCACATCCGCGTGGTCGCCGGCGGTGGCGGCACCATCACCCCCGAGGAGATCCGCGAGCTGCAGGACTACGGCGTGGAGCGCATCTACCACCCCAACGACGGCATGAAGCTGGGCCTGGTGGAGATGATCGAGGACGTGGTGGCGCGCGTCGGCGCCGCCCGCGAGCAGCGCGGCCAGGCGCACCTGCCGCCGGCGGACGACGTGGTCGCCCGCATCGGTCCGTCGCGGGTCGATCCGGACCAGGTGGCCATCGGCCACACGCTGTCGGCGATCGAAGCCGGCACCTACAGCGAGGCCGAGCTCACTGCGCTGCGCAAGCACTGGGCCGTGGGCACGCACGCACCGGTGATCGGCATCACCGGCACCGGCGGCGCCGGCAAGTCGTCGGTCACCGACGAACTGCTCAACCGCTTCCTGTCGAGCTTCCCGGACATCCGCATCGCCGTGGTCTCGGTGGACCCGACCCGCCGCCGCACCGGTGGCGCGCTGCTCGGCGACCGCATCCGCATGAACTCGCTGCGCTCGCACCGCGTGTACATGCGCTCCATGGCCACGCGCCGCCAGAACGTGGCCACCAACGCCGTGCTCAAGGACTGCATCGCCTACCTGCGCGGCCTGGGCTTTGGCCTGGTGATCGTGGAGACCGCCGGCATCGGCCAGTCGGACTCGGAGATCGTCGACATGGTCGACTTTCCGATGTACGTCATGACCTCTGATTACGGCGCAGCCAGCCAGCTGGAGAAGATCGACATGATCGACTTCGCCGAGCTGATCGTGCTCAACAAGTACGACAAGCGCGGCGCGGAAGATGCGCTGCGCGACATCCGCAAGCAGTGGAAGCGCAATCGGGTGGCGTTCAAGACCGCGGACGAAGACGTGCCGGTCTATCCCACCATCGCCAGCCAGTTCAACGATCCGGGCATCAGCTGGATGTTTGCCAACCTGTGCCGGTTGTTGCGGGAGAAGCTGTCGCTGCCGGCGGAGAAGTGGACTCCGAAGCTGGATACGACGTTGAAGGAGCCGCGGGCTACGGTGCTGATTCCGGGGGCGCGGGTGCGGTATCTCGCGGAGATCGCGGAGCAGGGCAGGGCGATCAACGCCAGCATCGAGAAGCAGGCGGAAGCCGCGGATCGGGCGCAGGCGTTCTGGCAGTCGCTGCAGGAGCTGGGTGATCCGGCGCTGCCGGCGGCGCTGGATCTTTACGGGATGGGGGATGTTGTCTCGCGAAGGCGCGAAGACGCGAAGGAAAGCGATGCGGGGGTGGTGGATCGCAGCCTGCTGACGCTCCGCCAGCGCTACAACGACGCGCTGCAGTCGCTCACACCCGATTCCCTGAACCTGCTGCGCGCCTGGCCGCAGCGCCTGAAGTCGATCACCGATGAAGTCACCGAATACGAAGTGCGTGGCAAGGCGATCCGCGTCGAGAATTACCGCGAGTCCCTGAGCCACCAGAAGGTGCCCAAGATCGCCGCGCCCACCTACAAGAGCTGGGGCGAGCTGCTGACGTTCCTGGGCAAGGAGAACCTGCCGGGCAGCTACCCCTACACCGGCGGCGTGTACCCGTACCGCCGCACCGGCGAGGACCCGATCCGCATGTTTGCCGGCGAAGGCACGCCGGAGCGGACCAATCGGCGGTTCCATTACCTGTCCGTCGGTCAGCCCGCCGCGCGTCTGTCCACCGCCTTCGACTCGGTCACGCTGTATGGCGAAGACCCGGCGCCGCGGCCGGACATCTACGGCAAGATCGGCAACTCCGGCGTCAACGTGCCTACGCTCGACGACATGAAGAAGCTGTACTCCGGCTTCGACCTGTGCGCGCCCACCACCAGCGTGTCGATGACCATCAACGGCCCCGCGCCGATGATCCTCGCGATGTTCATGAACTGCGCCGTCGACCAGCAGGTGGAGAAGTACCTGAAGGCGGATCCAGCGCGCTGGGAGGCTGCAGAGCGGACTCTCGCGAAGGTGTTTGAAGGGAAGCAGCGGCCGCGATATCACGGGGAGCTGCCGCCTACGAATGACGGTTTGGGCCTGGGGCTTTTGGGCGTGACCGGCAACGAGATGGTGGATGCGGAGACGTATGCCCGCATCAAGGCCGAGACACTCAAGACCGTGCGCGGCACCGTGCAGGCCGACATCCTGAAAGAGGACCAGGCGCAGAACACCTGCATCTTCAGCACCGAGTTCGCCCTGCGCATGATGGGCGACATCCAGCAGTACTTCGTCGACAACGGCGTGCGCAACTTCTACTCGGTGAGCATCAGCGGGTATCACATTGCCGAAGCCGGCGCGAACCCGATCAGCCAGCTCGCCTTTACGCTCAGCAACGGCTTCACCATCGTCGAGTACTACCTGGCGCGCGGCATGAAGATCGACGACTTTGCGCCCAACCTGTCGTTCTTCTTCTCCAACGGCATGGATCCCGAGTACACCGTGATCGGCCGCGTGGCCCGCCGCATCTGGGCGCGCGCCATGCGCGAGCGCTACGGCGCCAACGAACGCAGCCAGATGATGAAGTACCACATCCAGACCAGCGGCCGCAGCCTGCACGCGCAGGAGATCCAGTTCAACGACATCCGCACCACGCTGCAGGCGCTGTACGCGCTGTTCGACAACTGCAACTCCCTGCACACCAATGCCTACGACGAAGCCATCACCACGCCCACCGAAGAGAGCGTGCGCCGCGCCGTGGCCATCCAGATGATCATCAACAAGGAGCTGGGGCTCAACTTCAACGAGAACCCCTGGCAGGGCAGCTTTGCCGTCGACTACCTGACCGGCATGGTGGAAGAGGCCGTGTACAAGGAGTTCGAAGCCATCAGCGAGCGCGGCGGCGTGCTGGGCGCCATGGACACCATGTACCAGCGCGGCAAGATCCAGGAAGAGAGCCTGTACTACGAACACAAGAAGCACGACGGCAGCCTGCCGCTGGTGGGCGTGAACACGTTCCTGCCGAAGGAGCACGCCGGCGAGATCGCCACCGAGATCGAGCTGATCCGCTCGACGGAAGAAGAGAAGGGCCAGCAGATCGCCAACGTGGAGCTGTGGCAGCAGGGGCGCAACGCCCTGGCGCCGGCCGGCGAAACGTCACACGCGCATCAGGCGGCGGCGGATGAGGAGCCTGCGATGGTGCACGACGGCCATGGCCTCGCGTACCTTCAGAACACGGCGCGGGAGAGGCGCAATGTGTTCGAGGCGCTGATGGAGGCGGTGAAGACGCATAGCCTGGGGCAGATCAGCCACGCGCTTTATGATGTGGGTGGGGAGTATCGGCGGAATATGTAACGAGGTCCGAGCGGGGGCATTCCACAGGTGGCTCGTTGGGGAGTACGAACGCTCGCATGCACGCGGATCGCCACATGCTCGCTAAATTCGCGAGCCTGCGTGGCTCGAATGTTCATGCCGAGGTATTCGACATCTGGATCACCCCGTGAGACTCCCTTGGACTAGTGTTGAAGTGGCGAAGGAAGGGGGTGTGAGGTGGGAGCCGAGCCTGTGCGCGATCACGGTGTGTTGTCGTGACCCGAGTGTTTCTGAGCCTCCAGCTCGATGCACTTGGTTTCCTGCCGTATCCATGCGGCGAGTTTCTGCGCTACAGCACCAGCATCTTCACGAACGGCGCATTCCCAGACCACCGCAACTCGCCAGTTCGCTGCCAAAAGTGCCGCCATGGACGCGTGATCCCTTTCCTTGTTTCGGCACAGCTTTTCTTTCCAGAAGGCTGCCCGAGTCTTCGGAAGACGAAAAAAGGAACAGCCCGAGTGGTGGTGCCAAAAGCAGCCGTGCACGAATACGACTGCGTTCCATTTCGGCAGGACGAGGTCGGGCTTCCCTGGAAGTCCCTTGGTGTGAAGCCGGTACCTGAACCCGTCACGCCAGAGCAGCTTCCGCACTTGGAGTTCCGGCGCGGTGTCCTTGCTCCGGATTCGCGCCATTAAAAGCGAGCGCTTATCGGCGCTCATGACATCAACCATATCGTCGGGCTCCAATCTTGTTCCCAGTACGTAACGGCAATTCCAGCAAAATCGGCGTGATTGACATCTTTGCCGGCCCGGGAGGGCTGGGTGAAGGATTCAGCAGCTTTGAGATCCCGTCGGGTACAGGAACTCACCCATTCGAACTGGCTGTTTCCGCGGAGATGGAAAGGTCAGCCCATGCCACGCTGCGTCTCCGCGCCTTTTTCAGGCTGCTCCTTCGCCAAGAGGGGGAAGTGCCGCATGAATACTGGGAATTCCTCAAGGCTGCTTCATCAGGCTCTGCCGGTGCCCCCCAAGAGTATTTTCGCAAAGGACGTTGGAAGGCCCTCTGGGACGAAGCGGATTCAGAGGCGCTGAACTTGACTCTCGGTACGGATGCCGGGAACAAGGCGCTGTTCGCCCGCATTGACGCGGCACGACACAGCTACGATGAACTGATCCTCATTGGTGGCCCACCCTGTCAAGCCTATTCGCTGGTTGGTCGGGCCCGGCAGAAGAATGTCGAGGGATTTACCAGCAAGGGAGATCCGCGTCATTTTCTCTATAGGCAATACCTAGCCATCCTCGCGCGCTTTAGGCCAGCGGTCTTCATCATGGAGAACGTCAAAGGCATCCTTTCCTCGAAGGTGGGAAGCCAAGAGATGTTCTCGTCCATCCAGCGGGATCTTGGCGATCCTTCGCGTGCGCTAGGCGGCTCCCAGGCCGGCGATGGCAAGTCGGGGCGCTACGCCCTGCTTCCGATCCATGTGCCACTCGGGATTGATCGGACTGAGGCGATCGTTGCCAAAGACCCCTATGGGTTTGTTATCCGGAGTGAGGATCACGGCCTGCCTCAAGCGAGACATCGCGTCATCATCATGGGCATAAGGGAGGACTGTCTGCAGCCACATGTTGCGAGGCTTCCGGGGCTGGCGGCGGGACAGCCAGTCTCGATTGATCAGGCACTGGCCGGCTTGCCTCATCTTCGCAGTGGCCTAAGTCGACAACCGGACGATGCAGACGCATGGTTCGACGCAATGGAGCATGAGCGGCGTGCGGTTGTTGTCGCAGTCAAGAAACAGTTTCCTGAAGTCGCCGAGGCGCTGGCCGAGATCGTGCCCGCAGCGGATCTTCCCAGATCTTCGAGCAAGTACGCGCCTGGACGATCCAGCGCCTTGGCAACGAACCTGCGAGGAATGAACCCCGGCGTCGTCCTGAACCACGAGACACGCGGGCATATGAAATCCGACTTGGGACGCTACATGTTCTGTGCCGTGTTTGCCCAGCAATATGGCCGCTCGCCCACAAGTGCCGACTTTCCTCGAAGCCTCGCGCCGGATCACGCGAACTGGGAATTAGGGGGCTTCGTAGACAGATTCCGAGTGCAGAAACGCGGTGGTCCCGCGAGCACGATCACGAGCCATCTGTCGAAGGACGGTCATGCATTCATACATTGGGATGCTGCACAGTGCAGGAGCCTGACTGTTCGAGAGGCAGCCCGTTTGCAGACGTTTCCTGACGACTATTTCTTTCTTGGAAACAGAACGCAGCAGTTCATCCAGGTTGGCAATGCAGTCCCGCCCGCACTCGCAGTGCAGATCGCCAAGGTTGTGCACGGGGTTCTCGCGGGCCGATAGTTGAGCTACACAACTGATACGGGGGCAGTTGATGAATCAGGTACAGACTCTGGAAGTGATCCCGGACCCGGTATCACTGATCGAATCGATGCGGGCGGTAGGCTATTCGGTAGAGGCCGCGGTGGCAGATATCGTCGACAACAGCCTTTCGGCTGGGGCCGCCGAGGTGCGAATCCAGTACGACGCCACCGCGAGCCCGTTCGTTGCAATCCTTGACGACGGCGCGGGTATGGCGCCCGATGAGCTTACGGGCGCAATGCGTCACGGCAGTTCAAACCCAGCCGATCGGCGAGGGGCTAATGATCTCGGAAGGTTCGGACTCGGGCTCAAGACTGCCTCGTTGTCCCAGTGTCGAAAACTGACCGTGATCAGCAGCAAGGGTGGAACCATCAGTGCCCGGCGCTGGGATCTAGATGTTGTCCGTCAGACCGGTCGCTGGCTCGTGGTCGTTCCGGAGAAGTCCGAGTTCGAGACGCTACCGATGTTCGGGCGGCTGAGAGAGCAGAAATCTGGAACCTTGGTCGTCTGGCAAGAGCTTGACAGGCTGACGGCTGGAGCAGGGAACCTTCAGCAGGAAATGACAGCCAAGATGGAGCCTTTGCTCGAGCACTTGGCACTCGTCTTCCATCGCTTCATGCAGAGGGAGGCGCAGCATCCGAAGATCTTCATGGCGGTGAACGGGATGCCATTGCCCCATCGTGATCCTTTCTTGGCTTCGAGCCAGTTTCGTCAAGAACTTGAAGGGCAAACAATTCGCCATGAGCGAGGCACGGTGGAGGTTTCGCCCTATATTCTGCCTCCGATCAGCCGCCTGAGCGAAGAAGAAATCGTGGCGGCGGGTGGGCGTGACGGTCTCCGAGGCACGCAAGGTTTCTACGTCTATCGAGGGCGGCGTCTCGTCATCTGGGGAACGTGGTTCCGGCTTGTGCCCAAGCACGAGGTCTACAAGCTCACGCGGGTCAAGGTGGACATTCCGAATTCATTCGATGAGCTATGGGCTCTGGACATCAAGAAGTCCGCAGCCTATCCACCTGATGCGATCAGAAGCCGGCTCAAGCTCCTGATCCCGCACTTCGCCGACAAAAGCAGGAAGGCGGTTGTATATCCAGGTCGCCGGGCCGCCAGCAACCCTGCCGTCGTCCCTCTTTGGGATCGAATCGAGCCTCGGCACGGCAGCTTCAGCTATCAGGTCAACACCGACCATCCATTGATCTCAAGGCTCAGCGAGTCCTTGGATGCAGATCAGCAGCACCACATGCAGATCATCCTCGAGTATCTGGGAACGTCGCTGCCATACGACCAGATATACGCCGATATGTGCGGTGATCAGCCGCGGGAAGCAGGCGATAACCTGGATCAACTGGCCGATATGGCACGGAGCCTTCTCGAACTCACGGGCCTGAGTATCGCCAGAGTCTTGGGCATTGATCCCTTGGCGCGGTTCCCTGCACTACATGACGCAATCAAGGAGAGACTTGCTGATGTCTGATCCATTTCTTACCGCCATGGGCATTATTGGCGAGCAGGACCTGACAGATGAATTGCTTCTGCGGACGATGCGTACGCTCGTCGCAATCTTCGAAGGTATGGATCTTGAGCCGACAAGGCGCCGTCTTGAGGCCATGGTCGGCTTGAGCATGAGTCCTGGAGAAGGACTGACAAGTGGGGAGATAGAGCCTTGGCTGGACGATGCAAAGTCAACAATTCAATGGACATATTGGGATTCGTATGTCCGTCAGCTGCAGTCCCAAGGCTTTACAGGCTCGGTGCTGCGAACCATTGACCAAGACACAGACAACATCCTGACAGAATGTGGAAACCCTTCAGAGCCCGATCCATGGAGAACACAAGGCCTTGTGATGGGCGACGTCCAGTCCGGAAAGACGGCGAACTATTGCGGCCTCATCAGTAAGGCAGCGGATTCTGGATACAAGGTTGTCGTTTTGCTCACCGGTATGATCGAGGAGCTACGCTCTCAGTCGCAAGAGCGCATGGACGAGGGTTTTGTGGGCCAGGAAAGCAGCGATCTCATCGAGGGAGTACACGGCAGGATAATTGGAGCGGGCAGATTTCGTGACGCGACCCCCAACGTGCTCACCTCCGTCGAATCGGATTTCCTCACGGCCAACCAGCGTGCGCTCAGGGGAATTCCACTGCAGAATCTTGGAGAACCCCTGCTTCTCGTCCTTAAGAAGAACACGACGCCACTCACGAGACTCATCAAGTACCTCCAGAATCAGATGCGGCATGGGGCAACACAGCTGGATATACCGCTGTTCCTGGTGGACGACGAGGCTGACAACGCATCAGTGAATGCAAAGAAGGACGAGGATCCTGCAAAGATCAACAGTCTGATTCGGGAGCTGATGGGTCAATTTCGAAGGGCGGCTTACGTCGGATACACCGCGACGCCGTTCGCAAACGTGTTCATCAATCCCGATCCCAAGCGGAACGACCTGTTCCCGAACAATTTCATCTACAGCCTCAAGGCAGCGAATACATACATAGGAGCTGCTTCGATCTTCCTTGATGACGGGGCGCATGCCGGGCAACTCGTCGACATCGTTGATGCCGAGGCCTGTTTTCCAGACAAGCACAGGAAAGACCTCGAGATAATTGACCTTCCGGCGTCCATGCAGAACGCGCTGGATGTGTTCCTACTATCGTGCGCCGTACGCGATTTGCGAGAAGAGTCATTGCGGCATAGGACGATGCTTATCAATGTCACGCGCTTCACTGACGTGCAGGGGCGACTGGCGGATGTCGTGGATGGCTACCTGTTCGATCTGGTGAACGAGATAAAGCAGTACTTGGCCGATGATGATCTATGGTCTCGTCATCAACCCTTGTCGAACCTGCACAAGCTCTATCTTGAACATTACTCCGATAGCGGAGTGCCGTGGGACGGTGTTCGCAAGAAGCTCTATGACTCAGTTGCGACTGTGAAGGTCCTCACGATCAACAGGGAGACGGAAGCCGAGGACAAGCTCAACTACCGCCACTACAAGAATACGGAGAAGGGGCGCCGGGTCATCGCGATTGGCGGTCTCACTCTCTCCCGTGGTCTGACTCTGGAGGGTTTGTGCGTGAGCTATTTCTACCGGAACTCCAAGGCGTACGACACGCTGCTTCAGATGGGCCGATGGTTCGGATATCGTCCAGGATACGACGATCTATGCAGGATCTGGATGACGCCAGAAGCCCAGGATTGGTTTGGTCATATAGCTGGGGTTGTTGGCGAACTCAGGTCGGATATACGACATATGCACCTGAATCGTTTGCCGCCCAGCAAGTTCGGCATCCGTGTGAAATCGCATCCCGATATCCTGCTGGTCACGGCGCAGAACAAGATGCGTCACTCGGAAGAGGTTGAAGTGGAGGCGTCCTACAGTGGCCGTGCGGTAGAGACGTCGGCCCTGCCAAGATCGCAAGAGACCAACCAAGCGAATGTTCGAGTCACTACAACCTTCCTCAACGAACTTGGTCCAGCCGACCAAGTAGGGAGTCGCTACATCTGGCGGAACGTGAGCCCCAGTCAGGTGGCCGCGTACTTGGCAGCGCTTGAGATTTCGCCAGTCAACCAGGCTTTCATTCCGGATAGCAGAACAAAGGAGCAGCCACTGCTGTCCTTCATTGCGGACAACGAAATCGACGCCTTGCAGTCATGGGATGTGTGTTTGGCTCAAGGCTCTGGTGAGGCGGCAAGAGGCATCGCATTTGCCGGTCCCGATGGAGTACAGGTTGGGGCTTTGAAGCGATTGCGTCAGTTTGAACGGTCGCGATCGAACGGAGCCAGTTTCCTGAAGATCAACAAGCAACGTTTGGGGGAGATTTCCGACGAAAAGGTGGAGATTGAGGAGGACGTGATCAGGGAGGTTGAGGAGGCTTGGAGAGCGCTTGACCCTGAGGTCCGCGCTGCAAAGCGGGTCCCCGGCGACGCATATCGGACCGTGCGTCAAAGGCCTCTGATGACAATCCACCCGGTACAACCATCTGATCCTGATAAGGATTCCAAGGCTGCCTCCCGCATCATGCTTTCTTCGGAGATCAAGACGGATCTCTTGATCGGGGTGAGTCTCTCTTTCCCACAGTTTGAGGAAACAAGGCGCTCATCGGTCAAATACCGACTCAACAAGGTCTATCTCCGCAACGCCGGGCTGCTTGATGACGAAGACGAGTCTGATGAAGACCTCGATTGAGCGTATCTGGGACGTCGCGTTCGACAAGGCTCGTGTCAGCCCACCACAGCCTGGTGAATATCTGATATTCCTTCTCGACGAGCACTCTGAAAATAAGGTTTATGGCGGAGTGGACGGTGAAGGATCATGTCTTCTCGCAATCGAGGTTCACCGCAAGCCGCCGGCGGTGGCAGTCAGGTCTGGTGCGCTGGACTACTTCAGGCATCAGAGAAAGGGTTTCGCGACTTGGTTGATGGCTCTTCGACTTCAGAGCGGGGAGCTTTCTCCTGTGTTTGGCAGGCTGTGCCAAGATCTCATCGACGAGATTGCTGGTACGCATGACGAAGACGCTCTTGTGAAGCTCGTACACAGGCGTCTTGCACTTTGGCAGCGGCTGTTCGACAGCGGAAATTCAGGGTTGTTGGCGGAGTACCAAGTGAAGGGTCTGGTCGCGGAACTTCTTTTTATGGAATCGGTGCTCAGCGAGCAGAAGTACGGACTCTCAGAGGTGGCTATAGCCTGGGTTGGTCCCTCCGGAGCCGATCAGGACTTCCAGTTCTCTGGTGAGGCGGTTGAGGTCAAAGCAGTCGGTCCAGGGGCTCGCGACGTGACCATTAGTTCGCTTAAGCAGCTGGATGGGCCGCTACCGATCTCTTTGAATCTTTGGACGCTGAGGCCGGCTTCACCAGGTGAGGCGACGGCGATTACATTGAACGGAATCATTGCAAAGCTCGAGCAGTGCTTCGCACCGAATCCAGGGGCCTTGGCGGCGTTCAGGGACGCGCTGCTGGAAGCGGGCTATGTCGAACACCCGCACTATGACCAGACGGCGTTTGAGCCATTGAAGGTCGAGTCGTTTCCGGTCGGCGACGAGTTTCCGCGGTTGACCACGGCAATGGTTCCAACTGGAGTTGAATCAGCGGTTTACGCGATATCGCTGCAGGACGTACGAAAACGGAATTAGGGGGGGGTATGGAAGACGTGGAATTCTTGAGTGAGCTTCGTCAAATGGTGCTGCGGCGGGGAGAGTCGTCCAATCTTGTGGACACGATTGCCTTTGTCTCTGAGGTCGCTGAGCGGCTGGAGGAAGACCCCGTCTTCGGAGAATTCATCTTGGCTGAAGACTCGAGACAGGGGGCCAAGAACAAGCTACTCAAGCTTCATGGGTTCACCGATCTCGACGAGTCGGACGGCACTCTCTCCATGGTCATCGGGCGCTGGGTGGATGACGATGAACCGTCCACCCTGCGGACTTCGGACGTGGACCAGATGCGCGCTTGGCTGGAGAATTTTGCTGCCGAGGCGCTTGATGGCGGGCTGGATGACAGGATCACGGAGTCGAGCCCGGCTTATCAATTGGCCAGCACACTCAGACGCAAGCGGTCGTCCATTGCCTGTATACGTTTCCACATCTTCGCGAATCAGTCCCTTAGCCGGGCTTACAAGCGGGAGTCAAGATCGGAAATTGCCGGAACGCCAACAGAAATCCACATCTGGGACCTCCAGCGCCTCAAGGCTCTCTATGAGTCCTCGCGTGAGCGGGAGGTTCTGCAGATCGAGCTGGCTGAGTTCGGCTCCGACGGCATCCAGTGCATCGAGGCGTCGAAAGACGAAAGACTTCAATCCTTCCTGTGCGTCATCGATGGAAGCCTCTTGGCGGACCTGTTTGAGCGATACGGGAGTCGACTATTGGAGGGTAACGTCCGATCATTTCTTGGCATGAAGGGGGGCGTCAACAAGGGCATTCGGACCACAATCCAAGACGCGCCGCAACTGTTCTTCGCCTACAACAATGGTATTGCTGCTACCGCTGCCTCAGTGGCGATTGAGTCAGTTGGTGCTGCCGCACGAATTACCGATATCTCGGATCTTCAAATCGTCAATGGGGGTCAGACCACGGCGAGCATTCTCCGTGCAAGGAAACAGGATCGCCTCAGTCTTGCCGGCGTAAGCGTGCCGATGAAACTAACGGTCGTGGCCAGCAATGAGGCTCACGACCTTATTCCCAAGATTGCCGAATATGCAAATACCCAGAATAAGGTGGCGATCGCCGACTTTTTCGCAAATCATCCGTTTCATCGGAAGATGGAAGAGATTTCCAGGCGACTCATGGTTCCGGCGCGCGCTGGTGCTCGCGTACAAAGCAAATGGTTCTATGAGCGTTCGCGCGGACAGTTCCAGAATGAGCGGCTCTACCTCACAAAGGCTAAGAAGGATGCCTTTGATCTTGAGTACCCCCCTCGACAGGTGCTCAACAAGACTGAGTTGGCAAAGTACGACAGCACACTGAACGGAAATCCGCATTGGGTGAGCCTGGGTGCCCAGAAGAACTTCATCAAGTTCGCGGCCAAGTTTTCGTCAAAGGGGGACAAGACGGAAGCTCAGCGCTGGGACGAGCTGAGCCCTGCTTACGGCGACGCCTACTACCAGCGTATCGCCGCGGTCGCCATCTTATGGAAGGCCGGTGAGACCACCGTTTCGGCTGCGAAAGGCCTTTGGTACGAGGGAGACTACCGCCCCCAGATTGTCGCCTACGCATGGTCCCTGATCTTCTCCGCGCTTCGTAAGGTAGGGCGAGAGCCCGACTTGGCAAAGGTGTGGGAGCAGCAGGAAGCGGATGAGAGTCTTCTTCAAGTATTTAAGAGGGCGGCTGTGCTCGCGCAGCGTGCACTGCTGGACCTGCCTGAAGGATCCTCCAACGTCGGCGAGTGGGCCAAGAAGGAAGCTTGTTGGGAAAAGGTCGCAGCCATCTCCTTCAGCTTGGACAAGACCGCAATCGAGTGGTCGATCGACAAGGAGGAGCATAAGTCGGAGGCAAGAGGTGCAAAGCAACAGGGCGTGCAGGACGACGGAATTTCCTTGCAACAGCAGATTCTGGGGAAGTCAGTCAATGGATACTGGCAAGCACTGCTGAAGTGGGGCAGTGTCAACGATTACGTTTTCGGGCCAGAGCTGGAGCTGGTACGCCGCGCAGCGTCGCCCACAACGGCGGTGCGGTTGGCGACGGACCGGGACTGGAAGCGGCTGCGTGAGATCGGCGAGAGGTGTGAGGCTGAAGGATTTCGACACCACGAGATTGAGTCGGTATGACCGAGTCTCGATCATCCATGACACCGATCGTCACTGCTCAGCGAGCGCGAGTTCGACTAAGTGATCAATTCGGAAGCCGGCTGGCCGCAGAGTGTGCAGGCCGCAACCGGCAGTGGAACAACGTGGCATCGTCGCAGGCGTGGTCAGCTTCTTCGAGACCTTGGTAGGTCTGGTTATGGTGGCTTTGATCGTGGTTGGACTGGTTGCCTTGACGCTGGCCTGGCGGACGAGCGACGTCGAGTTCATGAGCGGCGGCAAACTTCGTATTACTCAGCACACCTGGTGGGGTCTGCAGACGGATGTCAACGTGATTCATGCCTCACCATCGGACGGCTGGACGATCGAACGTCCGAACGAGGACAGGGTGCCGATGAAGACTCAGGCGATTCGTTTGCGGAACTGACGGGCGTCAAGAAGTACCGAGAACCGCCGTATACCGCCGCTGCATCTCCTCGGGGCTGACGGTCTCGAGATGGTGGCCAATGTTCCAGCGGTGGCCGAAGGGGTCGCGGATCGCGCCGGAGCGTTCGCCGTAGAACGCATCGCTCGGGGCCATCAGCAGGGTGGCGCCTGCGGCGACCGCGCGCGCGATGACGGCGTCCGCATCGTCCACGTGCAGGTGCATCGTCGCGCTGTAGCCGCCGGCCGGGTCAGGGCTTCGGATGTCGAACTCGGGGAACTCGTCGCACACCATCAGCGTGGTGCCGTCGAAGTCCAGTTCCACGTGACCGATGCGTCCGGAGGGCTCCTGCAGGCGGAACAGTTCGGTGGCGCCGAATACCTGGCGATAGAAATCGATGGCGGCGGTGGCGTCGGCGACACAAAGGTAGGGAAACAGTGCCTGGTTACTCATGACAATCTCCCGGGTGGCGTCCGCCGACAATACGCCTGAGTCCCGTCGTGCAGGCCGCTTTCCCGCAGTTAGCCCGTTCAACCTGTCGATCCACACGCAACGCCCGGGCACGGCTCCCGCAGCCGGCATTCGACGGAAGCTCGCAATGGTTCAATTCATCCCCAGCGCCGACAACGTCATTGCCGTGTCCATCGAGCACCGGCTCACCAGCGCCGATCTCGTCGCGGTGATGGACCGGCTGGATGCCTGCCTGGCAGCGCACGACACGGTGCACGTGTTCGTGGAAACCCGTTCGCTGGATGCCATCGAGGTCTCCGGCCTGGGCGCGTACATTGCCCGGGCCATGCCTCTGTTCGGCCAGCTGCGTCGCTTCGGGCGGGTCGCGGTGGTCGCGGACCAGGCGTGGGTACGTGTGGGCACGCGGATCGAGAGCGCGTTGCTGCCGTTCGTCAGCTACCGGGTGTTCAAGCCGGAGCAGCGTGATGAAGCGCTGGCCTGGGTTCGCGAAGGCTGAGCCGCGTTGCCGGGGTGGCGCGCCACTACCTCCTGATCTCCAGCAACTCCACCTCGAACACCAGCGACGCACCGGGCGGGATGGTCCTGCCCGCGCCCTCGGCGCCGTAGCCGAGGAACGCGGGGATATGCAGTTCACGGGTCCCGCCAACCTGCATGCCCACCACACCCTCGTCCCAGCCCCGGATGACCCGGCCGAGGCCGAGCTCGAACGCGAAGGGCTGGCCGCGATCGCGGGAGCTGTCGAACTTCGCGCCACGCTTGTCCGGCGCGTTCTGGTCGTAGAGCCAGCCGGTGTAATGCACGCTGACCTCGTCACCGGCCACGGCCGCAATACCTTCGCCCGTCGTCACTTCGATGCGCTGCAGTTCGGTCACGTCCCCGCCGCTGTAGGGCGGAGGGCGGCCGCAGGCGGCGAGCAGCAGCAGGGCGGACAGCGTGGCGGCGTTGCGGAGCAGGCGATGGGTCATTGGATGCGGCGCGTTGGGCGGAACCGGGAGGGTAGCCCGGCGCGAGGCATGTTCGCATCGCGTTGCCGACTCCACCGTGCCAGCCGCCGCGGCGGCCTGCTGCGCAACGATGCCCGCATGGCCAGCCTGCTTGACCAGATCAGCGAAGCCCTCGTCGCTTTCACCCGGCTGAAGACGCCTCCGGCGCTGATCGGCGGCCTCGCGCTTGCCGCGCACAATGTGGTCCGTGCCACGCTGCGCCCCGCCGGCGGTGCGCGCCCGCCCGTCCCGACCCGGGGCTGCTTCCTGCTGTAGGCGGTCATCCTGCAGCAGTGCAATCAACCGGCCAGCCACCTGCCAAGACTTCGCGTAGTCCTCCAGGTAGCCGTCGACAAACCGCAGCGCCACCGCGGCCGCGGGCCAGGCATGCGGCAGGGCGCCGCCGAACATGCGCCGCTGGTGGTGCAACGTCCAGCCCCTTATTCGTGGGCGGCGTCGCGCTGGGGTCCGTGCAGCTCGTGCACCAGTTCGGGGTGATGGTCCAGCAGGGTGAACAGGTTGACCACTGCCGCCACGGGCGCGGCCTGGCCGTTTTCGTAACGGGAAAACGCGTTGTGACCGCCGCCGGTGAGCTCGGCCGCGGCGCGCTGGGTCAGGCCCAACTTGATGCGCACGCGGCGCAGCTGTGCGGCCACGTGCTGGCGTGCACGGGTCACCAGGGCGTCGCCCGCAGCGGCATAGGCAGCGGCGCTGGCGTCGTCAAAAAAGACCTCGCCGCACGCGCTGCACCGCTCGCCTGCCAAGTCCTGGACAACCATCGCTTCGCTCTTGTGCGTCACGGTGAAAGACTCGCCACGGAACGCTGCCAGGCTGTCCGACTGGCCGCATTCCATGCAGTGGGTGTTGTCGTGGGTCATGTCAAAGTGCCTTGAAGGAGATGCAGATGCGAGCGTTGGCGGGGTCGTGCATGAGCTTGACGTAAGCCCACCCCGCTGGCGTGGGCGCCTGAAACAGCCCTGGATTGTTGACGGCCGGCATGGTCTTGTAGAAGTGGCCCACGTTCAGCGCTTCGAGTATTGCCAGCGCTTCCGTACTCGTCAGCCCCATGTCGCGGATGCCGTCGAGCGCGCTGCGGGTAAAACACCCCACGCCTCGCGCCGCAATCGCGGCCTGGACAGCGGGCAAGTCGCAAGTGGCGGACATTTCCCTTCCTTGGGACGTGTACAGGCGCGGAGCAAATGTAACCCTTTAAGGGTAATCGGTCAACCCACGGTGGTCGTCGCGTCCGCGAGCTCACCGCATCGAGTTCTGGCTGGGGACACAGGGGATACACATGGATGCAGCGATCCAGCCAGGACCTTGCCGTGCGGCCTCGATCTCCTGCCTACGGCGTGGAAATCGTCGATGACCACTGATTCCTGGAAGCGCTCCGATGAAGAAGACCCTGCCAAACATCCATCCCGGCGAAGTGCTGAAGGAAGAGTTCCTCGAGCCGATGGGAATCAGCCAGAACGCGCTGGCGCGTGCGGCTGGCGTGCCTCCGCGGCGCATCAACGAGATCGTGCTTGGCAAGCGGGGAGTCAGCGCCGACACCGCGGTCCGTCTGGCGGCCGTATTCGGCACCAGCGAGCGCTTCTGGCTGGGGCTGCAGGCCGATTACGACCTGGAAGAAGCGCACCGGGTCCTGGGAGACGTGGCATCGCGCGTCGAGCGGTTGGCGGCTTGACGCCACCACGCAGCGACTTCCCGCGCTCGGGGTCGCCGCCGCAGCGACATCCCCCCGGTTTTGAAAAGCAGCGCGATTGTCGCCAACCGATCTGCGGGCCCGCTGGCTTGCGGGAGCCTGCTCGCGCAAGCCGCGCCGCTAGCGGGCGCGGCGGCGCCCCTCAGTCGCCCAGGATGCGCGCGACAAGCCCGGAGGCGAGTTCGATCATGTAGTAGGTGTCGTCCTGCGGATAAGGACGCACGTAGGTGTAGCCGGCCGGCGGCGCGTCCCAGCCGTAGCTGCGGTAGTCATGCACGTAGTAGCGCGGCTGCCGGTACTCGACGGGGATGTACTGGCCGCGCGCCCAGCGGCGGTACGCCTTCTCGTCTTCGCGGACGGCCTTCCTGTAGTCGCGCTCGGCTTTCTCGTAGTCCTTGCGGGCGCGTCGTTCGGCCTTCTGCCGGTCCTTCCAGTAGTCGCGTTCGGCCTTCTGGTCGTGGCGGTCATGGCGGTGGTTGTCACGCGCTTCGGCAGTACCGGCGGCGGAGACGGCAACGGTGGCGAGCGCGGCGGCGAGCAGGAGGCGTTTCATGGCAGCGACCTCATGGGGTGGACGGGATGGGCCCCATGCTGTCGGACGCAAGGTGAATGTACGGCCGACGGGCGCACGGAACCTGATCCGGGTGCAGGTAGCGGTCAGGTACGTCGAGGCGGGCGCGCCAGGCTCAGCACGACGGTGCTGGCCAGGATCATTGCCACGACGGCCAGCGACCACAGCACCGGGATCTTGTACACGTCGATCAGCAGCATCTTGGCGCCGATGAACACCAGCACCACCGCCAGGCCGTAAGGCAGCAGGTGGAAGCGTTCGGCCATGCCGGCGAGCAGGAAGAACATCGCGCGCAGGCCCAGCACCGCGAACACGTTCGAGGTCAGCACGATGAACGGGTCGGTGGTGATGGCGAAGATCGCCGGGATCGAGTCCACCGCGAAGATCACGTCGGTGATGCCGATCATCACCAGCACGATGAACAGCGGGGTGAACTTGCGCCGGCTGCCGCTGCCCAGCCACAGCGCGCTGCCGTGATAGCGGCGCACGAAGGGCACGTGTGCGGTGAGCCAGCGCAGCACCGGGTTGTTCTCGAGGTCGGGCTCCTTGCCCGCGGCGAACCACATCTTCATGCCGGTGAGCAGCAGGAACGCGCCGAACACGTAGAGCATCCAGTGGAAGTGGGCCAGCAACGCGGCGCCGGCAAAGATCAGGATCGCGCGCAGCACGATCGCGCCGAGGATGCCGATCACCAGCACGCGCTGGCGCTGCACCTCGGGCACGGTGAAGTAGGTCATCAACATCAGGAACACGAAGATGTTGTCGACCGCCAGCGCCTTCTCCACCAGGTAGCCGGTGAGGAACTCGAGGCCCACGCGCCGGGCCTCGTCGGGGCCGGCGGTCTGGCCGATGTACCACCACAGGGCGGCATTGAAGGCCATCGCCAGTGCCACCCAGCCCAGGCTCCACCACGTCGCTTCCTTGAACGTGACCTTGTGCGCGCCGCCATGGCGCATCAGCACCAGGTCGACCATCAGCGCGATCAGCACCAGGCCGGAGAAACCGGCCCACAACCAGACATTGCCTATCGTTTCCATCGTGATTTCCGGGCAGGGGGAGAGGTCGGCCGCGGACGCAGGCGGCACGGAACCCTTGCTCGGAGATCCGGGGACGCACCTTCGCCATCGCGGCGAAGGTCTTGCTCACAGCCCGGTGGGCTGCCGTGGGACCGGAGCATCGCTGCTCGTAATGACGGCCTGCACGCTGGGAGCTACTCCCCTTCGGCGGGCATTGTGCGGTGCCCCGGCCGCTGCGCGCAACCCGCGTGGCCGCGCCCGGCTGCAGCCCGCGTTGACGCTGCATCGGCCCTCCGCGGGCCGGACCGGGAGATCGGCCATGCAGATCACGCGACGCAGATTCCTCGCGGCACCCGCCGCGCTCTCCGCCGCCCTGCTGCCCACCAGCCTGCTGGCCGCAGTCGAGGCCGAGACCGCGCCCACGCCCGACCTCTCCACCTGGGAATCCGTGCGCGCCCAGTTCGCGCTCGACCCTGCCTGGATGCACTTCGCCAGCTTCTTCATCGCCAGCCACCCTGCGCCGGTGCAGGCGGCGATCGAGAGCTACCGCCGCGCCATCGACCGCAATCCCTTCGTCACCGTGGAGCACGGCATGTTCTCGGAAGGCGCGGACAACCTGCATGTGCATGTGCAGGCCGAGATCGCCGACTACCTGGGCGCGCGACCGCAGGATGTCTGCCTGACCGGCAACACCACCACCGGCCTGGGCTTCACCGATCTCGACCAGTACGTCGCCTGGGAGCAGCAGCAGGCGCCGGTGTCGCCCACCACCGCCGACCGCATGGCGCCTGGCGGATTCCACGCCTACGAGCACCAGTGGGCCACCGCCGCAGCATTCCGCATGCACCGGCAGATGGGGCGTGCGCGGGTTGCCGCGCGGATCCGCGAGCTCAACGAGCAGTGCAAGGCCGGGCTGGCCGCCAACCCGAAGGTGACATTGCACACACCGATGTCAGCGGGGCTGTCGGCGGGGCTGGTGGCGTTCGAGGTGCAGGGCGTGGCGCCGGCGGAGGTGGTGAAGCAGTTGCTGGCGCGCCGGATCATCGCCAGCACGAGTCCCTACGCCATCACCTATGCCCGGCTGGCGCCGAGCCTGGTGAACACGGACGAGGAAGTGGAGCGCGCGGTGCGGGCGGTACGGGAGATCTCCGGCTAGCACAGGGGCTCACGCCCAGTCGCAGGTGATCGTCAGGGCGACTCCCGGTCGCTGACCACGCAACACCGCAGCAAGTTCGGCATCATTCAAGCAATAGCACTACCAACAGGGGAAGACGATGAAGCGACACCATTGGCGATATGGCGTGACCCTGGCCGCGTGCCTCGCTGCCGGCGCGAGCGTGGCGGGGACCGCGTGAGTATGAGGCTGCAGCTCTCCCTCGAATGGTTCCTCAACCCCGATCACCTGCCGCTGATCGCCGGCATCGACCTGGGCTGGTACCGCGATGCGGGCCTGGAGCTCGAGCTGCTGGTGCCGGACGACCACTACGACGGTCTCGCCGCGACGGTCAGCGGTGATGTCGCCTTCGCGTGCAATGAGCCCCTGCACATGATCGACGCGCATCGCCCGGGCCTGAAGGCGCTCGGCTGTTTCTTCGAAACCGACGGCGGCATCCTGCTGCAGCGGGCGGCAGGCCAGCGCCTGCTGGCTGGCGGCACGGTGCGGCTGGCATCGCCGGTCGCCGGCGGCGTGACCGATACGATCGCCCGGGAAATCCTTGCGCGCTGGTGCACGCGCCAGGGTGCGGCGTTCGATCACGCCCAGGTCGCCATCGAGGGTGCCGGCTTCGAACACCTGGCCAACCTGCGCGCGGGGTTCGATGGTGCGTGGCTGTGCTTCGCCAACTTCGAGGGTGTCGAGGCGCGGTTGGCGGGGATGGACACGCACTTCATCACCACCGGCGATGTCGGCCTGCACAATTTCTCGGCGCTCGAGCTCTTCACCTCGCAGGGCTTCCTGGCGGAGCACCCGGCGGTCGTGGACACCGTGACCCGGCTGATCGGGCAGGGCGCGCGCCTGTGCCGCGACGGCCCGGCGCAGGCCGCGGCGCTGTGGTACCGCTACAGCGCCACGCAGCCCACCGGACTGATGGACGCGATCATTGCCGACACCTGTCCGCGCCTGGTCAGCCCCGTGCAGCGCGATGCCGCGCGCTGGCACGGCATGTGGGCGCAGTTCGACCGGCTGGGGCTGAGCCAGGTGGACGAGGCGGGGTATGCGGCGTTGTACAGCTGAGCGAGGGCTGGCCCGCGGCGCGCCCATGGGAATGTTGCGGGCGTTGCCACGCCTACGCGCCTCCAAGCTATCCTCCGCCCGGGGATAACTCAGGGGAAAAACATGCACGCCTCGATCCGCGTAGCCCTCTCCGGCGCCGTGCTGCTCCTGGCCGGTCTGGCGGCTGCCGCCAATGACGCCTTGCCGCAGGCGCTGCCGCCCGAGCAGGAAGCCATTGCGCTGGCCAGCGCGGAACGCACCGGCCGCGAAATCTACGAGCACGACCGGGCCGCTGCGCTGGCGACGGATGCCCTCATGGCCCAGCGCAAGTCCAGGCGCGACCGGCGTGTCAGGGGCTGGGTCACCGAGGCGCGGGCCGATGGCATCGCGGTGACCTTCGTCGACGCCACGCCGGCCGCGCTGTACCGGGTGCTGGTGCCGACATCGGGCGAGCCCGGACCCATTGCGACGCTCGACGCTCCCGAGCCGCTCAGCCCCTTCGAGGCGAGCGCGGTCGTTGCGCGCAACGCGGCGATGGCGGCGCCATTCGAGCTGTGTTCCAAGGACTACAACACCGTGGTGCTGCCTTCAGGCTCGGACACGACCGATCGCTGGCGCGTCTATCTGCTGCCCGGCACCAAGCGCAACGACGCGGTGCCGCTTGGGGGCACGCATCGCATGGACGTGGAGGGCGGGGCGGTCACGGCGCAACGCGCGTTCACGAAAAGCTGTATCAGCCTCGGCAAAGGACGCGGGACGGCGGCGATGATGATCACGCATCTCCTGGATCCGGTGCCCACCGAGGCGCACGTCCACTGGAGCCTGTGGGCCAATACGCCGATGTTCGTGATGACGCCGCCCGACCGCACGATCTGGAGCATCGAGCATGGTGCAATCAGCAAGCTTGATCCGAACGCCGAGGATTGAGGTCGACGCCGCAGCGGCTTCGTGGCCGCGTCGGTCCGAAGCGGCAAGCGTTGCAGCATCAGCCGCAGGGTTCGTTCACCTGCACCCAGCCGTTCGGAACCGCGCGGAAGCGCTTGCCGCCGACGCAGCGTTCGCCGGACGCGAGTGGGCGGAGCGGGGCGGCTCGCCCGCGCGGGATCGTGGACCGCGCCGTCGAGGATCGATCTCCGATGGGTGCGAACTGTCGCAAGGCGTTCTCCAGCTCACGCTGGGCGGTACCGGCTTCGGCTTCCCAGGACTTGACCAGTTGCTGCAGCTCCCACTGCACATAGATGCCCACCACGACGCTGTGCGCGAGCGCGCCCACGAATACGCCAAGCGCGATGCGCCACCAGAGGCCCGCGTACGGATGTGCGTCTTCCGGTTGCGACCTGGGGCGCGGCCTGCGGAACTCGATGTCACTCATGTCCACCGAACCGATGCTCGGCTCGTCGCGCACCTGCGGACTCACCGCGTGATCTCGAACACCGCCGATACGCGTTCGGTGAAGTCGATCGTCGGCTGCAGGTAGCGGCCGCTGTCGATGCGCGAGCCGGTGACTTCGATGCGGTCCAGCGTGGTGGCGCCGTAGCCGTCGGATTGCCTCGAGTTGAGGCTGTTGATGCTGTACACCGGCCCGAGGCCGCCGCCGAACGCCACGGCAAGACCCGCGGCCTTCTCGCGGGCGTCGGCGACAGCGCGTGCACGTGCGTCCTCGCGCAGGCTGGCTTCCTTGCTGGACTTGAAGCTGACATCGGAGACGTCGGTGAAGCCGGCGGCCAGCGCCGCATCGAGCCAGGCGCCAAGCCTGTCGAGATCGTCGAGGCGCACCTTCACTTCGCGGCTGGCGACGTGACCCTGCGACAGGGGGCGATCGTTGTCGTCGTAATCGATGTCTTCGCGCAGCGCGAGGTCGGACGCCGTCATGTCGTCGGATGCCACGTCGAAGCCCGGCGCCACCTTGAGCAGCGCGTTGACCGCACGGTCCACCACGCGCTTGGCTTCTGCGGGATCCGCGGAGCGGTGGCGCACCACCATCGCGACCGTCGCCGAATCCGGCGCCACGCTGACCAGGCCTTCGCCCTGCACGACGACATGCGGTGCGTCAGGGAGCGGGGTCCCCGCCAGTGCGGCGGCGGAGAGCAGGGGGAGGATGACGGCGATCAACCATGGGCGCATTTCTGGACTCCGCGTGCACTGGTGACGGATCAAAGCTCGGAGAGGATGCGTTCCTGCTGTGCCTGGAAGGCGCTCTCGTCGATCGCGCCGCTTGCGCGCAGCTCCTTCAGCGCCGCAAGGCGGGCTTCAATCGTCTGAGCGGGCACCTCAGGTGCCGCGGGTGCCGGGACTGACGTGGTCCGCTCTCCCGCGAGCCCCGCCAACACCACGGGCGAGGCAAGGAAGCGATCGAAGATGTCCTGGTAGAGCTCGGCATAGCGCCGCTTGTAGTGCTTCCAGCCGCCCTTGGGCATGGGGTCGACGCCCTGGAAGTCCTGTGTGGCAAGCCAGTTGCCTTGCGCGTCATGGATGTCGAGGGTGACGTCGTGGGTGAACTCGGGGCTTGCGAAGCCCTGGTCGTAGGACCACTCGCGCAGCGTCATGACCATCAGCAGCCCCGGGCCATCGTGGCGCAGGGCGCGGCTGCGCTCCGCCGCGTCCGAGCCCTTGGGGCTCGGCACGAGCGTTGCCGAATATCCGGCGCGCTCGAATCCGATGCGCAGCCGCTCGCCGATGTACATCGCCAGCGGCGTGCGGTCGGCGGTGTTGCGGCTGATCGGAATGCCGTACAGCTCGCGTGTCATGCCCTCGTACGTTTCATCGCTGTCGCCGTCGAGCACATACGGGCGACTGTCGATCAACGTGATGCGGATGTCCGTGCCGGGCGTGGATGGCGCAGGCACGCGCATGGCGTAGTCCTCCGCCACGATCCTGGCCGCGAAGGCCGGTGCGGCAACCAGGCACGCAGCAAGCAGCATGATGCGCAATGCAGTCTTCATGTTGGATCTCCCCTTGATGCGTGGCCCCGTCCACGAAGGAAGCATAACCCGCGGTCCGGCATACTCGCTGCAGCACCGTGGAGGGGCCGATCTGGCCGGACTGATGAGAATGATCGCGCTGCTTGTGGCGATGTCGGTGGCCGCCGGCTGTGTCGGCGTGCCCGGTCCGGTGACGGGTGACCGGAGCGTGCGCGAGGCGGTGCAGCGCCCGATCTCCGATGCCTGGCCGCGCACGCTGGTCCGCGCGAAGCAGCGGTCGGCCGGTGGCGCGCCGGTGCCGGCCGTGAGGGCGTTCGAGTACGCCTACGCGCCGCCGGATTCGCCCGGCCTGCAGCAGATCCACGTGCGCGTGCGCGACGCCGACCTGCTGCATCGCCTGCCGGAAGTGCAGGCGATGGACGGGCTGTTCGTGCTGCCGCGACGCCTGCGCTATGTCACCGCCGAGTGCGGCGAGTTCGGCGCCTTCTATCGGCCGGCCGAGACCGAGGTGGTGCTGTGCTACGAGACGCTGCGCACGCTCTACGAGCGCGGCCTCGAGCAGCAGCAGCGGGGCGGGCTGGATGACGGCTACCCGCTGCGCTACGTACGCGCCAACATCCGCTTCATCGTGCTGCACGAAACCGGGCATGCGCTGGCGCACCTGCTGGACCTGCCCGTGACCGGCCGCCAGGAGGACGCCATGGACCAGTTGGCGGCGATCCTGATGCTGCGGTTCGCCGACCTGGACGAAACCTCCGCGCAGGTGATCGGCAACCTGCGCATGGCGGCGGACTGGCTCCTCTCCCGCAGTACCGGCGCCTACAACCTCCACGCCTATGCCGACGAGCACGCGCTGGGCGAACAGCGCTACTTCAACCTGCAGTGCCTGATCTACGGTACCGACCCGGCCGCGTTCGCCGACATGGTGGATGCGGGCGACCTGACCCCGGCACGCGCGCAGGGCTGCCCGCGCGAGACACGGATGGCCACGCGCGCCTGGCTGCGCCTGCTGCTCCCGCATCTCGCACCCGACTTCGAGCTGTACGAGGACGAAGCGCAGCGCTACCTGCAACACCAGTGGTGACCACTTCGCGCCTTCGCGAGAACCCGCTCCTGGTTTCGCGCTCCGACACCCCGGGTTCGCCCTGCGTTGCATGAAAGCGGACTTGATGACACAGTCGGTCGCACGCGTGTGCTGAGTCGACCCGTTCGGGGAGCTGACCAATGAATGCAAGCAATCTTGTTTCACCCGTGCGCTGGCTCGGCATGCTGGTGTTGTTGCTGATGGCGGTGGCCGTGATCTACGCCAGCTACACGGCGATTGCGTACTGGCCCTCGATCTCCGTCTAGGAGCGACACCATGAACAAGCGCCAGTCCCGGATCTTCGCCATCGTCGCAACAGGCCTCGCCGCCGTCGCATTCCTCGGCCTGACCCTGTACAGCCATGCGCGCTTCGACGACCTCACCAATGCGGCGGACATCACGCCGGAGGTCACGCACGGCAAGGATGTCTGGCACAAGTACAACTGCATCAACTGCCATACCCTGTTCGGCGAAGGCGCCTACTACGCGCCCGACCTGACCAAGATCGCCCAGCACCGCGGCGAGGCCTACCTCAAGGCCTACATGCGTGACCCGTCGCAGTTCTACGACGAGCAGCGCCATCGCCGCCTGATGCCGACGCAGAACCTCAGCGAAGTCGAGATCGCCAACCTGGTGAAGTTCCTCGACTGGGTGTCCAAGGTCGACAACCAGGGCTGGCCGCCGCGCCCCATCCTGGTGGCCGGCGGCAGCGCCATCGTCGCCGCACAGGGCACCGCCGCGGGTGCGGCGGAGGCCGGGGCCGTCAGGCCCGTGCGCGCGGACAGCGATCCGCGCGCGATCGGCGAGAACCTGTTCGGCACCGCGGTGCCGGTCTGCACGGCCTGCCATTCGCTGCAGCCCGGCGTCCAGCTCGCCGGCCCATCGATGGCGGGCATGGCGGAGCGCGCGGCGCAGACGATCGCGTCCGCGGACTACACCGGCAGCGCCACCGACGTGGAGGGCTATATCCGCGAGTCGATCGTGTCGCCCAGCGCGCACCTGGTTCCCGGGGCGATGTTCTCGGCGGAAGGTACGTCGTTCATGCCCAACACATATCCAGAATCCCTCACCGAAGAGCAGGTCGACCAGCTCGTGGCCTTCCTTGGATCGATGAAATAACACTGGCGGCGTGCTGCGCCGGCACCGGGAGATCTTCCATGCGTTACAAGTCCCAATCAGTGGCCTACTGGTATTTCGCCGTGGCCATGGTGCTGTTCGGGCTGCAGATCGTGTTCGGTCTGCTGTCGGCCGCCAAGTACCTCGGGCCGGACCCGCTGCTGTACATCCTGCCGTTCGACGTCACCAAGACCATCCACACCAACCTGCTGATCGTGTGGGTGCTGACCGGGTTCATGGGCGCCACCTACTGGATGGTGCCCGACGAGTCGCGCACCGAGCTGTACAGCACGAAGCTCGCGTACTGGCAGCTGGGGCTGTGGACGCTGATGGGCGTGACCGCGGTCATCGGCTACGTGTTCCGCTACGGCACCGGCAACAAGCTGCTGGAGCAGCCGCTGCCGCACAAGATCGTCATCGTGATCTGCATGCTGATGTTCCTCTACAACATCGGCATGACCATCAAGAGGTCGGGGCGGTTGACCACGACCGAGGGCGTGCTGATCGGCGGCCTCGCGCTGTCGGCGGTGCTCTACATCCCGGCGCTGCTGCACTACGAGAACTACACCGTCTCGATCTTCTACCGCTGGTGGACCATCCACCTGTGGGTCGAGGGCGTGTGGATGATGATCATGGCGGGCTTCCTCGCCTACCTGCTGATCCGCCTGTCGGGCATCGATCGCGAGGTGATGGAGAAGTGGCTGTACGTGATCGTGGGCCTGGTGTTCTTTGCCGGCATCCTCGGCACCGCGCACCATTACTACTGGGTGGGCGTGCCGCAGATCTGGCTGCCGATCGGCGGGTTCTTCAGCGCGCTGGAACCGCTGGCGCTGGCCGCGATGGCGATCTACGCCTATGCGGCGATGCGGCGCGGCGGGGTGACCCACCCGAACACCCTGGCCCTGCACTGGACCATCGGCAGCGCGATCTTCGCGCTGTTCGGCGCGGGCCTGCTCGGCCTGGCCCACACCTGGCCCAGCGTCAACAAGTGGACCCACGGCACGCTGATCACCGCCATGCACGCGCACTCGGCGTTCTATGGCGCCTACGCGATGATCATCATGGCGATGATCACCTACGCGCTGCCGGGCCTGACCAACCGGCCCGCGGGCAAGCACTCGCCGCTTGGCTACTGGGCGTTCTGGCTGCAGGTGTCGGGCATGTTCGGCATGACGCTGTCCTTCGGCACCGCAGGCATCGCCCAGGTGTACCTCGAGCGGATCATGGGCATGGGCTACCTGGACGCGCAGCTGAAGATCCAGGTGCACTTCATCATGCTGATCCTGACGGCGACGATCTTCGCCACCGGCGTCGCGATGTTCATCTTCGACTTCTTCCGGTATCGGCCGCAGTTCGATGTGATCGCCGACGGTGCCGAGGGCGAGCTGCAGGTGAAACCGGGGCGCTGACCGGTGGATGCGCGCACGGGGCCGGCCGGGGCCGGCCCGTACTACCTGCCCACCGGCAACGAAGTCGGGATCGTCGAGCAGTGCCACGCCGGCGGGCTGGCGGTGATGCTGAAGGGCCCGACCGGCTGCGGCAAGACCCGTTTCGTCGAACACATGGCCTGGCGGCTCGGGCGCCCGCTGATCACGGTGGCCTGCCACGACGACCTGACCGCGAGCGACCTGATCGGCCGGTTCCTGATCCGCCACGACGATACCGTCTGGCAGGACGGCCCGCTGACCCGGGCCGTGCGCGAGGGTGCCATCTGCTACCTCGACGAAGTGGTGGAGGCGCGCCAGGACACCATCGTGGTCCTGCATCCGCTCACCGACTACCGGCGCATCCTGCCGATCGACCGCACCGGCGAGACGCTGGAAGCGGCACCGGGCTTCCAGCTGGTGATCTCCTACAACCCCGGCTACCAGCGCATGCTCAAGGACCTGAAGCCGAGCACGCGCCAGCGCTTCGTGGCGATCGAGCTGGGCTTTCCCGAGCCGCCGGCGGAAGCCGCGATCGTGGTGACCGAAAGCGGGGTGGACGGCGGCACGGCGGTGGCGCTCGTGGAGCTGGCCGGGCGCCTGCGCTCGTTGCGCGACCGGGGCCTGGCCGAGGTGCCAAGCACGCGCCTGCTGATTGCCGCCGGCCGCCTGGTCGCCAGCGGCATCGGCGTGCGCGAGGCGTGCAACGCCGCGGTGGTGTCGCCGCTCAGCGACGACCCGACCCTGCTCGGTGCGATGCGCGAACTCGTTGACGCGATGTTCCCCTAGGCGGATCCGACGTGGCCGAGGCCGAAGACGTTGTCGTCGATGCCGCGCGGCACGCGACCGTGTTCATCCGCGACACCTGGCGCCGGCACTACGCGCGCGAACCCGATGCCCCGATCGCGCTGGCGTCGCTGGCGCGGCGCCTGGACCTGCTGCTCGCGGCCGCCTGCGGCACCAGCCTGCCGATGCGCGTGGCGCTGCCGCCGGCGCGCCCGACCGTGCTGCACCGGCTGTTCCACCGCAGCGCCTATCCGCGCCACCGCCAGGCGCTGCCGGCCACCAGCGGCGATGCGATCTGGCTCCCGGCGCACCTGGGCACCTGCGATGCCGCCGAGGCATCGGAGCTGTATCGCGCGATGGCGCTGCAGCAGGCGCGTCGCGCCATGCGTGGCAGCGTGCAGGCGATCCTCGCCCGGCGCGGCTCGCCGCTGCAGCGCGATACCGCGCTGGTGCTCGAAGCCCAGGCTGCCGAGGCCGACATCGCGCGCAGCTTCCCGGGGCTGGTGCCGGCGCTGACGCGGCTGCGCCGGCGAGCGCTTGCAGAACGGCCGCCGCTGGCCGATTTCGCGCCGGCACGGCAGCCGCTGGAGCAGCTGGTGCGCGACATCCTGGAGCGCGACGTGGCCGCCGCACCGCCACCGCCCGCGGGCACGGTCGAGGACTCGCTCGCGCACGCGGCGCGGCTGCTGCGCGACTGGGGCCTCGCCGACGCGGATGTGCAGCGGCTCGGCCCGATGCCGCTGTACCGCGACTGGTGGACGGGCGAGCTGCGCGAGGCGGGCGCCGCCGCCCGGCTTGTGGATGGCAAGCCCTTCGACCACGACGACGACGCCGGACCCGTGCGCAGCGCGCGCATGGAGCGGCGCCCCGAGGAGCGCGAAGCGAACGGGGACGAGGACAAGGGCGGCGAGCCCGGCGTGTGGATGATCCAGCAGGACGCGCCGCACGAGGTCGCCGAGGATCCCTTCGGCCTGCAGCGCCCGGTGGACCGCGACGACGAGACCAGCGCGGACGAGTACGGCGACATGCTTTCCGAGCTGGCTTCGACGCGGATGGTCGCCGCGCCCGATCCGCCGCGCGAAGTCCTGCTGTCCGACGATCCGCCCGCCAGCCGCGCCAGGATCGAGTTCGACGCTCCCGACGCCGGCGGCAGCCGGTTCCGCTATCCCGAGTGGGACCACGCCAGCCGGTCCTACATCGAGCACGGCACCACGGTGCGCATGCTGCCGCCGGTGGAAGGCGACAGCCGCTGGATCGACGCGACCCTGGCGCGGCATCGCTCGCACCTCGACGGCATCCGTCGCCAGTTCGAGGCGCTGCGCCCCGAGCGCGTCCGCCTGCGCCGGCAGAGCGACGGCGACGACATCGATATCGATGCCTGCGTGCAAGGCCGCGCCGACCTGCGCGCGGGGGGCTTCCTGCGCGAGGGGCTGTACGAGGCGCGCCGGCCGGGCCGGCGCAGCATCGCGGTGTCGTTGCTGGTCGACGCCAGCGGGTCCACCGACAGCTTCATCGGCGATGGCCGGCGCGTGATCGACGTCGAGCGCGAGGCCCTGCTGCTGGTCTGCATGGCATTGCAAGGCCTGGGCGAACCTTTCTCGGTCATGGCCTTCTCCGGTGAGGGCCCGCACGGCGTGACGCTGCGCATGCTCAAGGCCTTCGACGAGGCCTACGGCCAGGGCGTCGCGCTGCGCATCGCCGGCCTGGAGCCCGAGCACTACACGCGCGCCGGCGCCGCGATCCGCCATGCCACGGCGCTGCTGATGAAGCAGCCCGCCGAGCACCGCCTGCTGCTGATGCTGTCGGACGGCAAGCCCAACGACGCCGACCGCTACGACGGCCTGTTCGGCGTCGAGGACATGCGCCAGTCGGTCACCGAGGCACGGCTGCAGGGCATCTTCCCGTTCTGCCTGACCGTGGACCTGCAGGCACCCGGCTATCTGCCGAAGGTGTTTGGCGCAGGCCATTACGCCCTGCTGGCGACGCCCGAGCGCCTGCCGCTGGTGCTGCTGGACTGGACCAGGCGATTGCTGGCGCGCTGAGCCGTGCCTCCGGGAGACGCGCCGGGCGCCTTGCGGATGTCCCGCGCCTCACGCAGCTTCCATCGCCGCTGCCGCATCCTGTGCTGCCGGGGCCCGGTGCCCCGCGAAGCCACAGGACACCTCCATGAGCAAGCCACTCCAGGACAGGACCGTCGCCATCCTCGCCACCGATGGCGTGGAGCAGATCGAGCTCACCGAGCCCAGGAAGGCGGTGGAAGAGGCCGGCGCCACGGTCCGCCTGCTGTCGATCAAGGCCGGCGAGATCCAGGGCATGCACCACGACAGGCCCGGCGACCGCCTCAAGGTGGATGGCCTGGTGGCCGACGCCAGCATCGACGAGTTCGACGCGCTGATCCTGCCCGGTGGCGTGGCCAATCCCGACACGCTGCGCATGGATGCTGCGGCCGTCGCCTTCGTGCGCGATTTCGCGCGCAGCGGCAAGCCGATCGGTGTCATCTGCCACGGGCCGTGGGTGCTGATCGAGGCCGACGTGGTGCGCGGCCGCCGCATGACCTCGTGGCCCAGCGTGCGCACCGACCTGCGCAATGCCGGCGCCGAGGTGGTGGACGAGGAAGTGGTGACCGACAAGGGCCTGGTGTCGAGCCGCAAGCCGGACGACCTGCCGGCGTTCTGCCGCAAGATCGTGGAAGAGTTCGCGGAGGGGCGGCACGCGCCGCAGCACTGAACCGATGTATACGAACCTGCTGTCACCGATCCAGGCCGGCGCCGTGGCGCTGCCCAACCGCGTGCTCATGGCGCCGCTGACGCGTTCGCGCGCCGGCCAGCCCGGCGACGTGCCGACCGCCATGAACGCGGAGTACTACGCGCAGCGCGCCGGCGCCGGGCTGATCGTCTCCGAGGCGACGCAGGTCTCGCCGCAGGGCCAGGGCTATGCGCTCACGCCTGGCATCTACAGCGACGCGCAGGAAGCCGGCTGGAAGCTGGTGACCGATGCCGTGCATGCCCGCGGCGGGCGGATCGCGGCGCAGCTGTGGCACGTCGGGCGCATTTCGCACCCGCTGCTGCGGCCCGATGGTGCGGTGCCGGTCGCGCCTTCAGCCATCGTCGCCAAGGGCGCGACGTGCTTCGTGATCCAGGCCGACGGCACGCCTGCCAACCTGCCGTCGACCATGCCGCGCGCGTTGGCAACGGAGGAGATCCCCGCGGTGATCGCGGAATTCGTGCAGGCGGCGCAACGCGCCGACCGCGCCGGCTTCGACATGGTGGAGATCCACGCGGCCAACGGCTACCTGCTGCAGCAGTTCCTGGCGACCAACAGCAACCGGCGTACGGATGGCTACGGCGGCTCGCTCGAGAACCGCGCCCGCATCGTGCTGGAGGTGGTGGATGCGGTGGTCACCGAGCTTGGCGCGGGGCACGTGGGTGTGCGCATGTCGCCGCACTTCACCGGCCACGACATCGCAGACCTCGAGCCCGAGCAAAGCGCGCTGTTCCTGGCGCGCGAGTTCAGCCGCCGCGGCATCGCCTACCTGCACATCGCCGAGCCGGACTGGGCCGGTGGCCCGAAGCTCAGCGACGCGTTCCGCCGCGCCCTGCGCCAGGCGTTCCCGGGCACCCTGGTGTTCTGCGGTGGCTATACGGCAGAAAGCGCCGAAGCACTGGTCGCGTCCGGCGTGGGCGATGCGGTGGCCTTTGGCCGCCTGTACATCGCCAACCCGGATCTGGTGGAGCGCTTCCGCACGGGCGCGGACCTCAACGCGCCGGACCGGTCCACGTTCTATGGCGGCGACGCGAAGGGCTACACCGATTACCCGACGCTCGATCAGCAGCGTCCAGCGCCTTGATCAGGCAGAGGCGCACCGTGGCGTGAGCGACCTGGGGGCCGCTCAGCCGCGGCGTGCGGCCTCTATAGCGGCGACGTCGATCTTGCGCATGGTCATCATGGCGTTGAACACGCGCTTGGCCGCGGCGCGGTCGGGGCCGGTGTAGGCCTCGGTGAGGACGCGCGGGGTGATCTGCCACGAGATGCCCCACTTGTCCTTGCACCAGCCGCATTCGCTTTCCTGGCCGCCGTTGCCGACGATCGCGTTCCACAGGCGGTCGGTCTCGGCCTGGTCGTCGGTGGCCACCTGGAAGGAGAACGCTTCGCTGTGCCTGAACGTGTCGCCGCCGTTGAGGCCGAGGCAGGGGATGCCCAGCACGGTGAACTCGACCGTCAGCACGTCGCCTTCCTTGCCGGACGGGTAGTCACCGGGCGCGTGGTTGACGGCGGTGACCGCACTGTCGGGGAAGGTCTCGGCGTAGAAGGTGGCGGCATCGAGCGCGTCGCTGTCGAACCACAGGCAGATGGTGTTCTTCGCGATCATGGTCTTGTCCTCGGACTTCGGCGTGGCGGGTGGTGCCAGCCCGGGCGGGAACCGCCTACCTACGCCACCAGCCGTTAAACGGCCGCGAGCGAGGGCGCGGGCGCCTGCAACCCGCGGCCGTACTTCGCCGGTCGTCGCGTTGGCCATCGCGATCATGTGGCAATCTCCGCGCACCTGCCCGGAGCCGCCAGATGACGAACCGCATCGCACTGATCCTGTTGTTGCTGTGCCTCGCCGGTGCCGCCGGTGCCACCGTGGCGGGCGATGCATTGCCGGTCGTGCAGCCGGAGGGCCGGTATGTCGACGACGACGAGGCGGCCAGTTACCTGCCCACGCCGCCCGGCAGTCGTGCCCGGTTCCGCCAGCTGCTCAATGCCTCGATCCAGAACAACCCGCGCAACGTGTCGGCGCTTGCGCACCGCGCCTTCCTGTTCATGGAAGGTGGCGACGCCAAGCGTGCACGTCGCGATTACGACGCGGCGCTGGCGGCGTCGGAGCCGGGCAGCCGCTACGAGCGGCATGTGTTGTGGTCGCGGGGCTGGTCGAACTACGACGAGGGCGACTTCGCGGCCACGTATGCCGACTGGCAGCGGGCGATCGCGCTGCACGGCGGTGGGCCGTTCTGGGCGCCCTACAGCCTGGCGTTGCTGTACTGGTCCGCCGGCCAGTCCGAGCCCGCATTGCAGTGGTATGCCACCGCGGCCGTGGCCAATCCGGAATGGAGCACGCCGGAAGGCGTGGCCGTCAGGACCCGGCGCTGGTCGCCTGCGCAGCGCGAGCGCATGCAGGCCCTGTTCGCGGCGTGGGTCGCAACAGCGCAGCAATAGGCCCGTTTTCCGCGCGATTTGCGTCTCCACGCTAGAGGCGCGGGCTTCCGTCGCCGGGAACGCCCATGGCCGCCAGCCCCGACCTGTCCGTGCTCGCCAACAGCCTGGTGGTTGGCGTGACCGGGCATCGCCACCTGCGCGGGCAGGACATCGCCGGGCTTGAAGCCGGTGTGCGGACCTTCCTGCAGGAGCTGCAATCGCGGTTCCACGGCTTGCCGCTGGTGGTGCTGTCGCCGATGGCCGAAGGTGCCGACCAGCTGGTCGCCCAGGTGGCGCTGGCGCTCGGCCTGCACGTGGTGGCGCCGCTGCCGTTGCCGCTCGCGCTGTACCGGGAAGACTTCGAGGATCCCGCCAGCCTGCAGATGCTGGAGCGGCAGTTGCACCAGGTTGAAGTGATGGAGCTGCCGCTGGAGCGTGGCGAGACCGTGGCATCGCTCGCGTTGCCCGGGCCGACGCGCGACCGGCGCTACCGGCAGGCGGGGATCTTCGTGTCCAGCCATTGCCACGTGCTGCTCGCGCTGTGGGACGGCCAGCCGTCGGGGCGCGTGGGCGGCACGGCGGACATCGTGCGCTTCCATCTGGAAGGCGCCACGCCGGCCGACCCCGACAACCGCCGCGCCACCGACACCCTGCTCGGGCCGGACCAGGAAAATGTCGTCCATCACCTGCCCGCGGCACGCCGAGGCGCTGCGGACCTCGCGGACGCGCGGCCGCGCTGGCTGGTGGCGGGCGAGGGCGCGCAGGCCGGCTCCTCGCTGCCGGACGCGTTCGCGCGGATGTTCTCGCGGCAGGCGGCGTTCAACGTGGACCTGCGCAGGTACGCGGCGCCGATCGCGGCGGAGCCGGCGCCGTCGCCCGCGGCCGCGGCGTGCCCGGTGTGGCGGACGTTCACCGGCGCCGACTGGCTGGCGCGCCTCTACCAGCGGCGCGTGGCGCGCGTGCTGTCGGCGACCTACGTGCTGGTGGCGCTGATGGGCTTCGCGTTCTTCACCTACACCGACATCGTCAGCGACGACCTGGTGATCTACCTGTTCCTGCTGCTGTTCGCCGCCGGCACGGTGCTGATGCTCATTGCCAGCCGGCGCGAATGGCAGCGCAAGTACCTGGATTACCGCGCGCTCGCCGAAGGCCTGCGCGTGCAGTCGTACTGGCGGCGCGCGGGCATCGTGGTGGCGGGCACGCGCGCGTTCGCGCACGACAACTTCATGCAGAAGCAGGACGTGGAGCTCGGCTGGATCCGCAACGTGATGCGCGGTGCCGGCATCGACGGCATGCGCGTGCCGGTGACGGCCGACGCGGCGCAGGTGCAGTCGGTGGTTGCCGAGTGGATCGGCGAGCCCGGCGGCGACGGCCAGCTCGGCTACTACGCCGGCAGCTCGCTGCGCCGCGCGCGACTGCACCGGCGTGCGGAACTCCTGGGATTGGCCTGCATCGGCCTGGGCGTGGCGCTGTGCGTGCTGCTGGCGATCTTTGCCAGCCGCCTCGACGCGCAGACCAAGCAGGTGCTGGTCTCGGTGATGGGCATCCTGTCGGTGGCGGCGGCGGTGCACGAGGCCTACATGCACAAGAAGGCGGACAAGGAACTGATCCGGCAATACCGCTTCATGCAGCGCATCTTCGCCTCGGCGCATCGCCGGCTGGCGGCGGTCGTGGACGTGGTGGCCCGGCAGCGCATCCTGGCCGCGCTCGGCGAGGCGGCGCTCACCGAGCACGCGGAGTGGACACTGCTGCACCGCGAGCGCCCGCTGCCGCAGTCGCGCATCTGATCCCCATGGCCGCTGCCGGCGGCGGATCGCGTTGGAATCCTGACGCTCCGGGCATTTACGTCCATGCGCTTTCGTGCCTTCCTGAGCTACAGCCACGCCGACGCCGCCTGGGCGCGCTGGCTGCTGCGGCGGCTGGAGACCTACCGCGTGCCGTCGCACCTGGTGGGCACGCAGGGCACGCACGGGGTGATCGAGCGCCGTCTCGGCAGTTTCTTCCTCGACCGCGACGAGCTCCCCAGCGCGGGTGACCTCGGCGAAACCATCCACGCGGCACTCGCCGCTTCCGATGCGCTGGTGGTCCTGTGTTCGCCCGCGGCTGCCGGCTCGCGCTGGGTCAACGCCGAGATCGAAGCCTTCCAGGACAGCGGCCGCGGCGACCGCGTGCTGTGCTTCGTGGTGGGCGGCGAACCGGGTGCCAGCGATCCGGCGCAGGCCTGCTTTCCGCCGATGCTGCTGCGCCCGGCGGCCAATGGCGCGCGCGTGCACGAGCCCCTGGCCGCCGACGCGCGCCCCGAGGGCGACGGCCGCCAGCGCGCCTTCCTGAAGCTGGTGGCGGGGCTGCTGGGCGTCGGCTACGACGCGCTGGCGCAGCGCGAGGCGCAGCGGCGCATGCGCCGGATGGCGATCGTGTCGGTGGCATCGACGGCCGGCATGGCGCTGGCGCTGGGGCTGGCGGCCACCGCGTACGTGGCGCGCAACGACGCGCAACGGCGGCAGGCGCAGGCGGAAGACATCCTGGGTTTCATGCTGGGCGACCTGCGCGAGAAACTTGCCACGGTCGGGCGGCTGGACCTGATGCGCGTGGTGGACGACAAGGCCACGGGCTATTTCGCCGCGCTCGATCCGCGCGACATCAGCGACCGCGCGCTGGAGGAGCAGGCGCGTTCGCTGGCCGGCATCGGCCAGGTGCGGCTGGAAGGTGGCGACCACGACGCGGCGATGGCCGCGTTCCGCGAGGCACACGCGCGCAGCACCTTGCTGCACGCACGCGCGCCGGACAGCGGCCAGCGCCTGTTCGACCTGGCGCAGGCCGAGTTCTGGATCGGATACGTGGCGCTGCAGCAAGGCCGCAGCGAGGACGCGGGCAGGTGGCTGCGGCGCTACCGCGACAGCGCGGTGCGGCTGGCGGCGATGGACCGCGACAACTTCGACTGGCAACGCGAGGTCGCCTACGGCCACCACAACCTTGCCGTGCTCGACGAAGCCCAGGGCCGCCCCGACGAGGCCGAACGCGCACTCGAGCAGGAGCTCGCGCTGTACCGCGGCTGGTTGCGCGAGCGCCCGCACGACACCGCGCTGCGCGCCGAGGCGGCCAACGTCGCGTCATGGCTGGGCACCCTGGCCGACCGCCGCGGCGCGCTGCTGGACGCGGAGACGTTCCAGGCCGAACAGGTGGATGGCATGCACCGCAACATGGCCGACGAACCGGACGTCGCCGAATGGCGCGTGCAGCACCTGGACGCGCTGCTGCTGCTGGCGCAGGTGCAGACGCGGCGCGGGCGCTGGGAGGAGGCGCGTGCGAGCCTGGCCGTGGCCGCACCGCGCGCCGCGGCGCTGGCACGCCAGGATCCGCACAACCAGAGCTGGCAGGTCACGCTCGGCGTCACCCGCCTGCTGCAGGCCAGGCTTGCGCAGGCATCGGGCATGGCCGGCGCCGCCGAGCTGGCGTCCGATGCGCTGGCGATCCTGTCGCGCGCGCAACGCGCCGAACCCGAATCCGACCGGGTGCTGCACCTGCTGGCGACCACGCACAGCCTCAAGGCGCAGCTGGCGTTGGCGCGCGGTGACGCCGCGGCGGCACGAACGCACGTACAGGATGCCGCGGCGCTGCTGGAGCCGGCCTGGCGCAAGGAACACAACGAGCGGCTGCGCCTGCTGCTGGCCTGCAACCTCGACCTGGCCGCCGAGGCCGCGGACATGGCGTCCGACGACGAGGGCGCACGCGCCGCGTCACTGCGGGCGCGCGACCTGCTGCTTGCCGACGCCGGTGACGCGCCGCCATTCGATCGCCTGGACACCCTGGTGCGCAGCCTGCATCGCCTCGGCCAGGATGCGCAGGCGCGACCGCATGTGCAGCGCCTGGACGCCGCGGGCTACGTGCCGTCGCGGCCGTGGCCCTGGCGCGACGACGCGCTGGCCACCCGGCCATGAGCGCGCGGATACGGCTTCACCTGCAGGCGGACGCCTGCTCCCCCCGGCCCCGGATGGCCGACCCCCGGAAGGAGTGCGTCATGAAAGTCGAAAACGGCAACGACAATGTCGACGTGGTCCTGGATGTGCGCAACTTCGCATCCAGCGGCAGCGACGGCTACACCACCACCACCGGCAGCAACGGGCGGGCCTACAGCTACCGCTATACCGGAGGTACCGATGACGCCGGCGGCGTGGAGCAGACCGCCGACGGCGAGAGCGGCACCATCACCGTCACGGTCGGGCTGGACCCGCGCTACCAGGTGGACCGCGTGGACTTCACCGGCGACATCGAGTCGCAGCTGTCGTGGGCCGCGGGGCCATCGCCGCGCATCGCCGTGATCACCGACAGCGACACCTCCAGTGGTGATGGTGCGTACGCCGTGATCGTCAAGGACACCACGGCCAACTGCACCTTGCCCTGCGATCCGCCGATCAAGAACAAGCCGGTCGGGCAGACCCAGACCAAGTGATGCACCACCCGGCCATGCGTTGCGCCATGGCCGGGTGGTGGTGATCGCGGGCGACGGCCGCGCGGCGATTACCCGGCGTTCACGGCCTCGGGGGGCATATGGCAATCCTCGACTGTCCTCCGGAGAATTCCATGCGCTACGCGACCCGCGGTATCGGACTGGTGCTGGCCACGAGCGTGCTTGCGCTCGCCGGTTGCGTGAGCCCCGGTGGCTACGCCGGCAATCCCGACGGCTACGGGCAGCCTGGCCAGGGCTACCCCTCGCAGTACGGCAGCCAGCTGCAGGGCACCGTCGACAGCCTCGACACGTCCTACGACCGCATCCTGCTGGTGGTCGACGACCAGCGCGGCGGACGCGGGCAACGCGCAGAAGTCCGCTACGACCAGCGCACGCGCCTGTTCTACCAGGGGCGCGAGAGTTCGGTGGAAGGCCTGGAGCGCGGCGACGTGGTGCGCATCGAGGTCTCGCAGTCCGGGCGCGAACTCTGGGCGCGCCGGGTCGAGGTGCTGCGTGATGTGCGCGAGGGCGGCTACGGCGGTGGCTATGGCGGTGGCAACGCCCAGGACCTGCGCGGCTCGGTCGCCCTGGTCGACGCGCGCTCGCGCCTGATCCGCCTCGACGGCGCCGGCTACGGCAACACGATGCAGCTGCGCTACGACGAGCGCACCACGGTCGAGTACCAGGGCCGCCGCTACCGTCCGGAGGACATGCAGCGCGGTGACCAGGTGCGGATCCAGGCGCGGCAGGTCGGCAACAACGCGTGGTTGGCCGAACGCATCATCGTGGAGCGCTCGGCCGGCCGCTGACGGACTTCCTACCGGAATTCGAACAGTTCGTAGCGCAGGTTGGCGTCCGGCACGCCGTTGGCGCGCATCTGCTCGCGGATCCGCGGCGTGAGGCCCTTCGGCCCGCAGAAGGCGATGTCGATGCCGGCCGGATCGCCTTCGCGGCAGATGGCGGCGAAGCGCTCGCCGAACGCTGGATCGCCGCCGCCGCCGGGCACACCGACCAGCTCCGCACCACGCGCTTCCGCCATGGCGCGCATGACCTCGAACTCGGGGAAGTCGCGGCCCGGGGTGTAGAAATAAAACAGCGTGACGCTGTCGAGCGTGCCCGTCGCGTGGTCCTTCAGCCAGGCGATGAAGGGCGAGATGCCCACGCCGCCGCCGATCCAGATTTCGCGGCGCGCGCTGCGGTGCCGCGCGAAGCGGCCGAACGGCGCCTGGATCTGCGCGTACATGCCAACCCGTGCGTCGGCAACCAGCTTGTTGGTGTAGTCGCCCAGGGCGCGGATGACGAACTCGATGCGGCCATCGCCGCGCTTGCCGGTCGCGATGGTGAACGGGTGCGGTTCGCGCAGGCCCTGGGCGTTCATGCGCAGGAATCCGAACTGCCCGGGCTGGAAGTCGATGCCCGCCTTGACCGGTTCGAGCTCCATGTGGATCGCCGCCGCACCGGGCGTGATCGACACCACGCGGTACTCGGCACTGCGCGCCAGCAGCGGGTACAGCAGCAGCTTCCAGGCGGCACCGGCGATGCCCAGCGCCGACAGCGCCAACAGCCAGGCACCGGCGGGGCTGGCCAGCGGCAGCGGCTGCTTGAAGCTGAGCCAGTGCAGCACCACCACCACGAACAGCGGTCCCGACAGCTTGTGCCACCAGCGCCAGGTGCCGTAGGCGATGTTGCGGTTCAGCGCCAGCAGCACGATGAACATCAGTCCGAGGAAGGACAGCTGCCGCAGCAGGCGCGGCCAGCCCTTGGGGAGTTCGAGGATCGCGGCGGTCTGCCATTCCGGCACGCCCGCCTTGAACAGCAGGTGCACCGAGGCCAGGCCGAGCGCCCAGATGCCGATCCACTTGTGCGCCAGGTACACGCGGTCGAGGCCACCGAACGCCACTTCCACGCAGGTCCAGCGCGCCCCCAGCACCGCGGCCGCGGCCATCAGCGCGAGCGCGGACACGCCAGACGCCAGGCTCAGTCCGGCCGTGCCCAGCCGTGCGCCGGCCGGAAGTTCAACACCGGCCAGCAGCGAACTCGCGGCGACCAGGAGCGTGATGACCTGCCAGGACCTGAGCTGCACGGCACACCTCGTCGGCGCGTGCGAGGGCGCCTCGTCCGCGACTGTAGGCGCGATCCCTCGGCGCAGCCTTGCGCTGGATCAAGCGGTGACGCCCAACGCACGGGCCCTTTCCGAAAGGGCGGGTTCAGCAACATCCACATGGATGGTGATAGGATGGTCCACGCCATCCAGAAGCATCCCTCGCATGACCGAGCCACGCCCGCGTGCCGTCGCCGACAACGAGAAGATCACCATCAACCTCGGAGTGGTGGATCTCGGCCAGATCGACCTCCTGGTGCAGGAGGGGTTCTATTCCAACCGCACCGATCTCATCCGTACCGCCATCCGCAACCAGCTGGCGGCGCACGGCGAGGTGCTGCGCACCACCGTCGCGCGCCGCACCCTGGTGATGGGGCTGCAGGACTACGGGCGCCGCGAGCTCGAGGCCGCGCGCGATGCCGGCGAACGCCTGCGGATCCAGGCCCTCGGGCTGGTGCGGATCGCCGACGACGTTTCACCCGAGCTCGCGCTCGCCGCCATCGAATCGATTTCGGTACTCGGCGTGCTGCAGGCGAGCCACAGCGTGAAGGCCGCATTGGCCAGCCGTATCCACTGACCCAGGACATCCCATGACCCCCGGCAACAACACCATGCGCCAGGCGATGCGCCTGATGCAGAGCGGCGATCTGCAGGCCGCAACCCGCACCCTGCAGGACGCGCTTGGCGGCAACGCCAGCGCCGCACCGGTGCCGCCGGCGCAGGGCGTGCGCGGTGCTGCGGCGGCGCGCGAGCCGTACATCGAAGGCGAGTTCCGCGTGGTCGACGGCGGCAGGGCGCGCCCCACCGGCGCACCGTCCGCGGATTCGACGCGCAAGCGGCGCACCGCCACCGATGCGTGTCTGCGCTTCACCTGCAGCGCCGGCACGCTGGAGTACCTGCTGCATGTTCCGGCAGGCCTCGACACCGCGGGCGCGCCGCTGCTGGTGATGCTGCACGGCTGCACGCAGACGCCGGAGGACTTTGCCCGTGGCACGCGCATGAACCGGCTTGCCGACGCACAGGGCTACGTCGTGGCCTGGCCGGCGCAGTCAACGGAGCGCAACCCCAACCGCTGCTGGAACTGGTTCCGCGGCAGCGACCAGCAGCGCGGGCAGGGTGAGCCGGCAATCCTCGCCGCGCTGACCCAGGAGCTCGTCGCCACGCACCGGCTGGATGCCGATCGCGTGTATGTAGCCGGCCTGTCCGCCGGCGGCGCGATGGCCGCGGTGCTCGCCAGCACGCATGCCGATGTCTACGCCGCCATCGGCGTGCACTCGGGCCTGCCGATTGGCATGGCCAGCGACGTGCCCTCGGCCTTCGCCGCCATGCGCAAGGGCGGCGAAGGCCGCGCGCGTCCGCCGGCGACCGGCAGCGCACCCGTGCCGGCGATCGTGTTCCATGGCGACAGCGACACGACCGTGCATCCCGGCAATGGCCACGGCGTCGTGGAGCAGAGCCTTGGCGGAGGCAGCGGGGCAGGTGACGCGGTGGGGGCACGCACGGTTGAGCGAGACACGGCGCTGGGTGGGCGCAGCTCCACGCGCACCGTGCACCGCACCCCTGACGGCCGCATCGCGGCCGAACACTGGGTGGTGCATGGCGCGGGCCACGCCTGGGCCGGCGGCGATGCGGCGGGCAGTTACACCGATCCGCAGGGACCGGATGCGTCCGCGCAGATGCTGCGGTTCTTTGCAGGCTGCAGGCGTTCCATGCGCTGACGCACCTGCGTCGCAACCAGGCCTGTCGGAGCGCTTAGAGTAGGCCGCTCTGCAACGGAGGCCGCGATGCCGACCTGGCCCTTGCCACGCGATGTGCTTGAAGACAGCGATCCGCGCACCGGCCTGCGTGCCGGGCAGGTGACCGAGCGCCGGCAGCGCTTCGGCGACAACGATGTCACCGAGACGAAGCAGCGCCGCTGGTGGACGGCGGCCGCGTCCTCCGCGCGCGACCCGATGCTGTGGTTCCTGCTGGTGGTCAGCCTGCTGTTCTTCGCGCTCGGAGACCAGGCCGAGGCGATCGTGTTGCTGCTGGCCATCATCCCGCTGCTGGGCATGGACGCCTGGCTGCACCGCCGCACGCAGGCCTCCACCGAGGGCCTGGCGAGTCGCCTGGCCACCGAGGCCCGGGTGCTGCGCGATGGCGGCTGGCATGTGCTGCCCTCGCGCGAACTGCTGCCGGGCGACGTGGTGGAGGTGGCCGCCGGCGACTGGGTGCCGGCGGACGGCCTGGTGCTGTCCGGCAGCGACCCGCAGTTCGACGAATCCTCGCTCACCGGCGAATCGTTGCCGGTCCGCAAGCGCGTGTTCAACGCGGCCGGCGCGCTGCCCGACAGCGTCGACGCCAGCCACTGGGCCCACGCCGGCACGCGCCTGCTGACCGGCAGCGCGCGGCTGTGGATCGCGCACACCGGTGCCTTGACCCGCTACGGCGAGATCGTGCGCCTGTCGCGCGCCGGCGGGCAGGCGCGCACGCCATTGCAGCAGTCGGTGACGCGCCTGGTGCGCGTGCTGCTGATCGCGGCGCTGCTGCTGTGCCTGGTGCTTGCGGCCGTGCGGCTGGCGCAGGGGCACGGGCTGGTGGACGCCTTGATCAGTGCGCTGACCCTGGCGGTGGCCGCGTTGCCCGAGGAGTTTCCGGTCGTGTTCACCCTGTTCCTCGGGGTGGGCGTCTATCGCCTGGCACAGCGCCAGGCGCTGGTGCGGCGCGCGGTGGCGGTGGAGAACATCGGTCGGGTGAGTGCGATCTGCTCCGACAAGACCGGCACGCTCACCGAAGGCGAGTTGCGGCTGGTCGAGACCGTGCCGGCCGATGGCGTGGACGCGCCGGCGCTGCTGGCGATTGCGGCGCGTGCATCGGCCGCGGCCAACCATGATCCGATGGACCGTGCGATCCGCGAGGCGGCGCCGCCGGCGGCGGAGCACCGGGAGCGCCTGGCCACGTTTCCCTTCACCGAGGAGCGCCGTCGCGAGACCGCCTTGCTGCGCGACGGCGCCGGCGTGGTCGCCGTGGTCAAGGGCGCGCCGGAAACGGTGCTGGCCATGTGCACGCCAGGCGCCGACGGCCACGACGCATGGCGCGCGAAGCTGCATGCGCTGGCCGGTCGCGGCTACAAGGTCATCGCCTGCGCGCAGCGCGTGCTGCCGGGCGACCACGACGCCGCGCGGGAGCCGGACGCCGGCTACACGATGGCCGGACTGCTTGCCTTCGGCGACCCGCTGCGCGAGGGCGTGCGCGAATCGGTCCAGGCCTGCCTGGCCGCGGGCATCCGCGTGATCATGGTCACCGGCGACCATCCACTCACCGCCGGTGCCATCGCCGGCGAAATCGGCATCGGTGGTGGCCAGCCCGTGGTGCTGAGCCTGGAAGGACGCCAGGACACGCAGGTGGATGCCGATGAACTCGCCGGCGCCGACGTGATCGCGCGCGCGGCCCCGGGGCAGAAGCTGCAGCTTGTGCAGGCGCTGCAGGCGCGCGGGCATACCGTGGCGGTCACCGGCGACGGCGTCAACGACGTGCCGGCACTGCAGGCCGCCGACATCGGCATCGCCATGGGCGAGCGCGGCACGCGCAGTGCGCGCGAGGCGGCGGCCATCGTGCTGCTGGACGACAACTTCCGCACCCTGGTGAACGCCATCGCCGAGGGCCGGCAGCTGTTCGCCAACCTGCAGCGCGGCTTCGCCTACCTGATCCTGGTGCACGTGCCGCTGGTGCTGTCGGCGGCGCTGGTGCCGCTGCTCGGGTTCCCGCTGCTGTACCTGCCGATCCACATCGTCTGGCTCGAGTTGCTGATCCACCCGACGGCGATGCTCGCGTTCCAGCTGCGCAGCAATGCACGCCTCGAAGGACGCCCGCCACCGGCCGGGCCGGTGCGGTTCTTCTCGCCGCGCGCATGGTGGGCGCTGGGATTCGCCGGCACCGTCGCGACCTGCGCGGTGCTGGCCGGCTACCGGATCGGCGGGCAGGTGGCGGCCGCGGGCGATGCCGCGGCCGGGCGCTCGCTGGCGCTCGCCGTGCTGATCCTGTGCAGCGTGGCGTTCCTGGCGGTGCTCACCGGCCTGCGCGGCCGGCTGCCGCTTGGCATCGCCGCGGCGAGCCTGGCGAGCGTGGCGCTGATCCAGGTGCCGGCGCTTTCGGAACTGCTGGAAGTGCAACCGCTGGGCGCGACAGGGCTGGCCGCGGCTGTCGCGCTCGCGGTCGTGGCGGGGCTGTCGGCGCTGCCGCTCAGGCGCACGTTGCACTGACCGCCGGCTTGCCGCGGATCAGCGCCGGAACCAGCTGTGCAGGCGCACGAGCAGCAGTTCCACGTCGCCCAGCGCGGCGCGCTGCGCACGCAGGCGCACCGCCTCGCCGGGCACGTCGGTGCTGATGTCGTCCACGCCGAGATCCATGTAGCGTGCCATGCGCGCCGGGTCGTTGACCGTCCACGCCTGCAGCAGGTAGCCACGGCGGCGCGCATCGGCAACCGCGCCACCGTCGACCTGCAGGTGGTTGAGGCCGAGCATGTCGAAGTCGGTGCGGCGCGAGGTGCCGGGCAACGCGGCATTGGTGAACAGTGCCAGCCGGGCTTCGGGCGCCGCGGCGCGTGCCGCGCGCACCAGTTCGGGCGACAGTGAGGCGAGCATGACCGCGTCATCGTGGCCACCGCGCCGGACCTCGCGCAGGGTGGCCTCGAGCAGCGCCTGTGCGTTGTGCGCGTCCGGCTTGAGCTCGACCAGCGCGAGTGCGCGGCGGTCGATGAAGGCCAGCGCTTCGCCCAGCGTCGCGATGCGCTCGCCGGAAAAAGCCGGTGCGAACCAGCTGCCCACGTCGATGTCGCGCATCGCCGCGAGTGGGGTCTGCGAGACGGTCCGCGGGTCGCCGGCGATGCGGCGGAAATCGCTGTCGTGGAACACCACCACGGCGCCGTCCGCGCTCAGCCGCACGTCGAACTCGATCGCGTCCGCCTCCGCGTCGATGGCCGCAGCGAACGCTGCAAGGGTGTTCTCGGGCGCAAGCGCCGCCGCGCCGCGATGCGCGGTGACGGTGACTTCGCGCTGCAGGTTCATGCTGGTCACGGCGATCGCGGCCTGCACCAGCGCCACGACCAGGAACACCGCTTCCGCGCCCCAGACGAAGCGCCCCGGGCGCGGCGGGGATGCGGGCACCGCGCGCGCGCCCCGCGCGCCGCCGAGGCGCAGGAACAGCGCACGCACCAGCAGCGTGTTGAGGGTGGTGCCGAGCAGCAGCACGCCGAGCACGGTGGCCGCGTAGAGCGTCAGGTACACCACCATGCCCGCACTGGTCGGCAGGCGCTGGTCGGGCAGCCAGTCCAGCATCGGCGTGGCAGCACGGTCATAGAGTTCGGTGACCAGCAGTGGCATGGCGGCCACGGCGAGCGCCACGCCCACCACCAGCGTGGCGATGCGCAGGTGCCTGCCGCGAGTGAGCGCGCGGCTGCGCAGCAGCGCCGCGACCGGCGACAGGCCTTCCAGCACCAGCGCCGGCGTGGCGAGCAGCCAGCGGAAGTAGAGCGTGGCGTGCAGCAGCAGTCCCCCCACCAGCACCGGCATGAAGCCGGCGAGGAACCACCACAGTGCCGCCGGACGCGCCGCCATCACGTAGTACGGGTCGTAGCCGCCGAGCAGCCACTGGTACAGCAGCACGCCGATCGCAAGCCACGGCGCGGCGAGCAGCGCATGGGCGAACACCTGCCAGGCCGCCAGCACCGCGAGCGGTCCCGCGCGCCGCAGCATGCCCAACAGTGCCGCCGCCGCGGTGCGGTAGCGACAGCCGTGACTCGCCGACACCAGCAACATGCCGGCCTGCTGCAGCATGACCACGTACCAGGACAGCGCGCCGGCCAGCATGAGCCAGGCGATCGCCAGCAGGTTGTCGGCCAGGTCGTCGAAGTCGCCCATGAACGGCCGCTCGATCCAGTGCAGGAGCGCCGCGAGCGACCATGTGGTCAACGGCGCCGCCGCCACCGTCGCGAAGGCGGTGAACAGCAGGTACCAGGCCAGCATCGGCCGCAGGTGGCGGCGCAGGTCGCGGCGGATGTCGTGGACGAGGATGCCGCGCAGCAGCAGGCGGTCGCCGGCCACGGTCGCCTGCGCGCCGGCGGCACCGGTGCCAGCGTTGTCCATGTCGGTGGGAGTCGGCATCGCGCCAGTTTAGACAGCCCGCCGTCGCCCCCCGGTAGACTGGCGACCTTCCCCGACCGCATTCCAGGCAATGATCAACAACGACGTCCTGCGCAGCATCCGCTACATGCTCGACCTGGGCGACAGCAAGGTGGTGGAGATCGTGCATCTCGCCGATCCGGACTTCGCCCTGGACAAGGATGACGTGCGGCCGTTCCTGCTGAAGGAAGACGAGCCCGGGCACGTGCCCTGCGGCGATGCCGTGCTCGCGCATTTCCTCGACGGCCTGATCATCCACCTGCGCGGCCGTGACGGCAGCGTGCCGGCGCGGCCGGTGGAGAAGCGCATCAGCAACAACGTGGTGCTGAAGAAGCTGCGGGTGGCGTTCGAACTCAAGGACGTGGACATGCACGACATCTTCGCGGCGGCCGGGTTCCCCGTGTCCAAGCCGGAGCTGTCGGCGCTGTTCCGCCAGCCCGGGCACAAGAATTTCCGCCAGTGCGGCGACCAGCTGCTGCGCAATTTCCTCAAGGGGCTGACGCTGCGCGTGCGCGGCGCCTGACCGGGCGGCGGCGCGCGTCAGCGCTGGTCGAGTTCGTGGTGCACCAGCACCACGCACTGCGATGCGAACAGCATCTTCGACCCGAGCGTGATCTTCTTCGCGCCCATGCGCTCGAGGCCGGGAATGGTCTTCTTCGGCATCGGGATATGGTCGGTCAGCAGGAAACAGGGGTTGCCTGCGAACACCTGCTCGCGGATCGGCGTGCCCTTGGGGTCGAGCAGGAACAACTGGTGGTCCTCGGCCAGCGCCTGCACCAGCCGCTCGAAGCTTGACGTGCGCACGGTGACGCCCGATTCCACCGGGCGCGACGCGTCCTTGCCCATGCCCTTCGACACATCCAGCGCCTTCGCCACCTTGCCCAGCAGCGCGCGCTCGTCGAAGCCGCCGATCTCGTGCATGGCGTTGACGTCGAACGCGATGGTGCGCGAGAAATCCCGCGTGCTTTCCAGCACCAGGTAGGCCACCACATCCGGGCGATGCGATTGCGCCACGAAGAACGCATTCATCAAGGTGTGCGCGAGGATCTCGGTGTGCGCATCATTGCCGACCGACGCCAGCAGTGCCTGGCTGTCGGTGGGTGCGGCGCGCGCTCTCAGTACGAAGGTTCGCATCGATGTCCCGGGCGTGGTTGCACGCGGCATGGGGCATGCCGGCGGCCATTGTCCCGTCAAACGGGGGCAGGGTCGACAGGCGCGAGGCCGTGTGGACCCCTCGCGCAAGCCGGTGGCCGATCGGCAGCGTCGGGATCGTTGTGAGGACTTGCAGCGGCGATCGTCACCGCATACCCCGACAGGAGTACCCCCATGACCTACGTCACCGGCTTCCTTGCCCCCGTCCCCACGGCCAACAAGGATCGCTACATCAAGTCCGCACAGGCGGGCTGGCAGTTGTTCCAGAAGCACGGCGCGCTGAAGCAGGTCGAGGCCTGGGGCGAACACATCGAAGACGGCAAGACCACCGACTTCAAGCGCGCGGTCAAGCTGGAAGACGGCGAGCAGGTCGTGTTCGCCTGGATTGTCTGGCCCGACAAGGCGACCGCGGATGCCGCGTGGGAAAAGATGCAGGACGATCCGGCGATGAAGGACATGGACATGCCGTTCGACGGCAAGCGGATGATCTGGGGCGGGTTCCAGACGGTGTTCGAAAGCTGATCCGATTCGGCGCTGATTTCGGGCAGCCGGTACGCCGCGGTACGCGTGGCCCGCCAATGCCTCCCGGCCACCACTCGAGCTCCCGGAAAAAAGGCCCGGACATGTCCGGGCCTTTCGAGTTGATCGTGCGTTGCCGCGATCAGGTCGGGCCGAACACCTTGGTGGCGTTCTTGTCGCGCTTCTCGGCCTTCTTTTCCTTCGCGGTCTTGGCCGGTTTCTTCTTCGTTTCCTTTTTCTTGTCCAGACCCTTGCTCATTTCATTCTCCTCGGCGCATCGATAAGGCACTGCGGGTGCAGGCGGCCCGTCAAGTATGCGCCAGCCGGGATCACTCAGCGACGCAAGCGGCACCGCCGCGGAGCACCAGGTCAGTGCCTGGCCGGCAGCACGAACTCCCGCCACACGTACCCCCAGGGCACCACGGCCGCCAGCACCGGCACGAACGCAAAAGCGAATGCGGTCTCCCCGGCGTCCGAACCGGCGAGCGTGCCGGCGTTCCACAACGGCCAGGCGACGAAGGCCAGCCACAGCGTCTTGTAGCCGATGGTGAACACCATCAGCGGCAACCAGCGCAGCGGCCGCAGCAGGCCGAAGAGGGCGAGTGCGGGATACGTCGCCCAGACGCACAGGGCGACGGCATGCGTGGGATCCCACGGCCCCTGGTGCCGGAGCAGGGCGCCCCAGGCCGCGGGCGCGACCATGACCAGCATCAGCAGGTAGAACAGCCGCAGGCCCCAGATATGGAATGGGCGGACGCCTTCATGGCGCCGTGGGTCGGACACGAATGGCCGGGCGAGCACGTTCATCGCTTATTCCTCGGAGGGTCGGGTGGGATCGAAGGCGAGCAGGTCGCCGGGCTGGCAGTCGAGCGCCGCACAGATGGCCTCCAGCGTGGAAAACCGGATCGCCCTGGCCTTGCCGGTCTTCAGGATCGACAGGTTGGCGAGCGTGATGTCGACGCGCGCGGCCAGTTCGGTGAGCGTCATGCGCCGTTCGTGCAGCAGCGCGTCGAGGTGGACGACGATCGCCATGTCACACGGTGCCTTCGAGGTCGCTGCGCATGCGCGCGCCCTCGGCGAACACGCGCGCGAGCACGAACAGCAGCAGCACGGCCAACCACGGCGCCGCGGAGAAGTGCAGGTCGAGATCGAGCTCCGGCATCGACGACGTGGTGGCGAGCGCGATCGCGCCGATCAGCAACCGCAGGCCCTCGCCCAGCAGCACCCACCAGGCGATGGCCTCCAGCCGGCGCGCGTTGCCTGCGACGAACGGGTCGCCGGCACGCACGGTATCGACGATGGCCAGCAGCTGGCGCAGCACCCGGTCGACCACGCCGGCGGCAGCGATGCCGACGATCATGATCGTGCGCAGGCCGAAGACGATCCGTCCGCGGTGCTCGGCCGGGAACAGCATGCCGAGCGCGTCCCAGAGGATGGTCCCGGGGATCAGGCTGAGGACGAACATCAGCAGCACGCCGGCGGCGTAAAGCAGGTTGAGGGCGATCAACGCGCGGATCAGCGGTCGGGACCACGCCAGAGCAGCCGTGGGTGCGTTCGGGGGGACGTTCATGGGCTGGTTCATGCGCATCGATAAGCGGTATTAACCATATCGACAATCAATATGCAAGCGGCGGCCCGCGGACGTCGCGAACCGTGCTGCAACGCAAGATGCACAACTGTCTACTTTGTGTACAGTCGTATATGAGTCCACCCGCGAGCCCGCCCAGGAGCCTGTCTCCAGCGGAATGCCGGCCGGACTCGGGGACGAGTTGCTACTTGGTTTTCCGCGTTTTCGTGGTCCAACGACACAGCACCAGGGGTACATCGAATGAATCGAATGGGAAAGATGGCGGTCGGCATCGCGCTGGCCATGGGCATGGCCTTCACCGGGGCGGCGATGGCCGCCGGCGTTGAACGCGCCGCAAAGCCAGACGGCAACGTGAAGTTCTTCCTCGCTGATCCGGAGCTGGGCGTGGCGGGTGTGTACACCGTCAACGGCACCGAGCTGTACTTCGAGGCGCGCAGGTCGCTGGATGCCGCGACCGGCGCGCCGGGCGCGCTCAGCCTGCGCCTGATCGACGGCGAAGCGCGCACGGTGGCGCTGGCCGGCACGCCGTATGACAAGCAGTGGGAGCCGCAGAAGGGGGAGTTCACGAAGTCGGACGGCTTCGGCTATTCCGACCTGCTGTCCAGGCTGGGCGGGGCGCTGGACGCGGCCACCCTGCATGGCGCGCTGTCGGCCGAGAAGTCGGCGCTTGCCGACCTCGCCAGGCAGGCGGCGGGCGCCTCGGCCGCGCGCTATCCGCTGCGTGCCGACGTGGATGCGCGGCGGGCTTCGGCCCCGGATGCGGCCCAGGTTGCGGACTTCTACCTGCGCTCGGCCAGGGACCTCGCGATCGCCCGAGAGGGTGACGGCACCATCCAGGCCAACCTCGGCAGCGGCATCACCCTGCTCGGTACGCAGAAGTACATCGCCGACGAGCCCGACGCCGATGGCCAGATGGGCCGCATCGATGCCTATTCGATGGTCAAGGCCGCCGACGGCTACGTGCTGGCATCCGAACTCGGTGGCGACGAGGTCCCGAAGGACTGGGCGGCTGCGATGGACACCGAAACCGCGCGCGGCCACCACGCCCTGGCCACCGATTTCGGCCGCGCGGCGACGGCGTTGAACGCGCTCGCCTACAGCAGCACGTGGGCGCCGGGCGTGTCGCTCGGCAACCGCGCCGAACAGGCGACGCTGCAGCGCCTGGCGCAGACCCTGGCCACCCACCTGCTTCCGGTGCGCGACGACGCCACGCCGGCCGCGGGCGACGTGAGGCGTGCGGCGGGCGGCATGTACCAGACCTACGTGCAGGTGTGGCGCAAGCCGTTCGTGGTCATTGCCGAACATTCCGGCACCCGCGTGGGCAAGTGGCGCTACAACAGCGCGACATCCACGGTGAAGACGCACCAGGGCTGGACCAGCTTCTGCAACCACGGCACCTGCGCGGCCACCGAGAACATGACGCACAAGTGCACCTTCACCGGCCCGCGCCTGACCTACTACCGCATGCCCTCGCGGCGCACCGATGCCGGTGGCCACACTTGCGCCACGCCGTACTGGGCGATCGGTCGCGGCGGGCACCACAACTGCCACGATGATTCCTCGACCCAGGTCCGGGCGATCCGCGGGCAGGCGTACAACACCAACGGTGGGCGCTGCAACGATTCGATCTACTGGATGTACGCGCCGACCTGCACCGCGCAGTAAGCGAAGCTTCCGCTACGGCAACACCGACAACGCCGGACACCCGTCCGGCGTTGTCACTTGTCGGCGGCGTGCATCGCGCGTGCGCCGATGACGATCATCTTGACCATCATCGTGAGGTCCTCGATCTGCTGCGGGTAGCGCTCGCGCGGCATGTCCATCGCGCTGGCGCCCACCGCGAACACCAGGCGGGTGATGGCACGGGCCACCACGGCCGGTTCGTGCAGCGGCACGCCGGTGACCTTGGCCAGCAGGATCAGGTCGACGCGCAGCTCTTCCTCGAAGTAGCTGAGCTGGCGGTCCACCGCGTGCTTGTAGGCATCCGAACCAGCCAGGCCCTCGCGCAACAGCAGGTGCAGGAGCTGGTCGTCGGCGCTCAGCTGGTCGAAGAACGCTTCCACCGAACTGCGCACCACGCCGTGGCCCGAGCTTGCGCGCTGGCGGCGTGCCTGGCCGATGATCGTGCGCAGCGACACGCCCGCGCGCTCGATCAGCGTGACCGCGAGTTCGTCGATGTCGCGGAAATGGCGATAGAAACTGTTGGGTGCGATGCGCGCCTCGCGTGCGACTTCGCGCAGGCCCAGCGTGGACACGCTGCGGTTGGGGCCGAGCAGGGCAAGGGCCGCGCTGATCAGGTCCTCGCGCGTGATCGAGGGTCGCCGGCCGAGGGCGGGGCGTGTGGGCAGGGCGGGATCGGGCACGGGCACGTGTGTGTCGCAGGTGAACAGTCGCCCATCATCGCCCAATCCGCGCGGGATCAGTGCAGGAAGCTGAATCGGTGGAAACCGGGCGCGTGCCCGGCGCGACCGCACACATCGAGATAGTGAACGCCTTCAGCAATCCGCGGGCCTCGCCTGCCTTGCGTACACGCTGCTGTGGCGGAGCGATGGCTAGCCTCGACGCGTCGAATCCCCGACGCACGAAGCACATCCGCCCCCACGAGACCCATTTTCCCGATGAATTCCACCGCCCCACGCCGATGCCCCCACGCCACCGCGCCCGCCGAAGACCAGCTGGCGCGGTCCCCCGTTCCGCCCGCAGGTGGCGCCATGAGCGCGCAGTTCCGCGAGTTCGTGGGCGCGCCATCGTTTCCCTGCGTGGGTTCCAAGGCCGCGCTGGCCCGCGACGCGATCGCCGTGCACGAGTTCGCGCGGATTGGTGATCGTGGCAACGACGCCCCGCTGCTGGATGCCCTCGCGGGCTTCGCCACGCACCTTGCCGAGCTTGATCCCGCCGACAGCACGATCCATTCGTTCGTGGCCCTGTTCGACGGTCCGCAGGATACCGACGAGCGCCGCTTCGAAGCCATGCTGTGGTCGCAGTTGCAGCGCCTGCATGATCTCGACGTGCGCCGTGGCACGCGCTGGGCGCCCGACGTGAGCCGCGATCCCGAGGACCCGAAATTCAGCCTCAGCCTGGCGGGGCATCCGTTCTTCGTGATCGGGCTGCACCCGGGCGCTTCACGCATGGCCCGGCGCTTCGCCTGGCCGGCGCTGGTGTTCAATTCGCATCGCCAGTTCGAACAGCTGCGCGCCGACGGGCGATACCAGAAGATGCAGGCCGCCACCCGCGCGCGCGACACCGCGCTGCAGGGCTCGATCAATCCCAACCTGGCCGACTTCGGTGCCGCCGCCGAGACCCGCCAGTACAGCGGTCGCGAGGCCGAGCCGGACTGGACCTGCCCGTTCCGCGTGCGGAGCCCGAAATGAGCAATGCCTACGTGGCCGAGCGCATCGCGCCCTGCTCGGGGCGCGCGGTGGAGTTGGAGGCGGGAGACGAACTGGTGGTCATCGACCCCATGGGCCAGCAGGTGAGCGACCTGACCGCGTTCTCGCGCGATGACCTGGCCGAGTACCTGTCTTCCGGTCGCTCGATCGACTACGCCTCCAAGCTGTGGCTGAGCACGGGCGACGTGCTGTATTCCAATCGCAGCCGCCCGATGTTCACCATCCTCGAGGACAGCTGCGGGCGCCATGACTTCACCCTGACGCCGTGCTCCAAGCGCATGTTCGAGCTGCTCTACGGCGAGGCCGAAGGCCGCCCCGGCTGCGAGGGCAACCTCGCGTCCGCACTCGCGCCGTATGGCATCGGCACCGATCGCGTGCCGATCGCGTTCAACATCTTCATGAACGTCACCGTGGATGCCAATACCGGCAAGGTCGCGGTGCTGCCGCCGCTGAGCAAGGCCGGCGACTTCATCCGCCTGCGTGCGGAGATGCCGATGGTGGTGGCGATGACCGCGTGTTCGGCGGGGCAGTCGAACAACTTCAGCTACAAGCCCATCGATTTCAGGGTGGAGCGCGGCGTCGCGGCCTGACAACGGTCGCGTCCTGCCGGCGCGGCAACGGCTTCATGCCCGCGGTGCATGTTGCTAGTCTGGCGGCAGCGATTGAACCGGCAGGCGCGACATGCACAGACGACATTTCCTTGGCACGGCCGCACTGGCCGGGCTGCTGCTGCCGCTGGCAGGCACCGGCAAGGCCATCGCGGCGCCCGCGTCCGGCGCCAGCCGACTGCTTCCGGTGGCGCTCAACCGTGGCGACACCGTGGCGCTGGTCAGCCCGTCGTCGCAGGTGGATGACGGCTTCAACCTGCAGCTCGCGCGCGAAGTCATGGAAGCGCTGGGCTTCAAGGTCAAGGCCGGGGCGAACTACGCGGCGCGGCGCGGCCATCTTGCCGGCAGCGATGCCGCGCGCGCGGACGATCTCAACGTGGCGTTCGCCGACGGTGACATCAAGGCGGTGATCTGCGTGCGCGGCGGGTCCGGAGCCGCGCGGCTCCTGCCGCTGCTGGATTACGACGTGATACGCGCCAATCCCAAGGCGCTGCTCGGCTATTCGGACATCACTGCGTTGCACAGTGCGATCCACGCGAAGACGGGACTCGTCACCTTCCATGGACCCAACGGCTCGGGCAGCTGGAACAGCTTCAACGCCGACCAGTTCCGGCGGTTGTTCCTCAAGCGCGAGCTGATGCACTACCGCAACGTGGACGAGGCCGGCGACGAGCTGGTGCAGCGGACCAACCGCAGCGTCACCATCACCGGAGGCAAGGCGCGGGGTGAACTCGTGGGCGGCAACCTGGCGGTGCTGACGGCACTGGCCGGGTCACCGTACCTGCCGGACTTCAAGGGCAGGATCCTGTTCCTGGAGGATGTGGAAGAGGCGCCCTACCGGGTGGACCGCATGTTCAGCACCTTGAAGCTGATGGGTGCCCTGGACCAGATTGCGGGCTTCGTCTTCGGCGAGTGCACCGACTGCAACCCCGGCGACGGCTACGGCTCGCTGACGCTGCAGGAGATCCTCGATGACTACATCCGCCCGCTGGGCATCCCGGCGTATCGCGGCGCGATGATCGGCCACATCCGCAGGCAGTTCATCCTGCCGGTCGGTGGCCGCGTCGAGCTGGATGCGGATGCAGGCAGCTTCCGCCTGCTCGACCCGGTGTTCCAGGCGTAGCGCGGGGCGTGCCATGACGATCCCGTTCCAGTGCGCGTGCGGCACCCTGCAGGGCAAGATCACGCCCCGCCACGCCTACGTCCGCGCCACCTGCTACTGCCGCGACTGCCGCGCCTCCGCGCGCACGCTCGGCCGCGCCGAGGTGCTCGATGCCCATGGCGGCGCGGACATCATCGCCATGCTGCCCGCCGGCCTGCGCATCACCGCCGGCGGTGCGCAGCTGGCCTGCCTGTCGCTCAGCCCCAGGGGCCTGCTGCGCTGGTACGCGGCCTGCTGCAACACGCCCATCGCCAATACGCCACGCGAGCGCTCGCTGCCCTACGTGGGCGTGCTCGCACACTGCGTCGCCGCTGCGCCCGACGAGGTGGATGCCGCGTTCGGGCCGTCGCGCATCGCGCTCCACACCGCGTCCGCCGAGGGCCAGGTGGCGGCCACGCCAGTGCGCACGACGCTCGGCGTGCTGCGCATCATGGCGGGCGTGGCCGCGGCAAGGCTGCGCGGCCGCGGCGCGGACAACCCGTTCTTTGAAGCCGGGTCATCGCGGCCGGTGGCCGAGCCGCGGGTGCTGACGCTGCAGGAGCGCGCCGCGGCCAGCGCACCGCCCGCATGACCATCGTCCTCACCGGTTTCGCCCGCGCCCGCCTGTTCCCGCGCGAGCCGCGCGGCAACACCATCCAGGACTGCACGCCCGAGGCGTTCGAGCGCCACCTCAACGCCGTGCCGCCACTGCAGGTGCTCGACGGCTACGCGCCGTTCTGCAAGCTGCATGTGCACCGCAACTGGACAAGCACCCGCTGCCTGGCGGTGCCGATCAGCGACGCCAACCGCCACCTGCTGCGCTCCGACTACGAAGCGCGCACGCGCGCCGAGCTGCCGGTGCTGGTGCGCTGGTTCGAAGGCCTGGAGCCGCCGGTCGCCGACTACCTGATCGTGATCCTCTACAGCCGTGGGCAGCTGGCGGAGGAGGGCACGGTGATCGACGCCGACTGGGGCGTGGTGGGCTGCATGTACACCGCGGAGCCGGTGGAAACGCCGATGGCGCCGATCACCATGATGCGCAACGCCTTGGGCGTGGACGAAGGCGGCTCCGGTGTTGCCATCGACCGCGAGGCCTACCGCGCCAGCGTGGAGTTCTGGCGCACGCACGCCAACTGGCGCGGCTGACGCGGGCTCAGAAGCGTTCGCCCGCCGGCAGGTAGCGCCACGTGCCCACCGGCATCTTCGCCAGCGGCACCTTGCCGATGCGGATGCGGCGGATCGCCACCACCTCCAGCCCCACCTGCGCGCACATGTCGCGCAGCTGCCCGCCCTGCGCGCCCTTGATGGCGAAGCGCAGGCGGATCTCGTTCTGCCAGCTGACCTTGCACGGTGGCAGCGCGCGGCCGCCGTAGTGCAGGCCGTGGCACAGCCGGCGCAGGCCGTAGGGCGCGATGTCGCCGCTCACCTCGACCACGTACTCGTGTTCGATCTCGTCGCCGTCCTCGGTCAGGCGCCGCCACACGCGTCCATCCTGGGTGAACACCATCAGGCCGCTGGCGTCGGCATCCAGCGGCACCAGTGGCGTCAGGCGGTGGAAATGGCGCTCGAGCAGGCGCTCGCCGGTCGGGTCGTCCTCCCAGCGCGTTTCCGGCTGCACCAGCCCCGCCGCGGCGCGGCGGCCGCTGATGGCGTCGTAGCCGACCGGCTTGTGCAGCAGGATGGTTGCCGGCTCCACCGTCTCGAGCTTCGCCGCGGGGTCGAGGTCGACGGTTTCGGCGGTCACCGGGTGCGCCGGATCCTCCACCACGCGGCCGTCCACCGACACCCCGCCGCCCTTGATGTACTGCTCGGCCTCGATGCGTGAGCAGCGGGCCAGGTCGGCCACGCGTTTGGCCAGTCGAACAGGATCGGACATCGGGCAACGCCGGGAATCGGGGCAGGCAGTGTAGCGACCCGCACGGAGTTCAGTTTGATGAACCGGCCTGGGGGTGCCGGTCTCACCACGCGAGACGTCCTCCTGGGACCCTCCGCCGATGCAGCTCACCGACAAGCTCGCCGTGCTGGCCGATGCCGCCAAATACGACGCGTCCTGCTCGTCCAGTGGCGGCGCAAAGCGCGACGCGCGCGGCACGCCCGGCGGCATCGGCTCCACCGGAGGCATGGGCATCTGCCACGCCTACGCGCCCGACGGCCGCTGCATCTCGCTGCTGAAGATCCTGCTCACCAACTTCTGCATCTACGACTGCGCCTACTGCATCAACCGGCGCAGCTCCAACGTGCGCCGCGCACGCTTCAACGTCGAAGAAGTCGTGCGGCTGACCATGGATTTCTACCGGCGCAACTACATCGAGGGCCTGTTCCTGTCGTCGGGCATCATCCAGTCCGGCGACTACACCATGGAGCAGCTGGTGGAGGTGGCGCGGCGGCTGCGCGTGGAAGAGAAGTTCCGCGGCTACATCCACCTCAAGACCATCCCCGACGCCTCGCCGGAACTGCTGGCCGCCGCCGGCCGCTGGGCCGACCGGTTGAGCATCAACGTCGAGATGCCCACCGAGGGTGGGCTGAAGGCGCTGGCGCCGGAGAAGGACGCGCGAGGCATCCGCCGGTCGATGGGCCGGCTGCGGCTGGGCATCGAGGAAGCCAAGGCCGAGAAGCAGGCGCCCCGCTTCGCGCCGGCCGGGCAGAGCACGCAGATGATCGTCGGCGCGGATGCCGCCAGTGACCGCGACGTGCTGGAAACGAGCAGCACGCTCTACAACAGCTACCGCCTCAGGCGTGTGTACTTCTCGGCCTTCAGCCCGATCCCGGACGCCTCGCGCGCGCTGCCGCTGCGGCCACCGCCGCTGCTGCGCGAGCACCGCCTCTACCAGGCCGACTGGCTGATGCGCTTCTACGGCTTCGAGGTCGGCGAGATCGCGCCGCCGGGTGCCGACGGCATGCTCGATCTCGACATCGACCCCAAGCTTGCGTGGGCGCTGCGCCACCGCGAGCAGTTCCCGGTAGACCTCGACACCGCGCCGCGCGAGATGCTGCTGCGCGTGCCGGGGCTCGGCGCCAAGACCGTGCACAAGCTGCTGGTGATGCGCCGCCACCGCCGCCTGCGCTACGACGACCTGGTGCGCCTGCGCGTGGCGATGGGCAAGGTGTCACCCTTCATCTGCACGCCGGACCATCGACCGCGCGGCGACGTGGAAAGCGTGGTGCTGCGCGCCGCGATGGCCGCGCCGCCGCGGCAGCCGGATCTGTTCGGGCACTGATGCGCCGCGTCATCCTCGACGATGCTGCGGACCTCGCGCAGTGGCGCGAAGCGGCACGCGGCCTGCTGTTGGCCGCCGTGCCGCCGGCCGAGGTGTTGTGGGAGGGTGGAGCGCAGGGTGATCTGCTCGGCGGGATGACGTCTCCGACAATCGATGCGGACGTTCTCGCCACGTCTGGACCCGCCGGCGCGGGGGCATTCCCCGCGCGCGCGGCCGTGTCGCGCGCGCCACGCGTGCCACGCGAGTTCCTGGCGCTCGCCACACTGGTCATCGCCCACGCCGATCCGCAGCGGCACGCGCGGCTCTATCGCCTGTTGTGGCGGCTTGTGCACGGTGAACGCGAGCTGCTGGCCATGGCCACCGATCCGGACGTGGCCTGGGCGCACGATGCCGCCAAGGCGGTGAGCCGCGAGAAGCACAAGATGAAGGCCTTCGTACGATTTCGCGAAGTGGCCGACGCCCGCGGCGCGGTCTACATCGCGTGGTTCGAGCCGGAGCACGACGTGCTGCCGCAGGTCGCGCCGTTCTTCGTGCGCCGCTTTGCCGGCATGCGCTGGTCGATCCTCACGCCCGCGCGCAGCGCCCACTGGGATCGCGAGGCCCTGCACCTGGGCGAGGGCGCGCACCGCGGCGACGCGCCCGACGGCGACGCGCTGGAAGACCTGTGGCGCGTGTACTACGCCAACATCTTCAACCCGGCGCGGCTCAAGGTGGACGCGATGGTCAAGGAAATGCCGCGGCGCTACTGGAAGAACATGCCGGAAACGTCGCTGATCCCGGCGCTGGTCCGCGATGCCGGCGCGCGCATGCAGCAGTTGGTGGACGCGGCGCCGACGGTGCCGCGCAAGGCGTTCCCGGCCCCGGACCTGCCCTCGCGAGCGCTCCCGGCTGGTGGCCTTGACGGCGTGCACCAGGCGGTGTCCGCGTGCCGCGCCTGCGCGCTGTGGCGTCCCGCCACGCAGGCGGTGCCCGGCGAAGGCCCGGCCGACGCGCGTGTGATGGTGATCGGCGAGCAGCCCGGCGACCAGGAAGACCTGGCAGGCCGCCCGTTCGTGGGCCCGGCGGGCCAGCTGTTCGCACGCGCGCTGCACGAGGTCGGCATCGACCGGGGCACGCTGTATGTCACCAACACGGTCAAGCACTTCAAGTACGCCCCGCGCGGCAAGCACCGCCTGCACGTGCGCGCCGATGCCGGCGAGCAGGCTGCCTGCCGCCCATGGCTGGAGGCGGAACTCGCACAGCTGCGCCCGCGCTTCGTGCTGTGCCTGGGCGCGATGGCGGCGCAGGCGCTGCTCGGTGCGGGCTTTGCCGTGCTCCGCGAGCGCGGCCGCTGGCACCCGCTCGCCGATGGCACCGCGGTGTTGGCCACGGTGCATCCCTCGTACCTGCTGCGGCTGCCCGCGGCCGAACAGCCAGCGGCCAGGGATGCGTTCCTGGCTGACCTGCGCATGCTGCGGAACGCGTTGTCCCGATAGGCACACGCGCCTTGCGCCTCGTTCACGCGTGCTGCCCATGCCACGCGACAACGGGATGCCACCCATGACCTCGACGCGCCGACGCGCACTGTTTCCGCTCGCCCTCGCGAGCCTGTTGGCCGCACTCGCGGCGTGCCGCGGCGAAGATGCTTCGCTCGCGTTCGACGGTGCCGTGGCACAGGCCGCGGGTGTTGGCGACTTCGCACTGACCTCGACATCCTTCGCCGACGGCCAGGCGATCCCGCTGCGCCACAGCGCATATGGCGACGACGTGTCGCTGGCGCTGGCCTGGCAGCCCGTGGCGGGCGCGGCCTCGTTTGCGCTGCTGATGGAAGACCCGGATGCCGACCGGCCAGCGCCCTACGTGCACTGGGTGGCCTGGAACATCCCGGCCGGGGTTGCCGCATTGCCCGCGGGCCTCGCCCCGGAGCCCGTGCTGGCCGCTCCGGACGGCATGCAGCAGGGCCTCAACGACCGCGGGTCCACCGGCTACTTCGGTCCCAAGCCGCCGGCGGGCAGCGGCGTGCACCACTACCACGTGCAGCTGTTCGCCCTGGATACCACGCTCGATATCGCCGCCGATGCCGATCGCAACGCGCTGGTCAAGGCGATGCGCGGCCATGTGCTGGGCAGGGCGCGGCTGGTGGGCACGTACGCCGCGCCCGAGGCGCCCGCACCCTGACCGCGCCAGCTGCATGGGTCATGGCAGTGGTCCCCCTGCCAGCCGGCATATGCCAGCGCGCTCCCCCGGGTGCTCTACTGAGACGATCCACCGCGCCTGTCCGACACACCCAAGGAGTTCCACATGCAACGACCGCTTGTTCCCGTCGCAGGCCTGGTGCTTGCCATGTCCGTTTCCACCGCGCTCGCGCAGGCCACGCCCACCGCCGCCGAGCGCATCGCCGGCGTGGAGCTGATCAAGCGCGAGGCGCTGTTCGGCAACCCCGAGCGCGCAATGGTGATGATCAGCCCCGACGGCAGGACCCTCAGCTGGGTGGCGCCGGTGGACGGCGTGATGAATGTCTGGGTGGCGCCGGCCGACAACCCGGCCGCCGCGCGTGCGGTCACCAGGGACACCGCGCGCGGCATCCGCAATTACTTCTGGTCGTACCTGCCGGACACGCTGCTGTACCTGCGTGACAGCGGCGGCGACGAGGACTTCCACCTTTTCAGCGTCAACGTCGCGACGGGCAAGACCACCGACCTGACCCCGTTCCCCAAGACCACCGCGCAGGTGTCGGGCGCAAGCCACGCGCACCCCGGCACGCTGCTGGTGGGCATGAACGATCGTGACCCGAAGTGGCACGACCTCTACAAGGTCGACCTGGCCAGCGGCGAACGCACGCTGGTGGAGAAGAACGACGACGAGATCGGCGGCTACCTGGCCGACGACGGTTTGCAGGTGCGCTACGCCACGCGTGCACGCGCCGATGGCGGGCAGGACATCCTGCAGCCGGACGGCCAGGGCGGCTGGAAGGTCTATTCGGACATCCCGTTCGAGGATTCCATGACCACCCAGCCCGCCGGCCTGACCGCCGACGGCAGCACGCTGTACATGCTGGATTCGCGTGGCCGCAACACCTCCGCGCTGTACGCCGTCGATGTTGCCAGCGGCGAACGCGCGCTGGTGCTGGAGGACGCGCGTGCCGACGTCGGCCAGGCCATCGCCCACCCGACCACTGGCAAGGTACAGGCGGTTGCGGTGAACTACCTGCGCGAAGAGTGGCAGGCGGTAGACCCGGCCATCGCCGCGGATCTCGACAAGCTGCAGGCCATCGGCCCCGGCGAGGTCGGGGTGAACGCGCGCACGCTGGATGACAGCACCTGGATCGTCACCTATTCCGCCGCCGATGCGCCGGTGGTCTATTACCGCTACGACCGTGCGGCCGGCGGCACGCTGACCAAGCTGTTCTCCGCACGCCCCGCACTGGACGGCAAGCCGCTGGTGCCGCAGTGGCCGCAGGAGATCACCTCGCGCGACGGCAAGACGCTGGTCAGCTATCTGTCCCTGCCCAGGAGTGCCGATGCCAACGGCGACGGCAAGGCCGACGTGGCCGTGCCGCTGGTGCTGCTGGTGCACGGCGGGCCCTGGGCGCGCGACGAGTACGGCTACAGCGGCTTCAACCAGTGGCTGGCCAACCGCGGCTACGCCACGCTGACGGTCAACTTCCGCGGCTCCACCGGCTTCGGCAAGGAGTTCACCAATGCCGGCAACGGCGAGTGGGCGGCCAAGATGCACGACGACCTGCTGGATGCCGTGCAGTGGGCGGTGGACGAGGGCGTCACCACGGCCGACCAGGTTGCCATCATGGGCGGCAGCTACGGCGGCTACGCAACGCTCACCGGCCTCACGTTCACGCCCGACACCTTCGCCTGCGGCGTGGACATCGTCGGCCCGTCCAATCTCAACACCCTGCTCAGTACCGTGCCGCCGTACTGGGCCAGCTTCTATGAGCAGCTCGCCAAGCGCATGGGCGACCCGCGTACCGAGGAAGGCAAGAAGTGGCTCACCGAGCGTTCGCCGCTGACGCATGCCGACCGCATCAGCAAGCCGCTGCTGATCGGGCAGGGCGCCAACGACCCGCGCGTGAAGCAGGACGAGAGCGACCAGATCGTCAAGGCCATGACCGCCAACAACATCCCGGTGACCTACGTGCTGTTCCCCGACGAAGGCCATGGCTTTGCGCGGCCGGAAAACAACAAGGCGTTCAACGCCGTGGCCGAAGGCTTCCTCGCCACGTGCCTCGGTGGTCGTGCCGAGCCGATCGGTGCCGAGTTCACCGGCTCCAGCATCAGCGTGCCCACCGGGGCGGACGGCGTGCCGGGCCTCGCTGAAGCACTGAAAGGCCACGCGCAGGTAATCCGCAAGTAGCGATTGCAGCGCCTGCGGGCCGATGGCCCGCAGGCGTATTGCGCGAAACGAGAAGAGCCCCGGTGGGGGCTCTTCTGGTCTCGGATGTGAGTTCAATCAATTGCGGGATTGATCCTGCTTGCCGCCCTTCTGATTCTGGCCCTGCTGCTGGTCCTGCTGGCTGCGCGTCCGGTTCTGGTCACGCTGCTGGTCCTGGTCCTGGTCCTGACCCTGGTTCTGGCCCTGCTGGTTCTGGTCCTGCTGCTGGCCTTGCGTGCCCTGCTGCTTGTGCTGCTTGTCCTGGTCACGCTCGTTCTGGGTGTTGTTGCCCATGAAAATTCTCCTTGCTCGGCACCATGTCGAGTGAGTCGACACTGATCCTGGTGGGGTGAGATTTCCGTGTGGTTTGCTTGAATACGCGAGTGTCAATGTGAACCGGTTCACCGCTCATCGATGAATTGCCGCCAGCGTGCATCAAGTGCCATCGGTGACGCCTCTCGCGTATGCTCCGTGCAGCCATGGAGGGCGGGGGGCCCAACTGGTGACTGAAGCAGCAGACGACACGCACGTGGCCGACGGCGCCACTGCCGCAGCGTTCATCGCGCGATGGCAGGGCATCGCCGCACTGTCAGATGGAGTGACGCTGGGCGTCTTGTCGTCCGAAGTTCATCGCGGTTGGTCCTTGGCATCTGGCGAGCGAATGGGTGTAGGAAACGATCCTGTCTACAACAAGACCCGCTGCTTCGAGCCATTCCCTTTGCCAGATCTGCACGCTGCCGATAAGTTCGGCGGCCCCATTGGCGTCGCCCTCCTCAATCCGGATGGCACCACCGCCAAGACCGAAACCTACGGCCCTTCCGTGCGCATCGGCAACCTCGCCGATCAGCTCGACGCCCATCGCAAGCGTCAGCAGGCCGCCCATCCCCGCCTGACCCTGACCGGCATCTACAACGTGCTCGACCCCTGCGCAGCGGCCAGCCATTGATCGCGAAAGAGCGCGCGATCCACGAGCAGGGGCTGGTCTCCGTTCTCCGTCAGTTGCACGACGAGCTCGACGAGGCCGTTTTGTACGCCTACGGCTGGGGCGATTTGCTGCCGCTGCTGCGTGTGGTGCACGGCACGGCCGCGCCGGACGAAGGCGTCTCTCGCGAAGACGCGAAGCGCAGTTTCGACGAAGTGATTCCTGAGCGGCTTGTTGCCTTTAATGCCGAGCGCGCCGCCGAGGAGGCACGCGGCCTTATCCGCTGGCTGCGCCCGGATTTCCAGAACCCCGACGCGGTCCGCGAGCGCGAACCCGGACATGTCAGCTTCGACAGTGACCGCGACGCTGGCGAAGCCTCCGAGACCGACCCCGAACTCGCTGCCGCTCCGGCAACCAAACCCCAGCCGTGGCCGAAGGACGCTGTCGACCAGGTCCGCGCCGTCGCGGAAGTCATCGCTGCAAGCCCGGTGCCGCTCTCGATTGATGCGCTTGCCGCCAGGTTCACTGCGCGCGGCCCTTGGAAGAAGCGGCTGCCCAGGCTGTTGGAGATGCTGGTGGCGCTGGGAAGGGCGCAGGAGCAGGATGGTGGCTATGTCTAGGGATGAAGAACGGACTTGACTGACCGACAACACACGCAAGGGGAAACGTGATGATCAAGATGGTTGTGGGCGCGCTGCTTTTCGTTTCGCCGTTCTTTGGAGTTCCATTCGGAGGCCTTCTTTCATTTCTGGGTCTTGGGCTTCTGCTTTGGGGCATCGTCGGGCTGGCCAGGAAGAATTCCTCCAAACCAAGCTTCGGCGAAGGGTTCAAGTACTCCTTCTCGTACGGAAGAACGGGCATCGCGGTCTGTCCAGAGAAGCGCTTGGTAAAGCTCAGAGAGAAATCTCTGATCAAAGAGTATCCGTTTGAAATGATTCGCTCCTGGGAATCGAATATTCAGTCAGGCGGCATGGCCGTTCATGGCGGATCGAGTCTTGCCGGCGCGTCGAATGTTGGCGCCGCCAATCTCGGGCGAAGCATCGCAAACAGGCGGGCAAGTGGCTTCTTTGTTTACACAAAGGATATCGACAACACGACATGGCGCGTTGAGATGTTCCAGAAGAAAGAACAGGCGAAATGGATGGAAATACTTCAGCAGTGCGTCAACGAAGGCTGATCCCGCGTGATTCGTTCAAGCCGACGCTGCTTTGCGGCGCGGCTTGATCCCGGACTTGCGGCGGAGCGTCGGCTTCTTCGAACGGAGCGCGGGGTTATAACGGTGGCGCCTGCCCTGGTTTCTTCAGCCAACCGACGGATCACGGACACCATGAGCGAAAACAAGACCAAGCCAACCGACTCAAGCGTCTCCACGTTCCTTGACGCCGTCGAAGACGACCAGCGCCGTGAGGACTGCCAGGCGCTCCTCGCCATGATGGCCAGGATCACCGGCAAGCCGGCGGCCATGTGGGGCCCAAGCATCGTCGGCTTCGACAGCTATCACTACAGGTACGCGAGCGGCCGCGAGGGCGACATGGCGGTCACCGGGTTCTCGCCGCGCAAGCACGACATCAGCGTGTACCTCACGGCCAGCGGCCCCGACCAGGCCGGGCTGCTGGCGCGGCTCGGTCGCCACAAGATGGGCAAGTCGTGCCTGTCCATCCGCAGGCTCTCCGACGTGGATCCCGAGGTGCTGGAAAAGCTGGTCGCGGATTCCGTGGCGGCGGTCAAGCGGCTTCCCGTCTAGTCGTCGCAGCACGCGCCGGATTCCGTTCCCGCCCGCGGCCTTCGCCATGATCCTTGCCCTGCGCACCGCTGATGCCGATGACTTCGCGTTCTGCGAATCGCTGAGTCGCCGCAACATGGCCGCGTACCGCGCGGTGCGCGGCGTCGCCTGGGACCCGGGGCGCTTCCGCGGCAGCTGGGCGGCCTTTGAGAACCTGTTGATCCTGGACGGGTTGGACATGGTCGGCCTGCTGCGGCTGCTGCCCGAGGGTGACGCGCTCGGGCTGCGCGACCTGCAGGTGGTGCCCGGACGCCAGGGGCAGGGCATCGGCACATGGGCGGTGCGGCAGGCGCAGGGCTTGGCCGCCGGCCGCGGGTTTCGCCGGCTGCAGCTGCGCGTCTACGAGGAGAATCCGGCTCGCGCGTTGTACGCGCGCCTGGGCTTCGCGGTCGAGTCGGTCGTGGACGGCACGGTGCACATGGCGTGGTCTGTGCTGCCGCGTGGCGTGGGGTGACACGTCCGCCGCGCATGGCCCATGCTGCGGCTCCACCTTTCCTGCGGCGCTGACATGCAAGGCATCCTGCTCGTCGGCTTCGGCGGCTTTCTCGGCGCGATTGCGCGCTACAAGCTTGGCGGGCTGGTCCTGCACCTGACCGCGCAAGAGCGGTTTCCGTACAGCACCTTCGCGGTGAACGTGTTCGGTTGCCTGGTGGTGGGCATCCTCGCCAGGCTCGCGGAGCGGCACGATGCGTTCGGGCCGGACGCGCGGCTGTTCCTGTTCACCGGGCTGCTGGGCGGCTTCACCACGTTCTCGGCATTCGGCCTGGAGGCGATGTACCTGGTCCGCCGCGGCGAGCTGGCCACCGCCGCGCTGTATGCCGGCGGCAGCGTGGTGCTGGGCATTGCGGCGGTGTGGCTGGGGCTCAGGCTGGTGGACCTAGTCTCGCGTTGACCGCTACGGGTTGATCGAACTCCCGCAGCACTTCTTGTACTTCTTTCCGCTGCCGCAAGGGCAGGGCGCGTTGCGCTCGGGCGTGGCTTCGCGGCGGATCGGTTCGCGCGGGGTCAATGCTTCCACGCGGTGGTGGTTGAGGTCGGCCAGCATGCCCGGTAGCCCGACGATGATCTCCAGGCGCTCGCGGTAGCTGATGGGGGTCGCCGGCGCGGACGGATCTTCGGTGTCGAGCACTTCGCCGCTGGCGAGCCGGTCGAGCATGTCGAAGATGTCGTCCATCCACGCGTTGTCGTCGAGCCATTTGTCCCACTGCTCCTCGCGCAGGCCGACCGCGGCGAAGAATCCCAATGCCCAGTCGTGGCCGACATCGAGTTCGTCCTCGCGCAGGGCCTCTTCGCCGGTCAGTTCCGGATCCTCGGGCAGCCACAGCAGCGGGGCGAGGTGGTCGGGCAGGTCGTCGTCGCCGTAGCGCACGCGCGCGCTGCACATGTTCCAGTGGCCCATCAGCAGGGCCTGCACCTGGGCCGCCTCGTCGGGTGACTCCCAGCGCCGCGGCTTGCCGCCCCAGACCACCGGCTGCCATTCGTCCACGGGCACCGCCGAGGGCCCCACCACCAACGCCGAGAGAAATCCGTCGAGCGCCTCCAGGTTGAAGCCCTTGAACGGCACCGCGCGCTGGTCAAGCAGGGCGGCAAGGCGTTCGATCTGGTCGTCGTCGAGGTAGGCGGGGGTGGTCGGAGTGGACATGGCGGCAGCCGGGGCAGGGTGAGGCGCGCATGGTAGGGGTTTCCGCGCCTGCCTACCCCAGTGCGCCCAGGGCCATGGATGCCGCCACGCACCAGAGCACCACCCACAGTGCCGACACCCGTGCGACCGCCAGCAGAAGGAATCCCAGCGCGGCAATGGCGAGATCCGCCGGTCCGCGGATGCCGGACGCCAGCACGGGGTCGTACAGCGCCGCGGCCAGCAGCCCCACCACCGCGGCATTGATGCCGGCCACCGCGTGGGTCACGCGTGGCCGCGGCGCCACGCGCGCCCATAGCGGCAGCACCGCGAGCAGCAGCAGGAAGCCGGGCAGGAACACCGCCAGCAGCGCGACCGTCGCGCCCACCGCCGCCGGCAGGCCCAGCGGTACTTCGGCACCAAGGAAGGCAGCCAGCGAGAACATCGGGCCCGGAACCGCCTGGGCGGCGCCGTAGCCGGCAAGGAAGGTGTCGAGGCCGACCCAACCGCTCTCGACCACCGTCTGTTGCAGGAGCGGCAGTACCACGTGTCCGCCGCCGAACACCAGCGCGCCGGCCTGGTAGAACGCGGCGGCGAGGTTGGCGGCGCCCGGTGCGCCGTCCGCCGGCAGAAGCAGCGCGGCGCCCAGTCCGAGCAGGAACAGCGCTGCGAACACCGCGGCACCACGCGTGCCGTGCGGCAGCGGTACGCGCGCCATGGCCGCTGCCGGCGGCAGTCCGCGGCAGAGCCACAACCCCAGCGCGCCACCCAGCGCGATGGCCAGCAGCTGCATCCAGGCCGTGCCGGCCAGCGCCACGAGCAGGCCTGCGGCGACGGCGATCAGCACACGCGTCACGTCGGGTGCGAGCTTTCGCGCCATGCCCAGCAACGCGTGCGCCACCACCGCCACTGCCACCAGCTTCAGTCCGTGCATGGCCGCCTGGCCAGGACCGTCGGCCAGGTGCGGCGCCAGCGCGGCGAACGCGAACAGCAGCAGCGCGGAGGGCAGCGTGAACGCGACAAACGCAGCCAGCGCGCCACCCCAGCCGCCGCGCAACAGGCCGATCGCGAAGCCCATCTGGCTGCTCGCCGGCCCCGGCAGGAACTGGCAGACCGCGAGCAGCTGCGCGAACGCGGCATCGTCCAGCCAGCGGCGCCGCTGCACGAACTCCTCGCGCATGTATCCCAGATGCGCGAGCGGGCCGCCGAAGGCGGTCAGGCCCAGCCGCAGAAAGGCCAGGAACACCTCGCGCAGGCGTCCCGGAGAACGGTGGCCGACTGGTCGGGAGTGCTCATGGGCAGTCATGGCCATATGGTAATGTCGCCGGTCTGCATGGCCGGGGGCGCGGGGCATCCCGTGCGGCCATCGCGCAAGCCGATTCCTTTGGGGGGAGCGACATGTCGACACTGCTTGATCTGATGCGCAGGCTTGGCAGCGATGCCGCGCTGGCGGCGGAATATGCGAAGGACCCGGCCGCCGTGGTGCGCCGCGCCGGGTTGTCGGGCGAAGAGCAGAAGGCCCTGCTCGCCGGTGATTACGCGGCGATCAAGCGCCTGACCGGCCTGGAGGACGGGCAGTTCGCCACCAACCACATCATCAAGGCGTACGAGTAGCCGCTTCCGCCGCCTGTCGACCATGACGCGCGCATGAGCCGGTTCCATTCCGTCGCGCTGGTGCTGCTGGCGCTGGTCGGCACGCCGGCGCTGGCCGTCGACAGCGCCGAGGCCGCGGTGGCCGAGATCGAGCGCCTGGCCGTGGCCGCGCACTGGCGCGACGCCGAAGCGAAGATCGCCGCCCTCGCCAGCCGCCCGGGGGCGTTGACCGCGACGCAGCGTCAGCGTGTTGAATACGTGCGCCTGCGCAACCTGGCCCTGGCTGGCGAGCAGTCCGTCGCGCTGGACGGGCTGTCGGAACTGCTGCGCCGCGAGCTCCCCGCATCGCTGCGCGTGCGTGTGTACACGACCGCCGTTAGCATCGCCGCCAACCTCGAGAACTGGACGGCGGCGTTCGCGCTGCTCGGCGAGGGACTGCCGTACCTGTCGCAGGCGCCGGCCGAAGCCCCGGGCCTGCTTGGTGCGGCGAGCTACCTGCACACGCTGGTCGGCGAACACGCCAAGGCACGCGAGCTCGCGCTCAATGCGCTTGCCGCGGTCGAATCCGGCACCGACCCCAGGGCGGTGTGCATGGCCGTGACCGACGTGGCCATCGTCGAGGACCACGCCGGCAACATCGAGGAGTCGACGGCCTGGCGGCACCGCCAGATCGAGGCCTGCACGCGCGCCGGCGACGTGGTGTTCATCGCCAACGGCAAATACGGCGTGGGCAAGATGCTGGCCCGCCAGGGGCGCCATGCCGAGGCCCTGGATTGGTCACGCCAGGCGCTGGCGGACTTCGAGGCCGCCGGTTTCGCGGCCGGTGCCTGGAGCGCGCGACTGGGCGTGGCCGAAGGCCTGATCGAAGCCAACCGCGGACTCGGCGAGGCGGAGGCGCTGCTGGGCGACACGCTCGACTACTACAGCGCGCAGGAGGCGCATCTCGCGATCGCCGAGACCGAGGGCCTGACCGCCCGGCTGGCCGAGCGGCGGGGCGACGCGGCCCAGGCACTGGCGCATTACAGGCGGTCCATGGATGCCTCCAAGGCGGCCGAGCGCGATGCCCGCGAGCGACGGCTGGCCTTCCTGCAGGTCGAGTTCGACACACGGCTGAAGGAGCAGCAGATCGCGCTGCTCGAAGCGGAGAAGGAACTCGCCGCGCTGCAGGTCACCGCCACCCAGCGCCGCCAGTGGCTGCTCGCGGGCGGCATGGCCGGGTTGCTGGTTACCGCGATCCTGCTGTTCGGCCTGCTGCGCCGCTCGATGCGCGAGCGCCGCCGTTACCGCTGGCAGTCCGAGCACGACGGACTCACGCGGCTGTACAACTATCAACAGGTACGCAAGCTCGGCGCCAAGGCGTTCGCGCGTGCGCGCGGCGATGGCCGGCCGTTCACCGCGATCGTCGCCGACATCGACATGTTCAAGCAGGTCAACGACCGCTACGGCCACGCCGCCGGCGACGAGGCGCTGCGCTCGCTGGGCGCGTGGATCACCGACATCGTCGGCACGCAGGGCATTGCCGGGCGCAGCGGCGGCGACGAGTTCACCATCCTGCTCGAGGCGGATGCCGCCGCCGCCGAAGCGCTCATGGGGCAGCTGCGTGGCCGCATCGAGCCGATCACCGTGTTCGGGCAGCGCTTCGAGTTCAAGGTCAGTGCCGGCATCTGCCAGGACGATGGCGAGACCGCCTCGCTGGAGCAGCTGATCCATCGCGCCGACCGCGCGCTGTACCGCGCCAAGCACGACGGACGGGATCGCGTGGTGCTGGCCGGCACGGCGGCCGTCGCAGGCGCGCGGGCCGCGGCCGGGAGCCTGGTGGTGGTGGGCAGCGGCATCCAGTTCGGTCGCCATGCCAGCGAACGTTGCCTGTCGGAAATCCGCGAGGCCGAAGTCGTGTTCTGCCTGGTGGACCCGTTTGCGCTGGGCATGATCCAGCGCTTCCGGCCGGATGCGATCAACCTCGGTGCGCATTACGCGCCGGGCAAGGACCGGCGCCAGACCTACCGCGAGATCGACGCGGCGATCATGGCCGAGGTCGACGCGGGCAGGCACGTATGCGCGGTGTTCTACGGGCACCCGGGCGTGTTTGCCGACGTGCCGCACCTGGTGCTGGACAAGGCGCGCGCCAGGGGCATCGCGGCGCGCATGGAGCCGGGCATTTCGGCGGAGGCTTGCCTGTACGCCGACCTCGGCATCGACCCCGGCAAGCGCGGCGTGCAGTCGATGGAAGCCACGCATTTCATGGTCTACGACCGCCAGCCCGACAGCGCGGGCCTGGTGCTGCTGTGGCAGGTGGCGTTGTCCGGCGACCTGTCGTGCCGCCGCCTGCACGCCGAGCGCGACGGTCTGCAGGCGCTGGTCGACAAGCTGCTGCGCTGGTACCCGGCGGATCACGACGTGATCCTGTACGAGGCGGCGCAACTGCCGATCGCCTCACCGCGCATCGAGCGCCTGGCGCTGCAGGACCTGCCGGCGGCGCGCTACGAGGAATACACCACCCTGGTCATCCCGGCCCTGGGCGAGCTGCGCGAGGATCCGCTGCGGGCGGTGGGCTGAGCCGGCTCAGTCGCGTTCCAGCACCGGCTTGCGCGGCATGCGCTCCTCGCGCGTGGCCGCGTGGTAGACGAACGAGGCGACGATGGCCGCGGCCTGCTTGAGGTCTTCGGGCTCCACGTGGTCCCAGGTGTCGAGGTGGCTGTGGTGGACGTTGGTGAAGTAGTCCAGCCGGTCCTGGATGAACTGGAAGCCGGGCAGCCCGACGCGGTCGAAGGGAATGTGGTCGGTGCTGCCGGTGTTGCGCGTGGCCACGGTGGTCGCGCCCACGTCGTGGAACGGCGCCAGCCAGGCCTGGAAGATCGGCACCGCGGCCAGGTTCTCCTGCGCGTAGATGCCACGGAAGCGGCCCGAGCCGTTGTCCATGTTGAAGTACGCCGAGAAGCGCTCGTAGTCGCGCTTCTTCTCGAGCGGACCGGTGGGTTCGCGCAGCGAGCCGGGCAGCGCCTGCTGCGCCGGATCGACGGGCTCCGGATACGCGGCGAAGTGGCGCGCCACGTGCGACTGCGAACCGACCAGGCCCTGTTCCTCGCCGCTCCACAGCGCCACGCGGATGGTGCGGTCGGGTCGCGCGCCCACCGCCTTGAGGATGCGCATGGCTTCCATCATCACCGCGACGCCCGCGGCGTTGTCGGCCGCGCCGGTGCCGGTATGCCATGAGTCCATGTGCGCGCCGAGCATGACGATCTCGCCGGACTTGCCACCGCGCCCGGGGATCTCGGCCAGCGTGTTGTAGCCGGGCTGGTCGGCTTCGTCGGTGAAGCGGGCGCCCACGTTGACGCGCAGTTTCACCGCCTGGCCGCGCTCGACGGCGCGCACCAGCGGGTTGTAGTGCTCGGCCGCCATGGCCAGTTCCGGGATGCCCGCCGATTCGCCGGCCTTGCGCGAGCCGCCGCCGCCGACGCGGATGATGCCGTTGTCCCAGCCGCTGATGCTGAGCGCGGCCAGTGCGCCTTCGCTGGCGAAGAACGCGTTGGTGGCCCTGGCCAGTTCGGTGCGGTCGGTGTATTCCTTCGCGCGCTTGGCGCGGCTGTCCTTCTCGTCCTTGGGCACGGAGAACGCCTGCAGTTCGGCCAGGCCGGCATCGTCGTGGCGGTGCGAGTCGGCCTTTTCGCCGCGCACGTACTCGCGCGCTTCGCTCAGCAGCAGGATCTTGCCGGCCAGCCTGCCCTTGTACTTCTCCAGGTCCTCGCGCGTCTTGATGGTGACGACCATCGCCTCGCCCTCCACCGGGCCGTCGGTGCCGGGCGTCCAGGCCTTGGGCAGCGCGTGCAGCGGCTGGGTGCGCGGGCCGAGCATCTGCACGCTGGCGTGGCTGAACTCCCAGCCGCGACCGAAGCCGTCAAAGGCCTCGTCACGCACGTTGGCCAGGCCCCACTCGTTGAATTTGCCGCGCGTCCAGGCGTTGGCCTCGGCCATCTGCGGTGAATTTGTAAGGCGCGGGCCGATGGCCTCGGTGAGGTGGCTGAAGGTCGCCATCACCTGCGAGTTGTGGAACGCCTCCTGGCGGATGCGGCTGACCATGTCCAGGTCGACCGGCTCTGCGGCCACCGACAGGCCGCTGGTACCCAGGCAGAACAGCATCGCGCAACGCTTCAACATCCGGCACTCCCCGGCGCCCGGGCAGGGCGCGCCAAAGGGATCGACTGTAGCGGGCAGCGGCGCGGTGCTCGCCGGTCTTTAGTCACGCCCGCCGCAAATCCCGCCCACCGCCCGGCGGTCAGGCGGCGCTGCCCGCGATGGCCGCGGGTGGCTAGAATTGCCGGTTCAGACCGTCCGGGAGCCCCGATGCAGATCGTCCACTCGCCCTTGCACCTGCGCCACGACGGTGGCATGGAGCTCCATCGCGGTGCGCTGGTGCCCTGCTACGAAATGCCGGCGCGCGCCGAGTACATCCGCGAGGCGCTGGTGGAGGCGGGGCATGCGCTCGTGGTGCCGCGGGACTTCGACCCGGAGGCGTTGCTGGCGGTGCACGATGCGGACTTCGTCGCGTTCCTGCGCACCGCGCATGCGCGCTGGCGCGAGGACGGGCGCGACGGTTTCATGTTGCCCAGCGGCTTTCCCGCGCGCGGGCTGCGCCGCGATCGCGTGCCGTCCGGCATCAGCGGCGCGATGGGCTATTACGCATTCGATGCCGGCACGCCGATCGTGGAAGGCACCTGGGATGCGGCGTTCGCGGCGGCGCAGTGCGCGATGACCGCCGCCGCGCTGGTCGCCGAGGGTGAGCGATCCGCGTACGCGTTGTGCCGCCCGCCGGGTCACCACGCCGGCCGCAGCGTGTACGGCGGGTACTGCTTCCTCAACAACGCCGCGCTCGCCGCGCAGCAGCTGCGTGAGCGCGGCTTCGGCAAGGTGGCCCTGTTCGACGTCGACTACCACCACGGCAATGGCACCCAGGACATCTTCTGGGAGCGCGACGACGTGCTGTTCGTGTCCATCCATGGCACGCCGGAGACGGAATACCCGTATTTCCTGGGCTACGCCGACGAGCGCGGCGCGGGCGCGGGCGAAGGCTTCACCCTCAACCTCCCACTGCCGCGCGGCACCGGCTGGGACACGTACGACGCGGCGCTCGACACCGCGCTGCAGCGGATCGCGGACTTCGGAGCCGACGCGCTGGTGGTCTCGCTGGGCGTGGACATCTACGAGGGCGATCCGATCAGCGCGTTCAAGCTCGGCGCGGAGCGGTTCCCGCAACTGGGCGCGCGGCTGGCTTCGCTCGGCCTGCCAACCGTGCTGGTGCAGGAGGGCGGCTACGCTGTGCGCGAGATCGGGACCAACGTCGCCGGCGTGCTCGGTGCGTTCGGAGCGTGCCGCTGATGGGCGCGCTGCGCGCGACGCTGGTGTTCGTGCTGGTGGTCATCAACACGCTGGTGCATGCGCTGCCCTTGCTGGCGGTGGCCCTGGTCAAGGCGCTGCTGCCGTTGCGGCGCGTGCGCCTGGCGGCCAACCCGTTGCTGACCGGTGCGGCGGAGAACTGGATCGCGGTCAACACCGCGCTGATCGACCTTTTCAGCGGCACCCGTTTCGACGTGGTGGTCGACGCGCACCTGCAGGTCGACGGGCACTACCTGGTGCTGGCCAACCACCAGAGCTGGGTGGACATCGTGGTGCTGCAGAAGGTGTTCAACCGCCGCATCCCGCTCTTGCGGTTCTTCCTCAAGCGCCAGCTGTTCTGGGTGCCGGTGCTGGGCCTGGCGTGGTGGGCGCTGGATTTCCCGTTCATGGGCCGCTACACGCGCCGCGAGATCGCCAGGAACCCGGAGCTGGGGCGACGTGACATGGAAGCGGCGCGGCGCGCCTGCGAGAAATTCCGCGACATTCCGGTGGCGGTGATGAATTTCGTGGAAGGTACGCGCTTCACGCCTGGAAAACATGCCGCGCAGGCCTCGCCGTACCGGCACCTGCTGAAGCCGAAGTCCGGTGGCGTGTCGTACGTGATCGACGCCATGGGTGGCGGGCTGCATGCCGTGCTCGACGTGACCATCGCCTACCCCGGCGGTCGCCCGACGCTGGTGGACCTGATGGGGGGACGCGTCCCCGCGATCAACGTGCTGGTGCGGCAGCGTGAGATCCCCGCCGACCTGTCCGGTGGCGGCTCGCGCGATGACCGCGCCGTGCGCGCCCGATTCCAGCGATGGATGAACGGCATGTGGGACGAGAAGGATGCCGACCTGCAGCGCATGCTGCAGTCGCCGCCGCCAGGCCCCGAGGCGCGCTGACCGCTGTCCGGCCCGGTGCTACGCTTCTCGGCCACCGAGCCCGGAAACCGACATGTCCACACGCGTACCCGACGAGGCCAGGCTCGACCGCATCGTGGCCGAGGCGCGCCGCAGCGCCGAGCAGCGCGACCTGGGCTACCGCGAGCGCGCGCTGAAGATGTACCCGTGGATCTGCGGACGCTGCGCGCGCGAGTTCACCCGCACCAACCTGCGCGAACTCACCGTGCACCACCGCAACCACAACCACGACGACAACCCGGCTGATGGCAGCAACTGGGAGCTGCTCTGCGTGTATTGCCACGACAACGAGCACTCGCGCCAGCTCGACCATACCGGCGTCAGCGCGTTGGCCGCGGAGGATGCGCCCGCATCGGCCACTTCAAACCCGTTCGCCGGCCTCAAGTCGCTGCTCAAAGGCAAGGACTGAGGCTCTTCGATCATGACGGCTCCGGGCTGTCCGGTCGCGGCCGCCCCTTCCCGTCAACCACGAACCGCGCGCGTCGCGCGCCGTAATAGAAGCTCGCGCGATAGTGCCCCGCGTCTTCGCCGGTCCCGCGTTCGCACAGGACGGAAATCTTGCTGTCCGCCATCAGCTGCCGGAACTCGTCGACCCCGAGCTCCAGGGCGCGCGCGACCAGCACGGCATCGATTTCGATGGGAGGGATGCTCAAGGCCGGGTCCTCTGTTCCGATCGTGCCAAGGGTGGCGCAGAAGCGGGGACTCCGCCTTGACCGGGATCATGCCGTGCAGCGGGACCGCGTCTTAACGTCGCATCCGCGACCATCGCAGGGTCCGGCGCCCGCCGGCCCATGTCACCTGCAAGGATTCCCCATGCCCGCTTCCAACAAGAACCCGGACCGCGTCCGCCTGCACGTCGAGGACAGCGGCGGCGATGGACGCCCCGTGGTGCTGATCCATGGCTGGCCGCTGTCGGCCGACTCGTGGAGCGCACAGGTCGGGCCCCTGCGCTCCGCGGGGTTCCGTGTCGTGGCGTATGACCGCCGCGGCTTCGGGCGTTCGGCGAAGCCCGCGGACGGCTTCGACTACGACACCCTGGCCGCGGATCTCGCCGGTGTCATCGAGGATCTCGACCTTCGCGACGTCACCCTCGTCGGATTCTCGATGGGCGGTGGCGAGGTGGCGCGCTATGTGGCCAACCACGGCGAAGACCGCCTGCGCAGCGTCGTGTTCGCCTCGGCCGTGCCGCCGTACCTGATGAAGAGCGAGGACAATCCGGACGGTCCCCTGACGCAGGACGCGGCGAAGGAGAAGGAAGACGGCCTGAGGGCGGATCGCGAGGCCTTCTTCGACAAATTCACCACCACCTTCTTCAGCGCCAACGGCGAACTGAAGGTGACCGAGGCGCAGCGCCAGGAGGCCATCGCGCTCTGCAGGCAGTCCGACCAGGCCGCTGCGCTGGGCTGCATGAAGGCCTTCGCCACCACCGACTTCCGCGGCGATCTGGCCAAGGTCAGCGTCCCGACGCTGGTGCTGCACGGCGACAGCGACGGCAACGTGCCGTTCGAAGGATCCGGCAAGCGCACGCATGCGGCCATCCCAGGCAGCGAGCTGGTGGTCCTGGCCGACGCGCCACACGGCTGCAACCTCAGCCATGCCGATGCCTTCAACCAGGCGCTGCTGGCATTTCTCGCGAAGCAGGCAGCATGACGATTCACGCGAACCCCGGACCCATCGGCATTCCCGGCGAGCCTTGGGGCCCGCGCGAGAAGTCGGAATGGCGCTCACGCCAGCAGGTGCAGCGCAGCTATGCCGATGAGGTCGTCGCCGCGATCGACCGCCTGCGCGATCGCTTCGACGTGCAGCAGTACGGCGTGCTGGACCACGGGCACGACGGCCGGTATCCGCTGTTCGCAGTACGCAGCCGCGGCTGGGACGACGCGCTGCCGGTCATGCTGGTCACCGGCGGCGTGCATGGCTACGAGACCAGCGGCGTGCAGGGCGCGCTGCAGTTCCTGGACCAGCGCGCCGTGGAATATGCGGGCCGCGCCAACCTGCTGGTGGTGCCGTGCGTCAGTCCATGGGGCTACGAACGCATCCAACGCTGGAATGCCGACGCCATCGATCCCAACCGCTCCTTCCGCGTCGACAGCCCGGTGCGGGAATCCGCTGCGTTGATGCAGCTTGTCGCGCCCCTGCGCGGCCGCGTGCTGATGCACATCGACCTGCACGAGACCACCGACAGCGACGAAAGCGAGTTCCGTCCGGCGCTGGCCGCCCGCGACGGCAAACCGTTCGAGCCGGGCGGCATCCCCGACGGTTTCTACCTGGTGGACGACAGCGTGCATCCGCAGCCGGCATTCCAGCATGCGGTGATCGACGCCGTGGCCGCGGTCACCCACATCGCGCCTGCCGATGACAACGGCGACATCATCGGCTCGCCGGTGGTGGCACCCGGCGTCATCCGCTACCCGCTCGCGTCGCTGGGGCTGTGCGCGGGCATCACCGGCGCACGCTATACCACGACCACCGAGGTCTATCCCGACAGCCCGGCCGCCACGCCGGCACAGTGCAACGCCGCGCAGGTGGCGGCGGTGTGCGCCGCGATCGCATTCGCGTTGTCGCACGCAGGCTGAGCGCGGGCCGCGCCGGGCCGCGCCCATCAACTCGTCGAACTGCGCCGCGCTGGTGGCGCTGGCGATCGGCGCGGTGACTGCGGGGCGACCCATCAGCCATGCCGGTGCGACCTGGGCCGGCGTGTGCGCCGATCAGCCTCAGGCGATGCTTTCGACGATGCCGCCTTCGACCCGCAGCGCCGCGCCGGTGGTGGCGCTGGCCTGCGGCGACGCGGCGTAGACGCAGATGTTGGCGACTTCCTCGGGCGTGGCGAAGCGCTTCAGCAGGCTGGACGGGCGGTTTTCGGCGAGGAACAAGGCTTCCATGTCCGATGCCGGCACGCCGCGCTCCGCGGCCTGGTCGGCCATCATCGCGATCGCGCCCCCGGTGCGCGTGGGGCCCGGCAGGATGGTGTTGACGGTGACGCCGGTGCCGGCGAGCACCTTGGCCAGCCCGCGCGACAGGCCCTGCAGCGCGGCCTTGCTCACCCCGTAATGCACCATCTCGGCGGGGATGTTGAGCGCCGATTCGCTGGAGATGAACTGGATCCGCCCCCAGCCGCGGTCGCGCATGCCGCGCGCGTAGTGCCGCGCCAGGCGCACGCCGCTGAGCACGTTGACCTCGAAGTACTCGCTCCACAGCGCGTCGTCGATGGCGAAAAATTCCTGCGCGCCATAGATGCCGAGGTTGTTGACCAGGATGTCGGCGTCGGACCGCGCGGCGATCAGCGTGGCGCAGCCGTCGGCGATGCCGACGTCGGCGACCACGCTGCTCACATCGGCGCCGGCGGCGTGGGCGCGCAGCGTGGCGAGGGCGTCATCCACGCGCGCCTGCGTGCGGCCGACGATGGTGACGCGTGCGCCTGCGTCCGCCAGTCCGCTGGCGATGGCCAGACCGATGCCGCCGGTGGACCCGGTGACGATGGCGGTCTTGCCCGAAAGGTCGATCTTCATTGCTTGCTCCTCGTGTGCCGCGGCGCGTGCTCAGCCGAAGCGGAATGCGGAAATGGTGGTGGCCATGACGGTCTCCGAGTAGACCTTGCGGCCCTCGGAGTCGGCGGCAGCGCCCGCGGCGACGAGCAGCGGAAGCAGGTGTTCCTCGCCGCCCGGTGGATGGCACAGCCGCGCGTGCGGCGCCTGGGTCCAGTCGGCGAGCAGGGCGTCGCGTTCCGCAGGCGCGTGTTCCACGGCGGCGGTCAGCCAGGCGTCGAATTCGGCGGAGACCGGCGTGAAGCGCGCATCGCCATAGCCGCGCATGTTGTGGAAGCTCATGCCGCTGCCGATGATCAGCACGCCTTCGTCGCGCAGTGCGGCCAGCGTGCGGCCCGCCTCGAGGTGGGCACCCGGGTCCAGGTCGGCGCGCAGCGACAGCTGCACCACCGGGATGTCCGCCGCCGGGAACATCAGCTTCAGCGGGATGAACACGCCGTGGTCGAAGCCGCGTTCGCCGTCCACCCGCGCCGCCGCGCCGTCCTGGCCAAGCAGCCCCGCGACCTGTTCGGCGAGCGCCGGGCTGCCCGGTGCGGGATACGCCAGCTCGTAGGTGTGCGGCGGGAAGCCGGAATAGTCGTAGATGAGCGGCGGGCGTGCGCTGCCGGTGACGTTGAAGCCGGGCTCCAGCCAGTGGCCGGAGACCAGCACGATGGCCTTGGGCCGCGCCGGCAGCGTCGCGGACACGCCCTTGAGGAAGGCCGCCATCCGGTTCCAGGTGTCGGCGGGATTCCAGTCCATGAAAAAGCATGGTCCGGCGCCATGGGGGATGAAGAACACCGGCATCCGGGCAGGCTGGCCGGGTTCAATGCGGCTGTCACTGGTCATCGTGAGGGGTCTCCGCTGATCGATGGGTCCAGTATGGGTCGCGACCCGGAGGTGGAGAACCGGCTAGTATCGACCAACACTTCGCACTGAAAGTAGGAGGCGGGATGGATCGCATCACCAGCATGCGGGTGTTCGTGCGTGCGGCTGGTGCCGGCAGCCTGTCCGCGGCCGCGCGCCAGTTGGGCATGTCGCCGGCCATGGCGACCAAGCATGTCAATGCGCTGGAAGCGCGGCTGGGCGTCAAGCTGTTCCATCGCACCACGCGCCGCCTTGCACTCACCGAGGCCGGCAGCAATTACCTCGATGCCTGCCAGCGCATCCTTGCCGAAATCGACGAAGCGGAGGCGGAGGCCGCATCGCAACGCGTCACGGCGAGCGGACTGCTGCGCATGAACGTGCCGCTGTCGTTCGGCAGCCGTTTCATCGCGCCGTTGATGCCGGCGTTCGCGCGGCTGCATCCGGAGGTGCGGGTCGAACTTGGCCTGAGTGACGCGCAGCTGGACGTGATTGCCGACAACTGGGACCTGGCGATCCGCATCGGGCGGCTGGCCGACAGTCCACTGCAGGCGCGGCGGCTTGCGGACTGCGCGATGCGCGTGTGCGCGGCGCCGACCTATCTCGACTCCCGCGGGGTGCCGCGGCGCATCGCCGAGCTGGCGCAACACAATTGCCTGGGCTACACGCTCACGGCCATGCAGGACGGCAGCCATTGGGCGTTTGGCCTGCGTGGCGAATTCCGTGTGCCGGCTTCGGGCAACCTGATGGCCAACAACGGCGACGCGCTGCTGGCGGCGGCGGTGGGCGGGCAGGGCATCATCTACCAGCCTGACTTCATCGTCGCCACGGCGCTGGAACGCGGCGAACTGGTGGCGCTCGAGCTGGACCGGCCGGTCGTCGACCTTGGCGGCATCCACGTGCTGTATCCGCCGGACCGGCGCCCGCCGGCCAAGGTGCGGGTGATGATCGACTATCTGGCCGAGGCGTTCGCCGACAGGCAATGAGCGCCATGGGCGGCGTGCCGCGCCATGGCCGCGACGCCCTCCCTGGCATCGCGGACATCGGTCGTTATCAGCCGACGCTGATGGAACCCTTCATCAGTGCCGCATGGCCCGGGAAGCTGCAGAAGAACATGTACGGTCCGCCATCCTGGAGTTTGGACACCGGGAAGGTGACGGACGTGCTCTGGCCGCCGCCGATCATCTCGGTGTGCGCGACCACGCGTGAATCATCGGCCTTGACGAAGCTTGCACCCGCACCCGCAGCGATGCCGTCGGCGTTGACGCCCATCATGTTGGACTCGCTGCTGATCACGACGTTGTGGCCCATGGCGGCGACCGGCAGCTTGCCGACATGCTGCAGGGTGATGGTGAATTCGCTGCACGAGGCCGGCACCACGATCGCGCCGACGTTGTACTGCATCGCATCGTTGCCTTCGATGGTGGTCTTGCAGTTGTCCACCACGGCGTTCGGCTTGCCGCTGGTGCCGGTGGCGGGCGCTTCGGACGTCGCTGGCGGCATGGTGTCAGCGGGGGTCTCGACCGGCGGCGCTTCGACCGGGGGGGTGGTCGCCACCGGTGCCGTGGACGGGCCCGGGGTGGCGCTGGTGTCGGTGCCCGGTTCGTTGTTGCCGCACGCAGCCAGCGACAGGGCGCAGGCGGCGGCGAGGAGTGCGATCGAAGTCTTCATGTCAACCTCTTTGCGTTGTAGACCCGGCGATGGTCGCGCGCCGCGTGGGCGTTGGGTGTGAAGACGGCCGGCGCGCGCCGCGGGCGGTGTACCGTGTGGGCCCCACGTTGCGGAGCATCCGGATGCCGGACACGATGACTGCGATCGCCATCCGCGGTGGCTCCGGCCCCGCCGAGGCCCTGCATGCGGTGACAGTGCCGCGCCCGCGACCGCGCGAGGGTGAGCTGCTGCTGCGGGTGCACGCGGCCGGCGTGAACCGCCCCGACGTGCTGCAGCGCACCGGCCGCTATCCGCCGCCGCCGGGTGCGCCCGACACCCTGGGGCTGGAAGTCGCCGGCGAGGTGGTCGAAGCCGCGGGCCGCTGGAAGGTCGGCGACCGGGTCTGCGCGCTGCTCGGCGGCGGCGGCTACGCCGGGTATGCGCTGGTCGACGCGCGCCACGCGCTGCCGGTGCCGGCGGGGCTGGATTTCGTGCAGGCCGCGGCGCTGCCGGAGACGTTGTTCACGGTGTACGCGAACGTGTTCGAGCACGGCGCGCTGCGTGCCGGCGAGACGTTGCTGGTGCACGGCGCGACGTCGGGCATCGGCGTGGCCGCGATCCAGATGGCGAAGGCCGCCGGCGCACGCGTCGTGGCCACCGCGCGCGGCGCGGACAAGGCGGCCGCCGCGCGCGCGCTCGGTGCCGACGTGGCGGTGGACACCACGCGTGAGGATTTCGCTGCGGCTGCGCTGGCCGCGGGCGGCATCGACGTGGCCGTGGACATGGTCGGCGCACCATACTTCGCCGCGACGCTCGACGCGCTCAACACCGGTGGCCGCATCGTCTACATCGCCGCCCAGGGCGGCAATGAACTGCAGGTTCCGGTGGCGACGGTGATGCGCAAGCAGGCGGTGATCACCGGCTCCATGCTGCGTCCGCGCAGCGCCGACGAGAAGGCGCGGCTCGCGGCCGAGGTCGAGCGCGTGGCGTGGCCGTGGATCGAATCGGGGCAGGTGCGCGCCGTGGTCGACCGCACGTTCCCGCTGGCGCAGGCGGCCGAGGCGCATGCGTGGCTCGAGAGCGGTCGTCACACCGGCAAGATCGTGCTGCTGGCGCGATGAGCCAGCGTGCCGGCGGCGCGTGGCTGGGCTGAGCCGGGTGTCGCAGGGCGACGTTCCCGCCAGCCGGCTGCAGCTGCCGCCAGGCCCCTGGGCGACGGTGCTCGAAGCCCTTTGCGAGCGGTTTCCCGCGATCGACCGCACGGCCTGGCTGGACCGCTTCGCACGCGGCCGCGTGCTGGATGCCGATGGCCGGCCGCTCGCGGTGACCGCGCCGTACCGGACCGGAGCCGAGATCCGCTACTTCCGCGAAGTCGCCGACGAGCCGCGCATTCCCGTCACCGAGGCGGTGCTGCATGTCGACGCGCACCTGGTGGTCGCCGACAAGCCGCATTTCCTGCCGGTCGCGCCCACCGGCGCCTACGTGCGGGAGACCCTGCTCGGACGGCTGGTGCGGCGGCTCGGCAACCAGGACCTGGTGCCGCTGCACCGCATTGATCGCCTGACCGCGGGACTGGTGCTGTTCTCGGCGAACCGCGACAGCCGTGCGCGCTACCAGGCGTTGTTCCGCGAGCGGCGCATCGACAAGGCCTACCTGGCCCTGGCGCCGCCGCTGCCCGCGCTGGCGTTCCCGCAGGTGCACCGCAGCCGCCTGGAGCGCGGCGAGCCGTTCTTCCGCATGCGCGAGGTCGTTGGTGAAGCCAACAGCGAGACCTGGCTGGACGTGGTCGAACGCGGCGAGCGCGCGTGGTGCTACCGGCTGCGCCCGGTCAGCGGCCGCAAGCACCAGCTGCGCGTGCACATGGCCGCACTCGGTGCGCCGATCCTCAATGACCCGCTGTATCCGGAGCTGCACGCTGCCGTGGCCGATGACCACGCGCGGCCGCTGCAGCTGCTCGCGCACTCGCTCGCGTTCGACGATCCGCTCGATGGCCGGCGCCGTGAGTTCAGCAGCGGGCTGCAGCTCGCGGACCAGTCATTCACGCGCTGATGGCCGGGGGCCGCCTACCGTCGCGGCATGCCAGGTGACGCACCAGCGCCCGATGTCGCGACGATCTGGACGATCGGGCATTCAACGTTGGCGTTCGACGATTTCGTGGCGATGCTCGCGCAGCACCGCATCGAGGCGATCCTCGACGTGCGGCGCTTCCCGGGCTCGCGCCGCCATCCGTGGTTTGCGCGCGAGGCGCTCGCCGACAGCCTGCCGGCGCGCGACATCGAATACGCCTGGCTGCCGCAGCTTGGCGGACGCCGCAGGGCGCGTCCCGGCTCGCTGAACACCGGCTGGCGCAACGCCTCCTTCCAGGGCTACGCGGACCACCTGGACAGCGCCGAATTCGCCGAAGGGCTGGCGGTCACGCTGCAGATGGCGTCGCGTCGGCGCAGCGCACTGATGTGCGCGGAGTCGCTGTGGTGGCGCTGCCACCGCGCGCTGGTGGCGGACGTGCTCAAGCTGCGCGGCGTCGAGGTCCTGCACGTCCTGGGCGTCGGCGCACCCACGCCGCACCCCTGGACCTCGCCCGCACGCGTGGTGGACGGACGCCTGGTGTACCCGCCGGCGCAGGCGTCGTTGTTCGGCGGCGGTGGCTGACGCCGATGCCGCGGTCGCATCGCCGGCGGTCATTCCCCGGGTTTGCGGGCCACCGGCAGCTGCCATCCGCGGCGGATGGCGAGGAAGCGCAGCACGAAGCACAGTGCGGCACCGGCCACCATCGCGGGACCCGGCCGGAAGCCCAGCGCCACGCCGCCCACCACGCAGGCTGCGCCGGCCCCCGCGGCCACGGCATACAGTTCGCGATGCAGCACCGCCGGCACTTCGGCCACCAGCACGTCGCGCACGATGCCACCGCCGATGCCCGACAGCATGCCCAGCAGCACCGCGCCGGTGCCGCCCAGCCCGAAGGCCAGCGCCTTGGCCGCGCCGGTGACCGCGAACAGGGACAGGCCCACCGCATCGAACAGCTGCACCGGGTTGCGCATGCGTTCCACCTGCTCATAGCCGAAGAACACGGTGACTCCGGCCACCGCCGACACCGCGAGGTAGCGCCAGTCGGCCAGCGCAATGGGCGGCGTGGCACCAAGCAGGGTGTCGCGTGCTATGCCGCCGGCGGTTGCGGCCGCGAACGCCAGCACCATGACGCCGAAGAAGTCCAGGCGCTTGCGCACGCCCAGCGTCGCGCCGCTGATGGCGAAGGCGAAGGTGCCAAGCAGGTCCAGCAGTACCACCAGCCATGGCGTCATCGCGCGCCTCCGTGGGTCCCCGCCGCACATCATGCCCCAGGCCGCAGTGTGCGAAGACCGCGTGGCGATGGTGGCCGGGTCGGCGTGGCAGGATGGCGCCCCTGATGCCACGCCCACCGCCCACGACGTGCCCGGCATGACGCGCCTTCCCCGAAGCTTCTTCGACCGCGATGTGCTCGACGTAGCGCCGACGCTGGTGCACCGGATCCTGCGCGTGGCCGATGGCCGCGCCGGTCGCATCGTCGAGGTCGAGGCCTATCGCGGGCGCGACGATCCCGCGGCGCACTCCTTCCGCGGGCCGACAAAGCGCAACGCCACCATGTTCGGCCCGCCGGGCCACCTGTATGTCTACTTCAGCTACGGCATCCACTGGTGCTGCAACGCGACCTGTGGCGATGGTTCGGGCGTGCTGATGCGTGGGCTGCTGCCGCTGGCCGGCATCGAGGCCATGCGTGCGGCGCGGCCGCGCGCGTCGCGTGATGCCGACCTCGCCAACGGGCCGGGAAAACTGACCCAGGCGCTGGGCATCGACGGCACGTTCGACGGTGAAGACCTGGTGGAGAGCACGCGCGTGGGCATCTTCGACGACGGCTTTCGCGGCGGGGGACCACTGCGGGCCACGCCGCGCATCGGGATTTCCAAGGCCGTCGAACTGCCCTGGCGGTGGCTGGCGCGCTGACGGTTGGCGCGCCGCCGCGCGCGTTCCAGGAGCGTCATGACGCCGCAAACGCGAAGGGCACCGCGATCGCGGTGCCCTTGCGTGTTGCCGCCTCTGCGCGGACCGCGTCAGCGCGCGACCGGCATCGACAGGTCCGTGTCGGGGCGGATCGGGCCCGTCTTGGCGGGCTGCGTCATCAGGTCGTGGTTCCAGCGATCACCGGAGACCTGGACGTGTCCCGCGGCACCCAGTTCCACCGCCTCGATCAGGTTGTGGTTGAGGTACACGTGCAGCCCCGGCTGCAGGAACGTGTACAACGCTGCGCCCGCCGAACCGCCGCGGATGAACCAGGTTTCGAGGTCCTTCATCGGCGCGTTGTCGAACTTGCCCTCCTCCCAGACGTAGTCGCCGTGGCCGCCGATCAGGTGCGGACGCGTGTCGCGGTTGGCCTGCGAGTGCACGAACAGCACCGTTTCGCCCACCTTCGCCGTCATCGCGTTCTCGCCGGTGAGCGCGCCGACCGCGCCGTTGAAGACGATGTGCGAAGGCGTGAGCGTGCGCATGGTGGCCAGCGTGTCGGGCAGCGATTCGGCGGAACTGCCATACGAGCGGAAGTTGCCATCGGCGTCGCGCGGGATGTAGAAGTCCGTCTCGCCGACGTAGTAGGCGCGGTCATAGCGCAGCGGCTTGCCGTCGCCATCCTTCAGGCCGTCGCGCGGCAGCACCATGATCGTGCCGTGCATGCCCTGCACCACGTGCCACGGCGTCATCGAGCCACCCGGGGCGCAGTGGTAGATGAAGGTGCCGGAGCGCGTCGCCTTCCAGCGCAGCGTGACTTCCTCGCCCGGTGAGACGACGGTGAAGTCGCCACCACCCAGCGCGCCGGTGGCCGCGTGGAAATCGATGTTGTGCGGCATGCTGTTGCTGGCCAGGTTGATCAGCTTGAGTTCGACGTAGTCGCCCTCGTGCACCACCATCATCGGGCCGGGGATCGAACCGCCGAAGGTCATCGCGTGCATGCGCGTGCCCTTGTCGTCGATCACGATTTCCTTTTCCTCGATCGGCAGGGTGAACTTCACCAGCCGCGGCGCGCCGGGTGCGACCTGGTCGTGCGCGTGCACGAACGGCGGCCGCACCAGTTGCACCTTGTGCTCGGCGAGTGCCGACAGGTCGGGGGCCTGGTCGATGGTGGACTGCATGAGTTCGAGCGCATCCACGGCGTACGCCGGCGGGGCGGCGAATGCGCCGCAGGCAAGTGCGAGGGCCGCTGAGAGCAGCGTGGTCTTCAGGACATTCATTTCCAGCTCCATGGGGGCCTTTCCCCCGTTGCCGAAAAATCTACAGGTGCCGCGACGCGCACGCCTTGACCCCAATCAAGTGTTTGAATGCATGCCGTGCAGGAATCTTGCACACGCAAAAAAACATGCCGGCGCGAGGCCGGCATGTCCGTCGTGGAGCAGGGCGCAACGGCTCAGGGCTTGACCACCAGCTTGCCGCGCATCAGCGCCGAGTGGCCCGGGAACGAGCAGAAGAACGCGTAGTCGCTGCCGGCCTTGAGCGCGCGGCCCGGGAACGTGATCTTGGTGCTCTCACCGCCGCCCAGCATCTTGGTGGCGGCGATGATGCGCTTGTCGCCCGCCGGTACGTAGCCATTCGCGGCGCCTGCCTTCACCGCGGCCTGTGCCACCGGCGTGGCGTCGGCTTCGGTGGTGATCACCACGTTGTGGCCCATCGCCGTCTTGGGCAGCTTGCCGCTGTGCTTGAGTTCGACGGTCACCGTCGCGCAGCCGGCCGACACCTCGATGCTCTTCTGGTCGTACTGCATGCGGTCGTTGCTGTCGAGCACGATGCTGCAGTTGGCGGCGCTGGCCAGCCCGCCCGCGGAAAGGAGCGCGAGGCCGACAAGGACGGGAATGGACTTCTTCATGATGATCTCCGGTGACGTTGGTTTTCGTGATGCATGCAGTCTGCCGCGCGTCTGCCGGCAGCTCCTTGACCTGCGTCATCCGGCCCGGCGAAAGGCACCCGGGTTCATGGCCGGGTCATCCGCCGCGGCCTGGCGGGGCGCGGTCGGCGCGGGCCGCGTATCATCGGGGCGGCACCATGCAAGGGCACCGACATGCGCAATCCACTGCAGGAACAACTGCTCAAGGCCGGACTGGCGAAGAAGTCCAGGGTCGACCAGGTGGCGCGCGAGCAGACCCGCCAGCGCCATGCCAAGTCCCCGCCACCCGCCGATGAAGGCAAGGCCGCGCTGGAACGCGCGCGACTGGACAAGATCGAGCGCGACCGCGCGCTGTCCGCCGAACGCAACGAGCAGGCGCGGGCGCAGGAACTGCGGGCGCAGGTGCGGCAGATCGTGGAACAGAACCGGCTCGCCGTGGACGGCACGATCGACTACCGGTTCACCCATGCAGGGGCGATCCGCACCCTGCCGGTGACCGATGCGGTGCGTCGCCAGCTTGCCGCCGGCAGCCTGGTGGTCGCCTGCCACGACGGCGGCTACGCCATCATCCCGCGCGCCGCCGCGGAGAAGGTCGGGGCCCGCGACCCGGCGATGATCGCGCTGGACCATGCGCGCAGCGCGCCACCGCAGTCCGATGCCGCCGACGATGACTGGTACAGCCGCTTCAAGGTGCCCGACGACCTGGTCTGGTAGCCGTTCATGGCCTGCGACCGGGTAATGCGAGAATGGCCGGCTTCGGCGCGATCCCGCGCCACGCCCCCAGGAACTGAATGAGAACCCCAGCCCCGCTGCAGGCGCTGATCGACGACGGCGTCATCGACGAGGTCGTGCGCCCCCTCAAGAGCGGCAAGGAAGCAGCGGTGTACGTAGTGCGCGCCGGCGGCGAGCTGCGCTGCGCGAAGGTCTACAAGGACATGGCACAGCGCAGCTTCCAGCAGCGCGTGCAGTACCAGGAAGGCCGCAAGGTGCGCGGCAGCCGCGAGATGCGTGCGATCGGCAAGGCCTCCCGCTACGGGCGTCGGCAGCAGGAAGAGGCGTGGAAGAACACCGAGGTCGAGGCGCTGTACCAGCTGCGCGATGCCGGCGTGCGCGTGCCCGAGCCGCACGGCTTCCACCACGGCGTGCTGGTGATGGAAATGGTCACCGACGCCGATGGATTCGTGGCGTCACGGCTCGGCGAGGTTGAACTCACCGCGGAGCAGGCACGCGCGTACCACGCGGTGCTGGTGCGCCAGGTGGTGCTGATGCTGTGCTGCGGGCTGATCCACGGCGACCTGTCGCCGTACAACGTCCTGGTCGGCCCGGACGGGCCGGTGGTCATCGACTTCCCGCAGGTGGTCAGCGCGGGCGGCAACAACGCCGCGCGCACCATGCTGCTGCGCGACGTCAACAACCTCACCGCGGGCCTGGGCCAATGGGCGCCGGAGCTGCTGGATACCTGGTACGGCGAGGAGATGTGGGCGCTGTTCGAAGCGGGTGAACTGCGGCCGGACTCCGTGCTCACCGGCACCTTCGTGCACGATGAGCGCGTTGCCGACCTGGACAGCGTGCGCGAGGCGATCAATGACGCGCGCGAGGAAGCCCTGATCCGCCAGCAGGGACGCGAGGCGGCGGCCGAAGTCGATTGACCCGGCGCGGGCGCCGGCCGTCTCAGCCGGCGGACTTCTTCTTCTTGGTCGCGGCGGGTGCGACCACTGTCGCGGTCGCGGCGCGTGCCGCGGTTGCCGTGGCGCGCTTGGCGGTGCTCTTGGAGCGGAACGCCGGGCCCTGCGCCTGGGTGCGGAGCGGGGTGATGCCGAGGACCTCGATCCGGCCCCCGTGGGTCTTGAACGCCGCGATGTCGGCGGCGATGGTGTCGCTGCTGAGGCTGGCGTTCTGCGCGCCACGGGAGCTGGCGGCGAACACGCGTGAAGGGGTCGTTGGCTTGACTGCGGTCGGGGTGGTCTTGCTGGACATGCGTCTCCTCGTGCTGATGGGGCTGCGTGATGCAGACATGCGGCCACGGCCCGTAAGGGAATGGCGGTGGCGGAAGGAACGTGCATTATACGATAACTGGCGGGAAACCGCCAGCTACGCCGCCGAAGTTCGGCCAACGTGCAACGTTTGAACGACTTTTGACGGCAATTCCGGGCGTCGTGGCGTGTATTCAGTGACGTCAGCGCGACGTTGTGCGGGCACTCTGGTGCAGACGCCGTGCATGCGCGCGCTTGCTAGGATGCGGCGGTCATCGCCAACACCGGACGCCGACATGCCTGTTCCGCCGCGCAAGACCGCAGCCGATTTCGACCCCGCCGTCCTCCAGTTGTTCGACCGGTACGTGCATGGCGACATCGACCGGCGCGGGTTCCTGGCCGGCGCCGCGCGCTTCACCGCGGGCGCGACCACGGCGGCGGGCCTGCTGGCGGCGCTGTCCCCGCAGTTCGCCCTGGCGCAGCAGGTCAAGCCCGACGACGCCCGGCTGGACGCGCGCCATCTCGAGTTCGATTCCCCGCAGGGCTATGGCCGCGCGCGCGGCTACCTCGTCCGTCCAGCAGGTGCCGGCGGGCCACTGCCCACGGTGCTGGTGGTGCATGAGAACCGTGGCCTCAACCCGCACATCGAGGACGTGGCGCGGCGCCTGGCGCTGGCCGGGTACATCGCGTTCGCGCCGGATGCGCTGTTTCCGCTGGGCGGCTATCCGGGCGACGAAGACGCCGCGCGCAAGCTGTTCCAGGGCCTCGACCAGGCCCGCACCCGCGAGGATTTCATTGCCGCGGCGAGGCTCCTTCAGGGCATCGAGGGCGGCAACGGGCGCATGGGCGTGGTCGGATTCTGCTACGGCGGCGGCATGGCCAATTACCTGGCCACGCAGTTGCCGGAACTCGCCGCCGCGGTGCCGTTCTATGGCAGTGCGGCGCCGCTGGAGGAGGTGCCGAAGATCCGCGCCGAACTGCTCGTCGTGCTGGCGTCCGACGACGAACGGATCAACGCCGCATGGCCGGCGTACGCGGAGGCGCTGAAGGCGGCCGGCGTGCGCCATGCGCTCTACCAGCCCGCCGGTACCCAGCACGGCTTCAACAACGACACCACGCCACGCTACGACGAAGCGGCCGCCACGGAGGCGTGGGCGCGGATGCTGGCCTTGTTCAAGCGTACGCTGCGGGTCACCCCGTGAGCGCCCCGGACCTGCAGCCGGGCGAATGCTGGGATTGCATCGTGGTGGGAGCGGGGCCGGGCGGCTGGTCCGCCGCGCTCTACCTCGCGCGGTTCCGCCGCCGGGTGCTGGTGGTGCATGACGGCCGCTCGCGCGCGGCGCGCATTCCGCTGACCCACAACGCGCCCGGGTTTCCGGACGGCGTGGCCGGTCCCGAGCTGCTGGAGCGCATGCAGGGGCACGCCGGACGCTACGGCGCCGAAGTCCTCGAAGCCGAGGTCGTGGCGGCCGCGGCCGGAGTGGAGGGTCGGGACCCGGGATTCACGCTGACGCTGAAGGATGGCCAGCGCCTGCATGCCCGCGCGCTGGTGCTTGCCACCGGGCTGCGCCTGGAACAGATCCCGCTGCCGCATGAGGTCCACGAGGCCGCGATCGAGGCCGGGGTGCTGCGCTATTGCCCGGTCTGCGACGGCTACGAGCACATCGACCACCGCGTGGCGGTGATTGGCTGCGACGGGCAGGGCGCCGCCGAGGCACTGTTCCTGCGCACCTTCACCGATGACATCACCCTGCTGCCGCGCAGCAACGACGAACTCACGCGCGAGGAGCGCGCGCAGCTGGCCGACGCCGGGATCACCATCGTCGCCCGGCCCGTGGTGCGCTACGCGCCTAACCGCGACCGCTTCGACATCCATGTCGAAGGCGTCGAAGCGCCCCTGGCGTTCGACGTGGTCTATCCGGCGCTGGGCTGCCGCCAGCGCACCGAACTCGCGGTGATGCTGGGGCTGGAGGTGGACCAAAACGGCAGCACCGACATGCGCTCACCGTTCGGGACCAGGGTCCCGGGGTTGTACTGCGTGGGCGATATCGTGGACGGCCTGGACCAGATCAGCGTGGCCGTGGGCCACGGGGCAATCGCCGCCACCCGCGCCCACAACTGGCTGCGGGAACTGGAGGGCAGCCGGCTCGACTGAGCGCGGGCGCCTCAGGTCGACTCGGGCGCGGCGTCTTCCGCAGCGGGTTCGGCGGCGTCGGGCGATTGCGGCTTGGCCGCTTCGCGCGCGGCGCGCTTGCGGGCGTCCTTTTCGTCCTGGGCCTTCTTCTTCGCCAGCTCGCGCTGGCGCTTCTCGAACGAATAATTTGGCTTGGCCAAGGGATTTCCTTTTGCTGGGAGTCCCGACAGTGTAAGCCCTGGGGCGGTTTGCTACTTGCCGTCGAGCGCGGCGACCGCCGCCAGCGTCTCCGCGACGTGCCGGTTGGGATTGGAATCCGAGTAAGCGAGGACGATCTCGCCGGACTTTGAGATCACGTAGGAGGTGCGGCTGGACATGTCCGGCCGGCCTTCCAGCACGGCGTCGTACTTCATGGCGATCGCGGCACCCGGGTCGGCGGCGACAGGGAACTTGCCGGCGCAGGTTTCGGTGTCCGCGGAAAAGCCGGCCAGCTGCTCGATGTTGCCGGCGGTGACGCCGATCACCGTGGCGTCGTGAGCCGCGAAGCGGTCGATCGCCTTCGAGAACAGGCTCGCCTCGAGATTGCAGCCGGGTGTGCGCGCGGCCGGGAAGAAGTACACCACGACCGGGCCCTTGCGCAGGGCATCTGCCAGCTTGAACGTGAACGGCTCGCCGGCCATGAATGCCGGCGCGCTGAAATCGGGTGCAGGATCACCGGACTTGAGCGCGGCCATCGACGGCGCGGCGAGCAGCACGGTGGCCGCGAGTGCGACGGTGGCCAGCCTGGACAATACGTTCATCGCGCGGCTCCTGCAGATGTGGGGACCTGCGTTATACACCGCCGCCGGCGGCGACGTGGATCAGGCCTTGCCGCGGCGCGCGGGCTTCACCGCAGGCAGGGCGGCCTCGGCGACGGGCGGGGCGGGGTCACCGCCGATGCGCGTGAGCAGGCGCGTCGTGCCCAGCACCTCGATGTGGCCGCCGGTCGCGTGGAACGCGGCGAGGTCCGACGCGATGCGCTCGCGCGTCATGCCGGCGCCGCGCTCGCCCGCCTTGGGCGCCTTGCCGACGGCGAAGATGCGGCTGGTGGCCGAGCTGGAAGCGGGTGGTGGCTTGCTGGACATGCGTGGCTCCGGTTCAGTACATGACCAGGGGAATGCCCTGTGCCCTGCTGGCACTGTAATCCTCGCGGATCGCGCTGCAATAGGGCGCGCCCATGACGAAGCGGCGGCAGACCTCGGGTCGCGTCTCGTAGATCGAACAATGCATGTGCGCCGGATCCACGGCCACGCACCAGCCTTCCTCGTCGCGCGCCATAACGTGCAGGCCGGCGCTGGTGGTCGCGGTGAGGTAGGCCGGGATGCGGTCTTCGGGTTGCAGCACCACGGTCAGGCGGCAGCAGACCGCGTCGCAGCGTGCGCAATCATCGTCGCGCGTGCTCATGCGGCGCGCCGGGACGCGAGCGTGCGCCGGAAATGCAGCAGGCGGCAGCCGGGCGTGGCGCCTGGTCCGGTCTCGGCGGCGATGGCTGCATGTTCGTCGCCGGCGGTGGGGATGAATCCGAGCACGCCAAGCGCGCGGGCAAACGCGGCGCCGTGGCCGCGTCCGGCATCGCTGACGATCACTTCGGCTTCCGGCAGGGTGTGCCGCGCGACCACTTCGGACAGCAGTGCGGCGTGGCCGCGTTCGTAGAGCACGTCGCTGGCGATGACCAGGTCGAACATGCCGAGCGACGGCAGCGGTTCCTCCCAGCGCATGTGCCGGTAGTGCACGGCGGGCAGGGCGTTCAGCGCGGCGTTGTAGGCCAGGAAGGCATCCGCCAGCGGATGGATGTCGGAGGCGATGACATCGGCGCCGCGACGCTGCAGCACCAGGCTGGCCAGGCCGATGCCGCAGCCGAGTTCGAGGATGCGGCGACCGGCGATGTCGACATGCTGCATGGCACCTGCCAGCAGGCGTCCCGCCGGCCAGAGCTGGCCGAACAGGCTCCATTGCGCGGAGGAAATGCCAAGCGCGTCGGCATGGCTGTCAGGATCGGCGTATTGCTGCAGGTCGCTGAGCACGCGCAGCTGGAACGCCACGCCATCGACGTGGGTCACGAGATTGCGTGTGAGGTATCCGGGCACGGGCGCATCCATGGGGCGTCGCTCCGGAAAACGGAGCGGTGACGCGTGGGGGAGCGAGGCGGGCGACCGTGGGTCGCGCGGGACGCGCGTGCGGCGCAGGTGTGCCGATGCCCGCATCTTAGCAGGCGGCAGGCGGCGGGCCCTGAACGGCCCGCTGCTGCCGCTGCGGTTCAGCGCTTGTCGAGTCGCGTGACCAGGTCGACGAAACCGTCCACGTAGGCCTGCAGGAAGGCGCGGGTGGCCGGATCGGTGAAGTCGCCGTCGGCACCAATGAGGTCCGGCTTGAACTGGATGTAGGCCTCGCCGCCCTGCACCACGGCGCCGAGGATGCCGAGGATCTGGCGCAGGTGCTGCTGGCCGACGGCGGTGCCGATCGCGCCCGGCGTGGTGCCGGTGATCGAGGCCGCCTTGCCGCGCCAGACGTTGGCGTCCATCGGCTTGGACCCCCAGTCGATCGCGTTCTTCAGCACCGCGGGGAGCGAGCGGTTGTGTTCGGGCATCACCACGGCCACGGCGTCGGCGGCGCGGACCTCGTCGGTGAAGCGGGTGACCGCCGTGGGGCGCTCGCCTTCGAGGTCCATGTTGTACATGGGCAGGTCGTCGATGCGCGGATAGCTGACTTCGAAGTTGGCGGGCAGCAGCCGCGCCATGGCTTCGGCGAGCTTGCGGTTGATGGATTCGCGACGGTTGCTGCCGACGATGATGGCGAGGCGGTAGGTGCTCACGGGATGTCCAGTTATTGGATGGAGGCGGAAAGAACTGGTGCGAGAGTAGCGATGCTTCAAGCGACAGGAAGGCCCTGCCGCCGTTTTCGCGCGGAACGATGCATCCCGACGCCATTGCGCGAACGAAGCGTCCCATCGCCATGCACGGAGCGGCACGCTGGACGCCCCATGGCAAAATGCGCGCATGCGCCTCATCCATTCGCCGGCGGTCCGGATCGGCCTCTCGATCGCCTTCGCCACCGGCCTCTACGGCCTGTCGTTCGGCGCGCTCGGCGTCGCCGCCGGCCTGGACGCATGGCAGGTGGTCGCGTTGAGCATGCTGATGTTCACCGGCGGTTCGCAGTTCGCGTTCATCGGCGTGCTGGCTGGCGGCGGCAGCGGTTCGGCGGCGTTCGGCGCGGCGACGCTGCTCGGCGTGCGCAACGCGGTCTATGGCATGCAGATCAACCGCATGCTGCGGCCGCGCGGCTGGCGGCGCTGGGTCGCGGCGCAGGTCACGATCGACGAATCGGCGGCAACGGCCGCGGGACAGGTCGAGCCGGACGAACAGCGTCGCGGATTCTGGACGGCAGGCCTCGGCGTCTACGTGCTGTGGTCGCTGTTCACCGCCGCAGGCGCGCTGCTGGGCGATGCGCTCGGCGATCCCCGCCGCTGGGGACTGGATGGCGCGGCGGTGGCCGCCTTCCTCGCCCTGCTGTGGCCACGGCTGTCGGCCCGCGAACCGGTGGCCCTCGCGGTGGCCTGCGCGCTGGCCACGGTGCTGGCGGTGCCCGTCGCGCCGCCGGGCGTCCCGATCCTGGTGGCTGCGCTGGTCGCCGCGCTCTGGGGCTGGTTCAGCCACGGTCCGGCGGACGAAGGCCTGGAGCCCGACATCGATCCGGCCGAGCACGCGGGTGCGGGGCCACGGGTCCTGCCAGCGGAAGATCCGCGCTGATGTCGGTGTGGGCGTGGATCCTGCTGGCCAGCGTCGCGGCCTACGCGATCAAACTGTCGGGCTACCTGGTGCCTGCGCGCTGGCTGCAAGCGCCACGGATGCGACGTGTGGCGGGGACGCTGACGATCGGCCTGCTGGCGTCGCTGACGGCGATGAACGCCTTCGCCAGCGGCCAGGCGCTGGCCTTCGATGCGCGCGTGGCGGCGTTCGCTGCGGCCGCGTTGGCGCTGCTGTTGCGCATGCCTTTCCTGGTGGTGGTGCTGGTGGGCGCCGCCGCGCCGGCCCTGCTGCGCGCCTGGCTGCAGTAGCCGGCGCGCGCGCATGCGCGCCAGGGGGCGCGCCGCCGTCAGACGTCAAGTTCACGCTCGCGCCTGGGCGGTCGCATCGACCACTCGCGGCGCTCGTCGTTGCTGCGCCAACGACGCACCGTGCGCTGGAAGAACAGGCTGTTGGGGACGCGCAGCACGCTGCCCCGCGGTTCGCCGTCATCCGTGGTTTCCAGCAGCGTGGTGTAGACCAGGTTGATGTCGGTGACGCGACCGCCGAGCCCGGGCTTGTCGCCGCCTTCCAGCAGTTCGATGTCGTCGTGCAGGCGGAACGGCCGCGTGGCCAGGATCAGCATCGCGCAGAAGATGTTCGACAGCACGCTCCATGCCGCGAAGAACGCCACTGCGGCGACGATCACGCGCGGCTTCCTTGTGTGTCATGTCTTGCGGGTGAGCGCTGCCGAAACATCCCACAGCCGCCGCGCCATGGCCGCATCCCGCTGGTGCGCACCCTGTGCTGCCGCGCGGAAGTCACGCAGGTAGGTGCCGCTGACGCCGGCGATCGCAGGATGCACGGCCGCGTAGCACGGCGTGGCCGCGCCCACCTGCACTGTGCGCGCGCTGTCGCGGTAGGCATTGCCGACGTCGCGCAGGATGTTGGTGCGCGTGTGACCCGGCGTCACGCAGTTGGCCGTGGCGGACGTGCCGCGCAGGCGTCGCGCGAGTTCCAGGGAGAACAGGCCGTTGGCGAGCTTGGAGTGGCTGTAGCGGGCATTCCAGCCGGCCCCGGACAGGTCATCGAACTGGATGCCACCGGTCGGTGCCCGCTCGTGGTCGCCGCTGCCGAGCACCACCACGCGCCCCTGCGCCGCCGCGCGCACCTGCGCCAGCAGTTCATTGACCAGCAGGAAGTGGCCGAGATGGTTGACCACGAACTGCTTCTCGAGCCCGCGCACCTGCTCGAGCCGGTCGAGCACGATGCCGGCATTGCAGACCAGCGCATCCAGCTTCGGCGAGAGCGCGCGGACCTGCGCCGCGCAGGCGCGCACCGAATCGAAGTCCGCCAGGTCGAGTACCACCGGCGTGATGCGTCCACGCATGCCCCGGCGGGCAGCCTCCGCCTTGTCGCGCGAGCGTGCAGTGGCGATGACATGCGCGCCGCGCAGGGCGAGCACGCGCATCGTCTCCATGCCGATGCCCGACGTCGCTCCGGTGACCAGCGCGGTCCGGCCTGCGAGGTCGAGCCCGCGGGTGGCCGCTTCGGCGGTTGTTGCGGAATCGAAACCGGAAGGTGGCTCCGGCACGACGTCCGCAGCCGCGGCGAGCGCACGGGCGTGGCCCAACGTCGGCGCCAGCAGTGCGAAGCCGGCGGCGTGCAGGACCTGGCGGCGCGAAAGATCGATTCGCATCGATGGAATTCCGATGACAGGCGAGCCGTGGATGGTCGAGCCCTCGAGCGCCCTGCGCAAGCAGCCATTGGCGGGGACGTGCGGTCCACATGCCGTCACGACGCCGCAATGCCCGTTGCGGCAGCCTTGCCACGGGCTTCCAGGAGGACATGCCATGAGCGGAGAAACGGTGCTGACCGGCGAGGTCTCCAACAGCAAGGTGGTGGCGGTGTTCGCCACCGCAGGCGCTGCCCGCGACGCCGCCACCAGCGTGCAGGCCTCGCTCGGCCTGCAACCTGCGCAGGTCCAGCTGTTGCTGCCCGGCGAAGCGCATGCGCGCCGCAAGCTGGAACCCGAAAGCCAGGGCATCTGGAAGACCATCGTGCGTGCCCACGTGCGCCTGGGGATCGCCGGCGCGGTGCTCGGCGTCGTGGCCTTCGCCGTGCTGTATTTCGCCGGGCTGCAGTTCGTGGTGCGTTCGCCGGTGGCCTCGGTGCTGGTGCTGCTGTTCTTCGGCGCCACGGCCGGCCTGATGCTGGGTGGACTGGTCGCGCTGCGCCCCGATCACGACCGCTTCGTGCAGAACGCGGTCACGGCGCTGGACGAGGGCCGCTCGTCGGTGGTGGTGCATGCGTTTTCGTCGGAACAGCGCGCCCGGGCGGCGCAGGCACTCGAGGCGCTCGGTGGCGACACCACGTCCACGCTGTAACGCAGGCGACCTGATTGCCTGCTACCCCCTTCCACGCGGCCGGGTTCCATGGCGTAATCGGGCGCTCGCAGCAGGCGAAGGGGACGGGATGAGGGCGGAAGCGATCAGCCAGGAATTCGGCATCAGCGAGGCGCGGGCACGGGAGATCATCGGCAAAGAAACGCGCACGGCCCTGCTGCGGCGCTGGCAAGCCTGGGCATGGCTGCTGGTGATGTCGGGGGTGGCCGTCGCCCTGTACCTGTGGCAGCCGGGCAATGCGCCGGGCGCGCTGGTCATCGGTGGCGGTGCGATGCTGGTCTGGTACCAGATTGGCCGCTACTTCGCCGACCCGGCGGTGCGCGTCGCGGCGCGCGCCTCGCCTCCGGTTCACGGCGGGCGCACGCCGCTTGCGTGAAGCTTCCGTTGCCGCATGTGCGGCGTGCAGGGAGTCGACATGATCAAGTGGGCCATCATCCTGGCGGTCATCGGCCTGATCGCCGGCGCGCTGGGGTTCAGCGGTGTCGCCGGCGCCGCGATGGGTATCGCCAAGTTCCTGTTCTGGGCGGCGATCATCCTCGCCGTGGTGCTGTTCGTGCTCGGGCTGACGGTGTTCAAAGCGGTCACCTGAGGAGGGTTGACGCGGTCGCGCGTCGGGCAGGTTGCCAAGGACGCGATGGCACGGCCGGCTACAATGGGTGGCCCCGACGCATCGTGGAGCTCCCATGCCCGCCATCCCCGCCTGTCCGCAATGCGGCCTCGAGAACACCTACGCCGATGGCGCCCTGTGGATGTGCGCCGACTGCGGCCATGAGTGGGCGGCCGGTGACGCCGACGCCGGCGCGATCGCGCTGGTGGTGCGCGACAGCAACGGCAACGTGCTGGCTGCCGGCGATACGGTGGTGGTGATCAAGGACCTGAAGGTGAAGGGGTCGTCGATCCCGCTCAAGCAAGGTTCGGTGATCCGCAACATCCGCCTGGTCGAGGACGACGCCGAGCATATCGAGGGCCACTCGGACAAGATCCGCGACCTCGTGCTCAAGACCTGCTTCCTGCGCAAGGCCTGACGCATGTGTCCGAGCCGGGCAGCGGCGGAGGCGCCGGCACGTCGCCGGGTTGCCGTGGTCGGCGGCGGCCCCGCCGGACTGATGGCGGCGGAAGTGCTGCGCGCGGCGGGTGCCGATGTCGACCTGTTCGAGGCCAAGGGTTCGGTCGGCCGCAAGTTCCTGATCGCCGGCAAGGGCGGCCTGAACCTCACCCACTCCGATCCGCCGGCGCTGTTCGCCGGCCGCTACGGCGCGCGCGCGGGCGAGGTCGGGGGCTGGTTGTCCGCATTCGACGCCGACGCGTTGCGCGCGTGGGCGCGGGGCCTGGGCGTGGAGACTTTCGTCGGATCGTCCGGGCGCGTGTTCCCGTCCGACCTCAAGGCCGCGCCCCTGCTGCGGGGCTGGGTGCGGCGCCTGCGCACGCAAGGCGTGGCGTTCCACGTCCAGCATCGCTGGTGCGGCTGGGACGCGGATGGCGCGCTGCGCTTCGAAACACCCGACGGCGCGCGCTCGGTCGAAGCCGACGCCACGGTGCTGGCCCTTGGTGGCGGCAGCTGGCCGCAGCTCGGCTCGGACGGCGCCTGGCAGGCCGGGTTGCGTGCGGCGGGCGTGGACCTGGCACCGCTGCGGCCGTCCAACTGCGGCTTCGACGTCGCCTGGTCGCCGCATTTCAGCGCGCGCCATGCCGGAGCGCCGCTGAAGCCGCTGGTGCTGCACTGGCTGGAGCTGGACGGCACCCCGCGTGCGCTGCAAGGCGAAGCCGTGGTGTCGGCGCACGGCGTCGAGGGCAGCCTGGTGTATGCCGCGTCGGCGACGCTGCGTGAGCTGATCGCGCGCGATGGCCATGCCGTGGTGCATCTCGACCTCAGCCCGGGCCGCGACGAAGCGCGCCTTCAGCAGGACCTGGCGCGCCCGCGCGGCAAGCGCAGCATCGGCGAGCACCTGCGCCGCACGACCGGCATCGCCGGGGCCAGGGTCGGGCTTCTGCGGGAGGTGCTGGGCGCAGACCGCATGCACGACATGGCCGCGCTGGCCGCGACGGCCAAGCGCCTGCCGCTGCTGCTGCGCGCGCCGCGCCCGCTCGAGGAAGCGATCAGCACGGCCGGCGGCGTGCGCCTGGAGGCCGTGGATGGCGCACTGATGCTGGAGGCACGCCCGGGCACGTTTGTCGCCGGCGAGATGCTCGACTGGGAGGCACCGACCGGTGGCTACCTGCTGACGGCGTGCTTCGCCAGCGGGCTCGTTGCCGCGCGCGGCGCCCTGCAGTGGCTCGGGATGCAAGCCGCGACGCCTGCCGGCTGATCACGCGCAGGGGCGGCACGCCGTGGCAATGTGCCGTGGCCGTCCCGCGCGCTCGCCGGGACCCGATGGAGACCCGTCGCCATGGACACGAGAATCCTGCCGCTGATCCTGCTCATGGCCCTGGCCACGGCCTGCGACCGCCCGGCGGTGCCGCCGTCGCCACCCGAGGTGCCCGACGCGCCCGAGCACCCGCCGGGGCCGGTGGCCTCGGAAGTGTCGACGGGCCGGGCAGCGGAAACCCGCGGCTCCGCGCGGCCGGGGGGGAAGGACGCGGCAGGCGCTGTCGACCAGGCGCTGCCCGAGGCGTTCGTGGTCTCGACCAACGAGCCGTTCTGGAACGCGCGTGTCGAAGCGGGGCGCGTCGTGCTCAACGGCCCCGATGTGTCCGACCGTCGCTTCATCCAGGATGGCGGCGACAGCACGCCGGGAGAACGCGTGGTGCGCGCGCGCGACGATGCCGGACGCACGATCGACGTGCGCATTGCCACGGGGCGCTGCGAGGACTCCATGTCGGGCGCGGTGTTTCCCTACCGCGGATCGGTCGCGCTGGACGGCGGCCCTGCCGCCAGCGGATGCGCGCGACCCGCCGACATGCCGGCTCCGGTCCCTGGCGAGGGGTGATCAGCCGCGGTGCGGCTCGATCAGGATGCGGTCTCCCCAGCCCTCGGGAAGCTCGATCGTGATTGCCGTACCGGCCGTTGTGGCATCGCCCAGGGCCACCGCGTGCGCGGCCATCATGGCCTTGAAGCGGCTGGCGAAGGTTTCATCGAAGCTCGACCCGCGGACGCGAAAGCCCGCGTCCTCCAGCGTGATCCTGACCACGGTGCTGCTCCAGCGGATGGGTGCCCCGGCCCAGCTTTACGACTTGCTCAAGGTCGCGGCCATTCCGTTGCTGAGCGGCATCCGTGACCGGTGCACGGCCGTGCTGCCGGGGCTTGCGCAGCTTGCCGCCCCGCGGCCGGCCTGACCGTCGGTGACTGGCTCGCGCCCGTGTAGGAATCGACCCACCCGGCCGGGGTGCGTCGCACGCGCCGGCCCTCAGGTCGCCGCTGCGCGCTCGTCGGTGATCAGGTCTTCATCGGCGTGTGCGCGCTGTTCGGCCGCCACCTGCGCATCGATGTCGCGGTTCACCGAGGTGTCCGCCGGCGGGCCGACGGCCTCGGCAGCTGCGGGCATGGCAGCCTGCGGCAGCGGGGCCACGTAATGCACAGCGCGCGGGGCTTCGATGCCGGCCTCGGCGAGCGCCGTGCGCACCACGTGCAGGGCTTCGCTGCGCACCTTGCCGGGATCGGCCTGGCGCTGGTCCACCCACGCGAAGAAGCGCAGCGTGAGCCCGGAGGCGTCGTACTCGGCGACCGTCCACGACGGCGACGGATCGTCGAGCACGCCCGTCACCGCGCACAGCGCGCCCATGGCCACCTGCTGCGCCTGGCGGATCGATTCGCCGCCGTCGACCGGGATGGTGAAGTCGATGCGCCGGCGCGCGTTGCGCGTGTAGTTGAGCACCACCGACTTGAACACCAGCGCGTTGGGCAGGGTGAGGCGGTTGCCGTCGAGGGTCACCAGCACCGTCGCGCGCGAGGTCAGTGCCGCGACCTTGCCTTCATAGCTGTCGATGCGCAGCAGGTCGCCGGGCACGAACGGCCGCCGCAGGCTGAGCAGGATGCCGGCCACGTAGTTCTCGGCGATGTCCTTGAACGCGAAGCCGAGCACCAGCCCGACCACGCCTGCGGAACCCAGCACCGCCCCGACCAGCGCGGAGGCACCGAGCAGGTCCAGCGCCACCAGCAGGCCACCGAGCAGCGTCAGCCACTGCGCGAGGCGCTGCAGCAGGCTGGCGAAGTACGGATTGTCGCTGCGCCACTGGCGGCGGCCGATGCGCGCGCCCACCAGCTTGCCCAGCCACCACGACAGCATCACCACCGCGATCGCGACCACCAGCAGCGGCAGCGCCGCCACCAGCCGCATCAGCTTGTCGACCGCGAGCTGGGTGGCGGTGTCGAAGCGGTCGGACAGCCGCGTGCTGAGCGCCAGCTGGTTGTCGACGGCGGTGATCCCGTCCTGCTGCCCGGCCACCTGTTCGGCGAGCGAGCGGTCCTCGATGTCGATCACGTCGCCCTGCAGCCGCGCCACGCCGCCGCGGACGGTGACCGTGACATCCTGCAGGCCGTCGACCTCGCGCAGGCTCTGCGCCAGGCGCCTGCTGGCCGCGAGGTCGGCGCTGGCGTCCGGCGTGACCGCGGTCGGGTCGGGCGCACTCGCGGCCTGCGCACGGGCCGGCTGGCCTGCGGCGATCGCGAACAGGAACGCCAGCACCAGGCTGGCGGCAAACGAAGAGAGCGCGGGGCGAGCATGCATGGCGCAATCCTCGCATGGCCCGCTGCCACGGCGCGTGCATGCGCCGGTGCGCGTCAGCGCGCGAAACCCGGTGCCACCGTGCCCGAATGCAGCACCTGCGCGCACTCCTCGCCGACCTCTCCGGGCGAAGCGCCCGCCAGCAGTGCCTGCACGCCGGCGCGGTCGGGGCGGGGCCCCGGCACCACGCCGACCCAGGCATCCTTGGTGCCACGCTTGGCGGCATACAGGCAACGGTCGGCCAGGCCCACGCAGGCTTCCCAGTCGCCGACATCCGGGCATTCCAGCGCGAACGGCCACGGCGCGAACCCGATCGAGCAGGTGAGCGGCAGCACCAGCCCCGGTGCGACCCGGATCGGTTGCCCGGCGATCGCCTCGCGGATGCGCTCGGCAAGCTGCGCGGCATCGGCGACGCGGGTGAAGCGGGTGATCAGCAGGAACTCCTCGCCGCCCCAGCGCACCAGCAGGTCGTGGTCGCGGCTCAGCAGCCGGAGCCGGTCGGCGAAGTGCACCAGCACCTCGTCGCCGGCCTGGTGGCCGTGGCGGTCGTTGACCCGCTTGAAGTCGTCGATGTCGATCATGAAGAACACCAGCCGCTCCGGCTCGCCGCCGGCCTGTTCGATGGCGGTGCGCAGCGCGCCGGCCTCGCGGCCCAGCCAGTCCTGCAGGTCGCGGCGGTTGGAGATGCGCGTGAGCGGGTCGCGACGGGTGGCGATGTCGAGCTGGGCGTTGGTGGTGCTCAGCCGCAGGTTGGCCTCCTGCAGCTGCGCGGTACGCTCCGCCACGGTGCGCTCCAGGAGCTCGACCTGGCGGCGCTCGCGACGCACCGCCGAGCCCGCGCGGCGCACCAGCAGGGCGAACAGCGCGAGCACCGCGAGCGCGTAGCCGGCATAGGCCAGGTCATGCCGCCACCACGGCGGCGCCATGCGCAGCTCCAGGCGCCGTGTGTCGCCATAGCGGCCGTCGCGGCCAGCGGCCTCGACCTCGAGCACGTAGTCGCCGGGTGGCAGGCTGCTGACCGCGAACTCGGCGCGTGGCGCGCGTGGATACACCCAAGCGTCATGCAGGCCGCGCATGCGGTAGCGCAGCTGTGCCACTTCCGCGGCGCCGAAGTCGATCGACGTCATGGCGATGGAGAACATGCGGTCGCGCCACGCCAGCGACAGGCGGTCGGCATACACGATGTCCGATTCCACCGACGCGGCCTCGTCGCCGCCGGCGCCCGAAGGCGAGATGCGCAGCGTGGTCAGCACCGCGCGGGCCGAGGGGCTCTGCGCGGGCAGCCTGTCCGGATCGAGCACGTCCAGGCCGCGCGTGCCGCCGAAATACAGCAGGCCGCCGCGGTCGCGGAACCCCGAGCCGCTGTTGTACTCGCGGTTCTGCAGGCCGTCGCGCGGCCCCAGCACCTGGATGGACCCGTCGCCGGGGGCGACCACGGACAGCCCGTTGTTGGTGCTCAGCCACAGGCGTCCGGCGGCGTCGCGCAGGATCGCGTACACCACGTTGTTGGCCAGTCCGTCGCGGTCGCTGTAGTTGCGGATCGCGCCGCTGCCGCGGTCGATCCGGTACAGGCCGTGGCTGTAGCTGCCCACCCACAGCGCGTCGTCGTCGGCGGCCAGCGACCACAGCGAGTGGTGCAGGCCCGCGTGCCGCGACGGCGCGGCCACCGCGCCCGCGTCGAGCTGCCAGAGCCCGCCGGTATTGGTCGCGATCCACAGGCGATCGTCGTCGCGCAGCAGTGCGGTGACCTGGCGGCCGGCGAGCGGTGCGAGTGCGGGATCCTCGACGACCTCGCCATTGCTGACGCGGGCCAGGCCGCCGCGGGTCGCGACCCAGACCGTGCCGCCTTCGACCAGCATGGCGTCGATGCGCGGATCGGGCAGGCCGGGGATGCGCCGTGGCGCGCCGCCGCCGGGCCAGTGCCACAGGCCGTCGTGGGTGCCGATCCACCAGCCGCCATCGATCGCGCGACCGATCACGCGCACCGTCCGGCCTTCGAAACCCGGCACCTGCATCCATTCGCCGCCGGCCGCGCGCTGTTGCATGAGGCCGTTGTCGGTACCGACCAGCAGGTGCCCGCCCTCGCCCCAGAGCGCGCGCAGGCTGACGCTGGGCCAGCCCTGCATCTGCGCGGCGTCGGAGCGCCCGAAGCGGATCACGTGCGACAGCGGGCGCGCGAAGTACAGCCCCGAGGTGTACGTGCCGATCCACAACGCATCGGTCGCGCTCTCATGGAGCGTCACCACCGGATTGCCGAGGTCGCGGTCGAGTTGCAGGGGCCTCGGCCCGGCCGCGTCCAGTTGCGCGACGGCGCCGTTGCCGAAGCCGACCAGCACGCTGCCGTCGCGCCTGCGCAACAGGGCCGTGATCACGCTGGCCCCGGGTTGCAGTTCGCCGACGGTGTAACTGCGCAGCCGCCGCCCGTCGCGGACATCCACCAGCGCCAGGCCACCCCGTTCACTGGCGATCCACGCACCTTCCGGACCCGACTGCAGCGCGATGCAGGCGCTGCCGCTGCCGCCGCGGTGGGGCAGGGCGGTCAGCGTCGCGGGCGTGGCGTGCCAGAGGCGGCAGTCGCGGCCGAGGGCGAGTGCGCCGCCCTGCGTCAGTGCTGCCACGCCGGCGATCTCGCCGCCCCCCAGCTTGCGCACGTGGCGCGGTGCAATGCCGACGTGGTCGAGTCCAGCGGCCGTCCCGATCCATGCGCCGCCATCGGGGTCCACCAGGATCGATGTGATGCGGTCGTTGGACAGCCCGTCGCCGCGGGTGAAGCGGACGCGCTCCCAGGTCGGCAGGTGGATGATCTCGACGCCGGTGTCGTCGGTGCCGAGCCAGAGCCTTGTGGTGCCAGGCTCGAATGCCAGCGCGTCGATGCTGCTGCTGGCAAGGCCCTGGTCGTCCCGGCGCTTGCGCCGCCAGGACTGGAAGCGGTGGCCATCGAAGCGGGCAAGGCCGTCCTGGGTGGCGACCCACAGGAAGCCCTGGTCGTCGCCGGCGAGCGCGTTCACCGTCGACTGCGGCAGCCCTTCATCAGGCCCGAAGGCTTCCAGCCGCTGCGGTGCCGCGAGGTCGGCCGCCAGCGCCGGCGCTGCCACCAGCAGCAACACCATCGCGGCGAGGCGCCTGGCCAAGGTGGTCCGGAAGGTGGTTGGTCGCGGCATCGCGTCCAAGCATGCAAGACACGTGCCACTGGCCTCAAGCGCCGTGCATCGCGCTTGACCCGGATCATGGCCGGCGACCGCTGCGCGGCCGACGATGGCGGTACGGCGCGATGGGCGCCTGCGACAGGATGAGACCATGGAATACGAAATCGCCCTGAATGGCCGGGTGGCCAACGTGGCCGCCGTGAACGAGGCGCTGCGCGCCGCCGATCCCGCGGCCCTGGCCGACCTGCACGCCAGCGGTTCACCGCTGCGCGTGGCGACCACGCTGGGGGCCGCGGAGGTGGCGGCCCTGTTGAGCTCGACCGGCCTGGACACGCCAGCGAGTGCAGTGGAGCAGCAGCCTTCGACCTGTTGCGGCGGCTGCGGGGGCTGACCCGGCTGGAAGGCTTGTCTTCCGGCATCGCGTCCCGATAACTCCCGCTACGGCAGACACAAGGCGGGGCGCCACCATGGCCACGGGCTGGGCTGGAGACGGAGCGGTGCAGGACCAGATCGATGCCACCGTGAAGGACGGCATCGAACGGGCGCGCAGCCGGATGCCGCAGGGGCCGGGACTGGCGAACTGCGAGGAATGCGACGCCGCCATTCCCGACGCGCGCCGCAAGGCCGTGCCCGGCGTGCGGCTGTGCGTCGCGTGCCAGGCCGTGCGCGACGAAGACGAGGGTGCGGCAGGCGGATACAACCGCCGCGGCAGCAAGGACAGCCAGCTGCGCTGATCCCGCCCGGTCAGTGGATCCGCTGCAGGGCGGGCAGTGGCCACCGGGCGTTCAGCCGTCGCTGCACGAGGCATGGGTGCTGACGGCCGGACGATTGCTGCGCTAGGCTGCCGGCGTCTTTGCAAGCGGGATGTGCGTGCAGTTGGATGACGGCCGAATCGGGCGGCGGATTGTGACCTGGCTTGCCGGTCTGCGCCGCCGCGTCCGTCCGCTCGACCCGACCGGGCTGCCGCTGCGCCCGGCCCGCCTGCGGCGCGTCGGCGCGTACACCGCGCTGCAGTTCACGCGTGGCCAGACGCAGAGCCGGATGCTCGGGGATGCGCCCGACCAGTTGCTGATCGATTACACCCGCACGATGCTTGCGGCCCTGTTGTGGCAACCACGCCCGCGCACGATCTGCATGGTCGGGCTGGGTGGTGGTTCCCAGGCGAAATTCATCCACCGGCACCTGCCGGGCGCGCGGCTGGAGGTCGTTGAGAACCATCCCGGCGTGATCGCCCTGCGCCGGGAGTTCCAGGTGCCGGATGACGACGCCCGCCTGGAGGTCGTGCTGGATGACGGCGCGCGCTTCGTCGCGGCCCGGCCCGGCCGCTACGACCTGCTGCTGGTGGATGGCTACGACGCCGGCGGCATTCCGGTGGCGCTGTCCACGCCTGCCTTCCACGACGCCTGCCGGAACGCATTGCGCCCCGGTGGCGTGCTCGCCACCAACCTGTTCTGCGTCGACACCGCGCCGCACCTCGAGCGGCTGAGACGGAGCTTCGGCGCCGGCAACGTGCTGGTGGTGAAGGAGCCGCGCATGAGCAACCAGGTCGTGTTCGCCTGGGCCGGCGTGGCGCCGGCAGGCGACGCGGCGGACCTCGCCCGCGTGCGCGCGGCACTGCCCGCCGCGGCGCATGCGGCGCTGTCGCCTTCGCTCGAGCGCGTCGCGCGTGCCCTGCGCCTGCGTGGCGTCGGGGTGCAGGTCGATGCATGAGCGCGTGCCGCTGCCGGCGGGACAGCTCGCGGCGCTTCGCGCCGCGTACGCCACCCCGCCGCGGGCGTATCACGGCTTCGACCATGTCGAAGCGGTGCTCGCGCGATTCGAAGAGGTGGACGACGGCCCCGGCTGGCATCGCCCGCGCGAGGTCTGGCTGGCCGTCCTGTACCACGACGCGATCTACGTCGCCGGTCGCCGCGACAACGAGTCGCGCTCGGCGGCCCTGGCCGGGGACGCCATCGCGCGCTGGCTGCCGGACGCGGGCATCGACACGGTCCGCGTCGCGCGCCTGGTCGAACTCACGGCACGCCACGGACACATCGCCAGGGCCGATCTCGGTGACGGGCCCGACGCCGGCGACAGCATGCATTTCCTGGATTGCGACATGGCGATCCTGGGCGCCGCTGCCGCCGAATTCGACGCCTATGACCAAGGGATCGCCAGGGAATACCGGGGGCGCGTGCCCGCATGGCTGTTCCGCCGCGGGCGCAGGAAATTCCTCGAGGCGCTGCTCGCCAGCGAGCGTATCTACCTCAGCGACTGGTTCCATGCGCGCCTGGATGCGCCGGCGCGCGCGAACCTGCGTCGCGTGCTGGCCGGGTGGCGCTGAGTGCGGATACCCGCACCCGTGCTCGCGGGGACCCCGCTGCGCGTCCTCGAGGCGCGCGATGAAGCGCTGTACTGCGCGCTGTATGGCGACCCGGACACGATGCGTCATGTCGGCCCGGCCCTCGCGCCCGAGGCTGGGCGCACGGCATTCGCGCGCGTCATGGCGCAACTCGCCGCGCGGCCCCCGCGTGCCGCGTATTGGCTGCTGCCATGGCGTGTTGCCGCCACCGTTGCCGGTCCACCCGCTGGCCTGATGGCGCTGCAGATCCACGCCGGCGCCGGCGACGCTGCCGAAGTCGGCGTGCTGCTGCCGCCCGGGGCACAGGGAGCCGGCGTCGCCAGCGCGGGCATCGCGGCCCTGGTCGACGTGGCATTCACCGCGTCTCCGTTGCTGGCCTTGTGGACGCGCCATGTGCGCGACCACGCCGCGGCGGCAGGGCTGATGAGGCGCGCCGGGTTCCAACCCGCGGCGGACGGCCTGGCCGGGGAATGCCGCTGGCGGCTGACGCGCGCGCACTGGGCACGCGCGACGCAGGAGGCAGGGTGATGTCGAAAGCGGGAAGCCTGGCGTGCGTCGGCATCGGCATGATGCTCGGCGCCCACATCGGCGCACGTGCGCGCGCCACCATCGAGGGTGCGGATGTGGTGTTCATGGCGGTGTCGGATCCGCTGGTGGAACTCTGGCTGCAGGGCATGCACCGCGACGTGCGCAGCCTGCAGCCGTGTTACGGCGGTGGCCGCAGCAGGCGCCAGGCCTACGCCGACATGGTCGGGCTGATGCTGTGCGAGGTGCGCGCCGGCCAGCGCGTCTGCGCCGCGTTCTATGGGCATCCCGGGGTGTTCGCGGTGGCACCGCACCAGGCCATCGCCCAGGCCCGCGCCGAGGGCTACACGGCGCACATGGAGCCGGGCATCTCCGCCGAGGATTGCCTGTACGCCGACCTCGGCCTCGATCCGGGCGCCACCGGCTGCCAGCATTTCGAAGCGGGGCAGTTCCTGCAGTACCGCCGCCAGGTGGACCGCGGCGCGCTGCTGGTGCTGTGGCAGGTGGGGATGGCCGTTTCCGGGCCGGGAGGACGTCAACTCTCCATGGGCGCGTGGCAGCGCCTGCTGCTGCAGCGCCTGCTCCAGGACTACCCGGCGGACCACCACGTGACGCTGTACGAAGCTGCTACGCTCGCCACGGCCCGGCCGCGCATCGAGGGGATGCGGCTGTCAGGCCTCGGGGGAGCGGGGTTGCATCCACAGACGACGCTGGTGCTGCCGCCTTGTGCGGCGCTGCAGCGGGACCGCGCGATGCTGGAGGAGATCGCCGCGATCGAAGCCGCCGAGCCAGGTTTCACCACCATCCAGACCACTGATTAGGGGACCCACCGATGTCGAATGCGATCCGTATCCTCGAGGCGCTGGGCGCGAGCCCGGCGCACATGTGCCCCACCGGGCTTGCGGCTGACGCCTCCTCCGGCCTCGATGCGGCCCAGCGTGCCGCGCTGCTGTCCGGCGACGGTCCCGGCCTGGCTGTCCTGCTCGGCGCTCCCGAGCACGTGATGATGCAGCTCTGGACACCCCAGGAAGACACGCCGGCACCCCCGCAGCGGGATCGTCCGGACGACGACGACAAGCGCGACCCGCCGGACGAGTCGCCCGAAAGCTGACGCGCACACACGGAGTCGCCGGCAACAATGCGCAAGCAGTGGCTGATGGTCTGCCTGTTGGTGAGCCTCCTGCCGGGGGCGGTCGTGGTGGGCGCGGAAAATGCCGGCCCGGCGGCGACGTTCGACGCCCGCCTCGAACAGGCCGACACGCTGCGCAGTGCCGATCCGGCCACGTTCCGCGAACTTCTCGCCGAACTCAACGCCACCACGCCCGACGACCTCACGGCCGGGCAAGGCGAGCGCCTTGACTACCTGAACGCGTACGCGCTGGTGCTTGGCGGTCGCTACGAGGAGGGCATCGCCGCGGCCACCGCGCTGTTCGAGCGTGCGCAGGGTGCCAACATGAAGGTCCGCGCCGGCGCGCTGGTGGTCAATGCACGCGCGATCACCCGCGACTTCGCGGGCGGCCTGCGCATGCTCGGCAAGGTATTGCCGTTCACCCGCGACGACATCGACGACGCCAACCGCGAGCACGTGTTCGGCGTGGCGGCGGTCATCCACAACCAGGCCGGGCAGTACCGGATCGGGCGCGAGTACGCCGAGCGCGTGTTGTCCACGACCGAAGCGCCCCGCGCCCGGTGCTTTGCCGGCCAGACCCGTCTCCAGGCGATGCAGGAGCTGAAGCAGTCACCGGCCGAGGACCGCGAGTTCACCGCGCTGGTCGACGTCTGCGAGGCCCAGCGCGAGGCGGTGGTGGCCAACCTGGTGCGGGCCATGCTCGCGCGCAAGTGGGACGGCGAGGGCAACCGGCCGCGCGCGGTCGCGATCCTCGAGCGCCACCTGCCCGAGGTCGAGCGCACCGGCTACCCGCCGCTGATCGGCGAGTTCCACGCGCTGCTGGCGGAATACAAGCTGGCCGCCGGCGACCCGGCCGGGGCAGATGCCCATGCACTGGCCACCATCGAGCGCGGGGGCGGCGATTTCACCAGGTCGCTGGTCGCGGCGCACCTGACCCGCTATCGCGTGGCCGAGGCGCGCAACGATCCCGTGCAGGCGCTGGCCCACTACCGCCGGTACGCCGAGGCCGACAAGGCGCAGCTCGACGAAGTGAAGGCGCGCGAGCTGGCCTACCAGATCGTCAGCCACGAAACGTTTCAGCAGACCCAGCAGATCGAGCTGCTCAACCGCCAGAACGAAGTGCTGCAGCTGCAGCAGCGCGTGCAGGAACAGTCGGCGCAGAATTCCCGCCTGCTGGTGCTGATGCTGCTCTTGTTGCTGGCCTCGATCGCGTTCTGGGCCTACAAGACCAAGCGCGTGCAGGTCTCGCTGCGGCACCTGGCTGAAACCGACGCACTGACCGGCATCAGCAACCGCCACCACTTCAACGACCGCGCCGCGGCCACGCTGGCGCGCAGCGCGCGGATGGGCGAGGACGCCGCGCTGGTGATGTTCGACCTCGACCGGTTCAAGTCGATCAACGACCACTACGGGCATGGCGTGGGCGACTGGGTGCTGCAGCGCGTGGTGGAGGCCTGCGCCACGGCGCGCCGCGACGTCGACTGGTTCGGGCGCCTCGGAGGCGAGGAATTCGCGCTGCTCCTGGTTGGCGCGGACGGTGCCGAGGCGGTGCGTGTCGCCGAAGAGTGCCGCCGCTGCATCGCCGCCATCGACACGCGTGGAAGCGGGTATGCCTTCGCCGTCACCGCGAGCTTCGGCATCAGCACCACCACGCTGTCCGGGTACGACCTGACGCGACTGCTGACACACGCCGACCGCATGCTCTATCGCGCCAAGCGCGGCGGCCGCAACCGCGTATGCCTGTACGGGATCCCCGGGCCTGCCGCGCTGCCGGTGGCCGATGCCCATCCGCCATCGGCGCGCATGGACGAGCCCGTGTCGCTGCACACGGGCGAAAGGCGGCGCGCCACGGCGTCCTGAGGCGGCCGCGGCGGGTATCCTTGCCGCCATGGCCAAGCTGCTCCTCAACATGCGCATGGTGCCCGACGACGAGGCCGACGAGGTGCGCGCGTTCCTCGACGCGCACGCCATAGGCTTCCACGAAACCCTGCCGAGCCGCTGGGGCATTTCGTATGGCGGCATCTGGGTCAGCGACGACGCCGACTTCCCGAAGGCGCGACGGCTGATGGACGAGTACCAGGCGCGGCGCCAGGCACAGGCACGTGAGGCGCGCGCGCGCGAGCTGGGCGAGGGCCGGGCCGAGACGCTGCGCGACGTCGCGCGCGCCGAGCCGCTGCGCGTGGTGGCGACCGTGGCCGGCATCGTGCTGCTGCTCGCGCTGGTGGCCCTGCCGGTGCTGCTGCTGTGGCGCGCCTGGGCGTGAACGACAAGGCGGCCCGGCAGCCGCACTGGCCCGATCGCGCCGCCCACCTGCGGCGGCGCCGTGCGCGAAAGGTGTTTCGGGTGGTCGTGGTGCTGTTGCTGGTGTTGCCCTGGCTCGGCTATCGCAGCGTGCGCGACTGGATCGGGCCCGGCGCGGCCGATCCGCCCGCCGCCCCGGTCGCCACCGTGCCCGCGTCGGCCGATGCGGGACATGCCGCACCGGCAGCGGCCACGTCGTCGGCACCATCGCGACCGACCCGGGATGTCGAAGCCGTGTCCGCGAGCGGCGCGCAGGTCGAGGCGCTCGGCCGTGATGCCGGACGCGGCGACGAAGAGCAGGTGATGGCGCGGCTTGCCAGCCTCGATGCGCGCACGCAACGCGAGGCGATGCTGGCCGACCGCGGCAGCGCGATCCGCCGCGAGGCCGCGCGGCGCGAGGTCGAGGCGATGCCGGGCGTGCGAGCGGCCGGCTGGGTGGATCGCATGAGCATGCTGCTGGTGGCGGCCGGCGGCGCGAGCGGCCACCAGTTGATTGCCGAGGCCTGCCGTCGGCTGGCTGCGCATGGTGACGTCACCGGTGTCGCCATCACCGTGCAGGAAGTCGCGGCCGGCGGGCGTCGCCCGGCAGCGGCGCTCGCCGCGGAGTGTGCCGCCAACGTGGCCGGCGACGCGCCGCCGCCGCAGTTCGCCGGCGGCAGCGTGTTGCCGGGACGCGCGCTGCGCGCCGATGCCGCGGACGCGGATGCCCGGCCCGGCACGCCAGCCGGCGACGCCATCGCCGCCGAACTCGAGGCACGCCGCATCCGCCAGGCGGAAAGCCTGCGGATCCTCAGCGAGACCACGCCGGCGCTGCCCGAGCCGCGCTGACCGCAGCTGCGCAACTAACGCGCGTTGAACGCGGCGCGTCTATGATCGGGCGTCGCATCCCGCCCTGGCATCGCATTGAATCCAGCAAAGTCCCGACACGCGTGTGCCTTCGCACTGATCGCCCTCGCCCTGTCCGCCTGCGGCGGCAGGGAAGCACCCGTCGCCACCGCCGGCCAGCCAGCGGTGACCAGCGCGCCGCCGCCGATGCCGCGCGAAGCGCTCGAGCCCGACACCGCCAACGCCACCATCGAGCGCGCCGCGCCGCCGACCCTGCGGCCACTGGCGCTGGGCCGCTTCGAGCCCGGCAATCCGGTGGCCGAGGCCATGACCGGCGTCGTGGAGATCGAGGACGGCCGCATCACCGCTGCCAATGGCGCGGCGTTCCTGACCGAGCGCGTCGCGATCGTGCGCGGCGGCGACGAGTACGCCGCCGGCCAGCGCTATGCCGACGTGATGTCGATCGACGCCGGCCAACCGGTGGAACTGCGCCGCGTGATCGAAGAGACGCGACCCACCGCGCATCCCGACAACGCGTTCTGCGGCCGCAACGCGACCGGCTACTTCGCGCTCGCCAGCCATGTCGAGGGCGACTACCGGCTGGTCAAGCTGCTGGCGCTGGAAGGCGGCGGCATCCCGGCCGCCACCGCGACCGGAACGACGCTGTGCGCATCCACCTTCTACCTCGCCAGGCCTTGAGGCCCGGGCAGTCGTCCCGGAATCAGGCGACCTCGCCCGCGGCGTGGCCCGACGCCCACGCCCACTGGAAGTTGTAGCCGCCCAGCCAGCCGGTGACGTCGACCACCTCGCCGACGAAGAACAGGCCGGGCATGCTGCGCGACATCATGGTGGATGACGACAGGCCGTCGGTGTCCACGCCGCCCAGGGTGACCTCGGCGGTGCGATAGCCCTCGGTGCCGCTGGCGACGATCGGCCAGTGCGCGAGCGTGGCCGCAATGGTGTCCAGTTCGCGATCGCCGTACTGGCGCAGGGGCCGGCTCTCCATCCAGTGCTCGCACAGGCGCTGCGCGAAGCGCCGCGGGAGGTGTTCGGCCAGCAGCGTGCGCAGTTCGGTCGCCGGACGTTCCGCGCGCGCGCCCCTCAGCAGGGCGGACGCGTCGACTCCCGGCATCAGGTCGATGACCAGAGGCTCACCCGGCTCCCAGTACGAGGACACCTGCAGCATGGCCGGGCCGCTGAGCCCGCGGTGGGTGACCAGCATGGCGTTGCGGAAGGCCTGCCCGCGGCTCGCCGCTTCCACCTGCAGCGAGAGGCCGCTCAGCCCCTCGAGGCGCTCGGCGTGCACCCCGCTCAGGGTCAGCGGCACCAGTCCGGCGCGCGTGGGCAGCACCGCATGCCCGAACTGGCGCGCCAGCGCGTAACCGAAGCCGCTGCCGCCCAGGCTCGGGATCGACAGCGCGCCACTGGCCACGACCAGCGACTGCGTGGTGACCCGGCCGCGGCCGGTCTCGACCACGAAGCCGTCGCCCGCGCGCTGCACGACGTGCACGTCGCAGCCGACGTCCAGTGCCACGCCGGCCTGCGCGCACTCGTCGAGCAGCATCTTCACGATGAGTTTCGCGGACTCGTCGCAGAACAGCTGGCCGAGTTCCTTCTCGTGCCAGGCGATGCCGTGGCCGTCGACCAGGGCGATGAAGTCCGCCGGCGTGTAGCGCGCCAGCGCAGACTTGCAGAAGTGCGGATTGGCCGACAGGAAGTTGGCGGGCGAGGTGCCGGTGTTGGTGAAGTTGCAGCGCCCGCCGCCGGACATGAGGATCTTCTTGCCAACCTTGTTGGCGCGTTCGACCACGCGCACACGGCGGCCGCGCTGGCCGGCGGTGGCCGCGCACATCAGGCCGGCGGCGCCGGCGCCGATCACCAGCACGTCGCAGGTGTCGCTCATGCCGCGCGCGACCCGCGCCGCTGGTGTGTCGTGTTCCGGATCGCGTCGCCGCGGACGCTGGCGCGCGGGCCGTGGTAGCTGCTCATTGCCGCAAAGGATAGCGTGGCGCACGTAGAATGCCGCGATGTTCATTAGCATCGCCGCCTATCACTTCGTCGCCATCGACGACCCCGGCGTGGTCGCCGCCCACGTGCGCGCCCGCGCGATGTCCGACGGCCTGCTCGGGACCGTGCTGGTCGCGGCCGAGGGCATCAACCTGTTCCTCGCGGGAAACGGAGAAGCGATCGACGCCTTCCTTGGCGCGCTTCGCGAGGATCCCCGTTTCGCCACCCTGCAGGCCAAGCGCAGCCGCAGCGACACCGCGCCGTTCGCGCGCCTCAAGGTCAAGGTGAAGCCGGAGATCATCAGTTTCCGCCGCCACGATGCCTCGCCGCTGGACGGGCGCGCACCGTCGGTCACGCCGCACACGCTGGCGCGCTGGCTGGAATCCGGCCGCGACGACGACGGCCGCCGCGTGGTCCTGCTCGACACCCGCAACCGCGAGGAAGTCGGCCACGGCAGCTTCAGCGGTGCGGTCGCGCTGCCGATCGACAATTTCACCGACCTGCCGGAGGCCCTCGACGCCCATCGCGAGGCGCTGGCCGATGCCACCGTGGTCGGCTTCTGCACCGGCGGCATCCGCTGCGAGAAGGCGGTGCCGTGGATGCGCGTGAACGGCTTCGCCCATGCGCTGCAGCTGGATGGCGGGATCCTGGGGTACTTCGAACAGGTCGGCGGCTTCGGCTACGACGGCCACTGCTTCGTGTTCGACGAACGCGTCGCGCTGGATCCGGCACTGCGGCCGGTCACCGCGCCCGAGGGAGCACGGGCATGAGCTGGCTGGCCCTGATGGCCGTGATCGTCGCGCTCTACCTGCTGTTCAAGGTGGTCGGCGTGGTGATGAAGATCGCGCTGTGGATCGTGGTGGTCGTGGCGGCGTACTGGTTGCTGGCGCCGCTCCTCGGCTGGCCGGAGCTGGCCGAGGTGGTGCACGTCCTGGGACCGTGACCCGGCCCGCGCGCGGATCTCAGCCTTCGCCGCGCGGCGGACCCTTGCGGTGCGGGGTGCGCGGCGGGAATGGCGGGCGCGGGCCACGCGCGCCCGCCGGCCGCGGACGGTCACCGGGCGGACGCGGCGAGAACGGGCGCTTGCCCGGACGGCCCGCGCTGCCACCGGCCGAATCGGCGGGTTCGGCACGGCGGATCTTCAGCGGCTGCCCGCCCACGTACACCTTCTTCAGGTGCTCCATCAGCTCGTGTGGCATGCCTTCGGGCAGGTCGACCAGGCTGTAGTTGTCGCGGATGTCGATGCGGCCGATGTAGCGGCTCTCGAGGTCGGCCTCGTTGGCGATCGCGCCGACGATGTTGCCCGGCTGCACGCCGTGGCTGTGGCCCACCTCGATGCGGAAGGTCTCCATGCCGACGTCCGGCGCGTCGCGCGGCGGGCGCGGTGCGCGGTCGAAGGAGGCTGCGCCGGGTTCGCCGGCAACGGCGGAATGCGGCGCGCGCTCATGGCGCGGCGCCTGCTCGCGGCCACGCGGCGCGTAGCCGTCGTCGCGCGGCGGGCGCGGGCCCTGCGCGCGCTCGTGCTGCGGGCGCTCGTACTGCGCACGCTCGGGCGGTGCCACCAGCAGCAGCGGCGTGTCTCCCTGCACCATCTTGGCCAGCGCCGCGGCGATCTCCACCAGCGGCACGTTGTGCTCGCTCTCGTAGCGTTCCACCAGGCTGCGGTACATCGCCAGGTCGGAATCCGATTCCAGCGCCTCGCCGATTCGGCCCAGGAAGCGCGCCACGCGCTGGTCGTTGACCGCGTCGACGCTCGGCAGCTGCATGGGCTCGATCTTCTGCCGCGTGGCGCGCTCGATCGCGCCGAGCATGCCGCGCTCGCGCGGCGCCACGAACAGGATCGCCTCGCCGCTGCGCCCGGCGCGGCCGGTGCGGCCGATGCGGTGCACGTAGCTCTCGGTGTCGTAGGGGATGTCGTAGTTCAGCACGTGGCTGATGCGGTCGACGTCGAGCCCGCGCGCGGCCACGTCGGTCGCCACCAGGATGTCGATGCGCCCGTCCTTCAGTGACTGCACCATCTTCTCGCGCTGCTTCTGCTCCACGTCGCCGTGGATCGCGGCCGCGGACAGGCCGCGCGCCGCGAGCTTCTCGGCCAGTTCCTGGGTGCCGAGCTTGGTGCGCGCGAACACCAGCATGCCGTCGAAGGGTTCGGCCTCCAGGATGCGGGTGAGGGCGTCGAGCTTGTTGGTGCCGCTGACCATCCAGTAGCGCTGGCGGATGTTGGCCGCGGTGGTGGTGGTCGCCTTGATGGCGATCTCGACCGGGTCCTTCAGGTAGGTCTGCGCGATGCGCCGGATCTGCTGCGGCATGGTCGCCGAGAACAGCGCCACCTGGCGCGTTTCGGGGGTCTTCTTCAGCACCGCCTCGACGTCGTCGATGAAGCCCATGCGCAGCATCTCGTCGGCTTCGTCGAGCACCAGGCAGCGCAGCTCGGACAGGTCCAGCGAACCGCGGTTGAGGTGGTCGATCACGCGGCCGGGCGTGCCGACGATCACCTGCACGCCGCGCTTGAGCGCGGACAACTGCGGCGCATAGCCCTGTCCGCCGTAGATCGGCAGCACCTGGAAGCCGGGCATGTGCGCGGCGTATTTCTGGAAGGCCTCGGCGACCTGGATCGCCAGCTCGCGCGTCGGCGCCAGCACCAGGACCTGCGGCTTGCGCTGCGCGGGGTCGATGCGCGCCAGCGCGGGCAGGGCGAACGCGGCGGTCTTGCCGGTGCCGGTCTGCGCCTGGCCGAGCACGTCGCGGCCGGCCAGCAGCGGCGGAATGGTGGCGGCCTGGATCGGCGAGGGGGTCTCGTAGCCGACGGCGGACAGCGCCTGCAGCAGTGGACCCGGCAGACCCAGGTCGGAGAAGGATGGGGTGTCGGGGGTGGTGGCTTCGGTGCTCATGAGTCGGCCTTGGGCGGGGCCGGGACGGCCTTGCAGGGGGCGCATTCTACGCGCCCGACCGTGTGCCTGAGAAATCCTGTCGCGGAGCGGGGCTCAGCCCAGGCGCGTCGCCAGTCGCTCGCCGAGCCGCACGGCACCTTCCGCAACCAGGCCGGGGGCGAGTTCCGCCACGCCCGGCGGCAGCAACACGATCACCGTGGAGCCGTAGTTGAAGCGCGCCATTTCCTCGAAACGGCGCAGTTCGACGACCTTGCCGGCGCCGTATTCCTTGCTGGTGATGGCGTGGCCATAGGCCGGGATCTCCTCGCCACTCCACACGGTCTCCACGCCGGACACCAGCAACGCGCCGACCATGACCACGGCCATCGGTCCGAAATCGGTGTCGAAATGGCAGACCAGGCGCTCGTTGCGGGCGAACAGGCGCGGCACGTGCGCGACCGCGGCCGGGCCCACGCTGAACAGGCGGCCGGGCACGTGCACCGTGCGCATCAGCCGCCCGCCCCAGGGCATGTGCACGCGGTGGTAGTCACGCGGCGACAGGTACACGGTAGCGAACAGGCCGTCCCGGTAGGGCGCGGCCGCCACCGCATCGCCCAGCAGTTCGGTGGCGGTGAACGACTGCCCCTTGGCCTGGAAGATGCGGCCGCCCTCGATGGCGCCGCACTGGCTGATGCGGCCATCCGCCGGCATCACCAGCGCCGCGGGGTCGGGATCGGCCGCGCGCGCGCCCGGGCGCAGGGCGCGGGTGAAGAACGCATTGAAGGTCGGGTAGGCGGCCGGGTCGGGCTGCGCCGCTTCGTCCAGGTCGACCCCGAAGCGCTCGACCACGGTGTCGATCAGCCAGCGGCTGACGCGCGGATGGTCGGAGTACGCCAGGCGGCGCGCCAGCGACGAGGCCAGGCGATGCGGCAGTGCGTAGGTGAGCCGGGTGACGAGGCTCATCGTGCCTGCACGCCGGTCAGCGCGGCGAGGTCGGCGGCGATCGCGGCCGGGTCGAACGGCGGCTGCACCACGCCGGCCATGCGGCCCTCCGCGTCGAGCACGGCCATCGCCGCGGAGTGGTCGATGCTGTACTGGTCGGCCGGCGCGCCATCGGCGGCGGGCGCCTTCATGAACACCAGCGACAGGGACCGGGCGAACGCTTCCAGCGTGGGGATGTCGGCGGTCGCGGCCAGCGTGTCGCGGTGGAAGTGGTGCGCGTACTCGCCGATCCGGTCCGGCGTGTCGCGCTCCGGATCGACCGATACGAACAGGACCCGCGGGCGCACGCCGTCCGGCAGCGTCTCCCATTCCGCCTGTGCGCGCGCCAGTTCGGCGAGCGTGGTCGGGCAGACATCAGGGCAGTGGGTAAAGCCCAGGAACACCAGCGTCCAATGGCCGTTGAGCTCGCCCGGCACCAGCTGCGTGCCATCCGACTGCTGCAGCGCGAACGCCGGCAGCACCCGCGGCTGCGGGAACAGGCGCACGGCCTGCAGCTCCGGACCCGCGGCCGGCTTCGGCGCGCCCGGGAACCAAAACTGAGATGCGACCAGGCCGAGACCGGCGGCCAGTGCCACGGCGAGGACGAGGAGAGTGGTGCGATTGAACATGGAGAACCGACGCGGAAACCGGGGGCCGCCATCATAGCCGGCCCGTGGCACGGCACCCGCGACCACGCCCGCGAGCCTGCGGGAGCTTCGCCTATACTGCGAAACCGCGCCGAAAGCGCCGTGACCACGCACCATGACGACCCAGCAGCTCCAGACCATCATCGACCTGATCCGCTACGGCGCCAGCCGCTTCAATGCAGCCGGGCTGACCTTCGGCCACAGCTACGACAACGCGCTCGACGAAGCCACGCACCTGACCCTGCATGCGCTGCACCTGCCGCATGACCTGAGCCCGGTGTACGGCCAGGCACGGGTGACCGAAGCCGAGAAGGAAGACGTGCTGGAGCTCTTCATCCGCCGCATCGAAGAGCGCACGCCGGTCGCCTACCTGACCGGCGAGGCCTGGTTCGCCGGGCTGTGCTTCAAGTCCGACCCGCGCGCCCTGGTGCCGCGCTCGCCGATCGCCGAGCTGATCGAAGGTGGGTTCGAGCCGTGGCTGGGCGGCCGCGATGTCCACCGCGCGCTGGACCTGTGCACAGGCTCCGGCTGCATCGCGCTGGCGATGGCGCACTACAACCCGGAATGGCATGTCGACGGCGTGGACCTGAGTGACGACGCGCTGGCGCTGGCCGCGGAGAACGAGAAACGCCTGCTGGTGCGCAACGCGCGCTTCCTGCGGTCGGACCTGTTCTCCGCCCTGCAGGGCGAGCACTACGACCTGATCGTCAGTAACCCGCCGTACGTCACCAACGCCGAGACCGATGCGCTGCCGCGCGAATACGCCCACGAGCCCGAGCTCGGCCTGCGCGCCGGCGATGACGGCCTGGACCTGGTGCTGCGCATCCTGCGCGATGCGCCGCTGCACCTCACCGACGACGGCGTGCTGGTCTGCGAAGTCGGCGAGGCGGAGCACGCGCTGACCGCGCTGCTGCCGGAGCTGCCGCTGATGTGGGTCGAGTTCAAGGTCGGTCAGATGGGCGTGTTCGTGGTCGAACGCCATGACCTGGTGACGCACAACGCGCGGATCCGCGTGCTGGCCGATGCCCGCGAGGCGGGCGTGCGTCCGGCGGCCGCGGCTACAGCGGCCACAGCGGCTCGCGCGGACGGGGGCACGGCCGCCGGCGGCCTGTTCTGATGCCGCGGCCCGCGGACACCGAGCGCGTCCCGGGGCCAGGGCCATGAACACCTTCGGCCAGCTGTTCCGCGTCACCACCTTCGGCGAGTCGCACGGGCCGGCGATCGGCTGCGTGATCGATGGCTGCCCGCCCGGCATCGCGCTGGCCGCGGAGGATTTCGCCCATGACCTCGCGCGTCGCGCCACCGGGCGCACGCGGCACACCTCGGCACGGCGCGAGGACGATGCCGTCGAGATCCTCTCGGGCGTCTACGAGGGCACCACCACCGGCACGCCGGTCGCATTGCTGGTGCGCAACACCGACGCGCGCAGCAAGGACTACGCGTCCATCGCCACGCAGTTCCGTCCGGGGCACGCCGACTACACCTACTGGCAGAAGTACGGCATCCGCGACCCGCGGGGCGGCGGGCGCAGCTCGGCGCGCGAGACCACGATGCGGGTGGCCGCCGGCGTGGTGGCGAAGAAATGGCTGGCCGCGCGCCACGGCGTGCGCGTGCGTGGCCACCTCGCGCAGATCGGCGAGATGCTGCCGCGCGGCCACGACTGGAGCGCGGTGGAGGGCAATCCGTTCTTCTGGCCGGATGCCGCGCAGGTGGACGAACTCGAGGCCTACATGGATGCGCTGCGCAAGTCCGGCGACTCGGTCGGCGCGCGCGTCACGGTGGTCGCCGACGGCGTGCCACCCGGCTGGGGCGAGCCGGTGTACGGCAAGCTCGATGCGGAGCTTGCCGCAGCGATGATGTCGATCAACGCCGTCAAGGGCGTGGAGATCGGCGACGGGTTCGCGTCGGTGGCGCAGGCGGGCAGCGTGCATCGCGACGCGATGACGCCGGGCGGCTTCGCGTCCAACCACGCCGGCGGCATCCTCGGCGGCATCAGCAGCGGCCAGCAGGTGGTGTGCTCGGTGGCCTTCAAGCCGACCTCCAGCCTGCGCCTGCCCGTGGCCGGGCTGGATGCCGGCGGCAACGTCGTCGACGTGGTCACCACCGGCCGCCACGATCCCTGCGTCGGCATCCGCGCCACGCCGATCTGCGAGGCGATGCTGGCACTGGTGCTGGTCGACCAGGCCCTGCGCCACCGCGCCCAGTGTGGCGACGTGGGCATGGTGTCGCCGCGCATCCCGGCGGGCACCGACCCGGCCGGCGATGTCTGAAGCCAGGCCGCGGGTGTGGGTGTCCCAGCCCCTGTACGGGGACATCGAGGCGCGGCTGGACGACTGGTTCGACGTCAGCCGCACGGCACGCGTCACCGACCATGCGCCGGGGGCGATCGCCGCCGCGCTGGCCGACGTCGATGGCGCCCTGGTCACGCTCAACGACCGCATCGGCGCGGCCGAGGTCGCCGGCGCACCGCGGCTGCGCGCCGTGGCCAATGTCGGCGTGGGCTACAACAACCTCGACATCGCGGCGCTGGACGCGCGCGGCATCGTCGCCACCAACACGCCGGACGTCCTTACCGAAACCACCGCCGACTTCGGGTTCGCGTTGATGATGGCCACGGCGCGACGGATCACCGAGGCGGAGCACTGGCTGCGCGCAGGCAACTGGCAGGGCTGGGGCTTCCACGAGCTGCTCGGCACCGGGATCCATGGCAGCACGCTGGGCATCCTCGGCATGGGCCGGATCGGCCAGGGCATCGCGCGGCGCGCCCGAGGTTTCGACATGCGCGTGCTCTACCACAACCGCAACCGGCTCCCGGACAGCGTCGAGCGTGACTGCGCCGCGGCGTATGTCGACCGCGATACGCTGTTGGCGACGTCGGACCACCTGGTCCTGGTGTTGCCGTACTCCGCCGCGAACCACCACATCATCGATGCCGCCGCGCTGGCGCGCATGCGGCCCGGCGCCACGCTGACCAACATCGCCCGCGGGGGCCTGGTCGACGAGGACGCGCTTGCGGACGCGCTCGCGGGTGGGCGGCTCGCCGCGGCAGGGCTGGACGTGTTCGAAGGCGAGCCCGTCGTCAATCCGCGCCTGCTGGGCTGCCGCAACGTGGTGCTGACCCCGCACATCGCCAGCGCCACGCTGGCCACGCGCCGCGCGATGGTTTCTCTGGCGGTGGACAACCTGGTGGCGGCCCTGGGCCGGGGACCGCACGCCGGCCGTCCGCCGACGCCGATCCGGCCCCGCCCCGACGCCGGCCGCCGCTGACTGCGATAATCCACGCCCCCACGGCTCCGCCGCGGGAATCACGTGGAGCGACAATGGGCAGGCAGTACAGGGTGGCGGTGGTCGGTGCGACCGGCGTGGTGGGCGAGGCGATGCTGGCGCTGCTGGCCGAACGCGCGTTCCCCGTGGGCGAGCTGGTGGCGCTGGCCAGCGAACGCTCGGCCGGTGGGACGATCGATTTCGGCGACAACGAAGTGGTCATCCGCGATCTCGCGGGCTTCGATCCGGCGGGCGTGGACATCGCCCTGTTCGCCGCCGGCGGCGCGGTGTCGAAGGAATTCGCGCCGCGCTTCGCCGCGGCCGGCGCGGTGGTGGTCGACAACAGCTCGGCGTTCCGCCTGGACGACGACGTGCCGCTGGTGGTCGCCGAGGTCAATCCGGAAGCGGTGAAGTACCGCCCGCGCGGGATCATCGCCAACCCCAACTGCTCGACCATGCAGATGCTGGTGGCGTTGGCGCCGATCCATCGCAGCGTCGGCATCGAGCGCATCAACGTGGCGACCTACCAGTCGGTGTCGGGCGCGGGGCGCGGTGCACTCGAGGAACTCGGCCGGCAGACCGCCGCATTGCTCGGCTTCCAGGAAGCCGATCCGCAGCGTTTCCCGGTGCAGATCGCGTTCAACCTGATCCCGCATATCGACGAGTTCCTGGACAACGGTTACACCCGCGAGGAGATGAAACTGGTCTGGGAGACGCGCAAGATCCTCGGCGACGCCTCCATCCAGGTGAACGCGACCGCGGTGCGGGTGCCGGTCTTCTACGGCCATTCCGAGGCCCTGCACATCGAGACCCGCGGGCACATCACCGTCGCCGAGGCACGTGCACTGCTGGAGGCCGCCCCCGGCGTGGTGGTGGTGGACGAGCGCGTGGCGGGCGGCTATCCGACGCCGGTCACGCATGCGTCGGGCCGCGACGGCGTGTTTGTCGGCCGCATCCGCGAGGACTTCTCGCATCCCCACGGGCTGGACCTGTGGGTGGTGTCGGACAACATCCGCAAGGGCGCGGCGCTGAACGCCGTGCAGATCGCCGAACTGGTCGTGGCCGAAGGGTGAGGCCGCACCTCGCCAGCGGAGGTGCCGCACGGTGTGGTGGGCGCGCGCGCATTGCCAATCGCGCCTCCGCGCGGCTAGAGTCGACGCGGATTTGCCGGGGAAACGCGTGACCACGAAGCAGCGAACTAGAGGCCCGATCGCCTGGGCGGCCGCATTGGGGCTGGTGCTGGCACTGGTCGCCGGCCAGGTGCTGGCGCTCGGGCTGGGCCGCATCGAGGTCAAGTCGCAGCGCGACCAGCCCTTGCTGGCCGAGATCCAGGTCATCTCCAGCGATCCGGCCGAACTCGACCGCCTGCAGGCGCGACTCGCTTCGCCCGACACATTTGCCCGCATCGGGCTCGAGCCGCCGCGCGGAATCGTGTCCGACCTGCAGTTCGCGGTCGCGCTCGACGCCCGTGGCAATCCGGTCATCCGCGTCACCAGCCGCGCCCCGGTGACCGAGTCGCTGCTGACCTTCCTGGTCGAGGTCGACTGGGGGCAGGGCAGGCTGGTGCGCGAATACTCGGCGCTGGTGGATGCCCCGAGCACGGTCTCCGCGCCCGCGCAGCCGGTGATCCAGGCGCCGCGGGCCGCACCCACGGACGCCATCGTGCGTCCGGCCGAAGTGCCTGTCGCCACGCAGGAGATCGCCGAACCCGAGGCGATCGCCGCCACGCCGGCGCCCGCCGCGGCGCCGGCCCCGGTGCGCCCGGCACCGGCAGCCGTCGAGGCATCGCCCGGCGAGTACGGACCGGTGAAGGCCGGCGACACGCTTGGCGTGATCGCCGGTTCACTGGTCGGCGACGGCGTGAGCCGCGAACAGGCGATCGTCGCGCTGTTCCGCGCCAATCCGGCCGCCTTCATCGGCGGCAACCTCAACCTGGTCCGCCAGGGCGCGGTGCTGCGCATGCCGTCGCGCGACGAGGTCGCCGGGCAGGACATGGCCGAGGCGCGCGCGGTGCTGCGCGAGCAGGTGGCGCAATGGCGTGACACGCGCCGCCCGACACCACAGCCGGCCGCGGCCGCCACGGACGCCGCACCCGTCGCGGCGCAGGCCCCGGGCGAAGGCCCGGACGCGTCCGCGACCCGCGCCGCGGCCGCGCAGGCGCCGGGTGCCAGGCTTGAAATCGTGCCGCCGTCCGCTCCGGGCGGCCGGCAGGCAGGCGTACGATCCGGCATCCAGGCCGGTGGCGAGGGCGAGATGCTGCGACAGGAACTGCAACAGGAAGTGCTCCAGGGCCGGGAGGCGCTGGCCGCGCGCGAGTCCGAGGTGGCCGAACTCAAGGCCCGGGTCGCCGACCTCGAGCGCTTGCAGGCGCAGCAGCAGCAGCTGATCAGCCTGAAGGACAGCGAGCTCGCGGCGGCCCAGGACCGGCTTGCCGGCTCCAACGCCGACGCCGGCACCGGCACCGCCGCCAGCGCCGCGGTCGACGGCGCTGCGCCGGCCCAGCCGCGGCAGGATGGCGGGATGCCCTGGGCCTGGATCGGGCTCGGCCTGCTCGCGGCTGCGGTGATCGCCTGGCTGCTGGCCCGCCGCCGGCCCGCGCCGGCCAAGCGGCCCCGGTTTGTCACCGCCGCCGCGCTGGCGGTGTCCGACAGTGCCGAGGCACCCGCCGAGGGCGCAGCCGCACCGGTCGTGCCCGAGTACGGGGCCGGCCGCGGGGGCGAGGGCGCGAACGAAGCCTCCGCTCCGGTCGGAGCGCCGACGTGGCACGCCGGCGGTCCGGCGCTGCCGCAACATGCGGTGGATGCGCCGGGTGCCGCGGTCGCGGAACCGGCCGAGGGCGGCGTGGAACGGCTGGAGCTGGCCCGCGCCTATCTCGACCTCGGTGACGTGGACACCGCGCGCGGCCTGCTGCACGAAGTCGCCAACGGCGGCGAATCCGCGCAGCGCGCCGAAGCACTGCGCCTGCTGGACGGGATCGCCTGACGCCGACTCCAGCGCCGCGGCCTGCCGCGGCGCGGGCCGACATCTGCACGCCATGCGCTACGCCCTGGGCATCGAATACGACGGCAGCGGGTTTTCCGGCTGGCAGCGCCTGACGCGCGACGGGGTGGAAAGCACCCCGACCCTGCAGGGCGCGCTGGAAAAGGCCCTCTCGCGCGTCGCCGACGCGCCGGTCTCCACCGTGTGCGCCGGGCGCACCGATGCCGGCGTGCACGCGCAGTGCCAGGTGGTGCATTTCGACAGTGGGGCCGTGCGCGATCCGCGCAACTGGGTGCTGGGCACCAGCGCGCTGCTGCCGCCGGCGATGTGCGTGCGCTGGTGCCAGCCGGTGGCTGGCGACTTCAGCGCGCGCTTCTCGGCGCGCGCGCGACACTACCGCTACAGCATCCTCAACCGCGCCGTGCGCCCGGCGTTGGGGCGCCAGTACCTGTCCTGGGTGCGACGCCCGCTGGACGCCGACGCCATGCACCGCGCCGCGCAGGCCCTGGTCGGCGAGTTCGACTTTTCCGCGTTCCGCACCGTGCACTGCCAGGCCCCGCACGCGCGCCGCGACCTGCAGGCGATCGATGTCCGCCGCGCCGGCGAGCAGGTGGTGGTGGAAGTGCGCGCCAACGCGTTCCTGCATCATATGGTGCGCAACATCGTCGGCTCGCTGCTCGAGGTCGGTTGCGGCGCCCGCCCGGAGGGCTGGATCGCCGAACTGCTGGCCGGTGGCGACCGCAGCGTCGCCGGCGCCACCGCGCCGCCCGATGGCCTGTTGTTCCTCGGCCCGCTGTACCCCGCCGAGTGCGGCCTGCCGGCCGAAGTCACGCTTCACCCCACCCCGGGGGCGCATGCTGTGCCCCTGTATTGAACAGCGAATGCCATGTCACGCACCCTGTACCGCACCCGCATCAAGTTCTGTGGCCTGACCCGCGCCGGCGATGTCCGCCTGGCAAGCGAGCTGGGCGTCGACGCCATCGGCTTCGTGTTCGCACACGGCAGCCCGCGCCTGCTGCACCATGCCGAGGCCCGCGCGCTGCGCCAGGCCCTGGCGCCACTGGTGGACGCGGTCGCGGTGTTCCGCGACAACCCCGCAGACGAGGTGCGCGAAATCGTCAAGCAGGTGCGGCCCAGCCTGCTGCAGTTCCATGGCGACGAAGATGACGCGTTCTGCCGCGGCTTCGGCGTGCCCTACATCAAGGCCGTACCGATGGGCGGCGGCGCCACGGTCGACCCGCGCGCCATCGAGGGCGGGCACCCGGCCGCGGTGGCGTTCCTGTTCGACAGCCACGGCGGCGGGCAGACCGGCGGCAGCGGTCGCGTGTTCGACTGGGCGCGGCTGCCGCGCATCGGCAAGCCGGCGCTGGTGTCGGGCGGGCTGCATGCGGGCAACGTCTTCGATGCCATCCTGGCCACCTTGCCATGGGGCGTGGATGCCAGCAGCGGCATCGAATCGGAAGCCGGTATCAAGGACGGCGAGCGCATGCGCGCCTTTGTCGAGGAAGTGCGCCGCGCCGACTGCCACGTGGACCCCGACACCGATGCCGTCGCACGGGAGGCCGCGCGATGACCCGCATGCCCGATGATTTCCACGCCTTCCCTGACGCGCAGGGCCACTTCGGGCGCTACGGCGGCCGCTTCGTCGCCGAAACCCTGGTCGGGCCGCTCGAGGAGCTGGCCGCGGCCTACGATGCCGCCCGCGTCGACCCGGCGTTCATTGCCGCGTTCGAGGACGACCTGCGCAACTACGTCGGCCGGCCGAGTCCGATCTACGAGGCCACGCGTCTGTCGCGCCACGTCGGCGGCGCGCGCATCCTGCTCAAGCGCGAGGACCTGAACCACACCGGCGCGCACAAGATCAACAACACCATCGGCCAGGCGCTGCTTGCCAGCCGCATGGGCAAGACCCGGATCATCGCCGAGACCGGTGCCGGCCAGCACGGCGTTGCGTCCGCCACCGTGGCCGCGCGACTGGGCCTGGAGTGCGTGGTGTACATGGGCGCCACCGACATCGAGCGGCAGAAGATCAACGTCTACCGCATGAAGCTGCTCGGCGCCTCGGTGGTGCCGGTGACCAGCGGCTCGGCGACGCTCAAGGATGCGCTCAACGAGGCGATGCGCGACTGGGTGACCAACGTGGCCGGCACCTTCTACATCATCGGCACCGTGGCCGGCCCCGATCCCTATCCGCGCATGGTCCGTGATTTCAACGCCGTGGTCGGCCGCGAGGCGCGCGCGCAGATGCTTGATGCACACGGTCGCCTGCCGGATGCCATCACCGCCTGCGTCGGCGGCGGCAGCAATGCCATCGGCATCTTTCATGCCTTCCTCAACGACCGCGCGGTGCGCCTGGTCGGTGCGGAGGCGGCGGGCGACGGCATCGAGACCGGCCGCCATGCCGCATCGATCGCCGCCGGCCGCCCGGGCGTGCTGCACGGCAACCGCACCTACCTGCTGTGCGACGACGACGGCCAGGTGATCGAGACGCACTCCATCTCCGCCGGGCTGGACTATCCGGGCGTCGGTCCGGAACACGCCTTCCTCGCCGACAATGGCCGCGCCGAGTATGTCGGCGTGACCGACGACGAGGCGCTGGAAGCGTTCCACCTGCTGGCGCGCACCGAAGGCATCCTGGCCGCGCTGGAATCGAGCCATGCGATCGCCCAGGCGATGAAGCTCGCACGCACGATGCCCAGGGACGCGATCGTGCTGTGCAACCTGTCGGGTCGTGGCGACAAGGATGTGCACACCATCGCCGCGCGCGAAGGAGTGGAGGTTTGAACGCCGGCATCGCGCGCATCGACGCGCGCTTCGCCGCGCTGCGCCAGGCGGGCCGCAAGGCGCTGATCCCGTTCATCACCGCCGGCGATCCGGGTTTGGCCGATACCGTGCCGGTGATGCACGCGCTGGTGGCGGCGGGCGCGGACGTGATCGAGGTCGGCGTGCCGTTCTCGGACCCGATGGCCGACGGTCCCACCATCCAGCGCAGCTCCGAGCGCGCGCTCGCGCGTGGCGCGGGCATGGCCTGGGTGCTGGACCAGGTGCGCGCGTTCCGTGCGCGCGACACGACCACGCCGGTGGTGCTGATGGGTTACCTCAACCCGGTCGAGGTCCGTGGCCCCGAGGCCTTCGCCGCCGCCGCGAGTGCCGCGGGCGTCGACGGCATGCTGCTCGTCGACCTGCCGCCCGAAGAGGCCGCCGACGTCCGCGCCGGTTTTGCCGTGCACGGCGTGGCGCTGGTGCTGCTGGCCTCGCCAACCACCGCGCCGGCGCGCGTCGAGCTGCTCTGCGCACAGGCGCAGGGCTACCTGTATTACGTCAGTTTCGCGGGGGTGACCGGCGATTCGGCGCGCCTGGATGCCGACGCCGCGTCGCGCCAGCTTCGCGCCATCCGCGCCGGCAGTACGGTGCCGGTGGTGGTGGGGTTCGGCATCCACGACGCCGACAGCGCCGTGGCCATGGGCCGCGATGCCGACGGCGTGGTGGTCGGCAGCGCCCTGGTCAAGGCCATGGCCTCCGCGGGCGAGGGGCATGGCGCCGAAGCGGCGGCCGCGTTCCTGGCGCCGCTGCGCCAGGCGCTCGACGCCGCGGGCGGCTCCGGGGCGCTGCGCTAGACTACCCGGCTTGTCGCGGCCTGGCCGCAAAGGATTCGAGTACCGCATGTCCTGGCTGAAGAAACTCACGCCCGCCCGCATCCGCACCGACAGCGGTCCGGCGCGCAAGCGCAGCGTCCCGGAAGGGCTGTGGGAAAAATGCGACAGCTGCGGCGCCGTGCTGTACCGCCCCGAACTCGAGGAAAACCTCGAGGTCTGCCCGAAGTGCGCCCACCACATGGCGATCCGCGCCCGCGCGCGCCTGGCCGCGTTGCTCGATGCCGGCAGCGGCCGCGAGATCGGTGCAGCGCTCGGCCCGGTCGACGTGCTGCGCTTCCGTGACCAGAAAAAGTACTCCGAGCGCATCAAGGCCGCGCAGAAGGCCACCGGCGAGCGCGACGCGCTGGTGGCGTTCGAGGGCACGCTGAAGGGCCACGCCATCGTCGCCAGTGCCTTCGACTTCGCCTTCATGGGCGGCTCGATGGGCTCGGTGGTCGGTGAACGCTTCGCCCTGGCCGCCGAACGCGCGCTCGCGATCGGCTCGCCGTTCGTGAACTTCTCGGCCAGCGGCGGCGCGCGCATGCAGGAAAGCCTGTATTCGCTGCTGCAGATGGCCAAGACCTCGGCCGCGCTGGGGCGCCTGCGCGCCGCGGGCCTGCCCTACATCTCGGTGATGACGCACCCGACCACCGGTGGCGTGTCGGCGTCGTTCGCCATGCTCGGCGACATCAACCTCGCCGAGCCCAAGGCGCTGATCGGCTTCGCCGGCCCGCGCGTGATCGAACAGACCGTGCGCGAAACCCTGCCCGAAGGCTTCCAGCGCTCGGAGTTCCTGCTCGAGCACGGTGCGATCGACCAGATCTGCGACCGCCGCGAACTGCGCGACCGGATCGCCGCGCTGGTCGCGTTGATGATGCGATACCCGCAGGCGGCAGACGAGGACACCCGGACGGCATGAACATCGCGAACACACCCGTGCCCGACGTCGCCACGGCCGGCAGCAAGCGCCGCTGGTTCGGTACCGACGGCATCCGCGGCCGCGTGGGCGAGGGCCCGATCTCGGCCGACTTCGTGCTCCGCCTCGGCAACGCGTATGGCCACGCGCTGGTCGCCGCGGTCAAGGCCGGCGACGAGTGGCGCAAGCCGCTGGTGCTGATCGGCAAGGACACGCGGATCTCGAACTACATGTTCGAGGCGGCGCTGGAGGCCGGCCTGGTCGCCGCGGGCGTCGACGTGCAGCTGATGGGCCCGATGCCCACGCCGGCGGTGGCGCACCTCACGCATGCCATGCGCGCCGACGGCGGCATCGTGATCTCCGCATCGCACAACCCGCACCACGACAACGGCATCAAGTTCTTCTCCGCGCAGGGTGAGAAGCTCGACGACGCCACCGAACTCGCGATCGAGGCCTCCCTGGAGCAACCGTTCCAGACCGTGGCCTCGGACCTGCTGGGCAGGGCGCTGCGCACCCGCGATGCCGTGGGCCGCTACCTCGAGGCCTGCAAGGGCACCGTGCCGCGCAGCTTCGACCTGGATGGCATGCGCATCGTGGTCGACTGCGCGCATGGCGCGACCTACCAGGTCGGGCCGATGGTGCTGCGCGAGCTCGGCGCGCGCGTCGAGGTGATCGGTGCCGAGCCCAACGGCCTGAACATCAACGACGGGGTCGGCTCCACGCATCCGCAGGCCCTGGTGGAACGCGTGCGCGCCAGTGGCGCCGAACTCGGCATCGCCTTCGACGGTGATGGCGACCGCGTGCTGTTCGTGGACGACGCCGGCACCATCCGCGACGGCGACGACCTCGTCTACCTGCTGGCCTGCGACTGGCAGCGCACAGGCCGTCTGCGCGGCCCGGTGGTCGGCACGCTGATGACCAACTACGCGCTGGAGCAGGCGCTGGCCGCGCGCGGCATTGCATTCATGCGCAGCAAGGTCGGCGACCGCCACGTGCACCAGGCGCTGGTCGAGCACGGCGGCATCCTCGGCGGCGAGGCTTCCGGCCACCTGATGTGCCTGGACCGAACCACCACCGGCGACGGCATCGTCAGCGCCCTGCAGGTACTGGAAGTGCTGGCGCGCACCGGCGTGTCGCTGCGCGATGTCCTGCGCGATCTGCAGAAGGCGCCGCAGCAGACCATCAACGTGCGCTGCGGCAACGGTGCCAGGCCGGCTGAAGCGGCCAGTGTGCAGCTCGCGTTGGCCGAGGCCCAGCAGGCCGTGGCCGGGCGGGGCAGGGCGTTCCTGCGGCCGTCGGGCACCGAGCCGGTGGTCCGGGTGACCGTCGAGGCCGATGACGAGGCGCTGGTGCGGGCCACCGTCGAGCGCCTCGCCGAGGCCGTGCGCGCCGCCGCCTGAGCCGCGGCCCCGGCGGCGGTATCATGTGCGGCCTGCGCCCGCGATCCTGCGGGCGCGTTGCCACAGAGACCCGTCATGGCCGCGCAGATCCCCACCCTCGACATCCGCCGCTTCACCCAGCCGACCAGCGCCGAAGACCGCCAGGCTTTCATCGACGAGCTCGGTGCCGCGTACCGCGAATGGGGATTCGCCGGCATCCGCAACCACGGCATCGGCCAGCCGCTGATCGATGACGCCTACGCCGCGTTCAAGGCGTTCTTCGCGCTGCCCGACGACGTCAAGAAGCGCTACCACGTGGCGGGCGGCGGTGGCGCGCGCGGCTACACGCCGTTCGGCGTGGAGACGGCCAAGGACTCCAAGCACTTCGACCTGAAGGAGTTCTGGCACATCGGCCGCGAGATCGCCGCCGACTCCCCGTACCGCGACGTGATGGGCGACAACGTCTGGCCCGCCGAAGTGCCTGCGTTCCGTGAGGCAGGCTACGCGCTGTACCAGGCGCTCGACGCGCTCGGCTCGCAGGTGCTGCGCGCGCTGGCGCTGCACATCGAGCTGCCGGAAGACTATTTCGCCGACAAGACCGACTCCGGCAACTCGATCCTGCGGCCGATCCATTACCCGCCGATCACCGCCGACGACATCCCCAACGTGCGCGCCGGCGCGCATGGCGACATCAACCTGATCACCCTGCTGGTTGGCGCGAGTGCGGCGGGCCTTGAAGTGCTGTCGCACCAGGGCGAGTGGGTCCCGTTCACCTCGGATGCCGACACCATCGTGGTCAACATCGGCGACATGCTGCAGCGCCTGACCAACCACGTGTATCCGTCCACCATCCACCGCGTGGTCAATCCGCCGGGCGAACTGGCGCGCCAGCCGCGCTACTCGGTGCCGTTCTTCCTGCACCCCAACCCCGATTTCCTGATCGACGTGCTGCCCTCGTGCGTGACCGCCGACAATCCGAGCCGCTACCCCGAGCCGATCACCGCGCAGGGCTACCTCGAAGAGCGCCTGCGCGAGATCAAGCTGAAGTAGGCGGCTACCCCTTCCGCGGCCGGACGGCCTAGAATCTCCGGCCCGTCCGTCCCCCGAGGTCCGCAATGCGCCAACGCATCGTCGCCGGCAACTGGAAGCTGCATGGCAGCCGCGAATTCGCCAGCGGGCTGGTCGCCCGCATTGCCGATGGCCTGGCGGGTGACGCGGTCGAGGTGGTCGTGCTGCCGCCGATGCCGTACCTGGGTGCGCTGGCCAGGCAGTTCGCCGGGCGCGGCCTGGCGTTCGGCGCGCAGGACGTCGGCGTGAACGGCGAGGGTGCGTATACCGGCGAGGTTTCCGCGGCCATGCTGGCCGACGTCGGCGCGCGCTATGTGCTGGTCGGGCATTCGGAACGCCGCGAGTACCACTGCGAGGACAGCGCCCTGGTGGCCGCGAAGTTCCAGGCCGCGCTGGCCGCGGGGCTGCGGCCGATCCTCTGCGTGGGCGAGTCGCTGCAGCAGCGCGAGTCCGGGGCGGAGGAAGAGGCGATTGCGGCGCAGCTGCGCCCGGTGCTGGACCTGGTCGGCGCCGAAGGGTTCGCCGATGCGGTGGTCGCCTACGAGCCGGTCTGGGCGATCGGCACCGGCCTGACCGCCACGCCGGCACAGGCGCAGGCGATCCATGCATTCATCCGTAGCGAGGTCGCTTCGCGGGATGCTAGAATTGCGAATTCCCTGCCCCTGCTTTACGGCGGCAGCGTGAAGCCCGCCAACGCCGTCGAGCTGTTTTCGCAGCCAGACGTCGATGGAGGCCTGATCGGCGGTGCATCGCTGGTGGCCACGGACTTCCTGGCCATTGTTGCAGCGGCGGCCGCGTAAGCGGCGCACAAGAGAGTCGAGAACATGCTTCCCCTCATCCTCAACGTGGTCTTCGTGCTCATCGCCATCGCGATGGTCGCCCTGATCCTGATGCAGCGCGGCGCCGGTGCCTCGGCGGGCTCCGGCTTCGGCGGTGGCGCCTCGGCGACGGTGTTCGGCTCGCGCGGCGCATCCAATTTCCTGTCCAAGTCCACCAAGTGGCTGGCCATCTCGTTCTTCGCCATCACGCTGTTCATGGCGTGGCAGGCCACCAACTCCGCGCGCCAGCAGGGCGCCACGCAGGTCGACCTGGGCGTGATGTCCGAGGTTCCGACGGCACCCGCGCCTGTCGCGGCCCCGCAAGGCACGGTCCCGGCCGCGCCGTCGACCGTTCCCGAGCAATCCCCGGTGCCCACGGCACCCGACGCGCAGCCTCCGGCTGATGCGCCCGCGCAGCCCGTTCCGGCGCAGGAGGGTCCGCAGGGCGGCTGATAGCGATTACAATGTCGCGGTCCCGCAGCGCTGCTGCGCGGGCGAGGCGGACACAGAAGATTTGCCCAGGTGGCGGAATTGGTAGACGCACTACCTTGAGGTGGTAGCGGCTTAGGTCGTGGGGGTTCGAGTCCCCCCTTGGGCACCACACACATCGCGAAACGCGGCCGGTCCGGTCGCGCTGCGCGGTAGAAGAGCAACGGCCGCCCTCGCGGCCCGTAGCCGAGAGAACACACGTGCTGGCCGAATATCTGCCGACCCTATTGTTCCTGATCGTCGCCACGGGGATCGGCATCGCCCTGATCCTGGTCGGCAACCTGCTGGGGCCCAAGCACCCCACCGTCGAGAAGCTCTCCGCCTACGAATGCGGCTACGCGCCCTTCGAGGACGCGCGCATGCCGTTCGACGTGCGCTATTACCTGATCGCCATCCAGTTCATCGTCTTCGACCTGGAAATCATCTTCATCGTGCCGTGGGCCACCGTGTTCCGTGAGCTCGGCGTGCTCGGCCTCATCGAGATGGGCATCTTCGTGGGCATGCTGCTGCTCGGTTTCATCTATGTCTGGAAGAAGGGAGCGCTGGAATGGGAGTGACCCGGGCGATCCGCGCGATTGCGGACTCCGCGAGCAACCCGCTGCCTGAAGGCCGCGTCGACGACATCCTGCGTCCCGCGGGCGACAACCCGCTGCTGGAGCAGGGCTTCGTCACCACCAGCTCGGACATCCTCCTCAACTGGGCGCGCACCGGCTCGATGTGGCCGGTCACGTTCGGCCTCGCCTGCTGCGCGGTCGAGATGATGCATGCCGGCGCCGCGCGCCTCGACATGGACCGTTACGGCGTGATCTTCCGCCCGTCGCCGCGCCAGTCCGACGTGATGATCGTGGCCGGCACCCTGGTCAACAAGATGGCCCCGGCGCTGCGCAAGGTCTACGACCAGATGCCCGACCCCAAGTGGGTGATCTCGATGGGCAGCTGTGCCAATGGCGGCGGCTACTACCACTATTCGTATTCCGTGGTCCGCGGCTGCGACCGCGTGGTGCCGGTGGACATCTATGTCCCGGGCTGCCCGCCGACGGCCGAGGCCCTGGTGCACGGCATCCTGCAGTTGCAGAAGAAAATCCGCCGCTCCACCAATTTCGGCGAGAACAAGGTGGGCCAGCGCAATGGCTGAGTCCGCGACCGCGTTCGCCGCGCGCCTGCGCACGCGCTTCGCCGCCGCTGCCGTGCATGTCGCGCTCCCGCGTGGTGAAGTCGCCATGGTCGTCGCGCCGGCTGACTGGCACGCGAGCTGCCAGGCGCTGCGCGACGAGTTCGGCTTCGAGATGCTGATTGACCTGTGCGGCATCGACTACCTCGGCTACGGCAGCGACGAGTGGGACACCGACGTCTCCTCTGAAGGCTTCAGCCGCGGCGTGGAGGGCAAGGGGGCAGGGCGCTTCGCCTTCGGCGAGCAGCACACCCAGCAGCTCGCGCAGCCCGATGGCGAAGGCGCGATCACCGTTCCCGTGCAGCGCTTCGCGGTGGTCGTGCAGCTGCTGTCGATCGCCAACAACCGCCGCGTGCAGGTGAAGTGCTTCGCGGCCGATGACGCGCTGCCGGTCGTGGCCTCGGTCAATGACCTGTGGCCGGGCGTCAACTGGTTCGAGCGCGAGGCGTTCGACCTGTTCGGCATCATGTTTGCCGGACACCCCGACCTGCGCCGCATCCTCACCGACTACGGCTTCATCGGCCATCCGTTCCGCAAGGACTTCCCGCTGATCGGCAACGTCGAGGTCCGTTACGACGCCGAGAAGCAGCGCGTGGTGTACGAGCCGGTGACTTCGGTCGAGCCCCGCGTCGGCGTGCCGCGCGTGATCCGCGACGACGCACGTTATGCAACCGCCGCCGGCGAGGACCGCGACCTGAAGGTCGGCGCTGCCCGCACCGGCGCAGGAGAGGCGAAATGAGCGCGCATCCGCACGCCGCCGGCAGTGGCTTCGCCAGCAATCCCGGCGAGGCGCGCCAGGAAATCCGCAACTACACGATGAACTTCGGCCCGCAGCATCCGGCCGCGCACGGCGTGTTGCGCCTGATCCTGGAGATGGACGGCGAGACCGTGGTCCGCGCCGACCCGCACGTCGGGCTGCTGCACCGGGGCACCGAGAAGCTGGCCGAGTCCAAGCCGTTCAACCATTCGATCGGCTACATGGATCGCCTCGACTACGTGTCGATGATGTGCAACGAGCACGCCTATGTGCGCGCCATCGAGTCCCTGATGGGCATCGAGGCACCCGAGCGCGCGCAGTGGATCCGCACGATGTTCGACGAGATCACGCGGATCCTGAACCACCTGATGTGGATCGGCTCCAACGGCCTCGACCTCGGCGCGATGGCGGTCATGCTGTATTCGTTCCGCGAGCGCGAAGAGCTGATGGACGTCTATGAGGCGGTCAGCGGCGCGCGCATGCATGCGGCGTACTACCGCCCCGGTGGCGTGTACCGCGACCTGCCCGACCACATGTCGAAGTACCGCGAGTCGCCGTGGCGAAAGGGCGCCAAGCTGAAGCGCTTCAACGAGTCGCGCGAAGGCACGATGCTCGATTTCCTCGAGGCGTTCACCCGCGACTTCCCGGGCCGCGTCGACGAGTACGAGACGCTCCTCACCGACAACCGCATCTGGAAGCAGCGCACCGTCGGCATCGGCGTGGTCAGCCCCGAGAAGGCCATGGCCTGGGGCATGACCGGCGCGATGTTGCGCGGTTCGGGCGTCGAGTGGGACCTGCGCAAGAAGCAGCCCTACGCGCGCTACGACCAGGTCGACTTCGACATCGCGGTCGGCACCAACGGCGATTGCTACGACCGTTATCTGGTGCGCGTCGCCGAGATGCGCCAGTCCAATCGCATCATCGCCCAGTGCGTGGCGTGGCTGAAGGCCAATCCTGGCCCGGTGATGGTCGACAACTTCAAGGTCGCGCCTCCCTCCCGCGAGGAGATGAAGGACGACATGGAAGCCCTGATCCACCACTTCAAGCTGTTCTCCGAGGGCTATTGCGTGCCGGCCGGCGAGACCTACTGCGCGGTCGAGGCGCCCAAGGGCGAGTTCGGCTGCTACCTGGTCAGCGACGGCGCCAACAAGCCCTTCCGCGTGCACCTGCGGGCGCCCGGCTTCGCGCACCTGTCGTCGATGGACGCGGTGGTGAAGGGCCACATGCTGTCCGACGTCGTGGCGATGATCGGCACCTATGACATCGTTTTCGGGGAAGTAGACCGATGAGAGCCACCGGCAACTTCGAGAACGCGCGCAACGTGGACCCGATGGTCGCGTTGAGTGACGACACGCGCGCGCACATCGACCACTGGTTGACCAAGTTTCCCGCCGATCGCAAGCGTTCGGCGGTGCTGCAGGGGCTGTTCGCGGTGCAGCAGCAGAACAATGGTTTCCTCACCGACGAACTGATCGCGGCGGTGGCGAAGTATCTCGACCTGCCGCCGGTGTGGGCGTACGAGGTCGCGACCTTCTACTCGATGTTCGAGACGAAGCCGGTCGGCCGCAACAACGTCGCCATCTGCACCAACATCAGCTGCTGGCTCAACGGCGCCGAAGACCTGGTCGCGCATGCCGAGAGGAATCTCGGCTGCAAGCTCGGCGAATCCACCGCCGACGGCCGCGTCTACCTCAAGCGCGAGGAAGAGTGCGTCGCGGCATGCTGCGGCGCCCCGGTGGTCGTGATCAACGGCCATTACCACGAGAAGCTCGACGCGGCGAAAGTCGACGAGCTGCTCGACGGATTGAAGTGAGGCTGGACACCGGCATGGCGCAGCATCAACACCACGTCTCCGAAGGCTACGGCCCCGTCGGCCCCGCGCCGAAGGAGCACCAGGCCGTCTACACCACGCTGCATTTCGACAAGCCGTGGTCGTACGAGAACTATCTCAAGACCGGCGGCTACAGCGCGCTGCGTCGGATCCTGGAAGAGAAGATGGACCCGACGGCCGTCATCGAGATGGTCAAGCAGTCGGGCCTGCGCGGCCGCGGCGGCGCGGGATTCCCGACCGGGCTGAAGTGGAGCTTCATGCCCAAGGGCAGCGGCATGCAGAAGTACATCCTCTGCAACTCCGACGAGTCGGAGCCGGGCACCTGCAAGGACCGCGATATCCTGCGCTACAACCCGCATTCGGTGATCGAGGGCATGGCGATCGCCTGCTACGCCACCGGCTCCACGGTCGGCTACAACTACCTGCGCGGCGAGTTCCACCACGAACCCTTCGAGCACCTCGAGGAAGCCACTGCCGAGGCCTATGCCAATGGCTGGCTGGGCCGCGACATCCTCGGCTCGGGCACCGACATCGAGATCCACAACGTGCTCGGCGCCGGCGCCTACATCTGCGGCGAAGAAACCGCGCTGATGGAGTCGCTGGAAGGCAAGAAGGGCCAGCCGCGGTTCAAGCCGCCGTTCCCGGCCAACTTCGGCCTGTACGGCAAGCCGACCACCATCAACAACACCGAGACCTTCGCCTCGGTGCCGGCCATCGTGCGCAACGGCCCGGAGTGGTTCGCCAACCTCGGCAAGCCCAACAACGGCGGCTGCAAGATCTTCTCGGTCTCCGGCCAGGTCACGCGCCCGGGCAACTACGAGATCCGCCTGGGCACGCCCTTCAGCGAACTGCTGGAGATGGCCGGCGGCATGCACCCGGGGCGCCGCATCAAGGCGGTGATCCCCGGTGGCTCGTCGATGCCGGTGCTGCCCGGCGACACCATGATGGGCCTCACCATGGATTACGACGCGCTGCAGAAGGCCGGCTCCGGCCTCGGCTCGGGCGCGGTGATCGTGATGGATGACACCGCCTGCATGGTCCGCGCCTGCCAGCGCATCGCACGCTTCTATTTCCAGGAATCCTGCGGCCAGTGCACGCCCTGCCGCGAAGGCACGGGCTGGATGTACCGCATGATCACGCGCATCGTCGAGCGCCAGGGCACGCTGTCCGACCTCGAGATGCTGCGCGCCGCGGCCGGCCAGATCGAGGGCCACACCATCTGCGCGTTCGGCGAAGCGGCGGCATGGCCCGTGCAGGGCTTCCTGCGCCATTACTGGGACGAATTCGAGTACGCGATCGTCAACGGCCGCTTCCTGGTCGACGACCAGCGCGACGGCACGGTCGTTGCGAAGGTGGCCGCATGAGCGCCCAGCCCGTGAATCCCAACCTCGCGCCCGACCACGTCACCGTCTTCATCGACGGCGTGGAGATGGCCGCGCCCAAGGGCTCGATGATCATCCAGGCCGCCGACAAGGCCGGCATCCCGATCCCGCGCTTCTGCTACCACGACAAGCTCGCCATCGCCGCCAACTGCCGCATGTGCCTGGTCGACGTGGAGAAGATGGGCAAGCCTGCGCCCGCCTGCGCCACCCCGGTGATGGACGGCATGCGCGTGCAGACGCGCAGCGAGAAGGCGCTCAAGTCGCAGCGCAACGTGATGGAGTTCCTGCTGATCAACCACCCGCTCGACTGCCCGGTCTGCGACCAGGGTGGCGAATGCGAGCTGCAGGACCTGTCGCTCGGCTACGGCCGTTCGGTCAGCCGTTTCAGCGAGCGCAAGCGCGTGGTGGCCGACGAGGACATGGGTCCGCTGGTCGCCACCGACATGACGCGCTGCATCCAGTGCACGCGCTGCATCCGCTTCACCGCCGAAATCGCCGGTACCTATGAACTCGGCGGCATGCAGCGCGGCGAAAGCCTGCAGATCGGCACCTACGACGGCAAGCCGCTGACCACCGAACTGTCCGGCAACGTGATCGACGTGTGCCCGGTCGGCGCGCTCACCAACAAGGTGTTCCGCTTCCGCGCGCGCCCTTGGGAGCTGATCGCACGCGAGTCGCTGGGCTACCACGACGCGCTCGGCAGCAACCTGTTCCTGCATTCGCGCCGCGGCGAGGTGATGCGCGCGGTTCCGCGCGACAACGAGGCCGTCAACGAGTGCTGGATCTCGGACCGTGACCGCTATTCGCACCAGGGCCTGTACGCCGACGACCGCGCCAGCCGACCGCTGCTGCGCGTCGCCAGCAATGGCGATGACGGCGACTGGCGCGAGGCGTCATGGGACGAGGCGCTGGCGCGTGCCGCGCAGATCCTGCGCGACAATGCCGCCGACGACCTCGGCATCCTGGTGCATCCGGCGACCTCCAACGAGGAGGGCGCGCTGCTGGCGCGCCTGGCCGAGGCCCTTGGCACCGGCAACCTCGACCACCGCATTTCCCAGCGTGACCTCTCCGACGCCGCGGTGGCCGAGCCGTTCGCCATGCCGGTGGAAGACATCGAACAGGCGGACGCGATCGTCATCGTCGGCAGCCACCTGCGTTACGAACTGCCGTTGCTGCACCAGCGCGTGCGCAAGGCCTGGGTCCGTGGCGCGCGCGTGCACGTGGTCAATCCGGTGGACTTCGAGTTCGCCTTCGACATCACGTCGAAGACGATCGTCGCGCCGTCCCGCATCGCCGCCGCGCTCGGCTCCGTGGAGCTTGCCGCCGCACTGAAGGACAGCGCGCGCGTGGTGGTGATCGTCGGTGGCGTGGCCGAGAACGGCGCGCATGCCGCGGACATCCGCGCCGCGGCCGCCGCGCTTGCCGCCTCCGGCAACGGCGCGCTGTGCCGCATCCCGCAGGGCGCGAACGCGCTCGGCCTGGCGCGCAACGGCGTCCTGCCGGCTTCGCGTGACGCGGGCACGATGCTGGCGCAGCCGCGCAGCGGCTACGTGACGTACGGCGTCGAGCCTGGACTCGACTTCGCCGACCAGGCGAGTGCGATGGCCGCGCTTGGCGGCGCGCAGGTCGTGGCCTTCAGCCACTTCGCCTGCGCATCGACGCGCCGCGTGGCCGATGTGATCCTGCCGATCGGCCTGCTGCCCGAGATCGACGCCACCCTGACCAACCTCGATGGCCGCGAGCAGCGCGCCGTCGCCGCCGGCAAGTTGCCGGATCAGGCGCGACCAGGCTGGAAGGCCCTGCGTGCACTCGGCGGGCTGCTGGCGCTGCCGGGCTTCGATTTCGTCGATCTGGCCGAAGTGCGCGCCGGCATGGCGCCGCGCAGCGTCGCGGTGTCGGCCTCCGCGACCACGGTGGGCGAGGGCGGCGGCGAAGGCCTTGAGCTCGCCGTGTCGCAGGCGATCTACCGCACCGACGGCGTCACGCGTCGCGCGGCCGCGCTGCAGGCACATCCGCTCACCGCCGGTCCGCGCATCACGCTCCACCCCGACGATGCGTCGGCGGCGGGCGTGGCCGATGGCGCCATGGCCAAGGTGTCCAACCACGCCGGCACCGCCACCCTGCAGGTAGTCGCCAGCGACCGCGTCGCGCGGGGCGCGGCGTGGGTCGAATCCGGGTACGGCGCCACGGCGGCGCTTGCCGGCGGCCGCGCCAGGGTGGTGGCCGCATGAGCACGACCAATACCGCAAGCCTGGTGCTCGACGCCGTTTCGCCGTTCCGCGAATGGCTCGATGCGCTCGGCCCCATCGGTACCGTCATCTGGCTGGTGCTGCTGATCCTCTGTATCGCCATGCCGGTGATCATCGCCGTGGCGTTCTACGTGGTCTGGGAGCGCAAGCTGATCGGCTGGATGCACATCCGCCACGGCCCGATGTATGTCGGCTGGGGCGTGCTGCAGGCCTTCGCCGACGTCTTCAAGCTCCTGTTCAAGGAAGTCATCCAGCCGACGCGCGCGCACCCGGTGCTGTACGTGCTGGCGCCGATGATCACCATGGTCCCGGCGCTCGCCGCCTGGGCGGTGGTGCCGTTCGACGCGCAGATGGTGCTGTCCAATGCCAACGCGGGCCTGCTGTACCTGCTGGCGGTGGTCTCGCTCGGCGTGTACGGCATCATCATTGCCGGCTGGGCGTCGAACTCGAAGTACGCGTTCCTCGGTGCCATGCGCGCCGCGGCGCAGATGGTGAGCTACGAGATCGCGATGGGCTTCGCGCTGGTCGGCGTGATGGTCGCTTCGGGCAGCCTCAACCTGAGCGCCATCGTGATGGCGCAGTCCGGAAACGCCGGCTTCCTCGAGTGGTTCTGGCTGCCGCTGCTGCCGCTGTTCGTCATCTACTTCATCTCCGGCGTGGCCGAGACCAACCGCTCGCCGTTCGACGTGGTCGAGGGTGAGTCCGAGATCGTCGCCGGGCACATGGTGGAGTACTCCGGCTCGGTGTTCGCGCTGTTCTTCCTGGCCGAGTACGCCAACATGATCCTGGTGAGCGTGCTCACCGCGATCTTCTTCCTGGGCGGCTGGCTGTCGCCGTTCCAGGGCTGGTTCGCCGGCGTGCCGGTGCTCGAGTGGCTGGCGGTCGACGGCTGGTGGTGGCTGATCGCCAAGGCGTTCTTCTTCGCGAGCTGCTTCGTGTGGTTCCGCGCCACGTTCCCGCGCTACCGCTATGACCAGATCATGCGCCTGGGCTGGAAGGTGTTCATCCCGCTGGCGATCGCGTGGATCGCGGTTACCGCGCTGATGGCGTACTTCGGCGTGTTCGAGGCAGGTGCGTGATGGGCAAGATCCTTTCCTGGGCGAAGAGCCTGCTGCTGCTGGAGATGTTGGCCGGCATGTCGCTGACGCTGCGGTACCTGTTCCGTCCCAAGTACACGATCATGTACCCGATGGAAAAGACCCCGCAGTCTCCGCGCTTCCGCGGACTGCACGCGCTGCGCCGCTATCCCAACGGCGAAGAACGCTGCATCGCATGCAAGCTGTGCGAGGCCGTGTGCCCGGCGCTGGCGATCACCATCGATTCCGAGCAGCGCGAGGACGGCACGCGCCGGACCACGCGCTACGACATCGACCTGTTCAAGTGCATCTTCTGCGGATTCTGCGAAGAGTCGTGCCCGGTGGACTCGATCGTGGAGACGCATATCCACGAGTACCACTTCGAGAACCGCGGCGAGAACATCGTCAACAAGCAGCAGCTGCTGGCCATCGGTGACCGGCTCGAGGCCGAGATCGCCGAGCGCCGCACCGCCGACGCCGGATACAGGTAAACCATGGACTTCGCCCTTCTCGCTTTCCTGGCATTCGCCGCGGTCACCGTGGTCTCGGCGGTGGCCGTGATCAGCGTCCGCAACCCGGTGCACGCCGCACTGTTCCTGGTGCTGACCTTCTTCACCGTGGCCTGCACCTGGATCATCGCCGGCGCCGAGTTCCTGGGCGTCGCGCTGGTGCTGGTGTACGTGGGCGCGGTGATGGTGCTGTTCCTGTTCGTGGTGATGATGCTCGACATCGACGAAGAGCAGATGCACAAGGGCTACGTGCGCCACCTGCCGGTGGGCCTGCTGGTCGCAGTGGTGATGCTGGTCGAGATCCTGACGCTCATCGGCGTCAAGGCGTTCGTCGCCACCCCGTTCGCAGCGGAGGCCGCGGTGGACGGCGAGCAGGTGTCCAACACGGTGTGGATCGCGCGCCGCCTGTTCACCGACTTCCTGCTGCCGTTCGAGGTCGCCGCGGTGATCCTGACCGTGGCCGTGATCGCGGCGGTCACCCTGACGTTGCGCCGCCGCGAAGGAACCAAGCACCAGAATCCCGCGCAGCAGGCGCGCGTGCGTGCAGGCGATCGCCTGCGCATGGTCAAGATGCCGTCTTCGGTGCACGTGGCCGACGACACCCCGGCGCCCGACGCCGGTGGGGAGGAGAAGTAATGGAGTTCCTGGGACAGGGCCTGGCCCTCGGCCACTACCTGGCGCTCGGCGCCGTGCTGTTCTGCATCAGCGTTGCCGGCATCTACCTCAACCGCAAGAATGTCATCGTGCTGCTGATGTCGCTGGAGCTGATGCTGCTCGCGGTGAACATCAACTTCGTGGCGTTCTCGCGCGAGATGAACGACGCGGCCGGCCAGGTGTTCGTGTTCTTCATCCTCACGGTGGCCGCGGCCGAGGCCGCCATCGGCCTGGCCATCCTGGTCACCCTGTTCCGCAACCGGCGCACCATCAACGTCGCCGAACTCGACACGTTGAAGGGCTGACCGATGCCTGTCACGGAAATCCTCATCTCGAAGACGGTGCTGCTGGCGATCGTGCTGGCGCCGCTCCTGGGCGCGATACTCGCCGGCCTGTTCGGCCGCCAGGTCGGGCGCGCCGGCTCGCACACCATCACCATCCTCGGCGTCGCGGTGAGCTGCGCGCTGTCGGGCCATGTGCTCTGGCAACTGGCAGGGCAGGGTGCCTCGCCGTTCAACGAGAACATCTACACCTGGTTCCAGGTCGCGGGTTACGAGGCCCACGTCGGCTTCATGGTCGACAAGCTGACCGCGATGATGATGGTCGTGGTGACCTTCGTGTCGCTGCTGGTGCACGTGTACACGATCGGCTACATGGCCGAGGACCCCGGCTACCAGCGCTTCTTCAGCTACATCAGCCTGTTCACGTTCTCGATGCTGACCCTGGTGATGTCGAACAACTTCTTCCAGCTGTTCTTCGGCTGGGAAGCGGTGGGACTGGTGTCGTACCTGCTGATCGGCTTCTGGTTCAAGCGTCCGTCGGCGATCTTCGCCAACATGAAGGCGTTCGTGGTCAACCGCGTTGGCGACTTCGGCTTCCTGCTCGGCATCGCCGGCGTGCTGTACTGGTTCGGCACCCTCGACTACGCCACGGTATTCGCCAACGCCAGCGACCGCATCGGCGGCGGCCAGGTGATCGAGATCTTCGACGGCCACGCCTGGTCGGCGGCCACGGTGGTGTGCATCTGCCTGTTCGTGGGCGCGATGGGCAAGTCGGCACAGGTGCCGCTGCACGTCTGGCTTCCCGACTCGATGGAAGGCCCGACCCCGATCTCCGCGCTGATCCACGCCGCGACCATGGTCACCGCCGGCATCTTCATGGTGGCGCGCATGTCGCCGCTGTTCGAGCTGTCGGAGACCGCGCTGCAGTTCGTGCTGTTCATCGGCGCCACGACCGCGTTCTTCACCGGCCTGATCGGCATCGTGCAGAACGACATCAAGCGGGTGATCGCGTACTCCACGCTGTCGCAGCTGGGCTACATGACGGTGGCCCTGGGCGTGTCCGCGTACTCGGCGGCGGTGTTCCACCTGATGACCCACGCCTTCTTCAAGGCGCTGCTGTTCCTCGGCGCCGGTTCGGTGATCATCGCCCTGCACCACGAGCAGGACATGCGCCGCATGGGCGGCCTGCGCAAGTACATGCCGGTGACGTTCTGGACCATGCTGCTCGGCACGCTGGCACTGATCGGAACGCCGTTCTTCAGCGGCTTCTACTCCAAGGACACGATCATCGAAGCGGCCAAGCACGCTTCGGCGAACATGGGCTGGGTGGGTACCTACGGCTACTGGGCGGTGCTGGCGGGCGCGTTCGTGACCTCGTTCTACAGCTTCCGCCTGCTGTACCTGACGTTCTTCGGCCGCGAGCGCTTCCGCGACGCGCCGGTCGACGACCACGGCCATGACGCAGCCCACCACGGCGACGACCACGCCCACCACGGCCCGGTCGAGCCGCGTGAATCGCCGTGGGTGGTCACGCTGCCGCTGGTGTTGCTGGCGATCCCGTCGGTCCTGATCGGTTTCTTCACCGCCGGCCCGATGCTGTTCGGCACCGACTGGAGCGGCCACCGCGAGGTGCTGCCGTTCTTCCTCGGCGCGATCGACGTCGCCGCCGCGCGCGACACGGTCGCAATGGTCGGCGAGGCGCTGTGGCACGGCCCGGTGGCATTCGCCACGCATGGCTTCATGGCACCGGCGTTCCTGCTGACCGTGGCCGGCTTCGTGCTTGCGACCGTCATGTACTGGTGGAAGCCGGACCTCGCGTCCAGGGCGCGGCGCGTGTTCGCGCTGCCGGTCAAGGTGCTGGAGAAGAAGTACTGGGCCGACGACCTGTGGATCGGTGGCCTGGCTGGCGGCAGCCTGCTGCTGGGCGAGGCCTCCGACCTTGTGGACCGCCGCGTGATCGACGGGGCCATTGTCAACGGCTCCGCGAACAGCGTCGGCCTGGCGGCGCGCGTACTGCGCAAGCTGCAGACCGGGCGCCTGCCCGACTATGCATTCGCGATGATCCTCGGCCTGATCGTGCTCCTGGCCGTTGTCATCCACTACTGGACCTGACGGAAGACGATACGTGTCGAACTGGCCTCTCCTCAGCATCCTCATCTGGCTGCCGATCCTCGGTGGCGCGCTGGTGCTCGCGCTCGGCAACAGCCGCGCCAACGCCGCCCGCTGGCTGTCGCTGGCGATCGCGCTGGTGGCGTTCGCCATCAGCATCCCGTTGTTCACCGGCTTCGACCACGCCGTGGTCGGCATGCAGTTCGTCGAGGCGCGGGAGTGGATCCCCGCCTACGACATCCAGTACCACCTGGGCGGCGACGGCATCTCGGTCGCGCTGATCATCCTCACCACGCTGGTCACCGCGCTGGTGCTGGTCGGTGCCTGGACCTCGATCGACAAGCGCGTCAACCAGTATTACGCCGCCATGCTGATCCTCGAGGGCCTGATGATCGGCGTGTTCTCGGCGGTCGACGCCATGCTCTTCTACGTGTTCTTCGAAGGCATGCTGATCCCGATGTTCATCATCATCGGCGTCTGGGGCGGCCCGCGGCGCGTGTACGCGTCGGTGAAGTTCTTCCTGTACACCTTCCTCGGCTCGGTGTTCATGCTGGTCGGGCTGATCTACCTGTACCTGAAGGCCGGCAGTTGGCAGCTGCCCGACCTGTACGCGCTTCCGCTGGATGCCACCGAGCAGGCCTGGCTGTTCTTCGCCTTCCTGATCGCGTTCGCGGTCAAGGTGCCGATGTTCCCGGTGCACACGTGGTTGCCGGATGCGCACGTCGAGGCGCCGACCGGCGGCTCGGTGATTCTGGCGGCGATCATGCTGAAGATCGGCGGCTACGGGTTCCTGCGCTTCAGCCTGCCGATCGTGCCCGACGCCGGCCACGAGTGGGCCTGGTTGATGATCGCGCTGTCGCTGATCGCCGTGGTCTACGTGGGCATGGTGGCGCTGGTGCAGGACGACATGAAGAAGCTCATCGCCTATTCGTCGGTCGCGCACATGGGCTTCGTGACCCTGGGCACCTTCATCGCCTTCGCGCTGGTGCGCGATGTCGGCAACACCGATGCGGCGCAGCTCGGCCTGCAGGGTGCGATGGTGCAGATGGTCTCGCACGGCTTCATCTCCGGCGCGATGTTCAGCTGTGTCGGCGTGCTCTACGACCGCATGCACACGCGCATGATCCGCGACTACGGCGGCGTGGCCAACGTGATGCCTTGGTTCGCCGTGCTGTTCGTGTTCTTCGGCATGGCCAACGCCGGCCTGCCGGGCACCTCGGGCTTCGTGGGCGAATTCATGATCGTGCTGGCGTCGTTCCAGCACCACCCGCTGATCGCCTTCACCGCCGCGCTCACGCTCATCATCAGCGCCGGGTACACCCTGTGGCTGGTCAAGCGCGTGCTGTACGGCGAGATCGGCAATGCCCATGTCGCCGGGCTGAAGGATATCAACGGCCGCGAGATCCTGGTGTTGGGCGTGTTCGCCGCCGGCGTGCTGCTCATTGGCGTGTGGCCGAAGCCCCTGATCGACCTGATGGAACCGTCCATCGCGCAACTGGCGAGCGTGCTCGCCAACAGCAAGCTTTGAGGAAGACCCCGCGATGATGCCTGGAGCAATGACCCCGCCGATCCGGACGCTGGCCGACATCGCGCCGCTGGCGCCCGAGTTCGTGGTGGTGCTTGGCGCGTTCGCGCTGCTGATGCTTGACCTGTTCATCGGCGAGCGTCGCCGCGTGGTGACTCACGTGCTCGCCGTGCTGCTGCTGGTGGTCGCGGCGGCAATGGCGTTCGCCGGCGTGGGCGGGCAGGGCACGGTGCTGGGCGGCATGTTCGTACGCGACCCGGTCGCCGACGTGCTGAAGACGGTGCTGGTCCTGCTCAGCGCCGCGTCGCTCGTTTACGCATGGTCGTACATGCGCGAACGCGACCTCTACAAGGGCGAGCTGCCGGTGCTGGTGATGTTCGCCACCGCGGGCATGATGCTGCTGGTTTCCGCCGGCAACCTCACCCTGGTCTATGTCGGTCTCGAACTGCTGGCCCTGTGCCAGTACGCCCTGGTGGCGATCGATCGTGACAGCCCGGTCGCATCCGAGGCCGGCATGAAGTACTTCGTGCTGGGCGCGCTGGCCTCGGGCCTGCTGCTGTACGGCATGTCGCTGGTCTACGGCGCCACCGGTACCCTGGACCTGGCGACCCTGCGCGAGACCGCAATGGGTCTCGAAGGCGGCACGGCCACCCTGCTGCTCACCGGCACCGCGTTCATGGTGGTCGGCATCTGCTTCAAGTTCGGCGCCGCGCCGTTCCACATGTGGCTGCCCGATGCGTACCACGGTGCGCCCACGCCGATCACGCTGTTCATCGGCTCGGCACCCAAGCTTGCCGTGTTCGGCATGGCCTATCGCCTGCTCGAGGACGGCTTGGGCGGCGGGGCGCTCCAGGACCAGTGGCAGCTGCTGCTGGCCGGCATCGCCGCGCTCTCGCTGGTGGTCGGCAACCTGTTCGCGATTGCGCAGGCCAACCTGAAGCGGATGCTGGCGTACTCCACCGTGTCGCACGTGGGCTTCCTGCTGCTCGGCTTCGCCGGCGGCGGAGTGGAGGGCTACGCGGCGGCGATGTTCTATGCGATCAGCTACGCGCTGATGGCGGCGGCGGGGTTCGGCGCGATCATCGTGCTGTCCAACCGCGGCTTCGAGGCCGACCGCATCGACGACTTCCGCGGCCTGAATGCGCGCAGCCCGTGGATGGCGGCGCTGGTGCTGTGCATCATGGCTTCGATGGCCGGCGTGCCGCCGTTCCTCGGGTTCTGGGCCAAGCTGGCGGTGCTGCGTGCCGCCCTGCAGGGCGACCTGATGTGGCTGGCGATCGTCGGCATCGTGTTCGCCGTGGTGGGCGCGTTCTATTACCTGCGCGTCATCAAGGTCATGTATTTCGACGAGCCGGTGGGTGCGCCGCTGGAGGCCCGTGCCGACGCGCCACTGCGCACCCTGTTCGCGGTGAATGCGCTCGCCCTGCTGGTGCTGGGCGTGTACTGGAACCCGGTCATGGCCTGGTGCCAGGCGGCGTTGGCCGCATAGGCATCCGGGAACGTCCGAGGGCTTGCATTGCCCGGGGCGTTCCTTCATAATTCCGCTTCTGCTGCGGGGTGGAGCAGTCTGGCAGCTCGTCGGGCTCATAACCCGAAGGTCGCAGGTTCAAATCCTGCCCCCGCTACCAGCTTTTCGCGGTCGACGAAAAGCCTCCAAGGAGGCTTTTTTCGATTAAGGAAAGTTTGGGCTCGTCCGGTGCGCAATGAGGCGCGCCGGCACCGGATCCAGCAGTATCGGACAAGGGCCCATTGGGCCCTTTGTTTTTTTTTGGCGCCGCCAAAGCGCGACCGCATCTGGAGGAGGAGGCAAACGTGACGGACAAATCAACCGACATCGCCAACCTGCTGTCTCCGACCGTCGCCGCGCTGGGGCTGGAGTTGCTGGGCGTGGAATACCTGTCGGCGCCCGGCAGTGCCGTGGTGCGGCTGTACATCGAGCGACCCGGTGCCGAAACGTCCGCGGACACGCAGGGCGTGGGGATCGAGGACTGCGAGGCCGTGAGCCGCGAGGTCTCGGCCCAGCTCGACGTCGAGGATCCGATCAGCGGCAACTACACGCTGGAAGTGTCGTCGCCCGGCGTTGACCGGCTGCTGTTCAAGGCGGCGCACTTCGCGCGCTTCATGGGCGAGCAGGCCAAGGTCACCCTGCAGCTGCCGCAGGACGGCCGTCGTCGCCTGACGGGACGGATCGCCGCGGTGGAAGGCGAGACCATCACATTTGATGTCGACGGCCAGCCGATTGCGGTGGCCGCCGGCAATATCGAGAAGGCGCGGCTGGTACCCGACTGGGTCGCCCTCGGCTACGGGCCGGCGAAGGACGCCTCCGGGCGTGACGACCGCCCCGGCAAGGGCACGCCGCACAACAGACAAACCAACAAGCCGGCGGCCTCCAAGCCGTCCCGTGCGGAGTAATACAGGAATGAGCAAGGAACTGTTGCTGGTCGTCGACGCCGTCGCCAATGAAAAGGGCGTGCCGGAGTCGGTCATCCTTGAAGCCATCGAGGCCGCGCTGGCCACCGCGGCCAAGAAGCGCTACCTCGACCAGGACGTGCTGACGCGCGTGACCATCGATTCCAAGGACGGCAACTACGAAACGTTCCGCCGCTGGGAAGTGGTGGCCGACGACGTGGTGATGGAGTCCCCGGACCGCCAGATCCGCCTGATGGACGCGGTCGACGAAGCCGAAGGGGTCGAGGTCGGCGACTACATCGAAGAGCAGATCGACAACGTCGACTTCGGGCGCATCGCCGCGCAGGCGGCCAAGCAGGTGATCGTGCAGCGCGTGCGCGAAGCCGAGCGCCAGCAGGTCGTCGATGCCTGGAAGGATCGGGTGGGCGAGCTGGTCACCGGCGTGGTCAAGCGCGTCGAGCGCGGCAACGTCTTCGTCGACCTCGGTGGCAACGCCGAAGCCTTCATCCCCAAGGACAAGGCGATCCCGCGCGACGTCGTGCGCGCCGGGGACCGCATCCGCGGTTACCTGTACGACGTGCGCAGCGAGCCCCGCGGCCCGCAGCTGTTCATCAGCCGCGCCGCCCCTGAATTCATGATGGAGCTGTTCAAGCTCGAAGTGCCGGAAGTCGGCCAGGGCCTGGTCGAGATCAAGGCCTGCGCGCGTGATCCCGGCGACCGCGCCAAGATCGCCGTGGTCGCCTACGACACCCGCACCGATCCGATCGGCGCCTGCATCGGCATGCGCGGTTCGCGCGTGCAGGCCGTGAGCAACGAGCTCAACGGCGAGCGCGTCGACATCGTGCTGTGGTCCGACAACCCGGCGCAGTTCGTGATCAACGCCATGGCGCCGGCGGAAGTGCAGTCGATCGTGGTCGACGAAGACAAGCACTCGATGGACCTCGCGGTGGCCGAAGACCGCCTCGCGCAGGCGATCGGCAAGGGCGGCCAGAACGTGCGCCTCGCCAGCCGCCTGTCGGGCTGGCAGCTCAACGTGATGACCCAGGACCAGGTGGCCGCGAAGTCCGATGCCGAGCAGGCCACGGCGCGCGCCCTGTTCCAGGAGAAGCTCGAGGTCGACGAGGAGATCGCCACCATCCTCGTCACCGAAGGCTTCAGCACGGTCGAGGAAATCGCGTACGTGCCCGTCGGCGAGCTGCTGGCGGTGGAGGGCTTCGACGAGGACATCGTCGAGGAACTGCGCGCCCGCGCCCGCGACGCGCTGCTCAACGACGCGCTGGCCGACGCCGAGGAACTCGACGAGAACGCCCCGGCGGACGACCTGCTGCAGCTCGAAGGCATGGACGACGAGACCGCGTTCGCGCTGGCCGCGCACGGCGTGCGCACCAGCGAGGACCTGTCCGACCTGGCCGCCGACGAAGTGCTGGAGTTCGGCATCGAGGGCCTCGAGCTCGATCGTGCCGCCGCGCTGATCCTTGCCGCGCGGGCCGAAGAGATCGCGCGCCTGGAAAGCGAAGGCTGACAGTCAGGGGTCCAGGCCCCCGACCAGCAAGCACCCAGAATTGATCCATCTCCATAGCGCGGCACATGCCGACGCCAAAGGAACCGGAAGCCGAATGTCGCAGCAAACCACCATCCGCAAGCTGGCCGAACTGGTGAACACGCCGGTCGAGAAGCTGCTTGAGCAACTGTCCGAAGCGGGCATGTCGTTCAACAATCCCGACCAGGTCGTGACCAGCACCGAGAAGGTGAAGCTTCTCGGCTTCCTGCGCCGGACCCATGGCCGCACCGAAGCGGTGGCCGAGGATCCGGTCGCACCGAAGAAGATCACCCTCAACCGCAAGAGCACGCTCACCGTGGGCGGCGGCAAGAACAAGCCGACCGTCGACGTAGTCGTGCGCAAGAAGGTCACGCTGGTGAGGCCCGGTACGGGCCCGCAGGGCATGACCGAGGACGAGGAGCGCGCCGACATCCTGCGCAAGCTCGAGGAGTCGCGCCAGCACAACCGGGACGAGCAGGAGCGCCTGGCCGCCGACGACCGCCGTCGCGCCGAAGAGATCGAGGAGCGCAAGCGCGTGGCCGCCGACGCCGAGGCCGCGCGCCTGCGCGCCGCGGCAGCCCCGGCCGCGCCCGTCGCGGGCGACGACGATGCCGTGCGCAAGCCCGCCGCGACCCACGGCCATGGCCATCCCAAGCCGGCGCCGCCGCGCAGTGATGACCGTGGCGCCGCCAAGCCCAAGGGTGCACGCGGTTCGCACCAGGCACCCGCCGGTGGCGAGGACGACGACAGCGCCGCGCGTTTCGCCGGCAAGATGCATCTTTCCGCAGCCGACCGCGCGCGCCGCAGCACCGCGCGCCCGAAGGCACGCCCGCAGCGCGGCAACAACCGCGACCAGAGCCGCACCGGTACCGGGTTCACCCGGCCGATCGCGCCGGTCGTGCGCGAAGTCGCGATCGGCGAAGCGATCACCGTGGCCGACCTTGCGCAGAAGCTGGCGATGAAGGGCGGCGAAGTGGTCAAGGCGCTGTTCAAGATGGGCGTGATGGCCACCATCACCCAGTCCATCGACCATGACACGGCGATGCTGGTCGTCGAGGAGCTCGGACACACCGCCGTGCGCGCCGACGCCGACGATGCCGAGAGCGAGCTGATCGCGCATGGCGAAGGCGTGCAGGGCGACAAGGTCGCGCGTCCGCCGGTGGTCACCATCATGGGCCACGTCGACCACGGCAAGACCTCGCTGCTGGACTACATCCGCCGCACCAAGGTCGCCACAGGCGAAGCCGGCGGCATCACCCAGCATATCGGCGCGTACCACGTCGATACGCCGAAGGGCGTCATCAGCTTCCTCGACACGCCCGGCCATGCCGCGTTCAGTTCGATGCGTTCGCGCGGCGCCAAGCTCACCGACATCGTGGTGCTCGTGGTCGCCGCCGACGACGGCGTGATGCCGCAGACCATCGAGGCGATCCAGCACGCCCGGGCCGCCAAGGTCCCGCTGATCATCGCCATCAACAAGATCGACAAGTCCGAAGCCGACCCGCAGCGCATCAAGAACGAGCTGCTGACACACGAGATCGTGGCCGAGGAATTCGGCGGCGACACGCAGATGGTCGAGCTGTCGGCCAAGACCGGCGACGGCGTGGACGACCTGCTGGACGCGATCGGCCTGCAGGCCGAAGTGCTCGAGCTGAGCGCGGTCGCCGATGGCCGCGCCTCGGGCGTGGTGATCGAGTCCTCGCTGGACAAGGGCCGCGGCCCGGTGGCCACGGTGCTGGTGCAGCAGGGCATGCTCAACAAGGGCGACTACCTGGTGTGCGGCATCGAGTACGGCCGCGTCCGCGCGCTGTTCAACGAGAGCGGCGTGCAGGTCGATGGCGCCGGCCCGTCCATCCCGGTGCAGGTGCTGGGCCTTTCGGGCGTGCCCGATGCCGGCGACGACTTCGTGGTGGTCGAGGACGAGCGCCTCGCCAAGGACGTGGCCCAGCAGCGCGAGACCAAGCGCCGCGAGCAGCGCCTGGTGCAGGCTGCCGGCAACCGCATGGAAGACATCATGGCGCAGATGGGCGGCGGCCAGCAGCTCGAGCTGCCGCTGGTGGTCAAGGCCGACGTGCAGGGTTCGGTGGAAGCACTGCGCCAGGCACTCACCGCGCTCTCCAACGACGAGATCCGGGTCAACATCATCCGCTCCGGCGTGGGCGCGATCACCGAGTCCGACGCCAACTCCGCCGCCGCCTCCAAGGCCACGATCATCGGCTTCAACGTCCGCGCCGATGCGTCGGCGCGCAAGCTGATCGAATCCACCGGCCTCGACCTGCGTTACTTCTCGATCATCTATGACGTGATCGACCAGGTGAAGCAGGTGGCGTCGGGCATCCTCGGCGTCGAGATCCGCGAGGACATCATCGGCACCGCCGAGGTGCGCGAGGTGTTCCGCAGCTCCAAGTTCGGCGCGGTCGCCGGCAGCATGGTCATCGAGGGCGTGGTCAAGCGCCACAAGCCGATCCGCGTGCTGCGCGACGAGACGGTCATCTTCGAGGGCGAGCTGGAATCGCTGCGCCGCTTCAAGGAGAACGTCGACGAGGTCCGCGTCCACACCGAGTGCGGCATCGGCGTGAAGGCGTACAACGACGTCAAGCCCGGTGACAAGATCGAGTGCTTCGAACGCGTCGAGGTCCAGCGCACGCTGTGAAGAAGTCCTTCCACAGAACCGACCGCGTGTCCGCCCAGCTCCGCCGCGAGCTGGGCACCCTCGTGCGCGACGCGGTCGCGCAGCACGGCCTGCCGTCGCTCAGCGTCTCCGACGTCGAGGTCACCCGTGACATGGCGCACGCCAAGGTCTTCGTGACCGCGCTCGACCCCGAGCGCGCCGCCGAGGCCATGAAGGGCCTGAAGGCGGTGGCGTACGAAGTCCGCTACCGCCTTGCGCATACGGTGAAGATGCGCCACGTGCCGGAGCTGCATTTCCATTACGACGACTCCGTCGACCGCGGCGAGCGCATCGAGAACCTGCTGCGCGAAGCGGGCGGGCCGGGCGACCGCGATGACTCCGGCGAGCCCGGCAGCGGGGACTGATCCCCCGCGATGACTGCCAAGCCACGTACGCGCTTCCGCAAGCTCGACGGCATCCTGCTGCTCGACAAGCCGCGCGGGCTGAGTTCCAACCAGGCACTGCAGCGCGTCCGCCACATGTTCCGCGCCGAGAAGGGCGGGCATACCGGCAGCCTCGACCCGCTGGCCACCGGCCTGCTGCCCGTGTGCTTCGGCGAAGCCACCAAGATCGCCGGTGGCCTGCTGGGTGCGCGCAAGGCCTACGACGTTGTCGCGCGCCTGGGACAGGTGACCGACACCGACGATGCCGACGGCCAGCTGCTGCGCGAGCGCCCGGTGCCGCTGCTCGATGTCGCCACCCTCGATGCCGCGCTGGCGGCGCTCACCGGCCACATCCAGCAGCGGCCCCCGATCTATTCTGCACTCAAGCGCGGCGGCGAACCGCTGTACGCCAAGGCCCGGCGCGGCGAGCCGGTGGAAGTCGAACCGCGCCCCGTGGACGTGCACGCCTTTACGCTGCTCTCGGCCGCCGATCTGCTCGACGTGCCCGGCGATGGCCGTCCGCCGCACATCCTGCGCCTGCGTGTTGAATGCGGGTCCGGCACCTACGTGCGCAGCCTGGTGCGCGATCTCGGTGAAGCACTGGGCTGCGGCGCGCACGTGTCCGAGCTGCGGCGCCTGTGGGTGGACCCGTTCAGGGACCCGCGGATGTGGACGCTCGACGACCTGGCCGCGCTCGCGGCACGCGGCGAGCACTGCCTCGAATCCTGCCTGCTGCCCATCGAATCCGGCATGGATGCCTGGCCACGGGTCGCCGTGGGCGCCGCCGACGCCGCGCGCCTGTCGTACGGGCAGGGCGCCCCCGGGCCATTCAGCCCGCAGGGGGAGGTGGCGATCCACGGTCCCGACGCGCGCGTGCTGGGTCTGGGCGAAGTGGATGCCGATGGCGCGTTGCGGCCGCGGCGCATGTTCGCCTGGGCCTGCGCCCAACCGACGGGCGGTGCCGCGACGGCGTGATCCGCCTTGTCCGCGGGGTGGCCCCCGGGCTACAATCTCCCGGCTTTTTCGTGTCAATTCCGGCGCTTCCGCGCCGATCACGCTCCACCGCTCGCGGCGGGTCACGTGGTGCCCGTGCATGCCAACCGGCGTGCCACGGTGTTCCTGCGGTCCACGCATCACCAGAAGGTTGCACAGCATGTCCACCATCGACACCGGCAAGATCATTGAAGACAACAAGCGCGGCGACGCGGACACCGGCTCCCCGGAAGTCCAGGTCGCCCTGCTCACCGCACGCATCGTGCACCTGACCGAGCATTTCAAGGCGCACAAGCAGGACCACCACAGCCGCCGCGGGCTGCTGATGATGGTCAACCGCCGCCGCAGCCTGCTCGACTACCTGCACCGCAAGGACAGCGCGCGTTACAAGGCGCTGATCGAGAAGCTCGGCCTGCGTCGCTGATCCACCCCACCGCGGCGCAGAGATGCGCCGCGGTTTTATTTCGGCACGCCGCCAGTGCGCGCCACCCGGCACGGGGCAAGGGTCCCGCCCGGTTCATCGCAAGAGTCATCAAGGAATCACCAACGTGGCAAAAGTGATCAAGAGCTTCGAGTACGGCAACCGCACGGTCACCATCGAGACCGGTGAAATCGCCCGCCAGGCCGGCGGCGCGGTCATGGTCTCGTGCGAGGGCACCGTGCTGCTGGTCAGCGCCGTCGCCAACAAGACCGCGCGCGAGGGGCAGGATTTCTTCCCGCTCACCGTCGACTACCAGGAGAAGTTCTACGCCGGCGGCCGCATCCCGGGCGGTTTCTTCAAGCGCGAGGGCCGCCAGACCGAGAAGGAAACGCTGATCTCGCGCCTGATCGACCGCCCGATCCGCCCGCTGTTCCCGGACGGCTTCCGCAACGAAGTGCAGATCATCGCCACGGTGATGTCGATGAACCCCGAGGTCGACGGCGACATCCTCGCCCTGATCGGTGCCTCGGCCGCGCTGTCGCTTTCGGGCGCGCCGTTCGACGGCCCGATCGGCGCCGCCAAGGTCGGCTACAAGGACGGCCAGTACCTGCTCAACCCGACCATCTCCGAGCTGAAGGATTCCGAGCTCGAGCTGGTCGTCGCCGGTACCGCCAACGCGGTGCTGATGGTCGAGTCGGAAGCCAAGGAGCTGTCCGAAGACGTGATGCTCGGTGCGGTGATGTTCGGCCACCAGCAGATGCAGGTCGCGATCAGCACCATCAACGAACTCGTCGCCGAAGCCGGCAAGCCCAAGTGGAGCTGGACCGCGCCCGCCGCGGACGAAGGCATCGTGCACGCCATCCGCACCGCCGTCGGCGAGCAGCTCGCGGCCGCATTCCAGGTGCGTGACAAGCTCGAGCGCAAGGACGCCATCTCGACCGTCAAGAAGGCGATCCTGAACGCGCTGGCCCCGCATGCCGAGGCCAATGCCTGGGCGCCGGGCGACCTCTCGAAGGAGTTCAGCGAGCAGGAATACCAGACCATGCGCAACTCGGTCCTCAAGACCAGGGTCCGCATCGACGGCCGCGCGCTCGACACGGTCCGCCCGATCGCCAGCCGCGTCGGCATCCTGCCGCGCGTGCACGGCTCGTCGCTGTTCACCCGTGGCGAGACCCAGGCGATCGTCGCCGTGACGCTCGGCACCGCCCGCGACGGCCAGATCATCGATGCCGTGTCCGGCGAGTACAAGGAACACTTCCTGTTCCACTACAACTTCCCCCCGTACTCGGTCGGCGAAGCCGGCCGCATGATGGGTCCGAAGCGTCGCGAGATCGGCCACGGCCGCCTTGCCAAGCGCGGCGTGCTCGCCGTGATGCCGACGATGGAAGAGTTCCCGTACACCATCCGCGTCGTGTCCGAGATCACCGAGTCGAACGGTTCGTCGTCGATGGCGTCGGTCTGCGGTTCGTCGCTGGCGCTGATGGACGCGGGCGTGCCGATCAAGGCGCCGGTCGCCGGCATCGCGATGGGCCTGGTGAAGGAAGGCGACGACTATGTCGTGCTGTCCGACATCCTCGGTGACGAGGACCACCTCGGCGACATGGACTTCAAGGTTGCCGGCACCACCAACGGCATCTCGGCGCTGCAGATGGACATCAAGATCCAGGGCATCACCGAAGAGATCATGAAGGTCGCGCTGGCGCAGGCCAAGCAGGGCCGCCTGCACATCCTCAAGGAAATGGAAGCCGCGCTGACCGCGCCGCGTTCGGAGCTCTCCGAGTTCGCGCCGCGCCTGATCACCATCAGGATCCACCCCGACAAGATCCGCGAAGTGATCGGCAAGGGCGGTTCGGTCATCCAGGCGATCACCAAGGAAACCGGCACCCAGATCGACATCCAGGACGACGGCACGATCACGATCGCATCGGTCGACGCCGCCGCCGGCCGCGCCGCCAAGGAGCGCATCGAGCAGATCACCTCCGACGTCGAGCCGGGCCGGATCTACGAGGGCAAGGTCGTCAAGCTGATGGACTTCGGTGCCTTCGTCACCATCTCCCCCGGCAAGGACGGCCTGGTCCACGTGTCGCAGATCTCCAACGAGCGCGTCGAGAAGGTCGGCGACGTGCTCAAGGAAGGCGACATGGTCAAGGTCAAGGTGCTGGAAGTCGACAAGCAGGGCCGCATCCGCCTGTCGATGAAGGCGGTCGAGGAAGGCGAGGGCGTGGTCGGCGAGTAAGCCGCACGCGTCGCTGCCCGGTTCACGCCGGAAACCAGAAGAGCGGGCTCAGGCCCGCTCTTTTTTTGGTTTGTTTACCGGCGCAGGAGAAACGTTCCCGTGGCAAGGAACGTCTGCTTGTTCGCCGCGCGTTGACCTGGAGGCCCCTTGGCTTCGCGCCTTCGCGCCTTCGCGAGAGCCAGGGATTTGCGCAGGAGCAGGGGTCTCGCGAAGGCGCGAAGGCGCGAAGAAGGCCGCGGTGCAACCTTCTTTGTCCGGGCGCCCGCCGTTGGCGGAGGGCGGCGGGGGTGGCGCGTGTCAGGACGCCAGGCGGGCGAGCGCTCGCTGCACGCGCATCCTGGCGCGTACCGCCTTGCGACGCAGGGCACTGAGGCCGCGTGCCAGGCGGTTCCCACCCGTGTCCGCGGTGGCGCGCATGCCGCCCTGGATCGATTCGCCGTAGGCCGGCTGGCGGTGGCGCGCCAGCGCCCGCAGGCGCGTGCGCGAGGAGGGTGGCGTGCCGTACTCCGGCGGCATGTCATTGCCCTGGAACAGGCCGAGCGGCGCGTAGCCGGCGTAGGCGGGAAACACCTGCCCGAGGCGGTTGTTGCCCATCCGCCGGATCAGCAGCTCCGACACGACCCGACGGAAGTCGGTGGCGACCGGGATGTCGCCGAAGTAGGGCGACAGCACCTCGGGATCCAGGCCCATCCACTGGCCATAGAAGCGACGCCCGTTGACCGGCCCGCCGAGCACCAGCATCGGATTGCCGTAGCCGTGGTCGGTGCCTCCGCTGCCGTTCTGGCGCACACGCCGCCCGAACTCCGATTGCACCACCACGGTCACCCGCGACGCCTCGCCACCGGCGGCCATCTCGACGTAGAACGCGGTGAGGGCCTGCGAGAGTTCGGCGATCTTGTTCTGGTAGTAGTGGTAGCCGCTGCCCGCCGTGCCCTGGCCTTCGTGGGTGTCCCAGCCGCCCAGGTCCACTGCCGCATAGCGCAGGCCCACGCCGAAGCGGATCGACTGCGCGACCGTCCACAGCTGGCGCGCGAAGGTGCTGGTGGGCCAGCCGGCGGGCAGGGCGGCGCTGTAGGGCTGCGCACGCACCATGCGCAGCGACTGCTCGGCCAGCGCGGCCTGGCGTTCGACTGCGCTGCGTCCTGCCAGGTATTCCGCCAGCAGGTCGTTGACACCGAGCACCCCGGCGGCGCGTCCGCCACCACCTTCGCGCCACTGCCAGGGACCGGCGTTGAGCGCGAAGTCGGTGGGCGTGCCCATCGACAGCGCATCCGTGCCGCCCAGCATGTTCGCGGGCTGCCGGCTGTTGACCGCCAGCATCGGCATGGGCGTGTTGTCCGCCGCGCCGTGATCGCTGTTCCATGCGCGCGTCAGCCAGCCGGTGCCGCCGCCCTGCTGCCCCGGCGTGCCCAGGTCGCAGTACAGCTGCGCATCGAAATGGCTGCGCGTGACCGTGGTCTGCATGCCGCAGCCATGCACGATCGCCAGCTTCGACTCGCCCCACAGTTCGTGCAGCCCGATGGCCGACGGATGCAGCCCGAAGCCGGTGGCGGCGCCGCCAGCCAGGCTGAGCGGCAGCGCCGCGTAGGGCCCCGTGGCGGCGATGGCCAGCGAAGGGCGCGCCTGCTCGTAGTGGATGCGGTCCTCGCCGGCGGTCGGCACCACCAGGTTCAGGCCGTCGATGCCGCCGCGCAGGAACACGTGGACCAGGGTGTCATGCGGAGTGCCCGCGAACGCCGGGCGCGAGTACAGCAGCGCGGGCGCGGCGCCGGCGATCGCGGCGGTGGCACAGCAGCCCTTGAGGAATTCGCGGCGCGAGAGTTCGATGTCGACCATGCCTGCGTCCTCAGCGGGTGGAGAATTCGGGGGACATCAGCAGCATGGACACCATGCTGCGCAGCCGGTCGTGGTTGTAGTGCCCTTTCAGGTCGCTGCCGCGCCACGCGTTGTCGTCGAGGATCACGCTGGTGTCGATGCTGCCGTTCTGCGCCATGAACCGGTAGAGCAGCTGCAGGCGGGCTGCCGCGGGGGCATGGCCGAGGACGCGCTGGCACCAGAAGTCAACCAGCGCGCGCGGCGTCCACTGCGCCACGGCTGCCCGCGACGTCTCCACGATCGGCATCAGCCGCTGCGTGCCGTCGCTGGTTTCCGCCAGCCAGCCGAGCATCTTCCAGGTCATGGCAAAACTGTTGGCGCCGGACCAGGCCGTGGCCGTGTCGGGGTAGCCGTTGGGCGCCGGCCAGTCGTTGGGCGAGTGGCCGGTGGCACCCAGGCGCCACATGAAGTCGTTGCTGCGGTCGTGGTCGGGGCGGAGGGTCCAGTCGGCGCCTGCGGCGCGCATGGCCGCCGCGACCACTTCCGATGGCCGGCGACGTTTTCCGTCCCAGCCCTCGCGGACGACTTCGGAGCGCAGGATGTGGCGCAGCACCAGGCGGAGCTGGTCGGGGTTCTGCCACTGCGCGCGGAACATCGCCGCGGCGCTGTTCACCAGCGACTGCGGCGGCGTGTCGGTGGCGAAGTGGCGGATCAGCTTGCGGCAGATGAACTTCGCCACGCGCGGATGGCTGGCAATGCGGTCCAGCACGTCGCGGCCGTCCTTCAGCGCGGCCTGTTCGGGCAGCAGGTACATGCCGAGCACCATCTTCGGCCCGGTGTCATGGTCGCTGGCGTTGTAGACGAACGTGCCGTCGCCGCCGGTGCCGGTGCGCACGCTCCAGCCGGTGAATGCGGCCGCGGTCTCGTACACGTCGATGTCGGTGTAGCCGATCGGGTAGGTCGGGTCCTCCGGACACGGCGGGACCGCGGACGGGTTGACGAAGCCCAGGTAGTTCTCCGCGCCGAAGGTATGCAGCTCCAGCAGTTCGCGCGCGAAATTCTCGTTGGGACCCGAGCGCCGGTTGGTGCGGTTGTCGAGGAAGAACATCATCGACGTGCTGCGCGCCATCGCCTCGAGCATGGTGCGGAAGTTGCCCATCGCATGGCTGCGCATGACATCGCGGTTGTAGTGCACGTACACGGGGCCGGCGTCGTAGTCGCTGAGCATGACGTTGAAGTGGTCGTGCCAGAACGTGGTCATTCGCTCGTGCAGCTGGCGGCGCGAGAACACCGCGCGCACCAGCGAGGCGCGCTGCACCTCCCACGCCGGGAGCATCCGCACTTCGTACGCCGGCCCGCTTGCGACATGATCGGCCCAAAGCTGGGGCAGGGTCTTGGCGAGGGTGCTGTAGCCGGCGGCGGCCAGGCGTGCATCCAGCGCGGAGTCGCTGATCGACTCCCAGGCCAGCTGCTGCTCGAGCATCGCCTCGTAGCGGGCGACATCGTTGCTGCCGAGTGCGTCGAACTCCTGCTTCGCGGTCGGTGTGATGCCGTAACCGAGGCGGTGCCATGCGCGCACCCATGCCGGCGGGGGGGCGAGCGCTTCGTGCGGGGGGCGCGGACGGGGACCAGGCGCGCCGGGCGGCGGCGGAGGCGCCGGTGGAATGTCACGGGGCGGGCGCGTGGCCGCCTCGATCGAGTATCCGCCATAGCGCCGCGCCGGCACGTTGCCCATCGCGCCGCGGCGGCTTGCCACCCTTGTTTCGGCCATCTTCGATCCCCGGTCAGGCCGGACGCAGCCCCTCGGCGACTATTGCGGATTCGCGCCGCGGGGGATGTGACCCAGTGCCGGGATCATGCACCAGCGCGCGGGTCCGCCGGCTTGCCGGGTCAGACCCAGCCGGTGAGATAGAACGTGGCGATGATGAAGAATACCGCCATGGTCTTGATGATGGTGATCGCGAAGATGTCCTTGTAGGCCTGCCGGTGGGTCAGGCCGGTCACCGCGAGCAGGGTGATCACCGCGCCGTTGTGGGGCAGGGTGTCCATGCCGCCGGAGGCCATCGAGGCGACGCGGTGCAGCACCTCCATCGGGATCCCGGCGGCGTTGGCGTTGGCGATGAAGCTGTCGGCCATCGCGGCAAGCGCGATCGACATGCCGCCAGACGCCGAGCCGGTGATGCCGGCCAGCGCGGTCACCGTGACCGCCTCGTTCACCAGCGGATCCGGAATCGAACCGAGCGCGTTGGCCACGACCAGGAAGCCGGGCAGCGCAGCAATCACCGCGCCAAAGCCATACTCGGACGCGGTGTTCATCGACGCCAGCAGCGCGCCGCCGATGGCCGATTTGGTGCCTTCCGCGAACTGCGCGAACACCGTGCGCCAGGCGAACACCAGCACCGTGGCGATGCCGATCAGCAGCGCGCCCTGTACGGCCCAGATCGCCGAGATCTTCGCGACTTCCTGCACCACCGGCGCGGGGTTGCCGACGACCGCGGGAATGAAGCTGTGGCTGGCGCCGTATACGCCGGGCAGCAGGCGCGTCAGCACCAGGTTGGACACGCCCACCATCACCAGCGGCAGCAGCGCGACCAGCGGATTGGCGAGCTTTCCACCGACGAACTCGACGGGTTCGTTGAGGAGCGTCGCCGGATCGCCGTAGCCTTCGCCTGCGCGTTGCGCCACGCGTCGCCGCCATTCCAGGTACAGCATGCCGAGGATGATGATGAACACCCCGCCCAGCGTGCCCAGCACCGGTGCGGCCCAGGTGTCGGTGCCAAAGAAGGCGGTCGGAATGATGTTCTGGATCTGCGGTGTTCCAGGCAGTGCGTCCATGGTGAAGGTGAACGCACCGAGCGCAATGGTGCCGGGGATCAGGCGCTTGGGGATGTCGCTCTGGCGGAAGAGTTCGGCCGCGAACGGGTACACCGCGAACACCACCACGAACAGCGACACGCCGCCGTAGGTGAGCAGCGCGCAGACGATCACGATCGACAGCATCGCCCGCTGTGCGCCGACCACGCGGATGGTCGCCGCCACGATCGACTTGGAGAAGCCCGAAATCTCGATCAGCTTGCCGAATACCGCGCCCAGCAGAAAGACCGGGAAGTACAGCTTCAGGAACCCGACCATCTTGTCCATGAACAGGCCGGTGAACATCGGCGCGACCAGCGACGGGTCGATCAGCAGCACCGCGCCCATGGCGGCGATGGGGGCGAACAGGATGACGCTGTAGCCGCGGTAGGCCACCAGCATCAGGAATACCAGTGCCGCGAGCACGATCAGGAACGACATCGACGGGTCCTTGCGATCGTGCCACGCACGATTCCACGGTCGACAGTGTCGTCAGCGGCCGGCATCGCGGCCCATTGTCCGAAGGTACGATGCCGCCGTGCGCGGGCCGTCCCTACGCTGTCACCACGTCGGCGACCGGCCGTACGCGAAGCCTATTCCTTGGGGACACCATGAAGCCTGCCCACATCCGTTGCACCACCCTCAGCCTGGCGATCGTCATGGCACTGGCCGCTCCGGCGCTCCAGGCGCAGGACGCCCCTGCCGACGAGGCCCCGGCCGCGCGCACCGCCGCCACCCAGCTGGACGCGATCACCGTCACCGCGCGCCGCCGCACCGAGTCCATCATGGACGTGCCGGTCGCGGTCAGCGCATTCGGCGAAGAGCAGCTCAAGGACCTCCAGGCCACCGACATCAGCGGCCTGCAGGGCGCCGTGCCCAACCTCAACATCGTGCAGGGCCGCGGCTCCTCGAACACCGTGAACGTGTTCATCCGCGGCATCGGCCAGCCCGATTCGCTGCAGACCTTCGACCCGGGTGTCGGCATGTACGTCGACGACGTCTACTACTCGCGCATCAACGGCGCGCTGTTCTCGCTGTTCGACGTGCAGCAGGTCGAAGTGCTGCGCGGCCCGCAGGGCACGCTGTACGGCAAGAACTCCACCGGCGGCGCGATCAAGGTCGCCACCAAGAACCCGTTCGACGACCAGGGTGGGGCGGTCGAGGTCGGTGTCGGCAGCTTCGGCCGCACCGATTTCCGCGCCTATCTCGGCGAGCAGCTGTCCGAGCGCGCTGCGTTCAGCATCGCCGGCGCGTACCTTCAGAACGATGGCTATGTGGACGACCCGGTCACCGGCGAAGACTACAACGGCGAAGACACGCTCGCGTTCCGCGGCAAGCTCGCTCTGCGCCCGAGCGATACCTTCAGCGCGACCCTGTCGGCCGACTACACCCGCCAGGACAATGCCCTGACCTTGGGCCAGCCGACTGCGCCGCTGTTTCAGACGAGATTGCAGTCCGGTCCGGGTATCGCTCCGGGTATCAATTTCCTGCACCTGCCGGATCCCAGTGACTACGATTTCAAGAGCCGCACTTCTTTCGGCCCCAACCAGGGCCAAGAGATGACGCACAAGGGATTCAGTGCGAACTTGCAGTGGGATCTCAGCGAGCAGTGGACGGCCAAGAGCATCAGCGCGTGGCGCAAGCTCGACACGAGCTCCTTCATCGACATCGATGCCTCGGAGTGGGAGCTTGGCGATGTGCTGGTCGAAGTCGACCAGGAGCAGATGAGTCAGGAACTCCAGCTGCAGTTCGACAATGGCAGCAATGTCCAGGCGATCTTCGGCGCGTACTACATGAACGAGACGCTGCCGTCTTACCAAGAGGCGTATGCCGACGATCTCTTTGTCAATGGATCGGCTCCGGTCGGCTTCCTCCGCACTATCGCTGATGACCTGGAAACCACCAGCGTCGCCGCTTTTGCGCACATCAATTGGGAGTTTGCCCCGACCTGGACGCTGGCCGCGGGCCTGCGCTATTCGCGGGACGAGAAGGACTACGATCGCACCACCAGCACGTTCTGGACGTCCAATTCACTGTTTTACCTGGCGGCATTCAACCTGTACGTCCCCTTCCAGGCGCTCAACGAAACCGTGGCCTTCAGTGGCAAGCAGAGCTGGGATGCCTGGACGCCGTCGCTGAGCCTGCAGAAGGCCTTCAGCGACAACGTGATGGGCTACGTGTCCGCCAATCGTGGCTTCAAGTCCGGCGGCTTCAACGGCCGCGCGAACACCGCGCTGGAGACCACGTCGGCCATGTTTGATCCGGAGTTTGTCTGGACCTATGAGGCGGGAGTGAAAATGCGTTCGTCCGACGGTCGATTCACGGCAAATGTGGCTGCGTTCCACAGCAGCTACGAGGATTTTCAGGCACGCGTGTCTGAAGTGCTGAACCCCAATTCACCGACGCCGACGTTTTCGTTCCCGGTGCTCAACGCCGCCGAGATGGAAATCAACGGATTCGAGTTCGAGGGCGTTGCCAGGCTGGGTGATGCCACCCTGCTCAGCGGCCAGGTCGGCTGGATGGATGCCAGCTACAAGTCGTTCGCGGACCTGCGCACGACCGATCCGTCAAATCCGGCCTACAACCCGACGCTGCACGAGCACGTGCCGTTCTCGCCGGACTGGACGGCCCGCGTCGCCCTGCAGCACACCTTCCAGCTGGGTGGCAGCGGTGCGCTGACCGTCGGCGGCGACGTCGCCTACCGTGGGGACACCTGGCTGTCGGTCGACAACCGCCCGGGCCTGATGCAGGAGGGCTACACCACCGCCGGGCTGTTCACGGCGTGGGATTCCCCGCAGTACGCGTGGCAGATCCGCGCTGGCGTGCGCAACGCCACCGACGAGCTGTACAAGACGGAAGGCCAGGAATTCTCCTCGGTGGCCAACATCCAGACGGCGTACTACGCACCGCCGCGCAACTGGTACCTGTCGGTCCGTCGCAACTTCAGCTTCTGATCCGAGCCGGGACAGCGAGCCAAGGTGATTCCAGCGGCGGGCTTCGGCCCGCCGCTGCGTTATGCTCGCCGGCGGTCTTGCAGGCGGGTCCGGTGGCGGAGATGGGGGAATGCTGAGCGTCGGCATCGTGGTCACCGCGGCGCTGCTGTGGCTGGCCGTGCTGTTCGGCACCGCGGTGTACGCAGAACGCCGGCCCGGCGTGCTGGCCCGCCACTGGCATCACGTCTACGCGCTGTCGCTGGCGGTGCACTGCACCTCGTGGACCTTCTACGGCACCGTCACCCAGGCGGCCCGCTACGGCTGGCCATTGCCACCGACCTTCCTCGGCGCGATCCTGTTCTACGCGGTGGCCGTGGGCTTCATGCTGCGGCTGGTGCAGCTGGCGCGCGAAAGCAACGCCACCTCGATCGCCGACCTGATTGCCACCCGCCTGGGCAAGGATGCCTGGCTTGCGGCCACGGTCACGCTGGTGGCGGTGCTCGGCCTGGTGCCGTACATCGCGCTGCAGCTCAAGGCGGTCACCATGAGCTTTGCCGCCGTGACCGCGGGCGGGGTGGTCGACCCGGACATGCCGGCATGGCGCGACGGTGCGCTGTACGTGGCGGTGGCGATGGCGGTGTTCGCGATCGTGTTCGGCACGCGGCGGGCGAGTGCGGCCGAGCACAACCGCGGCCTGGTGCTTGCCATGGCGTTCGAATCGCTGTTCAAGCTGGCGGCGATGCTGGCGCTGGGCGCCTTTGTCTGGTTTGGCATCGACGCATTGCCCGAAGCGCCGCCGCCGCCGCCGGAGCCGGTCGGCGGCTTTGCGCCGCTGGTGCTGCTGGGCGCGCTGGCGATGTTCATCCTGCCGCACCAGTTCCACGTCGGCGTGGTGGAGTGCCGCGACGAGCGCCACGTGCGCACCGCGCGCTGGCAGTTCCCGCTGTACCTGCTGCTGATCGCGCTGCCGGCGCTGCCGCTGGCGCGCGCGGGCGCCGCGCTGCTTGGCGACAGCGTGCCGTCGGACATGTACGCGCTGGCGCTGCCCGCCGCGCATGGTCACAACGGCGTGGCGCTGTTCGCGTTCCTGGGCGGCCTGAGCGCGGCCACCGGCATGGTGGTGGTGAGCACGCTCGCGCTCAGCCTGATGATCGGCAACCACTGGTTTGCACCGGGCCTGCTGCGTGGCGCGTGGTCGGCGGCGCGTGGCGACGACCACCGCGGCGCGCTGCTCACCCTGCGGCGTGGCGGCATCCTCGCGATCATGCTGCTGGCATGGGCCTACAGCCGCCTGATCGGCGGCAGCGAGGCGCTCGCGGATGTCGGCGCGGTGTCGTTCTCGGCGCTGGCGACGCTGGCGCCTGCGCTCGCCTGCGCGGTGTGGCGCACGCGCACGCCGCCCCAGGCGGCTGCCTGGGGCATCGCGCTGGCGTTCGCGGCCTGGGGCTGGGTGATGGTGTCGCCGATGCTGGTGGCCTTGAACGGGGGCGACGGCACGTGGCTGGTCGACGGTCCCTTCGGCCTGGCCTGGCTGGCGCCGGACGCGCTCTTCGGGCTGACCAGCTGGAGCCGCCTGGGGCGCGCCGTGGGCGTCAGCCTGTTCGTTGGCATCGTTGCGACCCTGCTGCTGTCGGCGTGGTTGGCGGCACCTCGCCGCGACGTCGCGCGCGGCTCGGACCTGCGCACGCTGCGCAACGCCGGCCGCCGTTTCCTGTCCGCGCGCACCGTCGACGACCTGTTGCGCGGTGCACCGGGCAGCGGCGCGGTGCCGGCGGTGATCGAAGCGCGCCTGGAGCGCGAGCTGGCGGCGGTGCTGGGCAGCGCCTCGGCGCGCCTGTTGCTGGATGCCGCGCGCCGCGAGGCGGGACCGGACCTCGACACCGTCGCCGCCATCGTCGGTGAAGCCTCGCAGGACCTGCGCTTCAACCAGCGGCTGCTGGAGGCTGCGATGGAGAACATGAGCCAGGGCATCAGCGTGGTTGACCGCGAGCTGCGGCTGGTGGCCTGGAACAGCCGCTACGCCGAACTGTTCGGCTACCCGCGGGGACTGCTCCGCGTTGGCGTGCCGGTCGCCGAGCTGGTCGCGCACAACCTGCGCAGCGGGCTGGTTGGCCGGGTGGGCGGCAGCGTCGAGGCCGAATCGGGCAAGCGCCTGCGCCATATGCAGGCCGGCACGCCCTACGTCAGCGAGCGCGTGTTCCCCGATGGCGGCATTGTCGAGATCCGTGGCAACCCGATGCCGGGTGGCGGCTTCGTCGCCACCTTCAGCGACGTCACCGCGTTCCGCCGCACCGAGGCCGAGCTCAAGCGCAGCAACGAGACCCTCGAGCAGCGCGTCGACGAACGCACCGCGAGCCTCGACCAGGCGCGCCGCGAGGCCGAGCGCGCCAACGAGGCCAAGAGCCGCTTCCTCACCGCAGTCGGCCACGACCTCCTGCAGCCGCTGCATGCCGCACAGTTGTTCACGGACGCGCTGGCGTCGCAGCTCGACGGCGCGCCGCGCGCATCGCTCGGCCAGATCCGCGGCGCGCTGGACTCCACCACCGACCTGCTCACGGGCCTGTTCGACATGGCGCGCCTGGAGGCCGGCGGGCTGGTGCCGCAGCCGCGCGCGTTCCCGCTGTCCGACGTGCTCGAGCCGCTGGCCTCGGAATTCCAGGCGCTGGCCGAAGAGCGCGGCCTCGCGTTCACGCTGGTGGCGACCTCCGCCTGGACGGACAGCGATCCGCAGCTCCTGCGCCGCGTGCTGCAGAACTTCCTGGCCAACGCCGTGCGCTATGCGGGGCGCGGTCGGATCCTGCTCGGCGTGCGCCATGTCGGCGGCGCGCTGCGCATCGAGGTGCACGACACGGGGCCCGGGATCGCCCCGTTGCAGCAGCAGCTGATCTTCGAGGAGTTCCGCCGCGGCGACGGCGTGGCGGGGCAGGGACTCGGGCTGGGCCTTGCCATCGCCGACCGCATCGCCGGTCTGCTCGGCACCGGCATCGTGTTGCGCAGCACGGTGGGCAGGGGTACGGCGTTCTCGATCACCCTGCCGCGCGTCGCGGGCACGTCACAGTCGGCGCTGGTGCCGCGCCTGCGCCCCGGGCTGGTCGATGCCCGCGTGCTGGTGGTCGACAACGATCCGCTGGCGCTCGAGGCCTTGCGCACGCTGCTCGCAGGCTGGGGTGCGGAGGTGGTCGCGGTGCCCGACGGCGCTGGCGCGGAAGCGGCGCTGGCCACACGGTCGGCTGCGCTGTGGCTGCTCGACTACCACCTCGATGACGGCGACACCGGCATCGAGCTGCAGCAGCGCCTGGCCGCGCGCTTCGGTGCCGCGCCTGCGCTGGTGCTCAGCGCCGATGCCACCGATCAGGTGCGTCGCCAGGTGGCCGAGCGTGGCCTCGGCCTGCTGCAGAAGCCGGTGCGGCCGCTGGCGTTGAAGTCGATGCTTGGCCGGCTGCTGGCGATGCGCACCACGACGGACCGCGAGCCGGCCGCGGAAGCGTTCGAGGAATGAGTCGTGGGTGCCTGTGCTGCACGGGCGGCACTTGCCGCCGCCCTACAATGGCCGAAACTTCCACGCGGTCGCGCAATGCCCTATACCCCCATCCTCGCCACCCTCGGCTACATCCTTTCGCCTGACCGTCGCCAGGTGCTGCTGGTGCACCGCAATGCGCGCGACGACGACCAGCACCTCGGCAAGTACAACGGCCTGGGCGGCAAGCTGGAAGCCGATGAGGACGTGGTGGCCGGCATGCGCCGCGAGATCATGGAAGAGGCCGGCATCCACTGCACCGACCTGCAGCTGCGCGGCACCATCAGCTGGCCGGGCTTCGGCAAGCAGGGCGAGGACTGGTTCGGCTTCGTGTTCCTCGTCACCGGCTTTACCGGCACGCCGCCGGCGTCGAATCCGGAGGGTACGCTGGAGTGGGTCGACGTCGACCGCATCCTTGAACTGCCGCTGTGGGATGGCGACCGCCGGTTCCTGCCGCTGGTGTTCGACGCCGATCCGCGCGCCTTCCACGGGGTAATGCCGTACCGCGACGGGAACATGGTGTCGTGGGCGGTGTCGCGGATCTAGGTGCGTCGCCGTGCATTGCCGGCTTCAACCGTCGTCCTTCACCTGGCGCGACGGGTCGCTGAGCTCCAGCTCGCGCAGGATCACGCCGGCCTGGGTGCGGTTGCGTGCGCCGAGCTTGTCGAAGATCGCCGACAGGTGCGCCTTCACCGTGCGCTCCTGCACGTCCAGCCGGTCGGCGATCTGCTTGTTGAGCAGGCCTTCGGCGACCAGCACCAGCACCCGGAACTGCTGTGGCGTGAGGCTGGCAAGGCGCGCGGCGAGGTCGGCGTCGCGCGGCGCGGAATGGGCACGCGCCACCGCGCCGCGAAGCGCCGGCGGCAGCCATTCCTCGCAGGCCAGCACGGTGGCGATGGCCTCGCGCATCTCGTCGAGTCCGGCGCTCTTGGGGATGTAGCCGGCGGCACCGTGGTCGATCGCGCGGCGCACCACGTGCGGATCCTCGTTGGCCGACACCAGCACCACGGCGACCGCCGGGAACTGCGCGCGGATCGCCGCCAGGCCGGCCAGCCCATGGTTGCCCGGCATGTGCAGGTCGAGCAGCACCAGGTCGATGTCGGTGCGCGCCTCGAGGGCGGCGATGGTCTCGTCGAGCGTCCCGGACTCGAGCGTCTCGATGTCTTCGGCAGCCTCGCGCGCGGCGCCACGCAGCGCGGCGCGGAACAGCGGGTGGTCGTCGGCGATCAGCAGGGTGGGCATGGGCGGTGCGCAGGCGTTGCGCGCTGCGGGCTTACTGCGCGGACCAGCCGCCGTCGACCGGGAATGCGGCACCAGTGACGTTGTGCGCCTCGCGGCGGCACAGCCAGATGGCCAGCGCGCCGATCTCGGCGGGCAGCGTCATGCGCAGGCTGGGCTGCTTCTCGGAGAGCAGGGCGCGCACCCCGTCGTCGCGGCTGCCGCCGTCGCGGCGAGCCTCGATCTGCGGCTCGATCAAGGGGGTTTCCACCCAGCCGGGGCAGATCGCATTGACGGTCACGCCACCGCTGTCGCGACTTCCCGAAGCCGCGTACTCCAGCGCTGCCACCTTGCCCAGGCCCAGCACGCCATGCTTGCTGGCCACGTACGGCGCCTTGTTCACCGATCCCACCAGTCCGTGCACCGAGGCCACGTTGATGACCCGGCCAAAGCCGCGCGCGGCCATGCCAGGCATCGCCAGGCGCATGGTGTGGAAGGTGGCGCTGAGGTTGATGGCGATGATGTCGTCCCACTTGGCCAGCGGCATTTCGGCGAGCGGCACGGCGTGCTGGATGCCCGCGTTGTTGACCAGCACGTCCAGCGGCGACCATGCCTCGATCTCCGCCATCATGGCTTCGATGGCGGCGGGGTCGCGCAGGTCGGCGTTGAAATGGCGGACGTCGGCCGCGCCGGCGGCGCGCACCGCGGCGAGTGCCGCATCCACCTGCGCCTGGTCGCCGAGGCCGTTGATCGCGACGCGCGCACCGGCGGCCGCCAGTGCCTGGGCAATGCCGAGGCCGATGCCGGAGGTGCTGCCGGTGACCAGTGCGGTGCGGCCGGAGAGGAAGGTGTCGGTCATGGCGTGGGGCGTCGGAGGGGCAAGGCGGCCAAGTTAGCAAATACGGCACGGCCAGCGCGGCGTACAAAGGTACGATGCCCGCGCCGCGCGTGGCTGCTACGGTGCCGGCATACCCCGGTTTTCCAAGGATCGCGCCGTGCGCATGCCCATCACTGTTCCCCGGCGCGTCGATTCGCGCCTCATCGCAAAAAGCGCGGGTTCGCTCGCGCTTGCCGCGATCCTCGCCGGCTGCGCCTCCAGCGCCGGGCGCACCGCCACCTCGGAAGCGACCATGTTCGAGCACCCGCGCCACACCACGCATCGCGATGGCGACGACCTCCTGAGCGCCGGGCTCGGCCTCGACAGCCTGCGCCTGATGGTGCCGCCGGCATTTGCCGACGCCGCCGCCCCGACCGCCGGGGAACTGCGCCGCCGCGCGATCTGGAGCAGCTGGCGCGGCATCGCCGACCTGACGCCCGCGGGCGGCTACGGCAGCCTCTATGGCAGCGTGGCCGGCGTGCCCGGCCGCGAGTTCTCGGCCTATGCGCGGGTGCCCGGCGCCACGCATCCGCACCGCGTGCTGGTGCAGGTGCCTGACGCGTTCGACGCGGCGAAGCGCTGCGTGGTGGTGACCGCCTCGTCCGGCTCGCGTGGCATCTACGGCTCGATTTCCGTAGCGGGCGCCTGGGGCCTGCCGAAGGGCTGCGCGGTGGCCTACACCGACAAGGGCGCCGGCAGCGACTACTTCGACCTCGACGCGCGCGCGGGCGCCACGGCCGACGGCCGCGTGGCAGGCGCGGGCGACGCCGACGACCTGGCGTTCGTGCCGGATGCGGCCGAGGGCGCATCCGGCGTCGCGTTCAAGCACGCGCATTCGAAGGACAACCCCGAAGCCGACTGGGGCCTGCATGTGAAGCAGGCGGCCGAGTTCGCGCTGCACGCGCTCGACGAAGCGCTGCCGGCAGGGGCACCGTTCACCTTCGCCAACACCCGCGTGATCGCGGTCGGCATCTCCAACGGAGGCGGCGCGGTGCTGCGCGCGGCGGAGCTGGAAGGCGACTGGCTCGATGCGGTGGTGGCCGGCGAGCCGAGCATCTATTCCAGCGGCAACGGCAGTCGCGCGCTCTACGACTACACCACCGAAGCCGCGCTGCTGATGCCCTGCGCGCTGCTGCACATGCAGGACCTGCCGCAGCCGCCGGTGACGGCACAGGTGGCGCCGTTCTGGTCCGCACGTTGCGCATCGCTGGAAGCCGCGGGGCTGGTGACCGGCGACGACACGGCCGCGCAGGCGCGCTCGGCGTACGACACGATGCGTGGTGCCGGCTGGACCGATGCCGCCCTGCGCGCCGGCGCGCTGTCGGCCGGCTTCGACCTGTGGCGCGCGGTGGCGGCGACGTACGCATCCGCCTATGGCCGCTACGGCGTGGGCGAGGGCCCGTGCGGCTTCAGCTACTCGGCGCAAGGCACGGACATGGCGCCGCGCGCCGCGACCGCCGCCGAGCGCGTGGCCTGGTGGTCGGACGCCAGCGGAATCCCGCCGGGCGCCGGCGTGGGCCTGGTTGACAGCGGCATTGCGCCGCCCGACCTGACGCTGGCCGGGCTGCAGTGCCTGCGCGGCCTGTGGACAGGCGACAGCGAGGCTGCGGTCCGGGTCCGTGACGGCATTGCCGCGACCCGCGCCGCGCCGCCGCGCGCCGGGCTCCCGGTGATCGTGGTGCACGGTGCCGACGACGGCTTGATACCGATGGCGTTCACCAGCGCGCCCTACGTTGCCAGTGCGCGCTCGGCCGGCCGCGAGGTGAGCTTCTGGCAGGTGCGCAACGCGCAGCACTTCGACGCCTTCCTGATGCTGCCCGACTACGGTTCACGTTACCTGCCGCTGCTGCCTTACGTGTACGCCGCGCTGGACCGGGTCGATGCACATCTCGACAGCGGCGCGGCGCTGCCCGCGGACGCCGAGATCGAGACTCGCGTGCGCCCGGCGGGCACCGCGCTGGAGGCGGCGCACCTCGCCATTCCGCGCTGAAGATCGCGCGCCGCGACGGCGCTGGCCGGATTTGGCATGCTGGGGGTCCCGCAGTGCACGGAACGCCCATGCCACGCCAGCGCCATTTCTCGATGCTCCGCGATTTCCATCTCGCGGACTGGTTCACCCTCGCCAACGCCATCTGCGGCACCGGCGCGATCTTCGCCGCCATGCGCTACCTTCAGGAGGGTGCGGCCGAGGGGGGCATCCGCGACCTGATGCTGGGCATGGCGTTGATCCCGCTGGCGTTCGTGTTCGACGCGCTGGACGGACGCATCGCCCGCTGGCGCAAGGTGTCGTCGACCCTCGGCCGCGAGCTTGATTCGCTGGCCGACGTCATTTCGTTCGGCGTCGCGCCGGCCGCGCTGGCCTATGCCTGCGGCATGCAGGGCGGCTGGGACTGGGTGGTGCTGAGCTGGTTCGTCGCCTGTGGCGTGAGCCGCCTTGCGCGCTACAACGTCACGGCGGAGACGCTGGCCGACGGCGGCGACAAGGTGAAGTACTTCGAGGGCACGCCGATCCCGAGCAGCGTGGTGATCGTGCTGTTGCTCGCTGTGGCCGCGTGGCAGGGCGCGATCGGCGATGCGTTGTGGCTCGGAAGCGTGCAGCTCGGACCGTGGCAGCTGCACCCGCTGGTGCTGGTGTACGCGCTGTCGGGCTCGCTGATGATCAGCAAGACGTTGCGCATTCCCAAGCCCTGATCGCGCTGGCGCGGTCGGCGGCGGTTGCTATGATCGGGCGACATGACGGAGGCGGGCGATGCCGGTGAACCAGCAGGATGATTTCGAGGCGCTGTCACGGCGCTACTGGGCTGCCTGGGGCGACGCGCTGCGCAGCGCCGCGGGCTCCACGGGCGCGATGCCGGGCATGCCGGACCCGTACGCAATGGCGGGCATGGGGCCGTTCGCCGGGATGGCGGGTATGCCTGGAATGGCAGGGATGCCCGGCATGACCGGGATTCCGGGCATGACCGGGATTCCCGGGATGGCCGGAATGCCTGGCATGTCGGGGCTACACGGCATGGACGGGGCGCACGGTGCGGCGGCCGCACAGGGCTGGCACGAAGCGATCGACTGGTGGTCGCGCCTCGCGCATGGCGGGCGGGGCCAGGTCAACGACGCGCTGGAACGATTCAATACACAGGCGCGGCAGTGGTACGGGCAGATGCAGCAGGTCGCCGGCCGCTTCGCCGGACAGGATGCCAGTGCCGCCGATGTCGCCCGCGCCTGGAAGGAAGCACTCGGTGCCGCGGGTGAGAACCCGTTCCCGGAGATGCTGCGCACCATGCGCGGCCACGGCATGCAGGGCCTGGACCAGTGGGTCGAAGATGCTTCGCCATGGCTGCAGTCCATGCGCAGCGAGGCCGGTGCGGCGTTGCGCATGCCCACGTTCGGTTTCGCGCGCGAGCACCAGGAACGCCAGCAGGAACTGCTGCGCGCGCAGCTCGAGTACCAGCACGCGACCAGCGCCTACAACGCGCTGATGCTGAAGGCCTCGCAGGAGGCCTACGAGATCTTCGAGACCAGGCTCGAGTCGCACGAGGAACCGGGCCGCCAGATCCAGTCGGCACGCGCGCTGTTCGACACCTGGATCGATGCCGCCGAGGAGGCCTATGCGCGCATCGCGCTGTCGCCGGAGTTCCGCAAGGTCTACGGCGATATGGTCAACGCGCAGATGCGCGTGCGCGCCTGCGCGCAGCGTGCGGTCGAGGACGCCTGCGCGCAGGTGGGCATGCCGACGCGCAGTGAGCTCGACGGCGCGCATCGCAAGGTGGCGCAACTCGAGCGCGACGTCCGCAAGCTGCGCGATGCCGTGGCGCAGGGGCAGGGGCAGGCTGGCGGGACACCGGCGGCGCCAGCCACGCGCGCGGCGCGCACCGCGGCGGACACCGTCGCCGGAGCGACACCCGCCAAGGCACCCAGGCTTGCGAAGAAGGCTGCGAAGAAAGCCGTGAAGAAAGCCGTGAAGAAAGCCCTGAAGTCGTCGGCGAAGAAGTCCGCGAAGAAGTCCGCGAAGAAGTCCGCCGCCGCCAGTCCCGGCACCTCGCGTGCTACCTCCGCCAGGACCTCGCGTTCGAAGGCGGCAGGGTTCGGCAGCGTGATCGCGAACACCATCCCCAAGGCGCCGCGACCGATGCCGTCGGGCAGTGGCAAGTCGCCGGCGAAGAGGAAGCGCTGACATGCAGGGTCCCCTCGATATCACTCCGGCCGGCCTCGTGGCCGAGTTCACGCGCCTGCAGCAGAAGCTGGGCGCCGGCCTGCAGACCCTGCGCGTGGTCGACGACGTCGACTTCGGCGCTACCCCGCGGCAGGAGGTCTGGCGCGACGGCAAGGTGGTGCTGTACCGCTTCATCGGCGCCAAGGCACCGACCGCGCAGGTGCCGCTGCTGATCGCCTACGCGCTGGTCAACCGCCCGTACATGGTCGACCTGCAGGACGACAAGTCGCTGGTGCGCCAGCTGCTCGCCCGCGGCGAAGACGTATACATCATCGACTGGGGCTACCCGGACCGTTCCGACCGGTACCTCACACTCGAGGACTACATCGAACGCTTCATCGGCGGCGCGGTCGACCACCTGCGCGCCACGCACGGCCTGGACGCGATCAACCTGCTCGGCATCTGCCAGGGCGGCGCGTTCTCGCTGAGCTACGCCGCGCTCAACCCGGCCAAGGTGCGCAACCTGGTCACCATGGTCACGCCGGTGGATTTCCACACCGACGACAACATGCTGTCCAACTGGACGCGCGGTATCGACGTGGACCTGTTCGTCGACACGCTCGGCAACGTGCCCGCCGACATGATGAACCTGTGCTACCTGACGCTGAAGCCATGGCGGCTGTTCGTCCAGAAGTACGTCGGCCTTGCCGACATACTCGACGACAAGGCCGCGCTGGAGGATTTCCTGCGCATGGAGAAGTGGATCTTCGACTCGCCCGACCAGGCAGGCGAGGCATTCCGCCAGTTCATCAAGCAGTTCTACCAGGGCAACGGCTTCGTCAACGGCGGCATCGTCATCGGTGGCCGCGAGGTGCACCTGGGCCTCGTGGAGATGCCGGTGCTCAACATCTACGCCGAACAGGACCACCTGGTGCCGCCGTCGGCATCGCGGCCGATGGGCGGCCTGGTGGGTACCGACGACTATTCGGAGCTGTCGTTCCGCGGCGGGCATATCGGCATCTACGTGTCCGGGCGCGCGCAGAAGCTGGTGCCCGACGCCATCCACGGCTGGCTGGCCGAACGATGAGCACCCGTCCCGGGCTCAGCCGTTCGCGCGAGGACCGCGTGCTCGCCGGGGTCATCGGCGGCATCGCGCGCCGCTTCGGCTGGAACTCGACGCTGCTGCGGATCATCTACGTGCTGGTCGCCGCGGCGTCGATCGCATTCCCCGGCATCCTGGTGTACCTGGCGCTGTGGCTGCTGGTGCCCGAGGACGATTGAACGCGGAGCGTGCGCTGCGCCCGCTGGCGCATGTGCTCGGGATCGCCTGGGCGCTGCCGTACACGCTTGCCGGCGCCGTCGCCGGATGCGCCGCGCTGCCGTTCGGCGCACGCCTGACAGTGCGGCCGCGCGATCTCGCGCTGGTGTTCGACCGTGTCCCGTGGGGCCCCGGCGGCGCATTGACGCTGGGCAACGTCATCCTGCACACCGGCGACACGCTCGACTGCGCCTGCCATACCTACGCGCACCGCGCGGGACTGGGCGAGGAGCCGTCGATCGCTCTTGCCGACCACGAGCGTGCCCACGTGCTGCAGTACATGGTGCTGGGCGTGCTGTTCCTGCCGCTGTATTTCATGTGCGGAGGCATCAGCGTGCGCAACCGCTTCGAGCGCGCGGCGGACCGCTACGCGCAGACCGGTCGCGGATGGTGGCCGTGGTCGGCTGGTCGGACGAACGGTCGACGCAGTTGACGTCCGGGTAACACGCGCTGCGATACCCTGCTCGCGTCGAAGAACAAGCGGAAGGCGAAAGCCCGACGCAATCGCTTCGACAACGGAAGGCTCAGCCCGCCGGGGAAAACCCGACCGACTGGGCCTTTCTTTATGCGGGCCTCGTGTACGGGGAAAAGCGCGGCGCGGATGTGACGCGGGTGCCGGATGCCAAGGGCCTTTGCGCCCAAGCAGTTCATCCGGAACGGCGGGCAGAACGACTCATTCTTGCGGCACCGCCACGCCGCGCCGTGGGCTGATGCGTGCAGCGGTCGCCACGTCCGGCAACTGCAGGTCGTGGATCCAGCCTGCCAGCAGCGCGTGGTAGCCCTCGGGATTGCGCAGGTCGACGCGCTCGCCGTCGACTTCGGTGAATTCGTGGATGCCGTGGTCGGTGCCCGGGTAGAGCACGATGTCGATCGGCCGCTGCTGCGCCTGCAGTTCCTGCAGGCGTGCGAGCGTGTTGGCCGGCGGCGCCTCGCGATCGTCTCCCGCCAGCACCCAGAGCTGTGGCACCTGCAGGCTTGCGAGCACCGGCAGCGGGTCGTGATGCCACGGCGTGCCCACGTCGCGACCCCGCGCCATGCTGCGCACCAGCCATTGCGGCAACCATGCGGGGATCCGCAGCAGTTCACCGCTGAACTCGCCCTCGACATCGTCCAGCCAGGCCTCGCCGGCGTAGCGTGCGCGCACCGTCGCAAGCTGGTCGAAGCCGCGCGTGAAGCCCGATGCCATGACCTCGCCGCTGGCGTCGGTGAGTTCGCGCGCCTTGCGCAGCACGTCGTCGCCGTGGCCGCGCGCCCGCAGCACCGACATGACTTCCTCGCGATCTTCCGCCAGAGGGCTTTCCGCCAGGCCGTACAACGCCACCACGTAACCCGCCTTGCCGCGCGACGCCGCCAGCGGCGCCACCCAGCCGGCCTGGCTGCCGCCCACGAAACCGGCATGCGAATACTTGCTGCCGGCCATGCGCCGCGCCTCGGCCATCGCCGCGACCGCGTCATCGGCGAGCACCTCGAAGTCCTGCGTGTAGCTGCCCTGCGACGCGCCGGTGCCACGCTTGTCGTACACGAACGTCGCCACCCCCTGCGCCGGCAGCAGGTACTGCAGTGCCTGCCTGTCCACCGCCGACCATGACTCCGAGCCATGCACCAGCACGGCCAGCGGCAGCGGCGAGCGCGTTGGCAGCGGCAGGACCAGGCGTCCGCGCAGTTCGATCCCGTTGCTGCGGAAGCGCACGTCGCGGATCTCCTGTGGCATGCGGGTCGCGGTGGACGGCGGCTCGGCGCCGAACGCGACCTGCATGCGGCCACGGCGGCATGCTCCGAACACCGCGGTGGCCGATGGCGGGCCGGCCTCGCGCCAGCCCTCGGTGGCCGCGATCGTGTCGCCGAGTGCGTGGCCCGTGGTCTCGAACCTGCCGGTGCGTCCGTCCAGCAGGCGATAGCGCAGGCCGTCGTCCACCGGCGACAGCACGAACGGCGCACCCGTGGCGGTGCGCCATGCACCAGCCTGGCAGGCGAAATCGGCAGGCAGGGGCGTGGCCGCGGGTGCGGCCTGTTGCGGTGCGCACGCGGCCAGCAGGCAGAGCGCGGTGGCGACGAGGGCCGCGCGGATCACGCGCATCGGGGCAGGGGGCATCGGTTTTCGTTGGCGGGTAGTGGAATCAGGGCAATGCTACTGCCGGCAGGCACGCCATCGGGTCCGTAGCGGCGCTCGGCGAACACGACCGCGGCGGCACCAAACAGCACCACGCTGCTGCAGCGCGTGCCGTAACGCGGCCCGCGTACGAACGGCGGCGACAGCGCGCGCTCCAGCTCGAGGCCCACGCCGGTGTCGGGCAGCGCACCGTCAGGCGCGTGTGTCTCGTCGGCAAGCGCACTGAACAGCGGATCGAGTGCCGTCGGCACGGCCATCGGATCGGCCAGCGCCAGCGGCGACTCCAGCCACGCGGCCAAGGCGCGCGTGGCGTGCGTGCTCTTGGGCCATGCGGCGTCGAATGCGCCGTTGGACATCGCATGCACGCCGGCGGCCACCGGCGCGGGCGGCTGGCGTGGCCGGTTGCTGGCGTGGACCAGGACGTCGCCGTCGCAGAACACGGCGTTGAACGGCCCGTAGTCGCTGCCGGGGACGCGCGCCGCGGCAAAGGCCACCGGGCCGTCGGAGCCACGGACGAAGTCACGCACCAGCCAGCCGCGCGAACGTGGCGCCGGCGTGGCATCGGCGCGGCCGTCGCGCACGTTGGTCACCGCGGCCAGGCGGCCCTGCGCGGACACCTGCAGCCAACCGCCACCCTGGACCAGGTCGCGGCCACCGTAGACCGCTGGCGCACCGGGATCCAGCGCCGCGGGCGCGGTCGGGCGGGCATGGAATTCGTCGCGGTTGGCGGCGATCGCCAGCAGGTGGCGCGGGTGATGGCGCCAGGCGAGGGCGATCAGGCACATGCCGCCATGATAGCCGTGCCGCGCCAACCACGGGCGGCGCCAGGCGGGATGCGGTCAGCCGTTGGCCTGGACGATCACGGCCTCGCCATCACCCAGCGCCAGCGCGACGCCGGTGGGCGTGCCGGTGACGACATAGCGGCGATAGGCATGTTCGGAGGCGGCGCGGACGGCATCGTCCGGCGAGGCGTGGTGGTCGAGCAGGAGGCGGTGAAAGCTGACGTCCCAGCCCGCATCGCCGGCTGGTTCCACGTTGAGCAGGATCCGCGTCATGGCGGTCACCCGAAGGCGGGGAGCGGTTGCCGGCCCAGCACCACGACCTGATCCTGGTCGTGGCCGATCGTCCTTGAATGGCGGCGTCCCCGTCCGTTGGGGCGCTGTGCTGCCGGAACGGACAGGTTCCCAGATCGGGTGCCGCCTGGGCATCGGCCCTTCACGGCAAACGCTGTCAGATTTTTCCTACAAGCCTGGTGCCGGAAGTGGGACTCGAACCCACACGCTTTTAAGGGCGGCGGATTTTGAGTCCGCTGCGTCTACCGATTCCGCCATTCCGGCGCGGCCGCGAAGTATATCGTCCGCCGCGCGCGCTGTGAGGGTCGCGATCGATCGCCGTCAGGCGGCGTCGGTCTGCAGCGTGTTGTCGACGCGCCGGTACCACTCGCCCGAATGCGGCTCGAAGCGCGAGCAGCATTCCAGCGGCGCTTCGTAGATGTGCAGTGACACCGCCACCACGTCCGGGCTGGCGTTGCGGATGGTGTGGTACTCGTGCGGCGGAATCAGGCTGCCGGCGCTGCCCGGGCCTGCCTGGATGCCACCCGCGGCGCGGAAGCGGACGCGATCGCCGTCGCGTTCGAGCAGTTCGTACTGGGTGATCTCGAGCTCGCCGTTCCACACGCCTTCCACGCACCAGCAGCCGGCATGGTCGTGGATCGGCGTGCCCTGTCCCGGCCCCCAGGTCATCGCGACCACGCTGTAGCCGTGCACCGCGCTGCGATACAGCTCGCGGCGCGCGTAGTGGCCGGAGATCGGGGCGTGCACGCAGTCCGGAAGCCTGACCTCGGGATCGCGGATCAGGATGCACAGCACGGTGCGCAGCGCCGCGGTGACCGCGTGGCAATCGCCGCTGGCGATGGCCGTGTCGATGGCGGTGAGCATGCGTTCGCGGCCCGGGAACGCGATGTCGGGTGCCGCGGTTGCGATGGTGTTGGCGGTTGCAGTCATGCTTCGAGTGTACGACGCCGCCCGCATCGCCGCCGGAGCGCCCGTGTTGCAGCGCACCAGCGCGGCGCGGTTACAGCGCGCCCAGGAACCCGCCAACCGCCGGCGTGAAACGTTCGAAATCGACCAGGAACGCGTCATGGCCCTGCGGCGAGGGCAATCCGAGGAAGTCGGCCTGCACGCCCCCGGCGCGCAGGCCGTCGGCGATCTGCTCCTGCTGCTGCAGCGGGAACAGGATGTCGGTGGCCACGCCGATCGCCAGCGCGCGCTCCACCTGGATGGCGGCCAGGCCCGCTTCGGTGGTGCCGGCGCAGCTCTCGCCCAGGTCGAACCAGTCCATCGAGCGGCTGAGGTAGAGGTAGCAATTGGGATCGAAATTGCGCACGAAGCGCCGCGCATGGGCCTCGAGATAGCTCTCGACCTCGAACTCCAGGCCGAACGGGTCCTCGCCGTCGCGGCGGTCGGAGTCCAGGCGCACGCGCCCGAAGCGCCCGTCCCATTCCAGCGCCGAGCGGTAGGTGATGACGCCGAGCTTGCGCGCCATGCGCATGCCGCTTTCCGGGTAGTGCGCCTCGTCGTACTCGCCGTTGTTCCAGTTGGGGTCAAGGCGGATGGCCTCGCGCTGCAGCGAGCGGATCGCAATCGAGAACGGCAGCGCGCGCGCCGCGCCGGAAATGTTGATGTGGCTGCGCGCGATGCCCGGGTGGCGCGCGAGCAGGGCCAGCGCCGACATGCCGCCCATCGAGTTGCCGATCACGCTCGCGAGCTTGTTGATTCCCAGCGCGCGCACCACGTGCGCGGCGGCGTCGGCGATGTCCTCGATCGACAGCTCCGGGAATGCCAGGCGCCAGGGCGCGCCGGTCGCGGGGTCGATCGATGCCGGACCGCTCGAGCCCTTGCAGCTGCCGAGCGAGTTCACGCAGACCACGAACCAGCGGTCGGTGTCGATCGCCTTGCCCGGTCCCACCATCGCCTCCCACCAGCCCGGCGACGGGTCGGCTTCGCTGGCAGCGGCGTGGGCGTCGGGCGACAGCCCGGTCAGGATGAGCACGGCGTTGCCGCATGCGGCATCAAGCCGGCCCCAGGTCTCATAGGCCACGCGGCCCGACAGCAGCGCGCCGCCGCGCTTGATGGCGAACGGCGAGGGCAGGTCGATCCAGCGCGTGCCGGGCGGAATGAATTCGGTCATGGCGGCAAGTCTAGACCGCGACGTCGCCGCGGCCGCGATGACAGCCACGCGTCAGTCGCGCCCGGCACCGATCACCAGCTCGATGGTGGCGTCGCTGGGCAGCGTGACCCGCACCGGCGCCGACTCGATGTCGTTGTCGCTGCGCTCCGCGGTGCCGCTGGCGGACAGGCGCGCGGTCACCACCACGTCGCGCAGATGCGAGAGCTTGCTGGTGGGCATGGGGCTGTCCGCATCGTCGAGCACGATGTCGAGCGGCAGGTCCTGGATGGCGTGGCGTTCGGCGGCCACTGGCATCGGCGGGCCATCCGGCGCGCGCGCCATCACGAACACCGTGGCGTCGCCGCGGAGGCGTACACGCGCGGCGAAATCCGGGTCCAAGCTGACCTTGACGCGCAGGCCGGCGGACGTCGAGACCGGTCCGGCAGGCGGCACCGCGCTGGCCGTGGCGGCGCCGGCCGCATCGCCCGGTGCAGCACCGGCGGCCTGGCGCGCGATGGCGATCTGCTCGCGCAGGCTCAGCGCCGTGGCGGCATCGACATCGGGCAGCAGGGCTTCCCAGGTGGCGGCGGCTTCGGCATCCAGGCCGCGCTGGCGCTGGGCGATGCCGATGAACCAGCGTGCGCGCTGGTCGCGCGGCTGGAGGGCCACCGCGCGCTCCAGCAGGGCGAACGCGCTGTCGTCGAACAGCTTGCGGGGATGCGTCTCGGCGCGGGCCTGGGCGGCTTCAACAAGCAGTGCCGGATCATCGGCAACCAGCTCCAGCGCCTTGGCGTAGGCGGCGTTCGCGCCTGCGGCATCACCTTGCGCCTTGAGGGAGCGGGCCAGCAGCTGCCAGCCTTCGGGCTGGTCGGGATTGCGCGCGAGCGCTTCGCGAAGTTCGCTGACGGCGGCCTGGAACGCAGCCGGGTCGACCTGCTCCGCGGCGCCTGACGGGGCAGCCGCGACGCTGCGCGCCGCGGCTTCAAGCGCCGCCGGGTTGCCGAGCATCTGGTACAGCGCGAGCGCCAGCACCGGCACCACGGCCACCACGCCCGCGTACGCGCGCGGTGATGCCTTGCGCAGCGGCAGCGCAACAAGGCCTGTGGCGACCAGCGCGACCAGCACCAGCGCGATCATGAACACGATCGCCATCACCACTCCTGCCTGTCGTCATCGGGGGTCAGGCGGTTCACGCCGGCGCGCTTGCGCACCACGTGCACCAGCGCCGCCGCGCCCAGCAGCAGGACGATGCCCGGGCCAAACCACAGCAGCCAGGTGCCGCCGCCGAGCTGCGGGCGATACAGCACGAATTCGCCGTAGCGCTCGACCAGGAACGTCTTGATCTCCGCATCGCTGCGGCCTTCGCGCATCAGGTCGAAGACCTCGCGGCGCAGGTCGTGGGCGATCGCCGCGTCGGAATCGGCCAGCGACTGGTTCTGGCACATCACGCAGCGCAACTCGGACACCAGCGCGTGGAAGCGGCGCTCCTCCGCGCGGTCCTGGAACTCCAGGGGCGCCACGTCGCGAACCACCTGCGCGATGACCGGCGCCGGTGGCAGCACCGCGAGCAACAGGCACGCGAGGAACGCCAGCAGTGCGGTACGCGTCATCATCCTTCCTTCGCCATGGCGTCCACCATCGGGGCCAGCACGTCGTCGACGATCTCGTCGGTCAGCGGCCCGATGTGCTTCCAGCGGATGATGCCTTGGGCGTCGACCAGGAACGTTTCCGGTGCGCCATAGATGCCCCACTGGATGGCGGTGCGGCCTTCGTAGTCGGTGATCACCACCCAGTACGGATTGCCGAACTGTTCAAGCCAGCGCAGCGCATCGGCCGGCTCGTCCTTCCAGTTGTAGCCGATGACGCGGATGCGCTTGGTCTCGGCATACTTCGCCAGCACCGGATGTTCGTCGCGGCAGGCCGGGCACCAGCTACCCCAGATGTTGAGCAGGTAGGGCTGGCCGCGCAGGTCGGCGCTGCCAACGCGGTAGCTGGCATCGTGCAGGACCGGCAGCGAGAACTCCGGGGCTGCGCGCCCGATCAGCGGTGAAGGCAGCGACTCGCGGTCGGGGCGGTCGGACTGGCGGACGCCGTAATAAAGCAGCGCAACCAGGACGATGAAACCACCTGCGATGGCAAGTGCAAGCAGCCGGCGGCTGCGGCTGGCGGGTGCGGGCGTGTTCATTGTGCGTCCCTCGGCGGCAACCTGAAGCGCCGGTCGGCTGCGGTCACGAATCCACCCAGGGCCATCAGCAGCGCGCCCGACCAGATCCAGCGCACGAACGGCTTGACGTGCAGGCGCACCGCCCAGCTTTCGCCGCCCAGCGGCTCGCCCAGCGCCACGAAGATGTCGGCGGTCACGCCGGCGTGGATGCCGGCATCGGTCATCACCTGGCCACCGCTCGCATACGCACGCTTCTCGGGATGCAGCAGCGTCAGCGGCTTGTCGTCGCGGAACACCTGTACCGTGCCACGGTCGGCCATGTAGTTGGGGCCTGGCACCCGCTCCACGCCGTCGAAGCGGAACGCGTAGCGGCCGATCTCGTGTGTCTGCCCCGGCGTCATCGGGAGCTCGCGCAGCACGTTCTGCGCCTCCACCAGCAGCGCGCCCATCACGAACACCGCCACGCCCAGGTGCGCCAGGGTCATGCCCAGCATCTCGGCGGTGAAGCGGCCGCCCTTCGCGCGGAAGCGCGTCCACACGAAGCGCAGCGTGCCGAACGCGACCCAGGCGGCGCCGCCCACGCCGGCCGCGGTCTTGGCCGCGCCCTGCGGCGCGGTGAACCAGGCGACGACCGCGAGCGCAAGCGCCAGCGCGAACCAGGGTGCCAGCATCGCCAGCGGCCGCGACGGCTGCTCCTGCTGCCAGCGGGTGAGCGGTCCGAACGGGATCAGCAGGACCAGCGGCGCCATCAGCACCAGGAACAGCGTGCCGAAGTAGGGCGGGCCGACCGAGATCTTGCCGAGGTCGAGCGCGTCGGCGATCAGCGGGTACAGCGTGCCCAGCAGCACCATCGCGCAGGCCGAGGCCAGCAGCAGGTTGTTGACCAGCAGCAGGGTCTCGCGCGAGCTGGCGGCGAACGGCTTGCCGTCCTGCATCTTCGGCGCGCGCAGCACGTATACCAGCAGCGCGCCGCCGATCACGATGCCGAGGAAGGCGAGGATGAAGAGCCCCCGCGACGGGTCGGCGGCAAACGAATGCACGCTGGTCAGCACGCCCGAACGCACCAGGAACGCGCCGAGCAGCGACAGCGAGAACGCCGCGATCGCGAGCAGAATGGTCCAGCTGTTGAAGCTGCCGCGCTTCTCGCTGACCGCCTGCGAATGCAGCAGCGCGGCGCCGACCAGCCACGGCATGAAGCTCGCGTTCTCCACCGGGTCCCAGAACCACCAGCCGCCCCAGCCGAGCTCGTAGTACGCCCACCAGCTGCCCAACGCGATGCCCAGCGTCAGGAAGCCCCAGGCGACGTTGGTCCACGGCCGCGTCCAGCGCAGCCAGCGCTTGTCGAGGTCGCCTTCGAGCAGCGCGGCGATCGAGAACGCGAACGGCACCACGAAACCGATGTAGCCGATGTAGAGCATCGGGGGATGGATGATCATCCCCGGGTCCTGCAGCAGCGGGTTGAGATCGTGGCCTTCCAGCGCCGCCGGCAGCAGGCGTTCGAACGGGTTGGAGGTGAACAGCATGAACGACAGGAAGCCCACCGCCACCAGGCCGATCACGCCGAGCGCGCGTGCGCTGAAATGCAGCGGCATGCGCCCGGACGTCAGCGCCACCGCGGCGTTCCAGGCGGCGAGCATCAGCGACCACAGCAACAGCGAACCCTCGTGCGAGCCCCACACCGCGGTGTAGCGGTAGACCATCGGCAGCAGCGAGTTGGAGTTGTCGGCCACGTAGCGCACCGAAAAATCCTGGCCGACGAAGGCCGCGGTCAGCGCCGCATAGGCCGCGGCCACCAGCACCAGCTGGGCGACCGCCGCGGGGCGCGCCACCGCCATCCAGCCAACGTGGCCGCGACTGGCGCCGGCCAGCGGCAACACGCCCTGCAGCAGTGCGAACAGCAGCGCGAGGACCAGCGCGGCTTGGCCGAGTTCGGGCAACACCTAGCGGTCGCCCGGGGCAGGCGCGGCGGGCAGGGTGACGTCGTGCTTCTGGTGCGCCAGACCCATCTTGTCGGCGACTTCCTTGGGCACGTAGGTCTCGTCGTGCTTGGCCAGCACCTGTTCGGCGACGAAGGTGCCGTCATCACGCATGCGGCCGGTGGCCACCACCGCCTGGTTCTCGCGGAACAGGTCCGGGAGGATGCCGGCGAACACCACCGGCATTTCCGCATCGCCGTCGGTGACGCGGAAATGCGCCTCCATCGAGCCCGCCTCGCGCCGGAACGAATCGCCCGCCACCATGCCGCCCAGCCGGAAGCGGCTTGCGCCCGAGGCGACCTCGGTGCCGGCGCGGCCGTCGAGGATTTCCGCGGGCGTGTACAGATAGGCCACGTTGCGCTGCAGCGCCGCGGCAACCAGCACGGCAACCAGGCTCGCGGCCACGACCAGCGCGACCACGAACCACAGGCGCCGGCGTCGGGTGGGATTCATCGCTTCAGTTCTCCAGTGGTGTCGGTGCGCCGCGGCGCCGGACGCGCGGCCTGTCGCCGCGCGATGCGTACCTGCCGCGCGATGCGCAGGCGCGGGGCGACGAAATCCCAGGCCAGCATGGCCGCGAACACGGCGTATGCGGCGATCACGTATTCGCGGTAGCTCACGCCGGCCCCTCCAGTTGCCGCCGCACCCAGTCCTTGCCGGCCTCGCGCTGCAGGTTGTCGGCGCGCGCGCGCGCCAGCAGCGAGCCGGCGAACCAGAGCTTGGTGCCGACCAGCATCCACACCAGCGGCGGCAGCATGCTCGCGTCCATCGACGATTCGCCGAACAGGCGGATGGTCTGGCCCTGGTGCAGCGAGTTCCACCACACCACGGAGTAGCGGATGACCGGCAGCATCACCACCCCGACCACCGCCAGCAGGCCGGCGGCGCGCGCCGCGGCACGGCGGTCGTCGATGGCGTGGTACAGCCCGATCACGCCCAGGTACAGGAACAGCAGCACCAGTTCCGTGGTCAGGCGCGGATCCCAGTCCCACCAGGTGCCCCACATCGGCTTGCCCCAGATCGACCCGGTCAGCAGCGTCACCAGGGTGAAGGCGGCGCCGACCGGCGCGCAGGCCATCGCCAGGATCTCGCACAACTTGATCCGCCAGACCAGCGCGATCGCGGCATACAGCGCCATCAGGCCGAACACGGCCAGGCTCATCCATGCCGCTGGTACATGGATGTAGAGGATCCGGAAGCTGTCGCCCTGCTGGTAGTCGGCCGGCACCTGGAACAGCGCGCCGTACGCGCCCACGGCCATCAGCAGCAGGCCCAGTCCGTACCCCCACGGCGCCCAGCGCGCGGCGAAGCGGTCGAAGTAGGGGGGTGACCCGAGCTGGTGGAACCAGCGGATCACCGGGTGCATCTGCGACATCAGGTTCTCGCCAGGCGGAGGGGGCAGGGCCCCACAGGGCAGGGGGAGCGTGTCGCATTGTCGGACATGTCCCGCTGACAGGCCATTTTTTCAGGTTTCCCGCGCCGGGCCAAGCACGATGGCCGGGACGGTTCAGCCCAGCGCGATGCGGATCGCCGCCGCCGCGGCCAGCGGCGCCAGCACCAGCGCCGCCACCAGGCCCGCGGCCAGCAGCAGCAGCCCGCCGACCGGGTCGAAGCCCTGCGCGGCCGCGGTCACCGCGCCCGCACCGAACACGAGCACCGGCACGTACAGCGGCAGCGCCAGCAGGGCGACCAGGATGCCGGAGCGGCGCATGCCCACGGTGAGCGCGGCCACCACCGCGCCGAGCAGCGCCAGCAGCGGGGTGCCGAGCGCCATCGACACCATCAACACCGGCAGGTGCTCCCGTGGCAGGCCCATCAGTTCCGCCAGCAGCGGCATCGCCACCAGCAGCGGCAGCGAGGTCGTCAGCCAGTGCGTGGCCACGCGCACCAGCACCAGCCAGGCGAGCGGTACCGGCGCCAGCAGCCATTGTTCCAGCGAGCCGTCATCGGCATCGCCGCGGAACAGTGTGTCCAGCGCCAGCAGCCCGGATAGCAGCACGGCGACCCACAGCGCCCCGGGCGCCACCCGCGCCAGCATCACCGGCTCGCTGCCCAGGGCGAGTGCGAACAGCACCAGCACCAGCAGCGCGAACAGCGCCGGCTGCAGGGCATCGCCGCGCCGCCGCCACAGCAGGCGAACGTCGCGCACGACCAGCGCGCGGGCCGCAGGCCACATCACGACGGCCGCTCCAGTGTCAGCAGGCGCGTGCGTACAGGAGGCGCCGCATAGGCGCCGTGGGTGGTGACCAGTGCCGCGCCGCCGTCGCGCAGGTGTGCCTGGACCATGCGGTTCACCAGTTCGATGCCGTCCAGGTCGAGGTTTGCGTAGGGCTCGTCGAGCAGCCACAGCGGCGCCGGCGACAGCCACAGGCGCGCCAGCGACAGGCGCTTGCGCTGTCCGGCCGACAGCTGGCGCGCCAGCGCGTCCTCATAGCCGGCGAGGCCGACGGTCGCCATCGCCTCCTCGAGCGACATGCCCGGGCGCTTGCCGTGCAGGCCGCACAGGAACTCCAGGTTCTCGAGCGCGCCCAGGTCGACCTTCTGCGCCGCGAGGTGGCCGAGGTAGGCCACCAGGCGTGCGCGCAGCGCAGGGACCGCTGGCCGCCCCTGCAGCCTGAGCTCACCGCCGTCGGCATGCAGCAGGCCGGCGAGCACGCGCAGCAGGGTGGTCTTGCCGGCGCCGTTGTCGCCCTGCACCAGCAATGCCTCGCCCGCGGCCACGTCGAAATCGACCGGGCCGAACACAGGCAGCTCGTTGCGCGCGAAGCGCAGGCCGCGCGCGGACAGCAGCGGCGTTGGTGGCGGATCAGGGGACTCGGGCATCGTGCGGCCGCGGCCGCGACGGCGACCAGGTGGCGGTCATTCTAGCCAGTCGACCAGGTCCTGGCGTTCGTATCCCGCAGGGCGTGCCGCGTACATGCGCAGTCGCACCACGCCGCCGCGCGGCCACCACAGCGTGCCGAGCTGCTCGAAACGCCGTGCGAGCGCATCGAAATCGTTGACGGCCATGTCCATCACCAGCCAGCCCGGCTCACGCCAGCTGCGGTTGACCGCGGAGGCGAAGGCCGGCAGGTGCGGCGCGCCGCGTTCCAGCAGCATGTCCTGCAGGGCGGCATCCTGGCGGCGATTGACCGCGTCCTCGCGCGGCACGGAATCCGGGTCCCACGCCGACAGGATCCCGAAGCTCGTGGCAGCCGGGTACGCGAGGTCGAGGGACGGCATCGGCAGCCCGATGCGGACGTCGTGCCAGTCGCCGTCCAGCCCCCAGCGGTACTCGGCATCGAGGTAGGCGTCCGCCAGCAGCGACAGCGTCCTGGCATCGGGGGGAAGTGGGGCGGGCATGCCGGCGATTTAACCTGCTGCCGCCGCCCCCGTAAACTCCATCGTTTCCCGGCACGGTGCCGGAATGGAGGAATCGCGATGCCCGGCACCAAACTGCCCAAGGTCGGCACCACCATCTTCAGCGTGATGTCGCAGCTGGCCGCCGAACACCGCGCGGTCAACCTGGGCCAGGGTTTTCCCGATTTCGACGTGCCCGCGCGGCTGGTCGATGCGCTCGACCGCGCGATGCGCGCGGGCCACAACCAGTACGCGCCGATGACCGGCATCGCCGCGCTGCGCGAGGCGATCGCCGACAAGACCGCCGCGCTGTACGGGCACCGCCCGGATCCCGATGCGGAGGTGACGGTGACCAGCGGCGCCACCGAAGCGATCTTCAACGCCATCCATGCCGTGGTGCGCGCCGGCGACGAGGTGGTGGTGCTGGATCCGGCCTACGACTGCTACGAGCCGGCGATCGACCTTGCGGGTGCACGCGCGGTGCACGTGCCGCTCGACCCGGCCACGTTCGCGCCGGACTGGCAGCGCGTGCGCGACACGATCGGCCCGCGCACCCGCATGCTGATCATCAATTCGCCGCACAACCCCTCCGGCGCGATGCTGTCGGCGGCGGACATGGAGGAGGTGGCCGCAATCGTCGCAGAGACCGGCGTCTGGCTGCTGTCGGACGAGGTCTACGAGCACATCGTCTTCGATGGCGCGCGCCATGAATCGGCGCTGCGCCATCCGGCGCTCCGCGAGCGCACGTTCGTGGTGTCGAGCTTCGGCAAGACCTACCACTGCACCGGCTGGAAGGTCGGCTACTGCATCGCACCGCCGGGGCTGTCGGCCGAATTCCGCAAGGTGCACCAGTACAACGTGTTCTGTACCTTCGCGCCGGCGCAGCACGCCTTCGCCGAGATGCTGCGCGAGGAGCCGGAGCACCATCTGGGCCTCGGTGCGTTCTACGAGGCCAAGCGCGACGCCTTCCGCGCCCGGCTGCTGGAAACGCGGCTGCGGCCGCTGCCGGTGCCCGGCGGCTATTTCCAGCTGGTCGACTATTCCGGCGTCAGCGACCTCGACGACGCGGCCTTCTGCCGCTGGCTCACGGTCGAGCACGGCGTCGCGGCGATCCCGCTGTCACCGTTCTACGATGCGCCGCCCGCCGGGCAGCGCCTTGCGCGGCTGTGCTTTGCCAAGAACCAGGCCACGCTGGACGCGGCGATCGAGCGGCTGCGGCGGCTCTAGCCCGGTCGCCGGGGCGGTGCGCAATGCCGCCCCGAGCGATTAAGATCGCGGCATGGACAATCTGCGCATCTCCCTTGTCCAGGGCGACACGCTCTGGCACGACCCCGCCGGCAACCGCGACTACTACGGTGAGCTGATCGCCCCGCTGCGCGGCACCACGGACCTGGTGCTGCTGCCGGAAACCTTTACCAGCGGCTTCAGCAACGCGGCCCTCGACCAGGCCGAAGGCATGGACGGGCCGACGGTCGCCTGGATGCGCCAGCACGCCACTGCGATCGGCGCCGTGGTGGCCGGCAGCGTGCAGCTGCGCGACGGCGACCAGGTGTTCAACCGCCTGCTCTGGGTGGACCCGAAGGGCGACGTGCTGCATTACGACAAGCGCCACCTGTTCCGCTACGCGGGCGAGCACGAACGCTATGCCGCGGGCAAGGCGCGCCTGGTGGTCGAGCTCAAGGGCTGGCGGATCAATCCGCTGGTCTGCTACGACCTGCGCTTCCCGGTGTTCGCGCGCAACCGCCAGGACGCGGACGGTCGCCCGGAGTTCGACCTGCAGTTCTACATCGCCAACTGGCCTGCGGCGCGCGCGCATGCCTGGAAGACGTTGCTGCGTGCGCGCGCCATCGAGAACCTGTGTTACGTGGCCGGCCTCAACCGCGTCGGCCGTGACGGCAACGGCCTGGCGTACGACGGCGACAGTGCGGTGATCGACTTCATGGGTACGGCGCTGAGCGAATGCACCGACGAAGAGGTGGTGGTCACCACGACCCTGCTGGCCGGCGAGCTCGCGGCCCACCGAGCGCGGTTCCCGGCGCTGCTCGACGGCGACGCCTTCAGCCTCGACGGGGTCTGATCGCGCGCCGTTGACGATCGCGGGGGCACGATGGCGCCATCACAGCGCAGGAGTCGGCCATGGGCCAGGTCGCCCCGAGGGTACTCACCCGCAACGAGGACATCCGTGCGATCGAGGCGCGCAGCGCCCTGCTGCCCGACGAGGCGATCGTTGCGGTGACCATGCGCGACGGCAGCCTGGTGCAGGGCACCGTCGCCATGCGGCCCATCGTGCAGGTGTTCCTGGACACGCACGGGCAGGAAGGATTGAACGCGGTCGTGCGCATCGACGACGCGCACGATCCGCCGCAGACCCATTACCTGTGGCTGGACGACATCAGCGGGATCCGCCAGCTCGGAACCGCCTAGGCACGGCCCCCGCAGCTGCGGGGAACCGTATCGCGCATCCTGGCGTCAGGCGCCGCGACGTCCGCCGCCACCACCGCCACCACCTGGACCTCGCGGGCCGCGGTTGCCACCCGCCGGGCGGCTGCCACCCGGACGACCGCCGCCGGGCTTGCCTGCGCCGGGGTTGCCACCAGGGCGCCCGCCGGGACGGCCGGGTCCGGCACTGGCACCCGGGCGTCCAGCACCCGGACGTGCGCCCGCCGGGCGCGCACCACGCGGACGTTCCTGCGCCGCATAGCCGCCGGCGTGGTCGGACGGGAACGAGGGCGCATTGCCGGGATGGCCGTACGGACGCGCCGCACGCTGCGGCTTGCCACCACCCGGGCCGCCGGCACCGCCGGGACGCCCCTGTCCGCCGCCACCGGGCCGGCCCTGGCCGCCACCCGGACCCGCCTTGCGCGCGCCATACGGCTTGGGCCCCGCAGGGCCTGCGTTGCGATGGCCACTCGGGCCGGTGTCGACGCCGTCCGGCACGTACCAGCTGCGGAACGCCGCCGGGTTGCCTTCGGGCAGCGCACGCTGGTCGCGGCGCGGCTTGAGCGGATTGTGCGACTGGCGCGCCGCCGCCTCGCCGGTGACGGTCAGGCCACCGGAGGGCCGGTGCTGGCCGCGACGGCCGCGGTCCTCGCGGACGTTGTCGAAGCGGCGCAGTTCACGGCCTTCGTCGGCGGTGCTGTGGCCGCCGACGTAGCCGGCCGAACGCGGGCGGTCGCCGACATGCAGGGTGGACTTGGACGCCCTGCGCTGGCCGATCACCGGCAGCAGGGTCAGCGCCGCGGGTGCGCCGTCATCGAGCTTGAGCTCGCGGCGCAGGGCCTCGACCTTGTCCGCGGCGAGCTCCTGCGACTGGCCGCGCAGCAGCGGCTGCGGCAGTTCCACCGAGCCGTAGCGGATGCGCTTTAGGCGGCTCACCTGGCAGCCCTGCGACTCCCACAGCCGGCGGACCTCGCGGTTGCGGCCTTCCTTCAGCAGCACCTGGAACCATTCGTTGGAATCGGTGCCGCCGATGCGCTTGACCTCGTCGAACTTCGCCGGGCCGTCCTCGAGCGCCACGCCACGACGCAGGCGGTCGACGATCTTCTCGTCCACCTTGTCCTCGCCCTCCGGCGCACGGACACGGCACACGTACTCGCGCGCGACCTCGAACGACGGATGCATCATCGCGTTGGCGATCTCGCCGTCGGTGGTCAGCAGCAACAGGCCGGTGGTGTTGATGTCGAGGCGGCCGATGGCGATCCAGCGGGCGCCCTTGAGCGTGGGCAGCGAGTCGAAGATGGTCGGCCGGCCTTCGGGATCCTCGCGCGTGGTGACCTCGCCCTCGGGCTTGTTGTAGATCAGCACGCGCGCGGGTTCGGTCAGCGCGCTGGCCACGAAGCTGCGGCCGTCGAGTTCGACACGGTCGCCGCCGCGGATGCTCATGCCGGTCTGCGCGACTTCGCCGTTCACCTTCACCAGGCCGTCGGCGATGCGCTGCTCGAGCGCGCGCCGCGAGCCGAGCCCGGCCTGCGCGAGCACCTTGTGCAGGCGTTCTTCCATGCGCGGGGTGGCGGCCTCGGGGACGCCGTTGGCGTCGGTGCCGCGCTTGAGCGACAGCTTGCGGCCGCCCTTCTTGTCTTCAGTCATTCTCTGCTCCGGTGCTGTCGCCTTCTACGGCGAGGGCATCTGTGTATGCCGCTTCCTGCGGCTGGGGTGTGTCGAGATCCGGCGCAGCGGCGTCCGCGGCGTCGGGGGGTGTGTGGTCTGGCGCCGTGTCAGCGGTGTCGTCCGTGTCGTCGTCGCCGATGTCATCGAGCCCATCGATCGCGAGGTCGCCGACCGGCATGGCGCCGTCGGCCGGCACGCGGTCGAACACCAGCTGTGGCTCGAGCTCGCCGAAGTCCTTCAGTTCGGACAGCGGCGGCAATTCGTCCAGGCGCTTCAGCCCGAAATAATCGAGGAAGCCTCTGGTGGTGCCCAGCAACTCCGGGCGGCCGGGAACGTCGCGGTGGCCGACGACGCGGATCCATTCGCGTTCCTCGAGCGCCTTGATGATGTTGCTGCTGGTGGCCACGCCGCGCACCTGCTCGATCTCGCCGCGGGTGATCGGCTGGCGGTAGGCGATCAGTGCCAGGGTCTCCAGCGTGGCGCGCGTGTACTTCGTCTGGCGCTCCGTCCACAGCCGCGCGACCCAGGCGTGTACGTCGGCCCTTACCTGGTAGCGCCAGCCCGAGGCCACTTCAACCAGCTCCACGCCGCGCTGCGCACTTTCGGCCTGCAGCGCCTCGAGGGCCTGGGCGACGGCGTCGTCGGGCGCGGGCTCGTCGAGCGGGAACAGCGCGTCGAGCTGGGCGACCGTCAGCGGCTGGCTGCTTGCGAGCAGCGCGGCTTCGACGATGCGTTTGGTCAGGTCTTGATCCATGGAGGTCCCGTGGCGGACGTGGCGCGTCAGCGCGCCATGTCGTTTGTGGCGGTGTCGTCGTTGGCGTCGATGTCGTCGTCGAATTCGCTGGCGAACTCCAGCGGCGCGTCCGCGTCGTGGCCGATGGCCAGCGACTTGACGTAGATCGGCGCCAGCGGCCCCTCCTGCACGATGTCGAGCAGGCGTTCCTTGGCAAGTTCGAGGATCGACAGGAACGTGACGATGATGCCCAGCCGGCCCTCGCGCGCTTCGAACAGCTGCTCGAAGCGGTGGAAGGCGCCATCTTCGAGGCGGGCCAGCAGCTCGCCCATGCGCTGGCGGACGCTGAGCGCGTCGCGGCGGATGGCGTGGCCGGTGAACAGTTCGGCGCGCTTGAGCACATCGTGCAGGGCCAGCAGCATTTCGCGCAGGTCCACCGGCGGCGGCAGGCGCACCGAGGCGCGCTCGGGTACGTGCGCGCTGGCCACGGTGGTGTCGCGGTCGAGGCGGGGCAGGGTGTCGATGTCCTCGGCGGCCTGCTTGAAACGCTCGTATTCCTGCAGGCGGCGCACCAGGTCGGCGCGCGGGTCGTCCTCCAGGCCTTCTTCGCTCGGCGGCCGCGGCAGCAGCATCCTCGACTTGATCTCGGCCAGGATCGCGGCCATCACCAGGTACTCGGCGGCCAGTTCGAAACGCAGGTCCTGCATGACCCCGATATACGTCACGTACTGGCGGGTGATCTCCGCGACCGGGATGTCGAGGATGTCGAGGTTCTGGCGGCGGATCAGGTACAGCAGCAGGTCGAGCGGTCCTTCGAACGCCTCGAGGATGACCTCGAGCGCGTCGGGCGGGATGTACAGGTCCTGTGGGATCTGCAGCACCGCCTGGCCGTGCACCACCGCCAGCGGCATCTCCTGCTGCCGTGGACGCTCGTCGCCCGCCCGTGGTGCGGGAACGGCGGCGTCTGGCGCTTCGGCGGCGTTGGTGGCAGCTGGGGTCATCGGTGTTGCGGCCCCTCCGGGCCACTGGAACAAGAGGGAAGCGCACGCGGCGCGCTGCCTGGTGCCTCGGGTAAAAGTCTTGCGGCGGGAGCCGCGGTCTTGCTTCCGGACTCACGGCAGCTGCGCGCTACAACGCTGGGGCGTCGGCGGCGGTGGCCGGGTCGTCATCGGCGGGCCGGGAGGGGACAGGACGGGCGCGCTTGACGCCTCCGCTGCGTTCCGGCCTCGGAACTGGGCTTCAGGGTACGGGTAGCCGCGGTGGCTTGTCCAGCGCACCGATGAACCGCGTGCCCGGGCGTCGCCGCGCTAGCATGCACGCCTCCCTTTCCAGCACCGGAGCCATGGACCATGTGGTACGCCATCGAAGGTCGCGACGGACCGGATGTCCTTGCCAAACGCAACGCCGCGCGCGCCGACCACCTGGCTCGCCTCGAGCAGCTGCGCGACGAAGGCCGGCTGCTGCTGGCCGGTCCTTGCCCGGCGATCGACGCCGAGGATCCCGGGCCGGCCGGCTTCAGCGGCAGCATCGTGGTGGCGCGCTTCGCATCGCTGGACGAGGCGCGTGCCTGGGCCGATGCCGATCCCTACGTCGCGGGGGGCGTCTATGCGAGCGTCGAGGTCAGGCCGTTCCGCAAGGTGTTGCCCTGAGTCCGCACGCCGCCGCCGTGATCCGGTGAACCCGCGGGTGGCTGTTGCGACGCAGCATCGAGAGTCTTTGCCGACGCCTATGTAAACGCTTACATTGGGCTGCAGTCCCATCCAGCACTGGATCCGATGGCTGTCACCATCAAGGATGTCGCCCGTGAGGCAGGGGTTTCGGTCGCCACGGTGTCACGCGCGCTGAACGGGCAACCCAACGTCACCGCCCCGGTGCGCGCGCGCGTGCTGCAGGTCGCCAGCGACCTCCGCTACAGCCCGCATCACGCGGCCCGCGCACTCAGCAGCCGGCGCAGCCACACCATCGGCGTGGTGTTGCCCGACCTGCACGGCGAATTCTTCTCCGAACTGATCCGCGGCATCGGCCAGGCGGCGCGCGCCCATGGCCTGCTCCTGCTGTTGTCCAGCGACCATGGCGACGCCGGCGAGCAGGGCGCCGCCCTGCTGGCCATGCGCGGCCGCGTCGACGGCGTGCTGGTGATGGCACCGACCGACGGTGGCACCCGGTTCCTGGCCGACTATCTGGCGCCGAACCTGCCCGCGGTGTTGATCAACACCCGTGACCCCGACGGGGTGCGCCCATGGGTCCGCGTCGACAACCATGGCGGCGCTCGCGCCATGGTGCGGCATCTGGTGGACGCCGGCCGCCGGCGCATCGCCTTCATTGCCGGGCCGACGCAGAACCATGACGCGCGGGAGCGCCTGCGCGGCTATCGCGAGCAGCTCGCGGCAAGCCTTCCCGATGCCATCCCGGTGGTGGTGGAGGGCGACTTCGACGAATCTTCCGGCGCGCGCGCGGCGCGAATCCTGCTGGCGCAAGATCCGCGACCCGATGCCGTGTTCGCGGCCAACGATGCGATGGCGATCGGCTGCCTGGGTGCCTTTGTCGACGCGGGTGTGCAGGTGCCGGGGGAGATCGCGCTGGCTGGTTTCGACGACATCCCGCTGGCCCGCCACATGCACCCGGCACTCACCACCATGCGGGTAGACATCGCCGAGCTTGGGGCGTGCGCACTGGGCGTGCTGCTGCAGGCACGGTCGGGGGGCGATGTTGGAGGTACCAACGTGGAGGATGATGTGGGGGCGATCGCGCCGCAGCTCGTGGTCCGCGGGAGCACGGTGCGATGACGCGATTTCGCCACGAGATCCAGAACGACGCGCATGTTCAATCTGTCGATTGGGTTCAACTGGTGAGCGGCGTGGGTAGCCGTGGTACTGCCTGCGCGGCGCGAAGGAGGTCTCCGGCTTGACGCGGATGCAGTGGCCGGCTTCGTTGCGGGGGTTCTGCCTGGCGGCATGCGGACTGCTGCTCATGGCCTGTGGCCGCGAACAGCAGCAGGTGGAACCGCCGCGCCCCGGCCCGATCGAGGAGGTCGTGGTCACCGCGCCGGCCGATCCGCGCGCGGTCGGACCGCCCGAGCTCACGCCGCTGTTCGCCGACATCGAGAAGCGCACCTTCCAGTTCTTCTGGGATACAACCAACGAGGCCAACGGCATGACGCCCGACCGGTTTCCGTCGCGCCCGTTCGCCAGCATCGCCGCTATCGGGTTCGCGCTGACGGCGTATCCGGTGGGGATCGAGAACGGCTGGATCAGCCGACGCCAAGCGGTGGACCGCACCCTGCTTACGCTGCGCTTCCTGCGCGACGCGCGGCACGGACCGGGTGCGCGCGGCACCATCGGCCACAAGGGGTTTTTCTACCACTTCCTCGACATGCAGAGTGGGCACCGCTACGAGCCCTGGGTGGAGCTGTCCAGCGTCGACACCGGGCTGATGATGATGGGCGTGCTGTTCGCGCAGAGCTATTACGACCGCGACGACGCGCGTGAACAGGAGGTCCGCGAGATTGCGGAAGCGCTGTACCTGCGCGTCGAGTGGCCGTGGCTGCAGCAGCGGCCACCGTTGATCTCGATGGGCTGGTATCCGGAAAACGGCTTCATCGAGCATGACTGGACCGGCTACGACGAGGCGATGCTGGTCTACATCCTGGCGCTGGCGTCGCCCACGCATCCCGTGGAGCCGGAGGCCTGGACACGCTGGACCGCGACCTACGACGACAGCTGGGGCATCTACCAGGGGCAGGAATACCTGAGCTTCGCGCCGCAGTTCGGCCACCAGTACAGCCACGTCTGGATCGATTTCCGCGGCATCCGCGACGCCTACATGCGTGGGCGCGGCATCGACTACTTCGAGAATTCGCGGCGTGCGACCTACGCGCAGCGCTCGTACGCCATCGAGAACCCGATGGGTTGGGCCGGCTACGGCGCCGACATCTGGGGCCTGACCGCCAGCGACGGCCCGCAGCGTACCGAGCAGGTCTACGACGGTACGCCGCGCGAGTTCCGCCACTATTCCGCGCGCGGCGCCGGCATCGCGGTGGCCTTCGATGACGGCACCATCGCGCCGACGGCCGCGATCGGCTCGCTGCCGTTCGCACCGGAACTGGTGATCCCGGCCACCGAAGCGCTGCATGCCAGCCATGGCGAGTACCTGTATTCCAGCTACGGGTTCCTGGACGCGTTCAATCCCAGCTTCAATTACGACGTGCCGCTCAAGACCGGACGCATCGTGCCCGGCAAGGGCTGGGTGGCGAGCGACTACATCGGCATCGACCAGGGGCCGATCCTGTTGATGATCGCCAACTACCGGAACGGCTTTGTCTGGGAGGTCATGAAGCGCAATGCGCACATCCGCCGCGGCCTGGAACGCGCGGGCTTCAGGGGCGGCTGGCTGGGCGAGGCGCAGGTGCAGGGCGCCATGCCAGCGGCCGAGACTGAACGCGAAACCGAAGACGACGCCGTGCTCGAACCGGCGACGCCCTGATCCGCAATGACCGCATGGCTCCGGTGTTTCCGCGTTCTGGCACCCCTGAGGGTGGTGATGCTGCTGGCCGTCGTGCTCGTCGCGGGCTGCGCGCGCCAGGACGACGACGTGCTGCGCTTCTGGGCCATGGGCCGCGAGGCCGAGGTGGTCACGGAGCTGATAGCCGACTTCGAGCGTGAGCACCCGGGCATCCGCGTCGAGGTGCAGCACATCCCGTGGTCGGCGGCGCACGAGAAGCTGCTGACTGCCTTCGCCGGCGACGGGCTCCCCGACATCTGCCAGCTCGGCAACACCTGGATGCCGGAGTTTGCGGCCCTCGGCGTGCTCGAGCCGCTGCAGGACCGCGTGGACGCGTCGCCGGTGGTGCGCGAGGACGATTATTTCCCCGGCATCTGGGGCACCAATGTCATCGACGGCACGCTGCTCGGCGTGCCCTGGTACGTGGACACGCGCCTGCTGTACTACCGCAAGGACATCCTGCGCGCGGCCGGCGTCGAACGGCTGCCGGTGACGTGGGAGGAATGGCGCGTGGCCATGGCCGCCGTCCAGCGTGAGGTCGGGCCCGGGCGGCACGCGATCCTCATGCCGCTCAACGAGTTCGAGCCGCAGGTGTCGCTGGCCCTGCAGCAGGACGCCCCGATGCTGCGCGACGACAACGGACGCGGCAATTTCAGCTCGCCGGGCATCGGTCGTGCACTCGCGTTCTATGTCGACATGTTCGAACAGGGCTGGGCGCCGGCGGTGTCGGAAACCCAGATATCCAACGTCTGGGACGAGTTCTTCAAAGGCAGCTTCGCGTTCTACCTGTCCGGTCCCTGGAACATCCGCGAGTTCCGCCGCCGCGAGCCGCCGGCGCTCGCCGGCGAGTGGGGCACGATGGCCCTGCCGGGGCCCGACGGCCCCGGTGCCGGCATCGCCGGCGGCACCAGCCTGGTGCTGTTCCGCGATTCGCCGCGCAAGGAGGCGGCATGGAAGCTGGTCGAGTATCTTTCCCGCCCCGATGTCCAGAAGCGCTTCCACGCGATGATCGGCAATCTGCCGCCGCGACGCAGTACCTGGGAGGATCCGGCGCTGGCCAACGATGAACGCTCGCGCGCCTTCCGCGACCAGCTCGAGCGCGTCGAGCCGACGCCGCAGGTGCTGGAATGGGAGCGCATCGCGCAGGAGCTGCGTCTTGCCACCGAGCGCGTCGTGCGCGGCCGCGAATCGCAATCCGAGGCCATGCGCCGGCTCGACGCCAAGGTCGACGACATCCTCGCCAAACGGCGCTGGGTACGCGCGCGCAAGACGGAGGCAGCGCCTTGAACCGCGCCGCGCTGGCCGGGTGGCTGTTCGCGGCGCCGGCGCTGCTGGTGCTCGGCGTGTTTTTCGCGCTGCCCGTCCTGTCGGCGCTGCTGATCAGCCTCACCGACTTCGATCTCTATGCGCTGGCCGAGCCTGGCAACCTGCGCTTCGTGGCGCTGGGCAACTACATCGACCTGCTGCAGACGCCGCTGTTCTGGAAGGCGCTGTGGAACACCAGTTACTTCGTGGTGGTGGGCGTGCCGCTGTCGGTGGCGGTGTCCCTGGGCGCGGCGCTGCTGCTGAACTCGGGGCTGGCGCGCGCCAGGGCGTTCTTCCGCACCGCGCTGTTCGCGCCGGTGGTCACAACCCTCGTGGCGGTGGCTGTGATCTGGCGCTACCTGTTCCATTCCAGTTACGGGCTGGTGAACTGGGCGCTGGGGCACGTCGGCATCGGCCCGGTCGACTGGCTCGGCGATCCGGCCTGGGCCATGCCAACCATCATCCTGTTCGCCGTGTGGAAGAACTTCGGCTACAACATGGTGATCTTCATCGCCGGGCTGCAGGCGATCCCGGTCGACCTGTACGAAGCCGCGCGCATCGACGGCGCCTCGCGCTGGCGCCAGTTCCTGCACATCACCCTGCCGATGCTCGGGCCGGTGCTGCTGGTGGTCGGGGTGATCACCGTCTCCGGCTACTTCCAGCTGTTTGCCGAGCCTTACGTCATGACCCGCGGCGACCCGCTGCAGTCGACGGTCAGCGTGCTGTATTTCATGTTCGAGGAAGGCTTCAAGTGGTGGAACCTCGGGCGCGCCTCGGCGGTGGCGTTCATGCTGTTCCTGGTGATCCTGGCCGTGACGACACTGCTGCTGCGCATCGGGCGACGTCGGGGGCTGGTATGAGCCGCGGCGTGGGCGAAGCGCGTAGCGCGGTGCTGCTGGTCAACGGCGCGCTCGCCGTGCTGGCGCTGCTCAGCCTGGCGCCGCTGGCGTGGATGGCGTCCGTGTCGTTCATGCCGGCCGGCGAGGCCAGCGGGTTCCCGCCGCCGCTGGTGCCTTCGCAGGCCACGCTGGCGAACTACCACGCGCTGTTCGCGCGCACCGGCATGGCACGCAATTTCGCCAACAGCCTGCTGGTGTCCGTGGCGATCACCGCGGGTTCGCTGCTGGTCAACACCATGGCCGGTTACGCCTTTGCCAAGCTGCGCTTCCGCGGCCGCGAGCGCGTGTTCCAGATGCTGCTGGCGGCGCTGGTGGTGCCCGCGCAGGTGGCGATGCTGCCGCTGTTCCTGCTGATGAAGGAACTCGGCCTGGTCAACAGCTTCGGCGGCGTGATTTTCCCGGCGCTGGCCTCGGTGTTCGGCATCTTCCTGGTCAGGCAATACGCGCGTTCGATCCCGGACGAACTGCTGGAAGCCGCGCGCATCGACGGCGCCGGCGAGCCGCGCATCTTCTTCCAGGTGGTGCTGCCGATGCTCAAGCCGGTGCTGGTGACGCTCGCCATCTTCACCTTCATGGGCTCCTGGAACGACTTCATGTGGCCGTTGATCGTGCTCACCGAGCAGGCGAACTACACGCTCCCTGTGGCGCTGGCGTCGCTGTCGCGCGAGCACATCATGGACGTGGAGATGATGATGGCCGGCGCGGTGGTGACCGTGCTGCCGGTGCTGCTGCTGTTCCTGGCGCTGCAGCGCTACTACATCCAGGGCCTGCTGCTGGGCAGCGTAAAGGGGTGATTGCGGTGCCGAAGAACGTGCTGTTGCGTGCGGTGCTGGCCGTGGCCGGCATGGCCGCGTTTCCGGCGGTGGCGCAGGAGGTGCTGTCCACGCGCGTGCTGGATGATTTCTCCGATCCCGCGGCATGGCGCGTGGTCACCTCCAACCAGGTCAGCGGCACGATCCGCCAGGTCGACGGCGCCGATGGCGCGGCACTGTGCCTCGACTACGACTTCAACGGCGTCTCCGGCCATGCAGGCATCCAGCGCGATCTGGCCATCACCTATCCCGGCAACTACCGCTTCGATCTGCAGCTGCGCGGCAACGCGCCGGCCAACGACCTGCAGTTCAAGCTGGTGGATGCCAGCGGCGACAACGTGTGGTGGGTGAACCAGCCGAAGTACGAGCTTCCCAGGCGCTGGACCCCGGTGCGCCACAAGGCGCGCCACGTGGTGCGCGCCTGGGGGCCGGATGCGGCTCCTGCGCTGCGCGCCAGCAGCCGGATCGAGTTCACGGTGTACAACAACGTCGGCGGGCGCGGATCGGTGTGTTTCGATGCGCTGACCTTCAGCGAACTGGCGCCGGTCGATGCCAGCCCGTTGTCGGCCGCGGCATCGGCCACGGCGGGCGATGCCGCGGCGGCGGTCGACGGGAATACCGCGACTGCATGGCGCGCCGCGAACGTCGCGCCGGCCGGGCAGCGGCTGGTGCTCGATCTCGGCAGCATCCGCGAATTCGGCGGGCTGGTGCTCGACTGGCTGCCCGGCGCACAGGCCGCGCGCTACGACGTGCAGTTGTCCGACGACGGCCTGGTTTGGCGCGATGTGCGCAACGTGGCGGGCGGCAACGGTGGGCGCGACTGGATCGCGCTGCCGGAGGCCGAGGCGCGCTACCTGGCGCTGGACCTGCGCGCGGGACCAGGCGACCGCTTCGCGCTGGCCGCGGCGCGCGTGCAGCCATTGGCCTTCTCGGCGCACGCAAATGATTTCGTGAAAGCGGTGGCCGCCGACGCACCGCGCGGCTGGTTCCCGCGCGGCTTCAGCGGCGAGCAGCCGTACTGGACGATCGTCGGCCTTGACGGCGGCCTGCAGCAGGGCCTGATCGGCGAGGACGGCGCGATCGAGGTGGGCAAGGGCGGTTTCAGCCTCGAGCCGTTCGTGACCGTGGACGGCAAGCTCGTGACCTGGGCGGATGCGGCGCCTCGCCAGTCCTTGCAGGACGGCTATCTGCCGGTGCCGAGCGTCGACTGGCGGCATGGGGACATGGCGCTGCGCATCACCGCCTTCGCGCAGGGCACGCCGGCCGCCTCGCAGCTGGTGGCGCGCTACAGGCTGGCCAATACCGGTGCCCGCGCCCGCGAGTTCACGCTCGCGCTGGCCGCGCGGCCGCTGCAGGTCAATCCGCCCGCGCAGTTCCTCAACACGCTGGGCGGCGTGAGCCGCATCCAGTCGATCGCGGTGGATGGCGGCACCATCAGCGTCGCCGGTGTGCCGCGCGTGTTCGCCAAGCAGGTGCCGACCGCCGCGTTCGCGACCTCGTTCGATGCCGGCATGGCCGTGTCCCATCTCGCGGGCGGCAAGCTGCCAGCGGCCACGCGCATCGATCGCGATCCCACGGGGCTTGCATCGGCGGCACTGGTCTATCGCATGCGCCTGGCGCCCGGCGAGGTGCGAAGCATCGAGGTGATGGTGCCGATGACCGGCGGCAGCGGACCGGCGCGGCGCTGGTGGGATGCCGATTCGCTGCAGCAGGAGGTCGCCGCTGGCTGGCGCGGCAAGCTCGACCAGGTGCGGCTGGACCTGCCGCCGCAGGGCCAGGTGCTGGCGGATACCCTGCGCACGGCGCTGGCGCACATGCTGATCAGCCGTGTGGGACCGCGCCTGCAGCCCGGCACGCGCGCCTATGCGCGCAGCTGGATCCGCGACGGCGCGATGATCGCCGAGGGACTGCTGCGGCTGGGGCGTGATGACGCGGTGCGCGAATACCTGGAGTGGTACGCACCGCACCAGTTCGACGACGGCATGGTGCCGTGCTGCGTCGACGACCGTGGCAGCGACCCGGTACCGGAGAACGACAGCCACGGCGAGCTGGTGTTCACCATCGCCGAATACTGGCGCTACAGCGGCGACCGCGCGTTCCTGGAGCGCATGTGGCCGCACGTGCGCGGTGCGTTCGACTACATGGAACGCCTGCGCGCGAGCGAGCGCACACAGGCCAACCGCGCGCGCAACCCGGCCTTCTACGGAATGATGCCGGCGTCGATCAGCCACGAAGGCTATTCGGCCAAGCCGATGCATTCCTACTGGGACAACTTCTGGGCGCTGCGCGGCTACAAGGACGCGGTGGTGGTGGCGGAGGCCCTCGGCCACCTGGATGACGCCGCGCGCATGGCCGCCGCGCGCGACCAGTTCCGCGAAGACCTGGATGCGTCCCTGCGCGCCGCCGCGCGGCTGCACGGCATCGACTACCTGCCCGGTGCCGCGGAACTCGGCGACTTCGATGCCACATCGACCACCATTGCGCTTGCGCCGGGTGGCGAGCAGGGGCGGCTGCCCACCGACCTGCTGCACAACACGTTCGAGCGCTACTGGCGGGAATTCAGCGCGCGCCGCGACGGCACGCGCGAGTGGACCGCCTACACGCCGTACGAGTGGCGCAATGTCGGCGCCTTCGTGCGCCTGGGCTGGCGCGAGCGCGCGCAGGAAGCGGCGCAATGGTTCTTCGCCGACCGCGCGCCGCCGGCCTGGAACCAGTGGGCCGAGGTGGTCACGCCCACGCCGCGCACGCCGTTCTTCCTCGGCGACCTGCCGCACGCCTGGGTGGCGTCGGACTTCGTGCGCTCGGCGCTGGACATGTTCGCCTACGTGCGCGAGGTCGACGACAGCATCGTGCTTGCGGCCGGGGTGCCCGAGGACTGGCTGGCGCATGGCGTTGCCATCCACGGCCTGCGGACGCCGCAGGGCACGCTCGGCTACGCGCTGCGCCGCGAAGGCGGGGCGCTGGTGCTCGAGGTCGCGGACGGCCTGCAGCCGCCGGCGGGCGGTCTTGTCCTGCCCTGGCCCTGTCGCGGGTCCACGCCCGGTGCCACGACGATCAACGGCGTGCCGGCTGCGTGGCAGGACGGCGAGCTGCGCATTCGCGAGCTGCCCGCACGCGTGGAGGTGGCGCTGCGCTGAGTCCCGCGGCCACATCCCGATCACGTCGCGGCGGATAGAACAGGCGGTGCCGCGCCATCGCGGCGCGAAAACCTGGAGCCCGCCCTGGCCACCGTCGATCCGTCCGCGCCCCTGTCGCCGCATGCCACCGCCTGGTGGACGCTGCAGCGCGCCGATGACCCGGTGTTCGCCACCGCCATCCACGACGGGCACGCACTGCGCCCGGAGGTCGCGGCCGCGATGCGCCTGCCAGACGACGAGCGCCTGCGCGAAGAGGACCCGTTCACCGGGCAGGCGATCGCCGGCGTGCCGGGCCGTGTGGTGGTGCACCGCTCGCGGTTCGAGGTCGACCTCAACCGCGGGGTGGAGCAGGCCGTGTACCGCGTGCCGGAACAGTGCTGGGGCCTTCGCCTGTGGGACGCGCCGCCGGACGAGGCCTTCGTGCAGCAGTCGCTGCGCCTGCACCACGCCTTCTATCGCACCCTCGCCACCGTGTTCGACGACCTCGTGCGCCATCACGGCCGGTTCGTGGTGTTCGACGTGCACAGCTACAACCATCGACGCGATGGCCCGGCCGCCGCGGCGACGCCGGCGGAGGATGCGCCCGAGGTCAACATCGGCAGCTGGTCGATGCCGCGCGGGCGCTGGGCGGGCCTGCTCGACCCGCTCATGGACACCATGCGCGCGGTCGACTTCAACGGCCGCCAGGCCGACGTGCGCGAGAACATCGCCTTCCAGGGACGAGGCGAGCTCGCGCGCTTCGTGCATGCGCGCTATCCGGAAACCGGCTGCGCGATCGCGCTGGAGTTCAAGAAGACCTTCATGGACGAATGGACCGGCGTTCCGGATCCTGCGGAGCTTGCGGGCATGCGCCGCCTGGTCGATGCCGCGGCGGCCCATGCCCGCGAGTGGCTGGCGGATGCCTGAGCCCGCGCACCCCGCGCCGCGCGTGCAGAAGCCGCCGGCACCCGACTTCGGCCAGGGCGCCTGGCGCCGCGAGCTCGACGCCGGCGGGCGCGTGCACATCGACCGGCCGTTGCCGTTCCTGGTGCTGAACCGCCATGCCGACGCCGCCGCGAGCATCGCGCGCCGGCTGGCCACCATCAGCGCGGCGCACCTGGTGTGGCCGGAGGGTGGCGACGCCGATGCCGGCGCGGTCACGCGCCTCGATGCGGTGCTGGCGCACCAGGTCCGTGACTTCCCGAACTACCTGCTGCTGTGGCTGCACGACCTGCCACGCGATGCTTCGATCGCCGAGGACAGCACACGCCTGGAGCCGTTCCGCTTCACCGTGTCGGCAAGCGGCGGGGCTGCGGCCCACGCCGCCGCACGCCGCCTGCGGGTCGCGCTGGCCGGGGCCTGCATCGAGCTTCGTGAAGCCGTGATCGAAGAGTCCGGCGTGCCCGACCTGCCTGCGGCGCTCGCCGCCCTGGTGGAACGCAGCGACGGCATCGGCGTGCTGTCGCTGGGTCTGCCGCGGATCTACCTCGCCCCGGGCAGCGATGCGGTCTATCCGCAGGTGTTCCAGGAGCTGGAAACGCTCGCCTTCGATGCCGTGTTGCAGGCCCTGGCGGCATTCGTCGAGGCCGCCACGCCAGGCATCCGCGTTCCGCACCGCACCCTGGGGCGCAGCCGCTTCATCAAGGCCGCGGTGGCCGTCGACCGCGAACTGGCGGCCATCAGCGCGTCGTTCGATTTCCTGCTCTCGGTCTCGCCGATCAACACCGTCGAGGCCATGGAGCGCTACCACGCTGCCGGACGCGAGCATGCGCCGGAGTTCCGCTACCGGCCGTTGACGGTCAGTCCCGAACTCTCCAAGCGCGCGCTGTACTCGATCGACGTCCGCGCAGTGGAAGATCCCGTGCTTGAACAGCTGTTCCTGCAGAAACAACGCGAGCTCGACCTGCAGCTGACCATGCTCCAGGGCCGCAACACGCCGGCGTTCAAATACGCCTCGATCATCCAGTACGGCGCCATCGAGGCACCACTGCTGGAGGAGGCGCGCGGGATCCTCGCGCGCGTCGACGCCACCGACGATCGCGAAGACACCGCCTGTGTCGATTGCCACGCGGTGCGCGAAGCCGCGGAAGCCGTGATTGCCGGCTACCGGCACAAGGCGCCGCTGTTCAAGGCCGAGGTCTGCCTGCGCGACGACATCGCCCCCGGGCTGATGGTGTCGGGGCGCTCGGTGCTGGTGTCCACCGCCACGCGCATGCGCCGCTGGCGGCTGGATGCGCTGCTGCAGCACGAAATCGGCGTGCACGTGCTCACCTGCGTCAACGGCGGCGCGCAGGGCCTGTCGATCTTCGGCAGCGGCCTTGCCGGCTACGAGGGTATCCAGGAAGGCCTTGGCGTGTTCGCGGAGTTCCTTGTCGGCGGCCTGGGTCGGTCGCGCCTGCGGCTGCTCGCGGCGCGGGTGGTGGTGGTCGATGCGATGCTCGACGGCGCGGGGTTCGTCGACTGCGATCGCATGCTGCGCCGCGATCACGGCTTCGGTGCGCGTGCCGCGTTCACCGTCGTCGCCCGTGTGTTCCGCTCCGGTGGCCTCGCCAAGGACGCGATCTACCTGCGCGGGCTGAACGAGGTCTTTGCCTGGGTCGCCGGTGGAAAGCCGCTGGACGCGTTCTGGACCGGCAAGATCGCCGCCTCCCATGTCCCGGTGGTCGATGAGTTGCGCGCGCGCGGAATCCTGCGCGAGCCGGCCGTGCTACCCGAATTCCTCTCGCGGCCGGAGGCGCGTGCCCGGCTGGCGCGCGTGCGCGGCGGCGAACCCTTCCTCGAACTTGTGCAGGGCTGAAACCATGCTGATCGCCTTCTATGTCAACGACCTCGAAACCGAGTACGCCGGCTACACCACCACCGTGCTCGCCCACGAGGCATCTCGCCGTGGCCACGACGTCTGCTACATGACGCCGGGCGATTTCGTGCTCGGCAACGACGACCGCATGCGCGCACACGTGCACCTCGTGCCGGCGCAGAAAACCGGCAAGCGCACGCAGGAGAAGTTCTTCGCCGACCTGCAGGCCGTCACCCGCAAGAAGCTGGTCGACATCACCGACATCGACGTGCTGATGCTGCGCAGCGACCCGTCGAACGACGCGGCGACGCGGCCTTGGGCGGAATCGGTGGGCGTCCAGTTCGGCCGACTGGCGGCCATGCGTGGCTGCCTGGTACTCAACGACCCCGACGCGCTGGCGAAGGCAGCCAACAAGCTGTACTTCCAGTCGTTCCCGCGCGCGGTGCGGGCCGAGACCCTGATCAGCCGCCAGGCGTCAGACATCAAGGCCTTCGCCAAGCGGCATGCCGGCAACATCGTGCTCAAGCCGCTGCAGGGCTCGGGCGGGCAGGGTGTGTTCCTGGTGGACCAGAAGTCCGGCGGCAACCTCAACCAGATGATCGAGGCGATCGGCCGCGACGGCTACATCATCGCCCAGGCGTGGGTGCCCGAAGCGGAGAAGGGCGACATCCGCCTGTTCCTGATGAATGGCGTGCCGCTCGAAGTCGACGGCAAGTACGCGGCGATGCGCCGCGTCGGCGCCAAGGAGGACATCCGCAGCAACATCCACGCCGGTGGCAAGGCCAAGCCGGTGCGCATCACCGAGCGCGAACTGCGCGTCGCCGAACTGATCCGGCCGAAGCTGGTGCGAGATGGCATGTTCCTGGTCGGCATCGACATCATCGGCGACACCATCCTCGAGGTGAACGTGTTCTCGCCCGGAAACCTCGGCTCGTGCAGCGCGCTGGCCGGGGTCAACTTCGCGGAGCGGATCGTGGCGTCGATCGAACGCAAGCTGGAAGTGGCCGCGGGCTTCCCGGGGCATTTCGACAACCGCGCGCTTGCGGTGCTGTGAGTCGCCACGAGGGAGCGCCGCGCGCGGTCAGGGACACCACAGGATGCGCAGCGGTGCGCCCGGGGTCAGGAACGCGATGCGCACGGGGAACTCCGCGGGGTCGTCGCCGTCCAGCACTCGCTCGAGCAGGGCGCGCTTGTGCAGGCCGCGGATCAGCAGGAAGCGGCTGTGCGCTGGCGCCATGCCGGCCGGCGTCATGCTGATGCGGCGCGGCCATTCGCCGGCAGCCGCGCAACCGCGGGCGTCCACCGCGACGTAGGCGCGCGTCGATGCGAGCGCGTCGTCCAGCCCGCGCATGCCCGGGAACAGCGACGCCGTATGCCCGTCCTCGCCCATGCCCAGCACGACCACGCCCGCGGCCTGCCGCGCGTGCATGTTGGCGGTGGTCACCGCCTCCTCGATGCTGCGCCCGGCGCGGGTGATCGCTTCGAAGCGCGCGCGCGCGGCGTGATTGCGCAGCAGCGTGTCGCGCACGAGGCGGGCATTGCTGTCAGCGTCTTCGGGCAGCAGCCAGCGTTCGTCCACCAGCGCCACATCGACGCGATCCCATTCGATCGGTGCCCGCGACAGCGCGTCATAGGCCGGGCCCGGGGTGTGGCCGCCCGACAGCAGCAGGCGGGCGCGCGGTTGCTGCTCCAGGTCGCGCTTGAGCGCCGCGGAGATCGACACCGCGGCCGCCCAGGCCCATTGCGTGGCGTCCTGGAACGCCTGGAACTGCACGCGGCCCTCGAGCAGGGTGTCACCGGCGTGCACGGCGCCGCGTCCGCTCACACGGCGCGCCGACGCGGCGTGGCGAGTGCCGGCAGCGGTGCAGGGTGGGCGTGGGCGCCGGACAGCGGGTGCATGTCGTACATGTCGTGCATGTCGGCGCCTCCGTGGGTCAGTAGGGCAGCGGGTCGGCGAGTGCACGCCCGTTGCTGGCGATGACCCCCGAGTACCAGCGCGCACTGTCCTTCGGCGTGCGCTGCTGGGTGGCGTAGTCGACGTGCACGATGCCGAAGCGCTTGGAGTAGCCCAACGACCATTCCAGGTTGTCGAGCAGCGACCAGGCCATGTAGCCACGCACGTCGACGCCCGCGGCGATGGCGTCGTGCACCGCGCTGATGTGCTTGCGCAGGTAATCGATGCGCAACGGGTCGCGCACGCGGCCGCCCTCCGCCACCGGCGGGTCGAAGAACGCCGCGCCGTTCTCGGTGATGTACAGGGGCAGGTCGCCGTAGGTGTCCTTGAACCAGAGCAGCAGTTCGGTGAGCGCCTTGGGGAACACTTCCCAGCCGGTTTCGGTGTAGGTGGCACCCGGCTGGCGCACGGCGCCGGCGCGCAGCGGGTAGCTGGCGTCGGCGCGGGTCACGCTGCGCGTGTAGTAGTTGATGCCGACGAAATCCAGCGGCTGGCGGATCAGTTCGAAGTCGGCGGCATCGATCTCGGGCCAGGCGTCGCCGAACACCTCGGCAAGCTCGGGTGGGTAGCAGCCGAGCAGGGCGGGGTGCAGGTACTGCTCGTTCATGTAGGCGTGCGCGCGCATGACCGCGGCGGCGTCTTCAGTCGAGTCGCTGGCCGGATGCTTGGGCTCGATGTTGACCACCAGCCCGATCTCGTGCCGGCCCTCCGCGCGGTACGCCTGCACCGCGGCGCCATGCGCGCGCATCAGGTTGTGCGAGGCGATGGGTGCCTCGTAGCGGCTGCGGTGGCCGGGTGCCAGCGCGCCGTGCAGGTAGCCTCCATCGGTGATCACCCACGGCTCGTTGAGCGTCACCCACTTCTTCACCCGCCCGTCGAGCGCGCGGTACAGGGTGGTGCCGTATTCGGCGAACCAGTCGGCGCAGTCGCGGTTGAGCCAGCCGCCCCTGTCGTCCAGGGCCGCGGGCAGGTCCCAGTGGAACAACGTGAGCAAGGGCTCGATGTCGTTGGCCAGCAGTTCGTCGACCAGCCGCGAGTAGAAATCCACGCCGGCCTGGTTGACGCGGCCGATGCCCTCGGGATGGATCCGCGACCACGACACGCTGAAGCGGTAGGCCTTCAGGCCGAGCTCGCGCATCAGCGCCACGTCTTCCTTCCAGCGGTTGTAGTGGTCGCAGGCGACATCGCCGGTGTCGCCGTTCAAGGTCATGCCCGGGGTATGCGCGAAGCGCGTCCAGATGCTCGGGCCGGCGCCGTCGGCCATGGGCGATCCCTCGATCTGGTGCGCGGCGGTGGCGGCGCCCCAGAGGAAGCCCTCCGGGAAGCGCAGGTCGCGGGTCGGGGGAGCATCGGTCGGCATCGTTGGCAGGTCCGGAGTCGTGCGGGCTGGAAGCGGTTACATGCCAGAATAGCGGAAGCCGTCCGGTGCGTTGTCAAGGCCGGGCGCGACGCGCGACGCTGCTTCGCGCGCCTGTTTCCACGCATGGGAGATGGCATTGGCGCAGGTGCGGCTCGACCACGTCCGCAAGGTCTACCCCGACGGCTTCGTCGCGGTGTCCGATGCCGCGTTCGAAGTCGCCGATGGCGAACTGCTGGTGCTGGTGGGCCCTTCGGGCTGCGGCAAGTCGACCCTGCTGCGCATGATCGCCGGGCTGGAGGCGGTGAGCGGCGGCACCATCGCCATCGGCGACCGCATAGTCAACGATATCGCGCCGCGCGACCGCGACATCGCCATGGTGTTCCAGAGCTACGCGCTGTATCCGCACATGAGCGTTGCCGGCAACCTGGGCTTCGGCCTCAAGCTGCGCGGGCATGACAAGGCCACGGTCGCCGCGCGGGTCGGCGAGGCGGCGCGCATGCTGGGCATCGAGGACCTTCTCGACCGCAAACCGGCGGCGTTGTCGGGTGGCCAGCGGCAACGCGTTGCGCTGGGGCGCGCGCTCGTGCGCCAGCCGCAGGTGTTCCTGCTCGACGAGCCGCTCTCCAACCTCGATGCACGGCTGCGCGCGGCGATGCGGGTGGAGATCGCGCGCCTGCATCGCAGCCTCGGCGCGACCATGGTCTACGTGACCCACGATCAGGTCGAGGCCATGACCCTCGGCCAGCGCATCGTGGTGCTCGACGGTGGCCGCATCCGCCAGGTGGACACGCCGATGGCGCTCTACGAGCGGCCGGCCGACGTGTTCGTGGCCACGTTCCTGGGCAGTCCTGCGATGAACGTGATCGCAGGCCACCTGGATGCCGATGGTGCAGGCTTCATCGCCGACGACGGCGCGCATGTCCCGCTGCCGGGGTTCCGGGTGCCGCAGGACTGGCCTGGTCGGCGCCTGTTGCTTGGCGTGCGTCCGGAGCACCTGCTGCGCGCGGAGCCGGGCGATATGGATGCCGGTGCGTTCGACGCGCTGGTGGAAGTGGTGGAGCCGGCGGGCAACGAGGTCTTCGTCAACCTCCGGCTGGGCGACCACGCGCTGGTCGCGCGGCTGCCGCCGGGCGTGCTGCCGCGCCCGGGCGAGGCGCTGTCGCTGCGCGTGGCGGTCGAGCATGCGCATGTCTTCGATGGTGCCGACGGCGCCGATGGCGTCCGGCTGGAGGCGGCTGCGGGAGGCTGACGCGGTGCGCGCGGCGTATTCGGGTCAACGCTGCCCGGGCGCTTCCGCGGGCGTGCGGATGCGCAGGAAGCGCGCGAACCGAGGTAGTCCGTTGCCGGTGTAGCCGTTGTAGCGATAGGTGACGAGGCTGCCCACGGGCGGCGGCGTGGCGCGTTCGGCATCGCTCAAGCCGCTGCCCAACCGGAAACGCGCCCCGTCGGCCCGCTCCACCAGCAGCGCTCCAAGCATGCCGGCGTATTTGCCGTTGCCGGGCAGGTGGGCCAGCACACGCGCCTCGGCATCGTCATGCGGCTTGAGTTTGCGGAGGCCTTCGCTGCGTCCGGCGGTGTACAGGGCGGCCCCGTGGTGCAGCATCAGTCCTTCGCCTCCGGCGGCCAGCACCGCCGCCAGCCGCGCCTGCAGGCCCGCTGCATCGGCCACCTGGGATTGCGCCACTGCGCGCAGCCAGGGCGGCGCGCCGGCGCCCGGCAGCGTGCGCATGGCCTCGACCCGCGCGGCGAACGGTCCACCGTGTCCGGGGAGATCGAACACCAGGAAGCGGACCGCGCGCCAGGCGTCGTCGTTGCTGCTGCGGCGCAGCAGGGCGGCGACCTCGTCGAAGCGTCCGCGGCCCAGCCAGAGTTCGCCGTCCATGGCCTTTTGCGGCCAGCCGGCCGTGAACCAGTCGGGCGGATCGATGGCATGCCCCGCGCGCGTCCACAGCCGGCGGCCATCCCAGCGACCGCGAACGCCGTCGAGCTTCTCGCTGATCCAGTAGCCGGCGATGTCACCCGGAGGGGCGTCCGCGGGCGCATCGTTGACGGCCGCGGCCTGCATCAGGCCGGGCTGCGCGGCTGGCACCGGTGCGGCGGCCGAGGCACAGGCACAGGCCCAGGCCAGCACGGCCACGCGCAGGGTGTCGGGGCGGCGTGTAGGGCGACGTATCATGGCGCGGTTCTCCGTTCGGGCGCCGTGCCAGCCTGCGTCGTCCCCGGTCAGGGCGCGTATCGGCTGCAGGCGCGGCCGGCGGTCGGGGAGTGCCGCACCTGCAGGCCGGCCGCCGGGGCCGGCAAGGGCCGCGGGGGGGCGGACTCGCGCCGCGGAGGTGCCGCTATACTCGAGATTGTTGCGGCCTGCCGCCGCCGAGGCCCCCAGACCGTCGCATGCGCCTGTCCACGATCAAGCTTTCCGGCTTCAAATCCTTCGTCGATCCCACCACGCTGCACCTGCCGACCAACATGACCGGCGTGGTCGGTCCGAACGGCTGCGGCAAGTCGAACATCATCGACGCCGTGCGCTGGGTGATGGGCGAGAGCTCGGCCAGCCGCCTGCGCGGCGACTCGCTGACCGACGTGATCTTCTCCGGATCGACCGCCCGCAAGCCGGTTTCGCAGGCCACCGTAGAGCTGGTCTTCGACAACAGCGACCACACCATCACCGGCGAGTTCGCCGCCTTCAACGAAATTTCGGTCAAGCGCCTGGTGTCGCGCGACGGCCAGAGCAGCTATTACCTGAACGGGGCGAAGTGCCGGCGCCGCGACATCACCGATCTGTTCCTGGGCACCGGCCTGGGGCCGCGCAGCTATTCGATCATCGAGCAGGGGATGATCAGCCAGATCATCGAGGCCAAGCCCGAGGACCTGCGCGTGTACCTGGAGGAGGCCGCCGGCATCTCCAAGTACAAGGAGCGGCGCAAGGAGACCGAGACGCGCATCCGCCACACCCGCGAGAACCTGGATCGCCTCGGCGACCTGCGCGAGGAGGTCGGCAAGCAGCTCGGCCACCTGGCGCGCCAGGCGCGCCAGGCCGAGCAGTACACCGCCATCCAGGCCGAGCGCCGGATCCGCGATGCCGAGTGGAAGGCGCTGGAATTCCGCGCGCTGGACGCGAAGCTGTCCAGCCTGCGCGAAGGGCTGTCGCAGGAAGAGACCCGCCTGCAGCAGCTGATCGCCGAGCAGCGCGAAGCCGAGCGCGAGATCGAGAGCGGGCGCGTGCGGCGCGAGGAGGCCATGGAGGCGCTCAACGCGGCGCAGGCCGCCGGCTACGAGGTCGGCGGCATGCTGGCGCGCGTCGAGCAGCAGATCGCGCACCAGCGCGAGCTGTCGCAGCGCCTGCTGCGCGCCCGCGAAGAGGCCGAGGACGCGCTGGCGGAGATCGGCCAGCACATCAGCGGCGACGAGGAGCGACTCGCGATCCTGGCGGAATCCGTGGCCGAGGCCGAACCCGCGCTGGAGATGCTGCGCGAGGACGACAGCGCCCGCCAGGACGCGCTGCGCGACGCCGAAGCCGCGCTGGCCGGCTGGCAGGAGCGTTGGGATGCGCACAGCCGCGGCCAGTCCGAGGCCGCGCGTGCCGGCGACGTCGAGCGCACCCGCGTCGATTATCTCGACCGCCAGTCGCTCGAAGCCGATCGCCGTCGCGGGCAGCTGTCCGCCGAGCGTGCCGCGCTCGACCTCGATGCGCTTGCCGAAGCCTTTGAAGCCGCGGCCGCCCAGCACGAAACACAGACCATCGCCATCGAGGCCCTGGGTGAAGGCCTGGAGGCGCGCAAGCAGGCCGCGCTCGAACTCCAGGACCAGCAGCGCGCCGGTCAGCAGGCGCTGTCGGACGTGCGCAAGGAGGCGCAGGAAGCGCGCGGCCGGCTGTCCTCGCTGGAAACCCTGCAGCACGCCGCGCTCGGCCAGGAGCAGGGCGCGGCCATGGCCTGGCTTCGCCAGCACGGCCTGGATTCCGGCACCCGCGTCGGCGAGGCACTGCAGGTCGAGGCCGGCTGGGAGAACGCGGTCGAGGGCGCGCTCGGGCAGATGATCGAAGGCGTGCTGGTCGACAGCCCGGAGTCGCTGGTGGAAGCGCTGGCCGATCTCGGCGACGGGCGCATCGCGCTGGTGTCGTCGGCGGCCGGCGATGTGGATTTCGCGCCGACCTCGCTCGCCGCCCGCGTGCGCGGCCCGCTGGCGATCCGTCGCCTGCTATCGCGCCTGCACGTGGCCGAGTCGCTCGACGAAGCGCGAGCACTCCAGGCGCGACTGGATCCCGCCGACTCGGTGATCACCCGCGACGGCGAGCGCTTCGGCGCCGGCTGGCTGCGCGTGCTGCGCTCGGGCGCCGCGCGCCAGGGCGCGCTGCTGCGCGAGCGCGAGATCCAGGGCCTGCGCGAGCGCATCGAAGAATTGCAGGCCCGCGAGGCGGAGCTCGAGGAAGCCCAGGGCAGCGGCCGCGAGCGCCTGCTCGCGGCCGAACAGGCGCGCGAGGACGTGCAGCGCCAGGTCTACCAGGCGCATCGCACGGTCTCGGAGCTCGCCGGCCAGATGCAGGGCCAGCAGGGCCGCCTGGACGCCGCGCGCAACCGCATCGGGAACATCGACGTCGAGCTGGCGCAACTCGCCGAAACGCTCGCGACCAGCGGCGAACAGGCGCGCGAGGCCCGTGGCCGCCTGGAAGACGCGGTCACGCGCATGGGCGACCTGGAAGCCACGCGGCGCGAGCTCGACGCCGAGCGCGCGCGCCTCAGCGAGGCCCGCGATGCCGCGCGCAGTGCGGCCCGCGAGTCACGCGAGCAGGCCCACGCGCTGGCCCTGCAGCTGGAATCGCAGCGCACCCAGGTGACCGCGCTGCGCCAGGCGCTGTTGCGCATGGGGGGGCAGCGCGGCCAGCTCGATACCCGCCTGGGCGAGATCGCCGCGCAGCTCGCCGAAGGCGACACCCCGGTCGAAACGCTCGAGCAGCAGCGCCAGCTGGCCCTCGCCGAGCGCGTCCGCGCCGAACAGACGCTGGCCCAGGCGCGCAGCGCGCTGGAAGGCGTCGATGCCGGCCTGCGCGAGTACGAACAGGTCCGCCACCAGCGCGACGAGCAGGCCATTACCCAGCGTGAAGCCATCGCCCAGCGCCGGCTCGACCAGCAGGCGCTGGTGATCCACGCCGAGCAGCTGGCCGCCGCGGTCGTCGAGGCCGGCTTCGTGCTCGAGGACGTGGTCGCAGGCCTCGCCGAAGATGCCGAGGTCGAGGCCGCCGGCAAGCAGGTGCAGGACTTCGACAACCGCCTGCGCCGCCTGGAACCGGTCAACCTGGCCGCGATCCAGGAGCATGCCGAAGCCGCGCAGCGCAAGGAATACCTCGACAGCCAGGACGCCGACCTCACCTCGGCGCTCGACACCCTCGAGGACGCGATCCGCAAGATCGACCGCGAGACGCGCGGCCGTTTCAAGGACACCTTCGACCGCGTCAATTCCGGCGTGCAGGAGATCTATCCGCGCCTCTTCGGCGGCGGGCACGCCTACCTGGAGCTCACCGGCGAGGACCTGCTGGACACCGGCGTGGCGATCATGGCGCGGCCCCCGGGCAAGCGCGTGTCGAACATCTCCCTGCTGTCCGGCGGCGAGAAGGCGATGACCGCGGTGGCGCTGGTGTTCGCGATCTTCCAGCTCAATCCGGCGCCCTTCTGCCTGCTGGACGAAGTGGACGCACCGCTCGACGAAGCCAACGTCGGCCGCTTCACGGCGATGGTGTCCGAGATGAGCCAGAAGGTGCAGTTCCTGTTCGTCACCCACAACAAGGCGACCATGGAGGCCGCGACGCAGCTGTCGGGCGTTACCATGCGTGAGCCCGGCGTGAGCAGGCTGGTCTCGGTCGACCTCGCCGAGGCGGCCCGCCTGGCCGGCGCCGCCTGAACCTGTACCGGAGAGCACGATGAGCGATGTATGGCTGTTGCGTTTGGGGATCCTGGTGGCAGGCATCCTGCTGTTCGCGGCCATGTGGTACATCGGCACGCGTCCGCGCACCGGCCAGGGCCGGCGCGTCGAGGGCCGCACGCCACGTGACGCGCGCATGGAGCCCACGCTGGGCGCGCAGCTCGAGCGCGAGCTCGGCGATGGCGGGCAGGCGCCCGGCGACGCCACCGTGCAGAGCGAGATGGAGCTGCTCGACGGCGCGGTCGGCGGCACCGCCGGCGCCACCGTCAGCGAATACGGTCGCCGCGTCAGCGACGAGTTCGACAAGATCGTGACGCTGTACATCGCGGCGCGCGCCGGCCAGGTACTGCGCGGCCCGGACATCGTGGTGGCCGCCGAGAAGGCCGGGCTGACCTACGGGCACATGAACGTGTTCCACCGCCTGGTCGACGGCCACCCCGAGCGCGGGCCGGTCTTCAGCGTCGCCAACATCCGCAAGCCGGGCAGCTTCGAGATGGCCGAGATCCAGGCCCTGGAGACCCCGGCGATCGCGTTCTTCCTGACGCTCCCCGCGCCGCTGCGCGCGCTGGACGCCTGGGACGCGATGCTGCCCACCGCCGAACGCATGGCCGAACTGCTTGACGGCGTGCTTCTGGACGAGCAGCGCAACGCCTTGGGCCGCCAGCGCATCGCGCACCTGCGCGAGGAACTGCGCGGCTACGACCGCGAGCAGGAAGTACCGATCACCCGCAGCCCGGGCTGGTGATCCCGGCGGGTCCGGCCCGCGCGGCAAGCCTTACAATCCGCCGATGCCCGACACCGCCCCGCAGCGCGCCGCCGAACTGCGCCGACTGATCGACGACGCCAACCACCGTTATCACGTGCTCGACGATCCCGCGATCGCCGACGCCGATTACGACCGCCTGCTGCGCGAGCTGGTCGCGCTTGAAGAGGCCGACCCGAGCCTGGCCACGCCCGACTCGCCGACGCGGCGCGTGGGCAACATGCCCTCGGCGAAATTCGCCGAGGTCCGCCACGCGGTGCCGATGCTGTCGCTGGCCAACGCGTTCAGCGACGACGAGGTGGCGGACTTCGTCGCCCGCATCGTGCGCGAGACCGGAGACCCCCAGCCGGTGTTCTCGGTCGAACCCAAGTTCGATGGCCTGGCGATCAGCCTGCGCTACGAGGCGGGGCTGTTCGTGCGCGGCGCCACGCGCGGCGACGGTGCGAGCGGCGAGGACGTCACCGCCAACCTGCGCACGGTCAAGGCCGTGCCGCTGCGCCTGCGCCAGCCCGGCGCGCAGGCGCCCGGCGTGCCGGACGTGCTCGAGGTGCGCGGCGAGGTCTACATGCCGCGCGCCGGCTTCGACGCCTACAACCAGTGGGCGCTGGCCAACGGCGCCAGGCCGCTCGCCAACCCGCGCAACGGCGCGGCCGGATCACTGCGCCAGCTCGATCCCGCAGTCAGCGCGCGGCGTCCGCTGGCGTTCTTCGCCTATTCGCTGGGCGTGGTGGAAGGCGTCGAGTTGCCCGATACGCATTCGCAGGTGCTGGCCTGGCTGCGCACGCTCGGTTTCCCGGTGTCGCCGCTGGTGGACGTGGCGCGTGGCCTCGACGGCGTGCTGGCCTACTACCGCCGCATCGGCGAGGCGCGCGACACGCTGCCCTACGACATCGACGGCGTGGTCTACAAGCTCGACCGCAGCGACCAGCAGGAGGCGATGGGTTTCGTGTCGCGCGCGCCGCGCTGGGCGATCGCGCACAAGTTCGCGGCGCAGGAGGAGTCCACGGTGGTCGAGGCCATCGAGGTCAATGTCGGCCGCACGGGTGCGGTGACGCCATGGGTGCTGATGCGCCCGGTGCACGTAGGCGGCGTGACCGTGACCCGCGCCACCCTGCACAACGCCGACCAGGTCGCGCGCCTGGACGTGCGCGTCGGCGACACGGTGATCGTGCGCCGCGCCGGCGACGTGATCCCCGAGGTACTGCGCGTGGTCGCCGATCAGCGGCCGCCGGGCACCACGCCGTGGCGCATGCCCACCGCGTGCCCGGCCTGCGGTTCGGAGATCGTGCGCGAGGAGGGCGAGGTGGTGGCGCGCTGCAGCGGCGAGCTGGTGTGCCCGTCGCAGCGCGTGCAGGGCCTGTTCCACTTCGCCTCGCGCCGGGCGATGGACATCGACGGCCTCGGCGAGCGCCTGATCCAGGCGCTGGTCGACTTCGGCTACGGCGACAGCGTCGCCGACCTGTACCGGCTCACCGTTGACGACTTCGTGGAGATGAAGCGCCGCGCCGACGAGCGCGACGGCACCACGCCGGAGACCGTGCGCGCCGGCAAGGTCGCCACGCGCTGGGCGGAGAACTTGGTGGCGGCGATCGACCACAGCCGCGAGACCACGCTGGAGCGTTTCCTGTTCGCGCTCGGCATCGAGCATGTCGGCGAGAGCACGGCCAAGGCGCTGGCCGCCTGGTTCGGCGACCTCGAGCGCATCCGCCGCGCGCCGTGGCCGCTGTTCAAGCGCGTGCCCGACGTCGGTGACGAGGTCGCGCGCGCGCTCGGGCACTTCCTCGACCAGCCGGGCAACCAGCAGGTGATCGATGCGCTGCTGGCGCGCGGCGTGCGCATGACCGATACCCGCCCGCCGTCGCCGAAGCTGCGCGACAGCCTTGACCTGGCGACCCTGCTCGCCGACCTCGGCATCCCGCGGCTGACGCCGCTGCGTGCGCGCCAGCTGGCGGATGCCTTCCCCGATGTGCGCAGGCTGCTGGCTGCGGACCGCTACAACATGGTGATCGCCGGCCTGCCCGAAGAAGCCGCGGCTGCGTTTGCAGCCTGGCGTGCCGATCCTGCGAACGCGCGGCTGCTGGAGGCCGCGGCGGCGATGCAGGGCGAGCTGCTGGCGGCGATGCCGGCGGACGCGGCCGCCGCGGGTCCGCTGGAGGGCGTGACCGCGGTGATCACCGGCACCCTGGAGTCGATGGGCCGCGACGAAGCCAAGTCACGCCTGGAAGCGCTGGGCGCGAAGGTCGCCGGCAGCGTGTCGAAGAAGACCGCGTTCGTGGTCGCCGGCGCCGAGGCCGGCTCCAAGCTGGCGAAGGCCGAAGAGCTGGGTGTCGAGGTCTGGGACGAGGCGCGGCTGCTGGCCTTCCTGGCGGCACACGCGTGAGCCGGCTGGACGCGCTGCGCCTGCGCGCGCGCCTCAACGCCCTCCTGCGCGATTTCTTCGCGGCGCGCGGCGTGCTCGAGGTCGAGACGCCGATGATGTCGCGCGCGGGCAACACCGATCCCAACATCGCGTCGTTCGCGCTGGAGTTCGGCGGCCGCACCGATGGCGCTCCGCGCACGCGCTGGCTGCGCACGTCGGCCGAGTACCCGATGAAGCGCCTGCTCGCCGCCGGCGTCGGCGACTGCTACGAACTCGGACGCGTGTTCCGCGATGGCGAAGCCGGCGGGCGCCACAATCCCGAGTTCACCATGCTCGAGTGGTACCGGGTCGGCTGGACGCTCGAGCCGCTCATCGACGAGACCGCGGCGCTGGTGCAGGCGGCGCTGGCGCTGGTGGGGCGCGAAGCGACGCTGCGCAAGGTGTCGTACCGCGACCTGTATCGCGAGGCGCTCGGCCTCGACCCGATGACCGCGTCGATGGCCGAACTGCAGGCGGCGTTCGCCGGCCACGTCGCTCCCGAAGGCCTGACCCGCGACGACTGGCTCGACCTGCTGATGACGCACCACATCCAGCCGGCGTTCGCGCCCGGCCAGCTGCTGGCGATGCACGACTATCCGGCATCGCAGTGCGCGCTGGCGAAGGTGGCGCGTCGCGACGATGTCGACGTCGCCGAACGCTTCGAGCTCTACCTCGGGCCGCTGGAGCTGGCCAACGGCTACCACGAGCTGACCGATGCCGACGAGCAGCGCGCGCGCTTCGGGCGCGACCATGTCGTGCGCGACACCCGTGGCGCCGTGCTGCCGCCGCTGGACGAGGCCCTGCTCGGCGCGCTGGCCGACGGCCTGCCGGACTGCTCGGGCGTGGCGCTCGGCGTCGACCGCCTGCTGATGGCGATGCTCGGCAGCAATGCCATCGCCGACGTGCTGGCCTTCGATTTCGCCCACGCCTAGGGTCGCGCCGCAGCCGGTAAACTGGCCGCATGGACACCACGATCGATTACGCCCGCTACGACCGCATCCGCCCGATCCGCTGGACCGGCAGCGCGCTGGAACTCCTCGACCAGCGCAAGCTGCCGCTCGTGGTCGAATACCTGTCCTGCGGCGACAGCGACGCGGTCGCCGCCGCGATCCACGCATTGGCCGTGCGTGGGGCGCCCGCGATCGGCATCGCCGCGGCCTGGGGCGTGGTGCTCGCCGGGCAGCAGGTCGCGGCGGGCGACGGTGTCGCCGCCGCCGCCGCGCTGGCGCCGGCGATGCAGCGCCTCAATGCCGCGCGTCCGACAGCGGTCAACCTGGCCTGGGCGTTGGCGCGCATGCGCGGCGCGCTCGTGGTCGCGGGATCCGACTGGCGCGAGGTGCTGGAGCATGAGGCGCGCGCCATCGAAACCGAGGACCTCGCCGCCAACCGCCGCATGGGCGCGCTCGGCGCGGCGCTGATCGCGCCCGGCAGTGGCGTGCTGACCCACTGCAATACCGGCTCGCTGGCAACCGCCGGCTTCGGCACCGCGCTCGGCGTGATCCGCGCCGGTGTGGCGCAGGGGCGCATCGAGCGCGTGTTCGCCGACGAGACACGGCCGTGGATGCAGGGCTCGCGTCTCACCGCCTGGGAGCTGCAGGAGGATGGCATCGATGCCACGCTCATTGCAGACGCGGCGGCCTCGCATCTGCTCAAGGGGGGCGAGGTCGACTGGGTGGTGGTCGGTGCCGACCGCATCTGCGCCAACGGCGATGTCGCCAACAAGATCGGCACCTACCAGCTGGCGATTTCGGCGCGCTTCCATGGCCGCAGGTTCATGGTGGTGGCGCCGGCGTCGACGGTGGACATGGCCACGCCTTCGGGCGACTTCATCGAAATCGAGGAGCGCGATCCGGGCGAACTGCTCGGCGTCGCCGGCCAGCGCGTCGCGGCCGACGGCATCAAGGCGTGGAACCCGGTGTTCGATGTGACCCCCGCCGCGCTGATCGACGCCATCGTGACCGAGAAGGGTGTTGTCGAGCGTCCGGACGAGGCGTCCATGCGGGCACTGTTCGGCGGCTGATGGTCGGCGGCAAGTTGTTGTTTCAGCGGGAGAAAAGCGGGCAGGGGAGCGCCCGTTCGTGATACAATCCCGAGGTTCCGCGAACCGCTCGCGGAAGGCGTCGCGCGCCGTGCGCGGGGCTGGTCGGACATGCAGGGAACAACCGCCTGATGGCAGAGCTCGCGAAGGAAATCATCCCCGTCAACCTCGAGGACGAGATGCGCCGCAGTTACCTCGATTACGCCATGAGCGTGATCGTGGGGCGCGCACTCCCCGATGTCCGCGACGGCCTCAAGCCGGTGCACCGCCGCGTGCTGTTCGCGATGACCGAGCTCGGCGCGCACAGCAACAAGCCGTACTTCAAGTCCGCGCGCATCGTCGGTGACGTGATCGGTAAGTACCATCCGCACGGCGACCAGTCGGTGTACGACACCCTGGTGCGCATGGCGCAGCCGTTCTCGCTGCGCTACATGCTGGTCGACGGGCAGGGCAACTTCGGCTCCGTCGACGGCGACCCGGCCGCGGCGATGCGTTACACCGAGGCGCGCATGTCGCGCCTGGCGCACGAGCTGATGGCCGACATCGACAAGGACACCGTCGATTTCCAGCCCAACTACGACGAGAAGGAACACGAGCCGACGGTCATGCCGACCCGGTTCCCGAACCTCCTGGTCAACGGGTCCACCGGCATCGCGGTGGGCATGGCCACCAACATCCCGCCGCACAACCTCAATGAGGTGATCAACGCGCTGATCGCGCTGATCGACGATCCGTCGATCGATATCGACGGGCTGATGGAGCACATCCCGGGGCCGGACTTCCCCACCGGCGGCATCATCAACGGCGTGAGCGGCATCCACCTGGGCTACCGCACCGGCCGCGGCCGCGTGCGCATGCGCGCCAAGGCCGATATCGAGGTCGCCGACAACGGCCGCGAGGCGATCGCGGTCAGCGAGCTCCCGTATCAGGTCAACAAGGCGCGGCTGATCGAGAAGATCGCCGAGCTGGTCAAGGAAAAGAAGCTCGAGGGCATCAGCGAGCTGCGCGACGAGTCCGACAAGGACGGCATGCGCATCTACATCGAGATCAAGCGCGGCGAGTCGGCCGAAGTGGTGCTCAACAACCTCTACCAGCAGACCCAGCTGGAGTCGGTGTTCGGCATCAACATGGTGGCGCTGGTCGACGGCCGGCCACGGGTGCTGAACCTCAAGGATTTCCTCGAAGCCTTCGTGCGCCACCGCCGCGAGGTGGTCACCCGCCGCACCATCTTCGAGCTGCGCAAGGCGCGCGCGCGCGCCCACGTGCTCGAGGGCCTGACGGTCGCGCTCGCCAACATCGACGAGATGATCGAGCTGATCAAGACCTCCGACAACCCGCAGGTCGCCAAGGAACGCATGCTGGCGCGCGTCTGGCAGCCGGGGCTGGTGGGCACGCTGCTCGCCGCGGCCGGTGCCGAGGCGTCGCGCCCGGATGACCTGCCCAAGGGGGTGGGCCTGCTTGCCGACGGCTACCAGCTCACCGATGTCCAGGCGCAGCAGATCCTCGAGATGCGCCTGCACCGCCTGACCGGGCTGGAGCAGGAAAAGCTGACCGATGAATACCGCGTGCTGCTGGAGGCCATCCGTGGCCTGATCGAGATCCTCGAGAACCCCGACGTGCTGCTCGATGTCATCCGCACCGAGCTGCGCAACATCCAGGAAGAGTACGGCGACGCGCGCCGCAGCGAGATCCGCGCCAGCGAGGAAGACCTCGACATCCTCGACCTGATCGCCCCCGAAGAAGTGGTGGTGACGCTGTCGCGCGCCGGCTACGCCAAGCGCCAGCCGGTCAGCGCCTACCGCGCGCAGAAGCGCGGGGGTCGCGGCCGCAACGCCGCGGCCACCAAGGACGAGGATTCGATCGACCAGCTGTGGCTGGTCAACACCCACGACACGCTGCTGACATTCACCAGCGCGGGGCGCGTGTTCTGGCTGTCGGTCTACCAGCTGCCTGAGGCCGGTTCCAACGCCCGCGGCCGCCCGATCATCAACTGGATCCCGCTGGAGCCTGGCGAGCGCGTGCAGGCGGTGCTGCCGGTGCGCGAATACCGCGACGACCAGTACGTCTTCTTCGCGACCCGCAACGGCACCGTCAAGAAGACCCCGCTGACCGAGTTCGCCTATCGCCTGCAGCGCGGCAAGATCGCGATCAACCTCGACGACGGCGACGCGCTGATCGGCGCCGAGCTCACCGACGGCCAGCGCGACATCATGCTGTTCGCGTCCAACGGCAAGACGGTGCGCTTCGACGAGGCCGCCGTGCGTTCGATGGGCCGCACCGCCACCGGCGTGCGCGGCATCCGCCTGGCCGGCGGCGAGTCGGTGGTCAGCCTGATCGTGACCGAGAGCGCGGGTGACGCGATTGAACATGAGGGCGACGACGTCGCCATCGACAGCGCGGAGACCGTCGAGAACGCGATCGTGCTCGACGACGAAGCCGATGCCTACATCCTGACCGCCACCGAGAACGGCTACGGCAAGCGCACGCGCCTGGCCGAGTACCCGCGCAAGGGCCGCGGCACGCAGGGCGTGATCGGCATCCAGACCACCGACCGCAACGGCCGGCTGGTGGCCGCGGTGCTGCTGTCGCGCGGAGACGAAGTGCTGCTGATTTCCGACGGCGGCACGCTTGTGCGCACGCGCGCGGCGGAGATCTCGGTGGTCAGCCGCAACACCCAGGGCGTGACCTTGATCCGCCTGGCCGAGGACGAGCGCCTGCAGGCGATCGAGCGCGTCGACGCCACGATCGGCGACGACGACGACCTCGGCGACGTGGCCGATGGCGGGTTGCCGGCCATTGCCGCGCCTGTCGATGACAGCGCGTCCAGCGAGGCCGCGCCGGGCGGCGACGCCTGACCGCAGGCCGTGTCGCGCGACACGCGGCACGGCCCTGTCGACCCTCTTCCGGGCCCCCGCGCGTTGGCCTGCGGTACGCCGGCGCTGTCTATACTGCCGGCAACTCCGGGAGGTGACATGCGCAACGGGAAGGACACCCTGCGGACGGGCCGCGCCGTGCTGCACGTGGTGGCCATGGTCGCCGCATTGGCGCTACTGGCCCTCGGCGGCTGCAAGCGCGACGAGGGCGGGCAACTGCCGGCTGCCGGTGGCGAAGCCATCCAGGCCGAACGCGCCGAAGTCGAAGGTTTCGGTCTGGTGCGCGCCTGGCCCGACCAGTCCGAAGGCTCGCTGTCGCTGGCGGTGGAGTTTTCCCGGCCGCTGGTTGGCACCCAGGATTTCGATCGCCTGCTGACCTTCGCCGAGCCGGTCGCCGGCGACAGCAGCTGGAGCCTGGACGATGACGGCCGCGTGCTGCGCTTTCCGTTCGCCGAAGCGAACCGCGAATACACCTTGCGCATCTCCGGCGCATTGACGGCTGCCGACGGCAGCACGCTGGGCCAGGACATCCAGCGCACGGTCTCCACGGGCGAACTCGCGCCGGTCGTCGGCTTCGCCTCGCAGGGCAGCGTGCTGCCGGCGCGCGAATCGCGCGGGCTGCCGGTGGTATCGGTGAACGTCGAGGAGGTCGACGTCGAATTCCTGCGCGTGCCCGAGGCGTCGCTGCCGCGCTTCTATGCCGAGTACCAGCGTGGCGGCCGCCGCAGCGGCTGGGAGCTCGACAACGACTACCGCCAGGGCAAGTCCGTCGCCAGGCTCGCCGAGCCGGTGTACGTCAACCGCTTCGTGCTGGGCGGCGAGCGCAACGAGCGCGTGCTGACCTACCTGCCGATCCAGTCGATCCCCGAACTGCAGGAGCCGGGCTTGTACTTCGCGGTCATGAAGAAGGCCGGCCGTTTCGGCGACATGTTCGAGACCGCGTTCTTCACCGTCAGCGACATCGGCCTGCACCTGCGCGCCTACAGGGACCAGCTGTTCGTGCACACCGCATCGCTGCAGACAGGTGCCGCGCTTGGCGGGGTGGAGCTGCGCGTGCTCGGCGCGAACGGCGAGGCGGTCTTCAAGTCCGAGACCGACGGCAACGGCAATGCCGTGCTCGACCACAAGCTCGTCGCGGCGCAGGTGCTGGTCGCCACCCGTGGCAAGGATGTGTCGCTGCTGCCGTTCAACCAGCCGGCGCTGGACCTGTCGGAGTTTGCGGTCGCGGGCCGCGGCAACGCCTGGTTCGACGTCTTCGCCTGGTCCGGCCGCGACCTGTACCGCCCGGGTGAGACCGTGCGCGTCTCCGCGCTGTTGCGCGATGCCGACGGCAGGCCGGTGCCGGCTGCGAAGGACGGCAAGGCCCAGCCGCTGTTCGCACGCCTCAAGCAGCCGGACGGCAAGACGTTCATCGAGTCCCGGCTCGAGGCCGGTGCCCAGGGCTACTACCGTTTCGAACGCGAGATCCCGGTGGAGGCTGCCACCGGGCGCTGGCAGCTCGAATTCCGCACCGATCCCGCCAGCCGCGAAGCGGTGCAGGGCATGGCGCTGCGCATCGAGGAATTCCTGCCCGAGCGCATGAAGCTCGAGCTCGACAGCGCGCAGGCGCTGCTGAAACCGGGCGAGCCGCTGCGACTTCGCGCCAGCGGCGCCTACCTGTACGGCGCGCCGGCGGCCGGCAACCGCCTCACCGCCAAGATGTCCGTCGCCGTGGAGCAGCATCCACTGGATGGCCTGCCGGGTTACTTCTTCGGCGACCCCACGGTGCAGCTGCCGCGCGACGCGCGCGACGTCATCGACGCCAGCCTTGATGCCAAGGGCGCGCTGGCGCACGACATCGCGCTGCCCGCGGAGGTGGCCGCGACGACGCCGGTGGCGGTGGTGGTTGCCGCCAGCCTGTACGAGAGCGGCGGACGCAGCGTCAACCGCAGCCTCAAGCGCGTGCTGTGGCCAGCCGATGCGCTGGTCGGTGTGCGCCCGCTGTTCGACGACAAGGAAGGCAGCGACGCCAACGCCAGTGCCCGCTTCGAGCTGGTGCGCGTGGCTGCCGACGGCACGCCGCGCCCGGTGAAGGGACTCGAGCTGAGCCTGGTGCGCGAGCACCGCGACTACCACTGGAATTTCAACGACGACGGCGGCTGGAACTACGACTTCACGCGCCGCTTCGAGGTGGTGGAGAAGCGCGGCATCGACGCCGGCACGACCGCCGCGCGTTTCGATTTTCCGGTGGAGTGGGGCGAATACCGCATCGAGGTGCGCGACCCGGCCACGGGCCTGGTCATGCGCTATCCGTTCCGCGCCGGCTGGAGCTGGGGCGACGAGAACCGCGGCCCCGACGCGCGTCCCGACAAGGTCAAGCTGTCGCTCGACAAGACCGGCTACCGCGCCGGTGACACGCTCGAGGTCACGGTCACGCCCCCGCACGCCGGCAAGGGCCTGCTGCTGGTGGAGAGCGACAGGCTGCTGTACGTGCAGGCGATCGACGCCAAGGCCGGCAGCACGTTCCGGATCCCGGTGGGCGAAGACTGGGAGCGCCACGACGTGTACGTGACCGCGCTCGTGTTCCGCGGCGGCAGCGCGACCAGCAAGGTCACCCCGGCGCGCGCGGTGGGCGTGGCGCATGTACCGATGGCGCGCGGCGACCGTCGCGCCGCGGTCGGCATGTCGTTGCCGACCAGGGCCGTGCCGGGCGAACTGCTCAAGGTCACCGTGAGCGCGCCGGCGCTGGCCGGACAGCTGGCCCACGCCACGGTGTCGGCGGTGGACGTCGGCATCCTCAACATCACCCGCTATCCGGTGCCGGACGCGAATCGCCACTTCTTCGCGCAGCGCCGGCTGGGCACCGATGCCTACGACATCTACGGCCGCGTGATCGAGAGCTTCGACGGCGGCAGCGCGCGCCTGCGTTTTGGCGGCGACGTGGGGCTGGCGGCGCTGCCGCAGGCGCGGCGGCCGACCGCGCGGGTGCAGACCGTGGACCTGTTCTCCGGCCCGGTGCGGCTGGATGCCAAGGGCAACGCACGCGTCGAATTCACCATGCCGGACTTCAACGGCACGCTGCGGGTCTCGGCGCTGGTCTATGGCGACACCCGCTATGGCAACCGCGATGCCGAACTGCTGGTGCGTGCGCCGCTGGTCGCCGAGGCCGGCATGCCCCGGGTGATGGCGCCGGGCGACAGCGCCACGGTGACGCTCGACCTTGCCAACTTCACCGGCAAGCCGGGCACGTTCCGCGTGCGCGTGGAGGGCGAAGGCCCACTCGACGTCGGCGAGGGCACGCGCGATGTCGCGCTTGCCGCGGAAGGCAAGACGACGCTGTCGTTCCCGCTGCTCGCGCGCGACGGCCATGCCGTCGCCAGGGTGCGCGTGCGCGTCGACGGCCCGGGGGTGAAGGTCGACCGCCGCCATGACCTGCCGATCCGCGCGCCGTGGCCGCAGGTGGTGCGGACGCGTGCCATGACCCTCGATCCGCTGGCGCCGGTGGTGCTGGGCACCGACCTTGCCGAAGGCCTGCTGCCCGGCTCGGTGCAGGCGCGCCTCGGCGTCGGCGCGCTGCCGCCGATTCCGTTCGCCAGCGCCCTGCAGGGCGCCCTCGACTATCCCTACGGCTGCGCCGAGCAGACGACCAGCAAGGGCTACGCGGCCCTCGTGCTCGATGCCTCGACCGCCGCGACCTACGGCATGACTCCGCTGCCCGCCAACGACCGCACCAGGCGCATGGAAGGCGCGCTCGGCAGGCTTGCGGCGCTGCAGGCGTCGTCCGGCCACTTTTCGATGTGGGGTGGTGCCGACGGCACCGATGCCATGCTCACCCCGTACGCGGCGGAGTTCATGCTCGATGCGCGCGAGGCCGGCTTCGACGTGCCCGAGGCGATGCTGCAGAAGGCGCTGTCGCGCCTGTCCGAGGACCTGCTGTCCGACGGCCAGCAGTTCTACGGGCAGGACAACCGCGAGCACCTGCGCTTCGCCTACAAGGCGCACGCTGGCTACGTGCTGGCGCGCGTCGGCCGCGCGCCGCTGGGCACGTTGCGCGCGATGTACGACAACGAGCGCAAGGTGCTGCGCGGACCGATGCCGCTGGCACACCTCGGCCTGGCGCTGTCGCTGCAGGGCGACAAGGCGCGCGGGCAGAAGGCGCTCGACGAAGCCTTCGTCGCATCCGGCCAGCGGCCGGGTTACCTGGGCGACTACGGCACGCCGTTGCGCGATGCCGCGCTGATGCTCGCGCTCGCGCGCAGGCACGAGCTGGTGCCGAAGTCCTGGGACGCGCGGCTGGTGGCGCTGGGGCGCGAGCTGGAGGCGCGGCGCAAGGCGCGCTGGTTCCACCTCAGCACGCAGGAACAGGCCGCGATTGCACGCCTGGGCAAGACGCTCGCCGCCGGGCCGGGCCGCGAGGTGTCGGGCACCCTGACCGAGGGTGGCGTGGACGAGGCGATTGCGCCGGTGCGGTACGTCTCGCGCAGCTACGGCCATGACGCACTGGCCAAGGGCGTGCGTTTCGTGCCGCAGGGCACATCGCCGCTGTACGCCAGCATCGAAGTCGCCGGCATTCCGCGCAGCGCACCCGCGCCCGACGCGAGCGCGATCCGGGTGGAGCGCGCCTGGTTCGCGACCGACGGCAAGCCGTGGACACCGCGTCCGCTGAAGGAAGGCGAGGCGCTGGTGGCGCGGGTGTCGGTCACCGCCGACCGCGACATGCCCGATGCGCTGCTTACCGACCTGCTGCCGGCGGGGCTGGAGGTCGAGAACATGAACCTCGGGGACGCCGGGCAGTGGGCCGAGGTCGTGATCGGCGGCATCGCATTGTCGGAGCGCGCCAGCGCCGCAGAGCTGCGCCACGAGGAATTCCGCGACGACCGCTACGTCGCCGCGCTGTCGCTCGATGCCGGCAACGCGGCGCATGTGTTCTACCTGGTGCGCGCGGTTACCCCCGGTCGCTACACCGTGCCGCCGCCGCTGGTCGAGGACATGTACAGGCCGGAGCTGCGCGGCGTGGGCCATGCGCAACCGGCGCAGATGACGGTGGTGCAGCCGTGAGCGGGCCGCGTGGACGCGCGCCCGCTCGCTGACGTACGCGCACTGGTGCACGGGAATGGCTGAAGCACGCGGGCGCGGCTGGCGACGCGTGCTGCCCTGGCTGCGGTGGGGCACCGTGGCCGTGCTGCTCATGCTGCTGGTGCTCGACCAGCTGTTCCCGCCGCCGCTGCCGCGCGCCCGCGACACCAGCACGCTGGTGACCGCGCGCGACGGCACGCCACTGCGTGCATTCGCCGACGCCGACGGCATCTGGCGACACCCGGCCACGCCGGAGTCGGTCTCTCCGCTGTACCTGGAAGCGCTGCTCGCCTACGAGGACCGCTGGTTCTGGCGGCATCCCGGCGTAAACCCGGTGGCGCTGCTGCGCGCCGGCTGGCAGATGGCGGGTAATCGCCGCATCGTCTCCGGCGGCTCCACCCTGACCATGCAGGTGGCGCGCATCCTCGACCCGCATCCGCGCACGCTGCCCGGCAAGCTGCGGCAGCTGCTGCGCGCGCTGCAGCTCGAAGCGCATCTGTCCAAGCGCGCGATCCTCGCCCTGTACCTGGAACGCGCACCGTTCGGCGGCACCATCGAAGGCGTGGAGGCCGCGAGCTGGGCGTACCTGGGCAAGCCGGCGGCGCGCCTGTCGCACGCCGAAGCGGCGTTGCTCGCCGTGCTCCCGCAGGCGCCGACGCGGCTGCGCCCGGACCGCGAGCCGGAGGCCGCTCGCCGCGCGCGCGACAAGGTGCTGGCGCGGATGGTGGCGTTGGGCCGCTGGGACCAGGCGCTGGTCGACGACGCCATGGTGGAGCCGGTGGTCGCGCGCGCGCTGCGCCCGCCGCTGCTCGCCGCGCTGCTCGCGCAGCGCCTGAGGAGCGCGCAGCCGGGCAAGGAGCGCATCACCTCCACCATCGACGCCGCCCTGCAGCGCACCCTCGAGGAACGCGTCACCGCGTACTTCGCCAGCCTGCCCGAGCGCACGTCGGCGGCGCTGCTGGTGGTCGACAACGCCAGCATGGAAGCGCAGGCCTACGTGGGCTCGGCGGCGTTCGGCGACGCCCCGCGGCTGGGCCATGTCGACATGGTGCAGGCCTGGCGTTCGCCCGGATCGACCCTGAAGCCATTCCTGTACGGCATGGCGCTCGACGACGGCATCGTGCATTCGGAAAGCCTGCTGCTCGACGCGCCGCAGTCGTTCGGCGGCTACCGTCCCGGCAACTTCGATGCCGCCTTCAACGGCCCGGTCGGGCTGGCCACCGCGCTGCGCCTGTCGCTCAACGTGCCGGCGGTGGACCTGCTCGACCGTGTCGGCGCCACGCGCTTCGCGGCGCGGCTCGACCACGCCGGGATCGCGCTGCGGTTCCCGCGCGGGGTGCAGCCCAACCTGTCGCTGATCCTGGGTGGCACCGGTGCGCGGCTCGAGGACCTGGTCGGGGCGCACGCGTCGCTCGCGCGTGGCGGCGTCGCCGGCCGCGTGCGCTACATGCCGGATGCGCCGCAGGTCGAGCGGCGACTGCTGTCACCCGGTGCGGCGTGGATCGTCAACGAGATCCTCGCCGCCAATCCGCGTCCCGGCGAGCGCATCGACACGTTCGATACCGGACAGCGGCCGCGGGTGGCGTGGAAGACCGGCACGAGCTACGGGTTTCGCGACGCCTGGGCGCTGGGTGCAACGCGCCGGCACACGGTCGGCGTGTGGGTCGGACGGCCCGACGGCACGCCGCTGCCGGGCCAGTACGGCGCGGTGACCGCGCTGCCGCTGATGTTCGAGGTGATCGACAGCCTGCCGCGTCGCCCGGGCGACGGCGCGCGCCAAGCCGCCCCGGCAAGCGTGGGCCGCGAGACCGTCTGCTGGCCGCTGGGAACGTCGGCGAGCGCGCAGCCAGCGGCTGCCTGCCAGCGGTCGATGCAGGCCTGGGTGCTGGATGGCGCGGTGCCGCCGACGCTGCCCGAACGCGAGGCCCGCGCGTGGGCCGGCGGGCTGGAACGTTTCGAGATCGATGCCGCAAGCGGCCAGCGCCTGTCGGCCGAGTGCACGCAGGCGCACCGGCGCGAGGCGCGGGTGCTGGCGCGCTGGCCCGCGCTGGCCACGCCCTGGCTCACGGCAGCCGAACGTGCGCGTTCGGAACTGCCACCGTTGGCAGCGGATTGCCGTGACGACGGCCGTGAAGCCGTGGCGTCGTTGCGCATCGAGGGCGTCAATGACGGCGCGCTCCTGGTGCGCCCGCCCGGGGCCGCGCGCCCGCCGCGCCTGGCCCTTCGCGCGGTCGGCGCAGCGGGCCGCGTGCAGTGGCTGCTCAACGGCCGCTGGATCGGCGAGACGCGCGCCGGCCAGGTGCTGCAGCGCGAGTTCGCTGTGCCCGGACGCCAGCAGCTGACCGCGCTCGCCGACAGTGGCGCGTGGTCGAGCCTCGCGTTCGACGTCGGCCGCTGAAGCTCAGCCGATCGCGTCGAGCACGTGCTCCGCGGCCGACACCTTGAACTCGCCCGGGGCCTCGACGAACAGCGCCTTGACCACGCGGTCCTCGGCATAGAGCGCGAAGCGCTTGCTGCGCGTGCCCATGCCGAACGCACTGGCGTCCATTTCCAGGCCGAGCGCGCGCGCGAAATCACCGTTGCCGTCGGACAGCATGCGCAGCCCGTCCGGCACGTGCTGGCTCGTGCCCCAGGCCTGCATCACGAAGGGATCGTTGACCGCCATGCAGGCGACTTCGATGCCGCGCTGGCGGAACCTGTCGAAGTTCTGCACGAAGCCCGGGAGGTGGTGGTCGGAGCAGGTCGGCGTGAACGCGCCGGGGACGGCGAACAGCACCACCTTCTTGTTGGCGAACAGGGTCGGGGTGTCGATGGTCTGCACGCCGTCGTTGATGTGCTTGAGCGTGACCTCGGGAATGGTGTCACCGGGCTGGATGGACATGCGCGTGCTCCTGTGGGGATGGCGGCGGCGTTGCCGCAGGCGCACAGGATGCCACGACGGCGCGTACCGATCTTGGTAACCTGCCGCAGGCCGTGACCCCCTTTACGGCGGGCGTTCCCGGAGCAGCGATGCAGTTCAAGGACTACTACGACACCCTCGGCGTCGAGCCCACGGCGGGCGAGGCCGAGCTCAAGACCGCCTACCGGCGGCTGGCCCGCAAGTACCACCCGGACGTGAGCAAGGAGCGCGACGCGGAAGCGCGTTTCAAGGCCGTCAACGAGGCCTACGAAGCGCTGCGCGATCCCGAGCGGCGCAAGTCCTACGACCAGCTGCGCGCGCGTGGCTACCGCCCGGGTGACGAGGTGCAGGCGCCCCCGGGCGGCTTCGGTGGTGGCGGCGGACAGGGCTTCGACTACGAGGAGGTATTCGGCGGCGGCGGCAACGGCGGCTTCAGCGACTTCTTCGAAAGCATGTTCAGGCGCCAGGGCCAACGCGGTGGGCCGGGCTATTCCGCGCCGCCGCGCGGCGACATCCGCGCACGCCTGGCGGTGCCGCTGGACGTCGTGCACCGCGGCGATGCGATGCGCATCTCGGTCGGCGGGCGCACGCTGCAGGTCAGGGTGCCGCGTGGCATCCGCCCGGGGCAGGTGATCCGCCTGGCCGGGCAGGGCGAACGCGGCGGAAACCTGCTGCTCGAGGTCGAATACGCCACCGACCCGCGCTTCGAGGTCGATGGCCGCAACATCATCTATGCCCTGCAGGTGGCGCCCTGGGATGCCGCGCTGGGCGCCAGTGTCAGCGTGCCGACGCTCGGTGGCACGGTGGAACTGAAGGTGCCTGCGGGCTCCGAGGCGGGGCGTCGACTGCGGCTGCGTGGCCGTGGACTGCCGGGCAGCGGCGGCCAGGCCGATGGGGACCAGATCGTCGAGATCGAGATCCAGGCGCCGGCGCCGCGCGATGACGCCCAGCGCGCGGCCTACGCGGCCCTGCGCGACGCGTTCGCGGGCGGGTGACTGTGTCGGGCGCGGCCAGCGCCGCGCGCGGTGCTCAGGCCGCGGTCGGCGGCGCGGGTTCCGGTGCGATCACGCGGACGATCGCGTCGGCCAGTTCGGCCTCGGAAAACGGCTTGGTCAGGTAGGCGCGCGCGCCCTGGCGCATGCCCCAGACCTTGTCGGTTTCCTGGTCCTTGGTGGTCACCAGGATCACCGGGATGTGGCGCGTGGTCGGCTCGCGGGTGATCGAGCGCGTGGCCTGGAAGCCGTTGAGGTTCGGCATCACCACGTCCATCAGCACAAGGTCGGGAAGTTCGCGCTTGGCGGCCTCGAAACCGGCCGCGCCGTCTTCGGCGGTCAAGGCCTCGTGCCCAAGCTTCTCGACGATGCGACGGATGCCCATCAGTTGCGACGGCGAATCGTCGACGATCAGGATGCGCGCCATGTTGTCCCCCGGTGTGTGCCCGCGATTGTAGCCGTCGCGGTGGGACCTGCAAGCCACCGTGCGCGGCTGCTCAGATCGCGACCAGCGTGCGCCCGTGCGAACCGCCCGCGAGCATGCCGTCGAACACCTCGGCCAGCTGCTCCATGCGCACCTCGCGGGTGCAGATGCGGTCCAGGTGGCGCGGCTTCCAGTCCGAGGCGAGGCGGCGCCAGACTTCTTCGCGGATGTCGCGCGCGGGACTGGTCGAGGCCACGCCGAGCAGCGAGACGCCGCGCAGGATGAAGGGCATCACGGTAGTCGTCAGTTCGTGGCTTGCGGCAAGCCCGGTGCTGGCGACGTTGCCGTAGGCGACGGTCTGCGCCAGCAGGCTGGCGAGCATGCCGCCGCCGACCGTGTCGAGGCCGCCACCGAAGCGCTCGGACTCCAGCGGACGCGTGGTGGCCAGCGCGTCGCGGCCCAGCACCTTGCTGGCGCCGATCGCCGCGAGGTACTCCGCCTGTCCGGGCTTGCCGCTGACCGCGTGCACCTCGTAACCGGCCGACGAGAAGATGTCGACCGCGAGCGAACCGACGCCGCCGCTGGCCCCGGTGACCGCGATCGGGCCGAGGCCCGGATGCTGGCGGTTTTCGGTCATGCGCAGCAGCGCCAGCGCCGCGGTGAACCCGGCCGTGCCGAGCACCATCGCGTCACGCAGCGACAGCTCCGCCGGCAGCGCGATGGCCGTCGCCGACTGGATGCGCGCGTACTCGCTGTAGCCGCCGTCGCGGGTCTCGCCCAGGCCGCCGCCGGTGACCAGCACCGCGTCGCCTTCCTTGAACGCTGCGTCACTGGACGCCACCACGTGGCCGGCGACGTCGATGCCGCCGACCAGGGGGAACCGCCGCAGGATCTTGCCCTTGCCGGTGCCGGCCAGCGCGTCCTTGAAGTTGACCGAGGAGTACGCCGCGCGGATGACGATCTCGCCGGCGGCGAGGTCGTCGACCCCGACCTGCTCGATGCCGCTGCGATAGCCCGCGTCGTCGTTGTGGATGCGGAAGGCGTTGAAGCGGCCGGGAATGGTCATGGTGTCTCCTCAGCGCAGCTCGCGGCTGCGTTTCTCGTCCAGCCACTTCGACGCCTGCGCCGGCCGGTAGTTGCGCATCCACGCCAGCATGGCGTCGATGTCGCCGCCGGTCCACAGGTCCTCGCGCTGGCCGGGGTGCAGGAACCGCTCGGCCACCATCGTGTCCATCATCGCGATCAGCGGCTGGTAGTAGCCTTCGACGTCGAGGATCGCGCACGGCTTGTCGCTGATGCCGAGCTGCCGCCAGGTGAGCATCTCGACGATCTCCTCCAGCGTGCCGAAACCGCCGGGCAGGGCGACGAAGGCGTCGGCAAGGTCGAACATCCGCGACTTGCGCTCGTGCATCGATGCCACGACTTCCAGCTCGGTAAGCCCGAGGTGCGCCACTTCCATGTCGACCAGCTGCTTCGGGATCACGCCCACCACCTCGCCGCCCGCGGCGAGCACCGCGTCGGCCACCGCGCCCATCAGGCCGATGTTGCCGCCGCCATAGACCAGGCGGATGCCGTCCTGCGCCATGCGCGTCCCCAGGGCGATCGCATGCCGGAGGTAGGCGGGGTGCGCGCCGGTATTGGAGCCGCAGTACACGCAAAGGCTTTTCATCTGTGTTGATTCCGTATGGGCCGGAAAGGACGACGCCGGGCAATGCCCGGCGCGTGTTCCAGCTGTGTGCGGCGCGGTGGCATCGGCCACCTGCCGCTGTTCTCAGTTCGCCTTGTGGATGGCGCGCTTGTCGACCGCCATCGCGGCGTCGTGGATCGCTTCCGAGAGACTCGGATGCGCGTGGCAGATGCGCGCCAGGTCGTCGGCCGAGCCCTTGAACTCCATGGTCAGCACGCCCTCGTGCACCAGCTCCGACACGTTCGCGCCGACCAGGTGCATGCCGAGCACGCGGTCGGTCTCGGCGTGCGCCAGCACCTTCACGAAGCCGGCCGGCTCGACCATCGCCACGGCGCGGCCGTTGGCGGCGAACGGGAAGCTGCCGGACTTGTACGGAATGCCTTCTTCCTTGAGCTGCTGCTCGGTCTTGCCGACCCAGGCGAGCTCCGGCTCGGTGTAGATGACCCAGGGAATGGTGTCGAAGTTGACGTGGCCGGGCAGGCCGGCGATAAGCTCCGCCACCGCGATGCCCTCCTCGAAGCCCTTGTGCGCCAGCATCGGCCCGCGTACGCAGTCGCCGACCGCCCAGACGCCGTCGACGCCGGTATGGCAATGCTCGTCGACCTCGATCTGCCCACGCTCGGTGAGCTTCACGCCGGAACCCTCGGCCAGCAGCCCCTTCGACGCGGCACGGCGGCCCACGGCCACCAGCAGCTTGTCGACGGTGATGGTCTGCTCGCCGTTCTTGTCGGCGTAGGTGACCTGGACTTCCCTGGTCTTGCCCTTGGTGGTCACTTCGGCCTTCGACACCTTGGCGCCGAGCTTGATGTCCAGGCCCTGCTTCTTGAACTCGCGCGCCGCGAGCTTCGACACTTCGGCATCGGCCGCGGCCAGGAAGTCGGGAAGGGCTTCCAGGATCACGACCTCGGCACCGAGGCGCTTCCATACGCTGCCGAGCTCCAGGCCGATCACGCCCGCGCCGATCACCGCCAGGCGCTTGGGCAACTCCGTGAAGTCCAGGCCGCCGACGTTGTCGACGATCGTGTCGCCGTCGAACTTCGCGAACGGCAGCTCGATGGAATCGGAGCCTGCGGCGATGATGACGTTGGTGCCGGTGAGCTCGACCTCGCTGCCGTCGTGCTGCTTCACCAACACCCGCCGATCGGCATGCAGGGTGGCGAAGCCGTAGAACGGCGCGACCTTGTTGGCCTTGAACAGCTGCGCGATGCCGCCGGTGAACTGCTTCACGATGGCGTCCTTGCGGCCGACCATGGTGCCGACGTCGATCTTCGGGTCGGTCGCGGTGATGCCGTGCTGGCTGAAGATGTGCTGCAGGTTGTGGAACTGGCGCGATGAATCCAGCAGCGCCTTCGACGGGATGCAGCCCACGCGCAGGCAGGTGCCGCCGAGCGCGGGCTTGCCGTCCTTGCCCAGCCCGGCGTCGATGCAGGCGACCTTCATGCCGAGCTGCGCGGCGCGGATCGCGGCGTGGTAGCCGGCGGGGCCCGCACCGATGACAACAACATCAAACTGTTCAGCCATGTCCGTTCCTTTTCGTTACATGCCCAACAGCATGCGATGCGGGTTTTCCAGCTGGTCCTTGATGTCGACCAGGAACAGCACCGCGTCCTTGCCGTCGATGATGCGGTGGTCGTAGCTGAGTGCGATGTACATCATCGGCGCGGCGACCACGGCGCCGTTCTCGACGATCGGACGCTCCTTGATGGTGTGCATGCCCAGGATCGCCGACTGCGGCGGGTTGACGATCGGCGTCGACATCAGCGAGCCGAAGGTGCCGCCGTTGGTGATCGTGAACGTGCCGCCCTGCAGGTCTTCCAGCGACAGCTTGCCGTCGCGCGCCTTCTTCGCGTAGTCGCCGATCTGCAGCTCGATGTCGGCGAAGCCCATGCGCTCGACGTTGCGCAGCACCGGCGTCACCAGCCCCTTTTCGGTGGACACCGCGATCGAGATGTCGGAATAGCCGTGGTAGATGATGTCGTCGCCGTCGACCGACGCGTTGACCACCGGGTACTTCTGCAGCGCGTTGGCCGCGGCCTTGGCGAAGAAGCTCATGAAGCCGAGCTTCACGCCGTACTGCTTCTGGAACGCCTCGCCCAGCTCCTTGCGCATCGCCATCACCTTGCCCAGGTTGACCTCGTTGAACGAGGTCAGCATGGCGGTGGAATTCTTGGACTGCATCAGGCGCTCGGCGATGCGCTTGCGGATGCGCGTCATCGGCACGCGTTCCTCGGGGCGCGCACCACCGGAGACGCCGGCGCTCTTGCCGGAGGCGTAGTTGACCAGGTCTTCCTTGGTCACCGCGCCACGGCGGCCGGTGCCTTCGACCTGCGACGGATCGATGCCGTCCTTGACCGCGGTGAAGCGCGCGCCCGGGGGCAGGGCGTCGGTGCCACCGACGGGCGCGGGACGCGTGGAGGCGGGCGCCTTGGCTTCGAGCTTGGCGGCTTCGGCCTTGGGCATCACTTCCTGCGCGCCGGCGGCGGGCTCGCCCTTGGCGGCACCGGCAGCCGGGGCGGCGTCGGCCTTCGCGGCGGCGGCGCCTTCCTCGATGATCGCGATCACCTGCTGGCTGTTGACCGTGGCGCCCTCTTCGAACTTGAGCTCCTTGATCACGCCCTCGACGGGGGAGGGCACTTCGAGGACGACCTTGTCGGTCTCCAGGTCGACGATGTTCTCGTCGCGCGCGACGGCGTCGCCCACCTTCTTGTGCCAGGTGGCGATGGTCGCGTCGGAAACGGATTCGGGGAGTACCGGTACCTTGATTTCGGTGGCCATGGTCTGGGTGCGTCCTGGTCTTGGCTTTTGGCGTGTAGGGGTCAGTCGGCTGCGAAAACGCTGCCGGCAGGTTCGATGAGGGCGTCGGCGACCAGCTTCTGCTGCTCGACCACGTGGTCGGCGAAGTGCCCGGCAGCCGGCGACGGCGAACGCGGGCGTCCGGCGTAGTGCAGCTCCTGGCCGGACGCCAGGCAGGCCTGCAGGTGGTGGCGGATCTGGTACCACGCGCCCTGGTTCTGCGGCTCTTCCTGGCACCAGACCACGGTGGCGGCCTTGCCGTACTTTTCCAGCTCGGCGCCGAGCGCGACGCGCGGGAAGGGATAGAGCTGCTCGACGCGGACAATGGCCACATCGTCCTGGCCGCGCTTGGCCTGGTCCTCGATGAGGTCGTAGTAGACCTTGCCCGAGCACAGAACCACGCGCCTGGTCTTCGCCGGCTTGGCGTTGGCATCGCCGATGAGGGGCTGGAACTCGCCACCGGCCATCTCGTCAAGTGTCGACACCGCGAGCTTGTGGCGCAGCAGCGACTTCGGCGACATCACCACCAGCGGCTTGCGCGTGGTCATGAGCATCTGCCGGCGCAGCATGTGGAATGCCTGCGCAGGCGTGGACGGCACGCAGACCAGCATGTTGTCGAGCGCGCATAGCTGCAGGAAGCGCTCCAGGCGCGCCGAGCTGTGCTCGGGGCCCTGGCCTTCGTAGCCGTGCGGCAGGAGCAGGGTCAGGCCGGTGATGCGGCCCCACTTGGCTTCGCCGGAGGCGATGAACTGGTCGATCACCACCTGCGCGCCGTTGGCGAAGTCGCCGAACTGGCCCTCCCAGATGCACAGGGTGTTGGGGTCGGTGGTGGAGAAACCGTACTCGTAGGCCATCACCGCTTCCTCGCTGAGCAGCGAGTCGATGATCCTGGCGCGTTCCGGCGACGTGGCCAGCTTGGCCAGCGGCAGGTAGTACGCGTCGGTCTTCTGGTCGTGGAGGATCGCGTGGCGGTGGGTGAACGTGCCACGGCCGACGTCCTGGCCCACCAGGCGCAGCCCGTAGCCCTCGTCGAGGATGGTGGCGTAGGCGAGGTTCTCGGCGAAGCCCCAGTCCGCGGGCACCTCGCCGGCGGCCATCCTGCGGCGCTCCTCGTAGACCTTGGCGACGCGCGAATGCAGCTCCACATCGTCCGGGATCGTGGTGATGGACGTAGCCAGCGCGCGCAGGCGCGCGCCGTCGATCGCGGTGCTGATCTCGTCCGACAGCGCGCCGGCCAGGTACTTGCCCCAGTCGACGAACATCGCGCTGCCCGGCGGGGTCTTCTCGACCGGTGCCAGTTCGGTGGTCACTTCGCCGGCATCGAGCCGGTCGCGGAAACTGTCGACCAGCGCCTTGCCGCCATCGGCGGGCAGCACGCCCTCGGCCTCGAGGCGCGCGGCATACAGCTCGCGGGTGGTCTTGTGCTTGCGGATCACCTGGTACATCACCGGCTGGGTGATGGCGGGCTCGTCGGCCTCGTTGTGGCCCCAGCGGCGGTAGCAGACCAGGTCGATGACCACGTCCTTGCTGAACTGCTGGCGGAAGTCGTAGGCCAGGCGCGCGGCGAACGCGACCGCTTCGGGATCGTCGGCGTTCACGTGCAGCACCGGCGCGCCGATCATCTTGGCGACGTCGGTGCAGTACAGCGTGGAGCGCGCGTCCTCGCGGTGGCTGGTGGTGAAGCCGACCTGGTTGTTGATGACGATGTGCAGCGTGCCGCCGACCGCGAATCCGCGCGCCTGCGACATCTGGAACAGCTCCATCACCACGCCCTGGCCGGCAAACGCCGCGTCGCCGTGGATGAGGATCGGCATCACCTGCTTGCGGGCGGTGTCGCCGCGGCGCTCCTGGCGCGAACGCACGGAGCCCGCGACCACCGGGTCGACGATCTCGAGATGCGAGGGGTTGAAGGCCAGCGCGAGGTGCACCGGGCCGCCCGGCGTGACCACGTCGGCCGAGAAGCCCATGTGGTACTTCACGTCGCCGGCGTGGGCGCGGTCGTGGTGCTCGAACTTGCCCTCGAACTCGTCGAACAGCTTGCGCGGGCTCTTGCCGAGGGTATTGACCAGTACATTGAGGCGGCCGCGGTGGGCCATGCCGATCACCACGTCCTTGACGCCGTCCGAACCCGCGTTCTGGATCACGGTGTCGAGCAGCGGGATGAGCGAGTCGCCACCTTCCAGCGAGAAGCGCTTCTGGCCGACGTACTTGGTGTGCAGGTAGCGTTCCAGGCCTTCGGCCGCGGTCAGGCGCTCGAGGATCCGGCGCTGCTCGTCGGCGGCGTGGTTGAAGCGGCCGCTGGCGGTCTCCATGCGCTCGTACATCCAGCGCCGCTGGTCGGCTTCGGGGATGTGCATGAACTCGGCGCCGATCGGGCCGGTATAGGTTGCGCGCAGCATGCCAAGCAGGTCGCGCAGGCGCATCCGCGCCGCGCCGCCGAAGGTGCTGGTGGCATTGACGCCCGGCCCGGTGGCGAACTCGGTGTCGAGGTCGGCATCGGACAGGCCATGGAACGGCAGCTCGAGATCCGGTGCCTCCGGCTTGGTGGCCATCGCCAGCGGGTCGGTCTCGGCGCGCAGGTGGCCACGCGAGCGGTACGCGGTGATCAGCTTGAGCACCGAGCCCTGCTTGCGCTGCGCCTCCATGTCGACCGGGCTGGCGGCGCTGTACGTGCCGGCGGCGGCGTCGCGGCCGGCGCGGGCGACCGCGTCGATCACCACCGAGTGGGGAATGTCACCGGCCTCGCGCCCCTTGAAGGCGTCGAACCAGGCCTTCCATGTGTCGCCGACGACGTCGGGGTCCACGAGATACTGCTCGTACAGGTCCTCGATATAGGCGGCATTGGCGCCAAGCTGGGAGGACTGCGCAAACTGCTTCAGTAGACTGTCCACGTCTGGTCTTGTCGGGCTCGTTTCGGGGGATTGGCCGCGCCTGGCACGCACCATGTGGGGCGGCAGTGGCGCAGTGCGGATGCAGAACGGCAATTATAGCCGCAGCGGCTGCCGCGGCGCATCACGCCTGCTTCAGAGCCCAAGTGCGCGCAGTTCGCTGCAGGGGCGCGAGCGTTCCCAGACCGGGTCGAAGCCTTCGGCCAGCTGGCGGGCGCGCCCCGCGCCTTCGCGTTGCGCCTCGCCGTCGAACCGGTGGCCCAGGCCGCGGTGGTAATAGCCGCCGGCATCGTTGACGACGAACGCGTCGGCACGGGCACGGTCAACGGGGTCGTCGACCTCGCGGAAGGCGAATACGCTCGGCAGGCGCTGGGCCAGCGCCACCAGCGGCGAATGGGCGCGCTGCGCGGCCCCGGCGTCGAACAGCAGCACCTGGATGTCGACGCCGCTGGTGCCGGTGGCGAGGCTGCGCAGGGCGGCCAGCACGCGCGGGTCGTCGTACAGCCCGGGATCGAGCGCGCGGCTGAAGATGCGCAGGCGCCGGCGTGCCGAGGCCACCAGCACCGTGGTGATTGCCACGGCGCCCTCGCGGTCGCTGATCGACTGCGCGCGATCGAATGCCAGGCGCATGGTCTGGTGGGTGATGCCGGCTTCGTGGAAACGCGGGCCTTCGGCGGTGAAACCGTTGCGCTGGTAGAAGGGCACCGCATCGACCTGGGCATGCAGGAACACGTCACCGCGCCCGGCACTCCGCGCCTGCCGCAGCAGCGCCTGCAGCATGGCGTTGCCCACGCCGCGGTCGCGCCACCCGGGGAGCACGGCCATGCGCCCGATCCGGCCATCCGGGTCCAGCCGGCCCGCGCCGATGGTGTGCCCGTCCTGGTCGCGCGCCTGCACGTGCCAGCAGCGGGTGTCCTGGCCGTCGTCCTCGAGGCTGGCGTCGATGCCCATCTCGTCGACGAACACGGCGTTGCGCACCGCCGAGAGCGCGCGGCCGGCGTCATCCCAGCCGACGATGTCGACGCGGAACACCGATGTCGGGTTCACGGCGCGTCCCCGTCGCCATCCATGTCCAGGCGGTAGTGGCCTTCCGCCACCAGCGCCATGACGCAGTCGCGACCTGGTGCGGACAAGGCGTCCCAGGTAGCGGCGTCGAGCACTGCGGCCGCGCACAGGCGCTGCGCATCGCGCACGGGCAGGGCGTGGCAGTGGCCGGCGACATACAGGCGCGCGCCACGCGCGGCGCGGCGCCACGCCACGCGTGTCCACGGGTGGCGGACCAGCGTGGCCCCATGCTGCAGGTCCCATTCGATCTCGATCCGCGAGCGCGGCGGCTGTACCGCAAGCCCGGGGCCCGCGGCGCTGCGATAGGTGGTGATGAAGCGCCCGAACCAGTCGCCAAGCGCATCGCCATCGGCCATGCGGATCGCGTTCAGCGCCTCGACCACCCGACCCATCGCAGTCGCATCGATCTCGTTGGCATCGCGCGGCGGTGCCAGGTCGGGATCGGTGTAGCGCAGCGACTCGTCGGCTTCGGCGGCCAAGGTGTCGATGTAGTCGCCCATCAGTTCGGCGGTGGCCGGCGCGCGCATGCCGAGCGAGAACGTCAGGCAGGGATCCTCGGCGACGCCGTTGTGCGGCACGTTGGGCGGCAAATAGAGCATGTCGCCCGGCGCCAGCACCCAGTCGTGGGTCGGCACGAACTCGCGCAGCAGCTTCAGTTCGACATCGTCGCGGAATGCCAGGCTGGGCACGCCCCGGCCCAGCGCGTCGCCGGCGTCGATCTGCCAGCGTCGGTGGCCCTGCGCCTGCAGCAGGAACACGTCGTACTGGTCGACGTGCGCGCCGACCGACCCGCCGGTGGCGGCGAAGCTCACCATCACGTCGTCGATGCGCCAGCGCGGCAGGAAATCGAAGGCATCGACCAGCGCGGCGATGTCCGGATCCCACTTGTCCATGTCCTGCACAAGCAGGGTCCAGTCGCGCTCGCCGAGGCCGGCGAACACCTCTTCCGGGAAGGGCCCGCTGCTGACCTGCCAGCCGTCGCTCGCGCGGTCGTGCTGGATCAGGCGCGCCAGCACGCCGTCCTCGCAGGCCAGCCCGGCCAGGTCGTCGGGTTCGACCGGCGAGGTGTAGCCCGGGAAGGCGCCGCGCACCAGCAGCGGGCGCTTCTGCCAGTAGTCGCGCAGGAACGCGCGCGGCGTCATGCCCAGCAGGCGTCCGGGCTTGCCCTGGACTTCGAAGGGGAGGGGCTTGGCGCGGGATGCAGCCATCTGTGCAGGTTCCGTGGAGAGGGGCGGGCGCGCGCTAGATCGCGCGCGCCTGGTCGGCGGCGAGGCCGGTGTAGCTGCCCGGTGTCATCTCGAGCAGGCGCTGGCGGTCGCCTTCGGGCAGGTCGAGGGTGGCGACGAACGCGCGCATCGACACGGCATTCATGCCCTGGCCGCGGGTCAGCGCCTTGAGTTGTTCGTAGGGGCTGGGCAGGCCGTGACGGCGCATCACCGTCTGCACGGCTTCGGCCAGGACTTCCCAGGCGCCGTCGAGGTCGGCTTCCAGGCGTTCGGGATTCGCGCTGAGCTTGCCCAGGCCGCGGCCGAGGGCGTCGAAACCGACCAGCGCGTGGCCGAACGCGGTGCCCAATGCGCGCAGCACCGTGGAATCGGTGAGGTCGCGCTGCCAGCGGCTGACCGGCAGCTTGGCGGCGAAGTGCTCGAGCAGCGCCACCGCGATGCCGAAGTTGCCCTCGGCATTCTCGAAATCGATCGGATTGACCTTGTGCGGCATGGTCGAACTGCCGACTTCGCCGGCCTTGACCGCCTGCCTGAAGTAGCCGAGCGAGATGTAGCCCCACGTGTCGCGGCACAGGTCGATGCAGATGGTGGCGATGCGCTTCTGCGCGTCGGCGATCTCGGCGATGCAGTCGTGCGGCTCGATCTGGGTGGTATACGGATTGAAGTCGAGCCCCAGCGATTCGACGAAGCGGCGCGAGAACGCCGGCCAGTCGACGCCCGGGTAGGCCGCCACGTGCGCGTTGTAGTTGCCGACCGCGCCGTTGGCCTTGCCGGTCAGCGACACCGCCGCCAGCTGCGCCGCCTGGCGCTCGAGGCGCGCGACGACGTTCGCCAGCTCCTTGCCCACCGTGGTCGGCGACGCGGTCTGGCCGTGCGTGCGCGACAGCATCGGCAGCCCGGCGTGGGCGTGGGCCATGTCGCGCAGGGCGGCAACCACGGCGGCAAGCGCCGGCAGCAGCACCTCGCTGCGTGCCTGGCGCAGCATCAGCGCGTAGGACAGGTTGTTGATGTCCTCGCTGGTGCAGGCGAAATGCACGAACTCGAGCGCAGGGCCCAGCGTGGCGTCGTCGCCGAGACGCTCCTTGATGAAGTACTCGACCGCCTTGACGTCGTGGTTGGTGGTGCGCTCGATGTCCTTGACGCGGGCGGCGTCGGCGACCGAGAACCCTTCGACCAGTGCGCGCAGGCGGGCGGTCGCGGCGGCGTCGAACGCGGGCAGCTCGATGATGCCGGGCTCGGCGGCGAGCGCCAGCAGCCACTCCACCTCGACCCGCACGCGGGCGTGGATCAGCCCGTACTCGGAGAAGATCGGGCGCAGCGCGTCGACCTTTCCGGCGTAACGGCCATCGAGCGGGGACAGGGCGAGCAGGGGGTCGAGGGCAGGCATGGCGGCAGCAGGCAGGCGTGGCCGCACATTCTACCCGCCGCGCCTGCGGACGGCCCCGCGAGGCGCCGGCGCGCGGCCCGTGCCCGACGCGGGCCTCGCGATGCGCGGCGTATGCTCGCGGCATCCCCACCGCAACGGGCCGACACGATGGCGCGACAGAAATTCCGCACCGAACACGACAGCATGGGCGAGCTGCAGGTGCCCGCCGACGCGCTGTGGGGCGCACAGACGCAGCGCGCGGTCGACAACTTCCCGATCAGCGGCAGGCCGATGCCGCGCGGCTTCATCCGCGCGCTCGGCCTGGTGAAGGGCGCCGCGGCCGAGGTCAATGCCGGCTTCGGCCTGCTGCCGAAGGGCGTGGCCCGCGGCATCGCACGCGCCGCGAAGGAGGTCGCGGCCGGCACCCACGACGCCCATTTTCCGGTCGACATCTACCAGACCGGCTCCGGGACCTCGTCCAACATGAACGCCAACGAGGTGATCGCCACGCTGGCCGGCCGCGCCCTGACGCGCGTCGTGCATCCCAACGACCACGTGAACCTCGGCCAGAGCTCCAACGACGTCATCCCCACCGCGCTCCGGGTGAGCGCGCAGCTGGCGGTGGTCGAGGACCTGCTGCCGGCGGTCGCCCACCTGCGCCGCACCATCGACCGTCGCGGCCGCGCGCTCGGCAAGGTCGCCAAGACCGGCCGCACGCATCTGATGGATGCCATGCCGCTGACCTTCGCCCAGGAGTTCGGCGCCTGGTCGTCGCAGCTGGCCTCGGCCGAGGCGCGGCTTGGCGACGCGCTCAAGCGCCTGCGCCGGCTGCCGATCGGCGGCACCGCGATCGGCACCGGCATCAACGCCGACCCGCGTTTCGGCCGCGAGATGGCCAAGGCCCTGTCGCAGGCCACGAAGACGAAGTTCGAGTCCGCCGCCGACAAGTTCGAGGGCATTGCCTGCCAGGACGACGCGGTGGAGCTGTCCGGCCAGCTCAACGCGCTGGCGGTGGCGCTGATGAAGATCGCCAACGACCTGCGCTGGATGAACGCCGGGCCGCTGGCCGGGCTTGGCGAGATCGAGTTGCCGGCCCTGCAGCCAGGCAGCTCGATCATGCCCGGCAAGGTCAATCCGGTGCTCCCCGAAGCGACGGTCATGGTCTGCGCGCAGGTGATGGGCCACCACGTGGCGATCACGATCGCCGGCCAGACCGGCAACTTCCAGTTGAACGTCACCCTGCCGCTGGTGGCGAGCAACCTGCTGGAGTCGATCGGCCTGCTGGCCAACGTGTCGCTGCTGCTGGCGGACGGCAGCATCGCCGGGCTCAAGGTCCGTCGCGACGTGGTCGATGCCGCGCTGGGCCGCAATCCGATCCTGGTGACCGCGCTCAACCCGGTGATCGGCTACGAAAAGGCTGCGGCGATCGCAAAGCAGGCCTACCGCGAGGGCAGGCCGGTGCTGGAGGTGGCGATGGAAGCAACCGGGATGCCCGAAGCGCGCCTGCGCGCGCTGCTTGATCCGCTGGCCCTCACCCGTGGCGGGATCCACGGCGCCGACTGACGCCACGGCAGCGCCGCAACGCCAAAGGCCGCGCGTGACAGGACACGCGCGGCCTCGATCTGCACGCGATGGCGTCAGCCGTCGTCGCGCCAGCGGCGCAGGCGGGTGGCGGCGTAGAGCATCGCGATGCCGGCCGCGGCGCCGATCCACATCGATGGCGACTGCAGGTTGGAATACACCTGGGGCACGCCGAGCAGCAGCGACATGCCGCCGGGACCGTCCAGGGCCGCGCCGTCCAGCCGGGCGATGTCCATCGGCGTGATCGGCACCACGCCCAGCAGCATGCGCGCCACCACGTGTCCCCAGAACCAGCTGGCGTCGGCGTTGAACAGGCGCATCACGCCGAACATGCTGACGAAGGTGCCCGCCAGTACCGGGACCATCAGCGCCCACAGGAACGGCTTGCTGCGCGACCACACCGAGCACAGCATCAGCCAGCCGATGGTCGGCAGCGCCCAGACCGCATACACCGGGATCGCCGCCAGCAACTGGACCGCCATCAGCGCGGGACTGCCCGGGCCCCAGATCAGCTCCCAGGCGTTGCCGCCGTGGAACATCACCACCGCGCTCAGCAGGGTGAGGAATACAAGCATGGTGGCGATCGCGGCCAGGGTGGCCAGCAGCGGCGCCACCAGCGCCACGCTGACGACCTTGGACAGCACCGTTTCGCCATCCGAGACCGGCAGCGACTTCCAGAACAGCACGCTGCGGTCCTTGCGCTCGTCGTACAGCGCGCCCAGGCAATAGAAGAACATCACGAACGCCAGCACGATGAACGGCCAGCTCGACGACAGCAGCATGGTCACGTCGATGCCGTTGGCCAGTTCCAGCTTGTCCTGCGCGCTCATCTGCGAGGTCAGCGCGCCAAGGTCGAGGCCGTTGATCGACATCGAAGACCCGTCGTCGAGCATGATCTGGGCATCGGACGAGACCCTGCCCGCGGCGACGTGGGCGATGACAATGAACACCAGCGTCAGCAACACCGAGATGGCACCGGCGATGAACGGCGCCCACAGGAACCCGCCCTTGTGCTCCCAGAACTCGCGGCGCAGCAGCAGGGCGAAGCGGTGCGTGCGGTGGGCCGGGGTGCGCACCACGGGGGTGTCGGCGTGGGCGTTCATGCGTAGGTTCCTTTCATGGTGGCCACGAACAGGTCGGCGAGGCCGGGGGTACGGGTTTCGCCGAAGGCGGCGAGCGAGGCGCGCGCGACGCCGTCGAACAGCATCACGGTCTTTCCGAAGGGAAGGGCGCGCTCTTCGATGGGTGCAAGTGCGCGGGCCGCATCAAGCTGTCCGGTATCCACGAGCACTTCGGTGAACCGCTCGGCGAGCGTATCCATCGGCGCGTCGACGACGATCTTCCCGTCGCGGATGAACAGCACGTCGGTGAGGATGTGCTCGATTTCCTCCACCTGGTGGGTGGTGACGATGATGGTCTTCTCCTCGTCGAAGTAGTCCTCCAGCAGTCGCTGGTAGAACTCCTTGCGGTAGAGGATGTCGAGGCCGAGCGTGGGTTCGTCGAGCACCAGCAGGCGCGCGTCGATCGCCATCACCAGCGCCAGGTGCAGCTGCACGATCATGCCCTTGGACATTTCGCGCACGCGCATCTTCGGGTCGAGCTTGGTGTTGGCCAGGAAGCGTTCGCAGCGGGCGCGGTCGAAACGCGGGTGCACGCCCTCGACGAAGGCGATCGCCTCGCGGACGCGCATCCAGCGCGGCAGCACGGCGACGTCGGCGATGAAGCAGACGTCGTTCATGAGCGCGTCGCGCTCGCGGCGCGGGTCACGCCCGAGCACCTCGAGGTCGCCGTCGAAGCCGACCAGCCCCAGGATCGCCTTCAGCGCGGTGGTCTTGCCGGCGCCGTTGGGGCCGATCAGGCCGACGATGCGGCCCGGGGCGATGCTGAAGCTGGTGCCGTCGAGCGCCGGCTTGCCGCGGTAGGACTTGCGCAGGCCGCGGGCCTGGATGACGGGTGTGTCGACGGCATTCATGCCTTGTCTCCCTGGGGCAGCAGGTCTTTGGCGGCCAGGCCGAGGCGCTGGATCCGTTCCAGGACCAGCGGCCACTCTTCGGTGAGGAACCGTTCGCGTTCGTTCTTCAGCAGCTTCTTCGACGCTTCTTCAGTGACGTACATGCCAAGTCCCCTGCGTTTTTCGACGAGCGCTTCGTCGGCGAGCTCCTGGTAGGCGCGCGAGACGGTGATCGGGTTGAGCTGGTATTCGGCGGCCACCTGGCGCACCGAGGGCAGCGCGTCGCCGGGCTTGAGCAGGCCGTCGAGCATCATGGCGATGACCTTTTCCTTCAGCTGGCGGTAGATGGGAGCGCCGTCGCTCCATTGGATGGCGGTCATGGTTCAGCTCCTGCCGCGGCGCGTGTCCCGCGCGAACGAGAAATAGGGCAGCGCGAACTTGCGATGACCGGAGGTGCGCCGGCCCGGCGCTTCGTGGCGCAGCACCCGGGGCAGGGCCTGCCCGGCGCCGGCTTCGGCGCCCTCGCCCCGGTCGGCGGCCGACGCCAGCGTGGCCGGCGCGGGGCCGGCGGAGTCGATGGTTTGCGGATTGCCGGCCAACAGCCCGACGACCAGCAGCAGGCCGGAGGTGGACAGGGCGATCAGGGTGTCGCGGAGCTTGCGGTTCATGGCGAACGTCCTGCTCTGGATAGTCGGTGTTGTATGTAACTATAACACCAGATCACGTCGCGTCAAGCACCGCCGCGATCGCGCCGACCCAACTGAAGGCAGGGGTGCCGGCGGGGCATGGGGGAGATTGCCCGGGCGGGCCCAGCCCGCGACAATGGGGGCTTCGTGTCGCGCGATGCGCGCCCAAGCCCCAGGAGTTTCCCCGGATGAATTCCATGCTGCGCGGCCTGGCTGCGCTGTCCATTGCTGCGGCCCTGTCCCACGCCCCCGCACACGCCCAGGAGAAGACCGTGCCGTCCACCGAGCGCGAGAAGAACAGCTATCTGATCGGCATGGATGTCGGCCGCTCGATCGAGCAGGTCGGCCCCGACCTCGACCGCGCCGCGTTCCGCCGCGCCATCGACAATGCCTTCGCCGGCGGCAAGCCGCTGGTGACCGAAGCCGAGGCCGCCGAGATCGGCCCGGCGCTGATGCAGCGCGTCGCGGTGCGCAGCGGGCAGCCGCTGCAGGGCGTGGCCCCGGGCACCGAACCGCCGAAGGTGGCGAAGGACAAGGTCGGCCTGCTGGTCGGCGCCGACGTCGGCCGTTCCCTGGCGCCGATCAAGGACGAGGTCGACATGGCCATGTTCGAGCAGGGCCTGGCGGTGACCCTGGACCGCGGCACGCCGGTCATCCCGGACGCCGAGCAGGCCGTGCTGCGCGAAGCCTTCGGCAAGCGCATGCAGGAGCGCATGCGCCTGGAGACCGAGGCCGCCGCGCAGAAGGGCGCCGCCGAGGGCGTGGCGTTCCTGGCCACCAACAAGGCCGCCAAGGGCGTGGTGAGTACCGCATCCGGGCTGCAGTACATGGTGCTGCGCCAAGGCGCCGGCCAGCGGCCGATGGCCGACTCGCGCGTGCGCGTGCATTACCAGGGCACGCTGCTCGACGGCACCGTGTTCGACAGCTCCTACGAGCGCAACGATCCGGCCACCTTCGGCCTGAACCAGGTCATCGCCGGCTGGACCGAGGGCCTGCAGCTGATGCCGGTGGGCGCCAAATACCGCTTCTGGATCCCGGCCGAGCTCGCCTACGGCCGCAACGGCTCGCCCGGCTCGATCCCGCCGAACTCCGCGCTGGTGTTCGACGTCGAGCTGCTGCAGGTACTCTGAGCGCCGGTTTGCCGCACGCCTTCCCGCATCCCACGTATTCCCCGAGGAAACACCGAATGAACCATGTCGTACGCGTCGCCGCGACCAGCCTGCTGGCCGCTTCGCTCCTGGTCGCACTGGGCGCCTGCAAGAAGATCGACAAGGATGCCGCCACTGCCGACGGCACCACCGCCGCCACCGCCGCCACCGATGCCGCGCCCGCGCTGGACATCAAGGGGCTGAAGACCGAGAAGCAGCAGGCCGGCTATGCGATCGGCCTGCAGGTCGGTTCGTCGCTGGAGGAGATCAAGGACGAGATCGATTTCGATTCCATGGTCAAGGCGATGCGCAGCAAGGTCGACGGCACCGACCCGCTGATGACCGAGGAACAGGCGCGCACGGTGTTCGAGGCCTTTGGCCAGCGCATGCAGGCCAAGATGGCGGCCGAAGCCGGCAAGAAGGCCACCGCCAACCTCGCCGAGGGCGCGGCGTTCCTGGAAGGCAATGCCAAGGTCGAGGGCGTGCAGGTCACGGCGTCCGGCCTGCAGTACCAGGTGCTGCAGCCGGGCACCGGCGCCAAGCCCGGTCCGGATGATCGCGTGAGCGTGCACTACAAGGGCGCGCTGCTCGACGGCACCACGTTCGACAGCTCCTACGATCGCGGCGAGCCGGCGACGTTCCAACTCTCACAGGTCGTCCCCGGCTGGAACGAAGGCCTGCAGCTGATGCCGGTGGGCAGCAAGTACAAGCTGTGGATCCCGGCGTCGCTGGGTTACGGCGAAGCCGGCACGCCGGGTGGCCCGATCGCGCCGAACAGCACGCTTGTGTTCGAGGTCGAGCTGCTCGAGATCCTCGGCGCCCCGGCGGAGTAATCAGGCATGCGCGTCAGCATCTTCGGCACGGGCTACGTGGGTCTCGTCACGGGTGCCTGCCTTGCCGAGGTGGGCCACGATGTGATCTGCGTCGATGTCGACGCCGGCAAGGTCGAGCGCCTGGAGCGGGGCATCATCCCGATCTACGAGCCCGGACTCGAGCCGCTGGTGCGCTCCAACCACGCGTCGGGCCGGCTGCGCTTCACCACCGAGGCGGGGCCCGCGGTCGAGCACGGCGAGGTGGTGCTGATCGCGGTCGGCACGCCGCCGGACGAGGACGGCAGCGCCGACCTGCAATACGTGCTGGCCGTGGCGCGCACGATCGGCCAGTACCTCACGCGTCCGGCCGTGGTGGTCGGCAAGTCGACGGTGCCGGTGGGCACCGCCGACCGCGTGCGTGAAAGCATCGCCGCGGCGCTGGCAGCGCGCGGGGTGGAGGTCGCGTTCGACGTGGTCTCCAATCCCGAGTTCCTGAAGGAAGGCGCGGCCGTTGACGACTGCATGCGTCCCGACCGCATCGTCCTCGGCGTCGACAACCCGGCCGCCGCCGGGACGCTCAAGCGCCTGTATGCCCCGTTCAACCGCAACCGCGACCGCTTCGTGGTCATGGACGTGCGATCCGCCGAACTGACCAAGTACGCCGCCAACGCGATGCTGGCGACCAAGATCAGCTTCATGAACGAGATCGCCAACATCGCCGAGCGGGTCGGCGCCGACGTGGAGATGGTGCGCAAGGGCATCGGCTCGGATCCGCGCATCGGCTGGCACTTCATCTATCCGGGCGCCGGTTACGGCGGTTCGTGCTTCCCCAAGGACGTGCAGGCCCTGGCGCGCACCGCACAGCAGCATGGCCATGCGCCGCTGCTGCTCGAGGCCGTGGAGGCGGTCAACGAGCGCCAGAAGGGCCACCTGCACGAACTCGTGCTGCGCCACTACGGTGCCGGCGGCATCGCCGGCAAGACGTTCGCGGTGTGGGGGCTGGCGTTCAAGCCCGACACAGACGACATGCGCGAAGCTTCGAGCCGGCGCCTGCTGGCGCAGCTCTGGGAATCGGGTGCGCGCGTGCGCGCCTATGACCCCGAGGCCAGCGACGAGGCGCGGCGCATCTTCGGCGAGCGCGACGACCTGGTGCTGTGCGGATCGGCCGGTGATGCGCTCGACGGTGCCGATGCGCTGATCGTGGTCACCGAGTGGAAGCAGTTCCGCGGCGCCGACTTCGACACCCTGCACGCGCAGCTCGCCGATCGCGTGCTGTTCGACGGCCGCAACCTGTACCAGCCGGAAGCCGTCGAGGACGCCGGCATCGCCTACTACGGCATCGGTCGCGGCCGTTCGCTGCGCGCGGGCTGAGCCGTGCCGCACGATCTTGAGGCACGCGTGGTTGAGCTGGAGACGCGCCTGGCGTTCCAGGAGCACGCCTTGAACGAACTCAACGATGCGCTCGCCGCCGCGCGCATCGAACTGTCACGTACCAGCGAAACGCTGCGCGGGGCGCTGGAGGAACTGCGGGCTTCGCGCCCCGGCTCCGGCGGCGACCCCGGCCTCGAGCCGCCTCCACCGCATTACTGAGCCAGCATGACCGACTCCCTGCGAGACCAGCTGCTTGGCCTGGGCTTCAAGCCGGCGCCGGAACCCGACCGTCCGAAGCCCGCCGCCGCGCGCAACGTGCGCCCCGGCGCGGGTGGGCCGCCGCGTGGCGGCAAGCCCGCCGCCGGCGGCCGTACGGGTGATGCCGGCCGCGGCGCGCAGCGTGGCCAGCCCGGCGCGCGGAACGACGCCCGGCCGGGCCAGCAGACCCGACCGGGTCGCCCGCCGGGTGCCCGGACCGGCCAGGACGATGCCGCGAAACCACGCGGCAACCGCTCCCAGGGCGACATCGACCTGGCGAAGGCGTATGCCATCCGCGCGCAGCGCGAGAAGGACGAGCGCATCGAGGCCGAGCGCCAGAAGCAGGAAGCCGCGCGCCTGCGCCGCGAGGCGCTGGTCAAGCTCGCCGCCATGCTCGAGGGCAAGGCACTGAATGCCGCCGACGCCGACCATGTCCGGCACTTCGACTACGGCGGCAAGATCAAGCGCGTGCACGTCACCGCGGAGCAGCTGCGGGCGCTGAATGCCGGCGAGCTCGGCGTGCTGCAGCTCAACGGCCGCTATGTGCTGGTGGATATCGCGGTCATGGCGGAAGCGGAAGCGATCTATCCGGCCGCCGTCGCGCTCAAGGTCGATCCGGCGGCGCCCGCGGGCGACGATCCCTATGCCGACCCGCGCTTCCAGGTGCCCGACGACCTGGTCTGGTAACCGGCGCGCCGCGCAGCGCCGCCCACGCGCTCAGCGCCTCGCATCGCTGCGCGGCACCAGCCACCACCAGGCGATGAGCGTGCCCGCCAGCGCGAACCCGCCGGCCGCGAGGAACGCGACGCGGCCATCGCCGAAACGCCACAGCTGGCCGGCGATGAGCGCGCCGAGCACGCCGCCCAGCCCCGACGAGAAGCCGTAGAACAGTCCCTGCGCGTGGCCATTGAGCTTGCCGGGGAAGTAGCGCGCCAACAGCTGCATCGACGCGGCGAAGAACGCCGCGAAGCTCAGCGCATGCGTGGCCTGCGCGACCAGCATGACCGCCATGTCGCCCGGCCAGAGCGCGGTGGCCCACCAGCGCAGCACGGCGCTGGCCATCGACAGCAGCAGCAGCCAGCTCGCGTCCCAGCGCCGGAAGAACCCGGCGATGGAGAAGAACACCGCGACCTCGAACACCACGCCGACCGTCCACAGCAGCCCCAGCGTCGAGGTCGCGTAGCCGTGCGCGTCCATGTAGACCGAGAAGAACGTGTAGTAGGGGCCGAACGACAGCTGTTCCAGGAAGGCCGCCGCGAAGAACGCCAGCACCGGTGGCTGGCGCACGATCGGCCAGAAGCCGCTCGCGGCCTCGCTGCGCACTTCGACCAGGTGCGGCTGGCGGTTGGCGAAGGCGCTGGCGGCCATCAGCGCGAACAGCGGAAGCATCAGCCACGGCAGCTTCCCGGCCCCGTGGCGCTCGATCAGCCAGCCGAAGCTCGCCGTCACCAGGATGAAGCCGATGGAGCCCCAGACCCGGATGGTGCCGTAGCGATGGCTGTCATCGCCAAGGTGTCCGAGGGTGATCGCCTCGAACTGCGGCATGACCGCGTTGTAGAAGAAGCAGAACGCCACCATCACCACGAACATCGCCCAGGCGGGCTGCGCCGGCAGGAAACAGGCGAATGCCAGCACCGTCAGCACGCTGCCCGCGCGCAGCCAGCGGATGGGGCGCGGCGAGGCGGCCGCGAGCGTGGCCCAGGTGCTCGGCGCCACCACGCGGGTGGCGTACCACAGGCTCATCATCACGCTGATCGCGGTGATGCCCATGCCGCGCGACTGCAGGTACAGGCTCCAGTACGGCGTGAAGGCGCCTAGCGCGGCGTAATAGAAGAAGTAGAAGCTCGACAGTCTCGCGATCGGCAATGCGTTCAAGCGCGCGGCTTCACTCGGGGTCGTAGTCGAGGTTCGACGCCAGCCAGCGTTCCGCCTGCGCCAGCGGCACGCCCTTGCGCCGCGCGTAGTCCGCCACCTGCTCCTTGGACAGACGGCCGACCACGAAATACTGGCTGCCGGGATGGCTGAAGTAGTAGCCGGACACCGCCGCGGTGGGCAGCATGGCGAAGCCGTCGGTCAGCTCCATGCCGGCATTGGCCTCGGCATCGAGCACCCGGAACAGCGCCACCTTCTCGCTGTGGTCGGGGCAGGCCGGATAGCCCGGCGCGGGACGGATGCCGCGGTAGCGTTCGGAGATCAGCGCGTCGTTGTCGAGCGCCTCGTCCGCGGCGTAGCCCCAGTATTCGGTGCGCACGCGGCGGTGCAGGTGCTCGGCCAGTGCTTCGGCCAGGCGGTCGGCCAGCGACTTCAGCAGGATACTGCGGTAGTCGTCGTGTGCGGCGGCGAAGCGCTCCAGGTGCGGCTCGATGCCGATGCCGGCGGTGACCGCGAACATGCCCATCCAGTCCTGCACGCCGCCGTGCTTTGGCGCAATGAAGTCGGCGAGGCAGAAGTCCGGGCGCTCCACCGGCTTGTCGACCTGCTGGCGGACGAAATGCAGCAGCGTGGTCTCGCCGGGCGCGACCTGCAGCTCGACGTCGTCGCCGACGCTGTTGGCCGGCCACAGGCCGAACACCGCCTTCGCCGTCAGCCACTTCTCGCGGATGATCGTGTCCAGCATCTCGCGCGCATCGCGGTACAGCTCGCTGGCGGCCTCGCCCACGACCTCGTCGGTGAGGATGGCAGGGTAGCGGCCGGCCAGCTCCCACGCCTGGAAGAACGGCGTCCAGTCGATGATCTCGACCAGGTCGGCGAGCGGATAGTCGTCGAACACGGTCAGGCCGGGCTTGGCGGGCACGGGCGGCTCGTAGCCGTCCCAGCCGCCGTCGAAGCGCTGCGCGCGCGCCTTGTCGAGCGACACGAGGCGCTTGGCGTCGCCCCGGTTGCGGTGGCGTTCTCGGATCTCGGCGTAGTCGGCCTCGTTGGCGGCGACGAAGGCCTGGCGCAGCTCGCCGGAGATCAGCGACTGGGCCACGCCCACGGCGCGCGAGGCGTCCTTCACCCAGATCGTCGGCGACTTGTAGAACGGATCGATCTTCAGCGCGGTGTGTGCGCGCGACGTGGTGGCGCCGCCGATCATCAGCGGGATGGTCATGCCCTGGCGCTGCATCTCGCGCGCCACGTGGCCCATCTCTTCCAGCGACGGCGTGATCAGGCCGGACACGCCGATCAGGTCGGCGTTCTCCGCGATCGCGGTATCGAGGATCTTCTGTGCCGGCACCATCACGCCGAGGTCGATGACCTCGAAGTTGTTGCAGGCCAGCACCACGCCGACGATGTTCTTGCCGATGTCGTGCACGTCGCCCTTGACCGTGGCCATGACGATCTTGCCGTTGTTCTTGCCGGTGTCGCCGGTGCGCAGCTTCTCGGCCTCGATGAACGGCAGCAGGTAGGCCACCGCCTTCTTCATCACCCGCGCCGACTTGACCACCTGCGGCAGGAACATCTTGCCGGCACCGAACAGGTCGCCGACCACGTTCATGCCGTCCATCAGCGGGCCTTCGATGACGTCCAGCGGGCGCGTGGACAGCTGGCGCGCCTCCTCGGTGTCGGTCTCGACGTACTGGTCGATGCCGTGCACCAGCGCGTGGCTGAGGCGCGCGCGCACGTCCTTGTCGCGCCACGCCAGGTCCTGCGCCTTGCTCTGGCCCTTGCTGCCCTTGTAGCGCTCGGCCAGCGCCAGCAGGCGCTCGGTCGAATCCGGGCGGCGGTTGAGGATCACGTCCTCGACGTGTTCGCGCAGTTCCGGATCGAGGTCGTCGTAGATCGGCAGGGCGCCGGCGTTGACGATGCCCATGTCCATGCCGGCGGCGATCGCGTGGTACAGGAACGCGCTGTGGATGGCCTGGCGCACGGTTTCGTTGCCGCGGAACGAGAACGACACGTTGGACACGCCACCCGACACGTGGCAGTGCGGCAGCGTCGCCCTGATGATGCGCGTCGCCTCGATGAAGTCCACCGCGTAGTTGTCGTGCTCCTCGAGGCCCGTGGCGATGGCGAAGATGTTGGGGTCGAAGATGATGTCTTCGGGCGGAAACCCGACCTCGTCCACCAGGATCCGGTAGGCGCGCGTGCAGATCGCGACCTTGCGCGCGCAGGTGTCGGCCTGGCCGTCCTCGTCGAAGGCCATGACGACGGCGGCCGCGCCGTAGCGCAGCACCTTGCGGGCCTGCGCGACGAACGCCTCCTCGCCCTCCTTGAGCGAAATCGAGTTCACCACGCCCTTGCCCTGCAGGCACTTCAGGCCGGCCTCGATCACCTCCCATTTGGAAGAGTCGACCATCACCGGGATGCGCGCGATGTCGGGCTCGGACGCGATCAGGGTCAGGAACCGCGTCATCGCCTTGGCCGAGTCGATCAGCCCCTCGTCCATGTTCACATCGAGGATCTGCGCCCCGCTGGCGACCTGCTGGCGGGCGACTTCGACCGCTTCCTCGAAGCGGTCGTCCTTGATGAGCTTCTTGAACTGCGCGCTGCCGGTGACGTTGGTGCGCTCGCCGACGTTGACGAACAGCAGCTCGGGCGTGATCACCAGCGGCTCAAGGCCCGACAGTCGCGTGTAGCGGGGGGTGTTCATGCAGCGGCCTCCAGCCCTGCCGGCAGCCGGCGCGGGGGTATGTCGCGCACGGCGTCGGCGATCGCGCGGATGTGGTCGGGCGTGGTGCCGCAGCAGCCGCCGACCAGGTTCAGCAGGCCGGCGCCGGCGAACTCGGCCAGCATCGCCGCGGTTTCCTCGGGCGTTTCGTCGTACTCGGCAAACGCATTCGGCAGGCCGGCGTTGGGGTGCGCGCTGACCAGGCAGTCGGCGACCGTGGCCAGGGTTTCGATGTGTGGGCGCAGGTCCTTCGCGCCGAGCGCGCAGTTGAGCCCGATCGACAGCGGCCGCGCATGCGCGACCGAGATGTGGAAGGCCTCGGCGGTCTGCCCGGACAGCGTGCGCCCGGAGGCGTCGGTGATGGTGCCGGAGATCATCACCGGCAGGCGTCTGCCGCGGGCATCGAAGGCTTCCTCGATCGCGTACAGCGCGGCCTTGGCATTGAGCGTGTCGAAGATGGTCTCGACCATCAGCGTGTCGGCGCCGCCGTCGATCAGGCCGTCGATCGCGTCGCGATAGGTTTCGCGCAGGCCGTCGAAGCTGGTATTGCGGAATCCGGGATCGTTGACGTCGGGGCTGATGGACGCGGTGCGACTGGTCGGGCCCAGCACGCCGATCACGAAACGGGGCTTGCCGGGCGTGGCGGCTTCGGCCGCGTCGCAGCAGGCGCGTGCCAGTCGCGCGCCCTCGCGGTTGAGTTCGTGCACGAGGTGCTGCAGGTGGTAGTCGGCCTGGCTGACGGCGGTGGCGTTGAAGGTGTTGGTCTCGACAAGATCCGCCCCGGCATCCAGGTATGCCTGGTGCACGCCCGCGACAATGTCGGGGCGGGTCAGCGTCAGCAGGTCGTTGTTGCCCTTCAGGTCGTGGCTGCTGCCGTCGCCCGGATGCAGGCGGTCGAAGCCGTCGGCGAAGCGCTCGCCGCGGTAGTCGGCTTCCTCCAGCCGGTGGCGCTGGATCATGGTGCCCATCGCGCCGTCGATGACCAGGATGCGCTCGGCGAGGGCGGCTTCGAGCAGGGCGACGCGCGCCGGGTGGAGCCAGGGGAGGGTGTTCATGGCTTGCCTGCGATGAGCGAGATGACTTCGAAGTGGGGCGGGCGCTTTTCGCGGGTGACCGTCTCGCACGACTGCAGCGACAGGCCGGCCTTGTCGACGAAGCGCTTCAGTTCCTTGTCGGTGAACCCCAGGTTCACGTGGCCGAAGGCATCGACCGCACCGCGGTGTTCGTGTCGCGCAAGGCTGGTCAACAGCAGTCGCCCGCCCGGGCGCAGCACCCGCGCGGATTCGGCCACCGCCGCCGCGGGCTTGCTGGCGTAGGTCAGGGCATGCATCAGCACCACCAGGTCGAAGCTTGCGTCGTCGAACGGGAGCGCGTGCATGTCCGCCTCGCTGACCTCCACGTTGCGGTAGCGGCGCAGGCGTTCGCGCGCGGCGGCGACCACGCGCGGGCTCGCGTCGATGCACACGTAGCGCTTGGCGTGCGGCGCCAGCAGTTCGGCCAGCACGCCATCGCCGGAGGCGATGTCGAGCACGTCGCCGGTTTCGAGCAGGGGCAGCGCCGAGCGCGCCATCGCCTCCCAGGTCCGGCCGGGCGAGTAATGGCGCTCCATGTCGCCGGCCACCGAATCCGCCCAGTTCTGGTCGGCGGCGCGCATCGCCAGCACCCCGGCCACGCGTTCGGCATCCTGGCGCAGCAGCGGGTCGTCACTCCCGTCGCGCAGCGTGCCCCAGAGCGCGCGTTGCGCGGGGTCCAGACGCTCCTCGTCGAAGCGATAGTAGGCGGACACACCGGCGCGCCGGTCGCGCACCAGTCCGGCTTCCTTGAGGCGGGCGAGGTGGGTGGACACGCGTGGCTGCGCCAGCTGGGTGATCGCGGACAGCTCGGCCACGGTCATCTCGTCGCCATCCAGCAGGGCCAGCAGCCGCACGCGGGTGGGATCGGCGAGCACTTTCAGGTGGCTCGACCAGGCTTCAAGATCCACGGTATCTCCCCATCGCGATATAGCGATGCATTGTCTGCGGCGTCGCGCACAGGGTCAAGTTGCGACGCCCCGGCGCCCGCGCGGGGCATGCGATGCCAATGCGCGACGGCCGCGCGTGCGTGTTCGATGGCCGCGGCCCGGCGGGCTGGCTAGAATGCGCTCCGGAGCGGCCGCCGCATTCGCGCGGCGCACAGCAGGAGCGAAGCGTGGATTTCAGCCTTACCGAAGAGCAGTTGATGATCCAGGACGTGGCCCGGCGCATCGCGAAGGAGAAGATCGCGCCCAGCGCCGAGGGCTTCGACCGCAGCGGCGAGTTCCCGCTGGAGAACATGCGCCTGCTCGGCGAGAACGGCCTGATGGGCATCGAAGTGCCGACCGAATACGGCGGCGCGGGCATGGACCCGGTGGCCTACGTGCTGGCGATGATCGAGATCGCCGCGGCCGATGCCGCGCACTCCACCATCATGTCGGTCAACAACTCGCTGTTCTGCAACGGCATCCTGACCCACGGCACCGAGGCGCAGAAGCAGCAGTACGTGCGCGCGATCGCCGAGGGCCGCGAGATCGGCGCCTTCGCCCTGACCGAGCCGCAGTCCGGCTCCGACGCCACCGCCATGCGCTGCCGCGCCGCGAAGCAGGCCGACGGCAGCTACGTGATCAACGGCAAGAAGAGCTGGATCACCTCCGGCCCGGTGGCGAAGTACTTCGTGCTGTTCGCCATGACCGACCCGGAAAAGGGCGCGCGCGGCATCACCGCGTTCATGGTCGACGGCGACCGCGCCGGTTTCCACCGCGGCAAGACCGAGCCCAAGCTCGGCATCCGCGCCTCGGCCACCTGCGAGATCGAATTCCAGGACTACGTGGCCAGCGCCGACGACGTGCTCGGCGAGGAAGGCCAGGGGTTCAAGATCGCCATGGGCGTGCTCGACGCCGGCCGCATCGGCATCGCCTCGCAGGCGATCGGCATTGGCCGCGCCGCCTACGAGGCGACGCTGGAATACGTGAAGGAGCGCAAGGCGTTCGGCCAGCCCATCGGCGCGTTCCAGATGACCCAGGCCAAGATCGCGGACATGAAGTGCAAGCTCGATGCGTCGCTGCTGCTCACGCTGCGCGCGGCATGGCTGAAGGGGCAGGGCAAGCGCTTCACCACGGAGGCTGCCGTGGCCAAGCTCACCGCCTCCGAGGCCGCGATGTGGATCGCCCATCAGGCCGTGCAGATCCACGGTGGCATGGGCTACTCCAAGGAAATGCCCATCGAGCGCTATTTCCGCGACGCCAAGATCACCGAAATCTACGAAGGCACCAGCGAGATCCAGCGGCTGGTCATCGCCAGGCAGGAAACCGGGCTGCGCTGACGCACCCCTGCAGGCACAACTCCCTGGCCCGCGCCTGCGCGGGCCTCATTGCATCCGGATGACGACATGAGTAACGCACGCAAGAAGGCTCCCGCCCCCGACACCAACGCGAAGCAGGACGCGCCGCGCGCACCCGCCAGCGGCGAACGCCGCGCCGGCGCACGCGACGCAAGGCTCCTTGACCCGGTGCTGGCCGCGCTGCGCAAGCGCGTGGGCAAGGCCGCCGGCGATGACGCCAGCGCGTTCGCGGCGGCGTTCTACCAGCGCATGGGCGAGGACGAGATCGCCATGCATGAGGCCGATGGCTGGGCGGCGCTGGCCGCCGACTTCCTCGGCTTCCTCGGCAAGCGCAAGCCGGGCGTCGCGAGCGTCCGCCTGTTCAACCCGACCCTGGCCAGCCACGGCTGGGAAACGCAGCACACCGTGCTGCAGATCGCCAATGACGACATGCCGTTCCTGGTCGATTCGGTGACCATGGCGCTGGCCGAACTCGGCGTCGGCGTGCACGTGCTCGGACACCCCGTGGTGAAGCTCGGGCGCGACCGCGCCGGCAAGCTGCAGGGCGTGGGCGAGGGCGCGCCGGAGTCCCTGATCCACATGGAGATCGACCGCCAGGCACCGGACGGCTGCGCGCGTATCGAGGCGGCCCTGCGCGGCGTGCTCGAGGATGTCCGCAGCATCGTCGACGACTGGGCCGCGATGCGCACGCGCATGGAACTGGTGGCCGACGGCCTTGCCGACGCGCCGCTGCCGGTGTCCGACGAGGAACGCGCCGAGATCCGCGCCTTCCTGCGTTGGGCAGCGGACAACCACTTCACATTCTTCGGCTACCGCGAGTACGAAGTCGTGCGCAAGGGCCGCGACGACGTGCTGCAGGCGATCGACGGCACCGGCCTGGGCCTGCTGCGCGGACGTGACGTCGGCAAGCCGCGCCTGCTGAGCACGGTCGGCGCGCAGCGCTCGGAGCGCACCGTCGAGCCGCTGATCCTCACCAAGACCAATGCCCGCTCCACGATCCACCGCCCCGGCTACATGGATTACATCGGCGTGCTCGGCTTCGACGGCAAGAGCGGCAAGGCCACGACCGAGAAGCGCTTCCTCGGCCTGTACACCTCCAGCGCCTACAACCGCCGCCCCTGGGACATCCCGATCGTGCGCCAGCGCCACGAGCAGGTGATGGGTGCCTCGGGCCTGGCCGATACCGGCCACAGCGGCAAGGCGCTCAAGCACATCCTCGAGAGCCTGCCGCGCGACGAGCTGTTCCAGGCTTCGAGCGGCGAACTGCAGCGGGTCGCCAGCGGCATCCTCGGCCTGCAGGAGCGCGTGCGCAGCCGCCTGTTCCTGCGCCGCGACCACTACGGCCGTTTCTATTCCGTGCTCGCCTACGTGCCGCGCGACCGCTACAACACCGAGGTGCGCCTGCGCGTGGAGGCGTTGCTGAAGGACGCGCTGGGCGCCGACCATGTCGACGCCAACGTGACCCTCGGCGAGTCGCCGCTGGCGCAGCTGCACATGCTGGTGCGCCCGCGCACCGGCGAGGCGGTCGACGTGGACGAGGCCGCGCTGCAGGACGGGCTGGCCGCGATCGTGCGCAACTGGCAGGACGACCTGCGCGAGACGCTGATCGGCGCAAAGGGCGAGGCGCGTGGCCTCGCGCTGGCGTCCGGCTGGGGGCGCGCGCTTCCGGTGCAGTACATCGAACGTGCGACGCCCGAGGGCGCCGCTGCCGATGTCGTGCATCTCGACGCGCTGGCCGGCCCGGACGACCTGCGCCTGAGCCTGCAGCGCGCCATGCGCGCGCAGCCAGGCGAGGGCCCGCTGCGCCTCAAGCTCTACCGTGCCGACCATGACGTGCCGCTGTCGGACGTGCTGCCGATGATGGAGAACATGGGGCTGCGCGTGATTGCCGAGCATCCGCACCGCCTCGAAGGGCGGCCGGTTGGCGCGGACGCGCCGCGCGTGGCCTGGATCCAGGACTTCGAGGTCGAGGTCGTCGGTGGCGCCGAGCCCGATGCGGCGAAGTTCGAGGAGGCGTTCGTCAGCATCTGGCGCGGCGATGCCGAGAACGACGGCTTCAACCGCCTGGTCGCGGTGGCCGGGCTGGAGTGGCGCCAAGTGGCCGTGCTGCGCGGTTACTGCAAATACCTGCTGCAGGTCGGCGTGCCGTTCTCGCAGAGCTACGTCGAGGCGACGCTGGTGCGTTACCCGGCGCTGGCACGCCTGCTGGTGGCGCTGTTCGAGGCGCGCTTCGACCCCGCCGCCGACAAGGGCAGGGCGGCCGCGATGGACGCCGCGCGCGCCTCGATCCGCGACATGCTCGAGGACGTGGCCAGCCTCGACGAGGACCGCATCCTGCGCAGCTACGTCGGCGTGATCGACGCCACCCTGCGCACCAGCTACTACCAGCTGGGCGCCGACGGCGCGGCGAAGGACTACATGGCCTTCAAGTTCGACTCCGCCGCCGTGCCGGACCTGCCCAAGCCGCGCCCCTACCGCGAGATCTTCGTCTACGGCCCGCACGTCGAGGGCACCCACCTGCGCTTTGGCCCGGTGGCGCGCGGCGGCCTGCGCTGGTCCGACCGCCGCGAGGATTTCCGTACCGAGGTGCTGGGCCTGGTGAAGGCGCAGATGGTGAAGAACACGGTGATCGTGCCGGTCGGTTCCAAGGGCGGCTTCATCGTCAAGCGCCCGCCCGTGGGCGGCGACCGCGACGCGATGCAGGCGGAAGGCATCGCCTGCTACCGCCGCTTCATCAGCGGCCTGCTCGACGTCACCGACAACCTCACCGTGGACGGCAAGGTGATCCCGCCGGCGAACGTGGTGCGCCACGACGATCCCGATCCCTACATGGTGGTGGCCGCCGACAAGGGCACCGCGACCTTCTCCGACATCGCCAACGGCATCTCCCGCGACTACGGCTACTGGCTCGACGACGCGTTCGCGTCCGGCGGCTCGGTGGGCTATGACCACAAGGGCATGGGCATCACGGCGCGCGGTGCATGGGAGTCGGTCAAGCGCCACTTCCGCGCGCTCGGGCATGACAGCCAGAAGCAGGACTTCACCGTGGCCGGCATCGGCGACATGTCCGGCGACGTGTTCGGCAACGGCATGCTGCTGTCGAAGCACATCCGCCTGGTCGCGGCGATGGACCACCGCCACATCTTCATCGACCCGAACCCGGATTCGGCAAGCTCGTTCAAGGAGCGCCAGCGCCTGTTCAAGGTGCCGCGCTCGAGCTGGGACGATTACGACAAGGGCCTCATCAGCCAGGGCGGCGGCGTGTTCGCGCGCAGCCTGAAGTCGATCCCGGTCTCGCCGGAAATGCGCGCCGCGCTGGGCCTGGACGCGGCCGTCACCGCGATGACCCCGAACGAGCTGATGGCGGCGGTGCTGAAGGCGCCGGTCGACCTGCTCTGGAACGGCGGCATCGGCACCTACGTCAAGGGCGCCGCGGAGACCCACGCCGACGTCGGCGACCGTGCCAACAACGCCATCCGCGTCAATGGCGGCGAGCTGCGCTGCCGCGTGGTGGGCGAGGGCGGCAACCTGGGCATGACCCAGCGCGGCCGCATCGAGGCCGCGCTGGCCGGCGTGCTGCTCAACACCGACTTCATCGACAACTCCGCCGGCGTGGACACCTCCGACCACGAGGTGAACATCAAGATCCTGCTCAACGCGCAGGTGCAGGCCGGCAAGCTCAAGCTCGCCGACCGCAACAGCCTGCTCAAGGCGATGACCGATGAGGTCGCCGGCCTCGTGCTGCACGACAACTACCGCCAGAACCAGGCGCTGAGCCTGATGGAGCGGATGAGCGTGCCGCGCCTGGGCTCCAAGCAGCACTTCATCCGCACCCTGGAATCGCAGGGCCTGCTCGATCGCCAGATCGAGTTCCTGCCCAGCGATGCGGAGATCGCCGAGCGCAAGGCGCGCAACCAGGGCTTCACCCGCCCGGAGCTCGCCATCCTGCTCTCGTACTCCAAGCTGGTGGCCTTCGAGCAGTTGCTCAATTCCGACATCCCCGAAGACCCGTACCTCTCGCGTGAGCTGCAGCGCTACTTCCCGCAGCCCTTGCAGGCCAAGTACGCCAAGGCGATGGAGCAGCACCGCCTGAAGCGCGAGATCATCGCCACCGCGGTCACCAACTCCACCATCAACCGCATGGGCGCGACCTTCCTGCTGCGCATGCAGGAGGACAGCGGGCGCACGCCGGCCGAGGTCGCCAAGGCGTTCACCGTGACGCGCGAGACGCTGGAAGCCCGCACGCTGTGGGCGCAGATCGACGCGCTCGACGGCAAGGTCGCCGAATCGGTGCAGATCGACGCCCTGCAGGTGATCTGGTCGCTGCAGCGCTCGTTCACGCGTTGGCTGCTGGCACGGCCGGGCGCGCTGCCCACCATCACCAGCGCGGTCGAGCGCTACCACGACGGCTTCCAGGCCATCCGCGCCGGCGAGGACATCCTCACCGCCGCGCAGCGCCCGGCCTACGAGCAGTCGCTGGCTGACTGGCGCGCCAAGGGCGTGCCGGCCGAGCTCGGCGGCCAGCTGGCGGCGCTGCCGTACCTGGAGGCGAGCCCGGACATCATCGAGCTTTCGCGCGAGCGCAAGCGCAAGCCGGCCGAGGTCGCACGCGTGCACTTCCGCCTCGCCGATGCGCTCAACCTGCCGTGGCTGGTCGCGCAGATCGATGCGCTGGCCGTGGATGGGCGCTGGCATGCGGTCGCGCACGGCGCCCTGCGCGACGAACTCGCCGCGCAGCACCGCGCGCTGGTGGGCCAGGTGCTGTCGATGCCGGCCCGTGATGCCGATGCCAAGGTCGCGCATTGGCTCGCGCGCGACGACGCGGCGTTGAAGTTCACCCTCGCCATGCTCGCCGAGCTGGCGGCGCAGAAGACGCTGGACTATCCGACGGCGTCGGTGGCGGTGCGCCGGCTCGCGCAGCTGGCCAGCGCCGGCTGAGGGCCGGGCGTTTCCCCCTCCCCCGCGATGCGGGGGAGGGCCGCGTTGCAGGGCGGGCCTGCGGGTATGCTGGCGACATGACCGGATCGCCCCGCATCGCCTTCCTCGCCAGCCAGACGGCCGACGCCCAGCAGGCACTGGCGCAGCTCACCTCCCGCCATGGCCAGCAGCGACCCGAGGACGCGGACATCATCTGTGCGCTCGGCGGCGATGGATTCATGCTGCAGACGCTGCATCGCCACGGCGCGCTGGGCAAGCCGGTGTACGGGCTGAAGCTTGGCAGCGTCGGCTTCTTGATGAACCACCATCATGGCAACGAGGGGGTCGTGCCCGACCTGATGGTGCGGCTGCAGGCCGCGGAGCCGGCCGTGCTGCGCCCGCTGGAAATGGTGGCGTCCACCGAATCCGGGGTGAGCGTCGGTTCGCTCGCCTACAACGAGGTGTCGCTGCTGCGCCAGACGCGCCAGGCGGCGCACGTGGCCATCGAGCTCAACGGCCAGGTGCGCCTGGACGAGCTGGTCTGCGACGGCGTGATGGTCGCCACGCCCGCCGGCAGCACCGCCTACAACTATTCCGCGCACGGGCCGATCCTGCCGCTGGGCTCGAGCGTGGTGGCGCTCACGCCGATCGCGCCGTTCCGGCCGCGGCGCTGGCGCGGCGCGTTGCTGAAGGCCGACACCCTGGTGCGCTTCCGCGTACTTGATCCCTACAAGCGCCCGGTCAGCGCCACGGCGGACTCGCACGAGGTGCGCGACGTGGTCGAGGTGACCATCCAGGAGTCGCACGAGCGCACGGTGACCCTGCTGTTCGATCCGGAGCACAACCTCGAAGAACGCATCCTCAGCGAGCAGTTCGAGGCCTGATCGCGCCAACGCGTGCAGGCCGCGGCGCGTGGTCTCGCGTCCTGCGACGGCGCTCGCGCATACTGGCGGCATGCCATCCACCGTGCTCCCGCCGCTCACCGTCGCCATTTCCTCCCGCGCCCTGTTCGACCTCGAGGACAGCCATGCGCTGTTCGAGCGTGACGGCATCGAGGCCTACGCCGAGCACCAGCGCGCCAACGAGGACGACATCCTCGAGCCGGGCATCGCGTTCCCGCTGGTGCGCAAGCTGCTGGGGCTCAACGAGGGCGCCGCGCCCGATGCCCCGCGGGTCGAGGTGATCCTGCTGTCGCGCAACTCCGCCGACACCGGGCTGCGCATCTTCAACGCCATCCAGCACCACGGCCTGGCCATCTCGCGCGCCACGTTCACCTCCGGCGAGCCGACCTGGCCCTACATCCGTCCGTTCGGCGCGCAGCTGTTCCTGTCGGCCAATCCCGATTCGGTGCGCGCGGCGCTGGAAAACGGCGTGGCCGCGGCCACCATCCTGCCGGCCAAGGCGCCGGCGCACCGCCACGACCAGTTGCGCATCGCGTTCGACGGCGACGCGGTGATCTTCGGCGACGAAGGCGAGCGGGTGTCGCGCGAAGGCGGCATCGAGGCCTTCCACAAGCACGAGCGCGAGCGCGCCCGCGAGGCGCTGTCGGGCGGTCCGTTCCGCGGCTTCCTCGATGCGCTGCACCACCTGCAGGCGGCCTATCCGCCGGGCGAGGCCTCGCCGATCCGTACGGCGCTGGTCACAGCGCGTTCTGCGCCCGCGCACGAGCGCGTGATCCGCACGCTGCGCGAGTGGGGCGTGCGCCTGGACGAGGCGCTGTTCCTGGGCGGCCGCGCCAAGGGTCCGTTCCTGGATGTGTTCGGCGCGGACATCTTCTTCGACGATTCGCAGCACAACATCGAGTCGGCGCGCCAGCACGTCACCACCGGGCACGTGCCGCACGGCGTCTCCAACGCCTGACGCTTCACCCATTTCCGGCGCAGCTCACTCCGCGAGGCGGATATCCGACAGCTTCCACTGCAGCCCCTGCCGGGTCAGCACGAACACGACCTCGTCGCCGCCGGCGTGGGCCACGGTGGCGGTGAAGCGCGACGGCGACTCGAAGCGGTGGCGCGGATCGGGCAGCGGCTCCGACTGCCCCGTGGTGTCGCGGCGCGACGGCGGCGCGATGCCGCTGGCACGGTTCCAGCTCTTGCGGCCTTCCATCAGCGCGCCCAGTCCGGCCGGCGTGACCATGGCATCGACCAGTCCGCCGGCGAGTCCGGTGGCGATGCGCAGCCCGAACGCACCGAACGGATCGGCCTGCACGCCTGCGCCGGCCTCGCGGACGATGCGGTCCTGCAGCTGCAGCTTCAGGCTGGCGCGCAGCGCGGGGAAATCGACCTGGCGCGCCAGCGCGCCTGCGTCTTCGGTCTTCACCGCGTCGCGGATCGCGGCCAGCGTGCGGTATGGCCCGCTGGCCACCCAGGCCAGCAACGCCGCAAGCAGCAGGCAGGCGAGGATGATCCATCGGCTGTTGGTCTTTGCCATCATCAGAACTCCAGGTCCAGGGCTGCGCACAGGTAGTCGACGAACGGGGCCAGCGCCTGCACGTCCCTGGCCAGCACCGAGCGCAGGCGGGGGCCGGTCATGGTGGCGTCGTCGATCGCGCGCGAGGCCACGAAGTTCCTGTGGCGCAGGTCGTCGAGGAACGGGAAATCCTCGGGAAACCCGCGTGGCGGGCGCACCAGCATGTCGTCCTCCTCCAGCGCGAAGCGGCGCTTGAACGCCGGTGCGTGCGCGGCCGTCTTCCAGCTGCCCGGGTTGTCGACGATGAACTGGCGGATGCGTCGCAGGGTCGGGGTTTCCGGATGCCACAGGCCGGCACCGATGAAACTGTTGCCCGGCTGCAGGTGCAGGTAGAACGAGGGTGCCGCGGTCTCGCGGCTGCGCGCGTGGAACAGGCGCGCGCCCTGCCAGCCCTTGTACGGTGACTTGTCGTTGGCGAAGCGCGTGTCGCGCTGGATGCGGAACAGCGAGCCGCCGACCGCGCGCGGCTCGGCCCGGTAGTGCGGGCTGACGGCCAGCAGGTCGGGCTGCAGGTCCACCAGCAGGCGGCGGAACGGTTCGCGCACCTCGGCCTCGTAGACATGCTTGTTGGCGTGGAACCAGGTGCGCTCGTTGTGGCGCGCCAGGTTGCGCAGGAAGCGCAGGCTCTTGTCGCTGAAATAGGTGGCCATCGTCGGTCCTCAGGCGGTGGGCAGGGTGGCGACGATCCCGCGGCCCCACGCCTCGAGCTGGTCGAGCAGGCCCAGGTCGCGGGCGTTGCCGGCGCGCTCGGCGCGCAGGCGCGCGATCTCGGCTTCGAACTGCGCCAGGTTGACCTCGCCGAGCCCGGCGTCGTCGAACAGGCGACGGCGCCGGTAGTCGTCCCAGCGCGCGCGCTCGCCGTCGTCCAGCATCTCCGGCCAGTTGCGGGCGCGGTAGCGGAACAGTAGTTCCGCCAGGCGCGGGTCCTGGAAGCCGAAATCGCGGGTGCCGAGGGCTGCCGGAGGCGTGGCGCGCACGTCGCCGCAGCGGCGCCTGTCGCCATCGCCCATGAACCCGTCGTAGATCGCGGCGTCGACGTCGGACGGCGCGCGCGCCTGGTCGCGGGCATAGACCTGGCGGACCTTCTCGGAAATCGCCGGGCCGTGGGCGCGGATGCGCGCCGCGCGCGCCTCGACCGTCGCCGGGTCGATGGCCAGGCGCGCGAAGTCGGCGGAGCGCAGGTGGTCCCACTGCACCAGCGCCGGGCAGCGGTTGAGGTGCACCTCTTTCAGCGGCACGCGCGTGGTGCCTTCGGGCAGGTCGGCGGCGCGCACATACAGGCGCTCGGCGATGGTGTCGGCGTCGAGGTCGAGCAGGGCGTCCGGTTCGGCGTCCAGGTCGAACACGATCACCCGGCTGTCGATCCGCGGGTGGCGCGCGAGTGGCAGCACCGCCGCGGCGCACAGCCGCGTTGCCGGATAGCGCTGCGACACGTGCAGCACAGGCGTCATCGCAACGGTGTCCAGGAGCGTCGCCGCGTGGCGCTTGTCGCGCAGGCGCAGCGCGTAGTCCCACAAGCGTGGCTGCGCGGCGCGGAACAGGCGTGCGATGCCGATCAGCGCGCGCACGTCCGACAGCGCCTCATGGGCGTCGCCGACGCGCACGTCGTTGGCGGCCGCCAGATGCTCGAGGCGGAAGGACGTGGCGCCGTCCTCGCGCGCCGGCCAGTGCAGGCCGTCAGGGCGCAGTGCATGCCACAGGCGCATGACGTCCAGCAGGTCCCAGCGCGAATTGCCGCCACGCCACTCGCGTTCATAGGGATCGTGGAAGTTGCGGTAGAGGCCGCAGCGGATGAACTCGTCGTCGAAGCGCAGCGAGTTGTAGCCCAGCGTGCAGGTGCCCGGCCGCGCCATCTCGTCCATGATCCGCGAGAAGGCTTCGGCTTCGGGCAGCCCTGTGCGCAGCGCGTGCTGCGGCGTGATGCCGGTGACGAGCGTCGCCCCGGGTGACGGCAACAGGTCGTCGGCCGGGCGCACCATGATGTCGATCGGCTCGTCGATCTGCTCCAGCGCCTGGTCGGTGCGGATGGCGGCGAATTGCGCGATGCGCGTGCGCCCGGGATCGGTGCCGAAGGTCTCCAGGTCGTAGAACAGGAAGCTGGCCGCCATCAGGCCGCATCCTCCAGCGGCTCCAGCTGCCCGAGCACGGCGGCATCCGCCGCGGCCCAGTCGATGCCGTCGAGCGAGGCATGTCCGCGCGTGGCGCTCTCGAGGATGCCGCGCTGGATCTCGCTGCGCGCCAGCGCCAGCGAGTACGGGATGCGCATGAACGTCACCATGGCGTAGTGCGGGATGAAGCGCTGCGGATGGCGCGCCTGCAGCGCCAGTTCCAGCTGGCGCTGCAGCAGGAAGCCGGGATCGTCGACCAGGTCCCGCATCTCGATGTAGTTGTCCAGCGCCATGCGCTGGATCGCCGTGGCATCCGGCTTGCGGCCAGCCTCGAACGTGGCGTACGCCGTGGCGAGGTCGCTCTCGGCATCGAGCGCCTGCGCCAGCGCCACGCAGTCCTCGAACGCGCAGTTCATGCCCTGGCCGTGGAACGGCACCATGGCGTGCGCGGCGTCGCCGATCAGCACCGCGTCGCCGCCGAGGTGCCAGCGGTCGAGATAGAGCGTGCCCAGCGTGCCGACCGGGTTCGCCTCGAAGTCGTGTTCCAGCGCCGGGATCAGTGGCAGCGTGTCGGCGAAGTCACGCGCGAACAGCGCGCGCGCATCCGCGGCCGTGTTCACGCTGTCGAAGTCAGGGTCGCCGCTGCCGTCGGCGTGCAGGGCCATGAACAGTGTCACCGTGAACGTGCGTTCGTCATTGGGCAGGGCGATGCACATGTAGCGACCGCGCGGCCAGATGTGCAGGGCGTTGGGCTCGATGCGGAAACCGCCGTCGGCGGCCGGCGGGATTTCCAGCTCCTTGTAGCCGTGCCCGAGCCAGTCGGTGCGCTCGCCCAGCGGCTTGCGTGCGTCCATCAGGCCGCGCAGGGTGGAGCCGGCGCCGTCGCAGCCGATGAGCGTGTGGAACGTGTGCCGGTGCCCGGCCAGGTCGCCGCGATACGTGGCCACGCGCGCGTCGAAATCCACGCTGTCCAGGCGGCGGTCGAAGTGAAGCACGGCACCGGCGGCTTCGGCGGCATCGATCAGCGTGATATTCAGCTCGCCGCGGCTCACCGACCAGATCACCTCGCTGTCGTCGCGGCCATACCGCTGCAGCTGCGGTTCACCCTCGAGCGGGTGGACCATGCGCCCGCGCATCATCACCGCCTGGCGCAGCACCGCGCCATCCGCGTCGGCGGCGCGCAGCGCGTGCAGGCCGCGTTCGGCCAGCGCCAGGTTGATCGAGCGCCCACCCGCGAAGCCGTGCACGCGCGGGTCGCCGCGGCGCTCGAACACGTCCACCTGCCAGCCGCGCTGGGCGAGCAGGGTGGCCATCAGCGCGCCGGCAAGGCCGGCGCCGATGATCGTGGCGTGCCTGGCCTCGCTCACGCCGTCGCCTCCCGCCATTCCACCACCTCGCGCACGAAGCGCAGCACGTCGGCGTGGGTGTTGTACATCGGCGCCGGGGAGACGCGGATCACGTCCGGCTCGCGCCAGTCGCCCACCACGCCGTTCGCCGACAGGTGCCCGAACAGCGACCGGCCCGCGTCGCGCCCCTGCATGCCGCGACCCTGCAGGACACGCAGCGACAGCTGCGCCCCACGGCGCTCGGGTTCGCGCGGGGTGGCGATGCACAGCGTATCGGCGAGCTGCGCGTCGATCAGCGCTTCCAGGTAGCCGGTAAGCGCTTCCGACTTCGCGCGCAGCGCCTCCATGCCCGCGCGGTCGAACAGCTCGAGCGAGCCGCGCAGCGGCGCCAGGCCGAGGATCGGCGGGTTGCTGAGTTGCCAGCCGTCGGCCCCGGGCGTGGGCTTGAACTCGGGCGCCATGCGGAAGCGCGAGGCTTCCTCGTGGCCCCACCAGCCGGCGAATCGCGGGCGGTCGGTGTTCGCGTGGCGCGCATGCACGAAGCAACCGGCGACCGCGCCAGGGCCGGCGTTGAGGTATTTGTAGTGGCACCAGACCGCGAAGTCGGCGCCGCTGTCGTGCAGCTGCAGCGGCAGGTTGCCTGCGGCATGCGCGAGGTCGAAGCCAACCACCGCGCCGGCGGCGTGGCCGAGGCGCGTGATCGCGGCAAGGTCGAAGGCCTGGCCACTGCGGTACTGCACGCCCGGCCACAGGACGAGTGCGAGTCGCGGGCCGTGTTCGGCGATGGCGCGCTCGATCGCGGCCATCGAGAAGCGGCCTTCGGGCTCGTCCGGCGCCAGTTCGATCAGGTCGCGCGCCGGGTCGAAGCCATGGAAGCGCAGTTGCGATTCGAGCGCGTAACGATCCGATGGAAACGCCCCGGCCTCCATCAGGATCGCCGCACGTTCGCGCGTGGGCCGGTAGAAGCTCACCAGCATCAGGTGCAGGTTGGCGGTCAGCGAGTTCATCGCCACCACCTCGCCGGACTCGGCGCCGACCACGCGCGCCAGGCCGTCGCGCACCAGCGCGTGGTACGGCATCCACTGCGTGGTGCCGGTGAAATGCGCCTCCACCGCCTCGGCGGCCCACTTGTCGAGCACGTCCAGCACGTGGCCCCGCGCCGCCTTCGGCTGCAGGCCCAGTGAATTTCCGCAGAAGTACGCCTGCTCGCGTCCTTCGTGGCGCGGAATCATGAACTCGTCGCGCAGCGCCCGCAGCGGGTCGGCATCGTCCAGCGCGAGGGCGTGGTCGTCGGTGTACAGGTCCGTCATGGATAAAGAGCCTTTCTTGTGGCCAAGATGCGTTTCACGCAAACCTGGACGCGGGCAAGCCGAGCCATTCGAGCGCGGTGCCGCTGAAGAGGCGCGCCTTGCCGGCGGCGTCCAGGTCGAGGGCGTCGATGCCCGCGCCCGGCACCTGCTCGCCGAGCGGGAAGGGATAGTCGGTGCCCAGCATCACGCGGTCCACGCCGCAGGTGTCGAGCAGGTACTGCAGCGCGCGGCTGTCGGCGACCCAGGAATCGAAGTACAGGCGCGACAGGTACTCGCGCGGGTTGCGCGGATTGTCGGTGGCGACGAGATCGGGACGCATGTTGAAGCCATGCTCGATGCGGCCGATGGTGTACGGGAAGCTGCCGCCGCCGTGCGCCATGCAGATCTTCAGCTTGGGCAGCCGCTCCAGCACGCCGCCGAACACCAGCGAGCAGGCCGCACGCGACTGTTCGGCCGGCATGCCCACCAGCCACGGCAGCCAGTACTTCGGCATGGTGTCGGTGCCCATCATGTCCCAGGGGTGCACGAGGATCGCCGCGCCCAGGTCGGCCGCGGCCTCGAAGAACGGGAACAGTTCCGGCGCGTCCAGGTTCCAGTGGGTACCGTCGGCGAGCTGGATGTGCGAGCCGATCTGCACGCCCTGCAGGCCGAGCTGGTCCATGCAGCGCTCGAGCTCCTGCACCGCCAGCCGCGGCGACTGCAGCGGCACCGTGCCGATGCCGGCGTAGTGGCGCGGGTGTGCGCGGCAGGTCGCGGCCATGTGGTCGTTGAGCGCCATGTGCAGTTCCAGCGCCTGGTTGGGCTTCGCCCAGTAGCTGAACATCATCGGCACGGTGCTGATGACCTGCACCTGCACGCCGAAGCGCGCGTAGTCGTCGATGCGCTCCTGCGCGTCCCAGGTCTTCGACCAGATCTCGCGGAAGAAGCGCCCGTCCTTGTAGATGCGGTGGCGGCCGTCATCGGTGTGGTGCAGCACGGGGAAGCGCTCGTCGCCGTACTTGCGCGCGAGGTCCGGCCAGTCGCGCGGCAGATAGTGGGCGTGGATGTCGATCTTCAGCATCGCGGCCGCCTCACGTGATGTCGGCCTGCGAATCCGCCTGCATCTCGTAGCGCGTGGGCCGCGGGTTGAGGTGCCCGCAGGCCTTGCAGGTGCGCAGCGCCTCGCTGCGGTAGAAGGTCTCGAACACGCGGAAGAAGTCCTGCTCGATGTCCTGGAGGTGGAAGTACTCCTCGTACACCTTCTCGTTGCAGGCGTCGCAGAACCACATCAGCGCGTCGTCCTCGTGCGCCAGGCGCCGGCGTTCGATCACCAGGCCGATCGAGCCTTCCGCCCGCTGCGGCGAGTGCGGCACGCGCGGCGGCAGGAGGAACGTCTCGCCGGCGCGGATCGGGATGTCGCGGACGTTCCCGTCCTCCTGGATGCGCAGCACCATCTCGCCTTCCAGCTGGTGGAACCACTCCGGGCCTTCCTCGAAGTGGTAGTCGGTGCGCGCGTTCGGCCCGCCGACCACCATCACGATGAAGTCGCCGTCGTAGATGCACTTGTTGCCCACCGGGGGCTTGAGCAGGTGGCGGTGGTCCTCGATCCACTGCTGGAAGTTGAGCGGGGCGGGAATCATGACGAGCCTCCCTGGATGACGGCGATGCACTTGAGTTCGATCGCGATCGGCGTCGGCAGCGCGGTGATGCCGAGCGTGGTGCGGCAGGGCGCGGTGGCCGGGTCCGGGAAGTGTTCGGCCCAGACCGCGTTGTAGGCCTTGAAGTCGCGCGCCATGTCGGTGAGGTAGACGGTCACGTCCGCCAGGTCTTCCCAACGGGCGCCGCTTGCTTCCAGCACGGCGCGCACGTTGGCGAACACCGCGCGCGCCTGTTCCGCGATGTCGTAGCCGCGCACGCGGCCGTCGGCAAAATAGTCGTTGCCGGGGATGTCGTCGCTGGCCGGGTCGCGCGGACCGATGCCGGACAGGAACAGCAGCCCGCCGACACGCCGCGCATGCGGGTAGGCGCCAACCGGCTTCGGCGCGGCGTCGGTACGGACGACATGGCCGTCCACGTCAGCGGTCCTCGCGGTCGTCGCGAATGCGTTCGACCGCCGGTTCGTACTGTTCCGGCAGCGCCGCAGGCGAGTTGATCGACAGCCCCAGGTCGTGCACGCGGCCGTTGCGCAGCGAGTAGACCCAGGCGTGCAGCGCGAGCTTCTGGCCGCGTGCCCAAGCCTCGCGGACCACGGTTGTTTCGGCAACATTGATCATCTGCTCGAGTGCGTTGAGTTCGCACAGGCGGTCGTGGCGGATGGCGTGGTCGTCGAGGTCCTCGATGATGGCGCGGTGCTTGTGCTTGACGTCCTTGACGTGGCGGATCCAGTTGTCGGCCAGCCCCACCCGCTGGCCGTCGAGCGCCGCGCCGACGCCGGCGCAGCCGTAGTGGCCGACCACCAGGATGTGCTCCACCTCGAGCACGTCGATGGCGTACTGGATGACCGACAGGCAGTTGAGGTCCGTGTGCACCACCACGTTGGCCACGTTTCGGTGCACGAACACTTCGCCCGGCGCCATGTCGATGATCTGGTTGGCCGGCACGCGCGAGTCCGAGCAGCCGATCCACAGGTACCTGGGCTTCTGGATCTTCGACAGGCGGGTGAAGAAACCGGGGTCTTCGGCTTCGACGCGTTCGGCCCAGATGCGGTTGCGTTCAAGGAGGTCGTGCATTCGGTGCATGGTGATTCCGTGGTGCTGTGTCGTATGTCGGGTCAGCGCGCGATGCAGACGTTGCGCGCCTCGGTGAAGAAACGCATGGCGTCGTCGCCGCCCTCGCGGCCCAGGCCGGACTGGCCCATGCCGCCGAACGGCGTGCGCAGGTCGCGCATCAGCCAGGTGTTGATCCAGACGATGCCGCAGCGGAGCTCGGCGCCGAAGCGGTGCGCGCGCGGGAGGTCGCGCGTCCAGACCGAGGCAGCAAGTCCGTAGTCGCCGGCATTGGCCAGCGACAGGGCTTCGTCGTCGCTGTCAAACGGTTGCAGCGTCGCGACGGGGCCGAAGATCTCCTCGCGGTTGCTGGCGCAGTCGGGGCCGAGGCCCTCGATCAGCGTCGGTGCCACGAACCAGCCGGGCCGGTCGAGCGCGCCGCCGCCGCAGAGCACGTGGCCGCCTTCGTCGCGGGCGCGGCCGATCGCCGCCACCACCTTGTCGAAGTGCGCCTGCGAGACCAGCGGGCCGAACCGCGCATCACTGTCCATCGGGTCGCCGACGCGCAGCGCGAGCGCATGTCCGACCAACGCATCGCGAAACGCCGCGTAGATCGGGCGCTCCACCAGAATGCGCGAACCGCACAGGCAGATCTGCCCGCTGTTCTGGAACACCGAACGCAGGATGGTGTCGAGCTGGTCCTGCCAGTCGCTGTCGGCGAACACCAGCGTCGGGTTCTTGCCGCCGAGCTCCAGCGAGACCTTCTTCAGCAGCGGCGCGGCGATCCCGGCGATGCGCCGGCCGACCGCGGTGCTGCCGGTGAACGACACCGCCTTGACGTCCGGGTGGCCGACGATGGCTTCGCCGACGTCCGGCCCCAGCCCGTGCACGACGTTGAGCACGCCGGCCGGGAAGCCGATCTCCGCCGCCAGTTCGCCGAGCATGGTCGCCGTGGCGGGCGTGACCTCGGAGGGCTTGGCGACCACGGTGTTGCCCGCGGCCAGCGCCGGCGCGATCTTCCAGGTGAAGAGGTACAGCGGCAGGTTCCACGGCGAGATCGTTCCGACCACGCCGAGCGGCTGGCGCAGCGTGTAGTTGAGCCCGGCTTCGCCGTGGTGCGATTGGCTGCCGAACTGCGTGGCGGCGTGGGCGAAGAAGCGCAGGTTGGACACCGCGCGCGGGATCTCGGCATCGCGGGCCAGCGCATACGGCTTGCCGCCGTCCCGCGCTTCTGCGTGGGCGAAATCGTCCAGCCGCGCCTCCAGCGCGTCGGCCAGGCGCTCGAGCCAGCGCGAGCGCTCGCTGTTGCGCAGTGCCGACCAGGCCGGGAACGCGGCGCTGGCCGCGGTTACGGCGGCCGCGACATCAGCCGCGCCGCCATCCGCGACCTCGGCGTAGGCCTGGGCGGTCGCCGGATCGAAGACCTCGCGCCAACCGCCGTTGCCGGCCTCGCGCGTGGCGCCGTTGATGACGTGTCCGAAGCGTCGCATCCGCCAAGCTTACCCGGCGACAGGTCGATCGTCAGTGTTGGCCGTGCCGACGCGCTTGCGCTGCGGCACGGCGGATCTCCGCAGCTTTCGGCATGGTCTCAGATGGAGGCCATGCGCCCGCCATCCACGGCCAGGCTGACGCCGTTGACGTAGGCCGCGGCCGGCGAGCACAGGAATGCGATCACGCCGCCGGTCTCGTCCGCTGTGGCGAAGCGGCGGGCCGGGATGGCGCCCTCCATGTCGCGGCGGATGTCGTCCTCGCTGCGGTTTTCGTTCCTGGCGCGGTCGCTGATGATCTGGCGGATGCGCCCCGTCTCGGTGAAGCCGGGCAGCACGTTGTTGACGGTGATGCCCTCGGGTGCAAGTTCGCGCGACAGGGTCTTGGCCCAGGAGGCGACGGCGCCGCGCGTGGTGTTGGACACGCCCAGGCCTGCGATCGGCTCGCGTACCGAGGTCGAGACCACGTTGACGATGCGGCCCCAGCGCGCTTCGCGCATGCCCGGCAGCACCGCCTGCATCAGCACCTGGTTGGCAAGCACGTGGCGGCGGAATGCGTCCTCGAACGCCGCCAGCTGCGCGTCGGCCAGCGCGCCGCCCGGCGGGCCGCCGGTGTTGTTGACGAGGATGTGCACGGGGCGCCTGGCGACCACCGAGGCCACGGCGACGCGCAGGCCTTCAGTGTCGGCGCTGTCGGCCACCACCAGGTCGTGCTGGCGGCCGTCGCCGCTGGCCAGGCCGGCCATCACTTCGCGCAGCACGTCCTCGCGGCGGGACAGCACGGTGACGCTGGCGCCAAGCGCGGCGAGTTCAACCGCGGTGGCGCGGCCGATCCCTTCAGACGCGCCGCAGACCAGTGCGTGGCGGCCGTTGAGGTTCAGGTCCATGGCGGTGGCTCCTCGTGAGTGGGGGTGGGGCGGTGGCTCAGGCGCGGCCGCCGCCGAGCTTCTGCACCATGCGCGGATGCAGCGACTCGTCGCTGTCGCCCTGCGGCGGCTCGAGGGCGTCCAGCATGAAGCCGCGTTCGGCGGCATCGTCGGCATCCAGGCCATCGAAGGCGACGAACTCGGCGTCCATCAGCATCGCGCGCGCGGTGTCCTCGCTGTCGTAGACGAGCGTGTTGCCGTCGCTGTCGAAGACTTCCGCGGTGCCGGCGGCGCGCACGCGCAGGCGCGCCCAGACCACGGTGTGGCCGAGCGTCGCCAGCCACCATTCCTGGTGGGTGTAGCCGTGGCCGCCGGCGTCGTGTTCCATGCTGTCCTCGCTCATGACAGCGCCACCGACCACAGCCACAACAGGGCTGCCGCAACGAGGCTGCCGATCAGGGTCATCAGCGATACCCGCGCCGGGGTGGCCAGGCCGCTGAAGCGGTGGTCGCCGGCTTCGCGGTAGCCGCCGTTCAGCAGCCACCACAGCACCTTCGGATTCAGGAACGCGCCTTCGCCGAGGCGCTCGCGCAGCCCCGGGTGGCGGTCGCGCAGGTGCACCAGCGACAGCGGCCAGAAGATGATGAACGCGGACACCGCGGCGATCGCCACGCCCACGCTGCACAGGGCCAGGAACAGGAGCATGCCTCAGTACTCCGCGTGGCCGGGCGCGCGCGGGTAGGGGATCGCGTCGCGGATGTTGGACAGGCCGCAGACGTAGACGATCAGGCGCTCGAAGCCGAGCCCGAAGCCGGCATGCGGCACCGTGCCGTAGCGGCGGAAATCGCGGTACCAGTCGTAGTGGTCGCGGTCGAGTCCAAACTGGTCCATGCGCGCGTCCAGCACGTCCAGGCGCTCCTCGCGCTGCGAGCCGCCGATGATCTCGCCGATGCCGGGCGCCAGCACGTCCATGGCGGCCACGGTCTTGCCGTCGTCGTTGAGGCGCATGTAGAACGCCTTGATGTGCTCCGGGTAGTTGGTCACCACGACCGGGCGGCCGACGTGCTGCTCGGTCAGCCAGCGCTCGTGCTCGGTCTGCAGGTCCAGGCCCCATTCGACCGGGAAGTCGAACTTGTGTCCCGACGCCTGCAGCAGCTTGATGGCATCGCCGTACTCGATGCGCTCGAACGGCGCGTTGATGAAGCCCTCAAGCCGCGTGATGGCGTCCTTCTGCACGCGCTCGGCGATGAAGGCCATGTCGTCGCTGCGCTCGTCGAGCACCGCGCGGAACAGGTACTTCAGGAACTCCTCGGCGATGCGCGCGGTTTCAGAGAGGTCGGCGAACGCGATCTCCGGCTCGATCATCCAGAACTCGGCCAGGTGCCGCGTGGTGTTGGAGTTCTCGGCACGGAATGTCGGGCCGAAGGTGTACACCTTGCTCAGCGCCAGGCAGAAGGCCTCGACGTTGAGCTGGCCGGACACGGTGAGGAAGGTCTCCTTGCCGAAGAAGTCGCGGCCGAAGTCGACCGCGCCGCCCGCATCACGCGGCAGGTTGGCCATGTCGAGCGTGGACACGCGGAACATCTGCCCCGCGCCCTCGGCATCCGACGTGGTCACGATCGGGGTGTTGACCCAGAAGTAGCCCTGCTCGTGGAAATAGCGGTGCACCGCCTGCGCCAGGCAGTGGCGGATGCGGGTGACCGCGCCGAACAGGTTGGTGCGCGGGCGCAGGTGCGCGACCTCGCGCAGGAACTCCAGCGAGTGCGCCTTGGGCTGGATCGGATAGGTCTCGGGATCTTCCACCCAGCCGACCACTTCAATGTCCTTCGCCTGGATTTCGAAGCTCTGGCCCTGGCCCTGGGATGCGACCAGCGTGCCGCGGGCGATGACCGAGCAACCCGCGGACAGGCGCTTCACCTCATCCTCGTAGTTGGGCAGCGTGCTGGGCGCCACCACCTGGATCGGCGCGAAGCACGAGCCGTCGCTGACGTTGACGAAGGACAGCCCGGCCTTGGAGTCGCGGCGGGTGCGTACCCAGCCGCGGACCGTGACTTCACCACCGGCGGGAATGCCGCCTGCGAGCGCGTGCTCGACGCTGACCACCGTCATGCCTTGAATCCTTGGGGGATGGACCGAGATAGGACGGGCAGTTTACCGGACCCGCGCCACGCAACGGAGTAGAATCAACATCATGGCCATCATCCTCGCTCCCGCCGCCCTGGAAAGGGTGAAAGAATTCCTCGCCAGCGCGCCAGATGCGCTCGGCGTGCGATTCGGCGTGCACCGCACCGGCTGTTCCGGCTGGGGTTACGCCGTTGACCTTGCCCGCGACGCGCGCGAGGGCGACACCGTGTTCGAGCAGGACGGCGTGCGCATCTACGTCACCGCCGACAGCCTCGAGCTCGTGGACGGCACCGAGATGGACTTCACCAAGAACGGCTTGAACGAGCAGTTCGTGTTCCGCAACCCGAACGTCGCCGCCGAGTGCGGCTGCGGTGAGAGTTTCACCACCGACGCCGACAAGGCCGCCTGACGCCGTCACGCGGTTAGACTCCGGGGCCATTCCCGCTTCTCCGGACCCGCCATGTCGCGCGTGCTGATGCTGTTGCTGCTGTCCGTCGCATTGACCACCGTGGCGGTCGCGGCCGACGCCCCGGCTTCCCCATCGGCGAAAGCCGGCACTGCATCCGCCGAGCTCCACCGCTTCTTCGACGAAGAGTGGGAGCGCGGCCTGCGCGAATCCCCGGAAACGGCCAGCTATCGCGGCGATGCCCGCTACAACGACCGCTGGAGCGACATCTCGCTGGCGGCGATCGCAGCGCACCAGGCGGCCGACCGCGATGCGCTGGCGCGCCTGCGCGCCATCGACCGTGCAGCACTGCCGGCGCAGGACCAGCTCAGCTACGACGTCATGGCCTGGCAGCTGGAGAAGGCCGTCGAGCGCCAGCAGTACCGCGAGTACCAGCGCGCCGTCAGCCAGCGCGGCGGCGTGCAGACCGCCGAAGGCATCGCCGAGGTGCTGCCGTTCGCGACCGTCAAGGACTACCGCGACTGGCTGGCGCGCATGCGCGGCATCCCGGCGCAGGTCGACGCCACCATCGTGCTGCTGCGCGAAGGCATGGCCGCGGGCAACGTGCCGCCGCGCGTGCTGATGGAGCGCATCCCCGGGCAGATCGCCGCGCAGGTGGTGGCCGATCCGGGGCGGAGCCCCTTCTACCGCCCGTTCACCCGTTTCCGCGACGGTGTGCCGCAGGCGGAGCGGGCCGGCCTGGAGGCCGAGGCGCGCACGGTGGTGGCCAGCGACATCGTCCCCGCATACCGGCGCTTCGCCGAGTTCTTCGAAACCGAATACCTGCCCGCGACGCGCGAGACCATCGCCGCCGCCGACCTGCCCGGCGGCAGTGCCTACTACGACTTCCTGGCCCGCCAGTTCACCACCACCGAGCTCGGCGCCGAGGAGATCCACGCCATCGGCCTGCGCGAAGTGGCGCGCATCCGCGGCGAGATGGAGCGGGTCAAGGGCGAGGTCGGCTTCAAGGGTGACCTCGCGGCGTTCTTCGAGCACCTGCGCACCGACCCGGCGTACTTCCACGAAACCCCCGAGGCCCTGCTCGAGGCCTACCAGGCGATCTCCAAGCGCATCGACCCGGAGCTGGTGAAGATCGCGCGCACCATTCCGCGGCTCCCGTACGGCGTGCGCCCGATCCCCGACAACATCGCACCCGACACCACCACCGCCTATTACCAGCCCGGCGCCACCGACGGCAGCCGCGCCGGCTACTACTACGTCAACCTGTACCGGCCCGAGGTGCGCCCGACCTGGGAAATGATGGCCCTGTCGCTGCACGAAGCGGTGCCCGGCCACCACTTCCAGTTCGCGCGCGGGCTGGAACTGCCCGGCGTGCCCACCTTCCGCCGCGTCGGCTACTTCACCGCCTACGGCGAAGGCTGGGGCCTGTACGCCGAGCGCCTCGGCTACGACATGGGCCTCTACGACGATCCGCTCGACCGCATGGGCCAGCTGGCCTACGACATGTGGCGCGCGGTTCGGCTCGTGGTCGACACCGGCATGCACGCCAAGGGCTGGAGCCGGCAGCAGGCGATCGACTACTTCATGGACAATTCGCCCAAGACGCTGCAGGACGTCACCAACGAGATCGACCGCTACATCGGCTGGCCCGGCCAGGCGCTGGCCTACAAGATCGGCCAGCTGAAGATCTCCGAGCTGCGCGCCCGCGCCGAGGCCGCGCTGGGCCCCGCGTTCGACCTGCGCGACTTCAACGACGCCGTGCTGGTCACCGGCTCCGTGCCGCTGGAGACGCTGGAGCAGCACATCGACGCCTGGATCGCCGGGCAGCAGACTGCCAAGGGCGCAGTCGGGGGCTGAAATTCCCGCCACGGTCGCGCAGGCCCGCCTGAAGGCGCGGCAGGCCACGATTTGCGCCCGCGGCCGCCGGGCTGCCATACTTGCCGGCTCCCGTTCGCCGGGAGACCTTGCCCCACGGCCGCTCGTTCCACTGCCGGGGGCTATCCGGGCCTGCGACTCGCGTCGCGGCCGATATCCACAAGGAAATACACATGCGTCACTATGAGATCGTGTTCCTGGTCCATCCGGACCAGAGCGAGCAGGTGCCTGCCATGGTCGAGCGTTACAAGACGCTGATCGAAGGCAGCGAGGGCAAGATCCACCGTCTCGAAGACTGGGGCCGGCGCCAGCTGGCGTATCCCATCGACAACCTGGTCAAGGCCCACTACGTGCTGCTCAACATCGAAGTCGGCCAGGCCGTCCTCGACGAGCTGGCGGAAGGCTTCCGCTTCAACGACGCCATCCTGCGCCACCTGGTGATCCGCCGCGAAGAGGCCGACACCGAACAGTCCCTGATCATGAAGAACAAGGACGAGAAGCCGGAGAAGACCGACCGTCCCGACCGCGGCGACCGTCCCGAGCGCGGCGAACGCCGCCCGCGTGACGACCAGGGTGAAGGCGAGGGCGACAAGCCCGAGTCCGACACCGACACCACCGAAGCCGCCTGAGGAGCACGCACATGTCCAAGTTCTTCCGCCGCCGCAAGTTCTGCAAGTTCACCGCCGAGGGTGTCAAGGAGATCGACTACAAGGATCTCAACACCCTGCGCCAGAACGTGACCGAGAACGGCAAGATCGTCCCGAGCCGCATCACCGGCACCAAGGCGAAGTACCAGCGCCAGCTGGCCACGGCCGTCAAGCGCGCCCGTTTCCTGGCCCTGATCCCGTACACCGACAACCACACCATGTGATCGCGCGCGCCTCCCGGTACGGGAGGCGCGTCCGCCTCACACCGTCCGTTCGGACAGCCATAGTTGCGGCGCCATGCGCCGCTAACGAATACGGAGCTCCACCATGCAACTGATCCTCCTGCAGAAGGTCGTGAACCTCGGCAACCTCGGCGACAAGGTCGACGTGAAGCCGGGCTACGGCCGCAATTTCCTGGTGCCGCAGGGCAAGGCCGTTCCCGCCACCGCCTCCAACCTCGCCGACTTCGAGGCGCGCCGCGCCGAGTACGAAGCCAAGGCCGTGGCGTCGCACGACGAAGCCAACACGCGCCTGGCGTCGCTCGAGGGCGTGAGTGTCACGATCTACGCCAACGCCTCCACCGAAGGCAAGCTGTACGGCTCGGTCGGCCCGCGCGATATCGCCGAGGCGCTGACCAAGGCCGGCCATCCGGTCGAGAAGTCGGAAGTGGTGCTGGGCGAGGGCGCGTTCCGCGCCACCGGCCAGTACGAGGTCGTGCTGCACCTGCACGCCGACATCGACACCACGGTCACCGTGGTGGTGGCGCCCGAAGCCGCCTGATCGGGTTCCAAGCGTTTCCGTCGACGGGCGCCGAGAGGCGCCCGTCTTCGTTTTCCGTCGTCTCACGCCGTGCGATGCCCACCGGTTATCCACAGTGTTATCTGCAGCGCTTTCCGGCAGCGGGGGCTACGATGACAATCCGACAACGAAGAAAGGGCCGCGGCGACGGTCCCACAAGGGGAGTCCTGATACCGATGAGTGCACGACCGGGCTTCCAGCACGAAGGCCCCGCCTTCCAGGGGCGTGGCGATGCCCGGGTCGAACAGCTGCGCATACCGCCGCAGTCGGTCGAGGCCGAGCAGGCCGTGCTGGGCGGGCTGATGCTCTCGCCGGAGGCCTACGACCGCGTTGGCGACCAGCTCGACCAGTCCGACTTCTACCGTCGCGACCACCAGCTGATCTTTCGCGCCATCAAGGAACTCGCCGAGCGCAACCGTCCCTACGATGCGGTGACCCTGGGCGAGTGGTTCGAGTCGCAGGGGCAGTCGGAGATGGTGGCGGGCGGCGCGTACCTGGTTGAACTGGCCAGCACCACGCCGTCGGCGGCCAATATCGTCGCCTACGCCGAGATCGTGCGCGACAAGGCCGTGCTGCGGCAGCTGATCGAAGTCGGCACCACCATCGTCAACGACGGCTTCCAGCCAGGTGGCCGCGAGAGTTCCGAGTTGCTCGCAAAGGCCGAGCAGGACGTGTTCGCGATCGCCGAGGCCGGCAACCGTGGCCGCACCGACTTCACCCCGGTCAACAAGGCGATGGCCGAAGCCTTCGACGTGCTGCAGACGCGCTACGCCAACGGCGGCGGCATCACCGGACTGCCCACCGGCTACGTCGAATTCGACGAGATGACCGCCGGCCTGCAGCCCACCGACCTGCTGATCCTGGCCGCGCGCCCGGCGATGGGCAAGACCACGCTGGCGCTCAACATGGCCGAGTACGCCGCCATGAAGACCAAGAAGGCCGTGGCCGTGTTCTCCATGGAAATGTCGGCCAGCCAGCTCGCGCTGCGACTGATCTCGTCCGTGGGCCGCGTCAATGCCACCCGCCTGCGCACCGGCCTGCTCGAGGACGAGGACTGGAGCCGCGTGTCCAGCGCGATCCGCCTGCTCAAGGAAACCAAGATCTTCATCGACGACACCCCGGCGCTGTCGCCCGATTCGCTGCGCGCCAAGGCGCGACGTCTGAAGCGCGAACACGACCTCGGCCTGATCGTCATCGACTACCTGCAGCTCATGGCGGTACCGGGCAACAGCGAGAACCGCGCCACCGAGATCTCCGAGATCTCGCGCTCGCTGAAAAGCCTGGCCAAGGAACTCAACGTGCCGGTGCTGGCGCTGTCGCAGCTCAACCGCTCGCTGGAAACACGCGCCGACAAGCGCCCGGTGATGGCCGACCTGCGCGAGTCGGGCGCGATCGAGCAGGACGCCGACGTGATCGTCTTCATCTACCGCGACGACTACTACAACAAGGAAAACTCGCCCGACAAGGGCCTGGCCGAGGTGATCATCGGCAAGCAGCGAAACGGGCCCACGGGTTCGGTGAAACTGAAGTTCTTCGGCGAGTACACGCGCTTCGACAACCTCGCCCACGACTCGGTGGGCAGCTTCGAGTAGCGGCATGGGCCTGCATGCCGCCGAGCGCCCGACGCGGATCCTGGTCGACCTCGACCGCATCGCCGGCAACCTGCGTGCCATCCGTGCCCACGCCGGCGTGCCGGTGATGGCCATCGTCAAGGCCAACGCCTATGGCCACGGCCTGGTGCAGGTGGCACGCCACCTGCAGGTGCATGGCGTCGAGCACCTGGGCGTGGCCTTCCCCGAGGAGGGCATCGCGCTGCGCCGTGCCGGCATCAGCGTGCCGATCCTGGTGCTGGGCGGCATCTACGGGCCGCAGGTGGCGCAGTACCTGGTCCACGACCTCGAAATCACCGTGTCGTCGCTGGAGAAGCTGCGCCACGTCGAGGCCGCGGCCGCGTCGATGGGTCGCCACGCCACGGTGCACCTGAAGATCGACACCGGCATGGAGCGCATCGGCGTGCATGCTTGGAGCGCCGGGCCCTTCATCGAGGCCGCGGTGGCGTCGCGCTGGATCAGGCTGGCCGGGATCTATTCGCACCTCGCCTGCGCGGACGAACCCGACTCGCCCACGACGGCGCTGCAACTGGCGCGGTTCGAAGACGCCTGCGCGCACTTCGGCCGCATCGGCGCGCCAGTGCCGCCCCGGCACATCGCCAACTCCGGCGGCGTGCTGCATTGCCCGGACACGCGACTCGACATGGTGCGTCCCGGCATCCTGCTGTACGGCGTGCTGCCGGGTGCCGGGGCGCGTGCCACGGTGGCGGTGCAGCCGGCGCTTTCGCTGGTTTCGCGCGTGGTCTATTTCAAGGTGGTGCAGGCCGGGCATGCGGTCAGCTACGGCGGCACCTGGGCACCGGCCACGGACACCCGCGTGGTGACGGTGCCCATCGGTTACGGCGACGGCTATCCGCGTGCGCTGTCCTCGCGCGGCACCGTGCTGCTGCGCGGTCGCGGGTATCCGATCGTCGGGCGGGTGTGCATGGACCAGTTCATGGTCGACATCGGCCGCGACAGCGCATGGAACGAAGACGAGGTCGTGCTGATCGGCCGCCAGGGCGATGCCGAGCTGCGGGCGGAACAGGTGGCGGCCGCGGCCGGCATGATTCCGTACGAAGTGCTGGTGGGTTTGAACGACCGCATTCCACGCGTCTACAGCGGTGGCTTTCTGTCAGCTGAATAGCCGCTGGGCCGTCACCCCGCGCGGACGCCATCGCGGTTAGCGTGAGCCCGGTCATTCATCACCCACCCCCGGGCGCATGCCGCCCGACCAGGAGTTCCCCATGCGTACAGCCCCCCGTATCTTCTTCGCCACCGCGGCAGCGAGCGCCGTCCTCATTTCCGGCTGCGCCACCTATACCGGCCAGACCAGCGATCCGAACGATCCCAACCGGACCCAGCGCGGCGCGCTGATCGGTGCGGGGATCGGCGCCGTCGCCGGCCTGCTGAGCGGTTCCGACGCCACCGAGCGCCGCCAGCGCGCGCTGGTGGGTGCGGGCGTGGGTGGACTGGCCGGTGGCGCCGTCGGCGTCTACCAGGACCGCCAGGAAGCCGAACTGCGCCGCCAGACCGCGGGCACCGGCATCATCGTCGACCGCGAGGGCGACACCATCAAGCTCAACCTGCCGGATGGCGTGACCTTCGACTTCAACAAGACCGCGCTCAAGCCGCAGTTCTACCCGGCGCTCAACAACGTGGCGCGCACCCTGGCCGAGTACAACCAGACCATCGTGGAAGTGGCCGGGCACACCGACAACATCGGCGGCGACGCCGTCAACCAGCGCATCTCCGAGCAGCGCGCGTCGGCGGTGGGCAACTACCTCATCGGCCAGGGCCTGCAGCGCGAACGCTTCGAGATCGTCGGCTTCGGCAAGAACATGCCCATCGCCGACAACTCCACCGAGCAGGGTCGCGCGGCCAATCGTCGCGTCGAGATCCGCGTGGTCCCGCTGCGCGGCTGATCCGCCGTCGGTTGCGCCAGGAGAAGGGCCGCTCGCGCGGCCCTTTTCCGTTTGACGGAATACACCCGGCGTTCCCACCTTGCGATCGCGGAGCCGCGCATGCCCAGGAGCCTGTATGTCCCCGTCACCGCCACCCCGGGCGACGAGGCCGCGATCACCGCCGCGCTCGCGCTGGCCAGGCGGTTCGACGCGCAACTGACGATCCTGGAGATCGTCAACCTGCCCATGCCGACAGCCAACCCCTGGGGACTGATGCCGGATATCGCGATCGGCGATGTGCACGACCGTTGGCGCGCCCAAGGCCAGGCCAACGCCGCGTCCCGGCGCGCCGCGCTCGCGGGCCACGGTGTCCAGGTCGAGGTGCGCGTGGTCGAGGCGCTTTTTTCCGATCCACCGCGCGTGTCGGTCGACATGGCCCACAACGCCGATCTCGCGGTGGTCGCGGGGCCGGCGAACGATGGTGCGGAGGGCAGCGTGGCGCACGACTTCGTGGCGTCCCTGCTGCTCGGTTCGGGACGCCCGGTGCTGGTCGTGCCACCTGGCGCGGCCGCACCGGAGGCGGGTGGGGCGGTGCTGCTCGCCTGGCGCCCTGGCGCGGAGGCCGCGCGCGCACTGCACGACGCACTGCCGCTGCTGCGCGATGCGTCGCGCGTGGACGTGGTCGTGGTCGACCCTTCGCCGGGCGCCGAAGGCGAGCAGGCGCTCGTCGATGTCGCCGCCCACCTGGCGCGACACGCGGTGCGCGCCGACATGGTGGTGCAGGCCGCTCGCGGCCGCGCGGTGAGCGCCATCGTGCTTGAGCATGCGCGAGAGATGCCGGCGCAGCTGATCGTGGCCGGTGGCTATGGCCACTCGCGGCTGCGCGAGTGGGTGATGGGTGGCGTGACCCGCGAGCTGCTGCTGGGCTCGCCGGTGCCGTTGCTGCTGTCGCACTGAACGCGCGCGGCCACGGTTACATTCCGTTACCAACGGTTACCGACCGCTGCCCGTGGGACGCGCCACGCCCATTAGATTGCATCGCAACGCAATCCAGTGGACGTCCCGATGCTCCAGCCAGTTCCTCCCGCGAGCCTGTTCGACCCTCACCTCCGCGGCCCCGCCGCCGCATGGTCGGCCGATCGCCAGGCACCCGTGGTGCCGGCACTCGAGGCGTTGCTGCTGCGCTGGCCACCGCGCGTGCATCGCCTGGCGGCACGCCAGGTGCTGTTCCACGCCGGCCAGCCGCGGCAGTCGCTGTACTACGTGCGCTCGGGCTGCTTCCGCACCAGCGTGCTCAGCGAGGATGGCCGCGAGAAGATCACCGGGTTCCGCATGCGCGGCGACCTGCTCGGGCTGGATGCGGTCGACATGCCGGCGCAGGCCTGCGATGCGGTGGCCCTCGACGCCGCCGAGGTCTGGGAACTGCCGTGCGCGCGCCCCGACGACCTGATGCCCGAGGTACGCGAGCGCCTGACCTCGCTGCTGGCTTCCGAGATCCGCCGCGACTGGCGCTGGATGCTGGCCATCGGCACGCTGGGCGCCGACCAGCGCGTGGTGGCGTTCCTGCTCGACCTGTCGGCGCGGTTCGCCGCCATGGGTCTTGACCCGCAGCTGCTGCAGTTGCGCATGACGCGCGCCGAACTCGGCAATTTCCTGGCGATCACCCTGGAAACCGTGACCCGGGCGCTGTCGCGCCTGCAGGCGCACGGCATGATCGACGTCGACGGCCGGCGGATCGGCATCGTCGACGAAGCCGGCCTGCGTGCGGTGCTGGCGGGTGAGGCGCGTTGCCACTAGGCGCGTACACGGCGCCGCGCCTTCGCCTCAACCCGCCTGCAGTTCCCGGCGCACCGCGTCGGCGAGCTGCTCGCGCCGCCAGGGCTTGCGCAGCAGGCGCAGGCCCTGGCCGCCACCGGCGTCGGCGGCGTGTTCCTCGTCGCCAGAGGTCAACAGCACGGCAAGGCCCGGGCGCAACGCGAGCGCTTCACGGGCCAGCGCCTTGCCGTCGATCCCCGGGCCGAGCATGACGTCACTGAAGAGCAGGGCGATCGCCGGCTCTTCGCGCAGCACGCGCAGCGCGGTCTCGCCGTCGGCCACCGCCAGCACCCGGTAGCCGGCGCCGCGCAGGAACGCCACCGCGATCGCGCGCACCGCGGCGTCGTCCTCGACCACCAGTACGCCTTCGCCCCGGCCGCTGCCGGCGGCGGGGCGGGCCAGTGGCTCGACTCCGGCAGCTGCGTCGCGCGCCACAGGCACATACAGCCGGACCGCGGTGCCGTGCCCGGGCACGCTGTCGATCACGAGGCCTCCGCCACTCTGGCGCGCGAAGCCGTACACCATGCTCAAGCCGAGGCCGCTGCCGCGTTCGCGGCCCTTGGTGGTGAAAAACGGCTCCATCGCGTGCGCCAGGATGTCGGGCGGCATCCCGCTGCCATCGTCGCTGACGCCGAGGCACAGGTAGTCGCCGGCCGGGAGTTCCGCGCTGGCCTGGTCCGCGCCGACCTCGTCCGGGGCCGCCGTGAACACGATCTCGCCACCGCGGCCCAGCGCGTCGCGCGCGTTGAGCGCCAGGTTGAGCAATGCGGCCTCGAGCTGGCCGGCATCGACGTACGCGGGAGGCAGCCCGGGTGCCACCCCGACGCGCAGGCGCACGCTGTCGCCGAGCGTGCGCCGCAGCACCTGTTCCAGGTCGTGCAGCAGCCGTGGCACGTCGACGGCGCTCGGTTGCAGGCGCTGCCGGCGCGCGAACGCCAGCAGCTTGGCGGTGAGTTCGGCGCCGCGGCTGACTGAACGCAGCGCGCTGGCCAGCAGCGCCTGGCCATCGGTGCTGGCGATTTCCGGCTCCAGCAGTTGCAGGCTGCCGGACATCACCGTGAGCAGGTTGTTGAAGTCGTGGGCCACGCCGCCGGTGAGCTGGCCGATCGCGTCCAGCCGCTGCGCGTGGGCGAGGTGCTCTTCGGCGCGCCGCTGCTGCACGTAGGTCGACAGCGTGGTGGCCGCCGTCTGCAGCAGGTGGCAGGCATCGTGGTCGAAGCGGCGCGTCTCGCGCGATGCCGCCAGCAGCGCGCCCGTCACCCGGCGATGTTCGAACACCGGCACCAGCACCGCGCTGCCGTAAGGCGGCAGCGGCAACGGGAACAGCGCGGCGGCAGATGGATCCGCGGCGATGTCGCCGATGATCCAGGCGTCCCGGTGCTCGCCGGCGAAGGGCCGCGGCACGGTGCTCCCGGCCTGCCAGCCGGTGCCCGCGGCACCGCGCACGGCGGCCGCCTGCTGGCCGGATGCGGCGGCGACGATCGCCACCGCCTGCACGCCCAGCGCCTCCACCAGCAGCGGCGGCAGCTCCTCGAGCAGGCTCGATTCCGCCGCCGCCTCCAGCGCCAGCTGGCCGATGCGCGCCGCGATCGCGTCGTAGCGGGCCCGCGCCAACGCCTGCTGCACGCGCTGGCTGCCGGAAATGTCGCGCACCGAGGCGAGGAAGCGCTTGCCGTCCGCGCTGTCCAGAGGACTCAACGCGATCTCGATCTGGAACTTCGTGCCGTCGCTGCGCAGGCCCACCAGGGTCTGGCCGGTGGCGCCCATCGGTCGCACGTGCGGGGCCGACATGTAGCGGTCGCGATACACGCGGTGGCGCGCACGCGCGCTTTCCGGCACGAGGTCCTCGATCTCCAGGCCCACCATCGCGCCGCGTGCGTGTCCGAACAGGACTTCCGCGTGCGCGTTCGCGCGCACTACGCGACCTTCGCCGTCGACCACCAGCAAGGCGTCGGGCACGGCCTCGAACAGTCCCGGGATGGCGCCCGCGTCGCTCATGCCGGGCAGACGTCGGCAGCGAGCAGGTAGCCGGCACCGCGTACCGACCGGATCAGCTCGGGCGTTGCCGGATCGCGCTCGATCTTGCGCCGCAGCCGCGCGATGCCGACGTCGATCGCGCGATCGAACGGCCCGGCCTCGCGCCCGTGCAGCGTGTTCATCAGCCGGTCGCGGCTCAGCACTTCGTTGGGGTGCTGCAGCAAGGCGCGCAGCAGGTCGAACTCGCCCGTGGTCAGCGGGATATCGCGGCCGCCCGCGTCGGCCAGCCTGCGCGCGGCAAGGTCGAGCACCATGCCTTCGAACGCGAGGCGCCGGATCGGCGTCGGGGCCGGCGCGGGGACGTCCGCGGCCACCGCCGGCGCGCGCCGCAGCACCGAGCGCACGCGCGCCAGCAGCTCGCGGAAATCGAAGGGCTTGGCGATGTAGTCGTCGGCACCCAGCTCCAGCCCGACCACGCGTTCCACCGCTTCGCCACGTCCGCTGACCACGATCACCGGAAGCCGCCACTGCTGGCGCAGGTGCTGCAGCAGCGACAGGCCGTCCTCGTCGGGAAGACCCAGGTCGAGCAGCACCAGGTCGGGCAGCGCACCGGCCAGGGCCTCGCGCAGGTCGGCGCCACTGGCGGCGCTCGAGACCACGAATCCGTTGCTGCCCAGATAGCGCGCCAGCAGAGCGACGATGTCGGCGTCGTCGTCGACGACGAGCACGCGCGGGCGTGCGTCGCCGGCGGCAAACGGGTCGCTGCTCATGTGGCCAGGCAACGCTGGGAAGGGGGCGCGTCCATGGTGCATAGGATCGCACAGGCCCCCGCGACGGCGCCCGGCGGGGGCGTGGGTTCACGTGGACCAGAACGAAAAAACCCGACCGTGTGGGGTCGGGTTCGTTCGTGGATGGTGGAGGTGGGGGGAATCGAACCCCCGTCCGAAGGCACTCCATCCCCGGCACTACATGCTTAGCTCACCGTTGGGTCTCGTCCTGTGGCAGCACAGTGGGCGAAGCGCACCCCAGGACCAGCCTGTTTTTGTTAAGCCGCGGTTGACAGGCAACCACCGCAGCCGGTTCCGTGATAATGACCCTACATCCACGAGCACGGGCACAAGTGGGTTCGGGGCTTACGCCTTAAGCGGCGAGAGCGTAGTTGTCGTCGTTGGCAACTAGAGTTTTGCAGCTGGATTTACGAGGAAAGCTACCCCCTCGGCATGCGCCAGGCGATTTCGCGACCCCCGTCGAAGCCAGTGCACCCCCATGATCGGGAAAGCTGGCATCTGCCGGAAAGGCAGTGAAACTGCGAGACAGGTGAAGTATAGGGTCGCGTGCGCCGCGTGCAAGGCCGGTGCCTGCAGCCGCGCCGGGCAACGTTCATCCGGAAGGGTCGCCGCGCAGCCGGTATGCTCCTGCCGATGACCGCCGACGAGGCCCTGCTGTCACCCGACGCCCTGCCATCGCGGCACGGCTACCTCCTGGCCGCGCTGGTGCTGGTGGCTTCGCTCGCGCTGGTGGCCATCTACGCCACCGGTGCCGGCACGCGCGAGCGCGAGCTTGCACAGGCGCGGCTGGCGGGCGAGGCCGAACAGGTAGTCGCGCGCCTGCGCCAGCAACTGCTCACCTACGAACTGATCACCCGTGGCGGCGTGTCGCTGTTCGCCACCGTGCAGGCACCCAGCCCGCAACAGTGGCGGCATTACACCGACGGCCTGGAACTCGACCGCAGGTTTCCGGCGATGCTCGGGCTCTGTTACGCCGAGGCGCTGTCGCCGGCCGCCCTGCAGGAACTGCAGCTCAGGCGCCGCGCGGCCGGGATGGGGCTGTTCAACGTGGATCCGCCGGGTGCGCGTGCGCAGTACGGGCCGGTGGTCCTGCTGGAACCGCGCACGATCGCCAACATCAACACCATCGGTTTCGACATGCTGCAGGAGCCCACCCGCGCGGCGGCGATGCTGGCCGCGCGCGACAGCGGGGCCGCGCGCATTACCGCGCCGCTGCAACTCGCGCAGGTGGGAGCGGGGCGCGGCCTGGTGATCTTCGCGCCGGTGTACCGGGCGGGCATCGTGCCGTCCGACCCGTCCGCACGCGCCGCGGCCCTGGCCGGCTGGGTCTGCGCGCCATTCCGCCTCGACGGTTTCGTCGAGCAGGCAGTGGCGGACGCGCCCGGCACGCCGGGGCTGCGCATCGTCGACATCGGCGACGGTGTCGAGACGCTGGTGTATGCGCACGATGCGGCGCTTGCGCCCGGAAAGCATGCCGCCGCTGTCACCCACAGCGTCGAAGAGCAGGTGTACGGCCGGCGTTGGCGGCTGGACTTCCACCAGGTGCGCGCCGGCAACGGCGGGTCGGCGCTGCTCGGCACCCAGGGCACGATCGTGCTGGGCATGCTGGCCTCATTCCTGATGTTCGCCGTGGCGCTGTCGCTGGCGCGGACCCAGTCGCGCGCGCAGCAGATCGCGGCGCGCATGAGCGAGTCGTACCGGCGCAGCGAACTGCGCTTCCGCAGTGCGATGCGCTTTTCGGCGATCGGCAAGGCGCTGCTCGACCGCGACGGGCGCGTGGTGGATGCCAACCTGGCCCTGGCCAACATCCTGCGCGCGTCGCCCGAGGAATTGATGGGTCGAGACTTCCAGGCGTTGTTCAGCGGCACCGGCGACGCCGCCGAAGAGCGCTCGCGCGCGGCGACCGGCAGCGTGTACCGCGTGACGCGCGAGCTCAGGCGCGACGACGGCGAGCTGCGCCATGTGCTGCTGACGTACGCGCAGGTGCCGGGCGACGTGGGCCAGGACGTGGCCAGCCTGGCGCAGGTGGAGGACATCACCGACCGCGTGCGCGCCGAGGCGCAGATCAACGCGCTCAACCGCACCCTCGAGGCGCGGGTCGCGCTGCGCACGCGCGAACTCACGCGGGCCAACGAGGCGCTGGAATCCTTCGCCTACACCATCTCGCATGACCTGCGTGCACCGCTGCGGGCGATCGACGGCTTCACGCGCGTGCTGGGCGAACGCCATGCCGATGCCTTCGACGATGCCGGGCGTGGCTATCTCGCGCGCGTGCGCGCCGCGACGGCGCGCATGGGCGAGCTGATCGATGCCTTGCTGAAGATGTCTCGGGTGTCCCGCGGCGAGCTGCGCCGCGAGCCCCTGGACCTGTCGGCGATGGCGGCGGACATCGTCGCCGACCTGCGCCACGGCGATCCGCAGCGGCAGGTGGACGCGCAGATCGAGCCCGGCCTGCAGGCATCAGGAGACAGCGCGCTGGTGAGGAACCTGCTCAACAACCTGCTCGGCAACGCCTGGAAGTTCACCCGCGGCCGGGAGCGCGGCCACATCGCCTTCCACCGGGTCGAACATGCCGGCGAGACCTGGTTCGAGGTGGCCGACAACGGCGTCGGCTTCGACGAGGCGTACGCCGGCAAGCTGTTCCGTCCGTTCCAGCGTCTGCACGCGCAGGACGAATTCGTCGGTGAGGGCATCGGCCTGGCCTCGGTGAAGCGCATCATCGAGCGCCACGGCGGCAGCATCACCGCGGAGGGCAGGGTGGGCGAGGGCGCGCGCTTCCGCTTCACGCTGCCCGACGATGCCGGCGTGGGATGAAGCCGCTCAGGCGTCGCGGTTGTGGCGCCGCATCACGCGCTGCTTGTCTCGCGCCCAGTCGCGGTCCCTGGCGGCGTCGCGCTTGTCGTGGGTCTGCTTGCCCTTGGCCAGCGAGATCTCGATCTTGACCTTGTTGCCCTTCCAGTACATCGCGCTGGGCACGATGGTGTAGCCGTCGCGTTCCACCTTGCCGACCAGCATGTCGATCTCGCGACGGTGCAGCAGCAGCTTGCGCGTGCGGCGGTCATCGGCGATGACGTGCGTGGACGCCTGCAGCAGCGGGGTGATCTGCGCGCCGAACAGGAAGATCTCGCCGCTGCGCACCACCGCGTAGCTCTCGGTGATGTTGGCGCGGCCTGCGCGGATCGCCTTGAGTTCCCAGCCCTGCAGCGCCATGCCGGCTTCGAAACGGTCCTCGAGGTGGTACTCGTGGCGCGCGCGCTTGTTGAGCGCGATCGTGCCCCCGGCGCCGCTCTTTCCCTTATCCTTGCCAGCAGTCTTGCCCATCGCGTCATTCTCACACGGCACGGGGCGGGAAAGGAACGCGAGACCGCCTGCCCACATGCCCATCATCAAGCGCTCAGCCCTGGTCGGACACGCCGCGTCGCGGATGTTCGCGCTGGTCAACGACATCGCGGCGTACCCGGCGCGGTTCGCGTGGTGCGATCGTGCCGAAGTGCTCGAGTCCGCACCGGGGCGCGTGCTCGGTCGACTCGAACTCGGCATCGCCGGCATGCGCACCTGGTTCACCACGGAGAACCTGCTCACGCCACCGCAGCGCATCGACATGCACCTGCGCGATGGCCCGTTCAAGCGCCTCGAAGGCCGCTGGGAGTTCCACGCGCTCGACGAGTCGGCGTGCAAGGTCACGCTCAGCCTGGATTTCGAGCCGCGCAGCCGCCTGCTGGCGCCGGCGATGAAGCTCGGCTTCCAGGGGCTGGTCGACCGCATGGTCGATGACTTCGTGCGCATCGCCGACGATCCGGACGCCTGAGGTGCGCGTCGAAGTGGTGCTCGCGTTTCCACGCACGCACCACAGTGTGCAAGTGGAACTGCGCGACGGCGCGCGCGTGGCCGACGCCATTGCCGCCTGCGGCCTGCCGCTGCAAGCAGTGGCTTGCTACGCGGTGTTCGGTGAGCGTGTCACCGCCACCACCGCGCTGCGCGATGGTGACCGGGTGGAGCTGTTGCGGCCGCTGCAGGTCGACCCCAAGGATGCCAGGCGGCTGCGCGCCGCGCGTCGCCGCTGAGCGGTCAGCGCGTCTTTTTCTTGTCGCGCGCGAGGTTGGGGCCGAACGAGCGCCGCACGTCCTTGATCAGTTCGTCGTCGCGATCGGGGAACTGGTCGCCTTCCCACTTGGCCAGCGTGTCGCCCTCGAACCACAGCGTGAGGTTGTGCACCTCGGTCTTGCCGATGCGGCCGGTGCGCTCGCTGGCGGTGTAGTCCCAGCGCTCCTGGTGGAACGGGTCCTGGACCGATGGCGTGCCGAGCAATGCCGACACCTGCTGGCGGTTCATGCCCGCCTGCAGCTGTGCGACGTCGCTGCTCTTCAGCAGGTTGCCCTGGTAGATCGGCTGTTTGTAGACGAGCCCGCAGCCAGTGGCGAGGCAGGCGACGATGACGGGGACGAGGAGCTTGCGCATTGGAACCCAGGACGGCGGAAATCCCCGCGATGATACACTCGCCGAGCCGCCGCGACCGGCTCCACGGCAGCTGGCACCCCAATCGCCAATGAACGGAACAGGCATGGAAACCCATGAGCTTCGCAAGGCCGGGTTGAAGGTCACGCATCCCCGGATGCGCATCCTGCAACTGCTCGAGCAGAAGACCGCGCACCACCACATGACCGCCGAGGACATCTATCGCCACCTGCTGGAAGGCGGCGATGAAATCGGCCTCGCCACCGTCTACCGGGTGCTGACCCAGTTCGAGGCGGCCGGGCTGGTGCTCAAGCACAATTTCGAGGGCGGCACGGCGGTCTACGAGATCGACCGCGGTGGCCACCACGACCACATGGTCGACGTCGACACCGGGCGCATCATCGAGTTCGAGAGCCCGGAGATCGAGGAGCTGCAGAGCAGGATCGCCGCGCAGCACGGCTACATCCTCGAAGAGCACTCGCTGGTGCTGTACGTGCGCAAGAAGCGCTGACCGCAGGCCTCAGCCGGCGACGTCCACGCCCCCTGTCGCCGCATCGCGCAACAGCCGCCTGGCGGCCGCACGCGCCTCGCGGCTGACCTCCACCCCGCCCAGCATGCGCGCCAGTTCTTCCTGGCGTTCGCCGTCGTCGAGCAGGCGCACCGCGCTCTGGGTGACGCCACCGCGTTCGGCCTTGCTGACGCTGTAGTGCGCGTGGCCCTGGGCCGCGACCTGCGGCAGGTGGGTCACGCACAGCACCTGGCGCCGGCTGCCGAGGTCGCGCAGCTTCTGGCCGACGATCTCCGCCACGCCGCCGCCGATCCCGGAATCGACTTCGTCGAAGACCATGGTCTGCACCGCGTCGAGGCCCAGCGCGGCGACTTCGATGGCCAGCGAAATGCGCGACAGTTCGCCGCCGGATGCGACCTTGCGCAGCGGTCGCGGCGGCTGCCCGGCGTTGGCCGACACCAGGAACTCGACGCGCTCGGCGCCCTGCGCATCCGGAGCGTCCCCGGCGGTGGGTTCCAGCGCGACTTCGAATCGCCCGCCGCCCATGCCCAGTTCGCCGACGAGCGCGGTGGTGGCGACAGCCAGTGCCTTGCCGGCGCGCGCGCGCGCCTTGCCCAGTGCCACGGCGGCCTTGCGCCAGGCCTCCGCGGCGGCATCGATCTCGGTGCCCAGGCTGCCGAGGCGCCGCGCCGAGGCGTGCAGTGCCTCGTGTTCGGCGGCCAGTGCGTCACGCTGCGCGGCGAGCCCTTCGGGTGCCACGCGGTGCTTTCGCGCCAGGTCGTGCAGGCGCGCGAGGCGGCGCTCGTGGTCCTCGAGCTGCGCGGGGTCGAGGTCCAGGTCGGCGCGGATGCGGTCGAGCAGGATCGCCGCCTCGTCCAGCTGGATCGCGGCACCCTCGAGCATGGATTGCACCTCGCCCAGGCGCGGCTCGTGGTCCTGCAGCCGCGCCAGCCCGCCGCGCAGCTGGTGCAGCTCGGCGGGCAGCGCGCCGTGGCCGTCACCGAGGCGGGCGAGGGCGACGTCGCAGGCGTCGACCAGGGTGGTGGCATGGGCCTGGCGGCGATGCGCGGCGGCGAGCGCGCTGATGGCGTCCGCATCCAGGTCCTCGCGCTCGAGTTCGCCCAGCTGGTGGCCGAGCCAGTCGATGCGGTCGGAGACATCCCCTGCGGCGGTCAGTTGCTCGCGTTCGCGCAGCAGCGCGGCCCAGCCGCGCGCTGCGGCGGCCACCGCGGCCAGCAGCGCCTCGTGGCGGCCGAAGGCGTCGAGCAGGGCGAGCTGGCTGGCGCGCGACAGCAGCGCCTGGTGCTCGTGCTGGCCATGGATCTCGACCAGGTGAGCCGCCAGCGCGGCCAGTTGCGAGAGCGTGGCCGGGCGTCCGTTGATCCACGCCCGCGAACCGCCATCGGCGCGCAAGGTGCGGCGCAGCTGGCAGGCCTCGCCGTCGTCGAACTCCTGTTCGCGCAGCCAGGCCTGCGCGGCCGGCGAGCCGGCGAGGTCGAAGTCGGCGTCGAGCTCGGCGCGCTGCGCGGCATGCCGGACCATGCCGCTGTCGGCGCGCTGGCCCGACAGGAAGCCGAGGGCATCGACGAGCAGCGACTTGCCGGCGCCGGTCTCGCCCGACACCACGGTCAGACCGGCCCCGAACTCGAGCTCGGTGGCGGCGACGACGGCGAAATCCTTGATGGAGAGGCGCTTGAGCATGGGACGCGATTGTGCCGCGAGGGACGGCAGGCTGCCATCGCCGCGTCGCAGCGCTTGCGACTCGGAGCCGGGCGACATATACCCCCGGGATGTCCCGACGCCGCGATGACCCCCTCGATGCCCGCGCACGCCAGCTGCTGCGCACCCTGATCGCGCGCCACATCCGCGATGGCGAGCCCGTGGGTTCGCAGACCCTGGCCCGCCACGCCGGCCTGGATGTCAGCCCGGCGACCATCCGCAACATCCTCGCCGACCTGGAGGAGGTCGGGCTGCTGGCGGCACCGCACGCGTCGGCCGGGCGCGTGCCCACGCCGCAGGGCTACCGCGTGTTCGTCGACTCGCTGCTGCAGCTGAGCCCGCTGCAGGAGCCGGAACTGGCACGCCTGCGCGGCGAGCTGGCGACCGGCGGCGGCACGCAGTCGCTGCTCGGCAGCGCGTCGGAGCTGGTCTCGGCGATGACCCGGTTCGTGGGCGTGGTCAGCGTGCCGGGACGCGGCCAGTTCGCGTTCCGGCAGATCGATTTCGTGCCATTGGACGGCCAGCGGGTGATGGCGATCGTGGTCTTTGCCGACCATGAGGTGCAGAACCGCATCGTGCTGACCCGGCGCCCCTACGGCCCGGCCGAACTCGAACAGGTGGCCAACTACCTCAACGCCAATTTCGCCGGCCGCCCGCTGCACGAGATCCGCGCCACCCTGGTCAGCGACCTGCGCGCCGCGCGCAGCGAAATGGAGGGCCTGCTGCGGGCGACCACCGAAATCGCCGAGCAGGTGCTGGTGCCCGGCGACGAGGACGTGGTGGTCTCCGGCCAGGCGCGCCTGCTCGGGGTGCAGGACCTGGCCGACGTCGAGCGCCTGCGCGAGCTGTTCGACGCCTTCGCGCAGAAACGCGAAATACTGCAGCTGCTGGAGCGCACGGTGAAGGCACCGGGCGTGCGCGTGTTCATCGGTGAGGAGACCGGGCTGGCGCCGCTGGCCGGCATGTCGCTGGTGACCGCTCCGTACGGGGCAGGGGGGCGCGTACTGGGGGTGCTCGGGGTCATCGGCCCCACGCGAATGGCCTACGACCGGGTGATTCCGGTGGTGCAGGCCACCGCCGACATGCTGGGCAATGCCTTGAATCCGGAGCCGCCATCCCCACAAAGTGCGGACCGCGACACTCCCGGACCCTGACAGCGATGACCAACGAACAGACGCCCGACGATACCCTCGAGGCCGCCGACACCATTCCGCACGACGAACTCGAGGCCCTCCGCGGCGAGCTCGAGCAGCTGCGCGCGCAGTCCCTGGTGGAGCGTGCCGACCTTGACAACCAGCGCAAGCGCCTGCAGCGCGATGTGCAGAATGCCTGCCGGTTCGCCAACAAGCAGTTGCTCGGCGACCTGCTGCCGGTGTTCGACAGCCTCGACGCGGCGCTGCTCGCGGGCGCAGCCGACGATCCGATGCGCACGGGCATGGAGCTGACGCTGCGCGAACTGCTGCGCGTCACGGCCAGCCAGGGGCTGGTGCAGCTCGCGCCGGCTCCTGGTGATGCGTTCAACCCCGACCAGCACCAGGCGATGAGCGTGGTGGACGCCGCAGGCGTTCCCGCCGGCGCGGTCGCGCAGCTGTTCCAGAAGGGCTACCAGCTCAACGAACAGCTGCTGCGCCCGGCGCTCGTCGCCGTGGCCCGCGACGACTGAATCCGCGCCCCCGGCGCTTGAAGGCGCCCGCCGCGTCCCCAGATAGCAGTCATCGGCGGCTTGCCGCCCCCCAGACAAACCTCAAAGAGGCATACATCCCATGGCAAAGATCATTGGCATCGACCTGGGCACGACCAACTCGTGCGTGGCGATCATGGACGGCGGCAAGGCCCGCGTCATCGAGAACAGCGAGGGCGACCGCACCACGCCCTCCGTCGTCGCCTACACCAAGGACGGCGAGGTGCTGGTGGGTGCGTCGGCCAAGCGCCAGGCGGTCACCAACCCGCAGAACACCTTCTACGCGGTGAAGCGCCTGATCGGCCGCAAGTTCACCGACGCCGAGGTGCAGAAGGACATCGGCCTGGTGCCGTACGCCATCGCCCAGCACGACAACGGCGACGCCTGGGTCGCGACCAGCGACGGCCGGAAGCTGTCGGCGCAGGAAGTGTCCGCGCGTATCCTGGAAAAGATGAAGAAGACCGCCGAGGACTACCTGGGCGAGAAGGTCACCGAAGCCGTCATCACCGTGCCTGCGTACTTCAACGACTCGCAGCGCCAGGCGACCAAGGACGCCGGCCGCATCGCCGGGCTCGACGTCAAGCGCATCATCAACGAGCCGACCGCGGCCGCGCTGGCCTATGGCCTGGACAAGGACGGCGGCGACCGCAAGATCGCCGTGTACGACCTCGGCGGCGGCACCTTCGACATGTCGATCATCGAGATCGCGGAAGTCGACGGCGAGAAGCAGTTCGAGGTGCTCGCCACCAGCGGCGACACCTTCCTCGGTGGCGAGGACTTCGACAAGCGCGTCATCGACTACCTGGTCGACGAGTTCAACAAGGACCAGGGCATGGACCTGCGCAAGGATCCGCTGGCCCTGCAGCGCCTGCGCGATGCCGCAGAGCGCGCAAAGATCGAGCTGTCCACCGCGCAGCACACCGAGGTCAACCTGCCGTACGTGACCGCCGACGCCTCGGGCCCGAAGCACCTCAACATCAAGCTGACGCGCGCCAAGCTGGAGGCGCTGGTCGAGGACCTGATCAAAAAGACCATCGAGCCGTGCCGCACCGCGCTCAACGACGCCGGCCTGCGTGCCAGCGACGTCAACGAGGTGATCCTGGTCGGCGGCCAGACGCGCATGCCGAAGGTGCAGGCGGCGGTCGCCGAGTTCTTCGGCAAGGAGCCGCGCAAGGACGTCAACCCCGACGAGGCGGTCGCCATCGGCGCCGCGGTGCAGGGCGGCGTGCTGGCGGGCGACGTCAAGGACGTGCTGCTGCTCGACGTGACCCCGCTGAGCCTCGGCATCGAGACCCTGGGTGGCGTGTTCACCAAGATCATCGAGAAGAACACCACGGTGCCCACCAAGGCCTCGCAGACCTTCTCCACCGCCGAGGACAACCAGTCCGCGGTCACCGTGCACGTGCTGCAGGGCGAGCGCGAGCAGGCCCGCTACAACAAGTCGCTGGCCAAGTTCGACCTCACCGGCATCGACGCCGCGCCGCGCGGCATGCCGCAGGTCGAGGTGTCGTTCGACATCGACGCCAACGGCATCGTGCACGTCACCGCCAAGGACAAGAAGACCAACAAGGAGCAGAAGGTCGAGATCAAGGCCGGCTCGGGTCTTTCGGACGAGGAAATCCAGCGGATGGTGGCCGATGCCGAAGCGCACCGCGAGGACGACAGGAAGTTCCACGAACTGGTCGGCGCCCGCAACCAGGCCGACGCCCTGGTGCACGGCACGCGCACGGCGATCAAGGACAACGGCGACAAGGTGCCGGGCGACGTGATCGGCCGGGTCGAGGCTGCGATCGCCGACGTCGAGACCGCCATGAAGGGCGACGACAAGGTGCAGATCGAGGCCAGGACCAAGGTGCTCGAGGAGGCCGCGCAGGCGCTCTTCGCCGCCGCGGCCCAGCAGGGTGGTGGCGATGCGGGTGGCGATGCCGGTGCGCCGGCGGCCGGCGACGACGTCGTCGATGCCGAGTTCACCGAGGTCAAGGACGACGACTCCAAGGCCTGACCGCCATCGGTATGTGACGTCGGGAACCGTGGCTGCGTATGCGCGGTTCCCGATGTCGTTTCCGCGCCCGGTTGCACGGGTGCGTCGCCCGACACAGATGACCACTGATCCATGAGCAAGCGCGACTACTACGAAGTCCTCGGCGTTGCCCGCAACGCCGGCGACGATGAACTGAAGAAGGCCTATCGCCGCAGCGCGATGAAGCACCACCCTGACCGCAATCCGGGCAACCACGAGGCCGAGGCCGCGTTCAAGGAGTGCAAGGAGGCCTATGAAGTGCTGTCCGACGGCGGCAAGCGCCGCATGTACGACCAGCATGGCCACGCCGCGTTCGAGCACGGCATGGGCGGCGGCAATGCCGGTCCCGGCCAGCCGGACATGGGCGACATTTTCGGGGACATCTTCGGCAACATCTTCGGCGGTGCTGGCGGCGGCACGCGCGGCCCGCGACGCGGCGCCGACGTCGGCTACGTGATGGAACTCGACCTCGAAGAGGCGGTGGCGGGCGTCGAGCGCCGCATCGAACTGCCCACGCTGGCCGCCTGCGATCCCTGCAACGGCACCGGCTCCGAGGACGGCAAGCTCGAGACCTGCGACACCTGCCAGGGGCGTGGCCAGGTGCGGTTCCAGCGCGGCATCTTCTCGATGCAGCAGCCGTGCCCGCATTGCCACGGCCGCGGCCAGACCTTCAAGTCGCCGTGCCCGTCCTGCCGCGGCAACGGCCGAGTCGAGGAAGAGAAGGTGCTGTCGGTCAAGATCCCGGCCGGCGTGGACAACGGCGACCGCATCCGCCTCTCGGGCGAGGGCGAGGCGGGGCCTCCCGGCACGCAGCCCGGCGACCTGTACGTCGAGGTGCGCGTGCGCCCGCACCCGATCTTCGAGCGCGACGGCGACGACCTGCACTGCGAAGTGCCGATCCGCATCGGCCAGGCCGCGCTCGGTGACACCACGCGCGTGCCGACGCTTGGCGGCGAAGCGGAGATCCGCATTCCCGCAGAAACCCAGACCGGCAAGGTCTTCCGCCTGCGCGACAAGGGCGTGAAGTCGGTGCGCAGCCGCGCGCCGGGCGACCTCTACTGCAAGGTGGTGATCGAGACCCCGGTCAACCTGACCAACCAGCAGCGCGAGCTGCTGGAGCAGCTGGAAGCGACGTTCGTCGGCGATGGCGCGCGCCGCCACTCGCCCAAGGCCAGCACCTTCGTGGATGGCGTCAAGGGCTTCTGGGAACGCATGACGTCCTGAGCACCACGCGCTGGCCCTGACCTTGCCGGCGGCGTGCACCGCCGCTAGCCTTGCGTGATGCCGTCCCCCATCCGATTGATGCTCCATGGCGCCAGCGGGCGCATGGGCCACGCGCTCATGCGCCTGTGTGCCGACGGTGCGGTTCCGGGCTGCGTGGTGGTGGCCGCGGTGTCGCGCCGGCCGGCCCAGCGCGTGGTGGATGGCGTGCCGCATTTCGCCGCCGCGGAACTGCGCGGTGTCCCCGCGTTCGACGTCGCGGTCGACTTCAGCCTGGCCGAAGCCTTCGACCAGGTGCTCGCGCTTTGCGTGGAGCGGGGCGCCGGGCTGGTGTCCGGCACCACCGGCCTGTCCGCGGCGCAGTGCGACGCGCTCCAGGCGGCCGCGGCGCGCATCCCGCTGGTCTGGGCGGCCAACTTCAGCCTCGGCGTGGCGCTGCTGGAGGAACTGGTGGAGCGCGCGGCGGCCACGCTGCCCGGGTGGGACTGCGACATCGTCGAGGCGCACCACGTCCACAAGAAGGATGCGCCTTCGGGCACGGCGCTGGCGCTCGGTGCCGCGGCCGGGCGCGGGGGCCTGGATCCGCGCTACGCCAGCCTGCGCGCCGGCGACATCGTCGGCGAGCACACCGTGCAGTTCACCGGGATCGGCGAGCGGATCGAACTGGTGCACCGCGCGACCAGCCGCGACGTGTTCGCCCGTGGCGCGCTGCACGCGGCATCGCGCCTGCACGGCCGCGCGCCCGGCAGTTGGCGGCTGCGCGACCTGCTGTAGCGGGGCGCGCGTTCAGTTCCGGCACCCTGCCGCTGGCGCCTGGGGTCGCGGTTCCGTATCATTCCCGCTCGCCTGATTCACATGTCCCGGCGCCGGATTCCACCGGCTCCGGCGGCTTCCTGCAACCCCACGTAGGCGACCTTCGTGACCCCACCTGCAATCCTCGCGCTTGAAGACGGCACCGTCTTCGAAGGCGTCTCCATCGGCGCGCCCGGCCTTTGCGTCGGCGAAGTGGTGTTCAACACCGCGATGACCGGCTACCAGGAGGTCGTCACCGACCCCTCGTACGCGCGCCAGATCGTCACCCTGACGTATCCGCACATCGGCAACACCGGCTGTACCGCCGAGGACGACGAGGGCGCGCGCGTCTGGTCGGCCGGCCTGGTGGTGCGCGACGTGCCGCGCCGGCCCAGCAGCTGGCGCAGCCAGGTCGCGCTGCCCGAGTGGCTCGCCGATCGTGGCGTGGTGGCGATCGCCGGCATCGACACCCGTCGCCTGACGCGCCTGCTGCGCGAGCGCGGCGCCCAGAACGGCGCGGTGATGGCCGGCGACATCGACGCCGCCCGCGCCATCGAGGCGGCGCGCAAGTTCCCCGGCCTGAAGGGCATGGATCTCGCCGAGGTGGTCAGCACCCCCGGCCGCTACCAGTGGCGCGAAGGCCAGCTCGACCTCGACAGCGGCGCGTGGACCCAGGTGGAACCGCGCTTCAAGGTGGTGGCCTGGGATTACGGCGTGAAGCGCAACATCCTGCGCATGCTGGCCGAGCGCGGCTGCGACGTGACCGTGGTGCCGGCGCGCACGACGGCGGAAGAGGCGCTCGCGCTGCGCCCCGATGGCGTGTTCCTGTCCAACGGTCCTGGTGACCCGGCGCCCTGCGATTACGCGATCGAGGCGATCCGCGGCTGCCTGGCCGCGAAGGTGCCGACATTCGGCATCTGCCTGGGCCACCAGCTGCTCGCGCTGGCGGTCGGCGGGCGTACGCTGAAGATGGCCAACGGCCACCATGGCGCCAACCATCCCGTGCAGGACCTCGATACCGGGCGGGTGATGATCACCTCGCAGAACCACGGCTTCGCGGTCGACGAGGCATCGCTGCCCGCGAACGTGCGCGTGACGCATCGTTCGCTGTTCGACGGCACCAACCAGGGCATCGAGCTTCTCGACGCGCCTGCCTTCAGCTTCCAGGGACATCCGGAGGCCGCTCCGGGCCCGCACGATGTCGCGCCGCTGTTCGACCGCTTCGTGGCGGCGATGGCCGCGCGCGGCCAGACAACCTCAGTCATTCCGGGATAAGCAATGCCAAGGCGCAGCGACCTCAAGACCATCCTCATCATCGGCGCGGGCCCGATCGTCATCGGCCAGGCGTGCGAGTTCGACTACTCCGGCGCGCAGGCCTGCAAGGCGCTGCGCGAGGAGGGCTACAGGGTGGTCCTGGTCAACTCCAATCCGGCGACGATCATGACCGACCCGGATACCGCCGACGCGGTGTACATCGAGCCGATCACCTGGCAGATGGTCGAGAAGATCATCGAGAAGGAGCGCCCGGACGCGCTGCTGCCCACCATGGGCGGGCAGACCGCGCTGAACTGCGCGCTGGACCTCGCCGACCACGGCGTGCTGGAGAAGTACGGCGTCGAGCTGATCGGCGCCAGGCGCGAGGCCATCATGATGGCCGAGGACCGCGAGCTGTTCCGCGTCGCGATGGCCGAAATCGGCCTGGAATGCCCCAAGGCCGAAGTGGCGCGCACGTTCGAGCAGGCCGTGGCCACCCAGGCCAAGGTCGGCTACCCGACGATCATTCGCCCGAGCTTCACCCTCGGCGGCAGCGGCGGCGGCATCGCCTACAACAAGGAAGAGTTCGAGGAGATCGCCAAGCGCGGCCTCGAGCTGTCGCCGGTGGGCGAGATCCTGGTCGAGGAATCGGTGCTGGGCTGGAAGGAGTTCGAGATGGAGGTGGTCCGCGACACCGCGGACAACTGCATCATCGTCTGCTCGATCGAGAACCTCGACCCGATGGGCGTGCACACCGGCGACTCGATCACCGTCGCGCCCGCGCAGACGCTCACCGACAAGGAATACCAGCGCCTGCGCCAGGCCTCGATCGCGGTGCTGCGCAAGATCGGCGTCGACACCGGCGGCTCCAACGTGCAGTTCGGCATCAACACCGAGACCGGCCGCGTGGTGGTGATCGAGATGAACCCGCGCGTGTCGCGATCGTCCGCGCTGGCCTCCAAGGCCACCGGCTTCCCGATCGCCAAGATCGCGGCCAAGCTGGCGGTCGGCTACACGCTCGACGAGTTGAAGAACGACATCACCGGTGGCCGCACGCCGGCGTCGTTCGAGCCGAGCATCGACTACGTGGTGACCAAGATCCCGCGCTTCGCGTTCGAGAAGTTCCCGCAGGCCGACTCGCGGTTGACCACGCAGATGAAGTCGGTGGGCGAGGTGATGGCGATCGGCCGTACCTTCCAGGAATCGCTGCAGAAGGCGCTGCGCAGCCTGGAGACCGGCAAGGTCGGGCTCGACCCCACCGGCCTCGACCTCACCAGCGAGGACGACCTGGTGGTGCTGAAGCGCGAGCTGCGCGAGCCGGGCCCCGAGCGCCTGTTCCACATCGCCGATGCGTTCCGCGCCGGCATGTCGGTCGAGGACGTGCACGCGCTGTCGTGGGTCGATCCCTGGTTCCTGGACCAGATGGAAGACATCGTGGCCGCGGAGCGCGAGGTAGCCGCGCGCGGCGTCGATGCGCTCGATGGCGCACGCCTGCGCGCGCTCAAGCGCATGGGCTTCGCCGACGCGCGCCTGGCGCAGCTGGTGCAGGTGGAGGAGAAGGCGATCCGCGCGTTGCGCCGCGCCTTCGGCATCCGTCCGGTGTACAAGCGCGTGGACTCCTGCGCCGCCGAGTTCGCCACCACCACGGCCTACATGTATTCGACCTACGAGGACGAGTGCGAAGCCGCGCCTTCCACGCGCGACAAGATCATCGTGCTCGGTGGCGGGCCGAACCGCATCGGCCAGGGCATCGAGTTCGACTACTGCTGCGTGCACGCCGCGATGGCGCTGCGCGAGGATGGTTACGAGACCATCATGATCAACTGCAACCCGGAGACGGTCTCGACCGACTACGACACCTCCGACCGCCTGTACTTCGAGCCGGTGACGCTGGAAGACGTGCTGGAGATCGTGGAACTCGAGAAGCCGAAGGGCGTGATCGTGCACTACGGCGGACAGACGCCGCTGAAGCTCGCGCGCGCGCTGGAAGCCAACGGCGTGCCGATCATCGGCACCTCCCCGGATTCGATCGACCTGGCCGAGGACCGCGAGCGCTTCCAGAAGCTGGTCGACACGCTCGGCCTGAAGCAGCCGCCCAACCGCACCGCGCGCAGCGCCGAGCAGGCGCTGCTGCTGGCGCGCGAGATCGGCTACCCGCTGGTCGTGCGCCCGAGCTACGTGCTCGGCGGCCGCGCCATGGAAGTCGTGCATGCCGATGCCGATCTAGCGCGCTACATGCGCGACGCGGTCAAGGTGTCCAACGATTCGCCGGTACTGCTCGACCGCTTCCTCGACAACGCCGTGGAAGTCGACATCGACGTGATCGCCGACAAGGACGGTGCGGTGCTGATCGGCGGCGTGATGGAGCACATCGAAGAGGCGGGCGTGCACTCCGGTGACTCGTCGTGCTCGCTGCCGCCGTACTCGCTGTCCGCGGACACCCAGGCGCGGCTGCGCGAGCAGGTCGCGCAGCTGGCGCGCGCGCTTGGCGTGGTCGGCCTGATGAACACCCAGTTCGCGGTGCAGGCGGGCGATGACGGCGAGGACGTGATCTTCCTGCTGGAAGTGAACCCACGTGCCTCGCGCACGGTGCCGTTCGTGTCCAAGGCCACCGGCATCCCGCTGGCCAAGATCGCGGCGCGCTGCATGGCCGGCAAGACGCTGGCCGAGCTCGGCGCGACCGCCGAGGTGATCCCGCACTACTACTCGGTGAAGGAGGCGATCTTCCCGTTCGCCAAGTTCCAGGGCGTGGACCCGATCCTCGGCCCGGAAATGCGTTCGACTGGCGAAGTGATGGGCGTGGGCCGCAGCTTCGGCGCCGCATTCGCGCGTGCGCAGGAAGCGGCCAGCATCCGCGCGCCCGAGCCGGGCAAGGCGTTCATCTCGGTGCGCGACCCCGACAAGCAACGCGTGCTGCCGGTCGCGCAGGCGCTGCTCGAGCGCGGCTTCAGCCTGGTCGCCACGCGCGGCACGGCGCAGTGGCTGCAGCAGAACGGGCTGGCCTGCGATGTCGTCAACAAGGTCATCGAAGGCCGCCCGCACGTGGTGGACCTGATCAAGAACGGCGAGATCGCCTACATCGTCAATACCACCGAAGGACGGCAGGCGATCTCCGATTCGTTCTCCATCCGGCGCGAGGCGCTGCAGCAGCGCGTGACGTACTCGACCACCATTGCCGGTGCGCGGGCGTTGCTGCACTCTCTGGAATATCGCGGCACGGGTCCGGTGTGGGCCCTGCACGAACTGCATGAGGAACTGAAACAGGCATGAGACCCCCCATTACCGCGCAGGGCGCGCAGCGGCTTCGCGCCGAGCTCGAGGAACTCAAGTCGGTGCAGCGGCCCGCGGTGATCAATGCGATCTCCGAGGCGCGCGCGCATGGCGATCTCAAGGAGAACGCCGAGTACCACGCCGCACGCGAGCAGCAGGGCTTCATCGAGGGTCGCATCAAGCAGCTCGAGGGCGAGCTGTCGCACGCCCAGGTGATCGACATCGCCACGCTCGACGTGGGCAGCAAGGTCGTGTTCGGCGCCACCGTGGTGCTGGCGGATGTCGAGACCGACCAGGAAAAGCGCTACCAGATCGTTGGCGACCTGGAGGCCGACATCAAGCTCGGGCTGATCGCGATCTCCTCGCCGGTGGCGCGGGCGCTGATCGGCAAGCACGAGGGCGACGAAGTCAGCATCGACGCGCCCGGCGGCACCGTCGAGTACGAGATCGTTTCCGTCAGCTACGGCTGATCCGGCGATGGCGCCGGCTTCCGTGACACTGCTGCTCCCGGCCGCCGCGCGGCTGGGGCGGCAGCGCCTGTCCACGGGCGCTGCGGCGATGCTGGCCCGCGGGGACCGCCTCGCCGCCGGCGAGCCCGGGCGCCGTGCGCAGCTGCTACGGCATTTCCCGCTGGTCGGGCAGGGCTGGCCAATCGCGGCGCTGTCGCGAAACGCGGACGTCGGCGATGCCGTAAGCGCGGCCTGGCTGCGTGCGGATCCGGCCTGGTTGCGCCCCGACATCAACGGCGTGCGGCTGATGGCCCACGGGGAGGCGCTGGCGCTCACCGCCGCCGACTGCGAAGCGCTGCTGCCCGCGCTGCGCCCGCTGTTCGGCGATGCCGGCTTCACGCTCGACGCGCCGCACCCGTCGCGCTGGTACCTGCGCCTGCCGCGCGAGGCGAAGATCCCGGCGTTCTCCGATCCCGGTGACGCGCTTGGCGAAGACATCTTCGAGCACCTCGACACCAGCCCCGAAGGGCGGCGCTGGCGCACGCTGGCCAACGAGGTGCAGGTGACCCTGCACAACCATCCCTGGAATGCGGCGCGCGTGGCGCGCGGGCAGTCGCCGGTGAACGCGCTCTGGTTCTGGGGCGGCGGCACGTTGCCGCCGGTGGCCCTCGGCGGCGGCGCGCAGGCCGGTAAGCACGGCTTCAGCGATGACGACACCGCGCGCGCACTGGCGACCGCCGGCGGACGCGGCACGGCGCTGCCGCCGCGGTTCGCCGCGGAGGCCGGCGTGTATGACATCGAAGGCACGCGCGACCTGCAGTGGATCGAACGCGACTGGCTGCAGCCCGCGCTCGAAGCGCTGCGTGCCGGCGCGATCAACGTCGTGGAACTCGACGACGGCGACGGTTGGCGCCTGCGCCTGCGACGCTGGCATGCGCTGCGAGTGTGGCGTCGCGGCGCCGCCTGGCCCGCCGCTTGAGCGCGGTCCGCAGCATCCGACGGCGACCCGCTGCCGCCGCGCCGGCCGCGACGACCACATGGCCGGCGGACATGCCGCCCCTGCTGCAGCGGATCTACGCTGCGCGCGGCGCGCACGACGTCGACAGCGCGCGGCCACGCCTGGCCGGCCTGCTGCCGCCCGAGGGCATGCTCGATCTTGATGCCGCTACCGCGCTGCTGGCCGACGCCATCGCTGCCGGGAACCGCATCCTGGTGGTCGGCGATTTCGACTGCGACGGCGCCACGGCGTGTGCGGTCGCGGTGCGCGGGCTGCGCATGCTCGGCGCGCGCGAGGTGCTGCACGCGGTGCCCAATCGGGTGGCGCACGGCTACGGCCTGTCGACCTCGCTGGTGGCCGAGCTTGCACCGTTGCAGCCCGACCTGCTGGTCACCGTCGATCACGGCATTGCCTGCCACGCCGGTATCGATGCCGCGCGCGCCCTGGGCTGGCAGGTGCTGGTCACCGACCACCACCTGCCGGGCGAACGCCTGCCCGCCGCGCACGCCATCGTCAATCCGAACCGCGCCGGGGACGGCTTTGCCAGCAAATCGCTGGCCGGCGTTGGGGTGATGTTCTACGTGCTGCTGGCGCTGCGCGCGCGCCTGCGCGCGGAAGGCCGACTGGATGGAAACGGCCCCGACCTGTCCACGCTGCTCGACCTGGTGGCGGTGGGCACCGTGGCCGACCTGGTGCCGCTCGACGCCAACAACCGCGCCCTCGTGTCGGCGGGGCTGCGCCGGCTGCGTGCCGGCCGCGGCTGCGCGGGACTCAATGCACTGATCGAGGTCGCCGGGCGCCAGGCCGCCACGCTGGGAGCGGGCGATATCGGCTATGCCGTTGCGCCCCGCCTGAACGCCGCCGGGCGCCTGGAAGACATGGCGCTCGGCATCGAATGCCTGCTGTGCGACGAGCCCGAGCGCGCACGCGAACTCGCGCAGCGCCTGGACGCGATCAACCGCGAACGCAGGGTGGTGCAGCAGACCATGCTGGACGAAGCCGAGCTGGCCCTGTCGACCGATGCGCTCGACGCGTACGGCCATGACGGCGGCGGCCGCGCGGCGGTGTGCGCGTTCGACGCCGGCTGGCATCCCGGCGTCGTCGGCCTGGTGGCGTCGAAGCTCAAGGAGCGCCTGCACCGGCCAGTGGTCGCCTTCGCGCCGGCGGAGGCGGGCAGCACCAGCCTGCGCGGATCGGCGCGCTCGATTCCAGGGTTCCATGTGCGCGATGCGCTGGCGGCGGTCGACGCCCGCCATCCCGGCCTGATCGCGAAGTTCGGCGGGCATGCCATGGCGGCGGGGCTGAGCCTGGACCTGGCCGACCTGCCTGCCTTCGAAGCGGCGTTCCACGCCCACGCCGAAGCCATGCTCGACGCCAGCGCGCTTCTCGCCGTCATAGACAGCGATGGCGCCCTCGCATCCGGCGAGTTCGACCGCGCCCACGCCGAAGCCCTGCGCGACGGCGGGCCATGGGGGCAGGGATTCCCCGAGCCGCTGTTCGATGGCGAGTTCGACGTGCGCGACTGGCGCGTGGTCGGCGAGCGCCACCTCAAGCTGACGCTGGGCGTGGCGGGCCTGCGCACGGCGCTTCCCGCCATCCACTTCGGTGCCTGGCGCGGCGAAGCGCCGCCGGCGCGCGCGCGCCTGGCCTACCGCCTGGCGCCCGACGACTACCGCGGCGGCGATGCCATCCAGCTGGTGGTCGAGCACTTCGAAGCCTGCTGATCCGGCAGCAGGTCGCGGGCTATCGCTGAATACGCGGCACTCGCATAATCCGCTGGCGCGACCGGGCCAGACGCGGCGTCTGCCACGGAACTTCCAAGGATTCCCTGCATGCGAAACGAGACAAAGACGCTGGCGCTGGCCGTCGCAATGGGCCTGTCTCTGGCGGGCACCACGGCCACGGCGGCCGGCCCCGCCACCACGCCGATCACACCCGGGCAGCAACTGCGTGGCGAGATCACCAGCGCCGACCTCCTGAACTGGCGCGACGGCACGCGCAGCGAACTGTTCGGCGTAGCGCTGAAGGCCGACCAGGGCGTGCGCTTCGTGGTCGAAGGCCCGCTGCGGGCGCAGCTGTCGCTGTACCTCGACGGACAGCTGCTGCGCACCTCCTCCGCCGAGTCCGAGACGGCCACGCTCGCCGTGCGCGCATCGCGCGCCGGCCGCTACGTGCTCGCGGTGAGCGGCAGCGACGCTTCGGCGTACGGCCCGTTCACGCTGGCGTCGTCGGAGCTGCAGGTCTACGGCGGTGGCGAACTGGCGAGCGGCGCATCCATCACCGACTGGCTGGACGGCAGCAAGCGCATTCCCCTGCGCATCGATCGAGAAGGCATGTACTCGGTGCGCATGGCATCCGACGAGTTCGACACCGTGCTGGGCCTGGAGGGCAATGGGCTGTCGCTCGGCAGCGACGATGCCGACGGCAGCAACTCGCAGCTCACCGCGCGTCTCGTTCCTGGCACCTACACCCTGGTGGCCTCCGGCTACGAGGGGCAGGCGGGTGGGCAGTACGAGCTCTCGGTCGCCGAGCGCGAGCTTCCGGCTGGCGTGACCGTGGCCAGCGACGGCGATCTGGTCGCCGGCAACGATGTGACCGCGCTGTACCAGGGGCAGCCGGTGACCTACCGCCTGCGCCTGGCGGAGCGGCAGCTGGTCGCGATCGACATGCGCAGTCCCGAGCTGGATTCACGCCTGCAGCTGACCGGCGAAGGGGTGCTGATCGACGACGACGATGGTGGCGAGCGTCTCGACGCGCGCATCGCGACGGTGCTGGGCGCCGGCGACTACGCGGTGCGCGCATCCGCGTTCAACGTGCAGGGCGGGGCAGGGCTGTTCACGCTGGCGGCGCGCCTGTCGCCGGTGCCTGCCGATGCGGGCGGCGGCCGCCTTGAGGTGGGCCAGGCCCGCGAGGCCACCCTGCTGCCGGGCATGACCGACCGCTACAGCTTCAACGTCGCGCGCGCCGGCACCTACCTCATCGAGATGGCCTCGAATGACGGCGTCGATGCGCACCTCAGGCTCCTGCGGGCTGGCGAGCCGCTGGCGGAAGACGACGATGGTGGCGGCGGGTTCGATTCGCGCATCGCGCACACGCTGGAGGCGGGCGACTACGTGCTCGAGGCGTCGTCGGCAACCGGTGGCGAGGGTGGTCGCTACCGGGTGCAGGTCCAGCGTCGCTGAGGGCGCAGCCGGGACTCCGTGCAACGGGGGGGCTGCACGGAAGGGCGTTCGTGCGCCGCGCTCGCGTGCAGCCGCCACTCCGTGAAATGCGGCGCGCGGCCGGTTTCAGCCGGCCGCGCCGCTGGAATTGCTAGAATCCGCCTCTTTCCACGCGGATCGACCAGCACATGATCGAGCTCAATCCCGTCCGCCAGCGCATCGCCGACCTCAAGGGCCGGCTGGATTCGCTCAGGGGGTTTCTTTGACTACGATGCCAAGCGCGAACGCCTTGAAGAGGTAGAGCGCGAGCTCGAGAATCCCGATGTCTGGAACGACCCCGCCCGCGCGCAGGCGCTTGGCCGCGAGCGCTCGCTGCTGGACAAGACGGTCAACGGCATCCGAGACATGACCGACGGGCTGGTCGGCGCCGCGGAACTCCTTGACCTGGCCGAGGACGAGAACGACGACGACACCGCGGACGCGGTGGTGAGCGACGTCGAACGGCTGGCCGGACAGGTCGAGAAGCTCGAGTTCCAGCGCATGTTCTCCGGGCAGATGGACTCGGCCAACGCCTTCGTCGACATCCAGGCCGGTGCCGGTGGTACCGAGGCCCAGGACTGGGCCGAGATCCTGCTGCGCATGTACCTGCGCTGGTGCGAGCAGCGCGGCTGGAAGACCGAGCTCATGGAAGTCAGCGGCGGCGATGTCGCCGGCGTGAAGTCGGCCACGTTCCGCGTAGAAGGCGAATACGCCTACGGGTGGCTGAAGACCGAGATCGGCGTGCATCGCCTGGTGCGCAAGTCGCCGTTCGACTCCGACAACCGCCGCCACACCAGCTTCACCTCGGTGTTCGTGTCGCCGGAAGTCGATGACGACATCGATATCCAGATCAACCCGGCCGACCTGCGCACCGACGTGTACCGTTCTTCCGGCGCCGGCGGCCAGCACGTCAACAAGACCGAATCGGCGGTGCGCATCACCCACATCCCGACCAACACCGTGGTCGCCTGCCAGACCGGGCGCAGCCAGCACCAGAACCGCGACACCGCGATGAAGATGCTTGCCGCCAAGCTCTACGAGCTCGAAGTGCAGAAGCGCAACGTCGAGAAGGACGCGCTCGAAGCCACCAAGTCCGACATCGGCTGGGGCAGCCAGATCCGCAACTACGTGCTCGACCAGAGCCGCATCAAGGACCTGCGCACCGGCATCGAACGCTCCGACACCCAGAACGTGCTTGATGGCGACCTCGATGAATTCATCGAGGCCAGCCTGAAGACCGGCCTCGAAGCCGGCTCCAAGCGCACCGACGCGGCCTGACCGCGCCATCCATCCGGGGCGCACGCCGCTCCCTCCAGCAAAGAACGCCATGACCCACGCCGCCAAGCCCGCCCCCGTCGACGAGAACGCACTGATCGCGGAGCGTCGCGGCAAACTCGCCGCCCTGCGCGGCCAGGGCGTGGCGTTTCCCAACGACTTCCGGCGCACCGACCATGCCGGTGACCTGCAGGCCGAGTACGCCGACAGCGACGCCTGGGATGCCGCCGCTCTGGAAGCCACTGGCCGGCGCGTCGCGATGGCCGGGCGCATGGTCGCCAAGCGGGTGATGGGCAAGGCGGCGTTCGCCGAGGTGCAGGACGTCAGCGGGCGCATCCAGCTGTTCCTGCAGGCCTCCACGCTGGGCGAGCGCTACGACGCGTTCAAGGGCTGGGACGTGGGCGACATCGTCGCCGTCGAAGGCGGGCTGACGCGCACCCGCACCGGCGAACTGTCGGTGCGCGCCGACACGCTGCGGCTGCTGACCAAGTCGCTGCGCCCGCTGCCCGACAAGTGGCACGGGCTGGCCGACGTCGAGCAGCGCTATCGCCAGCGTTACGTCGACCTGATCGTGTCGCCCGACGCGCGCGAGGTGTTCGTCATGCGCTCGCGCATCGTGTCCTCGCTGCGGCGCTGGCTGGATGCGCGCCGCTTCCTCGAGGTCGAGACGCCGATGATGCATTACATCGCCGGCGGCGCCACCGCGCGCCCGTTCGCCACCCACCACAACGCGCTCGGCCTGGACCTCTATCTGCGCGTGGCGCCCGAGCTGTACCTCAAGCGTCTGGTGGTCGGCGGCTTCGAACGCGTCTACGAGATCAACCGCAACTTCCGCAACGAAGGCGTCAGCACGCGCCACAATCCCGAATTCACCATGCTCGAACTGTACGAGGCCTACGCCACGTACATCGAGGTGATGGACCTGACCGAGGCGATGATCCGCGACGTGGCGGGCGACGCCACCGGCGGCACGCGGTTCGCGTGGGACGGCCACGACATCGACCTCGCGCCGGCGTTCCGCCGCTGGAAGCTCGAGGACGCCGTGCGCGAACTCAACCCGGAGATCAGCGCCGCCGACTGCCGCGACCGCGACGCGCTGGCGCGGCACTGCGAGCGGCTGCGGGTCGCGGTGAAGCCGGGCTACGGCTGGGGCAAGCTGTTGCTCGAGATCTTCGAGAAGACCGTCGAAGGCGGACTGGTGCAGCCGACCTTCATCACCCACTACCCCGTGGAAGTGTCGCCACTGGCGCGCGAATCCGACAGCGAGCCCGGAATCACCGACCGCTTCGAGCTGTTCATCGGCGGCAAGGAAATCGCCAACGGCTTCTCCGAGCTCAATGACCCCGAAGACCAGATGGCGCGCTTCCAGGCGCAGGTCGAAGCCAAGGCCGGCGGTGACGACGAGGCGATGCATTACGACGCCGACTACATCCGCGCGCTCGAGGTCGGCCTGCCGCCCACCGGTGGCCTGGGCATCGGCATCGACCGTCTCGTGATGCTGATCACAGGTTCGTCCTCGATCCGCGACGTACTGTTGTTCCCGTACATGCGGCCAGAAGCGCACCCCAGCCACGAGTGACGTCCAGCGTCACCGTTTGACCGTTGCCAGCGTCAAGTGACGTATGCTCCGGTGGGCGATCGCCGCTGCAGGGGTGCAGTGCAAGGCACAGGAATTGCTTGTTTCCGGGAGACCGCGAGCAAGTTGGGGATCACCGGGGAGCGTCAGGGAGCCAGCGCATTTGAATATCGTCATCGTCGACGACCAGACATCCGCACGCACCATGCTGCGACACATCCTCGAGGACATCAGCCCTGAACTCGAGGTGCTGGACTTCGGCGACCCGCAGGTGGCACTGCGCTGGTGCGAGGACAACCGTCCCGACCTGCTGCTGCTCGACTACCGCATGCCGGTCATGGATGGCCTGGAGTTCGCGCGCCGCTTCCGCCGCCCGCTGCTGCACCGCGACGTGCCGATCGTGCTGGTCACCGTGGTCGGCGATGAACCCATCCGCCAGGCGGCGCTCGACTCGGGCGTGATCGACTTCCTGGTCAAGCCGGTGCGCCCGCGCGAGTTGCGCGCGCGCTGCCGCAACCTGTTGCAGCTTCGCCAGCAGTCCGAATCGGTCAAGCAGCGCGCGCTCTCACTCGAGCAGCGGCTGCTGTCGAGCATGCACGAGGTCGAGGAGCGCGAGCGCGAGACGCTGACCCGGCTGGCCCGCGCCATCGCCTACCGCGACGCCGGCACCAGCGCCAACCTCGAGCGCCTCGCCGCCGTGGCCGCGATCGTCGCGGATGGCATGGGCATGATGGAGGATGAGGTGCGGGTGATCGAACTCGCCGCGCCGCTCCACGACATCGGCAAGATCGCCATTCCCGACGCGATCCTGATGAAGCCGGGCCCGCTGACCGCGGAAGAGACCTTGCTGATGCGCAAGCATCCGGAAATCGGCCACGAGCTGCTCAAGGACAGCCAGAACCGCTTCATCCAGGCCGGCGCGACCATCGCGTTGCGGCACCAGGAGCGCTATGACGGCAGCGGCTATCCGGACGGCCTGGTCGGCGAGCAGATCCCGGTCGAGGCGCGCGTGGTGGCAGTGGCGGACGTGTTCGACGCGCTGGTGTCCAAGCGCCCCTACAAGCGTGCCTGGACGATCGACGAGACCTTCGGGTTCATCAGCGGCCACAGCGGCACGCTGTTCGATCCGCGCTGCGTGGACGCGCTGGTGCGCAACCGGGTGCGCGTCGAGGAGGCATGCGCCCGCTATGCGCCACCCCTGCCAGCAGTGGTCGCCGCGGACTGACCCGCGTGAGGCGCGCCCTGCAATGGGCCAGGCTTCGCCTGGCCAACCGCCCCGACAGCGAGCACGCGCAGGCGATCGTGCGCCTGTTGATGCTGGTGGTGGTGGAGGCGTACCTGCAACTGGTGGTCAGCGGGCGGCCTGACGTCGCGCAGGCGCTGCGGCTCTCGCAACAGTTGCTGGCCGTGGAATTCGTGGTCGCGCTCGCCGTGGTTGGCTGGCTGCTGGCCCGGCCCGGCGTGTCCGCGCCACGCCGCGTGCTCGGCATGGTCGCCGACTACAGCCTGATGGGCATCGGCATGTACCTGCTGGGCGACCTGCTTGCCTGGCTGTACGTGGTCATCATGTGGGTCACCGTGGGCAACGGCCTGCGCTATGGCTCACGCTGGCTGCATGCGGCGATCGGCTTCGCGGTGGTGTCGTTTGGCGCGGCGCTGCTGGCAACCCCTTACTGGCAGGAGAATGCCCGGCTGGGCTGGGGCCTCCTCGCCGGCCTGGTCGCGGTGCCGCTGTACCTGAGCTCGCTGCTCAATGCCCTGGTGAAGGCCACCGAAGCCGCCAAGGCGGCCAACGAAGCCAAGAGCCGCTTCCTCGCCAACATGAGCCACGAGTTCCGCACGCCGCTCAACGGCATCGTCGGCATGTCGGAGTTGCTGTCGGCGACGCCACTCACCGCCGAGCAGCGCGACACGGCCGAAGTGATCCGGACGTCGGCGCGCGCGCTGCAGGCGCTGGTGGACGAGGTGCTCGACATCTCGCGCATCGAGGCCGGCAAGTTCGACCATACCGACGCCGATTTCGCGGTCCGCGAACTGGTGAAGGGCGTGCAGGTCATGCTCGAGCCGGGCGCGCACGCCAAGGGCCTGGCGCTGGGCATGGACATCGCCAGCGACATCCCCAAGATCCTGCACGGCGATGCCAACCACCTGCGACAGATCCTGGTGAACCTGCTGTCGAATGCCATCAAGTTCACCGATTGCGGGCGTGTGGCACTGCAGGTGGCAATGGCGTCCAGCGGCGCCGACAAGGTCTGGCTGCGGTTTTCCGTACGCGACACCGGGATCGGCATTCCCGCGGGCTCGCTGGACAGGATCTTCGACGCATTCGAGCAGGTGGATACCGGCTTGGCGCGGCGCCATGGCGGCACCGGCCTCGGCACCACCATCGCCAAGGCGCTGACCGAGCAGATGGGCGGCACCATCGGCGTCGAAAGCGAAGCAGGCGTCGGATCGCACTTCTGGGCGGATCTGCCGTTCGCGACGGTGGTCCACGACGACTCGGCGGCCAACCTCGACAACGTCATCGCCTTCGACGATCCGTTCGTGCGCCACCGTGCGCGTGTGCGGCCGATGCGGATCCTGGTGGCCGACGACCAGGGGGCGAACCTCATGGTCATGCGCCGGCTGCTGGAAAAGGCCGGCCATCGGCCGCAGATGGTCGATGACGGTGACGACGTGCTGGTGGCACTGGAATCGCAGGCATTCGACGCGGTGATCATCGACCTGCACATGCCCGGCGCGAGCGGCCTGGAGATCCTCAAGCAGGCCCGCTTCATGGAGGCGGGGCGCAAGCGCACGCCATTCATCGTGCTGACCGCGGACGCCACCGCCGAAGCCCGCGACGCCTGCGAACGCGCCGGCGCCTACGCATTCATGACCAAGCCGGTGATGGTGGAGCGCCTGCTGGAGCGCCTGGCGGCGATCGCCGACGGCGTGGCCCCGGGCCAGCCGGCAGTCGAAATGCCGCAAGCCACCGCCGGCCGCGCCGCGATGGACAAGAGCGTGATCTCGCAGCACATCCTCGACGAACTGCGCGAGATGGGGTTGGGCGAGGTGTTCGTGCAGCGTTTCCTGGTCGAGTGCGCGCGTGACGCGCGCAAGTGCGTCGCCGACCTCGACGTGGCGGGTGCCGCCGGCAACTGGGAGGAATTCCGTGACGCCTGCCATGCGCTCAAGGGCGCGGCGGGCAACATGGGCGCGGTGCGCCTGGCCGACACCGCGTCGGAGGGCATGCGCATGTCCGCCGACCGCCTGTTGCGCGAATGGGCGGGCATCGTGCGGATGGTGCGGCAGCAGCTCGAGCAGGCGCTGACGGCGCTGCGCGAGCGCGGGGACCTCTCGCGGGCCGACGCAGGCGTCGGCCCCGAGAGTGCGTGAGCACGGACTACTGACTCAGCGGGCGGCGGCTTCCACGCCCACCTGCGGTTCGGGGCGACGCAGCTGCGCACGCACCAGCCGCTCCATGATGCGCAACTGCTTGTCGCCGAGCTGCAGCGCGGTGTCCACCCAGATGCGGGTGATGTCCATCAGTTCCTGGTGGCTGACCGGGTTGACCACTTCGCGCACGCGATGCAGTGCCAGGCGCGCGGCGGCGATGCGGCGGTTCTGGCGGATGACCTCGTGCACCGCGCGCACGCCTTCGCCCTTGGGGACCAGCACGTCCACGACGCCCATGCGGTGCAGCTCGTCGCTGGAGTACATGACGCCGTTGAGCATCATCTCCTCGGCAAGCTTCGGCGACACGCGGCGCGAGAGCAGTGAGTAGGCGCCCATGCCCGGGAACAGGCCGAACAGCACCTCCGGGAAGCCCATCTGCACGCCGCTCTCGGCCACGATGGTCTGGCAGGCCAGTGCGAGCTCGAAGCCGCCGCCCAGGGCGTCACCCTCGACCAGGGCGATGGTGTGCGCATTCGGATGCAGCCGCGAATGCAGCAGGTGGATGTTGTCCACGCATTCGCTGGCATAGCGCATCAACCCGTCGCGGTCGCGGGCGCGGATCAGCTGCGCGAACAGGGCCAGGTCGCCACCCAAGTTGAAGACGTGCGTGTCGGAGCCAAGCACGATGTGCGACAGGGCCACGCCGGTGCCGGCGGCTTCGGCGGTGGCCGAGATCCCCTCGATGGCCTGGCGGGCAAACAGGCGCAGCTCGCGCAGCAGGCGCGGCGAGAAGCAGGCACGGTAGGTCGGATCCGAGAACGCCTGCTGGGCGTGCATGAAGCACCAGTGCGAGTCGTTCGAGTGGTCGTGCTGGATGCGAAGGGTGGTGAGGTCGGTGGCAGCGTTGCCGTGCAACAGTTCTACGTTGGTCATGTGGAGGTCCCCCTGTACGCCAGGGCGCCCCCGGCCGGGCCTACCGGCGGAGCCCTGGGATGTTTTTCAATTGCCCGCTGGCACTCTATGCGCCGTTTGAGGCCCGCCGGCAAGCGACGGGAATGACAGGCAGGGGCAGGGGACGCCCCGGGGCGTCACTGTGTGACGCCCGTCACGGTTTCGGGTCAGGCCTCGTCGCGCAGCTCGCGCCGCAGGATCTTGCCGACATTGGTCTTGGGCAGTTCGTCACGGAATTCCACGTAACGCGGTTGCTTGTAGCCCGTGAGCTCGGCGCGGGCGTGGGCCTTCACCTGTTCCACCGTGAGCGAGGGGTCCTTCTTGACGATGACGACCTTGACCGCCTCGCCCGACTTCTCGTCCGCCACGCCCACCGCCGCCACCTCGAGCACCCCCGGCATCATCGCGATGACATCCTCGATCTCGTTGGGGTACACGTTGAAGCCGGAGACCAGGATCATGTCCTTCTTGCGGTCGACGATGTAGAAGAACCCGGACGGCTCCATCCGTGCCATGTCGCCGGTGTGCAGCCAGCCGTCCGCATCGATCGCTTCGGCGGTGTCCTCGGGGCGGTGCCAGTAACCCAGCATCACCTGCGGCCCCTTGATGCACAGCTCGCCAACCTCGCCCGCGGGCAGCATGCGGCCTTCCTCGTCCTTGATGCAGGCATCGGTGGACGGCACCGGCAGGCCGATCGAGCCGTTGTACTCGGCGATGTCCATCGGATTGATGCAGGCCGCCGGCGAGGTTTCCGTGAGGCCGTAGGCCTCCACCAGGGTCACCCCGGTGACCTTCTTCCAGCGTTCGGCCACCGAGCGCTGCACCGCCATGCCACCGCCGAGCGTCAGGCGCAGCTGCGAGAAGTCGACGTCCTCGAAGCCGGGCGTGTTGAGCAGGCCGTTGAACAGCGTGTTGACGCCGGTGATCGCGGTGAACGGCTCGCGCTTGAGCTCCTTGACGAAGCCCGGCATGTCGCGCGGGTTGGTGATCAGGATGTTCTTGGCGCCGAACTTCATGAAGACCAGGCCGTTGGCCGTCAGCGCGAAGATATGGTACAGCGGCAGCGCGGTGATCATCACCTCCTTGCCCGGCTGTGCCTGCTGGCCCACCCAGGCCGAGGCCTGCTGCATGTTGGCGACGAGGTTGCGATGGGTGAGCATCGCGCCCTTGGCGACGCCCGTGGTGCCGCCGGTGTACTGCAGGAACGCGATGTCCGCCGGGGCGATGTCCACCGTCGGCATGGCGTGCCGCGCGCCTGCCTTGAGCACGTCGCGGAAGCGCATGGCACCGGCGATGTTGTAGTCCGGCACCATCTTTTTCACGTACTTGACGACGAAGTTGACGATCGCGCCCTTGGGGAAGCCCAGCATGTCGCCGAGCCCGGTGGTGATCACATGCTGCACGGCAGTGTCCGGAAGGACCTTCTCGACCACCTGGCCGAAGTTGTCCAGCACCAGGATGGCCTTCGCGCCGGAGTCGACCAGTTGGTGGCGCAGTTCGCGCGGGGTGTACAGCGGATTGGTGTTCACCACGGTCAGCCCGGCGCGCAGCGCGCCGAACGTGGCGATGGGGTACTGCAGGCAGTTGGGCATCATGATCGCGATGCGGTCGCCCTTCTTGAGCTTCAGCTCGCAGAGCAGGTACGCCGCGAACCGCGTGCTGAGCTCATCGAGCTCGCCGTAGGTGATCGATACGCCCATGCAGGAGAACGCCGCCTGGTCGCGGTACTTCGCGATGGCACCTTCGAGTACCGCGTGGATGGACGAAAACTCCTCCGGATCGATCTCGGCGGGGATGCCCGCGGGGTAGTTCGCCAGCCACGGACGCTCGGTGCTACTCATGCATTCCCCTCCTGATTGCAGTGTCGATGCGCGTGGTGCCGCAGCGTGCCTGTTCCGATTGGATCATAGCGTTCGCGTGCCGGGCAAGGCGCAGTGCAGCTATGATGCGCGCGATCGCGGCGACGCGCCGGAGAGGGGCTTGCGATGCACGTTGGACCACGCCGGCGCCCACGCGCGCCGTGGCTTGCAGCCGTGCTGCTGGTCCTGGCCGCGGTGATTTCCGCATGCGCGCGCACGCCACCCGAACAGGCGCTGCGCGAGGCGCTGGCCGGCCTGTTCCTCGCGGTCGAGGCGCGTGACGCTGGCGTGCTGCGCGGCTTCCTCGCCGAGGATTTCATCGGGCCCGACGGACTTGACCGCGACGGTGCGCGGCGCATGGCGGCGGTGCACCTCATGCGCCACGACGGCGTGGGCGTGACCGCCGGACCACTGGACGTGGCGCTGCAGGGCGACCACGCGCGGGTCCGCTTCAGCGTGGTGCTGACCGGACGCGCGGGCGTGAACCTGCTGCCCGACAACGCGCGTGCCTGGCAGGTCGATACCGGCTGGCGGCTGGTCGACGGCGAATGGCGGATGACCAGCGCCGCCTGGGCGCCGGTGGCTGGATAGGACACGCCGGCGCCGGGCACGCATGCCCGGCGCCGCGCGCTCAGTTGGCGCCCTGTGCGGCCAGTTGGCGCAGCACGTAATGGAGCAGGCCGCCGTGGCGGAAGTATTCGACTTCCTTGGGCGTCAGCAACAGCACATGTGCCTGGAACGCCTTGGCGGTGCCATCCGCCCGGCGCGCCGTGACCGTGGCGTAGCGCGAGTGGCCGTCCTCGAGTCCGGCGATGTCGAACACCTCGGTACCGTCAAGCCCGAGCGCGTCCGCGTTCTCGCCATCACGGAACTGCAGCGGCAGGACGCCCATGCCCACGAGATTGGAGCGGTGGATGCGCTCGAAGCTCTGCGCGATCACCGCCTTGACGCCGAGCAGGTTGGTGCCCTTGGCGGCCCAGTCGCGCGACGAGCCGGTGCCGTACTCCGCGCCGGCCAGCACCACCAGCGGCGTGCCGTCGGACTTGTATTTCATCGCCGCGTCGTAGATCGACATCTTCGCCGGCGGCGTGCTGCCGAAGTACAGGGTGTTGCCGCCTTCCTCGCCGTCGAAGAAGCGGTTCTTGATGCGGATGTTGGCGAAGGTGCCGCGCACCATGACGTCGTCGTTGCCGCGCCGCGAGCCGTAGCTGTTGAAGTCCGCCGGCTGCACGCCGCGCGACTGCAGGAACGCGCCCGCCGGCGAGTCCTTCTTGATGCTGCCGGCCGGCGAGATATGGTCGGTGGTGATGGAATCGCCGAACAGGCCGAGCACGCGCGCGCCCTGGATGTCGTCGATGTTGCCGACGTCCATGGTCATGCCGTCGAAGTAGGGCGGGTTCTTGATGTAGGTCGAGGCTTCGTCCCACACATAGAGTTCGCTGTCGGGCGATTCCATCGCGTTCCAGCGGGCGTCGCCCTTGAACACGTCGGCGTAGTTCTGCGCGAACAGCTCCGGGCCCACCGTCGCGGCGATGGTGTCCCCGATCTCCTTGTTGCTCGGCCAGATGTCGCGCAGGTAGACATCGTTGCCGTCGCCGTCCTGGCCCAGCGGCTCGCGGGTCATGTCGATGTCCACCGTGCCGGCGATCGCGTAAGCCACCACCAGCGGCGGCGACGCCAGGTAGTTCATCTTCACTTCGGCGTGGATGCGGCCTTCGAAGTTGCGGTTGCCCGAAAGCACGGCCGCCACTGCCAGGTCGTTCTCGGCGATGCCCTTCGACACCGCGTCCGGCAGCGGCCCGGAGTTGCCGATGCAGGTGGTGCAGCCGTAGCCGACCACGAAGAAGCCGAGCTTCTCCAGGTCGGTCATGACGCCGGCTTTCTTCAGGTAGTCGGTGACCACCAGCGAGCCCGGTCCAAGCGAGGTCTTGACCCACGGTGCCGCCTTGAGACCCTTGGCCACCGCATTGCGGGCCAGCAGGCCTGCGCCGAGCATGACCGCCGGGTTCGAGGTGTTGGTGCAGGAGGTGATCGCGGCGATCACCACGGAACCGTCGGTGAGATGGTGTTCGCCGTCGTCGAGCCTGATCTTCGACACCGGCTTCGCAGCCAGGCGTTCCGCCTGTGGCTGGTCTCCGCCTTCCTTGTCGAAACGGTTGACCTGGTGGTCGGTGGAGGCGCTGCGGTGCGCGACGAGTGGGCCGACGTTGTCGTTGAAGTTGGACTTGACGTCTTCCAGCAGCACGCGGTCCTGCGGGCGCTTGGGGCCGGCCAGCGATGGCTTGACCGTGCCCATGTCGAGTTCGACCACGGCGGAGTACAGCGCTTGCGGCTGGCCCGGTGCGTGCCACAGCCCCTGCGCCTTCGCATACGCCTCGACGAGCGCGATCTGCTCCTCGCTGCGGCCAGACAGGCGCAGGTAGCGCACGGCTTCGGAATCGACCGGGAAGATGCCGCAGGTGGCGCCGTACTCGGGCGCCATGTTGCCGATCGTCGCGCGGTCGGCCAGCGGCAGGTGCTGCAGGCCTTCGCCGAAGAACTCGACGAACTTGCCCACCACGCCGTGCTTGCGCAGCATCTGCGTGACGGTGAGCACGAGGTCGGTGGCGGTGGCGCCCTCGGGCATCCTGCCGGTCAGCTTGAAGCCGACGACCTGCGGGATGAGCATCGACGACGGCTGGCCGAGCATCGCGGCCTCGGCCTCGATGCCGCCCACGCCCCAGCCCAGCACGCCGATGCCGTTGATCATGGTGGTGTGGCTGTCGGTGCCGAACACGGTGTCGGGAAACGCCCAGAGGGTGCCGTCGACGTCGCGTTCCATCACCACCCGTGCCAGGTGCTCCAGGTTCACCTGGTGGACGATGCCGGTGTTGGGCGGCACCACCTTGAAGTCCTTGAACGCGTTCTGGCCCCAGCGCAGGAAGCCGTAGCGTTCCTTGTTGCGCTCGAATTCGATCTTGCCATTGAGATCCAGCGCGTCCGCGCGGCCGAACACGTCGACCTGCACCGAATGGTCGATCACAAGCTCCGACGGGATCAGCGGATTGATCTGCGACGGATTGCCGCCCAGGCGTGTCACCGCGTCGCGCATCGCCGCCAGGTCCACCACGCAGGGCACGCCCGTGAAGTCCTGCAGCACCACGCGTGCCGGCATGAACGCGATCTCGGTGTCCGGCTCGGCCTTGGGATCCCACGTCGCCACCGCTTCGATGTGGTGGGTGCCGACAGTGACGCCACCATCCTCGTGCCGCAGCAGGTTCTCCAGCAGGATCTTCATGGAGTAGGGCAGGCGCGTGAGGTCGAAGCGCTCACCCAGCCTGGCGAGGCTTGCGAAGGTGTAGGACCGGCCGTTGACGGCGAGGACGTCGCGGGTTGCGAATGAATCGGCCATGGCGGGGCTCCTTGTGGGGATGGCGGGCGTTGGTCTGCGGGCCAGTCTACGGCGACCTGTGTAACGGCCGGGTGGCACTGTCGGCGCGCGCAGCGCCGGAACCGCAGGCGGACAGTATGGCGCGTTGAGTATGCAAGCATGAGTATGTATGATGTGCGCATACCGTTCCAGCCCACCTGTGCCTGCATTCCGCCAGGCAGGAGTCGCCGCCATGGAAGCCACCGTTGCCGAACGCGGGCAGATCACCCTGCCGAAGGCCGTGCGCGATGCCCTCGGCCTGACCAAGGGCACCATCCTCAAGGTCGAGCTGGATGGCGGGCGCATCATCCTGCGCAAGAGCGTGGACGATGCGATCTCGCGCGCCCGAGGCCGCTTCCGGCTCGACGGTTTCGCATCCACCGAAGAGGCCATGCGTGCCCTGCGTGGCCGCGCCCCGGGTGATGCCCGCGACCCCGACGCATGATCGCGATCGATTCCTCCGTGCTTGTCGACCTGCTGGCCGACGGGCCCATGGCGGATGCCACCGAGGCCTGCCTGCGCCAGTGCCTGGGCATCGGCACGGTAGTGGTCTGCGATGTGGCGCTGGCCGAGGTCTGCAGTGCGCTCAAGGACGGCTCCGAGGCGGTGGCCGTGCTGGAGGAGGTGGGCATCCGCTTCAGCGCGCTGGAGGCCAAGTCCGCGCTTCGCGCAGGGGAGATGCAGCGGCGTCACCGCCAGCGTGGCGGCGCCCCCACGCGCGCGGTTCCCGAGTTCCTGATCGGTGCGCACGCGCTGCTGCAGTGTGACGGACTGATCACCCGCGACGACCGTTTCTACCGCGACTACTTCAAGGGCCTGAAGCTGATCGTGCCCACGCCCGAATAGCGCCTCGCCCCGATCAACGCACACCCGAACATCCACGGAGACCACTGCACCATGTTGGAAGCCTATCGCCACCATGTGGCCGAGCGCGCAGCGCTTGGCATCCCGCCGCTGCCGCTGACCGCGCAGCAGACGGCCGATGTGATCGAACTGCTGAAGGCCCCGCCGCCCGGCGAGGAGGCGTTCCTGCTCGATCTCATCACCCATCGCGTGCCCGCCGGCGTCGACGACGCGGCCAAGGTCAAGGCGTCGTATCTCGCGGCGGTTGCATTGGGCAGCGAGCCCAGCGCGCTGATTTCGCGCGAGCGTGCCACCGCACTGCTGGGCACGATGCTCGGCGGCTACAACGTCGCGCCCCTGGTCGACCTGCTGGATGACGCGGTGGTCGGCACCATCGCCGCCGATGCGCTCAAGCACACGCTGCTGGTCTTCGACGCCTTCCACGATGTGGAACAAAAGTCCAAGGCCGGCAACGCCAGTGCCCGCGCGGTCATGCAGAGTTGGGCTGATGCCGAGTGGTTCACAAGCAAGCCGGAGGTCCCGCAGAGCCTGACCATCACCGTCTTCAAGGTGCCCGGCGAAACCAATACCGACGACCTGTCGCCGGCCCCGGATGCGACCACGCGCCCGGACATCCCGATGCACGCGCTGGCGATGCTGAAGAACCGCCGCCCCGACGCACCGTTCGTGCCCGAGGAAGACGGCAAGCGTGGACCGATCCAGGCCATCGCCGACCTCAAGGCGAAAGGCCACCTGGTCGCCTATGTCGGTGACGTGGTCGGCACCGGCTCCAGCCGCAAGTCGGCCACCAACTCGGTGCTGTGGTGGACTGGCGACGACATCCCGTTCATTCCCAACAAGCGCTTCGGCGGCGTGTGCCTGGGTGCGAAGATCGCGCCGATCTTCTACAACACCATGGAAGACGCGGGTGCGCTGCCGATCGAGCTCGATGTGTCGAACATGGCGCATGGCGACGTGATCGAGCTGCGTCCCTACGACGGCCAGGCGCTGAAGGACGGCGTGTTGATCGCCGAATTCCAGGTCAAGTCAGAGGTGCTGTTCGACGAGGTGCGCGCCGGTGGCCGCATTCCGCTGATCATCGGCCGTGGCCTGACGGCGCGCGCGCGCGAAGCGCTCGGCCTGCCGGCCGCGCACCTGTTCCGCCTGCCGGCCACGCCCGCCGACACCGGTCGCGGCTACACGCTCGCGCAGAAGATGGTCGGCCGCGCCTGCGGCCTGCCCATCGTGAACGGCGTGCAGCAAGGCATGCGCCCGGGCACCTACTGCGAACCCAGGATGACCACCGTGGGCTCGCAGGACACCACCGGCCCGATGACCCGCGACGAACTGAAGGACCTGGCGTGCCTGGGGTTCTCGTCGGACCTGGTGATGCAGTCTTTCTGCCACACCGCGGCGTACCCCAAGCCGGTGGACGTGAAGACGCACCACACGCTGCCCGAGTTCATCTCGACCCGCGGCGGCGTGTCGTTGCGCCCGGGCGACGGCATCATCCACAGCTGGCTCAACCGCATGCTGCTGCCCGATACCGTGGGCACCGGCGGCGATTCGCATACCCGCTTCCCGATCGGCATCTCGTTCCCGGCCGGCTCGGGCCTGGTGGCGTTTGCCGCCGCAACCGGTGTCATGCCGCTGGACATGCCGGAATCGGTGCTGGTGCGCTTCAAGGGCAGCATGCAGCCGGGCGTGACGCTGCGCGACCTGGTGCATGCCATCCCGCTCTACGCCATCAGGGCCGGGCTGCTGACGGTCGCCAAGCAGGGCAAGAAAAACATCTTCTCGGGCCGCATCCTCGAGATCGAGGGCCTGCCGCAACTCAAGATCGAGCAGGCCTTCGAGCTGGCCGACGCGTCCGCCGAGCGCTCCGCCGCCGGCTGCACCGTGCGCCTGGACCGTGCGCCGATCGTCGAGTACCTCACCAGCAACATCACCCTGCTGAAGTGGATGATCACCGAGGGCTACGCCGACGCGCGCACCCTGCAGCGCCGCATCGACAAGATGCAGCAGTGGCTGGCCGACCCGCAGCTGCTCGAGCCGGACGCCGACGCCGAGTACGCCGCGGTGATCGAGATCGACCTGGGCGAGATCGTCGAGCCGATCGTGTGCTGCCCGAACGATCCTGACGACGCCAGGACCCTGTCCGACGTCGCCGGCGCGAAGATCGACGAGGTCTTCATCGGTTCCTGCATGACCAACATCGGCCACTTCCGCGCCGCGGCCAAACTGCTGGAAGGCAAGCGCGACATTCCCACGCGCCTGTGGGTCGCACCGCCGACGCGCATGGATGCCGCCGAGCTGACCAAGGAAGGCCATTACGGCACGTTCGGCGCCGCCGGCGCGCGCATGGAGATGCCGGGCTGCTCGCTGTGCATGGGCAACCAGGCGCAGATCCGCGAGGGCGCCACCGCGATGTCGACCTCGACCCGCAACTTCCCGAACCGCCTGGGCCGCAACACCGATGTCTACCTGGGCTCGGCGGAGCTGGCGGCGATCTGTTCGCGCCTGGGCCGCATCCCGACCCGCGAGGAATACCTGGCGGACATCGGCGTCGTGAACACCAGCGGCGAGACGATCTACCGCTACATGAACTTCGACCAGATCGAGGAATACCGCGAGGTGGCGGACGCCGCGACGGCTTGATCCCGGCCACTGCGGGACGCACGGAAACGCCCGGCACCGCCGGGCGTTTTCCTGTTGTGGAGATGGGGCACGGAACCGGGTGCGGATGTATCCTCCCGCCATGGGCGCCCGGCAACCGTCCCCCCGACTCCCGGTGACCTGAGGCGACCCGGTGGCACGTTCGCGCTATCTGCTGTTCGGCATGCTGCTCTTCGCCCAGGCACTGTGGGCGGCGCCGCGGCAGCTCGACGCATATCGCTGGGACAACGTCGCCCGTATCGTCGCGATCGGGGACCTGCACGGCGACTACGACAGCTACCTGACGGTGCTCCAGTCCGCAGGCGTGGTCGACCGGCGCGGCCGCTGGATCGCCGGCGACACCCATCTGGTCCAGACCGGTGACATCCCGGATCGCGGGCCCGACACGCGCCGCATCATCGCCCACATGGCGCGCCTGGGCGGGCAGGCCGAAAAGCGCGGTGGCCAGGTGCACAACCTGCTCGGCAACCATGAGGCGATGAACGTCTACGGCGACCTGCGTTACGTCAGCGCAGGCGAATACAGTGCGTTCGCGGGCAAGCGTGCCCCGGTGCTCAGGGACCGCTATTACAAGGCCACGCTGGAGGCGCTCGCGGCCAGCGACCCGGAGCAGGCCGCCGCACTGCCGGCCGATCATCGCGCGCAGTGGGATCTCTCGCATCCGCTCGGCTGGGTGGAGCATCGCTTCGCCTGGGATCCACGCTGGGACCCGAAAGGCGAGCTGTTCCTGTGGACGATGAAGACCAAGGTCGCCATCCAGCTCAACGACCTGGTCTTCGTGCACGGCGGCATCGGCAGCACCTACTGCGGCAACAGCCTCGAGTCGATGACCACGATGGCGCGCGCCGCCCTGGGAGGCGGCGACCCGGACGCCCCCGGGATCCTGCGCGACGAGGCCGGCCCGCTGTGGTACCGCGGCCTGGCCGGCGTTGATCCCGCAGCGTCCACGGAGACGGTCGACGCCATCCTCGGGCGCCACGGCGCAGCCCATGTGGTCATTGGCCATACCCCCACCGACGGCGTGATCTGGCCGCGCCTGGCGGGGCGCGTCATCATGATCGACACCGGAATCAGCGCCGCATACGGCGGCCATGTCGGCTGGCTCGAGGTGACGCGCGAGGGACTGTTCGCCGGCTATCGGGGAGGGCGGCTGCGCCTGCCGATGGATGACGGGCAGCGCCTGGAATACCTGGACGCGGTGATCGCGCTGCAGCCCGCCAACCCGGCATTGCCGAAGCGGCGCGAGGCGCTGCGCGCCGGGACGCTCGATGCGCCCCCGGCCAATGTCGCACCAACCCCTGCGCAGCCCCTCGAGGCCGCCGCTATCTGCGGCACCGCCCGCTGATCTCGCGCGCGAACCGCGCATCGCTGTCGAGCGTGGCGAAGAATGCCTCGAAGTAGTCGATGGTGGCCTGCTTCCGGTCGCCGCTCAGCCGATCTTCGCTGCGCACGAGCGCGAAGATCGCGTCGCGCTTGGCGAGGAATTCGCGGCGCACCGGCCCAAGTGCGTCGTTGTGGAGGCAGAACCCGCGATACAGGCGCTGGGTGACGGACCGGATCGGCAGCCGCTCGTTCGGCACGGCGTAGCTGGCATCCACCAGCCCCGAGGCGTCGAAGTCGTAGGGGACCGCCACCATCGGCCCCGGTGCATCCGCCGGCACCAGGATCCGGACGTTGTGGCAGCACGCGTCCTTCTCCGGTCCGCTCAGGACCTCCCAGTCGGTGTTGCCGATCAGGTACTGGAACAGCATGAAGCGGGTCAGCGCCAGGGGATCGAAATCGCCCTGCGCGAACTGCGCCCGCGGCGAACGCCTGTAGCCATTGCGTTTGGCCACGGCATCCAGATCCTCGATCAGGAAGGCGAAGCGCGTCCCGTGCGATTCGCCGCCACTTGCATCCTCATAGGTGATCCGGAGTGGACGGACCCTGAAGCTGTGCTCGGTGACGTGGTTGAAGATCCGGTAGGCCAGCAATTCCTGGACGTAGTACTGCTCCGCGACGGCCCCCGGCCGGCAGTGGGTGACCAGCTTCAGCGTGCGCTGCCCCGCGAAGTCGGTGCCCAGTGCGGCGTGGCGGGCAAAGCGGATCATGAGCGGCGGGAACCTGCAGATGCGCAAGCGGGTGAGCCCGCGGGTTTCGACGGTCGCCTCGATCCGGTGCTCGCTGCCCGCGCCGTCGACGTAGCCCAGCACAGCGGGATAGCGGCGCTTTTCGTTCTTCGTGCGCAGCAATTCGGACCAGGGCACCTGCAGGGTCAGGGTCACCGTCAGCCCGTCCGCCGACTCGAACAACGGCCGGGCGGGGGCCGCGGCGCACGCGCAAGCGGCGGCGAACCATCCCGCGATGCACAGGAGCAGCTGCAGCCATCCCGCAGGCCGCGTAGTCACGACGGATCCTTGCGTGATCCTCCTCCCTGGTCCTCATGCTCCGCCTTGAGCTGGCGCTTCTTTTCCTTGCGCTCGGCCACGTAGTCGGATTCGAAGCCGTCCCCGAACCGGCAGACGTACAGGGTCGCGTAGCAGAAGAACACCGTCATCACCGCGGCCACCTCCAGCGCGCCGACCCCGGCGGCGATGCCGCAGCCGATCGCCACCAGGATGAACAGTGCGTCGAAGGTGTCCTGGAGTGCCCGTCGGAACTGCACGCCGGCGACGATGCCGGCCAGCGCGAACGCCAGCGCCAGGCTGTACTGGACGACCAGCACGATCGCCGCGACCACGCCGGGCAGGATCAGGGTGGTTTCGTCGAGGGAATGATCGTAGTCGCTGCCGCGGTGGACGCCCTTTTGCACCCACGACACCGGCAGCATCAGCAGCCAGGTCCCGACCAGTGCAACGGCGAGTCGCCGCGCATAGCCGAGGCGGTCGAGGTCGGGGGGCGGTGGCGGCGCGTGCCCGCTGAAGGCGGTTCCGGTGGTCGGCGCCGGATGGTCCACCCGGCCGACCGCCAGGTCGACACCGCTGGCCAGTTCCCTGACGCCCCCGATCGGAAGGTGCTCCGGCGTGGTCGGGAACAGCGCGAGCAGGATCGCCAGCGTCGCCGCCATGGCGGCGTGGTAGAGGAACAGCCGGCGCAGCAGCCTGAAGATCGCCTGCCGTGGCGGCGTGGCATCCGGAGGCGGCGTGGACTCGCCGGGTCCGTCGGTGTTCGATCTGTCGGCCACGAGCGATCTCCCGGTGTGCGGGAATGCAGGCCGGCAGCCCATGCCCCCCCGTGCGGGCGTCGCCTGTGCCTAGCTGGATACGCGGCCGGCCCGCGGCAACGGCCACCACATGGGGTGGCCGCGGCGTGCGCCGGTGCGCTCGTCAGCCCAGCAGGTCCTCGACCGCCCGGCCCATCGCACTGCGCTGGAACAGGAGGTCCCAGGGGCTCCCGCCGGCCTGCCGCCACAGCACCGCCGAACGCAGCGCCGACAGCAGCACCGCGCGGATTTCCGCCACCACGGCGGCCTGCCCCAGGTAGTGGGGGTTGCCCTGCACCAGCACGCGCGGGCGCAGGTGGCTGACGGTGTCGGCGTACAGCGTGCCCAGGCTGCCCAGCACCTCGGGGTGTGTGCTGCTGCCCAGCCGCTCGGCGTCGGCGCGCGCGGCGAGGATGCCGGCATGCACGCGCTCACCCATCTGGTCGTCCTGCACGAAACGGCGCTCCAGCTGGGTGACCGCCAACGCCAGCTTGGGCAGCAGCGGATCCTGGCCGCGGTTGGTGAGGTAGTCGCGCAGCAGTGCAAGGCCGGGACGTACCGCGGCCACGCCGCCGTAGACATCGGCGGTGGATTCGGCGTCGATGCGGAACACGCTGTCGAGCGCGGTCTGCAGCACCGCGCCTTCGGCCTGGCCGGTATCGGCGATGCGGCGCACCTGGCGCAGCGCCTGTGCCAGGCCGGCGAGTGCCAGCACGCGGTCGTGCATGCTCATGCCGGCACCGCGGAGCGCGCGAGCGGAGCGTCGGTGGTCGCGATCACCGCGCCCCCCAGGCAGGCGTCGCCGCTGTAGAGCACCAGGGACTGGCCCGGCGTGACCGCGCGCTGAGCGCGATCGAAGGCAACCCGCAGGCTCCCGGTATCGTCAACAAACACTTCGCATGGCTCCTCGTTCTGGCGGTAGCGCGTCTGCGCCGTGCAGGCGAACCGTGTCGCCGGCGGTGCGCCGGCGATCCAGTGTGCGTGTTCGGTCCACAGCGTGCCGGACATCAGGTGCGGGCTGTCGTGCCCCTGGTCGACCGTGAGCACGTTGCTGGCGACATCCTTGCCGACCACGTACCACGGGCTGTCGGCGAATCCGCGCTGGCCGCCGATGTTCAGGCCTTCGCGCTGGCCGATGGTGAAGTAGAACACGCCGGCATGCGTGCCGACGCGGCGGCCATCCGGCGTACGGATTTCGCCGGGTTGGGCGGGCAGGTAGCGCGCGAGGAAGGTGCGGAAATCGCGCTCGCCGACGAAGCAGATCCCGGTCGAGTCCTTCTTTTCCGCCGTCGGCAGCCCGGCCGAGCGGGCGAGGGCACGCACCGCGTCCTTGTGCAGGTCGCCGAGCGGGAACAGCGTGGCCGCGAGCTGCGCCTGGCCGAGCTGGTGCAGGAAGTAGCTCTGGTCCTTGCCGCGATCGGCGGCGCGCAGCAGGCGCCACTGGCCGCCGGCGCGGTCGATGCGCGCGTAGTGGCCGGTGGCGATGCGCCCGGCACCGAGCGCGACGGCGGCATCCAGGAAATGGCGGAACTTGATCTCGCGGTTGCAGAGGATGTCCGGGTTGGGCGTGCGCCCGCGCGCGTACTCGGCCAGGAAATGCTCGAACACGCCCGTCCAGTACTCGCCGGAGAAATCGCGGAAATGGATGCGGATGCCGAGCCGGCCACACACCGCGACGGCGTCGCGGCGGTCGTCCTCGGCGCGGCAGTCGCCGCTGCCGTCGTCGGCCCAGTTATCCATGAACAGGCCATCGACGGCTGCGCCGGCGTCACGAAAAAGCAGCGCCGCGACCGAAGAATCCACCCCGCCGGACATGCCGACGATGACCTCCGGCGGCCTCATCCCTGCAGCGCGCGCAGCAGCGAGAGCGGATGGCGCTGGCCACCCAGGAAGTCCTCGACCACCTGCCACACGAGCGGGCTGCGGTGCCGCGGCGACGCGGCCTGGAGTTCGGATGGTGCCAGCCACACCGCCCGTTCGATCCCGTCGTCCAGCCGCCGTGCGGGGTCGTGCGTGACCGGCCGCGCGGCGAACGCGAAGCGCAGGTAGTGGCGGCCACCGCTGCCGTCCGCCAGCACCGGTGACGTCCACTGGTAGGCGCCGATGAAGGCGTCCAACTCGACCGTCCAGCCGGTTTCCTCGAGGGTCTCGCGCACCGCGGCGTCGAGCAGGCTCTCATCGGGTTCCAGGTGGCCCGCCGGCTGGTTGAGCACCAGCGCGCCGCCGGCATGTTCCTCGACGCAGAGCAGGCGCCCACGGTCGAGCACCACCGTCGCCACAGTGACATCCGGTTGCCAGAACCGCCCCTGGCGATAGGTCATGCCGCGTGCGCCACGGCACGCCCGTGGACGGGCATGCTGCTCGTGCCGGCGCCTGCGTGCTGCCTGGCGGTGGTGTTGCGCATCGGGCGCTCGCGGTGCGGAGGTTGTGGCATTTTCGTCCCAGTTGCGCATGGGCGTCCACCGCCGGCTCCGTATAATGGCCGCCATGAGCCGCAAGACAGAACACGAACGCGACCACGGCGTCGTCGTCGAACCCGCCCGCCCCGAACTGGCGCGACCGCCGCTGTACTCCGTGCTGTTGCTGAACGATGACTACACGCCGATGGACTTCGTGGTCGAGGTGCTCGTGCGTTTCTTCAGCCTGGACATCGAGCGCGCCACCCAGGTGATGCTCCACGTGCATACCCGTGGCCGCGGCGTGTGCGGTGTGTTCATCCGCGACGTGGCGGAATCCAAGGTCGCCCAGGTCAACGACTATGCGCGCCTGAACCAGCATCCCCTGCTGGCGACGATGGAGCCGGCCTGAGTGGCCCGGCGGGTGTGCTCCTGCACCCTGTCGTGACATCCGCTGGCGGGATACTGGGGCCCACCGCCGGCCCTTGCGCTCGACGCTGGCAAAGGCCTACAAGAGGGTCATCTCCGGATGGAAAAGCCGCATCGGCACCCCCATCTGGATGGTTAGTGATTCCAGGAGGCGCACGCCCCATGTTCAGCAAGGACCTCGAATACAGCATCGGCCAATGCTACAAGCGCGCCCGCGAGGCGCGCGACGAGTACATGACGGTCGAACACCTGCTGCTTGCGCTGCTCGACAACCCGTCCGCCGAGATGGTGCTGAAGGCCTGCAGCGCCGATTTCCATCGCCTGCGCGCCGACCTCGAGCAGGCGATCGACAGCTCGGTGTCACGCCTGGCCGATGATGACGGCCGCGACACCCAGCCCACGCTCGGCTTCCAGCGCGTGCTGCAGCGCGCCGTCTACCACGTGCAGTCCTCGGGCAAGAAGGAGGTCTCCGGCGCCAACGTGCTGGTGGCGATCTTCGGCGAGAAGGACTCGCACGCCGTCTATTTCCTGAACCAGCAGGACGTGACCCGGCTGGATGTCGTCAATTACCTGTCCCACGGCATCGCGCGCACCGGCGACGAGCCGCCGCACGACGCCGAGGATGCATCCGCCCGCCCACGTGGCGAGGGCGGCGAGAGCGGTGAGGGCGACGGCAAGGGCGATGCGCTGGCCGAGTTCGCCACCGACCTCAACGCGATGGCGCGCGCAGGGCGCATCGATCCGCTCGTCGGCCGTGCGGAGGAAGTCGAGCGCACCATCCAGGTGCTCTGCCGCCGCCGCAAGAACAACCCGCTGTACGTCGGCGAGGCGGGCGTGGGCAAGACCGCGATCGCCGAGGGCCTGGCGCGACGCATCGTCGAGGGCGAGGTGCCCGAGGTGCTTGCGCACGCCACCATCTACTCGCTCGACCTGGGTGCGCTGGTGGCCGGCACCAAGTACCGCGGCGACTTCGAGAAGCGGCTGAAGGCGGTGCTGGCCGCGATCGGCAAGCACGAGGGCGCGATCCTCTTCATCGACGAGATCCACACCATCATCGGCGCGGGTTCCGCGTCCGGCGGCACCATGGATGCGTCCAACCTGATCAAGCCGGCGTTGGCATCCGGGGACCTGCGCTGCATCGGTTCCACCACGTTCCAGGAATACCGCGGCATCTTCGAGAAGGACCGCGCGCTGGCGCGCCGCTTCCAGAAGATCGACATCGTCGAGCCGACGGTGGGCGAGACCTACCAGATCCTGCAGGGCCTGAAGCCGCGCTACGAGGCCCACCACCAGGTCACCTACGCCGACGAGGCGCTGCAGGCCGCGGTGGACCTTTCGGTGAAGCACATCGGCGACCGGTTGCTGCCGGACAAGGCGATCGACGTGATCGACGAAGCCGGCGCGCGCCAGCGGCTGTTGCCGGAAGGCGTGCGCAAGCAGCTGATCGATGTGGAGGAAGTCGAGACCATCGTCGCCAAGATGGCGCGCATCCCGGCCAAGCAGGTCAGCGCCTCGGACAAGGACGTGCTCCAGCACCTGGAGCGCAACCTGAAGATGGTGATCTTCGGCCAGGATCCGGCGATCGGCACGCTGGCCTCGGCGATCAAGCTCGCGCGCTCGGGCCTTGCCAATCCGGACAAGCCGATCGGCAACTTCCTGTTCGCCGGACCCACCGGCGTGGGCAAGACCGAAGTCACCCGCCAGCTCGCGCTGCAGCTGGGCATCGAGCTGGTGCGCTTCGACATGTCCGAGTACATGGAGCCGCATTCGGTCAGCCGCCTGATCGGCGCGCCGCCGGGCTATGTCGGCTTCGACCAGGGTGGCCTGCTGACCGAGAAGATCGTCAAGACGCCGCACTGCGTGCTGCTGCTGGACGAGGTCGAGAAGGCGCATCCGGACATCTTCAACATCCTGCTGCAGGTCATGGACCGCGGCATCCTCACCGACACCAACGGGCGCGAGGCCAACTTCCGCAACGTGGTGCTGGTGATGACCACCAATGCCGGCGCGGCACAGGCCGCGCGGCGCACGATCGGATTCATGCAGCAGGACCACAGCACGGATGCGATGGAAGCGATCCGCAAGGGCTTCACCCCGGAGTTCCGCAACCGGCTCGATGCGGTGGTGCAGTTCCAGCCACTGGCCTTCGAACACATCCTGCGCGTAGTCGACAAGTTCCTGATCGAGCTCGAGGAGCAGCTGCACGAGAAGGGCGTCAGCCTGGCGGCGACACCCGCGGCGCGCGAATGGCTGGCCCAGCACGGGTTTGACCCGCTCATGGGCGCGCGTCCCATGGCGCGCGTGATCCAGGACAAGGTCAAGCGTCCGCTGGCCGACGAGCTGCTGTTCGGGAAGCTGGTGTCGGGTGGGCGCGTCTCGCTGGATGTCCTGGACGGCGAGATCGTGCTCGACGTGCAGCCCGAGGCGGAGAAGCTGCTGCCGGTGACGGTGGGCTGAGCGTCGGCTGCCTGCGGCGCGTTGGAATGAATAAAGGCGGCCAATGGCCGCCTTTATTCGTCTCGCGCCGGCAGGGGCGCGGCGGCTTACTTCATGCGATAGGTGATGCGACCCTTGGTGAGGTCGTACGGGGTCATCTCGATCTTGACTCGATCGCCGGTGAGGATGCGGATGTAGTTCTTGCGCATGCGCCCGGAAATGTGTGCGATGACCTCGTGGCCGTTCTCAAGCCGCACCCGGAACATGGTGTTCGGGAGGGTCTCGGAGACCGAACCTTCGAATTCTATGACGTCGTCTTTTGCCATGCGTCCTGTTTGACCATGCAAGGAGCTCGGGCTGGACGCCCGAAAGAGGGGATTCTGCCACGAATGGCGTCCAAGCGCAAAATTTCCGTTAACCGGAACCCACCGGCAGGGCGTCGCGGGTGGTCGATCGCGCCGTGTCCGGGGGTGCCGCCAGCGCCGTTGCCGGCAGCTCGCCGAACGCATCGGTCCACGCCCCGTCCCGACCCGGATATGCCACCAGGCGCCGCACCTCGCCAAGGAACCGCACCCGTGGCCACGTCTCCGCGCCCATGCGCCGCAGGTGCGCGTTGTCGACCTGCGCGTCGATCAGCGGCCAGCCCCATTCGCGCAAGCGCAGGGCGAGCGCCGCGAGCGCCAGCTTGGACCCGCCACTGGCCGCACTGAACATGCTCTCGCCGAAGAACATCGCGCCGATGGCGACGCCGTACATGCCGCCGACCAGGCGGTCGTCCGCGTCGACGACCTCGATGCTGTGCGCCAGGCCCGCACGGTGGAGCTGGCCGTAGGCGGCGCGCATGTCGGCGTCGATCCAGGTGCCGCGCTGGCCGTGCCGTGGCACGTCGGCGCAGGCCGCCACCACGGCGTCGAACGCGGTATCCGCGCGAACGTGCCAGGGCGAATGCCTGAGGCTGCGGCGGAAGCGCGATGCCAGGTGCACGCCATCGGTACGGAACACCATGCGCGGATCCGGCGACCACCAGAGGATCGGCTGCCCTTCCGAGTACCAGGGGAAGATGCCGCGGCGATAGGCATTGGCCAAGCGCGTCGTCGAGAGGTCGCCGCCGAAGGCGAGCAGGCCATCCGGCTCGCGCAGCGCGCTGCCCGGTTCCGGGAATGGCGCATCGGCGCGTGCGCCAAGCCGCGGCAGCGACAGGCTCACGACGCACCGCCCGGCGGATCGCTCCGGAACGGCGAGCGTTGCAGCAGCGCGTGGGCCTGGGCATGCACGACATCGCGCTCCTCCGCGCACCAGGGCGCCAGCGCCTCGCGGAACACCGGCTCGGCGATCCAGTGGTGGCTGCGCACCAGGGTTGGCAGGAAGCCGCGCGCGATCTTGTGCACGCCCTGCGCGCCGGGCTCGAAGCGGGCCAGGCCCTCGCGCAGGCAATAGGCGATGCCCTGGTAGTAGCAGGCCTCGAAATGCAGCCCCGGCAACTCGCGCGTGGCACCCCAGTAGCGACCGTACAGCGTGTCGCGGCCGCGCAGGCACAGCGCGCCCGCGACGGGCGCACCGTCGAGATCGGCCAGCACCAGCACCAGCGCGCGCGGCATGCGCCTGGCCAGGTGGCGCAGGAAGGCAGGGGTCAGCGCGGGGGCGTTGCCGTAGTCGGCGAACGTCTGCAGGTAGAAGCCGTGCATGGCGTCGAGGTCGGCATCGCTCGCCTCATCGCCGTGCAGTACGCGGAAGCGCACGCCGGCGCGCTCCACGCGCGCGCGCTCCTGGCGGATGTTCTTGCGATGCTTGTGGTCCATCGCCGCAAGGAAGTCGTTGAAATCACGCCAGCCCGCGTCGTTGCGCCAGTGGTACTGCACGTCGAGGCGCTGCAGCCAGGTGGAATCGAATGCCGCGTCTTCCGCCGCCTCGTGGAAATTCACGTGCGCCGAAGAACGTCCGCCTGCGCGCGCGTCGGCCGTGATCGCGGCGACCAGCGCGGCGCGCGCGGCGTCGCTGCGCGCGAGCAGGCGCGGCCCGGTCACGGGCGAGTAGGGCACGGCGCCCAGCCACTTCGGGTAATAGTCGAGGCCGTGGCGCGCGTACGCATTCGCCCAGGCGTGGTCGAACACGAACTCGCCGTGCGAGTTGTCCTTCAGGTAGCCGGGCGCGGCCGCCACCAGCACATCGCCGTCCCACAGGGCGATGTGCCGCGGTGTCCAACCCCAGCCTTCGCGCAGGCAGCCGCTGGATTCCAAACCGGCGAGGAACGCATGCGCGACAAACGGGTTGCCGCCATCGTGCAGCGCATCCCAGGCCGCGGCCGGGACCTCGAAGAGCGACGCATGGGTGCGGGCGACCGCCATGCGCGGCTCAGCCGGCCCCCACCGTCGCGCGCCGCGGCTCAGGCATCCTTGTCGAGGAAGCGTTCCGCATCCAGCGCGGCCATGCAGCCGAAGCCCGCCGAGGTGATCGCCTGGCGGTAGACCTGGTCGGCCACGTCACCTGCGGCGAACACGCCCTTGACCGACGTTTCGGTGGCGCCACCGGCGAGTCCCGATCGGATCTCCAGGTAACCGTTGTTCATCGCCAGCTGGCCTTCGAACAGCGAGGTGTTGGGTGTGTGGCCGATGGCCACGAAGAAGCCGTGCACCACGATCTCGCGGGTGCTGTCGTCCTGCACCGACTTCAGGCGCAGGCCGGTCACGCCGGCCTCGTTGCCGAGCACTTCGTCGACCACGTGGTGCCAGACCGGCACGATCTTGCCGGCGTTGATCTTCGCCTGCAGCTTGTCCTGCATGATCTTCTCGGCGCGCAGGCTGTCGCGGCGGTGCACCAGGTACACGGTGCGCGCGATGTTGGACAGGTACAGCGCTTCCTCCACGGCGGTGTTGCCGCCGCCGACCACGGCCACGTCCTGGTCCTTGTAGAAAAATCCGTCGCAGGTCGCGCAGGCGGACACGCCGCGGCCCTTGAAGGCCTCTTCAGACGGCAGCCCCAGGTACTTGGCGGTGGCGCCGGTGGCGATGATCAGCGCGTCGGCGGTGTAGGCGCCGCTGTCACCGATGAGCCGGAACGGACGCTGCGACAGGTCGACGCTGTGCACCTGGTCGAACACGACCTCGGTATCGAAGCGCTCGGCATGCGCCTGCATCCGGTTCATCAGGTCCGGCCCCATCAGGCCATGCGCGTCACCGGGCCAGTTGTCGACCTCGGTGGTGGTCATCAGCTGCCCGCCCATCTGCAGGCCGGTGACCAGCACCGGCTTGAGGTTGGCGCGCGCGGCGTAGACGGCGGCGGTCCAGCCGGCGGGGCCGGAACCGAGGATCAGCAGGCGGCAGTGCTTGGAAGTGCTCATGTATACTCGCGAGCCATGGAAACATGGCGTTGGGAAGCGCATAGCTTGGCGGCGCCACGGCAGCATGACAAGGCGCGCGGGTTGCGGTTCACCGCAACGCTGGGTTCCTTGCCGCAAACGACGACTCGCCGCTGACGCGGCGTTTTTTGTGCAGGAGCGACCCATGCGAATCGGTGTCCCGAAAGAAACCAAGACGCTCGAAGGTCGCGTCGCGCTGGTCCCCGAGGCGGCCGGCGACCTGGTCAAGCGCGGTCACGAGGTCTGGCTCGAGTCGGGTGCCGGCATGAAGTCCGGATTCGCCGATGCCGCCTACGCCGGGCTCGGCGTCAACATCGCCGCAGATGCCGCCGAGCTGTACGCCAGGGGCGAGATGATCGTGAAGGTGAAGGAGCCGATCGCCGGCGACCTCGAACACCTGCGCAGTGACCACCTCCTGTTCTGCTACCTGCACCTTGCCGCCGAGCCCGCGCTGACGCGCCAGCTGCTCGACATCGGCCTCACCGCGATCGCCTTCGAGACCGTCGAGCTGCCCAACGGCGAGTTGCCGCTGCTGGCGCCGATGTCGGTCATCGCCGGTCGCATCGCGACCCAGGTCGGCACCACGCTGCTGCACCAGCCGCAGGGCGGCAAGGGCGTGCTGCTCGGCGGGCTGCCGTCGACGTCGCGCGGCAAGGTGGTGGTGTTCGGTGCCGGCAAGGCCGGCGGTGGCGCCGCGGCGCTCGCGGCCGCGGCTGGCGCCAGCGTCACCGTGTTTGAGATGCGCCAGGACCGCATGGACGAGATGATGCGCCTGGGCAACAACGTCACCGCGCTGTACCCCTACCAGGACGTCATCGCGCGCGAAGTCGCGTCGGCGGACCTGGTGGTGGGCGCAGTGCTGGTCGCCGGCGCGCGCGCGCCGCATGTGATGACCCGCGACATGCTCAGGGCCATGGAGCCGGGCAGCGTGCTGGTGGACATCGCCATCGACCAGGGCGGCTGCTTCGAGACCTCGCGTCCGACCACCTGGAAGGATCCGACCTACGTGGAGGAGGGCGTCACGCACTTCTGCGTCACCAACATGCCGGGCGCGGTGCCGCGGACCTCGTCGCAGGCGATCTGCGCGGCAATCCTGCCGTGGGTGGCGAAGCTGGCGGCGGGTCCGGCGTGGCGCGGCAACGATGCGCTGGCACGTGGCGTGAACGTCGACGCAGGCAAGCTGGTGCACCCGGCACTGCTCGCCCTGCCCATTTAGGGCAAATGGTGAGTAGAATCATCCCATTGCGGGATAATCTTAAGGTCTGATCACACGTGGCAGCACGCCCGGTAGCGGAACGCGGCAACAGGCGGCAGCGCAAGGCTGCCGCCGACAAGGCCGCGCCCGCGGCGCCCAACCCACGCCGGCAGAAGCTGCTGCGCGACATCGCGCTGATCGCGATCGCGCCGCTGCTGGTCTACCTGCTGGTGTGCATGGTGACGTTCTCGCCGACCGATCCGGGCTGGTCGCATTCCGGCAGCCTGACCGCACCGCTCAACAATGCCGGCGGCCGCGTCGGCGCCTGGGTGGCCGACGTGCTGCTGGGCCTGTTCGGCCATGTCGCCTTCGTGCTGCCGCTGATCCTCGGCGCGGTGGCGTGGATCGCGCTGTTCGGCATGGACACCGATGGCGATGGCCAGGCGGATCTCGGCCCGGCCCTGCGGCTGGTCGGCATCGTCGGCTTCATCGTGTCCTCCACGGGGCTTCTGTTCCTGCGCATCGGCGCGGTGGAAGGCTATTCGGCCGGCAGCGGCGGCATCCTCGGCCGCCTGGTCGGCAATTCGCTGTACTCGGCATTCGGACCGGTCGGCGGCAACCTGTTCCTGCTGGCCCTGTTGCTGGTGTCGGTGACCCTGGCGACGGGGCTGTCGTGGTTCAGGGTGATGGATGCCATCGGCCAATGGGTGCTGCGCCTGCCCGAACTGTTCCGCCGCGGCAGCAAGCAGGCGGTCGACTGGCAGGAAGCCCGCGCCAAGCGCGAGGAGCGCACCGAGGTGCGCAAGATCGACAGCGAACTGCGCAAGACGCGCGCGCCGGTGCGGATCGAGCCGCCGCCGGCGCCGGTGGTGGAGAAGAGCGAGCGCGCCAAGCGCGAACAGCAGATCCCGCTGTTCCATGTCGCCGACGGCAGCGGCATCCCGCCGCTGGCGCTGCTCGACGACCCGAAGCCGCAGGCCAAGGGCTATGACGAGGACACGCTGGAAACGCTGTCGCGGCAGATCGAGTTCAAGCTCAAGGACTTCCGTATCGACGCGCAAGTGGTCGGCGCCTATCCGGGGCCGGTGATCACCCGCTTCGAGATCGAACCCGCGCCCGGCGTGAAGGTCAGCCAGGTCAGTTCGCTGGACAAGGACATCGCGCGCGGGCTCAGCGTGAAGTCGGTGCGCGTGGTCGACGTGATCCCGGGCAAGTCGGTGATCGGCCTGGAAACGCCCAACACGCACCGCGAGATGATCTACCTCTCCGAGCTGCTGCGCTCCAAGGAATATGACAAGTCCGGCAGCCCGCTCACCCTGGCGCTGGGCAAGGACATCGCCGGGCGGCCGACGGTCGCCGACCTCGCACGCATGCCGCACCTGCTGGTCGCCGGCACCACCGGCTCCGGCAAGTCGGTCGCGGTCAACGCCATGGTGCTGAGCCTGCTGTACAAGGCGTCCGCCAAGGACGTGCGCATGCTGATGATCGACCCGAAGATGCTGGAGCTGAGCGTCTACCAGGGCATCCCGCATCTCCTTGCGCCGGTGGTCACCGACATGAAGGAGGCCGCCAATGGCCTGCGCTGGTGCGTGGCGGAGATGGAGCGCCGCTACAAGCTGATGAGCGCGGTCGGCGTGCGCAACCTCGCGGGCTTCAACAAGAAGGTGAAGGACGCGCAGGACAGCGGCCAGCCGCTGCTCGATCCGCTGTTCAAGCCCAACCCGGAGTTGAACGAAGCGCCGCAGCCGCTCGAGCCGCTGCCGTTCATCGTCATCTTCATCGACGAATTCGCCGACATGATGATGATCGTCGGCAAGAAGGTGGAAGAGTTGATCGCACGCCTGGCGCAGAAGTCGCGCGCCGCCGGCATCCACCTGATCCTCGCCACGCAGCGCCCCTCGGTGGACGTGATCACCGGCCTGATCAAGGCCAACATCCCCACGCGCATCGCCTTCCAGGTGTCGAGCAAGATCGACTCGCGCACCATCCTCGACCAGTCAGGCGCCGAGACGCTGCTTGGCCATGGCGACATGCTGTACCTGCCGCCCGGAACCGCCATGCCGGAGCGCGTGCACGGCGCGTTCGTGTCCGACGAGGAAGTGCATCGCGTGGTCGAGCACCTCAGGCAGGCCGGCGGCGGCCCGGATTACGTCGAAGGCGTGCTGGAGGAAATCCAGTCGATGGGCGACGGCGTCGTGGTCGGTGCCAGCGGCCTGCCGGAGAGCAGCGGCAGTGCCGGCGACGAGAGCGATCCACTGTATGACGAAGCCGTGCGCGTGGTCACCGAGACACGCCGTGCGTCGATTTCCGGCGTGCAACGGCGGCTGAAGATCGGCTACAACCGCGCCGCGCGCCTGGTGGAAGCGATGGAAGCCGCGGGCGTGGTCACCCCGCCCGAGCACAACGGCGACCGCTCGGTGCTCGCGCCCCCGCCGCCGAAGTAGCGGCGGCTGCAGCCATGCCGGTGCGCCCGCGTGAGCCCGCATTCAGCGATGCCGCCGCACACTCGCAGCGCATCTTTCCCATGGAGCCCGCCACATGATCCGTTCCCGTTTCTGGCTGGTCGCGCTGGCCGCGCTGCTTGCCACCGGCACCGCGTTCGCCGGTGCGCGCGACAACCTCGATGGCTTCACCCGCGGACTCAAGGGCCTCGACGGCCAGTTCGTGCAGAAGGCATTCGATGCCGATGGCCGCATCAAGGAGACATCCAGCGGCCGCGTCGCGATGTCCGCGCCGCGCCTGTTCCGCTGGGAATACGTCAAGCCGTACGCGCAGCTGATCGTCGCCGACGGCAGCAAGGTCTGGATCCATGACCCCGACCTGGAGCAGGTGACGGTGCGTGACCAGGGTGCGGGCGAGCAGGACAGCCCGCTGGCGGCGCTGATCGATCCGTCGCGCCTCGATCGCGACTACAACGTCCGCGAGGCCGGCGAGGCCGACGGCCTGTCGTGGCTGCTGCTGACGCCCAAAAAGGACGAAGCGGGCTTTGCCAGCGCACGGCTTGGCTTCTCGGCTGCGGGCCTGGTGCGCATGGAGGTGGTCGACTCGCTTGGCCAGCGCACCGAGATCGCATTCAGCGGCTGGAAGCGCAATCCCCGCTTCGGCGCGGGCACGTTCAAGTACACCCCGGGCCCGGGCGTTGACGTGATCGGCGAGGGCTGAAGCCCGCGACATGGCTCCGCCGGCGGCGGAACGACCAGGACGGCGTCACGGGTGGCCCCCGTGGCGCCGTTCCTGCGTTGAGGACAGTGTCGCCGTCGAGTTCCCGCACGTATCGCATGCCGCTGTCGCGCCCCACGCCTTTCCGTTCCTTCCTGTTGGTGCTGAGCCTGGGCCTGCCCGGTGCGGGTGTGTCCGCGCAGCCCGGCGATCCACCCCAGGCCGCGGTAGGGGAGGCTGTCGGCATGGCGCCGCAGCCGGCTGGGGATGACGTCCGCAACGCGGTGGCCGCCGTGCTGGTCGGCGCACTCGGTGCGGAATTCGGGGACGCCATGGTCGACGTGCGCCTAGACAGCGCGCAGGTCGCCGTCGAGAGTGCCCGCGACCATGTGGTCAGCGGCAGTGGCCGGGTGCGCATCGGCGCGGGCGCCGCGGGCGACGGCATGGCCACCGACGGCGACTGGCTCGCATTCCAGTACCGCACCCGTTACGACACCATGTTCGCCAGCGCCGGCTGGCCCGACGTGCAACTGGGTGGCGACGGCGAGCGCGAGGTCCCCAACGACGCGCTGCTGATATCGGAGCTCGAAGACCGTCTCGCCACCGAGCTCGAGCAGCTGCCGGGCGCGGGTCGCGTCTACCTGCAGTTCGACGCGATCAACAGCGTGGAAACCGGCGCGCGGTTCGTGCGCATCGATGCCACCGGTGTTGCCGATTTCGGCACCGGTGGCAACACCAGCGCGCACGTCGAGGCCGTCTACGACCGCCGCGATGCGACCTGGCTGCGCGTGCGGCAGGAGCTGGGCGCCAACATCAGCGTCGACCCGACGGCACCCGTCGCGAGCTACTGAGGCCGCCCCGGTACGCGTTCACGGCGCACCACTTGCTATCTTGTCGTCCGGTCCACACCCGGATGCGATGTTGCCCCGCAAGCCAGCCCCGGACGCCGACATGCCCGGCCTCCTGCCCGAAGACGAGAATGCGCTTGCCATGCGCCCGCTGGCCGAGCGCATGCGCCCGCGCACGCCCGACGAGATGGTCGGTCAGCGCCGCCTGCTGGCGGAAGGCTCGGCACTGCGCCGCGCGATCGAGGCCGGCAACGTGCACTCGATGGTGCTGTGGGGCCCACCCGGCTGTGGCAAGACCACCCTCGCGCTGCTGCTCGCCGACTACGCCGATGCCGAGTTCAAGGCGATTTCCGCGGTGCTCTCGGGCCTGCCGGAGGTGCGCAAGGTGCTGGCCGAGGCCGAGCAGCGCTTCGCCGGCGGGCGGCGCACGGTGCTGTTCGTCGATGAGGTGCACCGCTTCAACAAGGTGCAGCAGGATGCGTTCCTGCCGTACATCGAACGCGGCACGATCGTGTTCGTCGGCGCGACCACCGAGAACCCCTCGTTCGAACTCAACTCCGCGCTGCTCTCGCGTTGCCGCGTGCACGTGCTCGAGGCGGTGTCGGCGGACGACATCGTGCTCGCCCTGCGCCGCGCACTCGAAGACCTACGGCGCGGACTGGGTGGACGCGGCATCGCCATCGGCGACGGGCAGCTGGCGATGATCGCTTCGGCGGCGGACGGCGACGTGCGCCGCGCGCTCACCCTGCTGGAAATCGCCGCCGAGCTGGCGGGTGAGGGCGGCACCATCAACGACGCCACCCTGGCGCAGGTATTGGCCGACCGCAGCCGCCGCTTCGACAAGGGCGGCGAACAGTTCTACGACCAGATCTCCGCGCTGCACAAGTCGGTGCGCAGCTCCAACCCGGACGCCGCGCTGTACTGGCTGGCGCGCATGCTCGATGGCGGCGCGGATCCCGGTTATCTCGCGCGCCGCCTCACGCGGATGGCGGTGGAGGACATCGGCCTGGCCGATCCACGCGCGCTGACGATGGCGCTGGAAGCCTGGGATGCACATGACCGCCTCGGCAGCCCCGAGGGCGACCTGGCGCTGGCGCAGGTGGCGATCTACCTGGCGAGCACCGCCAAGTCCAACGCCGCCTATGTCGCTTTCGGCGAAGCGCGCGGCGACGTGGTGGCGCACGGCACCGCGGACGTGCCGATGCACCTGCGCAACGCACCGACCAGGCTCATGAAGCAGCTCGGCTACGGCAAGGGCTACCAGTACGACCACACCCTGGAAGGCGGGATCGCCCCGGACCAGACCGGATTTCCCGATGCGATGGGCGAGCGCGTGTACTACCGCCCGGTCGAGCGCGGCCTGGAGATCAAGCTGCGCGAGAAGCTGGCACGGATCAGAGCGCGGCGCACGTAGCCGGCGGCGCGTCAGCGCGTCAGCGCGTCAGCGCGTCAGCGCGTCGGCGGCGGCAGGCAGCCGAGCGCCGCCAGCGGTCCCGCCAGTGCGGGAATGTGCATCAGCCACGGTGCGGCAATGGTGAGCACGCCTGCGGCGAGCACCACCAGGCCGAGACCCATCCGCCAACGCCCGCGCTGCAGGTATTGGCCGATGCGCGCGCCCGACCAGGTCAGCGACACCATCAGTGGCAGGGTGCCCAAGCCGAATGCCGCCATGGTCAGCGCGCCGTTGCGGGCGTCGGCCTGCAACCAGGCCGCGGCGAGCATGGTGGTACTGAGGCCACACGGCATCCACCCCCAGAGCACGCCGAGCGCGAGGCGCTTGGCCACGGTGTCGGCCGGGAGCAGCGGCGCCTGCAGCCTGCGCAGCCGCTGCCAAAGCGCCGAGCCTGGCCGTCCGAGGAAACCCAGGCGACCCTTGCGGTCGAGCAGCCGCAGTGCGACCACCACCAGCACCACGCCTACCAGCATGCGTGCGCCGAATGCGATCCAGGGACTGCGCGCGACCGCCAGGATGCCGCCACCCAGCGCGCCGGCGATCGCGCCCGCCGCAACGTAGCCGCCAACGCGGCCGAGGTTGGGCTGCAGCGCCGGCCACCAGCCGTTGCGGCCACCCATCGCGGAGAACCCGGTGGCGATGCCGCCACACATGGCCGCGCAGTGCACGCCGCCCATCAGGCCGGCGAGCAGCGCCGCACCGATCGCCAGCCAGTCAGTCGGCACGGGGCCCGCCTTCGCGCAGGCCGCGGCGGCCGCCCGCTTCGCCGTCCCCGGCGGGCGCGTCATTCGGCGGGAGGGCGTCCGGCGCCTGGTCCGTGCTGTCGTCGCGCAGGATGTCGATCGCAGCCGCATCGAGGTTTTCAAACTGTCCCTTGCCCACCGCCCAGCGGAATGCCCAGACGGCCACGAGCAGCAGCACCAGGCTCACCGGGATGAGGAACAGCAGCACGTTCATGGCGCGCTGGTCCGCGCCAGGCGCAGCGCATTGAGGGTGACGATGAGCGATGACACCGCCATGCCCAGCGCCGCCACCCACGGCGTGACCAGGCCGGCCGCGGCCAGCGGGATGGCCACCACGTTGTAGCCCAGCGCCCAGGCCAGGTTCTGGCGCACGATGGCGCGCGTGCGGCGCGCCAGGGCGATCGCGGCGGGAATGCGCAGCAGCGAGGGAGCGGTCAGCACCAGGCCGGCAGCACGGTGGGCGAGGGCGGCGCCGCTGCCGATCGCGATCGAGACGTCGGCCCCGGCCAGCACGGGGGCGTCATTGAGCCCATCGCCGACCATCGCCACCACCTTGCCGCTTGCCTGCAGCGCGCGCACGCCGGCGAGCTTGTCCTCGGGCGACTGGCGTGACGCCGCATGGTCGATGCCGAGCATGTCGGCGAATGCGTTCACCGTGGTCGCCGCATCGCCGCTGGACAGGTGGACATCGACGCCGAGCTCGCGCAGCGCCGTGACCGCCCGGGCGGCGTCATCACGCGGTGGCTCTTCCAGGGTGAACCTGGCCACTGCCTGCTGGCCGTCGCCGAGCCACAGGGCGCCGTCGTCGGCGCGGCCCGCGGCGAAGTCGGCGCGGCCCATGCGCCAGGCGCGGCCTTCGACCGTTCCGGCGATGCCCAGCCCCGCATGTTCTTCCACCGCCGCCACGGCCAGGCCGGCGTCGCGTCCCTCGAAGGCGCGGGCAATCGGGTGCAGGCTGTCGCGCTCCAGCGCCGTGGCAATCCCGAGCGCGTCCTCGACGTCGAGATCGCCGAAGGCTTCCACGCGCCCGAGCGTCGGCCGGCCGCTGCCCAAGGTTCCGGTCTTGTCGAACACGATGTCGGTGGCCGCGGCCAGCGAGCCCAGCGCCTCGCCATCGGTCGACAGCACGCCGAGCTTCGCCAGCGCGCCGTGGGCGACGGCGAGCGCGGTCGGCACCGCCAGCGAGAGTGCACATGGGCAGCTGATCACCAGCAGGGCGATGGTGACCTCGAGCGCACGCGACGGGTCGTATATCCGCCACCCGATGTACACCAGCACCGCCGCCACCAGGATGCCGGCCACGAAACGGCTGGAGAACGCGTCGGCCAGCTGCGCCGCGCGCGGGCGATGCGACTGCGCGCGTTCCACGAGCCACTCCAGCTCCGACAGCCGGGTCGCCGCGCCCACGTGCTCGACGCGGATGCGCGCCGGGGCCTCGCGGCAGACGGTACCGGCGTATATCGTGTCGCCCGGTGCGTGCAGGACCGGATGGACCTCGCCGGTGAGCAGGGCCTCCTCGAACCGCGCGGCGGCGTCGATCAGGGTGCCGTCCGCCGGCACCGTGTCGCCCGCCGCGATGCACGCGATATCACCGGGCCGCAGCGCGGCCGTCGGCACGACCTCGCGGCTGCCGTCGGCAAGTTCGCGCGTCGCCAGCTCCGGCCGCGCCCGCGCCAGCGTGTCCACCTGGGCCACGGCGATGCGTCGCGCGCGCTGCTCGAGCATGCGCGCGCCGAGCAGCAGGAACACGAACATCACCGCAGCGTCGTACCAGACATGCGTTCCGCCGCGGATGGTCTCGAACACGCTGGCGAAGTAGGCAAGCAGCGTGGAGCTGGCGATCAGCGTGTCCATGCCCAGGTGGCGGTTGCGCAGCTCCCGCAGCATGCCGGCGATGAACGGCCAGCCGCACCAGAACACCACCGGCGTCGACACCAGCAGGGTGATCCAGCGGAAGAAATCGCGCGTGGCCAGCGGCATCTGCTGGTAAATGTCGAGGTACAGCGCCTCGGCGAACATCATCGCCTGCATCGACGCCAGGCCAGCGATGCCCATGCGCAGCAGGTCGCGGTTGCGTGCGGCGCGGCGCTCGCGTTCGCGGGCGATGCCCGAGGCGAGGTAGGGCACGTAACCCAGCCCGGCCAGGCGGCGCAGCGGACCCGAGAGCGCGGTGCGCGCCGGGTCCCAGGCGATGCGGATGCGCCCGGTCACCGCGTTGGCCACGACCTCGATCACGCCCGGCTCGCGCGCGACCGCGCGGTCGACCAGCCAGGCACAGGCCGCGCAACGCATGCCGTCGGTCAGTACCGTGATTTCACGGCCGCCGTCGACCCCGCGCACGTGCCCGGCCTGGACGTCGTCGCGGTCGAAGGCGGCGAGCTGCGCGTCCAGGTCGAGCGCGGCACGTCCGCCCGGCTCGGTGCGCAGGCGGTAGTAGTCGACCAGGTTGGCATCGCGGATCCACTGCGCCGCGGCGGCGCAGCCATCACAGCAGAAGCGGCGGTACGCGCCATCGATGCGGGCGCTGGCCGGATCCGCGGGCAGGGCCTCGCTGCAGTGGAAGCAGCCGTCCGCCACGCCCTGCGCGTCGCGCACGGCGGCGGCCGTGGCGACCGCGCCCGCGTTCACCTCACTCCTGCTCGCCGGAGAAGGCCGGCTTCACGTGGGCCGCGCGCTGTCCTTTCGGCAGGCGTCCCTGCAGGCGCCAGGCCATGCCTTCGGGCATGAGCTCGAGCTTCCAGTCGTGGTCGAGGCCGATCCCGGCCTCGGCACGCCAGCCGTACTCGCCGGGCGCGGCGCGCAGTTCGACGTCGGACGCCGCCAGGGAGGGGTGGCGCAGCACGATGCGCAGGGGCTGCCCGCGGTCGAACTGGCCGGTCACCGGCAGCACTTCCACATAGCCTTCGTCGACGCGGATGATGGCGCTCAGGCCGAGGTCGCGGGCGCGGGCGTCGGGGCTCAGGTCGGAGACCTGGATCTGCGCGGTGCGCTGGACCACGTCGCCCACCGCATCGCTTGAGTCGCGGGTCGCCAGGCCCACGAGGATCACGCCGGCGACAACCGACGCCAGCGGCAGGCCGATCACCAGCCACATCATCGGTTCGCGCCAGAAGGGGCGTTTGCGGTCGTCTGTCATCACATGGGTCCGAAGAAGCTGCTGTCGACCGTTTCGCTGGCTTCGCCGTCGATGGTCTCGACGCGGAAACTCAGCGCGTGGCGGCCCTTGAGGGAGTCGGGAGCGGCGATGACCACCGGGACGCTGATCACCTGCTGGGCATCGGCGCGCACCGCGTCCAGGCCGCGGCCGCGCAGCTCGATGCCCGGCGCGCCGCCTTCGACGACGATGCGGTAGGCGCGGGCATCGTCGCTCTTGTTGACGATCTTGAGTGTGTAGTCGTTCTCGACCTGGCCGTCGCCGACCACGCGGTAGAGCGCATTGCGGTCGCGCAGCACCTCGACGATCAGCGGGCTGCGCATGCCCACGCCAACCACCCAGGCGACGGTGAGCGCCAGCAGCAGGATGCCGTAGACGAACACGCGGGGCCGCAGCACGCGGGTGGGCTTGTTGTCGATCGCATTCTGGGTGCTGTAGCGGATCAGGCCGCGCTCGAAGCCCATCTTGTCCATGACGTCGTCGCAGGCGTCGATGCAGGCGCCACAGGCGATGCACTCGTATTGCAGCCCGTTGCGGATGTCGATGCCGGTCGGGCAGACCTGCACGCAGAGGGTGCAGTCGATGCAGTCACCGAGTTCGGCGGTGTCGAACTTCGGCAGGGGCTCCGCTACCTCGCCCATGCCGCCAAGCGAGATGGTGCCGGCGGCCTGCACGCGGTTGTCGGCCGCGGTCGGGTGCAGCGCGGCGCGGAACACGTAGTCGTAGGCGGTGATCTGGTCCAGCAGGCCGCGGGCGCGCTGCAGCACGCTGCCCAGGCCACGCTTGCGCGGCCCGCGCGGCTCGCCGCGCATCGGGTCGTAGGCGATGATCAGCGTGTTGCGGTCGAACATGGCGCTCTGGAAGCGCGCGTACGGGCACATGTACTTGCACACCTGCTCGCGCAGGAAACCGGCGTTGCCCCAGGTGGCTAGCGCGTAGAACAGCACCCAGAACGTCTCCCAGCCACCCCAGGCGAGGGTGGGCAGGCGCGCGGCCAGGTCGGTGATCGGGGTGAAGAAGCCGACGAAGGTGAAGCCGGTCCACAACGCGAACACCAGCCACAGCGCGTGCTTGGCACCCTTGCGCAGGAACTTCTCGCGCGTCCATGGGCCGGCGTCGAGGCGCATGCGCTTGTTGCGCTCGCCCTCGGTCCAGCGCTCCATCCACAGGAACACTTCGGTCCACACCGTCTGCGGGCAGGCGTAGCCGCAGAACAGGCGCCCGGCCAGCGCGGTGAAGAAGAACAGCGCCAGCGCGGCGATGATCAGCAGCAGCGCCAGGAACAGGAAGTCCTGCGGCCAGAACGTCAGGCTGAAGACGTGGAACTTGCGCGCCGGCAGGTCGAACAGCACCGCCTGGCGGCCGTCCCAGCGCAGCCACGGGAACACGTAGAACATGCCGAGCAGCCAGAACACGGCGGCCACGCGCAGGGTGTTGAGGCGTCCGGAGACTTCGCGCGGGTAGACCTTGCGCTCGCTGACATACATCGAGCCGCCATCGTCGCCGGCAAGCTCCAGGGGGATACGACGGTTCATCAGTCTGGGGGGAGCGCCTTGTTGAACCGGCTGGCCGGGCGAAGCAGGAACCACGTGAACAGGCTGGACGCCGCAGTGGCGACCCAGAACATGAAGAACGCGATCGAGTAGCCCAGGCTGCGGCTGATCTCGACATCGGGGAAGGTGATGTCACGCAGCATCAGCGGGTCGACGAAGGCGGAGAACACCATCGTCGCCACGCCCGCGGCGAAGAAGCTCGGCCACAGGATCGCGCCGACCCGCTGCGCCATGGGGCGCGGCGGATGGTCGAACCCGGGGCCGGGGAGGTTGCTCACTGCGCGCCCAGCGGCTGGCCCTGGGTCGGCTCGGGACCGGTGGGGTTGGACAGCGACCACACATAGGAGGCCACCAGCCGCGAGCGGGTCTCGCCAAGCAGCTCGCGATGCGCCGGCATGACGCCGTGGCGCCCCTTGTTGATGGTTTCCATGATCGATTGCACCGAGTTGCCGTACATGGCGTAGGCGTCGGTCAGGTCGGGCGCGCCCAGGTCTTGGTTGCCCTTGCCGTCGATGCCGTGGCAGGCCACGCAGACGCCTTCGTACAGGCCCTTGCCCTGGGCGGCGAAGAAGTCGTTCGCCGGGACCTCACCCGCCAGCGCGCGCACGTAGGTGGCCACCGAAAGCACGGCGTTGTCGCCGCCCATGCCGGTGAGCACCGTGCCCCATTCCGGCATCACGCCCTGGCGACCGTCGAGGATGCTCTCGAGCACGCGTGCCTCCGAGGCGCCCCAGTGCCAGATATCGTCGGTCAGGTTGGGGTAGCCCACCGCGCCCTGCGCCGAGGAGCCATGGCAGGTGGCGCAGGTGTTGGCGAAGATCGCGCGCCCCAGCTGCACCGCGCGCGGATCGCCAGCGAGCTCGGAGATGGCGCGACCGTCATAGGGCCTGAAGGTCTCGGCGAGGACCGCGTCCTGCCTGGACTTGTCGGCGTCATGCTCGGCGGACGAGGTCCAGTTGCCAAACCCCTTGAAGTTGCCAAAGCCCGGATACCAGAGCAGGTAGCCGACGGCGAACACCATGGTCAGGTAGAAGCCGATGATCCACCAGCGCGGCAGCGGCTTGTTGTACTCGGTGATGTCCTCGTCCCAGACGTGGCTGGTGTCCTCCGGCTTGGGATCACCCGGGCGGCGGCGGCTGGTCCAGGCCAGCAGGGCCCAGAGGCCGGCGATGTTGAGCACGACCAGCGCGATGACGTAGATGCTCCAACCGGTGGTCATTGAGCGGGCTCCTGGGAATCGTCTTCAAGGGGCCGCTGCGCGGCTGCATCGAACTGGGCCTTGAGCGAAGGTCGCCAGATCCAGATCCAGCCGCCCACGAACAGCAGCAGGAGGGCGAGCGTGACAAATCCGCCGATCATGGCGCGGCCTCCGCCTTCGCGGCGGACACGGCGGCCGCGGTCGGGGCATGGCGCCCGAGGCCCTGCAGGTAGGCCACCATGGCATCGAGCTCGGTCTTGCCGGCCACCGCCTCGGCCACGCCGGCAATGTCCTCGTCGCTATACGGGTCGCCGAGGCGCTGCAGGTTGCGCATGTTGCGCGCGATCGTCGCGGCGTTCACCTGTGCATTGGCCAACCAGGGGAAGGACGGCATGTTGGACTCGGGCACCACCGCGCGCGGATCAACCAGGTGCACGCGATGCCAGTCGTCCGAATAACGGCCACCGACGCGCGCCAGGTCCGGACCGGTGCGCTTGGAACCCCACTGGTGCGGACGGTCATACACCGACTCGCCGGCCAGCGAGTAGTGGCCGTAACGCTCGGATTCGAAGCGCAGGGTGCGCACCATCTGCGAGTGGCAGTTGTAGCAGCCCTCGCGGACGTAGATGTCGCGCCCGGCGAGCTCCAGGGCGGGGTAGGGTTCCACGCCCGGCAGCGGCTCGATGGTCTCGGCCTGGTACATCAGCGGCACGATCTCGGCAAGTCCACCGAAGGACACGGCCACGGCGATCAGGCCGATCAGCAGGCCGACGTTCTTCTCGACCTTTTCGTGGGCATTGGGCGGCGGGGGAATCTTGTTTTCGCTCATGTCAGGCAGCCTGGGTCGAAGCGCGGGCGCTGGAAGGATCGGGCGCGAGCACCGGCTGCGGCGCCGGGGCCTTGGCCATCTGGAACGTCCTCCAGGTGTTGAGGGCCATCAGGAACATGCCGGTCAGCACCAGCAGGCCGCCGCCGAAGCGCACGAGGTAGTAGGGGTAGGTGGCATTGAGGGACTCGACGAAGCTGTAGGTCAGCGTGCCGTCGGCGTTGGTCGCGCGCCACATCAGGCCCTGCATCACGCCGGCGATCCACATCGATGCGATGTAGAACACCACGCCGATGGTGTGCAGCCAGAAGTGCGTGTCGATCCACTTGACCGAGTACATCTCCTTCAGGCCGAGGATGCGCGGCATCAGCGAATAGATGGAGCCGATGGTGATCATGGCCACCCAGCCCAGCGCGCCGGCGTGCACGTGGCCGACGGTCCAGTCGGTGTAGTGCGACAGCGAGTTCACCGTCTTGATCGACATCATCGGCCCCTCGAAGGTGGCGATCATGTAGAACGACAGCGCGACGATCAGGAACTTCAGGATCGGATCGGTGCGGAGTTTGTACCAGACGCCGGAGAGCGTCATGATTCCGTTGATCGCGCCGCCCCAGCTGGGCGCCAGCAGGATCAGCGAGAACACCATGCCCACCGACTGCACCCAGTCGGGCAGGGCGGTGTACTGCAGGTGGTGCGGACCGGCCCACATGTAGACCGCGATCAGCGCCCAGAAGTGCACGATCGACAGGCGGTAGGAGTAGACCGGGCGCCCGGCCTGCTTGGGCACGAAGTAATACATCATGCCCAGGAACGCCGTGGTCAGCAGGAAGCCGACGGCGTTGTGGCCGTACCACCACTGCACCATCGCATCGACCGCGCCGCTGTATACCGGGTAGGACTTGCCGAGGCCCGACGGGATGGCGATGTTGTTGACGATGTGCAGGATGGCGACGGTGACGATGTACGCGCCGAAGAACCAGTTGGCGACGTAGATGTGCGACACGCGGCGCTTGGCGATGGTGCCGAAGAACAGCACCGCGTAGGCGACCCAGACCACGGTCAGCAGCAGGTCGATGGGCCATTCCAGTTCGGCGTATTCCTTGCCCTGGGTCAGGCCCATGGGCAGGGTGATCACCGCCAGCACCAGCACCAGCTGCCAGCCCCAGAACACGAACGATGCCAGCTTGTCGGAGATCAGCCGGACATGGCAGGTGCGCTGCACGACGTAGAGGCTGGTCGCGAACAGCGCGCAGACGCCGAAGGCGAAGATCACGCCGTTGGTGTGCAGCGGGCGCAGGCGGCCGTAACTCAGCCACGGGATGCCTTCGCCGAGGGTCGGCCAGTACAGCTGCGCGGCGATGAAGACGCCCACGGCCATGCCGACGATGCCCCAGAAGACAGTGGCGACGGTGAACTGGCGCACGACCTTGTCGTTGTAATAGCCGGACCTGGCGGCATCCGGGCCGAATGCGGCCGTGGCCGGAGCTGTGGCGGGGGTCGAGGACATGTGCGGTGACCTTGGTTGCTGTTGTTTATTTTCCGCTACGGGGGCGGGCCCGGCATTGATCGTGATCAAAGCGCTGCCGGCTTGTTCGCGGCGGAGGATTGGCGCATGGGCCGGCAGACACAAGGGCGACGCATGCAGCACCGCGCATTATAGGCGTCCGCCACGGGGAAGGGCACGTCCCGGCCGGGCGGAAACGGCAACGATCCGTCCCACGGCCCCGCGCCGCTGCGGACTCCGGGCCGCGGGCCATGGGGGCCGCGGCCGGCGTGGGTCAATCCGTCGCCAGTGCGCGTTTGACCGCGGCGAGGAACTCGGGGTCCGGCCGGCTCCCCATGCGCTCGGTGCGGGCGATGATCCGGCCCTCCGCATCGAGCAGCACCAGCGCACTGGTGTGGTTGAACTCGCCGTCTTCCAGCAGCCGGTAGCGGATGCCAAGCAGCCCGGCGATGCTGCGTACGTCCTGTGGCCGCGGCCGGGCCAAGGTCCAGCGCGTGGCGTCCAGCTTGCGCTGGGTGGCCACTTTCGCGAGGGCGGCGGGCGTGTCGCGCGCAGGATCCATGCTGATCAGCAGCAGGCCGAGGCGGGCGCGTTCGCTTGCAGACAGTTGCCGCTCGATGGCCTTGCCACTGTCGACGATCAGCGGGCAGATGTACTGGCACGAGGTATAGAACATCGACACCAGCTGGGCCTTTCCGCGCCGCTCGCGCCAGTCGAACGCGCGTCCGTCCTGGTCCACCAGCGGCAGCGGCAGCGCGTACACGGAGTCCTTCGGTAGCTGCGCCGCGGACGCGGGCGTGCAGGCCAGCGCCAGGAGCAGTCCCAGGAGGGTCGCCAGCAACTTGCTCATGGCAGGTCCTTCACGCAACGGAAGCCCATGTTGGCGGTGGTGTCGCGTGCACCGAGCGAGGACAGCATGGCCACCCGCATCAGCACCGCATAGTTGTCGCGGTCGTCCATCGACAGTGCACCGGCCCCGCAGAAGCGCGCGTTGTCGGCGTCGCCCTGGTTGCGGTTGTCCTCGGCGATCATCAGCGCCGACGCGTCTTCGGTCCATTCCCAGACCAGGCCGTGCAGGTCCTGCACGCCATAGGCATTCGGCGCCTGCAATCCGACCCGCTGCAATGCGGCGTTGGACGGGCGCGAGTACCAGGACAGGATGCGCTCGCGCCAGCGCGGATCGCGCCGGGCGTCACGGCGGGTCTCGTCGGCGGCCGCCGCGTACTCCCATTCGTCCCAGGTCGGCAGCCGCGCGCCTTCGGCCTCGCAGTAGGCCTGCGCGGCGAACCAGCTGACCTGCACCACGGGCTGTTCCGGTCGCACGGCATCGCCGAGCGTGGTCGCACCCGCCCAGTGCGACAGGTAGCGCGGTTCGGCCATCACCGAGGCGACGCGGTCACGCCGCCATTGCGGATGCTTGCGGACGAACGCGAGGAACCGCGCGTTGCTGACCGGGGTGCGCATCATCTCGAAGGGCGCGATGCGCGTGGGTCCGGTCCGGTCTTCGTACTTCAGTGCGGTGCGGAACGCCCCGCCGGGCAGCTTCACGTACTCCCCGACGCCGGCGGCGAGGCCGGCGAGCGGGAGCAGGAGCAGCAGCGCGGCGAGGCGGCGCATGGCTCAGTGGCCGGCGGAGGCGTTGGCGGGCTTGGCCTTGCGGATGGTCGCGGCTTCGGCCTTGGTGACCTTGCCACCGGGGTTGCCCCAGGTGTTGAGCACGTAGGTGGAGATGTTGGCGACTTCGTCGTCGGTCAGCTGCGCCATCGGCGGCATGATCGAGTTGTAGTCGGTGCCGTTGACCGTCACCTTGCCCTCCAGCCCGTGCAGGATCACGCGCGGCACCGACGTCGGGTCGGCGGCGATGTAGTCCGACTTGGCCAGTGGGGGGAACACGCCCGCCATGCCTTCGCCGTTGGGCATGTGGCAGGTCGAGCAGGTGCCGGCGAACAGCGCCTTGCCGGCCGCGATCTGCTCCTCGACCGTGAGATCTCCGGTCTTCTGCGCGGCCGCGGCCGTGGCCACGGCGGCCAGGTTGCCCTGGGCGCGATCGCCGATGTACATCTCGTCGACCTCGAGGCCGGAGTAGATCTCCTTGTTCTCGGGTCCGTCGGCCTTGAGGATGCCAAGCGCGCCCTTGTTGAAAGCGCGGAACAGGCTGTGGTCGACCAGCACGTAGCTGCCCGGGACTTCCATGTGGAATTCCATCATCGCCGCGCCACCCGCCGGGATCAGCGTGGTCTGCACGTTTTCCTGGAAGTGCGTGCCGCCCTCGTACCAGACCTTGTCGAAGATCTCGCCGATCACGTGGAAGCTTGAGATCAGGTTGGGGCCTCCGTTGCCGACGTACAGGCGCACGGTCTCCCCGACCTTGGTCATCAGCGCGTTGTCGCCGGCGATCGAACCTTCCGACCCGTTGAAGAGCACGTAGGTCGGGTTCTCGTCGATGGCCCGCTCCATGTCGAACGGCTGCAGGCCTTTCTCGCGGTACTTGCCGGTCGTGTAGAAGTCGCCCTGCATCACGTAGTACTCGCGGTCGACCTTCGACAGACCCTCCGGCGGCTCGACCAGGATCAGTCCGTACATGCCGTTGGCCACGTGCATGCCCACCGGCGCGGTGGCGCAATGGTAGACGTAGAGGCCGGCGTTGAGCGCCTTGAACGTGAACTGGGTGCGGTGGCCGGGAGCCGTGAAGCTCGAAGCCGCGCCGCCGCCCGGCCCGGTCACGCCGTGCAGGTCGATGTTGTGGGGCATCTTGCTGTCGGGCATGTTGCGCAGGTGGAATTCGACCGTATCGCCCTGTCGCACGCGGATGAAGCTGCCGGGCACGGTGCCGCCAAAGGTCCAGAAGGTGTAGTCGACGCCTTCCGAGATCGGCATCACCTTTTCGATGACGTCCAGCTCGACGATGACCTTGGCCGGATGGTTGCGGCCGGTGGCCGGGGGCACGAGCGGCGGAGACGTCAGGACGGCCTTGATCGGCTCGCCCTGCGGCGGACCGAAGTCGCCCTTGCGCGAGCCGCCGGTATCGCCTTTGCCCGGGGCCGCGGCCTGTCCGGACTTGGCCGCGGCCGGGGTGCGGTCGCCACCGTCGCAGCCGATCATTGAGAACACGGCCAGGGCCGCAACGAGGATCGAGATCTTGCGCACTGCACCCTGCATGGGTAGCCCCTTTGTGGTGGTCGACTCGCCTCCTGGCGCCGCCGCCGGTCAACCTGCGAACAACAGCCAGAAGAAGCCCGCCGGGTGGTGGGCTCGTGCGATGGTATAGATGAATCCGAACAAAGCGAACCCCGCCACGTAGCAGGCGAGGCGTACGCGCGCAGACCGCCCACGGCGCAGCGCATGGGCGCCAAGCACGATGTAGGCGACCAGCAGCACGATCTTGGCCACCAGCCAGCCGTTGGCGAACATGGCGCCCGGCAGGATGGTCAGCAACATGAGCGCGGCGGTCAGCAGCGTGGTGTCGATGGTGTAGCTCAGGTAGCGCACGGGGGCGGCGAGGGCCAGGCGCGGTTGCCCGACCTGCACCAGCAATCCGCGCACGGCGAACAGCAGGCCGCTGGCCACGACCGTGGCCACGTGCACCGACTTGATCTGCGGATAGAACTCGATCATGGCCTAGCCGGGTTTTCCGTCGGCACGCGGTGACAGATAGATGCCGCCGAGCCTTGCCACCCACGGCGCCAGCACCACCAGCCAGCCCGCGGCGGC